>CAXXVK010000043.1:0-300567 GCA_963676915.2 Myxococcota bacterium
AAAATCCCGCCTCCAGGCGATTTTTAAACCAGGAGGCATAGTAAGCGGGAAGGTCTGTGCGTCGGCTGGCCGAGATCAACAGCGGCGAGGTCATCGCGTTTCCCCGTTCAGGGAACAGTCCGACGGCTGGAGCGGGAGAAGGCTGCAAGCTGTTGCCGATATCGAGGCCGATTTTGTCTTCGGTGTAGAGATATCGGTAGGTTCCGAACGTCCGCAGCACCCGTTTCGTGTATAGCGGGTTTCGCGATAGGGAATCGATTCGATGAACTCGTCCAGCGCTACGTTCGGATCGTGCGCACCCAGCGTCGTACGGCGGTGCTCCCGGCGTTGTAGGAGGCAATCGCCAGGGGAGCATACCATCCCATTCCCGCATCAGTTGCGCCAGGTGAAACGCTCCGAAACGAATGGCGGTCGGCGGCTGCTTGAGGCTCTCGAAATCGAAGATTCGTCCCGATATCCCGTGCAATGCCCGTCCGGTGCTTTCGATGATCTGCATCAGGCCCAATGCTTTCGCCGGAGACATTACATCGGCCTGAAACGAGCTTTCCTCGCGCATGATGGCGTGGACGAACCATGGTTCCAAACCGTTTTTGGCGGCGTTGGATTCGACGAGATCCTTGTATGGACGCGGGTAGGCCAGCAGCCAGAGGGATCGTTTTCCCGGTTGAGGCCAGGTGAACATCCAGTCTTTGTGCTCTACCCGTGGAATCCAGGACTGAACTGGTAGTTGCCTACACGGTTGAAAGTCCATGAAGCGATCCAGGGCAGAGTATCGGGAAATCCCGTGTGTTTGAGCAGGTGTTCCATTCTCGGCGGGCTTCGTACTCCAGACCGAGTTCCGTGAATTCTATGGCTCGCCGCACGCCGGGAATCGCACGTTCTCGGCGAACATCCAGGTTAAGGTCGTCGCCGTGTGAATCTCAAGCCATTTAGGGTCTTTCTTCGTGATTTCAGGAGGTTCGAAGCCTGCTTCTTCCAGTCGCGCCAACGCTTGCATACCATAGTAGCTCAGAGGATAGACCTCCACCAGTCGGGACCAGATTTTCGCGGCCTGGACACTTTTCCCTGTTTCGCCAGGATTCGAGCGTCCAGTAATACGCTTGCTGGGCGTCTACAGTGTCGGGTCTGATGCGTTGAATCGTTCGAAGAATCCGTTGCGATTGTTCGTATTTGTCTTTTTGATAAAGCGACCATGCGGCGAACCATGCCGCGTTGTCTGCGTGCTTACAAGTGGGGAAGTCCTCGAAAACACGGATGTATTGCGTTACGGGCGGCTTGCTCGTTTCGGCATTGTGATAGGCACGAGCGGCAAGGTAACGAGCATCGCAGGCCAGAGGATGCTTGGGATGATGGCTAAAAAGCGGTCCGCCGCCTTGACGGCGTTGTCGTATTCGTTTTTCCGCAGATAGGAACGGACGATCAGGTACCGGGCTTCGCCTTCGTGTCTTTGTCCGCGTGGGTGTTCATCACCTGCTGTGCAAGATAAATCGCGTCGGTGTAGCGACGTGAACTGCTGCGGTTCGAGAATTTGGCCTGTGCCATATCCAGCGTGATATCTCCCCGCAAACGGCTGTTGGCTTGTCCCAGCAGGTTTCGTGCTTCGTTGTATTTGCGATAAGCCGACTTGTACCAGTAGATCTTATCAGGTCATCGCCTTCTTTTCGCAACCGTTCGATATCACGATACATTCTGTTTTTCGGATGGCCGTGAAGGATGCTGTAGGCTCGTGTCCATATGAGGTTTCGGGAAATTCTTTTGCCAGTTTTTCGAACATCTCCCGCGCCGGTCGTTTTTCAGCTTTGGTAAATTTTTCCCAACTCCCAAAGGGCGATAGCTTGCATGAATGCTCGGGGTAGACGAGTAGAAGCTGTTCGAAAACACCCGCCCGCTTCTTCCGCCCGGTCGAGACGCACGAGGCATTCTCCCCGGCGAAACATGGCTTCGGTATAAAACCGGTTGTCCACGGGAATTGTTCCAATAGCGAAAGCGCTTCACTCCATCGACTTTCCCGAACGGCTTCCTCGGCCAGTTGAAATTGGCGTAAGGAGCTAGCAAAGGATAGGATTTGCTGAGGATTTTCCAGTGTTTGGAGGCTTCTTCAGGTTGATTCACTCGGATGTATTCATGGCCAGCTTGAAACGCAGACGTGTCCGGCGCAGAGGGTCCGGTTCGTCGGAAATGGCCGATTTAAGCAATTCGATGCAAAGCTCCGCTCGTTGATCGTTCGTGAACATGCGCTGGCTAACCCGGAGTTTCGGTTTCGTCGAGCAGAGGGTGAATTTCGAGATCCCCGAGTCTGTGACTTGTATAAAACTCCGAAAGGTCGGCAGGTTCCGTCTTTTCGGTTTTGTCGGGAAAAGCGGCAGCGCTTGCGTCGGAGGATTCCGGCGATGGAGAAGCGGCGGCAAGCAAGGAAAAAAGAAAAACGATGGGCAAAGCATTCATGGGGGATACTTGAGGACAAAAGGTTACATTCATCACACGAATATTTTGATTATAGCTTGGCTTCGCTTTATACGCAACCGCGAAGCACTTTTGGTTTTCGAATTCTGTAACCTATAGAAAATATTAGAAAATATCCAGGATGAAAAAGAAACGACAAGCCGAAAAGTCGCCGGAATTTCCTTTATTGCGGAGTTACGCAAATGCCTTTCCAGCATACACGAACCGTCAGTCGCGCAGTCGGTTTCTTCGATCTGCATTCCGCATTCGCAGATGATGCGAATGTCGCCTTCTTTCGAGCAGATAGGTGTAAAGGTGGGATTCATCACAGTTTTTTCCGGTAATTCGGAAAATGCGAAGGACGAAACCGAGGTGTTGATGTCGTCGAGGCGTATGCGTTGAACTCGAAGAGGTGATCGTAGCTCACCGAATCGCCGTTTTTGTCGTTCAAGGTTGCGGCGGTTATCCACGGGGTGCCGGAAATTTCGTACTCTAGGTCGGAAAGCTCCAAGGGAAGTTGCACAGCGATAATTTCGTTCTCCGCACCTGGGGGAGCATATACGGACCAGTATTTTCGAAAACCTTTGGTGGGGAAATCTGCCGTAAACGTCGTTCGAACAAACGTGGCGTCTGGGTGAGCGTCCGCCGTGAAGGCCAGGCCGTCGGTAGCGTCGTAATTCATGCAGGTTACGAAGTCGGTGAAGTCCGGGGAGTCCAAGTAGAGGCCATCTACGGGTATGCTTTCAAAACGATGCACAAAACCGGAAAGCCGGATGTCGTCGCCATCGAGCAATTCCTCGGCATTTGTGGCGGCGGAAATCACGTAATAGGGAAACCCGGCCAGACCTGAATGCTGCGCCGCATATCTGATCGGCATCGCTTCGATGGAGTCGATTCGACCGTTTTTGTCGGAATCCATCTGGATGCCTAGTCCGAGCGGTACGAAGCCAACGCCGGTTTGCATGGCACCGACTATGGTAAACACCGTGTCCGCCGGGAGATTTTCGTATGAAACGTTGATCGAGCGGTCCTGAGGTTTTGCGGCTTGCAAGCCGTTGAAAGGAGTGAGGTTTTCGAAATACGTGGGAACGCCGATGGAAGACTGTGTTTTGGCTACGGCGGGAAGATCCAAGTCTGTTTTCAGGGCATGCCACAGATCGTCTTGAATGTAGGGAGGACGATAGCGAGAACATCACCGATGGGGATATCGTCAAGGTCCGCCGATCAAAGGTGCAATCTTTCCGATAAGTTCGTTCATCGGCATTTTTTCCGGCGAGACTCCAGGCGGTGGTCGGACATCGACGGAGGTTGAATCGCGGTGAATTTCGACTTGAACCATGTGTCGGATAGCGATAGCTCCAAACCGTAGGGTAAGTCTAGAATCTCGTCGCAAACGGAGCCGATCTTGATTTTCCACCGGCGTTCGGTCCGTAACGGATTTTTCATGATAAAATCGATCAAATCCCCCTGTAAAGCAAACGCTGTGAATGCTACCCGACATCGTTTTCAGAATGGCGGGAGGCATTTTGCTGACATCCACTCGTCCTCGGATGCCTTCGACAACGTTAGTTGCTTCATGCATGGAAAGTGGAATCAGCAGGTTGTGGCTTTCACTCCGAATGCTGAGAGGTAATTGTACCTGCCATGGAAAACGTGGAGGTCGCAGCCCTCGGTGCTGCAATCGCCGGTTCCGATGTAATGCCTGGATCTTCAGGATTTTCGGGTATTTGTTGCTGTCCTGAAAAGGACCTTCGCGTCGGCGATCAAATCTTCGGTTTTTTCGTCGTATAGCACCACACGGATTTGTCCGTCCGGTACGGTGGGGAAAACACGTAGGAAACCTCATCGGTACCACTCATACCGGTGACTTTCACTGTGACAAAGCCTTCTCCGGTACCGGTTAAAATGGCGGCTCCAGGTTCGTTTTCGTCAGAAACGATGGTTGCGGCATCGCCTTCGGAAATGGTCCATGTGTACATTGTTGCGAGAGAACTTGAGTCGTATTGTATAACCGCACCGCTCGGGTGGTAGGCCGTGACAGTCAATTGCAATGTGTCGCCTTCCATTAAAAAGCCATCACCCTCGTTGATTTCCAATGTAATAGGAATGGGTCGCGATAATATGACACAAGAGCCTTCTACACAAATTACACCGGCTTCGTGGCATTCTGCATCGGCTTGCAAGGTTTCGGGTAGCATAGTTTGTCTTCACCACAGGCGAATTTATAACTTGCAGGGTTTTTATTACTGTTGCCGTAAGAGTAGAGAGCTTCGCATGTTTCGTCGGACCCGTTCGGGCATTCTACCTCCATGCAAACATGCTCTTCATCGTGGCAGGCTTGCCGCTGGAGCATCCTCGATCGCTTGAGCAGGAAAGGATGTCCATAGAAAGATCTGCGTCGATTTCCGTCGGACTCCGAGGTGTCTTCTTCCGGTACTGCATCGCGGTCCGCATTGGCGTTGTCGAAGAGGTTTTCCTCGCCGTCATCGGAACATGCTGGGGTAAAGGCCAACAGTCCTGCCAATAGAATACCGAGAAAGAGCAAGGTTTTGCTTTTTGTCATGTTCTATTCCTTGTTGACGCGATGATTCACTCCAAGTGTATAGTTCATAATAAACGATTCGTAAGAGAAAGAACACCAAAAAAAACGGGCATCCGAAAATTTCGGATGCCCGTTTGAAGAGGCTTCGGAACCCCATAAAAGAGGTTCCGGGATGATCAGCTAAACGCGGTTCTTACTGAGCCACGCAGGCGCCGCCCTGGCAGATCTGGCCGTCGGCGGTGCAGTCGGTTTCCATCTGGACACCGCATTCGCAGGTGGTCAGGACTTTGCCTTCGCCATCGCAAACAGCCTGGAAGGTGTCGTCGCAGTCCTTCTCGGGAAGTTCGGAGAACGCAAAGGCGGAAACCATGTCGTTCATGCCGTCGATGTTGGTGCTGTTGAACTCGAAGAGTCCATCATAGCTCACCAGGTTGCCATCGGCGTCGTTAAGAACGACAGCGGAGATCAGAGGATTGTCCACGCGGGTGTATTCCACGTCCGTCAGACCGGCGGGAACTTCGGCCATGACCGTTTCGCCAGCGGCTCCAGGAGGAGCATACACGAACCAGTATTTCCGTACGCCGGCATCATCGAAGTCCGCCGAGAAGGAGGCGCGGATGAAGGTGGCGTCGGGGTTGGCGTCGGCGGTGAAGGCCACGCCGTTGGAGGCGTCGTAGTTCGTGCAGGGTCACGAAGTCGGCGAAGTTCGGGGAGGTCATGTTAAGACCGTCTTCCGGAAGAGTCGCATAGCGATCCACGGCACCGGACAGGGCGAGGTTGCCACCATCGAGCAGAGCATCGATGTTCGCGGCAGCGGAAACCACGTAGTACGGGAAGCCGGAGAGACCGGAGTGCTGAGGCGCGTATTTGACCGGCAGCGCTTCGGAAGAGTCGATTTTACCGTTCTTGTCCGAGTCCATCTGGGCACCCAGTCCGAGAGGCACGAAGCCTACGCCGGTCTGCATGGCGCCAACGAGGGTGATGACCGCATCGGCGTTGGGCAGGTTTTCATACAGGGCGTTGATGGTACGATCCATCGGTTTCGCCATGGCAAGGTCGGTGACCGACTGGAGGTTCTCCAAGTAGGTCGGCTCTTGTTCTTCGCCTTCACCGGTGTAGGTTTTGGCAACGGTGTCGAGTTCGAGACCCGGCTTCAGGCCGTGCCACATATCGTCTTGCAGGTAAGGCAGGGGCGATGGCGAGGATTTCGCCGATGGGCAGGTTGTCGAGGTCACCGATCAAGGGGGCGACTTTACCGATCAACTCGTTCAGAGGAAGCTTACCACCGAGGCTCCATGCCGTGGCCGTGCCATCGACGGGGGGCTTGCATCGCGTAGAAGTTTTCTTTCATCCAGTTGCCGGAAAGCGACAGTTCCAATCCGGAAGGCCAGCGGCACGGTTTCGTTGAGGACGGAGCCGAGC
Organism: Myxococcota bacterium; assembly: GCA_963676915.2. Lineage (GTDB taxonomy): Bacteria > Myxococcota_A > SURF-8 > SURF-8. Next base: position 6,407 of record CAXXVK010000043.1, read on the forward strand.
TTGACTTCGGTCGGGATCATTTCGCCGAGCAGGCTCATGACCTGGAGGTCGATCAGGTTGCCGGGAATCGCGAACGCGGTGATCGCAACGCCAACATCGTTCTTCAGGATCGCCGGAGGCATTTTGCTCATGTCAGCCTGGCCTTTGATACCTTCGACCGAATCGATGATTTCGTTGGCGGTCAACGGGATCAGCACGTTGCTGGTGGCCACGCCTAAGGCCGAAACGTAGTTGTAATCCGCGTGGAACACGTGGAAATCACAGCCACCGGAGCAATCGACGGTCTTGGTGTAGACATCGGTTCCACCCGCATCACCGGTCATTTCTTCTTGACCCACGTACACTTTCGCGTCGCCGATCAATTCACCGGATTTGTCGTCGTACAGCACGACGCGGACATCACCGGCGGTCACGGCGCCGAAGACCTGGTAGGAAACTTCAGCACTGGCGCTACCGGCAGCGACTTTGACTTTGACTTTACCGGTTTCGGTACCGGAAAGAATCGCGGCGCCGGCGGTATCGGCGTCGGCGGCCACGGTAGCGGCGGTGCCTTCGGAGATCGACCAGGTGTACATGGTGGCCAAGGAGCCGGGGTCGAACTGAAGGATGGCACCGCTCTGATGGTAAGCAGTGACGGTCAGTTGCAGGTCGCCGCCTTCGGTCAGCATACCGTTGCCCTGGTTGATTTCGAGCTTGGCGATGTCGTCGGGGCTACCGGCTTTGGTGCAGGTGCCTTCAACGCAGATGATACCGGCGGTGGCGCAGTCGGTGTCGGCCGTGCAGGCCAGCGGGTAGCAGAGGCTATCACCGGCGCAGGCATACATGTAGTTGGAAGCATTGGCGGCGTCGCCGTACGGATACAGCGCTTCGCACTCTGTGTCGGTGCCTTCGGGGCATTCGGCTTCGACGCAGATGCCGAGCACGTCGTGGCAGGATTCGCCGTCGGGGCATTCGCTGTCTTCGGCGCACAGTCCGTCATCCGGATCGTCCGTGGTGTCATCTTCACTACCGGCGACTTCGTCGTCATCGCCACCCGTGACGTTGTCCGAGTCCGGGTTGGTTTGGGGGTTGTCATCGCTGTCATCGGAGCAACCGGCAAACGCCAGCAGGCCGATCAACAGGACGAACAGAAACAGTAAACTCTTGGTTTTCGTCATTTCCCTTTTCCTCCTTAAATGGTTGCCAATACAAACTTTCAGCACAAATCCGCTGTTTTCAATGGTTTACAGCGTTTTCCAGAAATCCTGTCTTTCATCGCAGCGTGCGATTGCGCGCGTTTCTATCAATGAGAGTGCTAACTACCTTAAAATGCTTGGGATGTCAAGCACTGAATAGAAAAACGACAATCACTAATTTTCTTTTTCCCCTCTTCCTCCTTTCATCCTCGGGGGGCTTTTTTCGTTATTATTCGCTTTTCGTTACAGTAAAATGTGAATAACGTGATGCGTATCTCCCGGTTCGATGCAAGGGTCGATCATTGAAAGCGACCAGTTCTTCATAGGTTGCATTTTCCAAATCGATGGCCTGCACGCGGAACTCTTCTGCAAATGGATCGTCGATTTCCATCGCCGGAAGCTTGAAACTGAGTTCTTCTCCATCCTGCGTTCCCGGTCCCAACCAGACTTCCCACTTGCGACCGCCGTCTTCGCCGAAAACGACCCGGTAGAGATCGGCACCTTCCACGGCGAACAGAGAAACCTCTCGCTCTTCGACATCGCACAAGGTCATAGGTACTAGTTTGAGAAACGGTTGAGCTTCGACCGTTTCGGGTTCACGAGAATGCCTCGATATCACGACGGAAAATGCTCCGAGGGTTTCCGAATGATCGAACAGACGAGCCAGGGGAGCGGCAATGGTCATCAGCACGTATTCTCCCCGCAACCCTCCGTATTTGGACGCAAAAGGCACTTCCAGCGGTTGAGCCAGTTCCATGGGTTGAGGAACCGTTTCCACTCTCTCGACGTTTCCTTCGTCGTCCTCGGTATCATAGACGATGGATTCCCCCAACCCCAGCGACATACCCAGCGGCATGAAGGATTCCGAGTTGAGGTAGGCACCTGCGATAACCATGGCCCCGTCCATTTCGTTCGACGCGAACCAGGGAAGCGGGGCTACGGATACACTGGCCATGCGGTTCATTCGTTGTCGGAGCCGGATCAGGTCGTCCAGCGGCTCGAACGCACTATAATAAGGAACTAGGTCTGTTTCAATGCCATTGGCGTTGAGATCCGGTCCCAGCGTGGATTCTCCCTGCTCGCCGTCGTCCAGCACGCGGGGAAGATCCGCCAGTGTTACGCCGCTGATGCTTCCGTGCATGGTCTGTTCGGGAGCCAACAGCGCGGAAACGAAAGCCGCCGAGGACGCCGACCAGCCGTTTTCCAGGGCGGCTTCGGTCCAGATGGTCAAGTCGTCGAGCGGCAGATACCCGCCCCATCCCCAGACCACGGAGCTTTCGCTGTCTCCGGTCACGTAAACCGAAAGCGATTCCTGGCTGGGAATGTCGGCCAGCGCAAAATTAGCCGGAACCGATTCGACCGAATCGTCCAGGCTTTTTACCGGAAAACCGCTTTTGCGCATGGGTTCGGCGAAAAGCTGGCTCGGGCCGATATCCAATAGTGATTGGCTGTAGACGGTTCCGGCCAGAGCGAATCCGCTGGAGGCTTTGAGGTCCGGGTGGAACAAGCTAAGATCCAGTTCCGCTTCGACTCCTGCCGTTCGATTCGCCTGGGAAGCCGGGTGGAGAGGAATCAGCAGATCGTTCGAAGAAATGCCGATGGCCGAAACGGCGTCGTAGTCCAGATGAAAAACGTGAAGATCGGCAGGAAATTCAACATCTTCGAAGCGAGCAACGCCTGCATTGACCTGATCGGACGTCACTTGCATCTTTGAACCCAAGTAAACGGCGGCACTATCGATGGGATCGCCTGTAGTTGCGTCCACGACAATGACTCTTGCTCCGCTTTCCACGGGGGGATAGTTGGTCAGAGTCAGGGTGTCACGCAGAGATTTTCCCGCACAATTCACATCGTCGAATTGAACTTCCCCATAAATCGTCGTCGTACCTTCTTCCGTTCCACCGATCGCAACGCCGGTTTCGGTATCGACACCAACCACGCTCGAATTGAGGGAAGTCCACTGGAGCGTCCGGTTAGGGATGATCGTTCCCGCCGAATCATACACCGCAGCCGACAGCGAAAGTGCCTGACCGGAACGAATGTAGGGGAGAACCGGAGAGATTCGAATGTCGGTGATGGCTTCGCACGAGGGATATTCGTGGCAGCGTCCTGCGGTGCAGTAGGACTCGTCGGAGCAATCGGCGTGTTCCGCACAGGCCGTCATCAGGCACAAGCCTTCGTCACAGTATCGATGCGTTCCGTACGAAGCGTGGCAGTCTTCATCCTTGGTGCATTCCAGCGTACGGCAAAGCAATTGCTGAGAATCGCACAGAGAACCTTCGGGGCAACTCCAGTCTGCGGCGCAGGCGCTTAGCGATGAACCGGCGGTACTGTCGTCGGCAGCATTTTGTTCGGTTCCACCGGAAGCCGCGTCGTCGGAACAAGCCGCCAGACCGATGAACAACCACAGGACGAGTACCTGTTTCCAGGAATTATCCCCTCGGTTGGTGTACGATCCAATGGTTCTTCTCATCAATGCGATACCGCTACGGTTGGGTTTTCAAGAAAGCTCTTGCTTGTAACCGAACTTGCCTTGGCGCGCAACCGCCAAAAAGGCAAAAGACATATCAAGCAAGATCCTGGCCAAAACGCTGGAAAGCTAACTTGCCGATTTCACAAGGTATTCGAATTCCCTCTTCCTACAATTTCGAAAAGAGGTTTTTTGCAACCCAATGAGAATTGGGCGGAAAAGGGAGAATATTTACGAAATCATGTCCTTGTCTCGAAGGATAGTACGTCGGTATTTGGAGTTTCCGAGTCCGGTAATTTTAGTAATTGGTACAAAAACACGCATCCATTCTCAACAAAAACAGAAGGAAATAAGCATTTTCCGGCGGCAAGAATGTCACAAGTGTCAATCCTTCATGACAATTCTATACAACTGGTGCTTAAGTTTTCGTTAAGCAATGGCTGGAAACTCTGCCGGCTATAAAAAAAGCACCTCCAATGTTACGGAGGTGCTTGAGAATACGATGCTTTTTTCGTAGCGCTTACTCCGGGTCGGCAATGTCTTCAAGGAAGGGAGTGTAGGACAACCAATTTCCTTCGACATTATGATCGGCCATCACGTCATCGCAAGTTGCGTTCGGTTCCATTCGTAACAGACGGAAATAACTACGATTTACGTCCGGGTGCATGATGACTTCCAGGTCGTAAACCATGCCTTCGGTCGATCCGCTCAACTGGTATTGGAGGTTCTCGTTGGGCAACAGGCCGCTCATGTGGTCGTTGTCGATGATTTTACCGTCGAGAGCGCAGGACCATCGTTGGTTGTGGTAGGTTTCCTGGTTTTCCAGCGCACCGATTCCGATGTTGGTGTATCCGGGATTTCCATCCTCGTCCGGGTCGGTGATGCGACAGTCGGGATCGTCTTTCTTTTCATCCCAGGGAACGCAGGTGGCTTCGTAATCCGCTCGGCTGGGTAAGGGGTCGTTTTCGTAATCGTCGAGTCGTGCTCCACGGACTTCGAGCGATTCCGTGGTCTTGAACGTAGCGCCAGCCGCATAAGCCGGAGGCGTCTCGATGACGTGCTTAAGCACTTTCACGTTGTCGTAATACGAGGGCGGAATGATGAGCTGACCGAGGTCTTCACCGACTTCGTAAACTTTATCATCGTCGAAGTTGCGCATTTCCATGTAGCACATATGAGAATCGAAAATGACCTGACCGTTTTCGTCCAGGCTGGCACGAGTGAGGGTTACGTGGAATGAAACGGTGTCCTGGTAGGCACGCAGCGGAATACCGGTGGAGCGGGCTGCCGTGACCATGATGCCACCCCAAACACCCACATAATCGTCCGTCGTGGCCGCTTCGGCTTCTCCGTAGTCGATGGCGTCACCCACTTCGCATTTGCCTTCCTCGGAGCAGGTGTAAATCCATCCGAAATCCAGGCAATCCCGATTTCCACAGAATTCTCGCCATCCCAGTTCCACACATTCTTCCGGGGTTTTGTATCGGCAGGTTTCGTCTACCACCACCACATCGTTCGCTTCGGTGTGGGCGGGCGGGTTGCCGTTTTTATCCAGGCCGTTTTCATCCAGGCACTGGTAGTTTACACAGGTCATTACGCCTCTGCACTCCGTAGACCTGGGATCTATCATGCAATCATCGTAATAAAGGGCGTTAGCACAGCAGGTTTCGTTGCCGGGATCACCCTTTTTGACGGTCGGGCAGCACGTGACGATCGGCGCAGTCTGCCAGCAATCCTCGTCGGCGCGACATTCGGCTTCACAGAAATTAAGAGAATTACAGTAGCCATAGGGAAGGCAGTCCTGGTTTTTCGTGCAGGTGAGATAACCAAGATTTTCTACATCGATTTTCTTGCCATCTTCGGTTTCACAACCGAAGAAAACAACCATCGCCGCCAGGGCGAAAACGATTTTCAGAGTCAACTTCGTGTATTGCATCGGTTTTCCTCCCGTGATCCGCGATTAAAATTCGAAACTGGCCGAAAACGCACCGACCATCGTCCAACCCGAGACGGAATATCCCGGAAAGCCCGGATTGTTGGTTTGCAATCCCTCGGCCGCTTTCAAAGGTTCTTGATCGAAAATGTGGATGGCTTCATCCGGCCATTCGTCGATGATCTTGGTTGGGTCTTTATGGACCGTACGCTTGACCATTTGCCAGAACTGCAATCCGAGTTCAACATGGAATTGTGATTCCATGATCGGAAAATCGAAACGGTGTCCGGCGGCGACGCACCAGGTGTCGGAGTCGGCATAGTTGGTTCGACCGTCTTGCTCGGGAACCGGCGACGGCTGGTAAATGAATCCCATTCGTGCCTGTGCCCAATCCGTATACTGATAGGTCACACCCACATTGACGTTGAACGTATCTAAAAAGGCGTAATCGTCACCGTTGATAGACGGAATTCCTATAACAGTGCCGTTTGCCACATCTTCTTCGTCGACATCGAGGTATTGGGCCGATTTTTCAGGCGTTTCATCGTGATTGTTTCGATAGTTTGACCAATTGTTGTAGGTGGCGACCATCTGGACCTGCCATTGTTCGGCGAAACGGAAGCCCAATGCGAGGCTGGCTTCCATCGGTTCGTACATCAGCGCATAGTTGTGGCCGGGTTGTGTTACCCGCTTGGGAACCCATTTGCCGTCGCCGACTTCCAGTGGGGTAGCGCGATAGTTCCACAAGAGCATCCGGCCTTTACCGTCTACTTTGAGATAATTCCAAAGTTTCCAGGTCAAGCCGACGGACATCCAATCGAATGGTTCAGCCTGGATTCCTATAATAGGACGAACCGACGCCGCCATTTTCATATCCATATTCGATTTGGAATAATCATCGGCTTGCAAGGTCGGCATGTAGATGTCCATCACAGCAACGGAACTCATCGATACTTCGGCAGCGACACCGAAAGACATATACTCAAAGGCTGGAGGTGCATAGGAAGCCCCGAGCATACCGGTGATCATCGGGGACCACTCTCCGAACCGCGTCATATGAACCTGGTTCGTAAAGTATTGCTCCTGCTCATTGGGGTAGTAGGTAGAGATGTGGGCTTGGTCAGGCATCGGGGAAACGAACAGACCGCCCAGGCGAAATCCGGGAATTCCAAACGAATAGGTGATTCCACCGCCAACCATGATCTCGAAATTGTCGATTTCGGTGTCACGCCGTTGGTTGCGTAATTCGATGGTTGGCAAGCCACGGTCCATGCTGGACGTTGCCTCATCGACCTGTGTGGAATAGTAGGAAATCGGGATATCCGCATTGGAAGGCTTGTCCATCAGGTTGATCGACAAGTTGTTTTTGTAAAAAATGAATTCGAGTCCGCTTTGCGGTTTGAAGCGGGACATCAGCGCCGGGTTGCTGGCCAGAACGCCGTAACTCGAACCGTAGGCGTATTCACTGTTGCCCGAACCGATGGCTGTGGTATCGTATCCGAAGTTTTTTAGCGGTCCCGCCTGAGCGGATGGCAGGGAACCACCTAAAAGAATAACCATAAGGAATAAGTTAAGCACTACGTACAACTTCACGCTTCTCGGCTGCCAGTTCATGCAATACTCCTTATCGAGAAAATAGACGGGATCAGTATCCATGCTTAATTGATGGAAAGAACATTGCAAATTTTCACGAAATTTGAAAGAAAAACTGGTAGAAAAAAAGCGAATTGAAAAAAAAGGATCATTTACACGTGTTTTCTCTTCTGACTTTTCGCATGAAACCGTTTTTACTGGCCATTGTCGGGTTGGCATTGCTGGTCGTTGCGGTCCCGTTTGTTTACTATGCTTGGGATCTTCCCTCGGTTCGCAGTGCCGCCGAATACCATCCGCCCCAGGTTTCGCGCATCGTGGCTGCGGACGGATTGACGGTTATCGGCGAATTGTATGAGGAAAAACGGACGGTTATTCCTCTTGAAACCATTCCCGAAACGCTGCGTATGGCTTTTGTCGCCGTAGAGGACCGGCGTTTTTTCGAGCATCAGGGCATCAGTTTTACCGGAATTCTCCGAGCGATGGTTCGTAATCTCCTGGCTTTGGAGATCAAGCAGGGCGCTTCGACCATCACACAACAGGTCATTAAAAACCTGTATTTGAGTCCTGCACGCACGGCCCGGAGAAAGGTCCGCGAGTTGATCCTCGCCTGGAGGCTGGAACACAAACTGAGCAAAAACGAGATACTTTGGATTTATCTCAATCATATTTACTTCGGAAACGGTTGCTACGGAATTTATGAAGCTTCCCACTATTATTTCGATTCGGAGTTGAATGAACTGAACCTTGGGGAAATCGCCTATCTTGCCGGATTGCCGCAAAGTCCCGAAAACTATGCACTAAACCGATATCCTGACCGCGCCAAAAAGCGTCAGCGCTTCGTTTTGGAGCGAATGTTGGAACAAAATCTGATCGACGACGCGGATTTCGAAAAATTCTCTCATATGCCGTTGAGTTTTCAGCCGGATTCTTCCTACAAACTGATTGCTCCGCGATTGGTGCAACGGGTATCGCGTTGGGCTTTGGAGCATTTAGGGGAAGAAAAGGTCTATTATGGTGGATTGCGTATCAAAACCCACTTTTCCACGAAAAGTCAGACCTACGCCATCGAAAGTCTGCAAAGCGTGTTACGTGAATCCGAGGCGGATCAATGGCAACCCCGACCGTCCACCATCGTGCAGTTTCCCCGACAGGCCGAGCAATGGCGGCAGACCGTAACTAAAGCACGGTTGCAGCCGTTTATGTCACGTAAAGTCTTTGCCATACGTGCTTTTTCCGAATCAGGTCGTACCGATGGAGCGGCTCCCTGGGATCTTTCTCCCGAACCTATGCGTCCCCAAGTGGGATACTATGCTTACATTTCAAAAATCGAGGGCGAGCAGATCACCGTTTCCCTGGGTGAAAGGGAAGGGGTGCTCGATCGCCGGGAGATCCGCATTCCCGATCCTCTTGTCTTGGGACAGACGTTGGTCGTGCGTTTGAATGACCCCTTGCCAGAATCGGAAAGCGAAAAAATTCCACTGGCTTATGATTTTCTTCCCAAGTTGGATGGCGCCATCATGGCTTTGGATGTTTCCACCGGCGGGATCGAAGCGGTGGCGGATGGTTATTTCCCTCGAAGTCGTCCACCGGACTTGAGTCTGTCCCTTGTAAAGCCCGGACAGACATTTGCACCACTTGTATACCTTGCCGCGCTATCTTCCCGTAATTTCACACCTATTACGCAGCTTCGGGATGAACCGTTTCAATTGGGAGGCTGGAGGCCGATCAATCCCGACCTGCGTTTCCGTGACCGGGTGTCGCTTCGTCGATCCATTGTCCAGAACCTCGTGGCGCCGGTCGTCTGGCTGGGAGAACAAATGGGGCGCGATTCTCTGGAAACATTGGCTCATGGATTCGGCTATCCCCATGATTTTTCGAAAGATTCCGGTTGGGCTGCCGGTCGGATACCGGTTTCTTTGGAGGATGTTGCTGGTTTGTATACCGGTTTTGCATCGGGAGGCTTTCGGCGTCCGGCCACCGCTGTCAGTCGAGTCAATCTGGCGAGTGGAGAAATCCTCTATGAGTACGTTCCCGAGCCAAAACGGGTTGTGGACCCCGATCCCGTTTACATTCTCACGAGGCTGTTACAGGGTTCTCCTGTGGAGGGCACGCGGAAAAGCCCGATTTCCACCCCGGCAAGCGGTAGGTTGGGGGACGATTCCGAGCAGCCTTATGCACTTTATCTGATGTATACTCCCAGGCGGGTCTGTGCGGCGCGAATCGAAGGCTATGGTTCCCGAAAGAATCGGGGGGACGTGGCTTTCGACACCTGTCGCCGATTTCTTGAATCGTGGGCGGATTTCGAGGGAACCGAGCCGTTTTCCACGCCTTCCGACGTGGTGGTCATCACCATCGATCCGATCACCGGAGAGTGGCGGTATGCCTTGGATGAAGACGCTGTGGAGGAATACTTTCTGTATGGCACCGAACCTCGTCTGCCGGAACCGGAACTTTTGGAAGGCGATGGGGACGAAGATGAGGAGGAAGACGCTTCTCTCAGGTAGGTAGTTCTCCAGGATCAGGTTGTCCTGAAGAAAAGCATAAGAACGGCATTTGTCTTCGTCTAATACAATGGATTTGCGGGAGGGGAGACCGTAACTTCCAAGATTGGACGACTTTCGTGAAATCTGCTGCTGAAAAGAGTTTGCATCGTTTACGGTAGTCGGCTAAGGTGTGAAATCCATTTGTCGATTTTCCAAAGGTCGAGAATTCGCTTTGGAATTTCCGTCAAACCATAGAAATCTGCGCGAAAATCTTGCATTTTCTCGCACTAAGTATTAGGAATAACCGAAAAAAACAGGGTAGTGAGCGTATGCTCCGTGAGCTACGGCGCGAAGGAGGAAACAACCCATGCCGAACCTGAAATCATTTACTTCTGGCCTGTTTCTGATGATTGCGGCCAGCTTTCTTCTCGTAATGATCGCGGGAGGTTGCAACGACCATACGTTCGTGCCTCAGGCGGACATCAAGATTTCACCCAACCCCATCAAGGTCGAGAACCAGGGTGGATTGGTCATCGATCTTGCCGAAGACTCTGCCGATGATGGCGAAGAAGGTGACGGCACGGAAGATGCAGCCGAAGACGCCGGAGAGCGTCTTTTGTACGAATCCAACATGATGCTGATCGACAACCGATCCATCACCGCCGATCTGTCGATTTACGAATTGACCTTCTACGACGAGGAAAACAATCCTTTGACGTCCGAACCTTTGCTGGATGCCAATGGTGTGCCTACCAACATCCGGCTCGCCAAGTTCGGTGAGGTTCGCGAGGATCAACGCTGCAGCAGCAATTCCGACTGTGCGGCGAACGACTTGGTTTTCGGTAAGTTGGCTCCTTACTACGTATGTCTTTCCTCCCAGTGCCAGACGGACATCAGCTTCAATTTCCGGATTGAATTCGATCTCGGCAAACTCGTGATCGTCGATCCGAGCGTCATGCTTGAAAACAATATCGCCAAGGCCGCAACGTGGCAGGATGCCGATAGCGATCGGACCATCTGCTACCGCGAAAGCACGGACGTTGCACCGCAAACTCTGCCGCCTCTGTATGGTCTCAATGCCTGCGATCGACTGGCTTTGGAGCAGAAACTGCGCAATATCGATGATGACGACACCCTTACCAGCTACGATCTTGTTTCAAAGAGAAAAGCCAACCTTCGTGTGATGGTACAGAGCCAGGAAAGCGACAGCGAAAACGCTGCTGGTCAGATCACGAACCTGGTGTTCAGCGACACGCAATGCTCTGCAGGCAGTGCCGAAGCTGTTCGTCCTACGGAACTCGAACTGGTCGATCCTCTCCAAAGCTCCGTGGCAGCCAAACTGTTGACCTCTATGGATTCCGCCAGCGCTCGCTTGGCGCGGGCTGCCTGCGGTGGCGTGAGTGACAACGTGGTGGAAGTGGAATACGAGAACCCGGCGGACAGCCTGGATTTCTGCCTCCTCGACAACGGCGAAATCAACCCCGACATGCTTTCCGTGGATATCGACGCCCTGACCATGGACCAACTACCGATCAAGGTGGTTTACGCCATTTCCAAAGATGTCACCCGCAGCCAGGTGTTGTCCCAGAAAACCTTCAAGCTCAAAGTATCCAGCAGCGCGACCGTCGGTGGTGGATATGACAAGAGCATCGATGTGGACATCGCCCAGAACCTCGGTGGACCTCCCGAACCGGCGATCACCGTGGATGACCTCTACCTCAATCCCGAACCGCTGACCGAGTTCAAAATGAGTGGTTTGAGTTCTTGCAGTCCTTTCGGCGATGCTCGTAAGCCGTTTACGTACCAATGGTCTTGGGCACCCGGTGGACGTCCGGCCTTTGCCAAGGATGCGATTCTTGTCTGTGATCTTCCCAACAACCCGTACAACGTGGATAACGACATCACCCGAAGCGGTGACGAATACACCGATTGTGGCGAGACGAAGATTTTCTTCCCCATCGTCGGTACCTACAAATTCCGTCTCAAAGTGCTTGACAGTGTGAACCAGCCTTCCGGTCCTACGGCGGAATGCCCGGATTGCCCGGAATACGATCTTCGCGATGTGGTGGTCAAGCCCTCGAAAAAGCTGTATGTCGAATTGGTTTGGGACAAAGGCGGTGACGGACTGCGTGGCGTGGATATGGACCTTTTCATGGTCCGCAAGCGCGAAGACGGATCGTTTGCCATTCCCATGGCATTCAACGACAAACTCGATCCCAGCAGTTGGACCAGCACGGCCTGTACCAACGACAACGATTGCACCGGTGGTTTCCATTGCGATACTGGCGTGGGATTCTGTGACAAAGCCTGCACCAATGACCAGCAATGTTTCGATTATGCTTTCGGATATTACTGCAACCAGGATCACATCAGCGGTACACCGCAGTGCGCGTTGCGTTACGAATTCGAACCCACGGCAACACAACCCAATCCACCGGCTTCGGTCTTCTGCGGTATTTGCTCCAACGACACGACAAAACACTGCGGAAACGCTACGGATTGTTGCGAAGACGATTCCTGCACTTGTACCCCTTCGGCAGATTTGTGCGATGTCAAGGGAGGCTATTGCAGTCGCCGGAGAGATTCTTCCAGTTCCGATGCCAACACCCTTTACATTTGCACGGAACACCCGGAGGAAATGATCAACGATACCTGCTCGTTCCAGAACACGAACCCGGACTGGGGTAGCAGTGATACAGAAGACGACGATCCTTCCCTGGATATCGACGACGTGGACGGCTACGGTCCGGAAACCATTACTCTTAAAACCCCGGTTTCGGGTACCTATCGTGTCGTTGCACGTGTGTTTTCCGACCCCTTGGGAGACATTTCCGAGGATTCCCCGGTGACGGCTTTCGTCAAAATTCTGATCAACGGTGAGAAAAAGCAGTACACTGACCCCATTACGGGTGAAATCACTGACGAGACGATGACGGCGGAATTCAACCAGACACGAACCTACTGGAAAGTTGCTGACATCGTTTGGGATGCGGAAGCCGCTGTAGACGACACCACAAGCGATGCCAAAGGCAATGGTGAAATCATTCCCTTGGCGTACACACCGGTTACGGCAGATACTCCTGCTTCGGATCTTACATCGCAACCGTACGCCAATCCTTTCCGGGCGATTTCCGGACCTTTCGATCCGAAAGACTGCGTAGATCCTCGGTCGATCTGGTGTGACGAAGCCAGCACGGAGATCAACTCCGATGGAAACACTTGCGATCAGGTGTATTCCTCCATTCCTCCCTGGTGTCAATAAACACTGAAAATCCATCTGGAAAAGCAAACGGGCCGACTTGAAAGTCGGCCCGTTTTTTATTCCGATAAAAGAAAAATCGGTCTTTATTGAAAATCGGCCTTGAATTTTTCGTTGAGTTTCTTATTCTATTAGTAAGAAGTAATGATAGTGATGAACTGTTTTTATAGATTTGGTGGGGGCCGAACAACTATTGTTCGATCTAGGAATGAACGAAAGGATGCGTCATGAAAAGATATATCGGTTTGATGGTTGCTTTGATGGTAATCTCCGTTCCCTCTTTGGGGTCTACTGCGCTTACGTACTACAGTTTCACCGATAATGGGGATGGTACGGTTACGGACAACCGGACGGACCTGATGTGGCAAAAAGGGTTCTCTGATTTGGCTTGGAACTGGGAATACGCGAAGGTTTATTGCGAAGAGTTGGAGTTAGCAGGATATGACGACTGGTCGTTGCCGAACATCGATGAACTCAACAGCATGATGGGGGTCAGCTTCCGCTATACGGGAGCCAATCCGGATTACTTCGATTATCCGGAAACCGTTGGATGGTTCTGGTCGTCTACGAGCGATGAAGAGGTTTATTCCCTCGCCTATGCTGTTTATATCACCAATGGATTCGAAGACGCCAATGCCAAGATTTTCCTTAGCCGCGCTCGATGTGTTCGGTAACTCGTTGTAAAAGCTTAACGAATGCTATCTAAACCGGTCGAGAGACCGGTTTTTTTGTGCTTGATTTTTCTAAAAGAATAATCTAGAAAAAGTAGAGAAACAAGGTGAACTGCTGCAAGAAGCAGTTGTTTCGGTGCAATTCTGCAATTGAGACAAAATGGAGGAATGAATCATGGCGATACCCGAAAATCTGTTGATTATCGTGAACACGGCAACGGAAAATCCTTACAATCAATATGCATCCTATGTGGTGGCTTTTTTGTCCAAGCATCTAGGCAAGGTGAAGAACGTCACGCTCTACTATGGTCCTAACGGTGTGAAAATGTCGAAAAAAGGGGCATTGGCGGCGATTCCCATCGACGATGCCGTTAAAAACCTGATTGCATCGCAACTCGAAGGACTTTCCGCCTCCGATCTGCCGGACAACCTGGAGCAATTCGCGCGTTTTGCGAAAGACAGCTTAGGTATCAATATCGCTTCTTGTGCGACGTTCAATGTTATCGATGGCTTGTCCTCGTCACTGGACGATACCGAAAACCTGGTGGATTTCATTACACCGATTCAACTTCCGCAAGCTGCCGAAGCTCTGATGGTGGCAGATAAAATCCTGTATTTCTAGTTTGTTTTCACCGGTATCGGGTTGTACTCGATACCGGGAAACGGACTTCTGGAAAAATCGGGCGATTTTCATCTTTTTCTTGAAAGAGGCAGGGAAATGCTTGCTTTTTTCGATAAATCCCATTAAAAGATGGTCTGCCTTTCGTCGTGAGGTGTACTCCGACCAAGGGGGCGTGGCTCAGTTGGTAGAGCGCCGCGTTCGCAACGCGGAAGTCGTGGGTTCGAGTCCCATCGCCTCCACCAATCTATAACGATTTAACCGGCTCTGTGAACAATCACAGGGCCGGTTGTCGTTTGAGGGAGGGCGATTATACGTTCTTGATGTTCCACACCCGTTACCGAGGAGGAAGATGACGATGGCACACTTTGGATTTATAAAATATCAATAAAAACCAAAGCTTACAGTTTGGCTATATAAAATGTGACGGCACTACCTGGCCGTCTGATTTTCGTATTCAACATAATCCCGACAAGGCTGACCTCGCAATGCTTCGCAAGGGGGAATTTCTGTTGGGACATCGATATCCGGTATTACAGGCAGCACGACACTCGATGCGTAGTCTTTCATGTGTGCAATCGTGTGGATGGGAGGCGTTTCCGATTCGAGCAGTAAAAACCGCCACCGCGCACGACTGTCGCCGGGAGTGTCCACGCTAAGGCGTATGCGTGAACCTGCGCGGAAAATGTGCGAAAAGGGCATGATTTCCACTCGGACTTCATTCCATACGTCTGCCTGGAGGGGTTCGACATCTTCCTCGTAGTGGGAGGAAACGGGACGAAATTCCGTGGTTTCAGGCAGAAGATTGCGATGAGAGGCGCGCAACCAGCCGCTCTGAATATAGGATTCCCGACCATCGGGGCGGACTTCGGTAAGATTCACTTCCAGGTCGGCGTCGTCCGCTGTGCTTTTTAACCAGAGATCCACACTTCCCGAACCCACCATCACAAGATCTTTATCCAATGCTTCGGTGATAAAACTCAGGGCTTTTCCCTCTACGAGTTGAACGTAGTCGTAATTCGGCTGTGGAATGTCGATGGAGCCATCTACCAGCGTGACGCGGCTGCCGGCTTCCGGATCGTGCTCGAAACTGCTGGCGCTACCATCCTCCGGTGGCAGGCTTTTGCTCAGACCACCTTCAGGTTGGAAATATAACCTCAAGGCTTGTGTTTCAGGAATCGGCCATTCAGAGAATTTGACGTCGAAACGTCCTCGCGGCGCTCCGGGATCTACATCTTCATGCGCCCCGGACTCAAAAATGACACGGATATCCTGTTCGGCTTCGTAATCGGCGAGTGCTTGTTCGAAATCCGTGTATTCCTCGAATCGATTGGTGGGTAACTCCAATCCTGAAGAATGAAAGACATCTTCGATGAAAATCGGGACCATCGTGTAAAGTAGCGGATCCAATTGCGGAATTTCCTGATCCACATAAAACGCGAGAAAATGCGCCCACTCAATCAAGTTCTGTGGTGCAAAACCATCCGGGTGCACGCCGTTGGTCATGGTGAAACGTTTTGCCGGGGCCTGGTCGAACTTGCCGAACAGAATCGGGAAATGCGGACCGGTTTGCTCGTCCTGGCTCTGCCCGGTCAAGAACACGGGAACGTCGATTTTATCGACGAAGCGGGTGGGGTCGTATTGCCCGGCGACTTCTTCCGTATAGTATGGATTATCCAGCGCTTTTTGGATTGCATCAAGTTTTTGGCTGTGAAGAAGTTGGTGCTCTTCGCAGATCGTATCCCCTTGTTCTACGAGTTCGGTAATCCAGCTGTGAGCGTACGGTTCGGCCTTGTTCAGCACCATTTCGATCCATTCCAGCGCGAATCCGTTGTTGTAGATGCCACCGGGAACAAGTGTGGAGGTTGCGGTGTCAGCAATCACGGAGAACGGCGAAATGGCAGCGAGCGAGGGCGGATTGGTCGAAGCGACGAACAGTTGGGTGATGCCTGGATAGGACAATCCCACCATGCCGACCTTGTGGTGTTTGACCCACTCCTGCCGGGCGATGATTTCGATTACGTCGTAGCCGTCAAGCAGTTGAAGAGGTTCGAAATAATCGTACGCTCCGCCCGAACAACCCGTGCCGCGAAGATTCACTCCGACGGAAGCATAACCCATGACGCCTGCAATCAATCCCGATGGATGAGAGGGTGCGTCGCATAGAATGGGATAGGTTCCGCAAAAAATCTCGGCATCTTCACCCAACGAGCGGCCTGGACGACTGGGACTGTAACCTGAGTAATTGACAACGGTAGGATAGGGACCGTCTTCCACCGGTCCGGGGAGAGAGACGAAAATCGAGAGTTTGGTCCCGTCGCGCATCGTGATGTAACCATATCCAGGTTCGATGACCTGTTCTTCGTAAAAAGACACGTCTGGCAGCGAGTTTTCGACCGACATTACGTGGAGCTGATCGGTGAGATCCTCCGGGTTGTCAGCGAGACGAACGGTGTAACCGGCTCCCGCTTCCAACTCACGCACGACGAGAGAACCTTGGTAATCGGTAGTGCCACTAAAAACGATTTCTCCTGTAGAATCAAGTACTTCAAAATCGGTTTCGGCTTCGGTCTTCCAAATGTAGATCTGGTTGACCGTGGCACGGACCTTGAAAGAATCGGAAACCGTTTGTGGAATTTCGTTTTCCACATCTTCAGATTCCTCATCGCCATGGTTCAGAGATGGGCTTCCTTCGTCGGTGCAAGCGATCGCGATGCAAGCGACTAAAACCGTCCAAAAACAAGACAAGGCTATGGTGTTTTTCATTGCAGGACTCCCAAGTGTGTCTGAAGAAGTCGTCATCATAGCACAAGGTCTGGAGAACGCCAGAAAGATCCGGCTTCGAAGTCATTCATAGAGTGCGAAATCGTACGAATATTTGGGTTTTTGTCGGGGAACGGCGTTGTCCCGGTTCTCATCTCGCCCATTCAACGTTATTTCTTTCTTTTTTTCGTCCATGTCTTCCAAAGCCAGAGACCGGTTTCGGGAGTTTTCTCAATGAATTTAACGAACGGAAAGACGCCATTTTTCGTATCCTGGAATGCTCGAGTTCTTGGTAGTACATCGAAATGGTTGCATACGTAACTTGTCGTAATCTGTCGCAGTTAAGAGTCTTCCCGCTTCCCTCAGTTGTTGAGAGTGTTAAATGGTATAAATAGCGTTCTGATAAAATATAGATACTACAGATACGCAAAGGATATGAATACTCAAGCTTTCGTTTGACAAGTACACGGTAGCACACCCCTTCTAGATAAAAATATGTTGCTTTTATTAGTATTTATGTCTAAGATAAAACATCGGCAAATCGGTAAATCGGTAAATCAGCAAGCCAGTAAATCAGTAAATCAGCTTTGATGCAGACAGCTGATCCACCGACGCATAGGCTCGTTTGGGAAACCAGTCTGATGAATAATGGAAAAAGAAATTACTACAGTACGGGAGAAGCAGCCAGACTTTTAGACATCCCCGAAAGAACACTACGCTATTACTGCGCCAACCAAAAGATTCAAGCTGAACGTCATCCACTGACGAAGCGATGGCGGATTTCTCACCAATCCCTGCTTAACTTTATAAAAAGTCATCCGATGAGCGACGAATTGCAATTGCCGCAACAACGTGTGCTCATTATCGATGATGAAATGGTCGTTGTAAAAACAATAATAAAAACAGTTAAAAATTCCGGAATCGATCTGGCCATCGATCTCGCTGAGGATGGTTTTGAAGCACTTCTCAAGATCGGACGCCATAGGCCGGATTTAATCATTCTTGACATTGTGATGCCAAACATGGATGGCAAGACGTTGTTAAGAAAGTTGAAGCAGGATAAAAAAACGAGAAGCATTAAAGTCATCGTTGTCACCGGGCACCCAGAAGAAAAAGAAAACATTCGTCTTCTTGGAACTGATTTTATGTTGTTCAAGCCTTTCGCCCCAAAAGAACTGACGGCTGCAATAAAAAAACTACTGGTGGATTGAATATCTGTTTTTGGGGGGACGACTGAAGGGGGAGTCATGAAAACAAATAAGTTGATTATCAATTTGTTTTCGGGTCCGGAAGAACCCCGTGGTCGGAATCATTGGGAGTAGTGACCATGCCGTCAAATCAGATATTCAGTGACGAAGCCCAGCAAGTCGTCGTTTTCGTTCTCGATGAACCTCTATATGCCCTTCCGTTAGCGTCCGTGGAAAGAGTTATCCGTTCGGTTGAAATCACACCTCTGCCTAAAGCGCCTGAAATTGTCTATGGGGTTATTGATAAGCACGGTCAAATCATCCCGGTGATCAATCTGCGAAAGCGTTTTGGCCTACCGGAACGTGAACTGACCGTGCATGACCGAATGATTATCGCCCATAGTACGAAAAGGACTCTGGCTCTGGTCGTGGATTCGATTTCCGATATTCGCGCCCTCGATGAAAAAAAGTTTGTCAGCGCTAAGGAAGAACTCCCGTTTGCAGACTACTTACAGGGCGTCGGTAAATTGGAAAACGGACTGGCGCTCATTTTCGATCTCGATCTGTTTCTCTCATTGGAAGAAGAAAAATTGTTGGATTCGGCTTTGGCCAAGGATTCTGAATGATGCCTTCACTGTCCGACAACCTTCTTTTCAGGCTCAGCGAATTCATTGTCGATCGCCTGGGTTTGTATTTTCCCCGATCACGATGGAATGATCTTGAGCGGATGATTCTTAAGGCCGCAGGTGAATTCGGATCGAGCGAACCGAATGAATTTGTCGAATGGATACTTTCGTCAAAACTTGACCGAGAGAAAATGGACCTCCTCGCCAATAACCTCACGATTAACGAAACTTATTTCTGGCGAGAACCCAATGCTTTCGAAGCTCTTATGGAGGATGTTTTACCCGAGCTGATAAATTCGCGAAGAAGAAATCGACGGCTGAGAATCTGGTGTGCGGGATGCGCTTCCGGAGAAGAACCCTATTCCATCGCCATGGCCTTGCACAGGATGATTGCCAACTTGGACGATTGGAATATTACGATCCTGGCTACGGATATCAATCCACGGGTGCTGACCAAAGCACAAGCAGGCATCTACAGCGAGTGGTCGTTTAGGAATTCACCTCCTTGGCTCAAAGAGTCGTATTTTCGGCAGCATCAGGACGGCACTCGCGAGATCAAAGCGAAAATCAAAGAAATGGTGACCTTTGGCTACTTGAATCTCGCAGAGGATGTTTTTCCGTCCTTTGTGAATAACACCAATGCAATGGATATCATCTTTTGCCGGAACGTTCTCATGCACTTCGAACCCGAGCGCATCCGAGCGATCAGTCAAAGCTTGTACCACTGTCTGATTCCAAAGGGGTGGCTGTTTGTCAGTGCCAGTGAGTTGTCGCAATTGAGTTTTTCACTGTTTAAATCGGTCACGACTCATGGGACGATCGTCTATCGGAAACTGCCGTTGGACCACAAACCATCCAGAAAAGTCGTTTCTCCTAAGGTTAACTTTCGTCAGCCTGGGACTCACGCGATTTCAAAGCCAGTGGATAAAATCAAGCGCCGCACACCCACGGCGAAATTATTCAAGCCGGTCATCGATGTACCAAAGAGGCAAGAGGTAATCCCGACACCGACGAACAAAAACAAATCGAAAACCGCACATGAAATCGCTCAATCCGTCCGTGCTATGGCTAACGAAGGTCGTCTGGACGAAGCGTTGAATTTATGCGACCAAGCCACTGGAACTTACAAACTTGAAGCAGGTCTCTATTACCTGAAAGCGACAATTCTCCAGGAACTGAATCGGGTTGATGATGCAATCGTTTCGCTCAAACAAGCGCTGTATCTAGATCAGAATTTCGTTCTTGCACGATATTCCTTGGGAAATCTGACCATTCGCCAAGGGAATGTGGAAGCTGGCAAACGCCAGTATAAAAATGTGCTCATCCTGTTGGCCGGTCTCGGGGAGGATGATGTCCTGCCGGAATCAGAGGGCATGACAGCCGGTAGGTTCAGAGAAATCATTCGATCCATCATGCAAATAGGAGACTTGCAATGAATCCGGATCACGAAGCGAAGAACAAAAACCTGACCGACATCGACTGGGAGAAAATTCATCGCAGTCTTGAGGAAACGGGAACGTCGCTTGAAGAAATAATCAATGGATCGCCCGAAAAACAAAAAGAGATTTTAAAAGCACGTGCTCGCGAATTGTCTGGAGAAATCGAAAGTGTCGATCCGAGCATGGAGTATCTCGAGATCCTTGAATTCTCCATGGCTTCAGAAACATACGGTATAGAAACCGAATTTATTCGAGAAGTATTGTCTTTAAAAACCTTCGTGACGCTGCCCGGAACGCCCCCGTTTGTTCTGGGAATTATCAACGTGCGAGGGAAAATCGTCTCGATTGTGGATCTGAAGATCTTTTTCAACCTTCCCTTACGAGGCATTGCGGAACTTGACATCGCTATCATCCTGCATAACGAACGGATGGAATTCGGAATTCTGGCCGATAAAATTCTCGGATCCTTCACCATTCCAAAGGAAAAGATCCAGCCACCGCTTCCAACGCAAAAGGGAATCAGCGTTGAATACATAGCCGGTGTCACCGAGGACAACGTGATTATCCTCGACGGGGCAAAGATTTTAAATGACGAAGAGATCGTCGTCGACCAGGAAGACAAGAAGGGTTCGAGATATTAAAGGAGAATCAGTCATGAAACTTACAGTCGGATTGAAGATCGCCGGAGGATTTTTTCTGGCTATTGTCATCATGGTGGTCATCGGAGTGAGTTCGTACACGTCTTTGAATACGTTGGTCGAAGCCAGCTACTGGAAGGATCACACGTATGAGGTTTTGGGGGATCTGGAGAAACTGCTTTCACTTTTAAAAGACGCGGAAACCGGACAGCGAGGTTTCATCATTACCGGCGAAAAGCGGTATCTTGATCCTTACAATGCCACGCTGAACCAAATTTTCGATGATATCAAAGATATTAAGGAATTGACGGCAGACAACGATAATCAGCAGCGCAGAATTGATCAGATTCAGAAAAAAGTTTCCGAAAAGCTCACGGAGTTGCGAGAAACGATTTCCCTTCGCGAAACCGCTGGATTTGAAGCTGCCAAAGCTGTCGTTTTGACCGATAAAGGCAAAATTGTCATGGACGAGATCCGTGATGTGATCGATGACATGATCCATGAAGAGCAAACACTGATGAAGATACGTGCCTCGAAAGTGGATGAAAGCACTGAAAATGCCAAAAACGTTATTGTAGGAGGTATCATAATCGCTTTGATCCTTTTGACCATTGCCTCCTTCACGATCACACGCAATATTGCCAATCCTCTAGCCCTTGTCACATCTGTGGCCTCTCAAGCTGCTGCGGGTGATTTGCGTTCAAATATCCCATTGATTGAAAGGTCGGATGAAGTCGGCACGTTAACAAAAGCTTTCCGCCAAATGGTGGAAAATCTGCGCGAAAATATTGCCGAGATTACGGAAGGGGTCGAATTGCTTGGCTCGTCTGCCAATGAGATTCTTGTCGGCACGACGCAGGTGGCATCTTCTACGGCTGAAACGGCTACGGCCATCAGTGAAACATCGACCACTGTCGAAGAAGTCAGGCAAGCGGCACGTCTGTCTTCGGAAAAAGCACAAGGCGTAGCCAACGACTCTCAACGGGTTGCTGAGGTGGCCCTCTCTGGAAGAAATTCGGTAGATCAAACCGCTGAAGGTATGTTCCACATTCGTGAACAAATGGAATCGATTGCGCAGACAATCGTCCGTCTGAGTGAACAAAGTCAGTCTATCGGAGGTATTATTGCCTCCGTCACGGATCTTGCCGATCAATCCAACCTTCTTGCAGTAAACGCAGCTATCGAAGCGGCAAGAGCCGGTGAGCATGGCAAAGGCTTTGCCGTTGTCGCTCAGGAAATCAAAAGCTTGTCCGAGCAATCGAAGCAGTCAACTCTGCAAGTGCGGGAGATTTTGAACGATATTCAAAAAGCGACCAGTATGGCCGTCATGGCGACAGAGCAAGGCAGCAAGGCTGTGGAAACGGGTGTGAAACAGGCCGCTGAAGCAGGAGAGGCCATCCGCTTGCTGGCTGACAGTACCGACGAGGCTGCGGAGACGGCTATGCAGATCGTGACGTCAAGCCAGCAGCAGGTCGTCGGTATGGATCAGATCGGTGTCGCCATGGAAGACGTAAATCAAGCCGGTGCGCAGACGGCGGCGAGCATGAAGCAGGCGGAAATATCAGCGAAAAATCTGCATGAATTGGGTCTGAAAATAAAAAGTCTGGTTGAAAAGTACCAGATATAGCAGGGGCGCTGACGATGGATGACAAGCATGCAAAATTCCTAAAGCGCCTCAGGGCAACCTTTCGTGTTGAAGCGGATGCTCACATTCGATCGATTTCCTCAGGTCTGATCGATCTTGAGAAATCGCAAACGCCTGAAAAGCATGCTGAAATATTGGAAGTCATTTTAAGGGAAGCCCACAGCCTTAAAGGAGCGGCGCGTTCTGTTGAGTTGAAAGATATCGAATCTGTCTGCCAGCCGTTGGAAGGAGCCTTTTCCGCTCTGAAGCACCAATCGATTTCCCTGTCACCGGAACGGCTCGATCTTTTTCACCAGACCTTGGATTTTCTGAACCAGTTACTGCCCACAGATGAGGAAGAAACTCCATCTGCGGACCGTGCTCGGGTTCGAGAGTTTAAATCTCTTCTGAAAAAGGTTGTTTCTTCCGGCAACGTGGCTTCTTCAAAAGACAGGAAGACAAAAGCCGACCACAAACCGGTCGAACCTTATCAGGAGCCAATCGAACCACAAACGGAGACAATTGCGAAACAAGCTCCTGCCGAAATAATAGCTGCCGGATCGGGTAGAGTGAGGGTATCAACCAATAGATTGGAATCTCTTCTTCTTCAGGCTGAAGAGCTGATTCAGGTCAAATTGGCCGCTGAGCAGAGAAATAATGATTTGAAGCAGATCCATCACGCGATATCAGTCCTGATGGATGAATCGAAAAAGTGGACCGATCGCGTAAAAACGGGGGATGATTCAACGTTCAAGGATTGGCATCAATGGAACGAAAAACAACTAAAACTCCTTGTAAATCAAATAACGCTTTTGACCAATGCACTAAATCAGGATCAGCGGACCACGAAAAATCTTGTGGATGAGCATTTGGAAGAGATGCGGAAAATCCTGATGCTTCCGGCGTCTCTGCTGGTGGAGACTTTCCCCAAAATCGTTCGCGACCTGGCCCGCGACCAGGGTAAAGATGTAGACGTTGTGGTTAACGGACAAGCCATCGAGATCGACAAGCGCATTCTCGATGAATTGAGAGATCCTATCAACCATCTTCTGCGCAATTGCGTTGACCATGGAATAGAGAAACCGGATACGCGTGCCAGCCTGGGTAAAGCCACACGCGGTACGATTACGATTTCTTTTGAAACAAAAAGCAACAAACAAATAGAGATTCTCATTTCAGACGATGGGGCGGGAATTGACGCGGAACAGGTTCTCGCAGCAGCAATCAAAGCGAAAACCATTGCACCGGAATCTACGAAGAAACTCGACGACCAAGATATTTTATCCCTCATTTTCCAATCGGGAGTTTCCACCAGCCGCATTATCACCGATATTTCAGGACGCGGACTTGGAATGGCTATTGTGCGTGAAAAAGTGGAAAAACTTGGCGGAGTCGTCTCCATTGAGTCACGCAAGCACGAAGGTACGACATTCAAATTCCTTTTGCCGCTTACACTGGCTTCCTTTAGGGGAATTCTTGTTGCGGTTGATGAGCATGTGTTCGTTTTACCCACGCTAAACGTCCAACGTACATTAAGGGTAAACCGAAGTTCCATCAAAACGGTTGAAAACCGAGAAACGATAAACGTTGATGGACAGATTTTACCACTGATTGGCCTGGATGCAGCCCTGAATCTGCAGGTCAGAAAAAAGAGAACACGGTCTCATAATTCTCTACCCAACGAGGATTATCTCTATGTAGCCGTCGTTGCTTTCAGTGAAAAGCGCCTTGCGTTTCGGGTGGATGAAATTCTAGACGAACAGCAGGTGATGGTGAAAGGGCTGGGACCGCAATTGAAGTATTTGTACAATGTTGCCGGAGCGGCGGTTCTGGGAAGCGGAAAGATTGTTCCGGTCATCAACGTATCGGACCTCATGAAATCGGCGATGCGTGTGGAATTTTCGGCTCGACCCGCAGAGGAAGAAGAATTCACCAATAAGGGAAAGGTTCTGGTTGCCGAGGATTCCATTACGTCCCGAACACTGATCAAAAATATTTTGGAAAGCTCCGGTTACGATGTCACGACTGCGGTTGATGGTGCAGACGCTTATGACAGAGTTTTATCGGAAACGTTCGATCTCGTCGTATCTGACGTCGATATGCCCAATATGAGTGGTTTCGAACTTACGACCAAAATTCGCAGTGAAAAGAAATTATCGGAGATTCCCGTGGTGTTGGTGACCGCACTCGAATCCAAGGAGGACCGAGAACGAGGAATCGATGCCGGAGCGGACGCCTACATTGTCAAGAGCAGTTTTGACCAAAGCAATCTGCTTGAGGTGATTCAAAGATTGTTGTGAAGTAACCTGTGGTGGAGACGCAAATGATTCGAGTTTTAGTCGTTGAAGATTCTCCAGTAGCGCGCGACTTTCTTACTTATATTCTATCGATGAATCCGGACATCCATGTCGTCGGCACGGCGAAGAACGGTGCTGAATCACTGGAAGCGGTCAAAAAGCTAAAGCCTGATGTCATTACGATGGATATTCACATGCCGATCATGGATGGTTACGAGGCAACCAAGCGGATCATGGAAACCGTACCGACACCCATTGTCATCGTAAGCGGAAGCATGTCAGTGAAGGAAATGTCTTGTACATTCAAGGCTATGGAGGCAGGTGCCTTGGCCGTTGTTTACAGGCCGCCGGGTATGAACCACAAAGAATTTGAAGCGGGGAATCGGGAACTGGTCCGCACTGTCAAACGGATGTCTGAAATCAAGGTTGTGAGGCGGATTCCACGTATGCAAAAAGCGAAAGAATCATGGTATTTCACACCTTCGCATCGAGTGAAAAAGGAATCTCAGATTCGGATGATTGCGATTGGAGCTTCAACCGGTGGACCTCCTGTACTGAGAAAAATTCTTTCCATGTTGCCAAGCAACTTGCCTGTTCCGGTCATGATCGTACAGCACATCGCGGCTGGCTTCAGTGAAGGTTTCCAATCCTGGTTGTCAGGATACTCGAACATCCCCTTGCATTTTCCAGAAAATGGAACATCTCTATTGCCTGGTCATGCGTACATTGCTCCTGACGGATTTCATATGGGAGTTGAGAAAGGTCCACGAATCGTGCTTAGCGACCTGCCTCCGGAATACGGGTTGCGTCCCTCTGTTTCATTTTTGTTTCGAAGTGCGGCAGAGGTTTTTGGATCGGGTGCGATCGGTATTCTGCTGACCGGCATGGGAAAGGATGGCGCCAACGAACTGAAAATGATGAAAGATCGCGGAGCCATCACGATCGCTCAGGACGCAGATAGTTCAGTGGTTCATGGCATGCCTGGCGAGGCGATAAAAATCGGAGCTGCCAAGCACATTCTTTCACCGGAAGGTATTTCAACTCTGGTGACGAACCTTTTGGCGAATGGGACGGGAGAATTCAAATGACTGATAAACCTACTCCATCAGACCCAAACGAGTCGGCAAAAATTCTCATCGTTGAAGATAGCCCCACTCAGCAGGAGCAGCTCCATTTCATTTTAGAAGATTCAGGCTACGACGTTGTCACAGCCAACAATGGAAAAGAGGGATTGCAAGCTGCTCAATCCCAGGAATTCGACTTGGTGATTTCAGACATAATAATGCCGGAGATGGATGGCTATGAATTATGTAAAGCGATTCGTAGAGACAGCAAACTCAAAACATTGCCGGTCGTACTTCTAACATCGCTTACCGAACCGAAGGAAGTGATCCGAGCCCTTGAATCGGGAGCGACGAATTTCATCCGCAAGCCTTACGAAGCGGTGCCGCTCGTCGAGCGTATCCGGAATGTCATTGCCACCGCGAAATTGCGCAGGGAGACTGGAAGCGAAATAGGTTTGACGATCAGCTTCAATAACAAAAAATACCGTTTCAATCAGGATCGGCTTCAGATCTTGGACATGCTGTTGGCGACCTATGAGGATGCCATCTACCAAGTACAACCTAGTGAAGGAGCCACATCCACATCCATTGAAGGAACCATTCTCGTTGTTGAAGACAGCATAACCCAGATGGAAAATATCTGTTTCATATTAAAAGAGTTGGGTTGTAAGGTTTTTACGGCAACCAACGGTCTGGAAGCACTCCGTACTCTTGAGTCGACGCCAGTCGACTTGGTGATTTCGGACATAATAATGCCGGAAATGGATGGCTATGAGCTTTGCAAGACCATTCGGGCAGACAATCGATTCGGTGGGGTTCCCATTATTCTCCTGACGTCTCGCACAAAGCCGGAAGATCTGATTGCTGGCTTAGAGGCCGGGGCTTCGAACTTCATTTGCAAGCCGTTTCAAAACAGCTATCTCGAAGCAAGAGTACGAAACCTTCTTTCCAATAAGAGCATTTACGTAGACAATCAAAACACATCCAAAATAGACGTTGTCTTCGCCGGACAGCAATTCGCCATCACGGCAGATCGCAACCAGATACTTGATTTGCTCGTTTCCAGTTACGACAGCGCGGTCCAGCATAGCCAGGAACTTGCGCTTGCACGCGATGAATTAAGTAGTATCAATGAAGAGTTGGAAGAGCGTGTGGCTGAACGAACGGAAGAACTTACCGATGAGATCGAGGAGCGAAAAAAAGCGGAATTGGCATTGCAGGAACAGAGGGATTTCGCGGAAAGTCTTCTCGAAACCGCTCAGGCCATCATTCTTGTCTTGGATAACAAAGGGCGTATCGTAAGGTTCAATCCATACCTTGAAGAATTGACCGGTTACACCTTGGAGGAGGTTATTGGCAAGGACTGGATTGAGACTTTCATACCAGAACGAGAGCACGAAACAGTGCGAGCACTTTTAACAAGAGCCATTGACAATCAACCGACCAGGGGAAATGTAAACCTCATCACCACAAAAGACGGAAACGAAATTTATGTGGAGTGGTATGATAAAACTCTAAAAGAGAAAGATGATAATGTCGTTGGATTGCTAGCCATAGGTCAGAATGTCAGTGATCGAAAACTTTCGGAAGAGATTGCACGAATACGTCTTGAATTGCTGGAATATTCCGTCTCACATTCCTTAGATACCCTTCTCCAAAAAACATTGGATGAAATTTGCGATCTGGTGAAAAGCCCGATAGGTTTCTATCACTTTATTAGTGATGATCAAAAGACAATAGTGCAGCAGCAATGGTCGACACGGACCGTCAACGAATTCTGCAACGTGCGGGAAAAGAATCTGCATTACAGGCTTGAAGACGCAGGAGTGTGGGCCGACTGTATACGCCAGAAAAAAGCAGTTATCCACAACGATTACGATTCTCTAGACTATAAAAACGGGTTGCCGAATGGCCATACTCATGTCAATCGTGAGTTGGTATACCCAATTATTCGAAAAAACAAAGTTGTTGCGATTATTGGCGTGGGTAACAAGCCGGATGACTACGAAGAAAAAGACGTAAAAATTGTAGCGAATCTTGCGGATATTACATGGGAAATTATCAACAGAAAACGAACCGATGAGCAAACGAAAAGATTGGAAGAACAATTACAACAATCTCAGAAGATGGAATCCATCGGTCGCCTGGCAGGTGGGGTGGCCCATGATTTCAATAACCTGATAACAGCCATCCAAGGGTTTTCCGAACTTGTCAAAGATTCTCTCAATGAAAAAGATCCGATTAGACAGGATGTCGAAGAGATTCAGAAAGCCGCAGATTCAGCTGCCTTATTGACCAATCAGCTTCTTGCTTTTTCGCGCAAGCAGGTAGTCTCTCCCCAAGCTATCAATTTGAACAATTCCATCTCGTTTTCGGAAAAGATGCTTGAGCGAATTATTGGTGAAGATATTGATCTCGTTTTCTTGCCGGAAAAAAACATTGAACCCGTGCTCATGGATCCGGGACAAGTGAATCAGATTCTTGTAAACCTTGCCGTAAACTCAAGGGACGCTATGCTTTCTGGGGGCAAGCTGACAATAGAAACCAAAAACGTTGTTCTCGATATGAAACGCTGTCAGACCTGTAATGGTCAAATCTCCGGAGATTATGTCATGCTGGCAATCAGTGATGATGGATCGGGAATGACGAATGAAACAATAACAAAGATTTTCGAACCCTTTTTCACTACAAAAGAAAAAGGAAAAGGCACTGGACTCGGACTTTCAACGGTGCATGGTATCATGCATCAGAATAAAGGTCATATCAATATTTATTCAGAACCAGGCCATGGAACGACATTCAAGATGTATTTTCCGGCAATCGCTCAGAGACCCGTTGATGTAAGAGAAACAAACGATCCACAAAACCTTGAAGGTCTGGAAACAATACTTGTTGTTGAGGATCAGGAAATTGTCAGAAAACTCGTTGTGAGATCTTTAAGGCAATATGGATATAAAATTATCGAAGCAAAGAATGGAGGGGAGGCTCTAAATAAACTAGACGATGCGAAAATACAGATCGACCTCCTTTTAACAGATGTCGTTATGCCTGTTATGGGAGGAAAAGAACTATATGACAAGATGTTGACGTTTAATCCAAATTTGAAAGCAGTTTTCATGTCTGGGTATACTGAAAATGCAATCGCGCATCACGGTGTATTGGATAAGGGTGTGAATTTCATTCAGAAACCGTTCATCCAGAAAAAATTGGTGCAAAAAGTAAGGCAAGTGTTGGATCAAAGTAGGAAAAGTATACAGGAAGATGAAATGAAAGGAGTATTGGTTATCGATGATGACGAACAAATTGTAGAACTTTATAAAATATATGCGCGAAAACACAAGTTCAAGTTATTTACTGCACTGAACGGCAAAAAGGGATTGGATATTTTTGCCAGACATGAAAAAGAAGTTGGTCTTGTACTTTGTGATCTTAACTTGAATAACACAAATGGAGAGGCTCTGGTTGAAAAAATGATTCAGTTCAACGAGGACTGTCATTTTTTAATTGTCTCCGGAGCTGTTCCTGCAGGTCTTGGTGAGAAATACGCAGCTAACAAGCGAATTTCGATTCTCCAAAAAGCGACTAGAGATCTGGAAAAATGGTTTATGGATACGATTCGAGAGTACTATCGGAAATAGTGTGGTTCGTTCATGTCGGTGTCGTCATTGGACGCGGGGTCCAACCATTCAATACATGCTGTTATTTCTTTCTATATTGTAAGACTGGAGCGAATGATAGTTTGCTATTTTAGGCAGTCAATCGAAACGGATTTTTATGCTCGTCAGTTTCTTTCTGGCGCTACAGGTATTCGATTGGATAGATTGTTCTTGTCAAGCAATGATAGTTTTTCCACGCAATGATGAATACGGTGATATCTTCTTCCAAAATCGGATCGCTAGAAACGTTCCTACCAAGAAAACAAAAACGACACCGTTAGAAGTTCCGTTGTTACAGCCGCTTTTACTTTTTTTCGTCTCGCTGTCTTCATCTCCATCTATTGCAACGGTATCGGAGCAATTGTACGGTGTGTCCACCGTTGTTTCGGGAAGTACGC
The DNA here is from genome assembly GCA_963676915.2 of Myxococcota bacterium. Taxonomy (GTDB): domain Bacteria; phylum Myxococcota_A; class SURF-8; order SURF-8. The sequence continues at coordinate 36,302 of CAXXVK010000043.1, forward strand.
ACAGATGGCGGTCGAACAATTCCGGACGAGTTGCCGCCATGGCTGTGAGATAGGTCAGGCTGGCCGCCCACAAATGCGGATTGGCTACCCGCTGCTCGTATATCCCGTCACGGAACAGGAAAACCTCTCCGTAATGAAGAGTACCGGAAGTGGGAAGATCGTGTACGAGGTGGTCGAGCGCTTCCTCAACTTGCGCGAAGCTATCGGTTCCAGCCAGTACCAATGCGGCAGCAAGAGTAACCTTGTTCAGGTAGGAACCACCATCGGTTTCACCACGCAGAACCTTCAGCACGTCATCCAGATTGGTTTCCATCTGAAGACGTGTTTTGGAGTCGGTGAAATCCAACAGTCTTCCAGGCCAGATCGCCGTGCTGGACGCCGCGTGCAGATTGCTGCCGGGATGGCCGGAAATATTCCTGCGTTCAAGCAGAAAACCGGTTTCCTCGTCGATCAAATAAGTCTGAATAGCCTGACGTAATTCGTTCGCACGGTTCTCGTAGGTGCTTGCGTAATCGTCATGTCCTAGCTGGCGGGCGATTTTCGCGGCACCGTTGAGAGCGGAGAATATCGGGCCCGCACCGAAAAGCGTCGCGGTATAGGCTGGGTTGTCGTTTTCGTTGGCGGGTGCTGGCAATCCGGTTTCGGCATCACGCCAGCGTGTCAGAAGATCCGCCGCCGCACGTACCGTCGGCCAGATGTCGTTTAAATACTGCTCTCTTGCGGATTCGTCCTCGATATAACCGGCGTGATAGGCGTAATTCCATACGAGAAACGCGGTGTTGTCGATTTCGAATCGTATGAATCCTCCGGTCATTCCGTCCGCGTAGTAGTTCATCTCCCAGGCACCGGCAGGGTATAGTAAGGTCGAGGGATTATTGGGGTCGGATGGAGGGGCTGGATCGATGATGGGTTCGGCAGCCGATGCTTCTTTTCGCTGCCACTGAGCATACTTCATCAGTCGTTGCGTGACGAGATCGTGCAACCCGGCGGCGTCCAGAGCCGCGTTGAAAAACGCTCCATCGCGAGGCCAGTCCTCTCCATATGCCGGTTGGCGACTCAACGACGCCACGATCGCTCCGCTGTCCCGATCCGTACCGACAAGAAGATTTACCAGCGTTCGTTTGCAAAAAGCCAGGAGTTCGGCATCGTCGGAATCCGGCAATCGTAAAGGCTCTATGTGGGCTTTCCAGAGCGCAAGCGTATGCTCAAGATGTTTGTCGAAGCTCTGGCTTCGCGCCTCATCCAAGCTTTCATAAGCTTCCTGCGCTTTCGTGCCGAACGCGAAATAAAACGTTGCCGAGAATTTTCCATCCGTTTCATTCAACGGAAGATCCATGGCTGTATTGACCTGACCTGCGGCAATGCGGGAGCCGCTGAGACCATCCGTAGCATCCGTGTAGGCATCTTCGGCAGAATAGATCCATCCCTCGCGTTCGAGAATGGAGTCCAGGGCGGGTTTCGTGCAGCGCAGCATGTCCAGGGCGCTTAAATCCATCGGATCGGCTTCCGGAAAGCGCTCTGGAATCAGTAGGATATTGTCTCCTAGTTCGTCAATATTTGCACAAAAATCCGTCGTATCGAAACCGACCTGTACCTTTCGGTTGGCCAGAGTTTTCGCCGCCCCCATGGCCACATACACCCCCTCCGAATAACGAGAATCTGGGTCAGAGGCGATATCCGCGACAACCGAGGAATCGATCGCTTCCGATTTCAGCAACTCACCGATCGGACCGTAATCATTTGCCGGCGGAGAAAAAAGGTCGATCAGACTTTCCACCAATCCCGTATCTCCCGGCTTGAAATGCAGGATAGCATCCCGCTCGGCATTGTAGATGGCGGCGAAATCATGGTGGGGCTCCAAAGCCCAATCCACGATAGGAAGTTTGGGTACACGCGAAAGCGTGGGAGATAGATTCGCGTAGGCTACCAAAGCCACCGGTTCGATGGTCGCTCCCTCGTCCAGAGCGATGGATACGTTTCGGACGAGTACATCAGTTTCCGGCAGCACAAAGTCAATCAATGTTGCCGTAATTCCAAGGGTTTCGTTACGTAGTACGGTAACCGGTACCGGGGCATCCTCGGCAGCATAGCCTAGCTCAGAAGTCCAGCCCTCCCCACGCAACCAGGTGAAATTTTCCGTCCCTCCCGAACGAGTTCGAAGACCGAAAAACGCCCCCATCGACTCTTTCGCCCCGAAATGCGATTGTTTTCGGGCGTCTGGGTGGTTCGAACTGATGTAGGCGAGTTGATCCGTATAACTAGGCGAGGGGTAGGTTAGAACCGTCAATTCTCCCTGCGAGGAAAGACCTACGGACAACCCTCCGTTCCCTGTAATGGCATGAACGTTTGTCGCCCCCATTAAATGCTCGTTGATATCCAGACTGCTCCAGTCTTCTTGGGCATGGGCCGAAGGAATTGCGACCCAAAAAAGAAGTGGCACAATCCAACCCCAAACCGGTGAAAAACTAGATGAAAAAGGTCTTTGTCGGTTTCCAAACCACTGCATGGAAGCTCCCATTCATACAAGGTTGTTCATCATTGCATCGAAAAGTGTAATAAAGTCGTTTTTTGAACGCAAGAAACCACAGCATCCGCAGTAAATCTGCAGTCGATAACCATCCAACCCGAATCATTCATGTTTTCGAGAATCATGGTTGTGATGCACTAACCCGGATGATTCATGAAGAATCTACTACGACTTGAAAATTCTCGATCTTTCAATCGTTTCCCGATTTTCATCCTCGACAGACTGTTCAGTATGCCTGCGGGTGAAAATCGTTCCAACTTCATGAAATATCATCGTTTTTCTACGTCTCGCTACGATCCTCATGAATAATCCGGGCTAAAACTGATCCATGAAAAAGCGCAGAAAGAGGTTCAGTGTAGTTGCATCGGTTTTCGCCATACCTTCGGGAAGGTCGTGATCGCTTGGGGTGTATCCCGACGGAGCGATTTTTGACAAATTCACCCACAAAAGATTGTTCAAAGATCCGCTACGCCAGGCATAGTAGGCCGAGGGTGACGCGAAACCGTCTTCGTAAACCGGTGAAAATGCATCAGATAACACCGCTTCGCCGTCATCCGGTAGAGATTGCAATATTTCGGAGCTTTCAGAGAACATTTCCCTATCACGTGAGGTGTCCTTGAGGCAGGAAAGCCCTTCGCTCCATTTGCGGTCTGTTCCGTCTTCCTCGTATCTTGCAGTTATCTCAAAGGATTCGCCGTCTACACCGTCTTCCAGATACGTCACGACAAGGATTTCCGAGCCTGCAAGCGAGAGTACACCGTCCTCCGATACGGCGTCGGTCGTTGTGGAAGCTTCCTTGTCGTAATCGAGTGGAATCGACGCCGTAAAGCGTCCTGTCCCTTCTGGGATTTCGTTCGTCGTAAAGGTTTCGTGGTCCACCTCGTCGAAGCTGTCTTCTCCTGTGGATTTCAGACTAACGGCGATGATTTCGCGAGTGGTTTCTGTGGTGAAGGGATCGTCCAATACAAGGTCCACGGAAGGAGCTTCTTTTCCTGCTGCGTCGTCCAGTGTGGCGTCAGTAAAACCCAGGCGTGCACATTCATAAGCTGCCAGGAAACGAGGATCGGTATAGAGCGTCCCCGGTGTTTGGTTGGGTAGCACCTGTAGTAACCCTACGGGACGTTGCAGGAACGCACCGAGATCCAATTCCAGCAGGGACGGAGAAAACAGTGCCAGTTCAAGTGCTGAAACGAGCAACACCGGCATGTCTTCGGGGCCGTTGAATGTGCCGTCGTCAATCAGTGCAATCAACTCCGGATCGATATCCAAACCAAGTTCGTCGAGCAGCCCCTGAATGGTGATGGTCTGCCGTAAAAGATCGGCCAGGATAGCCAGCATTCCCAGTACATCGTGTTCCAGGCGCAACCGCCGGCCTGTTTCACCTTCGAGATTGGCAAGAATCTGGTCAGCCGAGTGCATCGGTCCGTATTTTTCTCCCTGCCAGAGCATTTCGAAGGTCTTGACGCTACCTCCATCTTCTTTGAAAAATGCTCCATTCAGGTACATAGACCGCACTACGTTTTCACCATCCACGTCTTCAGACTCTCCCAAAGTCAGTACATCGTCGCTTTGGTCGTCGATTTCCGCCGCAACAAGTTCCCCGGCTTTTTTTATGTCCTCTGCCGCCGTTCTCAACGCATCGAAAGCGGCCTGAAAACTTTCGGAACCACCCTCATCCAGAGAAAGGAAGGAGGGGTAACGCTCAAGTACACGGGCAATCAGTATGGGGATGTTCTCCAGACTGAGATTGTCCATCAGGTCGGGATAGATCTCTACGAGTCGGGCATCTGTAAGGTTCTGGCTGTCGAGTATGGCGACGAGGGCGTACAGACTCTGAGTCAGGGCATCGACCATGTAGACATCGGCAAGATCCCATTCACGACCCAACTCGAAGAGGTCCACTCGATGAAACGAGACCGGAAAGCGATTTAGCGTAAAGGTCACATCCGGCATTTGCTTGAGTTTTGCCAGGCGGGCGAGCTGCTCTTCCTGGAGCGCTCGGAGGTCATCGATCACCAACGTTCCAAGCAGATCGGCAAGAGGGTAGGGGACGTTCGAGTCCGGATTGTCTTCGGCTTGAAGAATTTTCAGCGACACTTTGTAAAGATGCTTTTTTACATAGCTTTTTTGGGGAATCACGGGATCGGCATACTGTGTTGGATCTTCGTCGAAAATCAGTCCGAGGATCAAGTTGAGCAGCGCTACCCAGTGCTGCATATCGGCGAGGACCAACCCGTAGGTGGCTTGTGGATCGTCGGGGAGACGTTCGATGCGTTTGTTGAAAAATTCCTCGGCTGCTGCATAGCTGAAGTTTTCCAATGATTCTTTGCCTTTTTCCAGCAATTCGTCGTCGGTGTACGTGTCCAGGGGATCACCCATAGGTTCGTAGTCGTCGGAAGCGTTCCCGGAATCCGACGAGCAGCCGATACCCAATGTTACCAAAGCGAAAACCAGCAGAAAACCCGTAAAATCAAAGAGGTTGTTGCGTTTCATGCTATTTTTCCTCCTGCTTTTTCAGGTTTTTCGCAGACTTTTTCAAAATCTTGGGATCGGTGAAGGTGAAGTTTTCCATTTCTTTGTCTTCATCCTCGTCATCTTCGTCTTTCTCAGGACCATCCGCCACAAGATGCTTCGGGAAGGGGATTTTGTCGCCTTTCATTGTCTTCCAAAGGATCTCGCCCAAGCCGCTCTGAGTGTCCACCAGTTTGAAATCAAGCTTGGCTGTCTCTTTCGCCAGTGGGACGCCTTCGGGGGTGATCCACTTGGCTTTCTCGTTGAATTTCTCGTCGCGAGGGATGTGCTCGTATGGTGTGAAATCGGCTTCTGTGGTGAAAATATCGTACATTGGCTGGGCCAGCATCTGGTAGCGGCTGATTGGCGGAACCCCTAGAATCTGGAACATCGTCCGGTGCAGAGATGCAAAATCGTATTGGAGTGTGGAGCGGTAGCCCCGTTTCACCCAAGGTCCGGCTACATGGCAGATTGATCGGTGCAGATCGATGTGATCTGGAGTATTTTGTGGATCGTCCTGGAAGGCAAACACGACGGTTTCCTTCCAGAAGGGGGAATGGGCGATCATGTCGATGATTTTTCCCAACGCCTCATCGTTGTCGGCAACCATATAGGCAGGATGGGGGCGGTTTGCTCCCATCCCGAAAGTATGATCGTTGGGAATCCAGATGTACGTGAAATCACGTAATATTCCGGCGTTCAAGTCTTTTTCGAAAACCTTGATTTTTTCGGAGTCGTCATAAACGGTAATGCCCACTTGGTACTCGTGGCTGATGTAATCGTAGCCATCACGGAAAATCTTGCTGGCACTGCCCACGAACTCACCATAAACACGGACGGAGCGGTCGTTTTCGATGAGATAGCTGAACAGATCCCCGGTGGAAGGTGTGGAAACCGGATCGATGTTGGGAAGCATGAAGTTGCGTTCTCCGCGAACCTGCCATAGCAGCGAAAATTTTTCACCGTAATCGTTGAGCCATCCGCCCGTAAGCCACATGTGTCCCTCGGTGGATTTGACGGAATTGTCGTAGAAATTGACAAGATCCACATAACGGCGGTTCAATTCGTGGGCGTTGGGGGTGATATCGAACGTTGTTCCTTCTGCGTATCCTGCATACTGAACGGAAATGGTTTGTCCTACGCCAAAGTACGACAGGCTGGGATCGTGCCATTCATCGCCTTGATCTCCTGCGAGATCGCCCAGAAGTACATCGTAGGTTTTGTTTTCCTTAACAATATAGACCACATGGCGGATTTGCTCGGAACGTTCGCCGATTTGGGAAGGAATAGGGCTGTCCCAGTTGTCGCAGTCGGCGGCGAAGTATGTCAGTGCCCCCTTGTTGTTTTCTTGCACCTTTTGGGAATATTGCTGCAATGCCGACTCATCGGGAATGTCGAGGATGTTTACACCACCGTAAAACAATCCTACCGAACTTCCATTTGCATCGACTTCTTTCTTGGAAACGGCGGTGTCTTCTTCGCCCGTATACGGTCCTAATCCGGTTCCTTTTGCATTGATGACGTAAAGCTTTCCATTGGCTTTTTCTACTGCGGTAGGATAGAACCCGGTGGGGATTTCTCCAAGAATATCATAGGTTTCGGCGTCGATAACCATGACGGAGTTGTCAGCGGCCATCGTCACATACAAGCGTTTGTCATCAGGGGATGCGAGCACGTCCACCGGCAAGCGTCCCGGAGGATCGTTTTCGGTATCACGCAGGGAAATTGTCTGGATTACGTTCTTCGTGCTCACGTCGATCACCGAAAGCGTGTCGTCGTCATTATTCGTCACAAACAGCTTATTCTTGTAAAGCGCCAGTCCTTCCGGATTCTTGCCCACCGAAACGTGTCCCACTGTCGTTCCCTGTTTCAGGTCGAGAATCGTCACCGCATTGCTGGCGATGTTCGTTACATACGCAAAGGCGTCGTCTGTGTCGATCTCGATAAGGTAGGGATAGGTTAGTGCCTCGAATTTTCGAATGATTTCATAGGTTTCGGTATCGAATTGAAACACTTGAGAGCGATGTGAGCTTGCCACCAGCAGCGATTTTCCGTCATGACTCACCGCTAGACCAAAGGGATAGCCAGGGACGTCGAGTGTACGGAGTTTCAAGTAGTCGTTTTCAACATCATACACGAACACCTCGTCGGATAACCCACCGGAAATAAACAGTTTTTTTCCATCCGGTGAATAGGCGGCACCAAGGAAACCCTCTTTTTCTTCCAAAGTTTTTACAATTGTTTCGTTAGTGGTGTCGATAATGCGAACGCTCTGGTTTCCTTTGTCGGTGAGCGACCAATCTTTGCCGCCCGAACAAACAACAGCAAGGTGCTTGGCATCGGGGGAGATTGCACTGCCGGTCGGCATGGTACCAACACCTTTAATGTAGGTGCCGGCTGGCGTGAGGATACGTCCCGTATGAACCTTGGCGTATTCCACCTCGGTATCGTTTTTCCAGCGGACTTCAACAGGGGTAAGCCCTGTTTCTGTGACGGTGCGAACGTCGCATGTGGATTTTTCATCGTCGTCACAGGCAATGGACGAGATAAAAAGCCCGACTAAAATACTCAAGAATAAGATTTCCGGTACAGTTGGCCGGATATTATCGGTTTGCATGGAAATTCTCCCAAAATGTCAACGATTTCGAAAATCCTAGCGAATAGTTCAGTTGCTGACAAGTAAGAAGAATATTAGATTGTGGCCCTCTCACGCGATGATGTGGCCGCTGAAGGAGGGCTTATTACTTGTTAAAACACCTGGAAACGAAATTAAATCAACGAGTTGGAAGGTTAAAGAATAAGTTGCCGGCGGAATTCGTAAATCTAAAGTATAGAATGTTTGGATTCGTAGCATGTGGAAAAATCTAATATGTACATGGTCGTTTGTAAGTGGTCGAAATTATTGATTCAACGAATGATGGGTAGTGCAAGGTTGAGGAAAGACAAAAGCATTGACAAGCTCGTTTCTCACAGATATTTTTAATAGAAGGAAAGAGGGAATCATACATTGTCGTGGAAATTACCGTTTTTATCCTTCAACCCTGAGAAAGCGAATTTTGGCAACTCGCAGCCGGAACGTTCCTGATACCTGCCCAAAAACATACCATGTCTGATTTTGAAAACATCATGCCGCCTTTGGAAAGAGACGTGCAGCCCGATATTCCGAAAAAGGTGGACAAACGCAGTCCGATTCCGGCCTACGCTCAACTTGCCACCATTTTGCGCTCCAGCATCTCACAGGGAATTTACTCTCCCGGAGAGCGTTTGCCTTCGGAATCCGCTTTAGCCAAAGCCCACGGTGTCAGCGCGATGACCGCACGGCAGGCTGTCAGTGTATTGGAAGACGAACGCCTGATCCGCCGTATCCAGGGCAAAGGAACGTACGTCCGAAAAATTCAGGTCACGACAACCACCTTCAGCCTGGATGCTCTTCGAGAAGTCTTTGCCGACCAGGAGAATCTTTCCGTACGCATCATCAGTTCCCGAGTGGATAAAAACGTGGGAGTCGCCCACGAATTTCTTCGATTGACACCGGGACAACCGGTGATTCTGGTGGAACGCATCGTGTTTTACAAAAACAAACCTTTCACCATGCATGTCAGTTATGCCACCGTGGACCCAAAATCCCCAACGGTGGAAAGCATGTTGGATACAGCCGTTTTAACGGAGTTGCTTTCGAAAGAAGGATATTCGAGATTCAAACGGGGGGTGCTTCGCCTGCTTCCCACACAACTGGGGAATCGCGAGGCCGATTTGCTGGAACTGGACGAGGGACATCCGGTTTTCAGGCTGGAGCATTACTTCTATGACTTCAAGAATCAACCCGCTGCCATAGGTTGGTTCTTTATCGCTCCGGAAGCCATGCCCTTGGTAAGCAAAATAGGGATCTGGGATGAATAGTACGAAGAAAGACAAAGAACTTGAGAATCCGCGCCTGGAAACATTAACACAATTGATTTCGGATCTCGTCGAAGAGGATAGCTACAAGGAACTACGTACATTACTGGACGAAGGAGTGCCTCCAACCGACCTTCTTGGAGCCTGCATGGAGGGTATGCGTCGTGTCGGCCTTCGCTTCGAGGCTGGAGAATATTTCATCTCGGCGTTGATCATGGCCGGGGAGATCATGCGCGTTGCCACGGAAATTTTACGCCCCCATCTGGTGAAGGCTCCGACGACACCGCAAAAAGGCAAAGCGCTGATAGGCACCATCAAGGGTGATATTCACGATTTAGGTAAAAACCTGTTCATTTTCATGCTGACCTGTCACGGTTTCGATGTCGTGGACCTGGGTGTCGATGTCCCGGTGGAAACATTTCTTGAAAAAGCACGAGAAACACCGTTCGATATCATCGGCTTGAGCTGCCTCATGACCACAAGTATCGAGAGTCTCAAAGAGGCCGTAACGACCTTGCGCGAAAATCTTCCTGAGCCTCAAGCGGAGATCGTTATCGGTGGAACCTGCCTCGATGCCGGAGTTGCCGAGTATATCGGTGCAGAAAACTGGGCACAGGATGCTGCTACAGGATTGCGGATCTGCGAACGACTCATCGAAAAAAAGCAGTAAGAAACAAGGGTTTCGATACCCGGTTGGGAAATATCATCCATTCCGAAATTTTTCTCTGTTTTCAGTAACTTCTCTGCAATTTAAAAAGAAATAACAAATAAAATGTAAAGGGGAAATCCCTCCCCTTTCGCCTCGTTTACGCTTTTCTTGAAAGGGAAGAAAAATATTTTTCTTGACTCTTCTATAAGACTAGAATACTATGAGTTTGTGTTTGGGTGTAAAGGAACTTTCAATGAGCGATTACCCACACAAAATTCTCTGTTGCAGGTCTTTGGCGCCAACGCTGGAAGAATTGCTTGGAAGCGACGCCCCCCTCACCATTCTTGATATTGCCTTACATTTGCAGCCGGAACGACTTCGTGCAGCGCTGTTGGAAACCATCGCCGAGTTGGAAGCTCCCGGTACCACGATTCTTTTAGGGTACGGGTTATGCGGTCGTGCGCTGGAAGGTGTGTATTCGAAGCACAGCCGCCTTGTTTTGCCGAAGATCGATGATTGTGTGGGGATGTTTCTTGGATCACGCGAGCGGCACAGAGAGTCCCTGAGAACTCATTCAGGCCGGTACTGGCTGGAACGGAGCTGGCTGGATACAGAACTCGATATTTTCAAACAACTTTATAAGGATTTAGGTCGTATTCCTGAAAAATACCACGATCGCATCGTGAAAATGACGCTGAAACATTACGACCGACTGGTCCTGTTTCGAGATGATCACGACGACGCCCAGGCGGTTTCCTACTGCGAAAACACGGCCAAAGAATACGGCATGACCTTCGAACGCATCGACAAAGACCTTGGGCTTTTGCGCCGACTGGTCTTTGGCCCCTGGGAACCCGAAGAATTCATCATCGTGGAACCGGGAACCCCTGTGCCTTTTTTCTGAACAAGGAGCTTTCCATGATCGTAATTGCAGAAAAAATCAACGGAACTCGCAAAGCCGTCGGTGCCGCCGTGCGGGATCGCGATGCCGAATTCATCAAGAATCTGGCCTTGTCTCAAGTAGAAGCCGGCAGCAGCTATCTGGATATCAACGCCGGAACCACACCGGATCGCGAACCGGAAGACATGGCCTGGCTGGTCGAAACCGTGCAAAGCGTGACGGATACTCCCCTGTGTCTGGACAGCGCCAACCCGGCCGCGTTGGAAGCCGCATTGAGCCTGGTCAAGAAAACCCCGGTCATCAATTCCGTTTCGGGAGAGAAAAACCGGATCGAAGGCGTGCTCCCTCTGGCGCTCAAGCACAAAACAGGTCTTATCCTTCTGGCTCTGGATGACGAAACCGGTATTCCCAACACGTGTGAAGGTCGCATGGAAATCGTCCATCGTCTGGTGGGTCTGGCCAAAGAAGGTGGTCTGGCGGAAAATCAGCTCTACGTGGACCCGCTGGTGACCACCATCAGCACCGGCGACAAAAACGCAATGATCACCTACGACGCGATCAAGGAAACCCGAGCGGCCTATCCTGAAATTCACATTACCTGCGGACTGAGCAATATCTCTTTCGGTATGCCGCTTAGATCCCTGATCAATCAAACCTTTTTATCCATGTGCGTTCAGGTGGGACTGGACAGCGCCATTATCAACCCCAACGACCGATCCCTCAAAGGTGTGATGTTGGCCGCCGAGATGCTGGTAGGACGTGACAAGTTCTGTCAGAAATTCAACCGCGCCTTCCGTTCCAAGCAGATCGGTCCGTTGGATCAGTAAGAATTTGTTTTCGCTCGTGGCTTGTCAATGGGATGGGGAGCCGCAAGCACCGTCAGCAGAAGGGAGAAACTCATGGCTGATTTGAACGATCTTTTCGACGCCATCGTCGAAATGCAGGAAGAAACCGCCCTGGAGCTTACCAACAAACATTTGGAGGGAGGCACTCCGGCAATGCAAATCTTCGACTGTTACCAGGACGCTCTGGCTGAAGTCGGAAAACGTTTCGAAAAGCAGATCTATTTCATCCCGGAACTGATTATGTCCGGTGAAATGATGAAAGCCGGTCTCGAGATTCTCAAGCCTCACATGGCAAACGAAGAAGCCAAGGAAGAAGAGAAAAAGAAGGGCGGCAAAGTACTTATCGCCACCGTCAGTGGTGATATCCACGATATCGGCAAAAATATCGTGACCACCCTAATGGAACTCAACGGCCTGGATGTCAAAGACATCGGTGTGGACGTACCCGTGGATACCATTATCGAGGAAGCGGTTGCTTTCGAGGCTCAGGCGATCGGCCTTTCCGGCCTGTTGACTCTGGCTTTCGATCCGATGAAACAAGTCGTCGAAAAGCTGAAAGAAAAGGGTCTTCGTGATAAAATCAAGGTCATCATCGGTGGCGGTCAGATGGATGCCCACGTTTGCGAGCACGTCGGCGCCGACGCTTTCACCACCGATGCGGTGGAAGGTGTCAATGTGGTGAAAAGCTGGCTTAGCTAACCCAATCGGCTGTTTTCAGCCGCAAACCGTAAGGAGAAATCCATGAGTGGAAACGAAAAACTTACGCCGATGCAACGCCAGGATGCTTTTTTGGACAAATGGATCGCCGCCGAAGGCGTTCCCTTCGTTGACGAGGAAGCCAAGGCCAAATATCAGGAACGCACCACCCTGGTGGCCAAAGCCTTCCGCCTGGACAAAGACATCAAGCGCGTGCCCATCATGCCTCTGACCACGTTCGCTCCGACCCAGATGGCGGGACTTTCCGGCAAACAGGCAATGTACGATGCCGACGCCGCAGGCAAAGCCTATTACGACTTCGCCAAAACCTATCAGCCGGATACCGCAGGTTCCGCGCCGATGCTGATGTACGGTCCGGCTTTGGAAGCCCTGGATTACAAGCTTTACAAATGGCCCGGCCATGGCGTGGACGAAAACCTGTCCTATCAGTTCCATGAAAAAGAATATATGAAGCCGGATGAATACGACTGGCTGATTTCCGACCCCACCGATTACTGGTTACGGGGTTGGATGCCCAGAACTCACCTGGCCTTAGCGCCTTTGGCCAACATGTGGCCCATTTACGGTTCCATGGAAATGGCGATGTTCGGTCCCTGGCTGGTCGGCATGGGAACCCCGCAGATGCAGGAAGCCATGAAAGCTTTGATGGAAGCGGGCAAGCACTGCTTCGAATGGATCAACACACTGGGCGCTTACATGGGTAAAATCATGGCAGAGGGAATGCCTTTCGGTGCGGGCGGCTTCACCAAAGCTCCCTTCGACGTGCTCAGCGACTCTTTCCGAGGCACGACCCAGCTGATGATGGATATGTACCGCAAGCCGGACAAAGTCCTTGCTGCCGTAGAACGTCTGGTGAAGCCGATGATCGACCTGGGTGTTCGCGGAGCTATGGACAACGGCAACCCCGTCGTCTTCATCCCATTGCACAAGGGTGCCGATGGCTTCATGTCCGACGATCAGTTCAAGACCTTCTACTGGCCTACGCTCAACGCCGTCATGCACGGTCTGGCCGATGCCGGTTGCATTCCTGCCTGTTTCGTCGAAGGCGGATACAATCAGCGTCTGGAATACCTGAACGACACCAGCGACATCCGCAGCTTCTACCTTTTCGACCGTACCGACATGGCCAAAGCCCGCGAAGTGCTGGGCGGCAAGGTGTGCATCGGTGGAGGTATGGCCAATTCCCTGATTCTCACCGGAACGGTGGAGAAGGTGGTGGAAGAAACCAAGAAACTGATCGACACCGCCAAGGGCGACGGAGGGTATATCCTGAGCATCGGAACCGCCATGGACGAAGGCAAGCACGACACACTGAAAGCCTTCATCGACACCGGCCTGGAATACGGTGTCTACTAATTCAATGGCGTGATCCGCCTATTGAAGCGTTTGTTTTCTGCGAGGCGGTCGATACGAAACGACCGCCTCGTTTTTTTTTGCACAAGGCCAATGGTATAATACGGAATCTTGGATTAAAAAATGCAGATATCCGCCACGATACGGGGTGACGATGACAAAGCAAGCAAACTCGAAATGGGTTACGATTCTCGTCCAGCCTTTCGGCAAACGTCTTCGTGCAAAACCCGGAACCCTTATTAGCGAAATTTTGGTAAACGAGGGCTTTATGCTCCCCTTGGACTGTGGTGGCCACGGGGTTTGCGGAAGTTGCCGGGTGCGTCTCCAAGGAAAAACCAGCCCACCGGACGAGGCAGAGATTCGCTTGAAGCAATCCGGTCGTTTGAAAGAGGACGAACGTCTGGCCTGCAAAACCCGGATAGAAGGCGATTGCGAGGTGGAGTTCTCCCGCCCGATCAGCGCCGGAGCGGAAAGCTGGCTGTTGGACGAACGCAGTCTCGACACGCTGTCTTTCGACAATCCGTTGATTGTTTCGGTCCCGTTGCAAGCCAGTGCACCCAGCCTGGATGATCCTCGTGCCGACGCTACCCGCGTGCTGGAAGATTCGCCGTCCCTGCAAGCTTGTTCCCACCTCGTTGCGGATTACGCCGTAGCCCGCGAACTGTCCATGAACGCGAGAGACTGGAACTGGAATTTTTCCGGTTTTATGCGTAACGAGGAGTTGGTGGGGATCGCTCCTGCCGGTGAACATCCGTTGGGACTGGCCGTAGACCTCGGTTCGACCAAACTTGCCGCGTACTTGATTGACCTTCACGACGGAAAAATCCTGACCTCACGGGGAAGCGTCAACCCGCAAATCACGTCTGGTGCAGACGTGGTGACTCGTCTGCAAAAGGCCGTAAGCGACCCGGAAAGTCATCGACAACTTGTGACGATGATTCGTTCGGCAATCAGCGACCTCGTGACGGATCTCAGTACTCAGGCAAAGGCGTCACCGAATCAAATCGCCGAAGCCTGTATCGTCGGCAATACCGTAATGACTCATTTGTATGCCGATCTCCCTCTAAAGCAGCTTGGCGCACCTCCCTTCGTGGCCTGTCTGGATCATGCCGTGGATATCAAAGCCCGTGAACTGGGACTTGAACTGGCACCCGGAGCTTACGTACACCTGCCGCCTTCCATTGGAGGATACGTAGGAGCGGACAACGTAGCCATGATTCTCGGTGCGGATCTCGATCAACCTTCCGGGCTGCGCCTGGGATTGGATATCGGCACCAATACGGAACTGGTCCTTTCCCACACCCGACGGGCAATTGTTCATCACCTCCGCCCCTTCCGGACCGACTTTCGAGGGTGCTCATCTGAGTTCCGGGATGCGTGCGCTTTCCGGTGCCATTTCGCGCATATGGTTCGACGAGAGCGGACTTCGCTCCGAAACGGTGGACGGTAGCCCAGCGGCAGGATTGTGCGGCTTCCGGCTCCATCGACGCTATTGCCCAGTTGCTCGAACAGGGGTGGGATCAACGACCGTGGACACCTGGACCGTAACCGGTCCGAAGTGCTGCTCAAAGACGGTGTTCCTGCAGTGGCTTTAGCCATGGGCGAACAGACGGTCCACGGTGACCCCGTCCTGTTGACCCAAGCCGATATCAGCCAGATTCAACTAGCGAAAAGCGCTATTTATGCGGCAGCGGACTCCCTGATGCGCGAAGCGGGAGTTCAGGCAAACGAGCTTGACGAAATTCTGCTGGCAGGATCTTTCGGCAGTCACATCGATGTGGTCAGCGCTCGGCGCATTGGCCTGGTGCCTGATTGCGAGAAAGCCGTTTACAAGCAGATCGGCAATGCAGCGGGTACGGGGGCAAGGCATTTGCTCAACGATCACGCCTACCGCGAACGTGCCGCCATTCTTTCTACCAAAGCACGATACCTGGAACTTTCCAACAAACCCACCTTCAAAACCGCCTTTGCCAAAGCTCTACGATTCGTTTGATCGTCACCAAACATCTGCTGGGGGGCTTGCTAGATTGGATAATTCAGGAGAAATCGTCGCGATAGACTGAAAATCGACGGATTTTCATAAAGTTGTAACGATTTTAACGGAAGTAACCGTGATTGGTTGTTGAGTGTAAAAATCGTGAAACGAGTGAAAAAAACGAGAATTTTCAAGTCTTTGCAGCTTTTTGTGAATTATTCGGAGCAATTTGTTTTCTTCAGGTGATCCGTACCAAATCAAACCCGGATGGAGTTTTCAAATAGGACGGTTTTGTATCGGTAAGAATCTCTTCAAGATTGACAACCATGGAATCCATAGTAAAATTCATATTATAGAGATAGGTTTAGTAAAAATGGCGATACGAGATCGAGGAGACTTGTTTTGTATCGTTGAAAACAAAGATAAACGATGTAAAAAATTGATTGGGGAGATTGATTCATGAAAAGGCAAGCCATATTAGGCGTTTTTGCCGCACTTCTTTTTTTGATTCCATTCACGAAAGCCAATGCTGAAACGATTGTCAGCAGCAACATCCGAAGCGATACGACATGGACGCTGGACGGAAGTCCTTACATTGTCACGACAACGATTACACTGAGTGCTTCTTCGGCCAACCAGTCCGTTGGGTTGACCATCGAACCCGGCGTGGAAGTTCGATTTGATGAAGGAGCTAGGTTGTACGTCGGTGACTATCGAAGCTACAATAATTATTATGGTTGGCTTTATGCCGTGGGGACCGCTGACGCTCCCATTGTTTTTACCGCTAATTCTGATACACCGACACCGGGATACTGGTCCGGCCTCTATTTCAAAGACCAAAACCTGGACAACTCAACGGTACTTGACCATGTGGTTGTTGAGTATGGTCAACCCAATGTGTATGCAACGAATACGATTTTATCCATAAAAAACAGCGACATCCGCTTTAGCGGCGGTCATGGCATCCAAATCGCCGACAATGCCAACGTCACGATTGGTGGCGAGGATATCGGCAACAACATTTACCAGAATATCGGCAACGGCATCTATCAAGCCGACTCCAGCGTTTCGCTCACGATTGGACACAACGATATTTATGAAAACGATGGCGCCGCTCTTCGTGTTGGAGTGAACAACAATGTTTACGGCAATGTGATCCACGATAACGGCTACGATGAAATCCAAACCTGGGGAGGAAGACTCACTGGTGCCGTGACTTGGCGGAATCAGAACGTTCCCATCGTCGTGTTGGCATCGATCACCGTTCGGGCTTCGGCAGCGAATCAAACAACGGGGTTGACGATCGAACCTGGCATTGAGGTACGTTTCAATCAAAACACCATGATTTATGTGGGTGAGTACTACAGCTACAACCACTACTATGGATGGATCCATGCTGCGGGAACGGCTGACGCTCCCATTGTTTTTACTGCTAACTCCGATGAGCCTACCCCAGGTTTTTGGGGTGGTCTCCATTTCCGGAATGAAACCACCGATGCATCAGTGGTGCTGGACCATATCGTTGTCGAGTACGGTCAGCCGAACATCTACGCTACGAACGCAACGTTTGCGATTACCAACAGCGAAATTCGCTACAGTGGAAGTATAGGAATCCATGTCGATACTAGCGCCAACATCACCATTGGTGGAGAAGATCAAGGCAACAGTATTTATCAGAACGCAACGTACGGTATCTATCAGGCCGATACCAGTGTCTCCCTCAATGTCAGCCACAATGAACTTTACGAAAATGGCAGCATTCCTATGCGGGTTTGTGCCATATCCAATACCTTTTCCAACTCGATCCATGGAAATGGTCAGGATGTGATCCAAGTATGGGGAGGAAGGCTCAATCGCGATCTGACTTGGTACAATCAGAACGTTCCCATTGTCGTATTGGCATCGATTACTGTCCGCGCTGCATCGGCAAACCAGACTGTTGGTTTGACCATCGAACCCGGTTTGGAAATCCGTTTTGATCAAAATACCAAGCTATATATCGGTGAATACACCTCTTATAACAATTACAATGGATGGATCAACGCTTCGGGAACCGCAGAATCTCCCATTGTTTTCACAGCCAATTCCGATGAACCCACGGCGGGATTTTGGGGCGGTCTCCACTTTCAAGATCAAACTACCGATGCATCGGTGGTGCTGGACCATATCGTTGTCGAGTACGGTCAGCCGAACATCTATGCCACGAATGCGACGTTCGCTATCACCAACAGCGAGATCCGCTACAGTGGTAGCATAGGTATCCATGTCGATACTAGCGCCAACATCACCATTGGTGGTGAAGCTCAAGGTAACAGCATCTATCAGAACACGACCTACGGTATCTTTCAGGCTGATTCCGGCATTTCCCTCGACATCGGACACAATGAAATCTACGAAAACGGGGGTATTGCATTGTATCTAGGCAGAAATTTCAATGCCTATTCCAATTCTATCCATGATAACGGCTATGACATTCTTCAAACCAGAGGCGGGCAATTGGACAAAACCGTCACTTGGTACAACCAGAACGTCCCCATTATCGTCACGTCAACAATCACCGTGCGTTCAACCACGGCGAACCAGAATGTGGGTTTGACCATTCAGCCCGGTGTCGAAGTTCGCTTCAATGAGAATACCAAGATCTATTTCGGTCAATACGTTAGTTACAACCATTACAATGGTTGGATCAATGCGGCAGGAACGGCAGAGAACCCGATTGTTTTTACCGCCAATTCCGATGAACCGACACCAGGATTCTGGGGCGGTCTTAGCTTTCGTAATGAAACAATAGACGATTCGGTTGTGCTCGATCATGTCATCATTGAGTACGGTCAGCCCAATCTCTATGCCTACGATGCTGCTTTTGCCATTACCAACAGTGAACTGCGTTTTAGCGGCAGCATGGGAATTCACATCGCCAATAACGCCAACCTCACGATCGGCGGAGTGGATCAGGGAAATAAAATTTATCAAAACACGACCTACGGAATTTATCAGGATGATTCCAGCGTCATGCCCGATATCGGCTACAACGAGATCTACGAAAACGCGGGTATCGCTCTGCTCATGGGCAGGAATATGAATGTCCATGATAACAGCATTTACGACAACGGAACGAACCGTATTCAGGTTCGCGGTGGCACTTTAACCGCTACCACAACCTGGCACAACCAAATCACTCCTGTTCCGATCGAACCTCTGGCTGAAATCACTATTCGTGCGTCGTCAGCCAACCAGTCTGCCGGGTTGACCATCGAACCCGGTGTGCAAATTCTCTGTAACCAGGATTTCCGATTCATTCTCGGTATTTATACCAGTTACAACAACTATTACGGCTGGATCAACGCTACAGGGACGGCAGACAAGCCCATTGTTTTCACACCGAATACCGACGAACCGACACCGGGATTTTGGAAAGGAATTTATTTCCGTGACCAGACCAACGATACCCTATCGGTTTTGTCTCATGTGGAAATGCATTATGCCGGGCAGGAAGGCACCGCTGCCATCTACCTGGCGAGTGCCAGTCCGACGATTACCGACTCGTTGATCGAGCACAGTGCGACGTACGGAATTTATGCCGACGACGGAGCGCTTAACGCAACGATTGCAAACAATACTTTCTTAAACAACGGGGCGGCTCCGATTTCCGTGCTTCCGAATGCCGTCGAAACGATTCGTGGCAACACAGGGCAGGGGCGAATCACGATTCGTGGTGGTACCCAAACTCGAACGGTAACACTTCACAAGCAGGATCTCGATTTTACCGTTTCTGGATCTATCACCGTACGATCCTCCTCGGCTAACCAATCCTCCGGCCTGACGATAGAGCCTGGTACGAATATTCTCTTCGATGAAGGTACTTATATTCATGTGGGGATTTACACCAGCTACAATAATTATTATGGTTGGATCAATGCTACAGGTACGGCCAACAGTCCGATTGTTTTTACAGCCAACACCACGGAGCCTACACCCGGATTCTGGGGGGGGCTGAACTTCCGTGACCAAACCAACGACAGCTTGACGGTTCTCGATCACGTGATCGTTGAATATGGCCAACCCAATATCCAAGCTACCAATGCAGCGATAACGTTGAAAAACAGCGACATCCGTTTCAGTGGTACGAACGGCCTCCAATTTTCGGAAAACTCATGGGGGACGATAGGTACGGAGGACAACGGTAACAGGATTTACCGAAACACCAGTTACGGGATCTATCAAGATAACGGGAACGGAGTACCGGCAGTCGGTTACAACGAAATCTATGAAAACGGAGAAGTGGCTGCACGTTTAGGACGCAATTTCAACGCATATGGCAATGTTATTCACGACAATGGTGCCGATGAAGTGCAGACCTGGGGTGGAAGTCTGGATCGCAGTGTGACATGGCACAACCAGAACGTTCCCATCGTTGTATTGAATTCTGTCACGGTTCGAGGGGCTTCTGCCAACCAGACTGTCGGCTTGACCATCGAGCCCGGCACGGAAATTCGATTCAATGAGGGGAAGACGCTGATTTTCGGTATCTACACAAGCTTCAACGATCACTATGGATGGATCAATGCCACGGGAACACCGGAAGCCCCCATCCTGTTCACCGCAAATGCCAATCCACCTACGCCGGGATTTTGGAACGGTATTTACTTCAGAACTCAAACCTCGGATGCCAATACGGTTCTTGACCACGTTATTGTCGAGTACGCAGGGTATAGCAGCAATGCCAATATTTATGCGGAGTCCGCAGCGGTTACGATTCAAAACTCGACCATTCGTCATAGTTCCAATACGGGAATCTATCTGGATGACGGTTCCAACGGTACGACGATTACGGACAATGAATTTTACGATAACGCCGTAGCCGCTATCAGCGGGTTACCCAATGCCGTAAACAATATGTCGGGCAATGCCGGAGAGGGCCGCATTCACATACGTGGTGGGAACTTTACACTGTCGAGCGGTACATGGCGACGGCAAGGATTGGACTATGAAGTGACGGGATCGGTTACCGTTCGTGGCTCCAGTGCCAACCAAACCTCTGTTCTCACGATCGATCCGGGTGTAACCGTGCGATTCCGAAGCGGAACGAACCTCTCCTTCGGTATTTATACAAGTTTCAATAATCACTATGGTGCATTATGGGCCAAGGGACTCGAAAACCTGCCGATTCGCTTCAGTTCGGCTTCGGATCTTCCTGCTCCCGGCGATTGGAACGGACTTTATTTTCGTACCTACACCGTCGATGCCTCGACTACCATGGAAAACTGCATTGTGGAGTACGCTGGCACGAACGTGTACGTAGACAACGCCAATTTCGCATTCAGTAAAAATACGCTTCAATATGGAAACGCCAACGGCTTGACAGTTAGCGGAGGGCAGGCCGATGGCATGCTCATCGAGTGTAACAACTTCAAAGGTAACAACGTGGGGGTTTCCATAACGGATGGAGCCGACCCCAGACTTTTCAACAATAACTTTATTGAAAATATCCAGGATGGCGTCAATAATTCTGGATCGTCTACGGGTATCGATGCCATCGGAAACTGGTGGAACGATCCGGGGGGACCGGCAACAGGCGATCCCGCGACCGGTGCCGTGCTGTATGAACCGGTTTTGACGGAGCCATCCACGTGCGTTTCATTGCCGCCGGACAATTTCCCTCCCTACTCGCCCATGCATCCTACGCCGGAGGATGGTGCTACGGATGTAGCTCTCGATGAACTGAACAACCTCCAGCTTTCATGGCGTGGCGGAGATCCCGACCCGGCTGACGAAATCTTCTACGACGTGTATTTCTCCACCGATCCAGACGCGCTGATGCTTATTGCATCGGATGTAACGGAAACCTCGTTTGAGGTTAACGATCTCGCTGTTGGGATGCGCTATTATTGGCAAGTCGTGGCCAAAGACGGAGCCGAAAATGAAACTCAGGGAGCGGTGTGGCAATTCGTTACTGCCGGTCCTCCTCCCGACTTGGCATTGAGCGGATTGGAGATCGATGTTCCCGAAGGTGGTCTATTCAGCGGAATGGAAACCACAATTCGGGTTACGGTCACGAATGTGGGGGCTGGGCCGGTTTCCATACCTTTTTCCACCGATTTAAATGTGAATCAAGCCTTGTACGAATCGCAGTCAATCGACCGGGTGATGATCACTGACGAGGCTGAAACGCTCTCTTTCACATGGCTTGCCAAAGCTGGAACCCATACCGGTGAATTTGTTGTGGATACGGATAATATCGTGGAGGAATCCGACGAAACAAACAATATCTTGACCTTCGATCTACCTGAAATTCCTTACCCTGACCTGGTTGTTCACGACATATCGTTACTCACGGAAGTTCCGGTACAGGGTGAGATTTCCTCCGTGCAGGTTACGTTGGACAACCTTGGTGCGACGACGGTGAAAGACTTGCTTGTCGAACTTGAATCGAGGGGAACAACCTTTTCGAACTGGCAAACCGGCGGTTTGGTAGCCGGAGACTTCCCGACACTTATCTTCGAAGTTCCAACACCCGCTGGAGAGTTTTCTGTCACTGCCTTTGTAGATGCAACCGGTCTTGTTACGGAATCGGATGAAGCAAACAACAGGGTGACTCAGACGCTAGCGACCATTCCTTATCCCGACTTGATGGGGATGGAACTGGTCGTCGATCCACCATCGCCATATATCAACGAGACCGTGACGGTTTCTCTTGCCTTGGGTAACGAAGGTGAAGGCGGCACAGTTCTGCCATTCGACGTGGCACTGTATGTAGATGAAACCAAAGTCGATACTGTTCGGGTAAACGATCCCCTGCGTACTGCTGAGGATAGTATACCGGTAGAACTTGAATGGGTCGCTCAGTCGGGATTGCACACACTGGAGGTACGAATCGACGAAAAACTGGAAGTGGAAGAAAGCGATGAAGCGGACAATATCATTGCGGTGGGCGAGCTGGAAATGCTGCTTCCCGACTATGTTCCCACGCTATCCGACTTCCGGCCCGAGCAGATTTCTCAGGGTGAATCGGTTTATTTTACAGCTACGGTTGAAAACCAGGGAGAGGGCGCGAATATTTTACCGATAAAAGCTCGTTTCTATATCGATGATTCGGCTTTCAACACAACCGAAATGCTTACTTGGCTGGAAACCGGAGCCTTGGCACAAGTTACAAACGATACGGCGTGGAGAGCACAGGCCGGGGAACATTGCTATACCATTATCGTAAATCCGGACGGAAGTATGCCGGAGGCCAACCTTGAGAACAATAGCATTACGGATTGCCTGCCGTTGATCGAGCAACCCGACCTGACATTGATCTCCCTGACGTATGATCCAACCGAACTTGTTCTGGGTAACGTCATTTCGTTCAGTACGACGGTTAAAAATGTGGGGACTGGAGATACCTGGCTTCCCTTCTCTATCGCGCTTTATGCCAATGATTCCAGACAAGCGGGCGCGAAGACCGTGGAAATTCTTGAAGTTAACCAGGAGCAGACTGTTACCCTGCCATGGCGGGTAACATCCGGTGACTGGACGATCAAGGTTGTGGCGGATGCGGATGACAATGTGGAAGAATTCGATGAAACCAACAACGTTTCCGAACTTGTTTTACCACACATTTACAGCAAACCTGACATCACCGTGTCTCTTGACGACTATGAGGGTGAAATCGTCTGGGGTGAACGCACCGTTTCCTGGACGGCCAGTCATAACGAAGAGGTTGAGATTTCTCGTGTACGTATCTATGCCAGACATAATGGAGATACATTGTTATCTGATACGACCGAGGCACTAGGTAACATACCTTGGGATACGTCTTCATTCCCGGATGGTACCTACCGTTTACGGGGTATCGTCACGGATGCCAATGGCGCGGAAGACGAGTTTTTTACCGGTTCTTTCGAGGTGAAAAACGCCCGGTCGATTACATTGAGTTCCTCTCCAACATCCTGGCAATCAGGCAGAATCAATGAAGAACTCACGTTTCAGATTACGGTTCGCAATTTGCAACCCGAAGAAGATACGATCAAGATTTCTTCGATCAATTCGGACAATATTTTCAGTTTGGCGATCGATGATGCGGAACTCACTATTCCGGCTTGGGGTAGTTCTTCTACAACCGTTCGTTCTATAGCGGATGCAACCGGTACTTATGCCTTCGTCGTTGAAGGCGTTTCCGACTCCAATCCGGCACTGGCAGACAGTGTTGATCTAAGTGTTCGAGTCAGCGATCCCTTCCGATTCTCGCTATCCCCTGACAATATCAGTACAAGCCTCGGCGACAAGTTGTCGTACTCGCTCATCGTCACCAACCAGTTGACCATTGCCGATACCTACAGTTTCTCTGTTTCCGGTTTCCCGGAAGGTTGGGTTACGACGCCAGATTCCGTGATGTTGAATCCCGGAGAAACTAGAATCGTAAGTATGACGGTTGAGGAAGTCGACCAGACCGGGGAATTCGAACTCACGGTTGAAACCACCTCCACCGAAACTGGAGTGATGAAATCGGAATCGAGCAGTCTGTCCACCGTTGCCGACCCGAAAATTACATGGCTTTGGCCGGAAAACGGCTACCGCAGTGGCAGTGACCGCATTCTGATTCAATGGGAAACCAACGTTTCGACATTGGCAACAGCTTATGTACGTCACGATGGTGATACCGAATGGACATCATACGACGCACAGGATGGACTGTTTCATGGTGTTTGGATTGAAGGATTACAACGTAACACAACCTACGAATATTACGTGGAAAGCACCAATGACTTTGGAAGTGCAACTTCCAACGTGCGTTCATTCACGGTTTTGAACGGAGTGGTATTTTCCGAAAGCAGTCATAATTTTTCCTTGTACAGAGGCAAGAGCGAAGAATTTTCGATTTCCGTCCAGAATACGGACTCGATTCCTCACCAGATCATGGTCTATGTTCTAGACCCGCCTGAGGATCTGAACGTCGGGATTGTCGGGCCCGGTTCCGGTCGAGGTGAAACGCTGATCGTCCCCTCTGGAGGGGTGGCTTCTTTGACACTGGCAGCTCATGCACAGGACAGTCTTTTGGATGACTATGCTTTTTCCTTGAACCTTGAAACGGTTGATGAGGGAACCGTCATTTTCGACCAAACACAGGTGGCGATTCATGTCATGGACCTGGCCGTCGATTTTTCCGTGGCATATGTTTCAGAGAATGCCGCAACATTGTCTCAACGCTACAGAATCACAAACCGTGGTGCGGCGATCAACGACCTTAGCGTGATTTTGGATGAACTGCTCGCCGAAGGCGCGACGATCGTGCCGTTGATCGACCATGCCTTCCTCGATGAAGGCGAGACATTGGAGTTCGATGTTATTCCGGATATCACACCACCTTTCTCTGCAATTGGCGGAACGATGACCGTTACAGGCGGCGGACATACGGTTGAAAAAACGCTCACTTTCTCTTTACCTCCCTCGTACGATACGTTTACCTATCGATTGTCGGAAGCGGAGTGCGCTTTCAACCCAACCCAAGGAACGTTTACAACTCAAGACTTTGACAACCGCTATACTTCATTTACTTGGGAAGCCGGTCGTACGAACCTCATCAACTGGAGTGTCGATGATCGTGAGGAAGAACTTTACGAACCTAGCGATACTGAACTCGCTGAGGGTATCCAGGTGTTCGATGCTTCGGTCTCCATGCTTCTGAACGATAATACTTTGACGTTTACATTCGATGGTCTCGTTCAGAATCCTTATGTAGATCCGGGCGACGATGTTCCCATGGTGCGACGACGTATCTCATGGTCAAGTTCGGTGGATTCGGCTACAACCGAATCATCGGTCGTGAACGTTTTCCACAGTGCAGATGCTTTCGAAAGTTATCTTGATCTCCAAGATGTAATCGGTGCGGCTGATGGAACTCAGCAAGAGAAAGTCAATCTTTTCTGGGCTGCGAAAGCTTCGTCGGATCTTTCATCGATCATCGCAATGGAAGGTAGTCAGGATCCTTTGCTGGAACTGGCCGCCACGACGTTGAAAGACTGGGTAGCCGATAGCACTGGACCATGGCAATTCATGGGGCTTTTCGAGAAAGTTTCCACGGGAGCCAACAGTTACACCACAAACCGTCAGCGTGTGGAATCGTCAGTGGCAACGCCAGCCGGTTTAACGCCTGAAGACTTAACATCCGCGTACCTGGGTTTCCACTTCAGTCCGCAATCTCATTTGACTCCCCACGATGTGGATATTTTCTTCAACGATTGGCTGGTTGGAAATTTCAGGCAGGATGCGCCACGAGGTTATTTCTTCTACGGTCTGGAGGCATACCAAGTCTTTTTCGGCATGGGTGCAACCAACCAAGTGGCTGTGACTATCTATAACAACAAGCCTGGCGAGTACTCGATTCTTTACGATTTTTCACTGCTTTTTACTCTGCTGGACCAGGAAATTTCTTACGTTGCAGTCAGCGAAGCTGAGGCACTTCAGGAACTTTGCGCTACATATTCAGACCTTTTGCGACGAACCGACCTTGCCGCTTATGAAACCTCTATCGCCTTGCCGGAGTCGACGATTCTTATCGATCGAGAAACGAACCTCGATTTGACCGTGTTCAATCGAGGTTCCGTTGCGGGTGTGGCGCTTGCCAGCTTATCCATTGACGATCAAAGCGTTTGGGAGGACTTCGTTTACGTGCCGGGATTGGGAAGAACGGATTTCCCAATATCCTGGACACCGACGGAAGCCGGTGAACATTCGGTCATTTTGTCGCTGATGCCTTTCGGACCGGACCGAGACAGTGCAAACGACCAGGTTTCCGTTTCTATTTCCGTTGTCGATCAGCTTACACATGAACTAACCGTGGTGATTACACCGCCAGAAACCGGGAGCGTACAAGGTGTCGGTATAGACTGTCCCGAGGATTGCGGAGAAACCATTACCGATGGCGAAATTATAGATCTCCAGGCAATTCCGCATACGGGATACGAATTTATCGGTTGGAAAGGAGACGATACTTCTGCCGATCCCAACCTTCAGGTCACCATGGATGGTCCGAAGAGCTATCTTGCCGAGTTCGCCTGTATCGAATTGGCGAAGCCTGTTCTCACAACCGATGTGGAGGGCGTTTACAACGAGGTTCCTTATGATCTTTCCTGGGAAACCGTCGATGTGGCGACCGGTTATGTTTTTCAGGAAAGCATGGACCCCGATTTCCTGGCATGGGATGAGACCTCGACGGAATTGTTAACTCAAGATTATGAAAAGTTCGTCGATACAACAACAACGTTCTACTACCGTGTCAAAGCCGTTTCCGATTGCGGTGAGAGTGCTTGGTCTGACACGGTATCTGTCGTCGTTTCCGACCATCACCTTTATACGCTTGATGTGGCTGTAGAAGGACCGGGAACTATCGAGGGTACGGGCATCGTCTGTCCCGAAGATTGTCAGGAAAGTATCGAGGAAACATTCTCTGTCAGCCTTGAAGCCCTGCCTGACTACGCTCATGCATTTGTGCAATGGAATGTTACCGGATCTGAAACACCTGTATTCGATAACCCTTACGTTTTCGATATGGACGGAGATACCAATACCACAGCCGTCTTTGAATGTTTCCAGCCGGATCCAAGCGTAGCCCAGACCTCGAACTCTCAGGTAGAATGGCTTGAATCCTACACCATCTCCTGGTCGGGTGTTGATTATGCCGAGGGGTATGAAATCGAGGAATCGCTATCACCCGATTTTGCCGAATCCGTAACGATTCAAACAACGGATATCGAACAGAGCTACCAGCATGAAGTCGATGTGGACACAACTTATTACTACCGAATCAAAGCAAGGACACCTTGTACGGTCACGGAGTCTTCCGAAACCGTTTCCGTTACAGTTTTGGCACGCGATGAGTACACGGTTACAGTGGGTGTCACGGGTGAAGGTTCCATCGAAGGCTCCGAACTGGCTTGTCCTGGTACCTGCATGGCAACGTACTATGAAAATTCACCTGTTTCCTTCACGGCTATTGCCGCCCAAGGCTGGCGTTTCGATCGCTGGGAAGGCGACATCCAACAGACCCAGGCCGAAGTCTCCATAGAGGCCATTTTGCAAAACTATACACTGACAGCAGTATTCGAAATGATCGAACCGGTCATTGAAGTCGTACCGCTGGCTATCGATTTCGGTGAAGTGTCCGTCGCCGGAGCCGGAGAATATCGTGAAGTTTCGATCACAAATACTGGTGGTGCAACGTTAAACGTTAGCAGTATCGGGATGACTGCGGAGACGCCTTACTCTTTCTCTTTGATAAGCGAGACGTGCACAAGGGCTTCGTTGGCCCGTAATGAACATTGTGTGCTTCAAGTCCGTTTTTCGCCCGTTCGTGCGGAACAAGTGCAGGGTGGCTTGTGGGTCCACAGCAACGATCCAAATCAAAGTGAGGTGGTAATAACACTCGAAGGCAAGGGTGTGGTTGAGACATTGCCGCTTAGGGTCGTACTATTTGAAGCCAATCCAGCAGAAGGACCGGTGCCGCTAACGACGATCCTTTCATGGAATATCGTGGGAGGTACAAGACCTTACGACTGTGAGATTTTCATCGATAATGAATCTGAATACCGGATTACCGATTGCCTCCCGGAAGATGAGATCGAGCACGAATTCCTTGATGACGGACTTTACATGGTCGAATTGAGAGTTACGGACGATGAGGAAGGACAGTCTGGGGCGGCACTGGAAGTGAAAGCGACCCTGGAAGACATTGAAGAGGGCGATGAGGATGAAGAAGTTCACCCCGGCGATATTGACGAAATGGACGATGCGGAATTCGAGTTAATCGAAGACGAGGAATTGGACGGAGAACAGGAATTCGAGAGTGTTGAAATGGATGACGAGGTTGTTGATGATGAAGAAGCCGCAGAAATCGAAGAGTCGCAAAGCGAGACGGAACTAGAAGAGGAAGAAACATCAGAGGGTGTTGAGCCAGGTGACGAGGATTCAGCGGAGCAGTCTGAAACTACGGAACAAGCAGGAGATCAGGATCGTACAGCCGATGAGAATGTCGGTGCGGTAGGTGGTGACAGTGGACTATGTAAAAGCGTTGGAGTCACATGGAGTCAAATCGTGCCCCTGACAATTCTTTTCCTGCTTGGTTTTGCAAGGATCAGGCGATGGCGGCGAGAGTTGTCGGTAGTCTGAAAAAAGAAAAGAACACTGTTTTTATTTCTTTTCCGTCTGCAAACACCATTTTATGGATTGTTGCTTGCCAATATTTCATTTTTCAATGAAATCAATGGTTTAGGCTATAGCGTCTCCCGTTTTCCGAACAAACGTATGGTACAGTTTTAATGTAAATATATTGAACAGTTGACTGGTGCTTCTAAAATGGCTGTAACTGGCAGATGTTATTGATATATCTGCAATGAGGAATGGCGCTGGTTTGTCATACTTTGTTGTTTGATGGGTAAAATACAGGATTTGCCTTTGGAGTTTTGGCGTTGTATATCTCTATGAATGACGAAACGATTTGTTTTCGTACCATGATGGAGACTCGGACGTTCGAACGATGGTAAAAGACCTACCCAATGTCTATCTCGTAACGCATTCCCGGCGACATGCCAAATTGAGCTTGGAATCCGCCATTGCCGCCGCGCTCGATGGCGGTGCAAAACTGGTGCAATGTCGGGATGATAGCTTGTCACGGGAAGAGTTGTCGGACATCGTTTCGAAGGTGCTGCCGTGGTTCGATTCTTCCGACGCTCGATTGCTTGTCCACCGATATATCGAGGAAGCTGTGATGCTAGGTGCTCATGGTGTGCATGTAGCTTCCGAGGATCTGCCTCGGCTCCCTGCGATACGTAAACGGGTACCGGATGGTTTTCTAATCGGCTACACGGCGCACACGGTACGGGACGGCTATTCGGCGGCACATATGGGAGCGGATTTCGTCACCCTGGGACCGGTATTCGATCCGCCTCACGGTGAAGCGCGTCATCCGGTGCTTGGTGCGCAGGAGGCGGGACGTGCCGTTACGGAAGTTCCTTGTCCCGTGTTTGTTGCGGGAGGTATAAGTTCGTTTAAATTCAAGCGGTTGCGCGCTTGCGGTGTAGGACGGGTGGCATTGTCCAGTGCCGTATTCGATAACAGCGACGTACGCCGGGTAGTGATGGAATACAGGGAGTTTTGGGAGGCGTAATGTCGGATCACCTGGAACGAATACGAAATGCGTTGAAGGACTATCAAGGGAAGCCGCTGGAATTCTCGATAAGAGAGCGCTTGACCGCATCCGCCGTTTTGGCTCCTTTGTATGTCGCCGAGGGGCGGACGTATTTGCTGTTCACCCTCAGAAGTTCCAAAGTGCGAGATCATAAAGGACAGATTTCCTTTCCGGGCGGTAAACGAGAAGAGGGCGAAAGCACGCTCGAATGTGCATTGAGGGAAACCGAAGAAGAAATCGGAATTCACCCGCAACAAGTGGAAATCATAGGGAAACTGGATGAAGTCCCCGTCATTTCCAATCATGTGATTACTCCGTATGTGGGAATTATCCCGTATCCCCACAAACTCACGGTCAATGCGGATGAGATCGAGCAGGTTATTCCAATACCGCTGGAGGGCTTTTTCGATCCCTCGATTTACCGGTTGCAACTCAGTCCGTTCATGGGGAGAAACGTCCCGGTACACTTCTTTTATTTTTCCGAAGCGACGGTCTGGGGTGCGACGGCGCGGATTGTCGTCAAATTGCTTTCGACCGTCTACGGTTTCCTGCCTGAACCGTACCGGGAGGTACTGGAAAAAGAGCGAAAAGAACAGGGATTAGCTCGGAGATAGTCCTGTGAAAACAGGGAGATACGTTAGTGAAAAGCATGTATCTGGACATTGCTTGTTCCTGATAGGGCTTTAATCGGTATTTCCCCCGCTCAAAACTTGACTTGCCCGAATATCCTGCTAAATTGGCGCATTCCGGGGTAGATGTGGATGCATCCTGGAAAAGGCATCGGGTATCGAAGCTTATAGATCCATCAAGGAGCAAAAATAATGGCGAAAAAACTGGAGATCGGTCAAAAGCGCGTCGTAGGATTTGCCGGGCATTCCGGCTGCGGCAAAACTTCTTTGTGCGAAGCGATGCTGTGGCTTGTCAAGGCGACCGACCGGCTTGGCCGCGTCGATCAGCAGACGGCGGCGATGGACTTCGAGCCCGAAGAGCACAAGCGGTTGTACTCGGTCAGTTCTTCGACCAACGACATCACCTATAAAAATATGCAGTATTTCATGCTGGATACCCCCGGCAGTTCGGATTTCATTCCCGAGGCGAAAATCACTCTGACGGTCGCGGGTGGTGTTGTGATGCCGATCGATGCCGTGGAAGGTCCGAAGCATCAGCATGGTGTGTTGCAGGAATTTTTGACCGAGCGTAACGTTCCGTTGATGTTGTTCGTCAACAAACTCGATAAAGAACGCGCCAAAGTGGACGAAACGCTGACCGCCGTAAAAGAGCAAATCGGGATCGACCCCGTTCTGCTTCAGTTGCCGATCGGCAAGGAAGACGATTTCAAAGGCGTCGTCGATCTGCTGGCGAAACAGGCGTTTGTCTACTCCGACGAAAGTGGAAAATCCGAAAAGACCGACATTCCCGCCGACATGGCCGATGCCGTGGAAGAAGCTCGGGAAGCCATGATCGAACGCCTTGTTGAAGGTGACGAAGAGATCATGGAAAAATACCTCGAAGGCGAAGAAGTCACCACCGAAGAACTTTACATGTGCTTGAAAAAAGGCACGCTTTCCGGTGAGTTGGTGCCTGCGTTGTTGGGTTCGGCCTACAAAAATATTGGTGTGGATCGTCTCTTGGAAGCCATCAAAGGCGCGTTTCCGTCTCCCGACGAAGAAGCCCCCCGCCCCATGGTGGATGTGGACAGTGGCGAGGAACTCGAAGAAACGGTGCAAATCACCGAAGACGGTCCGTTTTTGGGATACGTATTCAAGACGTTGGCCGATCCTTTCGGAACCGTCTATTACCTGCGGGTTATGCGCGGAAAACTGGCGAGCGACGACGATTACGTCAACGTCAGCCGCAATTCCAAAGAGCGGATGGGTAAACTGTTCTATATGCGCGGTAAAAAGCACGAATCCGTGGACGAAGTCGGTGCCGGTGAAATCGTTGCCGTGTCCAAGATGAAGGACATGAAAACCGGCGATACCCTGGGCGCTGCGAAACATAACGCCGTGTTGGCTCCTCTGCCGGAAGCCATCCAGATGATCACCTTCGCCATTTACGCCAAAAAGAAAGGCGAAGAAGAGAAAATGGGTCAGGCGATCTATCGTCTGCTCGAAGAAGACCCGACGTTGAAGATGGAACGCCAGGAGCAGACCAAGGAACTGCTGATTTCCGCCGTTGGCCAGGCGCACTTGGACGTGACGATCGAAAAAATAGCTCGCCGCTTCAAAGTCGAAATCGATTTCCGCACCCCCAAAATTCCGTATCGTGAAACGATTCGCGGACGTTGCGAAGTCGAAGGGAAACACAAGAAACAATCCGGTGGTCGTGGACAATTCGGTGTGTGCTGGATTCGTGTGGCACCCAAACCCCGTGGTGAAGGCTTCGAATTTGTCAACTGCATCGTGGGTGGCGCGATTCCGAAGCAGTACATTCCTGCCGTGGAAAAAGGTATCGTCGATACCATGCTGACGGGTGATTTGTCCGGTAACCCGGTGCAGGACGTACAAATCGAGCTGTTCGACGGTAAATACCACGACGTCGATTCCTCGGAAATGGCCTTCAAAATCGCGGGAAGTCAGGCTTGGAAGACGGCTTTCGAGAAGTCCGAACCGGTTCTCTTGGAGCCTTATATCGACGTGCTGGTCAAGGTGCCGTCCGAGCACATGGGCGATGTGATCGGTGAGTTGAACTCTCGCCGTGGTCGGGTTCAGGGTATGGAAGAAGCCGGGCGCTACGCCGAGGTTTCGGCACAGTGTCCTCAAGCGGAAATGCACGACTTTTCCCAGACTCTGCGCAGCATGACCCAGGACCGTGCGGTCTTTACCACGGCGTTCAGCCACTACGAGGAAACGCCGCCCGACGTGATGAAGAAGGTCGTCGAGGAGTATCAGCGCTCCAAAGAAGAAGAATAGATCCTTTTCGTTCCATTTCGTAACCAACAGGCACGGTTCACGCCGTGCCTTTCCTTTTGGAGGACGTCATGGTCGAGTCCGCTTCTCCCCGGTCCCGTCGAATTGTGGCCTGTACTCCTGCCGCTGCCGAAATCCTTTTGCTGCTTGGTGCCGGAGAGAGGCTTCTTGGAGTTTGTACAGGCTTGGAAATTCCTGAATTGGAATCCAAGGTCGAGGTGGGAACGCCGGACAACATCGACGCCGAAAAAGTCGCTTCTTTGAAACCCGACCTTGTGATTCACTCCAATTCGTATCCCGGAGCCGAGGTTGCGATTCATCGGATGGAAGCCATGGGACTGCATGTCCTGAATCTAACGACCGAACGTTTCGACGATTTGTTGTCTGATCTTTTTGCGGTGGGAGTGGAAATCGGAGAGGAAACCAAAGTTTCCGAATGGGTTGATCGGTTCGACGAGCGCCGCCGTCGCCTGCTTCGCCTTGTTCCGCGCAAAGATCGACCGTTGCGTGTTTACATCGAACTCTGGCCCAACCCTTTTGTCAGCGCAGGTTCGCAAAGCTGGATGACGGATATGATCAAGCTGGCGGGAGGACACAACTGTTTTGCCGACCGCTATTATCCCTCCTATACCATTGAAGAGGAACGTATCCTCGAAGAAGACCCGGAAACGATTCTGATTTGCTGGGCCGGTCAAGGCGACGATACCGGCGAGCTGGACCCGGAAGAAATCCGCAAGCGAAAGGGCTGGCAGAAAATGGCCGCCGTACGTTTCAAACAGGTGTTTTTCTTGCCGGAATCCCTGTTTTCGATACCCGGTCCACGTATGCTGGATGGTTTGGAACATCTGATCGGGCTGTTTTCAGGATTGCAGCGTGACGACGATGGACGGGATTGACGAAAATCCTCTATACCGAGATTTTTCTTTCAGTGCAATTCATTTCCCACGGCATAGATACCTGACAGTCTTTTTTTTTAAATCGATAAAAAAATACAGGAAATAGTCGAGGAGAATTTTCTTTTACCATATGTACGGAAAAGCGAATTTATGTTTAAATTCGAGGATTTATTGGGAATCTAAGACATATTTGCGTGCCATGTTTCATAGGATTTTACAGGATCGATACAAATAAAATATTGCCAATCATCCGATACGGGAGTAATCTTCCCGGTGAATTGTCACCTATAAACCGTCTTTCTTTTCTTTCTACAGGGAGGTACCCCTTATGAAATGGTTCCCACTGGTTGTTCTTGCGATGTTTTTCTGCTTAACCGGCTTTTCTCCGGTCGATGTGTCCGACGATCAAGATAGCGACTTTTCGTCGATGATGTCGCAATCTCCGGATGAAACGATGGTCGTTGCGGCTAAAGATTGCCCAAAACGTTGCAAAAAGGCAGGGATATGTTCCCCGAATTGTTCTCAATGTGTCGATCAATGCAAAGCTTCGGTACAGCAGTGCAAAGCCGCGTGTAAAAACAAAAAATGCCGTAACCAATGCAACAAAAAGCGTGAAAAATGCAAAGATTCGTGTCAGGGCATGCAATTCAACGATCCTGTTGTCCAGCGATTTAAACAACAGCAAGCGGCTCAGACAACGCCTCCTCCTCCGCCTCCTCCTCCGCCCGCTCCGGCGGCTGTGGTCGATTGCCCGAAACGCTGCATGAAAGACGGCACGTGCTCGGTTCCGTGTATGAACTGCGTGAACAATTGCAAAAGCCAAACCATCAATTGCAAAGCGGCATGCAGCAACAAGAAATGCCGGGGTAAATGCAACAAGAAACGTGAAAAATGCAAAAAATCGTGTCAGAAAATGAAGTAAGCACTAGCTGAATCAACGAGAGTTTTGGTGAGAGGACGGAGTAATGTTAGAAAGAACATTGCTCCGTCCCTTTTATTTTTAGATGAATTATTCGGGTAAAGACTAAATGGGGTGGCTAGTCACCACTTCTGACGCATGTGACGCAAGTTGCATCGTAATATCCTTCACCCCACCAGTAATCGATCACAGCATTATGTGGTTGGATGTACAAATAATGTTTGCCAAATTGATCGTCCGTATCCGTCATTTGGGTGGAAGACCAGAAAAGGATGCAGTAATAATTTTCGAATTCTTCTGGGACGTAGTAATTATATCCGTTTTCATCTTCGTAGTAAGGCCCTTCATTGCCCTCGCATCCATTGCAAGGGGAATTTTCTCCCAATTCTTCTTCCCAGCAACTTACCGTTGTGCAGTTGTTGCTCATCTTGCATGATCCACCCGTTTTCGTGTTGTCACAACCTTTGATCAAAGTTCTTAGCTGGTCGATGGTCGGTAATGACCAATCCGAAAAACCGTAAGCTTCAGAATTTTCACAATAATCGTTTGCATGTTCCCAGCTTAGCCAATGCCCCATTTCGAGTGACCAGACAATTTGTGTGTTTGGATCTGTATAAGGGCCACTGTTTGAAGGAGCTTTCTCCTCACGATTTTCAATTGGAATATGGCTGTTGCAGTTGTCGCAATCACAGTCGTCGTTGCCACCGCAGCCAGTTGCAAAGAGGAAGATAGTCACAAGCACCAAAAGCGTGTTGGGTGTGGAAGAATTGATTCTCATAAAAATCTCCTTAATTTTTGCAATGGAATTAACTCCAACGAAAAAAGACGAGTAGTTCCCTCGAAGAATTATCACCGATTCCTTTATTATAACAGAAAGTCAATTATTTCCAGAATATACAAAAAGCATCCGACAAAATCGCTAATGACTGTTTATGTAAACACGAACTGGATATAAAAAGTAGTCTATATTTTCGGCTATTGAAAAAACGTGGGAACTTGTTACAATCTTGGTCAGTCGAATGTTTTTACTCCCTGTCAGAAAGGATCGATGATGGCCATTTTATTGTCGAAAAGCGATGTTGCCAAACTGTTGGATATGCCGGATGTGATTGAAATCATGGCCAAAGCCTTTGCCGATCTATCCAACGGCGATGCCGAATTGCCGCAACGGACCCCGATCGTCGTGCCCAAGGAAGAAGGCTTGGCGCTATTCATGCCCGCCTATCTTAAAGGTATGGGTGCCCTGGGAGCGAAAATCGTGACCGTGTTCAAGAACAATCCGGCTCGCTATCAAATGCCGAACGTGATGGGAACCATTCTGCTCAACGACGAAAGCACCGGTAAGCCGATCGCTCTAATGGACGGTGGATTCTTGACCGCTATTCGTACAGGTGCCGTTGCCGGTTTGGCGACGAAACTGCTGGCTCGTGAAGATGCGAAAATCCATACGGTTTTCGGAACCGGAGGCATGGCGCGTTCGCAAATCTGGGCCGTACAGAGCGCTCGAAACATCGAGACGCTGGTGCTGTATTCCCAAGATCCGAAAGAAAAAATCGAGGCATTTCGGGATTCTATCCGAGATAACGTGGATACCGAAATCGTCATCGCCGACGATCCGGTCCAGGCCATCGGACAGGCGGATGTTCTGACCCTTATCACCAGTGCGAAAGATCCGATTCTCGACGGCGATTGGATCAAGCCCGGAACCCATGTCAATGGTATCGGTTCCCATGCCCCGGCGATGCGTGAACTCGACGCGAAAACCATTCAGCGCTCGAAAGTCGTTTGCGATCTCGTCGATGCCTGCAAGGCGGAGGCGGGGGATTTCATTATTCCGGTCGAAGCGGGAGAATGGGACTGGTCGAAGGCGCACGGTTCGTTGGGAGACGTGGTGACGGGTAAAATTGCGGCTCGTGAAAATGCCGAAGAAATAACGCTATTCAAGAGCGTCGGATTGGCCGTGCAGGATATTTCCACGGCGTACTATGTCTATGAAAAAGCGAAGCAAACCGGTACGGGAACGGAGTTTGATTTCGCCGGATAGCCTTTCGTTTCCCTCGGTTCACGAATGGTCTATCCGTGAACCGAGAGGAAACAAAAAAAATCAGTCGATTTTCACCAGTTCCAATTCAAAATTAAGGTTTTTCCCGGCTAAGGGATGGTTGGCATCCATTACCAGATAGTCGTCGTGGACTTCGGTGATGACCACCGGCATGCTCTGCTCGGGATTCGGACCCATCTGCAATTGCAGTCCGACTTCGGGTTGGATGTGGGGCGGCATCTGCTTGCGCTCCACTTTAACCACCATTTCTTTATTGTGCTCGCCGTAGGCTTCCTCTACGGGAATGTGCACGGTTTTCTTGTCGCCGATTTCCATTCCTTCCACAGCGTTTTCGAAGCCGGGAATCACCATGGATTTTCCCAGCTCGAATTCCAAAGGTTCACGCCCCTTGGAGGAGTCGAAAATCGTTCCGTCATCGAGGGTTCCGGTGTAATGAACGTGCACGACATTTCCTGTTTTTGCACAAGACATAGCATTCCTTTCGTTTCGTGAATGTAAAAAAAGCCCACGGGAAAGCTCCCGTGGGCTGTGGGTTCGGTTCGAACGTTCGATCAGTCCGACAGCTTGGTCATTAATCGACGGCCTGGTCGGTGTAGTAAGGAGTCGTGGTGCACCAGCAGCCCAGTTCGGTGGGCAGCCAGGTCATCGGCTCGCCGGTGTCACAGGCGTTCTGATCGTTGCAAGGCGCGATGCAGAAGGACACCATGCACATACCGTAATCGGTATCGCAGTAGCCGTTGGCTCCGCCACCATCGTTCGGCCAGGTGCCCTGGCAGGCGGTGCTTTCGGTGCAGGTCTGGTAGTCGCCGTCGTCGAGCAGGTTCAGCTCGGCGCATTGCATACCCGTAGCGCAGGCCGGGATCGTGTCGTCACCGTAGGCGCATTGGGCACCCAAAGCGGCGGTTCCGGCGGGAGCGGCCAGCCCGGAGTCGCTAGGCAGGCAGTAGCAGGCTTCGGTACCCATCAGGTGGCCCTGACCGGCTTCGCAGGTACCCAGACCGTTGCAGAAGTCCACGCAAGCGGAGTAGGCGCAGAAACCATCGGTTCCGCCATCGGGAATGTTGCATTTGCTGTTGGCGCCGTAAGCGGTGACGCATTCGGCGTCGGCGGTGCAGGCGGTTTCCGTGGCGGCTTTACCGGCACAGATCAGGCTGTCGGCGCAGAATTCGCCGTCCCACAGGCCGTTGGCATCGTACATGCCGAGCTGGCAGGTTTCGCCGAGCTGCTTGGTTCCGTCGGGAACATCGGCCATCGGGTAGGGAGCGCAGAAGCAGCTACCGGAGATGGTGATCGGCCATTGACCGGCTTCTTCGCAGGCGTCGTTGACGCATTCGCTGACGCAGTAGCTGCCGCGGCAGGTGCCGTCGAAGCAAATGGCGCCGGGAATGTTGGTGTTTTCGATGCACGCCGCATCGTCGAGGCAAGGAAGCGTTTCGGCGACGGTGGAATGGATGCAGGAGCCATCTTCATTACAGAACATGTCGTCGTAGGCTGCGTCATACGTGTACTTACAGGCTTCACCGACTCCCTGTTCGCCAACGGGGGTTCCGAAGGGCCAGGGGGCGCACCAGCAGGTGGTGGGCATGGAAGTGTCAGAGTATCCGATGTCATAGGTGGACTCTCCGTTCGGGCCGGTGATGGCGGAGCAGTCGCAGTTGTCTTCAGCGTCCAGCGTGGCGCGGGTGGTGCAGAAGGACAGGCGGCAGTAGCCGTCCAGGCAGACGGAGTTCGGACCGAGCATACTTACGCAATCTTCGTCGGCGCTTGCATCGGTATCGTCGCAGGCCAGTTCTGCCATCTCGCGGTAGGACAAG
Organism: Myxococcota bacterium; assembly: GCA_963676915.2. Lineage (GTDB taxonomy): Bacteria > Myxococcota_A > SURF-8 > SURF-8. Next base: position 74,444 of record CAXXVK010000043.1, read on the forward strand.
CAGTCGGCGCCTTCTTCACACCACTGGTTTTCGAAGTAGGTGGTGGTTCCGGAGTCGAATTCGCAGACTTCACCAGGCTTCTGGTCGCCGGTGCACTGGAAGTAGTTGGGGCTGCAGAAGCAAACCGTTCCGCCCTGGCCATCGCCGATTTCGCCCTTGCACAGTCCTTCGGGGCAGGTGTCATCGGTGTTACAGGGAGAGGCACAGAAAGCCATCGCGCAGTAGCCGCCGACGGACCAGTCGCAGTAGCCGTTTTCGCCATAGCCTTTTTCCATGCAATCTTCATTGGTGTTGCATTTGGAATCGGCGTCGGTTGCGTCGGCGGTAATTCCCAAGCATTCAGCTCCGGCTTCGCAGGAACGTCCCGGCCATACGGTAGCGCTACCCATAGGACCGAAAGCGCAGGGGCCACCCGCAGGATTGGGTTCGTGAGCGTCACAGTTGTCACCGGTGTCGGTGGGGCACTGTTTGCCACTCATGAGAGTGCACAGGCCGCCGATGCATTCGAAGCCGCCACCACAGTCGGTGTCTTCGGTGCAGGTTGCGGTGCAGATGCCGTACTCGCCGTTCTGCCAGACACATTCATCGGTGCCGCTGCAGGGGTCGCTTTCGTGGCAGCATTCGCAAGCGATGTCTTCGCAGGTAGGGTTCGAAGCATCGGTAAGATCGCAGAACTGGAAGGCGTTGCAGGCCGGGTTGCAATCAACACCTTCACCGTCATCATCGGGGTCTTCATTACAACTATTATAACCATCCTGGCATTGTTTACCCGGAGCCAACGCACATTCACCGGCGCTGCATACAAAGCCGCCAGCGCAGTCGCCATCATCCTGGCACAGTCCGACGCACATTCCGTTGACACAAGACGTGTTGTCACCGCAAGGGAAGTCTTCGGCACAGCACTCACAAACAATGTTCTGACAGGTTTCGTTTGCGTCGCAGTACTGGTTGGTCAGGCAGCTATCGCAGGGTGAGACAGGGCTGTCGTTGTTGGAGTCGTCATCCGGATTTACGTTGCTATCCGTATCTCCATCGTTGTTGTTGTTATTGTCGTCGTTGCTGTCATCGGAAGATAGACAAGCTTGCATGGTAAACGTCAGACAAAACAACAGTAAAAATGCCAAGAATTTCCTCTTCATTCCGTTTCCTCCTGTGTCTAGGTAAATCATTCCCGTCGGGCTGTCCTTCGGGATATCCATCGTCGTGAAAAACAGACGGAGATTAGCTTTCCCATTAAACCAAGTCAAGAAATTGGTGAAATTTCAATGAATTAATGCGTATAACGAACGCCTTGTCCCATACTGGGAAAAGGGATCGAAACGTGGGCGCGTGGCGAGAATAAAAAACCTTGACTCCCTGACTCAACATCAACATGCTAAAGATTGTTGGAATAACTGTCAAGTCAAATCGGTCTATACGTTATAGACGGTTTGGCTCGAAGGAACGATTCGAGCGTTTGACGTTGGAAAAACCGAGAAGTTGCCTTTGCTTTCGAATCTGAAGCGAAACGACAAAGACTCGTTGCTTAAGTCGTTGAAATCAGAGATGAAACGGTTTTTCTGATGGAGAAAATTGTTGAAGGGTAGCTTTCCAAGGAAAGACATTAGTAGCTAAAGGAGATATCCAGATGAGTCGTAAATCCCTGTTGATTCTTGCTTTTGTGATGGTATGTGCGGTGGCGCTTTTTGCGGTTTCCGCCGGGGAAAGTGTCGCACAGCCTGCCGCGCCTTCCGACGATGCCGGTGTTTCGGACGACCCCTACGATGAAAAAGAAGGTGGAATCGACTACGAAGAAGAGGAAAAACCCATCGAATTGACCAAGGGAGAAATTCTCAAGGTCATCAACGGGCGCAACGGTATCAAAGCCTGCTACGAAAAAGAACTACAGACCGATCACAGTCTCAAGGGGCGCGTGGTGGTCAATTTCACCATCGAAGTGAATGGCACCGTTACCGGAGCGAAGGCCGTTCGTCGTGCGACCAAAATGAAAAACAAGAAAGTCGTCGATTGCGTAGTGGAGCAAGTGGCTTTGTTGCGCTTCCCGGAACGCGTGAAGGGACCGCGTCAGGAAATCAATTTCCCCTTCAAGTTCGAGCCGGAAAAAGAAAAGAAATAATTTCAATACGATACATCTTTCCGTCGGGAATTCGACTCCGACGGAAAGAGAAAAATCGCCAGTCGGGGAAGGAGCGAGAGCATGGGAACGCGATGGGTACTCGGGTTGTTCCTCGGGATGGTGATTGCCTTGGCGGCGTGTTCCAGCCGGGAAGAAGCTCCGGCGACAAAGGCACGTCGTCCCCTTTCCATCGATCCTGCCTCGTTTGCCGCCAAAACTCCGAAAGCTTCGAAAAAAGCGGTCGATCCTGCGAAAAAGTGGCTCGAATTCGATCCGAAGGCGCTGAAAATGTCGTCGGGACTCGATCCTGAAGTCTTTCGTCGGGTAGTCAACAAACGAAACAGTACACTAAAGGTGTGTTATCGTCAGGCTCTGGCGGACAATCCAGCCGCTTCCGGCGATATCAGGCTGAAGATCGACATCACCCCCACGGGGCGGGTATCGTCTGCCGAAGTGCTTGAAAACACTCTTGGTCATCAGGGCGCGACCGATTGCCTGCTGCGTACCGTTCGACGTCTGCGTTTCCCCATGCCCGAAGGAAAAGCTCTAAAGGTAGAGATCGAATATCCTTTCCATTTCGTTCCATAAAGGAGAGACGGCGATGTGGCGTAACTTATTGCTATGGCTGCCGTTGCTCCTGATCTTTCCGGCAAGCGCGCAGGCGGCCAAAAATTCGATTTACCTGTTTCCCGTTCAGGTGGTTGGCGGAAGCGGCAACGAAGGAGCCTTGGAATACGCCGACAACATGTGCAAAGAGGAAATGGCGGCGTACATCTGGCTCGATGTGGCTCACAAAGACAATCTCATCGAAAAATATGGGGAATCCGCCCGAAAACTGCTGGAATGTTCGAGCGTCCAATGCGCCAAGCCGTACCTGAGTCGTTTGGCGATCAAGCGGGCGGTGCGTATCGAGGCGAAACCGACGAAAAAGGGTATCGAGGTTGAAGGAAAAATCCTCGCAGCCTCGGGAGCGGAACTCCACAAAGTCAAAAAACTTGAACGTGGTGGCGTTTCGGATATGCCGTACATGATGATCGGTATCATTGAAAAGCTATTCAAGGCCGAATTCAATAAATACGGAAAATCTCTGACCCGTGTGCTGGATATGGACACCACGGTAACTTCCGACGATGCCGACCGTTTTCTGTCCTTGGGGGATGAATCTCTGGATGCCGGGATGTTCGACATTGCTGTGGAGCACTACCAGGAAGCGTTGAAAAGCAATAGTGGATTGGTGGCGGCGCATATCGGTATGGGAAGGGCGCTTTTGGCGCTCGATAAACCCGGAGAAGCGCTGCTTTGCGTGAACAAAGCCCGTCATTTCGATAAGAAACTGGCGTGGGCTTCGTTGCTGGAAGCCCAGATTCATTTGGTTCGCGGCCAAGCCGTCAAGGCGATTTCCTCGGCACGAAAAGCCATTTCTCAGTCTCCCCGGTGGATCGATGCCCACCGGTTTTTAGGGCAAGCGCTGGTTGCCGAAGGACGTTTCGATGAGGCAAAGCAAGCTCTTGAAAAAGCTAAGGAAATCGATCCAGAGGACGTACGGACTCAAGAAATGCTCGCGCAGTTGAGCTCTCCTGCCGACGCTTCGGAGGGGGGGGCTTCGGGAGGTTCTGATCTGCCCAATGATCCCGAAACGCTGGTCAATCTGGCCAAGGGATTCGAGAAGAAAAAAGAATGGAAGAAGGCCGAGGATGTGTACGCCTATCTCGTAACCCTGATGGATCGCTGTGCCCCATGTTGGTACAATCTGGGCTTTGTGCGAGAAGAAGACAAGAATTTCGAAGGAGCGCTGGAAGCCTACGAGAAGGCGGTGGAATACGACCCCGAACTTCCCGATGCATTGTTCGCGGCGGGAATGGCGGCCTGGAACCTGAAAGATCTGCGGACGGCCGAAGATTACCTCGTGGATTATGTCGAAAAAGAAAAACGGAATCAAAACAAGGATTTGATTCAAACGGCAACCAATATACTAAAGAAAATTCAAAGCGAAGAACCATCCGATCTGTAGCCAACTTCGGAAGTGAGTGATATTATGGAGCTTTCTCCAGCCCAACGTGACGCCGTAACGATTCTTTTGGAAGACCTCTGGCAGGAACTGGGAACCAAAATTCGTCGGAAAACCCGTTTGTTGACTGATGATTCCCTTCAGCTTTCCAGTCTTTCCGCACGTCGTCTGGTGGAAAAATCCCTGGAAGAAGACTTGTTGCGAACGGGAGAAAACGTCAACGGTCCGATGACCTCTTGGGAGGTGTATGAAGTGTTCCGGGGGCGTTTGTTGGGTGCCAGACCGATTCAGACCGCCGAAGACGTGTATTATCTGAGTTGGCCGGTTACGGAAATCGCCGAGTTGGAAAAGCGGATGATGACGATTCATTCCTACGCCCACCGTCTCAAGCATGGCGGTCTCGAAGCCCTCACCGGCGAACTTCCCGGCGTGATGGCGATCATGCTGCGTGTCGCCGAAATCTGCTATGCCCTGCGTGAGAAGTGGAAAAAGAAAATAGCATGAAAAATCAGGGAAAATCGGGTGCCTGGCGCTGGACCGACGACCAGCAGGCGCTGTTTGATTTTCCCCGCGATACCTTGGTTTCCGCCTCGGCAGGCACGGGAAAAACCACGGCGCTCGTCGAATTGTGTGTGCGTCTTGTGGAAGGTCACGACGGTGCCGAGCCGGTGCCGCTGGACCGGATTCTCGCCATTACCTTCACCAACAAAGCCGCTGCCGAAATGGTCGAACGGCTGATGCGCAAGCTGTCCGACCGGTTGGACGATCCGGTTTGGAAGCACGCCGGGGAGTGCTGGTTCCATACATTTCACAGCCTTGGGGTTCGTATCATTTCCGAACATGCATTGGAACTCGGATTGCCCCCTGATTTCGAGGTGTTGCCGCAGGAAGACGCCGCCGTACTTCGGCACGAGACGGTGGAAGACGTATTGCGGGACGCCCTGATCGCCGACGATCCTACGGTGCTGCGGCTGGTTTCTGCCGCGCACTGGAAGGAAGTGGTTCAATGGGTGAAAAACCTGATGCCGCTACCCGATGAGGAGACGGACGAAAACCCCTCAAAAATACTGGCGAAACTGGAGCGTGAGTTCGAGCGTTTGAAAAACGACCAGCGCGAGCGCATCGAGGATATCAAAGATGCGTTGGCAAGTTCGAAAATGTCCGATTTGCAGCGCAATAAACTGACAAGTTTTCTTCATTTGCTTCCCGGTCCCGATCTTTTCGATTTCCAAGATGACGCCGAAACGGGGCTTGCGCAGTTCGATAAAGCCTTGGATGCCTACGCGCAGCATTCCCGTTGGCCGCGACCTATAGGGGCTTTGCGCAAGGAATTGATGGAATTGCTCGAACGTCAGCGCTCGGTGTTCGCCGAAAAACTTGCTTTGCCCGATTTGCGACGCATGAAGCGGCTTGCCGCCGAAGCGAGACAACGATATGCCGAAAAAAAGAGGAGGCGAGGGGGGATCGATTTCGACGATATGATGTCCATGCCGTTGAAATTGCTGGAGAATCATCCCAATCTGCGTTCGTATTGGCAAAATCGTTTCGACGTGATTCTTGTAGACGAGTTTCAGGATACCAACGAGCGGCAACTCGATTTTGTCGAATGGTTGAGCCACCCCGGCGATTCCGAACGTTCGGCTACACGATGTCTTTACGTTGGGGACCGCAAACAATCCATTTACGCTTTTCGTGGTGCGGACGTTTCGGTGATGCGTGGTGTCGAGGAGAGGTTTTCCAAGGAAAATTCGGGACGTATCGTGCCTCTGCGCGACAACTTTCGCTCGTCTCCGGCGCTGATCGACCTGTTCAACGGAATTTTTCCCACCGTGCTTTCCGGTGGCGACGAAGATTGGGACGTGGGATACGACCACAAGGACGATCTGAACGCCGGTCGGCCCGAAAATCCCGAAGGAGAGAACGGTCCGCAGGCCGAATTGAATTTGATCGCCTTCGAGGGTTCCGCTGCCGAAGCGCGGGAGGTCGAAGCTCGCGAAATGGCGGCTCGTATTGCACAAATCGTCGAAGAAGGATTGGTTTCCATTCCCGATGGAAAGGGCGGTTTGCGTCCCGCTGCTTATGGGGATTTTGCAATCCTGATCCGACGCAACAAGCAAGCGCCCGACTACGAACAAGCTCTGCGGGAATACGAAATTCCTTTGTCATTTTCAGGGTCTTACGGGTTTTCAACTCGCCCGGAAGTACTCGATGCGATCCAGCTTCTGACACTTCTTGTCGATCCGTTCGACTCATTGTCTGCGGTGGGAGTGGCGCGTTCCCCGGCTATAATGATTAGTGACCCGGATCTTGCCCGGCTACAGTTGGCAAATGAACATTGGGCTGTGTACCTGGAGACACCCGAGGCTCTTGTATCCCATGCCCGAAAAATCGGCGTTTCCGAGGAAGGTCTGCAGCGTCTCGAAATATTTTCCAATGTTTTCAAACTGTTGCGTGAATCCCGTTACCTTCGCTCCGTCCCGGAGTTGTTGGAATCGTTGATCGAACGAAGCGATTTGCTGCTTTTGAGTTCGAGCGGTTCGGAAGGCACACGCGCCCGTGCCAATCTACGTCGCTTGTTGGATCGCACATGGGCGTTTCATTTGCGAAATCCTGGCTTGTCTCCCGAAGCGTTTCTTCGCTTATGGAAAAGGGATCTGGAATTTCAAAGCCGGGACGCCGAAGCCTCGCCGGATCTTTCCACCGATGCCGTCAAACTGATGACCGTGCATCAGGCCAAAGGATTGGAATTCCCTATAGTGATTCTCCCTGGTCTGGCCCAGCATCCTCCGTTTCGTGGGGGGAGGGTGTTTCGGACCGACGATCAGGAGGCGGGAGTTCAGTACTATGCCGGAGGGGGACGTTTTGAGAAAACGTATAGTTATTTCAGAAGCTTGAAGCTACAGGCGTTGAAGAGCCAGGCCGAGGAAATGCGCCTGTTTTACGTTGCGTTGACCCGTGCGAAAGAATATCTGGTGTTTTCGGCGACGCGCACTGCCAAGCAGTTGGACAAAGGCCCGTCCAGTGAGTTGGATATCCGTCATTGGCTGGATTCCGTATGGCGGTACGCCGAAGACAGCGATGAAATTCTGCTTCAGAAACACGAAGAGGCAAAGTCCTATTCTCCCATAAAAATCGAGGATTTCACCGAACCGCCCTGGCGTGTCGGCTCTTCGGAGCCACCCTTTGTTCCGTTGGGGATGGGGACCATCAGCATCAGCCGATTGTCCATGCACGATCGCTGTCCTCGGCGCTTTCACCTTCAGCGGCGCATCGACCGTTCGGCGGGACTGTGGCACGGGATTTCTCGTGAGGATTCGCTCCCCGTGACGGACACCGGTTCCCAACGACAAGGCTTGTTATTGCACAATGCTCTGGAACGCCTGTCGCTGGATCGTATTCCATCTGGCGATGAGGTAGAGAACCTGTTGAAAACGTTCGGAGATTTCGAAGGAGAAGGCTTTTTTGATCGCGTGAAGATTCTTGGCGCGTTGTTTCGTTCGGAGTGGATGGCTGGGGTTTGTTCTCGTATGGAAACCGGCACGAAGGCGTTGCGTGAAGTGTCGATCCTGACGCGCTTCGATTTCCCCTCGGGGCGTTTCGTGCGACTTAAAGGCGTGCTCGATTTGCTGCTGATTCACCCGGACGGTACTCGGGAGATTGTCGAATTCAAGTCGGGAAAACCTCGTAAAATCCACGAGTTCCAGTGTAAAACCTATGCTTGTGCAATTCGTCAGGCCGATTCGAGAATGAAGGTAGAGGCTCGTCTCGTATACCTGGGAAACGACCCCGAAGTCCGAGAACTCCGTATGGGAAATGCTTCGTGTCGCAGCATCAAAGCGGAGTGGGAAAAACGCTTGCAAGGTATTGAAGAGGAAAAGAGTGCCGGGTGGGAAAGCTGGCGGCACATGCCTGAAACCACCTGTCGAAACGATGCCTGTTCGTTTCTAGAGGTTTGTTACCCGCCTGTGAAAGAATTCGACCCGCTAAAAGAGTGGTTCTAAGCGTTATAGTTCTCGTTCGCCGGATTCGTGCTCGGCTTCTTTTTGGGTCTGTTCCAACTCTTCCGTGACGATTTCGGTGCTGGCGGCACTGGGTGGAATGCGAGCCGAGTGCTTGACGCCGATCAATCGACCGCTCAGGCGTTTTCGGTTACGGATTTTGGCCCCGCTGAAGACGATGCTTTCCAATAATTCCACTTTTTTTCCGACCTGGGTTCCGTTCCCCAGAATCACGTACGGGCCGATGGTCGAGTTGGGACCGATTTTCGTGTTGTGTCCGATCAATACGGGAGGGCGGATGTCGATATTGTCACCCAACTCGACGTTTTCGCCCATGATAACCCCGCCGCCGGTAGTGTTTTTGGGCTTGAGTGGGTACGGTTCGAAGGGATCGAGGTACGACAACCGGATACTATCGTCCAAAAATCCCATGTTGGTTCGGTAGTAGGTTTCCAGTGTGCCGGTATCGTGCCATGGGCCTTCTACGAAATCGCCTCGGATCGACTCGCCGTTTTCGATCATTTTCGGGTAAGTGTATGAATTGATACAGCTTTCTACGTGAGGAGGAATGTATTCGAAAATTTTTTGTCCGAGAATATGCACGCCGATGAAGCCACCGGCCTTTCGTGGGTCGCCGGGGTCGTGCAAACGTCCGGCGATGTTTCTCACCTGACCTTTGAGGTCGATTTCGATCGGTGAGTATTTTTTCAGGTCCATCGAACTGCTCAACAGCATCGTGGCGGCGCTTTCGCTTTCCCGATGGCGCTCAATGGCTTGCCGGAGATCGAATTCCATCAATGCGTCGGCATTGGCGACGACGAACGTTTCCTCGTTTTCGAAAAAAGCTTCGACGTTTTTGATGCCGCCGCCGGTTCCGAGGATTTCCGTCTCGTGTGCGTACACAAGATTCGGAAGACTTCCACCACCGGTACCGAGGGTTTGTTCGATGCTTTCCCCGAGATGGTGCAGGTTGATCATGACTTCATCGATTCCCTGTGATTTCAGGAAGTTGAGCATGAACAGAATCGATGGGACGTTGGCGATGGGTATGCAAGGTTTTGGAATTTCGTCGGTCAACGGAGCCAGACGAGTTCCGAATCCTGCGGCAAGAACCATTGCTTTCATTGCCGAAGCCTTTCTTCGTATCCTCCCAGAATTTCTCGAACGATTTCCATGCCTTCGACGTTGTTCAACAGGAGTTTCACGTAGTCCAAAGTATCCGGCAGGTATTGGAGAAAACTGGGATTGTTGCGTACTCTGTCGATGAACACGAAGCGTCCGGCATCCTTCGTTTTTCGTTGCAGAGCTTGGGTGTAGAATTGCTCTTTGAAGCTGTCGGTGTCGAAGGTCGAGCCGAAAGTCTCTTTAAAACGGCGGATGTAGTCGTCGATCAGATTTTCTCGAAGCGTTTCGGACAGCACGATGTAGCTGTCGAACAGCAAGGCCGTCAGGTCGTAAGGCCAGGGGCCGTACCAAGGTGTCCTGAAAATCGATCAGCGCCAATTTCTCGTTTCGAATCATCAGGTTACGGCTTTGAAAGTCGCGGTGAACCAGGATTTGAGGAAACGAAAGCAAACGGTCGCAGACCTTGGAATAAGCTTCTCGGCAGGTGGATCGTTCCGCCGGGGTCATGGTGAGGTCATACAGCGCTTCGATACCCCATTCCAGGTAATGCTCGAATTCCCACAGCAGCAGTTCCTTGTCGAAACGTCTTTGAATTCCTGATGCTTCGGCATGTTTCGCGTTGTGAGATTGGAATTGGACCAACAGATCGATAGCCTGACCGTACCATCGGCGTCGCTCGGAATCATCGGCGTGCAGAACGGCATCCATCAACAGGGTGTCGCCCAGGTCTTCGAGAAACACCATGCCGTGCTCCACATCGGCCAGCAACACATTGGGAACCGGTAGTTTTCCCTCGGAAAGATAGCGTTGCACGGTCAGGAACGGGAGTTCCTCGATGCGTTCATCTGCGCTCGTGGCTTCGTCCGAAACCAAAGCTTGTTCGGGTTCGAACTTCATCAGCACTATGGAAGAAGGAACAGTGCTCCCATCTGTAACAATGCGAAAATACTCGCGAGTCGAGGCGTCACCGGCCATTTTTTGTACCGAAAATCCCGATTCCGGCGTACCGGTAATTTGGTGCACGTACGGCACGAGTCCATTGCGATCCATGCGTCCTCCGTGGCGGGTCGTTCGTTGCGAGTCATGAGGGAAAATATCATCGCCGAGTAAACTGTGTCAAGCCAGCGTGAACAAGCGGGGGGCTCGCGGATGCAAGGAATTGAATTTGCATTTGATTGCAGGATTTTAGAAGAGTGAAAAAAGTCTCAAAAACGTGTCAATCACTGACAATTCAAACCAAAGAGTGTGAAATCGCGTTTTGATCATCAATCCTCACGTTTTGGTGTGGCAATTGCATTTCATCTTTTTGAGGAAAACGTTTCAGGACACTTGCTGCATGTTCGAGAATCGATACAATAGAAGGATTGAACCAATAATCCCGTGTAAGTCAACGGTTAGCGGTTGCGTATCGTTGAGTTCCAAATCGAAATGGAAACGGGTTCGATCCGGAACATGGTGTTTTCTATGAAAAAAGTGCATAATCATTGGAATCATTTCCGATTTTTCTTCCCCCCCCGTATAGGTGATGTCATGAAAGCCTTAACCACCTCGAAAAATATTTTCCTGTTTACCTTGGCGGTAATGCTCTGTTGCATTGGATGGGTTCAACCCGCATGGGGTGAATGCATCGATCCGTCCGTGCGCATTATTCCCAGCGGTGGAGACTATTGCGGCAACGATTTGACGATTTCCGGTACTGTACCGGTCGAATTGCACGGAAAGCATTACAACGTCGGTGTTTTCAAGGTCGAGGACGGTGCTACGCTTCGTGTTCCCTCTGTGGCAGATGGTGGTGGGCAACTGGAAATCCATGCGGTGGATGTTATCATCGAAGGCTTGATCGATGCCAACTCTTCGGGGTGGTCCGGTGGTCTTGGTGGGGGGGGTGCCAGATCACTCCAGCTCTACTTCGAGTTTTAATTTAGGTGCCGGAAAAGCCGGAGGAGATGGTGAAGGACCGGCTGGGGGAAAAGCCGGAACGTTCGGAGACAGTGGAGTTTACGTTCCGACTGGAGAGGTTCCCAATGGTGCGGTGATCGATAAATACTATTCCGGTGGTGGTGGTGCCGGTGGCGGTTCGGGAGGAGCCAACGCGACAGCCGGATGCAAAGGTGGATATGGCGAAAAATCCGAAACGATTCCGGTTTCTCCTTATGAATACAATGCCGGTGGTGATGGCGGAGACGCTCCGCCCGCTTTGGAACCTCCGAGTGCCGAAAATATCGGAGTAAATATCGGTTCCGGCGGTGGTGGTGCCGGTGGTGCCGGTTCAGGAGCTTGGGAGCCTGGGTACAAGAACAACGAATATGAAAATGAAGCTGACACGAATTGGTGGGATGATCTCTGGTACTGGGCTTCTGGGGATACCAGTGGCCTAGGGCGGGTTTTCATGCGAGCCCATGGCGATGAACGAACCGGTTTCTGGACATATGCAGGAAAAGATTCCGACGAGTGGGATGCTTATGTTTATTGGGGATATTTGTGGGACTGGAACCAGTACGCCGGGCTGAATCGAGACGGAAGTGGTGGCAGTGGCGGGATCGGCGGTGGCGCGGTGATCCTTGTCGCCGAAGATGAGTTGAAAGTTTTGGGCAATGGTCGAATTCAGGCCAGAGGCGGTGATGGTGGGGCGGCAGGTGAAGGTTACGCCCCGATTCAAACGGATTACAAGAGCCTGAACGGTGGCGATCCGAATTTCAAGTTTGGATATCGCGGTCAGAAAATAGCCGATTATTGTTACAAGAAAAAGTGCCTAGAGGAAATTTTTGGAGTATGTGTCGATCGATACTGTGACAAGAAGATTCAATTGTATCGATTTTTGATGGGTAGTGGTTCCGGTTCCGGTGCGGGCGGTGGTTCCGGTGGTGGAATCAGCCTGTTCGGTAAAACCGTTACTATCGAGAAACGAAGCGACAATTACTGGCGGTTCGACGTTCTCGGTGGTGCCGGTGGCGCTGGTTGGGGTGGAAATTCCGGATATTCGAACCTGGGGGATCCTCTTGGAAAATGGGGAGACACCGACCCTCATAACGGTGGTTACGGTGGATATGGCCAGGTAAAAATCAATTATATGACCGGTGGCGGTTTTTACTGTGACGCAGTTGGTGGTGCGACCTGTACGACGGCAGCTGATGTCAACGAATTGATTCTCAGCGATTCCAGTTCGGAGCGATGTGGGGAGCCGCTGCTGTTGGATCTGGTTCCGGGAAGTATTGAATCCGGTATTACAGGAACGGTGAAAATCGGTGCTCGGGAATACGGTACGAACATCCCGCTGGCGATGAATTACAATTTCAACGGGAATCCTTTCGTAACGGCGACCTCTCCCGTTGGAGACGAGTACACGGTGCATTCCTGGCCCAAAGGCACGTCAAAGAGCGTATTCTCTGCTGGGGCGATTCTGGAAGACCAGAACGATCCGGGGCAGTTTTATGAGTTCATTCAATGGACCCATCCCCAGTTGGGGCTTTTCGAGTTGGGTAATGATAATCTGATTCACGACGATTCGCCCTCGACGGATGCCTTTGTCAGCTATTGGCAGAACGTGAACGGCTGGCGTTGGACCGGCGTGGATGACGATATATGGGAGAACCCCAGCAACTGGACTGAAGACGGACTGCCAACCACGAGCTATCCGGGTGAAAACGGCTACGATGGGAAAAATATCTATATCGATTCTTCTCTCGTAGAAGCGCCCTACAACTGGCCACACATTACCACCAATCGTCCCGCCGGTAAAAGCATGGCGATCACGACCGGCGCGAAAGTGTATTTCGCCAACCACAACACCGAGCTTTATCTTTTCGACAGTCTCAACGTGCAGGGTGACATTATTGGACCTTCGGGGCAGGCCACCGATGCCGATCGAGCAAAGCTGACGGTGATGGGAAACATCGTTTTCCCGCAGACGACGGGTGGATTGTCTGGAGCGATTTATGCCGAGCATCTCGATATTTTCCTTTATGGCAACCTTACCATGGATACGTACTCGCTGATTCGGCAGAATCCGTCGAATACCAGCGATCCGGAACAGAAGGCGGACGGTCGGTTTATTCTGGTCGGTTCCGATCCTACGAATTTCGATTTCTCGTCGTTTAAAGCTGCGACGGGAGGAGGGGAACCCGCTTACTCCGAATTGACGTTTACCGGAACCGTTTCCTCCGGTGGATTGGTGATAATTACGGACAATGAAAACGCAACCCAGGATACCTATGAGTTCGTTTCCACCGCAGGAGATGCTGCAGCGGGACATATCGAAGTCCTTTTGGGATTAGACGATGATGAATCGTTGGAGAATCTCTTCAATGCAATGGTGGCTTCTGGAACGGTTTCTCTGTATTACATCCGATCCTATGGTTATATAAAAATTTACAATGCCGATGGTCCTCAAGGGAGCATCGTCGCCGGTGGACAGGATATTTCCCTTTCTACAGACAGTCTCGACAACGTCTACTGGAGCCGGTCTTCGCTCAAGCCGGACTTGGACAATGTTTGGGGTAATGTCGATTCCGGTTTCCTTGTTCGGACATTGATTGTCGCTAAGAATCTCGCTTACACGGGAGAGGGCGACATCGATTGGGACCAGATGAAGCTTCGAGCCTTCACGGTCAATCGCGATTTCGGAAAGACCTATTCTTTGTCGAATGAAGTGGACACACTGGGTGTGGATCCCGGTAGTTCCAATACGGGAAATTGCCAGCTTTCCGGTGAGACGGCTTATTGCGATGGGGCTTCGATCGATCCGGCATCGGTCCACACGTTGATCATCATGCGTGGTGTGATGATGCTCGAAGGCCACAATCTGTATGTCAGCGATCGGTTGGAAATCGGTTCGACCGAAGGTACGCTTACCGGTGGAGAAGGTCGGTTGATTCTCGGATCTTCGGGTAAGGTGACCTACAGCCTTTTAGGAGACGTGAGCGAATTACCCTTGCTTGCGGACAAGTGGGTAAAAATTACCGTTGCCGAAGATGATTACAATCAATATGTCTTCAAAATGCCTCCGGTTCCTGCCGATCCAGGCGATGGAAAAACACATTACGTAAAAATCGGCAGCACTGTGGAGCATACAGTTGGATACCTTGCCGATGCAATCAACAATTACGGCAGCTACTCGTTGAGAGCGGAGCCAGATAGCACGGCGAACAATATTCTCGGTCTGTACAACGCGGACTCGCCGGGTGGATCGATTATCGATGGCACGCAATACGCTCTTCTTGAGCAGTCAGCAGGATTGGACGGAAAGTGGAGTCACAACAACTTCAATGAAACCGGTTCGGACAGTGAAGGCGTGGAAATTCACGTTCTAGGTTGGCACCGCCGAGAAAACAGCACCGACCACGAAGGTGGAGCGTTGATGTTCAAACTCGAGAAAAACGCCGAACTCGATCTTGGTAGCGGTGCGTTGTATATCGAACCGTTGCAGCAAGCTTATGGAATCGAGATGCCGCAATGGGCGACCGGTGCGACGGTTGACGAAAACGATGTGGCGATTCAGATCTTCGGTCGCTTGGAGATGGGTAGTGGATCGGTTATTTACGGTGATAACGGCTTGGAAGATTCCGGTATCTCGATGAAATTGTTCTCCGATTCCTATATGCGGGGTATTGAAGCCAGAGTCGAACTTGATTCAAGTCTGATCAACGATGCGGGGATGTTCTCGGATCGGGTGAATCTGATGTTTGTGGATTCCGATCTCGTGCTGGGTTATGGAGATACTTCTCTGTTGCCGACGGACCAGTGGTGCATCGACCATGGTGGATGTCTCGATGAGCCGTTTGCTTTCGAAACCCGCACGGCCTTCAATTTCGACACGCTGACCACGATTACCAGCTACGCTTCGGTATACATCGATACGGCTGCGATTTTAACAGAGATTTCCACCATTGGGGATTCCGAGGATCTCTGGTACGAAAAGCTAGGAGCGGGAGCCATCTGGCGATTTGCCTGGATGCCACTCGATGCTGCTGCATCCGATCCCATTGAAGCGAACATTCCGTCTGTTCGACTGTTTGGTTCCTTGCCGGTGGGTGATCTGATTATCGAAACCGAACGGTTTATCGTCAATGAACCGATGGCTTCATGGACGGAAAACGAAGAAAAACTTTATGCGGGTATGTTCTTGTTGGGGAGCACTTTCAGAGTGCAACCGTATCTCTATCGTTCCTCCGATCCTGATAATTCCATCGACCCATTGTATCGGCAGTCAACCTTTATCATGAAGCCCGGTTCGTGGTTGCGTCCGAACGATTCCGCTGTGCTCGATTTCACGGGTGCGAGAGTTGAGATGGTCGGAACGAGCGACAATCCGATCCATCTAAAGGTTGCCTGGGATGAGAACGCGGAAGGCGGCCCCTGGTATTACGAACATTACTGGCAATTTTACGCCCATGAGAGCTATCAGGCGATCGATCCCTTCCCCAACCTGGACGAAGAACCTCCGGTAGCATTCGGTGAAGATGATGTGGGAGTGGCAAGCACGTATCTCAAGGTTAAATATGCGGAAATCGGCAACTTGAGAGACAGTGGAATTTCCCTGACCGAACATACGCTTTTGGAAAAAGGTTATGCTTTCGACAATTGCAAGCTGTTCAATGCCTACCAGGGAACCATGTTGGATGTGTTGTCCGCGTACATGGTCGAGACCGATCCGGCCAAACAATGGCCTGCCTCGTTGAGTTGGGATCTCGACACCTATTCCTTCATCGAAATGACGGATGTTGAGTTCGAAGCTCCTCCGCTCGAAGAAGGATCTGGACTGACGGAACAACAACTCTTGGATATTCTCTCATACAACGGCTTGCGCAATGCAAGGCGAGGAGCCGAAGGATATCTGCGATTCAATTATTCCGGGACCGTAAGTCACGCAGGATTCTGCGACGATGGCGATCCCGTGCTTTTGGGTAACTTGGCCGGTGAGCGCTATGACCAAGACCCCGACAAGCGGGTTTTCTGGCCCATTTCAGCTCCGGTTGTCAAATTCTATTCCAAAACAGATGAATTTGCCCGTTTGAACTCGGAAACGGGTGCGATTACCTGGCAGGTGACGCACATGGATACCCTCCAGGATTTCGATGGCAGCTTCCATACCGAAAACCTGACGTATTCCATTCGTGAAGTGACCAAGTATCCCGATACCGGTTCCGGTGATACCTATGTAACGCTGGATTCTCCCTGGCTGGCAACGCCGAGCGGTACTCCGTATCCGCCGGACGATCTCGACATGTGGCTGGCGCTGGCGGACTGGCCGAGCGTAAAGACCTACGTTTTCGAGGCGGGTCAATACGGTTTCGAAGTCAAGGCGCGCATGGAATATCCGCTGTTCGATGGTGTGATTCCACCTCTTGAAACGTCCTATCGAGGTACCTGCAAATGGGTCGATACAGACCCGACCCCGGCATCCAATATTTACGTGCCGATTCGCAAGGGACCGGATTCGGCAGATCCGCTGGAGGCGAAAGCCAATCATGCCACCGATCCGCACAGTTACATGAAAGTGGTGTGGAAAGGACACGATCCGAATGCAGAAGATCGTGACTACGGCGTGTTCCGTGCCGATTACGATCCAGAAAGTTCAACGCCCTACAATGGTCGTTACCAGCCGGTCAGTGGATTTTTCGATGACTTCTCTGACGGGAATTTCTCCGAAAGCCCGTCCTGGAGTATGAACGGAAACTCGCAGTCGCTTTCCTACTGGTCTGCCTCGAATCAATATCTCTCCTTTGATACGGAAGGTGGGACATATTACAACGATCACCCCATTGCTTATCCCAACCTGACGACATCTCGTGCGAATTGCGATACGGACGATGATTGCTCCGAGGGCTATGAATGCTCGATCTACAATCGCTGCATTCCCATTGGTTATCAACCGGGGTTGATGGAAAAATGCTCGCCGGGTCTGTACGATTGTCAGCAAGCGCTTGAATGCAAAGACCTGAATGGTGTGTCTCGTTGTCTGACGGACAACTACATGTTCAGTTTCGGTTTCCTGCGGGATGGCAACGAAGATGATGGTGGTTTGCAGATCGTCTTCAGTTGGTTGGGGCGTCAAGTGGTGTGGGAATTGCACCAGGAGCATCCGGCGGATAGCGGTATTTTCGAAAACCGTCTCTATGGTGTGAAAAAACTGGGCGTATCGGACTATTACCATGTGGAAGATCGATACCGGACCGATCAGGATGCCTTCGGCATTATTCCTCTCAACGACTGGATGACCGTCAAGATCCGTGTGGCGGGAGATAGTGCCTATGGTTATGTCGACGACCGGCTTTTCTGGCAGGTGGAAGACGCGTTGGCCTGCGTTGGAGGAACCTGTTCCTCGACTGGTGATTGCATCGCTTCTGTTGGAAGTGACTACGTGTGTGATGGTGGCGTGTGTGTGGGACACGGTTTGTGCGATACGGACAATTTCTCCTGCACGGAAACCGGATATGCCTGCGAACCGCAAATTTTCGACAAAGCTTGGGCGGATAACGATCATAAGAGCGTGTTGAGTTGGTTCACCTCAACGGGCTATGCCGAAACCTATCCGGTTGGTATTGCCGTAGACGATGCTACGGTTCGTATCGATAACGTCGAGTTCACACCGTTTTCCAACGATCAGATGGTTCCCGGAAGTTCAACGGACCTGAGGTACTATTACGAAGACGTTACCGCAATCGACCAGTCGACTCCGAATGCTCCGACATTCACCTACGGTGGGTTGGATTCGGTGGTTAACGAAAGCGGCGATGCTCTTGGAATCAAGGTCGCTTGGGATGACAATGGAGACAAGGGAACCGATTATTATTACTACGTTATCGGGTACGATTACACCGGTAACGAGAGCAACCTCCTTAGCAATATGGGCTTGGAAAAAGGTGAAGTTGTCCAGTACAACAATGGAGCGGCGAATGATTTGACGCTCCAAGATCTTTCCTGTTTCTCCGGTCAGTATTGCGCCAAAGCCGCCATTAGTGGAGGAGGTTATTACGGTCGATATCTTATCGACAACAACGCCGGGGATACTCTGTCATTGGCAGATTCCACCGACCCGCTGTTGATTCTTTCTCGTTACTATCAAGTTCCGTTGTCGGGAAGCCAATGGGCCAATCCTGGCTTGATCTCTGTCCAGTACACCTCCGGCACCGTGAAAACTCCTGATGATGCCACCATCGTCTATGCTACGGGTGACCGCTGGGATCGTCTCTGGACCGGTGTGGAGATCAATCCCTCTCAGCCCATCGACACCGTGGAAATTGCTACCTATGCGTTCGATGGCGCTTCTTTGAATATGTCGCTCGACGATAACCGGCTGCATAAAGCTGTCAAAGGATCGTTGATTTCTGGAACGTATTCGTATCCGACTTTGGGACGTCTTCAAGGTGACGATGCCTGCCGGGACAATTGGAGTTTCGGTACGACGGTGGAATACGTGGATGGGACGACATCCTATTCCTGGACGCCAAACGGTTTCGAGCCGAACGCCGGTTTTGCCAGCCGAGTACGTGCTTGCGATGCCCGGTCGAACTGTTCGGAATGGGTTGGACGAAACGATTGTACCGGACCGACGGATTGTTACGTGGCTGCTGACGAAATCTGCAAGAATTTCGGGAACAGTGTTGTGCAATGCGAATACCGAAGCCTTGAAACCACGACCTATTGCAATCCGGATTGTCCTGTAATTCCTGCCGATTGTGTGGAGTGTGCTTACGATACGACGGGATGTTTCTCAGACCCATCCTATCCCGATTGCAGAGCCGACGATTTCTGTGCCAATTGCGCACCCGAATGTCAATCGGCATCCTTGAACTGTGCAACTTGTCCGAAGGATTGTATTTCCACCGACCACGAGACGCTGGAGTGTATGCCGGGTATCACGAAGTTCAACTTCTCCGTAACTCCTCCGATGCCTCAGTTGTATCAGGTGTCGGGTGAAAATCCGGGTCTGCGATTGAGCTTCGAAGGGGCACCCCCATGGCCGGGCGGTGGAAAAGAAAACTCATTGAATACACTGTATCGTGTGCAGGTGTGGGAACTGGACACTGAAATCGATGATTGCAACGAAGCGCCTTCCGGAACCGGAGATCCTACGGAACTATACATTCACAATCCAAACCAAAGCGATTCGGCCATCGATGTGGCGTGTACTTCCGGCAATGACGAGGAATGCTGGGATGTGGATCGGGTTTGGGAGCTTACCGGCGATACCATCAACGATAAAAAATACTATTGTATGCGCGTACAAGCCCGCAACGAAGAAGGTGAGCCAAGCGTAACGAGCCGATGTGTTGCAAATGCTTGTTCGAGTAGCTCGGAATGTTCTGCCGGGTACGCTTGTGATGCTTCTTTAGGAAAATGTGTGGGACATGATTCCTGCTCTGGAGAAGGTTCTTGCGGTGGTACGGAAGTATGCACCGTCGGAGCGTTCTGGTCGCCTTGGAGTAACGTAACTCGTACCAATGCTGCACCTAGCCTGAAGCCGGGAAGCACGTTGAAGGTCACTACGGGAACCGCCGTGACTTCTGATGCGGATGAACGTGTCAACTATCCCGTCTTGCGCACCAACGGTGCGAATGGACAGCTAGCCACCGAAAAGGGTGATCGCCAGCGGGTCACACTTAGCCTCGTGGATGCCAATGGCTCCCAGGATATCGAAAAAGTTCAGATCAAGATCGGTACCGGCATCGATTGTATCGGTGATACCTGTTCGGTGGAGAATCCTCGCGGTTGGTTCGTTTGGGAACGCAACCCCGAACCGCCTACCGTCGGATGCAGCGCGCCGCAGCCGTTCCACGAAGCGGTCAGCGTCGATGCGATGAACGGATGTGCCGAGACGCCACTGAGTGGCAACCAATTGGTAGAGTTGATCGAAGAAGAATGCTTCGTAGAGGACAACGATTCCATCCTGGACATGCGTTTCACCTGGGTTCTCGACGGAAGCTATGGAGACGTGCAGGACAACAAGATCTATTTATGGTTCATAGACTCTCAGGGGAACAAGATCAGCTGGGCCACTCCTGAGAACCAGCATGACGATGCCCTGACGGAACGTTTCCATGTCTCGACCAGACCGTATGAACCGGCTGCTTTGAGCGCGGACAAAATGTGGACCAACTGGCAGTTGCTGGGTGAAAAGAACAATCTTTACAATCAGCATATCGGTCAGTCGGTGTTCCAGCCTACGGCTTTGAGCTTGAGCGATTTGAACATTAAAGCCCAGGACAACATTTTCGACAACGGTGACCAGGTTGAGTTCAAGTTCTACTTTGCCAAGTTACCGACGGAAACCTGGGGTTACTACGAAGACCTTGCCGAATTGAACTGCACGGATTACCCGACGGTTCACGAAACCGACTGGGTGCCTGCTGCCAAGACATATTTCGGCGTTTCCTGTCATTCGGACGCTGATTGTGCGACGGGAGCGACCTGCAATGTCGAGGATACGAGTGCTTGTATCGGCGGTGATTCCTGCTACGACAACAGTTCGTGTATAGGAAGTGCGTCGGCTTCGGCTTGCGAAGACACCAGCCGCTGCGTGGGTGAAAACGTTTGTACGGAGAACGACGATTGCGACGTGGACAACGGATACTATTGCGATACTGGAATCAATCGCTGCGTTGGTGAACATAAATGTAGCAAAACCAGTACGGACATCTGCCCGCCGGCGTTCTTCTGCGAAGTATCGGATGACTGCTCGCTTCCGGGATATTCCTGCAACCTCGACACGTTACGATGCGAAGGGTTCCGCCAGTGCAGCGGTCTGGAACCGGACTGTCCTGAAAACTACAACTGCATTGTCGAGCAAAACTGCCCCGAAGCCGGGTACCTGTGTGACAACGAGTTGGGCAAGTGCGTGGGTGTTGGCGAGTGCAGCGTATCCGATCCAAGTTGTCCCGAAAATTATTATTGCGAAGTCAGCGAGGGTGGCACCTGCTCGGGTGGTTGTCACGAAAGTAGCGACTGCCCCGGCAATTACGATTGCAGCGTGCAGGACACCAGCGCTTGTTGGGGCGGACCGATCTGCGAAGATTTGAGCGTTTGCGTCCAGGAAGCGGCCAGCGGCGTTTGCAGTACCGATATCGATTGTGAAAACCAGTTCGGTGCTGGATACGGCTGCGATATCGTGGTGTCCCACTGCGTAGGTTCCAACCAATGTAGTATCGCCGATCCGAGTTCTTGTCCCTCGGGATACAATTGTGTGACCGATGAGGAACAAAGTTACTGCCTAGGTGATGCGGACGGTCTGGTTTGCGCTACAGACGGTAATTGCCCTGAGGATTACTACTGTGATACCGCAGCTTCACGTTGCCGTGGCGATGGCGAGTGCAGTCATGGGGACACGAGTTGTCCCAATGGTTATCATTGCGAATTGGGCGCGGATACGAGCACCTGCATTGGGCCGTCGATCGTGGACGGTTGTCAGGTCGATTCCGATTGTGGCGCTGGATTCGAATGCGTCATCGATCTGTCCCGCTGCCTTGGCGAAGGGATGTGTTCGGCGGACGATACGACCTGTCCCACGGACTTCGAATGCGAACTCAATTTCGAAACGCGGGCTTGTGTGGGTGGAACGTGTTCGACGAACAGCGAATGTACGACGAACTATGGAGAAGGCTACTACTGCGACCTGCTTTCCTCGCGTTGTGTGGGTGAAGGTATGTGCAGCTCGGATTCTCCCGATATCTGCCCGACGGGTCTTACCTGTGATGTGGATCTCTGCCCCGAGGGATATCGTTGCGGTCAAAGCGAATGTCTGGGTGTCGGACAATGCAGCGCGGCCAGTCCTACCTGTCCCTCGGGATACAATTGCGAGATCAAGCCGACCTGCGTTGGCGGATCGTGCACGGAACACGCGGATTGTCCGTCCGGATACTCCTGCGATCGGACATCCGGCCAGTGTATTTCCGCCTATGCCTGCTCCTCGGCCAATCCGACTTGTGCCGAGGCGGGCTATGCTTGCGAATTCCTGGGAACCTGCCGTGGCGGAGATGGATGCGTGGATGATTCCGAGTGCCATGATGGAAATTACTTCTGTAACCCACGGCGTTGTATCGGTGACAATCAATGCAGCAACGATGAGCGGACCTGTCCCGAAGGCTATGTCTGCGACGTAAGCGATCCGGGACAGTGCATCGTTACCGAACTGACGCTTGTTTGGTCCTGTGTCCAGGATACGTCCGGTTGCTCATCCGATGTCGATTGTATCAATACCTACGGTGCAGGGTACTCTTGTGACAGTCAGGGATACTGTGTCGGAATGGACAAGTGTTCCTCTTCCAACCAGATCTGTCCGAGTGGCTTTACCTGCACGCCGCCGGTATCGATCGACAAGAACGACCTCACCGGATGGACCAACGATTACAAAGAGAAAGACGGTTTCTACTGCTACTACGCGCGGGCGCGTGATCAGCACGTATATGTGCCCGGCGAGAAGCGAAATACCTGCCTGGACGACACTCCGCCTTCACCTTGCGGCTATTGCCAGACCGACGACGATTGCGGTTCCGGAGAAGCTTGCAAGCTTGTGCGGGAAAGCACGAAGGATGGTGCACAGGAGATGATGCAATGTCTGACCGAATGCGAACTCAGCCGTTGTGTCGGGGAGAGCGAAGCCGGTGGTTGCAAGACCGATCTCGATTGCTCCACGACCGTCGGAGCGGGCTACGAATGCATCGTGGATCGTGCGCATTGTGTCGGTCCAGGTCAATGTACGGTCAACGATCCGACGACCTGTCCCACCGGCTTCCAGTGCGAGGGTCAATTCAGTTGTGTCGGTGGCAGTTGCAATGTCGATGGTGACTGCGAAACGGCATCTGGTTACTATTGCAATACCACCACGCACCAATGCGTCGGAGAAAACCTGTGCAGCGACACCAATCCAAGCTGTTCGATTGCCGGGTATACTTGCGAAGATACCAGCGTATGCATGGGACCATCGGAGGCATCGTCATGCTCGACGGATACCGATTGCGGCGATGGCTATTACTGTGAAGTCGAGAACTCTCACTGCGAGGGAGCCGGTCAGTGCAGCGCGAGCGTGCAGTACACCTGCCCGGCAAACTATCGTTGCGATTTGAGTGTTTGCTCCAACGATGGCGAATACGATTCGATCTGCGATCCGGTCGAGCGGGTTTGTGTCCGTCCAGGAACCACCACGACCGGCGAAATTCACCAGTACCAGTTCACGCGTTGGGAAACCGATGTTTCGGTCTGCAACTTCAGCGGAACCGAACGTCCATGTCAGAGTCATCAGGTTTTCGGTGTAGATATGACTCCGCCGACGATGGATGAAGACAAACTATGGGTGTTGGATTCTCTGCTGCCGGAATGGTGGTACAGTTCATCGACCACTCAGACGCAGAAAGACGCCTGGCTGGAGCAGCACGATGCACCGGAAGAAGAGTGGATCGGTACTAGCAAGTTCTTCTTCTACTGGGAAGATGCCATCGATCTGCATCCCAAGACGGGAACCGCCGATTCTGCATCCAGACTACCGGCTACGGGTGATATTTATTACTACTCGCTCACACCGGTTTATGACTTCCCGGATGATAGTATAGAAAATCCGGTGCTGAATCCGGTGCCGCTTCCGGCTTTCAAACAGTGCGAAAATTCCGATCTCTCGACTCAGAGACTGGGTGCGGGAACGCGGTATCCGTATTTCGATGCCATTAACAGCGACTACTTCCGCAAAACGTCGGATTCGCCGCAGCCTGATGAAGACTGTTCGGTGCCTCGTTACGGTCGTCATCGCTTCTGCGTGCAGGCCAAGGACGCGGCGGGTAACTTCTCCAATGTGATCTGTCGTGAATTCTGGGTGGATCGTGCAGCTACCTCTTTCGAGCTTCCCGAAGCCGAATCGGAGACGCATAGTCACAGCCTCGAATGCGAAGCCGATCAGATTGGCAGCGGTAGCGGCAGCGGAAATGCTAACGATTTCGCTCACGAGCCACTGTTCAGTCTTGATCTCGGCAGCTTGACGGGTGTCGATGATGAAGGTGAAAACCCCGGACCGAGAGCCATTTCCTTTACCGTGACGGATGGTACTTTCGGTCCTGAAGTCGGTGTGCCGGATAAGATTCCTGAAGACACCGCCGTGGTGGACAATCCCCACAGGCAGGATACGGACGATGACGAGAGCGTTACGTACATCGAATACGTCAACGAAAACGGGGACGACCAGGAGCCGTACAAACTGTGTACGGAAACCTTCTGTATCGACTCCAACTTCCGAACCGGTCATAGTCCGCTGGATTCGGCCTATCCGTGGGTATTCAACTACGTGTATGTTGCCGATTCCGGTCAGGAAAACGGATTCTGGAAGGAAATTCGCTACTTCATCAAACGTGGCAGCACGTTCGACGAAGATGGCAACATTACGCAGGGCAACGGCGAATTGGTCAACGGAACATTCTACTTCACCTATCGTTTGCAGACGCAGGCGGGCTTGTGGACGCCAAATGCGTACACGTACATGATCCAGGTTTGTCGTTGTACCAAGGAATGCGACGAAGACCGCATGATGCCTGTCAGCACGATGCACATGTTCGAGGGTGGAGAGATGCTGCTCGATGGTTCGACGTTTGGACTCGGTTCCTCCAGTGATAGTCAGACCATCGAAGTCGATCCATTCTGGATGGACCGCACCGAGGTTACCAACGTGCAGTATGCTTCGTGTGTCAGCCAGGGAGTTTGTCCTCCGTTGGGAGAAGGCGAAGCCTTCGATTCCGCGACGCGCAAAGACTACTACTTCGATCAGGATTACCAATCCTATCCGGTGCTCAATGTTTCGTGGGATGGTGCTCAATCCTATTGCAAGTGGGTCGGACGACGGCTGCCTACCGAGGTCGAATGGGCCTGGGCGGCTCGAAATTCGATCTCCAACGGGAAGTACTACGATCTTTCCTGGTCCACCTCCAACCCGCTGTACAAGCTTGGTGACACGGTGGATGTCGAGAAAAACATCGGCTTGAAACCGGCATCGGAGACGTCCGTAGTCAACATGTTCAGCAACGTATCCGAGTGGACGGGCGACTGGTATACCTCCGCCGAGCAACGTTTGCAGTACGGCAAAGAGGCCCCGACATCGCCCGAAGCCTGCATCGCGACGTGCAAGGAACAGGTGGACATTACCGTGAATCGCATTTCCGATGGAATGGTTCAGGACGAACGGGATAGGAACGATCTGAAGTCTTTCCGTCTGGAAGAGTACAATACCTGCGAGAGCACCTGTCAGTGGAAGGTTGTGCGTGGCGCGAGTTACGCCGATGAGGAAATGTCGCTTGGCTGGCGTTCCGGCTTCCTGCCTTCCGAAGGTGATCTGGCCATCGGCTTCCGTTGCGCCAAACCGTATGTAGGTGGTGAGGAAAACAGCGATGAGGACGAAACCAAGTCGACGTCCGAAACTCTGCTGGACAGCCTGGAGAAAACCCGGCAGACGACCATCGTAACGCCGCAGCAGGTGGAAGCTGTCGATGGACGGTTGGGCTTGAAGTAACATTCGTTCTCCGGGAGAGGAGTCAATCCTCTCCCGGATTCGATGATTCATGATGGGTGAAGAAATTTCCCGCGAAAGTGTCGGTTCCCTCAACGGGCCATAGAAAATCGGAGCAGACCGGTATGCAAGGAACGAACGAAATGACCAAAATCGAGACCAATCGTTTCCCCTTTCGGATGCAATCCTGTGTCACGATCTTCCTTTCGGCTTGTTGGCTTCTGGTAACGGCTTGTAGCAGCGGAGGTGGTTCGCAAAGCGTCGCCGACCAGGATGAAGACCGTAGGGTAGATTTCGAGCCGATTGAGATCGACATCGATCGAGGGGACGAAGTAGAGGAAACCGACGATGATTTACCAGACGTCGACCTGGATCAAGACGGTGATGAGGAAAGCGATGGGATTTTGCCCGATATCGATTACGATGTTTGGGATGAACGCGAAGAACAAGATGCCCCGGATTGGGATAAAATTGAACCCCCGGAAGTTGATGATACAATTTGTGTGACCAACGATGAATGCTCGGACGGGCAATACTGCGAAGATGGTAGATGTTACGACTATCCCGCCGATGGTGACGAGCCGGAAGAAGAGGAGGAAGACGGAATCGGTTGCGAAAACGACGATGAAGCCTGCTTGCTTTGCGGTGTAGGTAGTTCGTTTTGCGAGAAAAACAACGATTGCCCCGCCCGGATGTATTGCGACATCGGGATAGATTACGGTTGCTGTCGTCCAGGTCCTTGTTACGACGATGGGCAGGATTACTGTGACGAGCAATACCCGGACGATGATCTTTGTTGTCTCGATCTCAATGGCCAATGTGGTCTTTGTTCTACGGGAGATGAGGAAATGGTGTTCCATTGTCTGACATCTCAGGATTGCCTCGATCATTTCGGTGGCGGTCCCTGGTGGTGCGATGGCGATACCTTGGAGTGCATGCCGAGCGAATGCTCCGACAGCAGCGATTGTCCGAACGGTCCTTGCCTGCTCGGAGTTTGTTACGACAACAGCGAAATCGAGACGAACGACCGGGGTGCGATTCGTGGCAAAGCCTACTATGTCGAGCAAACCTGGGCTGGAAGGGGAGATGTGATCTTCGAGTTGCGCGATGCTTACGAGATCGAAAATGCCGAACTCGTGTTGCAGGATGAATTCCCCACCGAAAGCGACGAAACCGATTATACGCTCGAATACTATTTCAACGATCTTCCAGAAGGCGTGTACTATGTGAAAGTCTATTCCAACGGTTTGGAAGGAGAATATGCTTTCAACCCGATTTCGGTGGATTATTCTTCCTCCGAAACAACGGTTTATACCGATATCGATTTCTACGTAGGAGCGACGCCGCCCTACAGTCCCACATTGAAGGGGGAACTTCATGTTGCTCCCGAGCTTGCCAATGCACAAATCGAGTTGGACGCCAGTTTCGGAAAACCGTTCCCCGATCCAAGTGTGGATGATTCCGATTTCGATATCATTGCTATCGATTTGGGAGAGTACAACGAGGAAACCGGTACGATTCCCTTCGAGCAGGACGAACTCGACCCTGGGCGTTACTATCTGCGAGCCTCCTATTTCGAGGAACAGCGTCGCATATCGGACTATCTGTCCTCCCCGGTGACTTTGGACGAAGAAAATCCCACAGTGGACGATATCGTGCTCTATGTCGGTATCGAAGAGGAAGCTCTGGGGTCGATTCAGGGAACCGTGGTGACCGCCCCGGAATTCGACCTGTATGGCGTAGAAGTCTTTTTCTACAACAGTCCTAGTTACGAAGAAGTTCTCGCTTCGGTTTGGGCCGAACAGACTGCAAGCGGCGATACACCGACGTTTGCTTTTGAAGTGGTCAATCTCGAAAGCGGGACGTATTACCCTCGTGCCTATGTCAATCGATACCAGCGCTTCGAGCGGACCGCCCAAACGATAGGAGAACCGCAACCCCTCGTTATCGATCTCGATCAGGGGACAAGCCAGTTGACAGGGGTGGAAATGTTCTCGATGGTGCCTCTCGACGGGTACGGTTCCATCCGTGGAACGTTTACGTATGAGTACACGCAGTTCCGCAATGATCCGTTTAGAATCGAAGTAGCCTCAGATGCTTCGTTTACCCAGATGGTGACCGTCGAAGGACCGATGCAAGTGTCGTCGTCTCCGAAGCAGGTGAGCTATTTCATTCCTCGACTCACCAGCGGGGATTATTACCTGCGCTTCTCGGTCGACCACGACGGTTCGTACTGCGGTCTTTACACGCGGACGGTTCCTGTCACAATAGATGCCGCGAATGCTACGGAAAAGGATGTAACCCTGCCGGGCGTTGCCCTTCAGGAGGATTTCTGCGACTCGCTGTAGAATAGGTATATCCCAGTCTAAAAATGAAATGCCGGGTCGATAGTTTGACCCGGCATTTTTGTTTTTACTGGAGTGGAAACCCACTTGATACCATTTCGCGATCAAGTATCGAAAGCATCTTGTAGGTCGGGCAAATTTCTTGCCCGACTATGCCACTGAAGGCGAAAGGGTATGAAGTCGTTTTTACGGATCGGGAACGTCATCCATGAAAGCAGTGAATTCCAGCCAACTACCGGCTGTGTTGACTTCTGCTGTTACGTCTTCGCAGGTTGCATCTTCCGGCATTCGAAGCATACGCAGGTAGGTGCGTTCATGTTCCGGGTGCAGTTCGGATTCGATGTCGTACACCATCGAAGCTGAGCTGGCATCGAGTTGATATTGCAGGTTTGTATGGTCCACAAGTCCTTCGATGTGGTCGTTGTCGAGGATTGTTCCGGCAAAAATGGTTCCCCATCGTTGATCGTGATAAACTTCCTGATTTTCCAGCGCACCGATTCCTAGCACGGTCATTCCGGGTTTTCCATCGCCATCCTGGTCGGTGATAAGGCAGTCCGAAGAATCTTTTTTCTCATCCCAGGGTTTGCAATACGTTTCGTAATGTTGGCGGTCCGGCAGGTCGGATTCTATGTGGTCTTCGACTTTCGCGCCACGTACTTCATAAAACCAGTCCGTTTCGAATGAGGCGCCGACTTCGAAGGCTTCGGGGTTGGAGACCCGATGTTCCAGTGTTGCCACGCTGTTGTAATACTGTGGCGAAATCACCAATTGCCCCAGATCCTCACCGATGTCGTAAACTTTTTCCTCGTCGAAATTGTGCATCTGCATATAGCACATTTTCGAATGGATCACGAGGTCATCACCCTCTTTGCTCAGGCGCATCAGCAGGTGGTGTACTGTCACGGAATCCTGATAAGGACGCAACGGGATACCTATAGTGCGGGAACCGGTAGTGAAGATGCCTCCCCAAATCCCGTAATAATCGTCGGTGGTGGCTTCCGCATCGCCGTAGTCTACCGAGCCGAGATCCTCGCAACTTCCTTCCTCCCGACAGGCAAGATTCCATCCTTGGGTAATGCAATCACGGTTCCCACAGGAGGACATGTAACCGTATGCCTTGCATTCTTCGGCACTGCGATAGGTGCACGATAGCTCTACCTGCGGGTTTTCCGCGTCTTCGACGCATTGTGCTTCTTTGCAGATCAGATCGTCATCGGCACAATTTTGCGTGGTTGTCCACATTCCGGCAACATTGCAGATTTCAACTTTATCCCCATTGCAACGAACTTCGTCTGCCGTACAACCCGAGGATTCGTTTTCATCTCCGCCGTAATCTATTTGCAAGCATCCCGTAAAGACAAGGACGGTTCCCAACAATATCGACAAGAAGACTTTCGACATGAGCAGACCTCTATGCGTAGGAAACATTTGGAATGTCGCGAAGCTACACCGATTACCCAAAGTTGTCAATCTCGGTATTCATTATATTCCGGGATCGAAACGAACATTTTCAGGCGCTGTGCTGAAAATGACGAATAGCCGTATGTTTTCATCTTGTTTTGAAATTTCTGGCGTTGCTATTTACTTGAAACCTTCCAGTTTGAAATTGTCGATCAGGAAGATTTGCCCCGGAGCTTTGAGTTGCATTCTCAACCTAAGATCCTTTACGCCGCCAGCTTCTTCGAGGCGAACGCGGTAGTCCAAAGCATAGTTTTCGTAACGCTGTATCCGAAGGGTGGTGTTCCATTCTTTTCCACCGTCGGTACTGTACTGGATCACGGCCAGTCCCTCTTCGTCGTCCTGGAGGCTGTCGTAGTAGTAGTCCACGACGAGATCGACTTCCCGGTAGTCCGAGACATCCACAGGTACCGTTTCGAGCGTGAATTCCTCGCCTGTGCCGCCGTCTTCTTCGTACCAGGCGTAATCGACGTAGGCGAAATTCGTATTGTTTTCATAGCCATAGCGGTCGGTGGAGTCGGGTTTTCCTTTTCCTACACACCAGCCTCCGGCGGGGCAGTTGTCGGGAGCGACTTTCCAGGTTTGGGAATCGAACGTCCCGGAGTCGAAATTATCTTCCAACAATGTATCTCCGGTGGCGTGGGTCAGCGTCCAGCGGTCGAGGATTTCTCCTTCCGGGGTTTTCACCGTAGCCGTGACTCGTTTGTCATCCACTTCGAGGGTCATGTGGTGGAACACATAATGGGCGTAGGAAAACGTCATTTCGGAATTGATTTCATGGTCCAAAGAGGCTCCGCCCCCGCCGGTGATGATCTGGAATAGTCCGTTTTGGGTGTATCTTTCGTAATCGTGCGTATGCCCGGCGAAATAGGCGTCTACGCCTTTGTCACGCATCAAAGGAATTAGCGAGTCACGAAGCCGGACTTCGCCTTCGTAGCCTTCATGACCCCAACCTCGGCTCCAACCCGGATGATGAGAGAAGGCGAACAGCCATTCGGCGTTTTGAGCTTCGGGAGAATTCAGCATTTCCTCAACGATTTCCATCGTTTGAAAATGAATGGGTTTTTGAACATTGGTGTCGATCACAATGAAGTGCGCGTTGGCATAGGTGAATTGGAAGTAGTCTTCATAAGAGGGATAACTGGAAAAACGATAGAAATATTCTGTGTCTTTCTCGTGATTGCCGATTGAAACGTAATAGGGATGGCTGTGGGCCAATTCACGGATCGGGTCGAAGTGCTCGGTCTGCCACTGGTCGTATTCGTCGCCTGAACCAACCAAGTCACCGACGTTGATCACGAAGTCCGGATCGTCTCGCAGAATGGCGGCAGCCGTCATTTCGTGGATGGTCGGCAGGCTCCGGGTATCTCCATAGACCGAAAACGTAAACGATACGTCGGGGTGGTCGGGTGCGGTGGTGAAATTGTAGATCGGGCTTGCCAGACCGTCGGATACGACGCGGTATTGGTAGGTCGTCAGTGGCTCCAGGTTTTCGATGATTGCTTCATGGATGCCCAACTCCTCCCCGGCGTCGATATCCATACCGTAGAAGTTGACTTCTTCGATGCCCCATTCAATCCATGCCGTGGTTGAAGGGGATTCCGTCTGCCACATGACATGCATGGTGGAGTCTGTAAAGTGCTGAAGATACGGACCTTTCAGGGCTTCGAGTTCTCCCTGAGGTTCGGGCTGTCGCCATGTAGAAACAGGGGCCGCCTCTTCGTCGTTTTCCTGGACGAGTTCCGTATCTCTGTCGCCGTCGCCGGGAGTCGCTTCCGTATCCGAGTCCTCACAAGCGCTTAGATAAACACTACAAAGAATGCACAGTACGAACCAGGGGAGAAAGCGTTGCATGGTGTCGAGCCTTTCGTTACATGTCATCGTTCCAGGCTTTAACAAAAACCTAACAGAAAGGCAATCCCCCTTTGTCATGGAAACGGAGAAAAGGCATAAAAAAACCCCGCCGTCGGGCGGGGTTGAACCATCGGAATCCTTGAATTATTTCAGGATTTCCATCAGCTTCAGGGACAGGGGCAGGTTGCCCTGAACTTTCAGCTTCTGGGTTGCGTACAGGGTCATCGGGTTGGCGGTTTTGTCCATCATCGAAACGAAATCCGCTTCGGCCATGATGATCGTGCAGTCAGCGTTGTCGACTTCACCGTCTTTGATGGAGCCGGGGGCGGCGGTCAGGTCCACGACCCATTTGCCACCATTGTCGCCACTGATGTCGAACTGGTACACGGCGTTGATGTTGCCGGCCAACTCGGGCTTGTTGTTCAGGTTTTCTTGAATTTTGTCAATCCAAAATTGGGCGCTCTCTGCCATGATAGCCTCCTTGAGGGATGAATATTGGGAACGAGTGAATGAGTCGTCATTCATACGGCGGAAAATCTAACACCCTCGACGCACAGTGTCAAGGGCAAAAAATCGTGAAAAGAAGGAGAGTTCGAGAGCTTTTACTCTGCGCCAGGTTCTCGATAAATCCTTCGGGATAATAATTCATCGTCAGAGGAAAAAACGCTTTCTTTGGATGAATTTTGACAGGAAACGGTCAGGTTTTACATAGACTTTTCCTGAATCAATTTTTCCACGCCGAAAATCACACCTTCCGTATCGTAATAGACCACCTTCCAGCCGGGATGTTCCAACATATGGTTCCAACGTTCAGGAGGCATGGAACGTCTGGCTTGGTTGTAACGATAGACGAGATATTGGCCGTTTAGAGTTTCCCTCAGGGTTTTCGATGGATTGGGATCGTTGCCCATGATCAGCTTGAGATAGGCGCTGAAGCGTTTTGGGTCGTGGTACAGAAACAGGTTCGGGTCCAGGCCCGTGGCGTAAAAATTGTGTTGGTTGTTGTAGAACAGAAACGGAAAATCTCCCCAGTCCGAATTGACGACGAGGCTGTTTTCCTCGCTGTGGGTTTCCAGCCAGTGGGCTGCCAGTTGCAGACGTTGGTTGTCGAATCCTTCGGCTTTTTGTTTCGGCAGCCAAGAGGCGAAGTGAACCACTTGAATTCCGCAAAAGACTACAAGTGCACCTGCCAGAACACCATAGATTTGGAGGCGGTTTTGGGGCTGTTTTTCGACGAGATGGGTCAGCAGATCACGGAGTATCAGCGCAGAGCCGAATACCAGCAGAAAAGGATAGTACTCCAAAAAACGCCAACTATGGCATGTCGCGGCGAACATGACGACACCAATGGTCATCATCGCCAGGGTTTCGATTTTCAGATCATTTCTAATGCGAAAAACAGCAAGGATTCCCGCAAGATATATGCCGTGAAAGATCCATAGATGGTGTAGGAGTTCCACAGGATCGGTCGATTTCCACTCTCCACCCACTTTCAGATCGACCGGATTGCCGACCTTGAACAGCGTGTGGGTCAATAGGAATTCCAGACTCTGAGGAGTAAAGGGATTGATTACGAATCCCGCCAGTACCGCCAGTCCGCAGAACACCAAAGGGCGAGTGTCGAAGCGTCGATGTTTGATTCCTATCGCCAGCGTAAAGGCCGCGCCGACAAGGATGTTGATCAAGGCCAGTTGATAGGCCCAGGAGAAGAAAAACGATAGTATTGCCGCAGTCTTATAACGTTTCGATGCTAGGGCGAGAACGGTCAGTGTCACGAAAATCAAGGTCACGGATTGTGCGCGAGGAAGGAGCAGTCGGGCGGCGAAGACCTCCGAAGCGACCAGCGCTGTCGCCAGCCACAATCCGGCGAAACGGACCTTCAACGCCAGGAAAGTGAATCCCAAACACGCCAGAGCTGCCAGTCCGAGGACCAAAGCTCCAAGGTTCGCGCCGAACATCAACTCGTCTCCGGGAGACAGCCAGGCAAAGGGAATCAGCAAAAGGTGGAATAAGAAATGATGATCGGTGAATTTTTGCGCAAAATCGGTATGAAACAACCAGGGAAACTGATGAGAAAACCATCCGTGACCGACCATGTCCGCCAATCGGATGTGATACAGACCATCCACACCGAATAGTTTCATTTCGCAAAACTGTACAGAGCCAAGCCAGGCCGTCATCAGCAACAGCACGATCAGCACGCCGATTCGTTCGAAAGATTCAAGGCGGCTGTGAGGGTTGGCTGTCGAGTTCATCGTATCAAATCCGTTTTTTGCCGAAAACGGGAAGGAGCCGTAAAGGAGAAAGAGGCGTTCGTTTCAAATAACGCAGCATTTTCAGCGCGTCCCATTTGGATTTCAGCAGGACTTTCGCTTTTCCCTGCGAAGCATATTTGGCGAATTGGTGCATGTTGTAGGCAACATGCAGAGCGCCGAAAGGGGAGCACCAGAGCACGAGTGGTACATTTTTGAGCGCCGCCAGCTCCATGTTGCGTTGAATCAAGTACAGCACACGATCCGGCATCTTTTTCTGATTGGGCGAGCGTCTGTGATAGACCACGGCGGACGGCAGGTACAGCGTCCGGTATCCTTGCCCATAGGCGCGCAGGGAAAAGTCCACATCCTCATTGTTGAAATAGAACGCTTCGTCGAACAAGCCGATGCTCTCGAAAACCTCTCGTCGAAGCAGCATAGCTCCGCCCGTTGCCCCAAAAACCTCGAACGGCTGTTCTCCCGGATCGACGGGTTCGCCGATGCCGATCATCGTGGCTCGCAGCGATCCGTGAAAACGCATTCCTTTGCAATCGACGAAACGGCGGTCATCGTAACGTACCATCTGGCAGGAGAAAAGATCGTACTCGGGGTAACGTTTCGTTGCCTCGTCGAGTTCTGCAAGCAGGTCGGGATGAAATTCCGTGTCGGTATTGACCACGAACAGCCACTCGCCTTTGGCATGGCTTGCGGCGAGATTGTTGGTTTTGGCGAAGCCTCTGTGTCGTTCCAGTGCGAAAAGGCGCACGAATGGATAGTCCTCTCGGATCATCTCGGCGGTGCCATCTTTGGAACCGTCATCCACGAGAAGCACTTCGTAATCCGTAAAGGCCTGTTTTTTGATGGATTCCAGGCACTCTCGGGCAAATTCCCTTTCGTTCCAGGCGGCAAGCAGAATGGAAAAACGCATACCGATACGTCCTCAAATGGCAGGAGGAATGAACATAAATGCGGGCGAGCGCACGTATTTTCTCAGAACATGCGCTCCGTCCAGGTTTTCGGGGTTTTCTCGTTGATGATTTCGATGTCCAGGTGATATTTGAACGGCCGCGTTCCCCGGTCGCGGATGTAGTCGATCATTTCCTGAAGTCCCTTGCGTAGCGTGTATTTCGTTCCGTAACCTAGCAGTTTACGGGCTTTATTGGACGAACAGTTGGCGAGGAAAACCTCTTGCGGGCGGTCGGGCATGTATTTCGGTTCCAGTTTGAAGTCCAGTAAATCCGCAATGGTTTCGGCCAGTTCGTTGATGGTAACGAACTCCTCGTCCGGTCCGATGTTGATGGTTTCACCCACCACGTTTTCGTTCCAAGCCAGCGCGTTCAGGCAGTCCACTACGTCACCGATGAAGCTGAAGCAACGTTTCTGTGTGCCGTCGCCGTAAATGATCGGCTGGCGTCCTTGCAGCATCAGATTGATCATGATTGCCGCCACGTTGCGGTAGGGATCGTCGTATTTTTGGTTGGGACCGATGATATTGTGCGGTACGGCGTTGACCCACTCGACCCCGTGGACTTCACAGAGGTTTTTCAGCAGGTTTTCCACGCAAACCTTGCCGATACCATAAGGATCTTGGGGTTTTGGCGTCAAATCCTCGTGGAAAGGAACATCGTTCTCCCCATAGCGTGCCATGCTGGAGCAGTTGACGATACGTTTTACTTTGTTGACTACGCCTGCCGTGATGACGCCGGATGACGCTCCGACGATATTCTGCGTCACGACGAAGGGGCTGAAGACGGACAATCCTTCGTAGGCAGTTGCCGCCGTGTGGAAGATGATGTCCACGCCCCGAGTGATTTTGATCATCGAATTCAAGTAGTTGCAGTCGTATTGGTAAAATTCGACTTCGGCGGGCACATTGTCGAGATACCCGCCGATGAGGTTGTCACATCCCACCACATGATGTCCTTGGGCGATGAAATGTTTCGCCAGGTGGCTACCCATGAAACCGGCAACACCGGAAATGAAGATTTTTTTGCGTTCGCTCATGATACCTGCTTTTTCCTGCGTGGCGTGGCATGGAAAGCCATACGAACCACCGGTGGATGTCGTTTTCCGATGCAAAAAGGTGAAAACGGCGGAAAATGTGCAACAAACACTGAAAGTTTAGCCTGTTCGCGGACCTAGCGTCAAGAATTGGTCGGTTCGTTTGGGGGTTCTATGCATTTTTCACGAGGAAAAGCCTTGTCAATCCGTTTGGGGATCGTTACAATTTTTTTTAAGAGAAAGTTTCGGCCAGCCAAAAGGTTGATGACCTGCCGAAATGGATTCCAGGTCGACGTGAAGTAGATCTGGATGGGAGGACCGTGACATGTTGAATCGGGGGGATCGCTCGGACAGGGGTGAGATTTTCTGTTGGTACGGAAAACTTATCATCTCTGCTGAAGTTTTGGAAATTGCAGGATTTTTTCGATCGGCGATTTCCGAAACTGTTGTCACGGCGTTTTCTTGTCCAGATGACGAATTTTACGTCGATACTTCTTCACAAGCCATTGCGAAGAAGATGTTTTTTGTTCCCCGGATTTGCGAGTGAAAATGTCTTATGATTTACGGTTGCGAAGGAAAGAAAAGAAAGCTACAATAGTATATTAAAAATCTTGTAGCAATGAATCGGAAAAGTCGATTTCGTTTTTGTTACTTAGTTTCGGCGGTTTTCGCCACGCCACGGGGAATGCAGTACACGAGTTACAGGCAGGCTGGTAATGATTGAACCTGTAGTTAAATCCGGCCCCGGAAAGGTGAAAATGGACAAGCGGCACTCTTTGCATGTCGATGGTATGTGGCCGGATACCTCCCAGAGCCGGACCAAGGAGGAGCACCGCAAGTACCTGGAGGAATGTACCCTCCTTCTTACGGAGAAATTTCTTTCATTCTATCCCAACCAAAGTATCGAACCGATTCTGAAAGCGATTGAATTCGCGGACCGTCATCACCTGGGTCAGTTACGGCAGTCTGGGGCACCGTATATTTTTCATCCGTTGCAGGTATCGTACGAGTGCGCCAAGGCTGGATTGGACCGAAACTGTGTTGTTGCTGCTTTATTGCACGATACGATCGAAGATACCGACGCCACTCAGCAAACCATTACGGATCTATTTGGTGGCTATCTCGCCAAAACCGTGCATTCTCTGACCAAAATACGAAAAATTTCCAACAGCGATTATCATCGACAAGAAAGCCTGCTCAAAACCTACGAACGGATTCTGTCCTATTCCAGCAAAGATATCCGTCCGTTGATCATCAAAATTTTCGACCGCTTGTGCAATATGCGGGAAATGGCGCATATGTCGTCCAGTCACCAGGAACGCAAGTCCATGGAAACGCTGGATATTTACTCGCCGATCAGTCGTCGCCTCGGAATGCGCAGAGTTTCGGAAGAGATCACCAACCTTTGTTGCAGGTATCTGTTTCCAGGGGAATTCAAGCAGATCGAGGCTTCCATTGCGGAGCGCAAGCGGTTTTTAGGCTCCAAGGTCGAGACCACGATTCAGTTTATTCTCGACCACCTGGAGCAGGTTATCGAACAGCCCACCGTCGAGATCGTCTGGCCGACCGTTCAAAAATATTATCAAAACGGTCGGCTTTCTTCTGTCAGCGATCCTCTGCCCAGTCTCACGATTCTGATTGAGAACGTGATCGATCTCTATACGGCGCTTGGAATGCTGCACAATGTGTACATGCCGGTGCCGGGATCGTTGGTGGATCATGTTTCGAATCCGATGGCCAATGGATACCGGGCGCTTGAAACACAGATCGTTTTGGAAGGTGAAATCTACGAAGTCTCGCTGATGACACCGGAAATGTGGGATGTCAACGAGCTGGGTATCGTTCACAACTGGAAGCACAATCAAAATCGCCTGTCCCGCTTCTATACCCGCTACATGAAGGAACTCGAAGATTTGACCCGTGAGGGCCATTTGCGGATGGATGAAATCGTCTCTCACTGCAAGGAAGACGAAATCGCCGTGTTTTCCCCGCAAAAAGACCCGTATCTTTTGCCGATGGGAAGCACGATTCTGGATTTCGCGTATCACGTTCACAGTCGGATCGGAGATCATGCGGTCGGTGGAATGATCGGCGGGGTTCGTTACCCCATCGACCACGAAATCAAACGTGGCGACGTGATTCAGGTCATTACCGATTCGAACAGTCAACCGAAAAGCCTGTGGCTCGATATCGTCCAGTCACCCAAGGCTACCCGTTTGATTCGGGCATCGTTGACGAGAATGCGCAAGCACCGTGCCAAAGAACTGGGTCGCAAGATGTTTTCGTCTGAAATCGCCAAGTTCGGCTTGGACCCGCAGGTGATTATCAATAGTCAGACCTTTAGGGATATGTTGGAGCGAGAACAACTGAACGAGGAAGAGCTGTTCGGGCGGATCGGTTTTCGTGAAATCGGGTTGCATCAATTGATTGAAGATTATCATCTTGCACCCAAAGAAAAGCTTACCCGCCAACGATTGATCGACATGCAATCGATTCGTGAAAAAATCTATTCCAATCTGAAATCCAGTCCGCGAGAAAATTTCAGGATCGAAGATCCCGAAGATATTTTCATAACATACGCAACCTGTTGCAATCCCATTCCCGGTGATGCGGTGGTCGGCGTGATTCGTCCTGACAAAGGGGTGATTCTCCACCGGTCGAACTGCCGCAACCTCAATGGTGTGCCGAATCAGGAAAAACTCAATGTTTCCTGGGACATCAGCCAGCGAATCCACGGGGCGCTGCTTAATATTCATGTAACCAACACCAAGGGCATTCTGGCTCAGATTCTCGCCATCGTGGGAGAATCCGGGATGAATATCTCGAAACTCAATGCCAACGCAGAACAAAACGCGGGTTTTCTCAGTTTTGTGGTGGATGTTGCGTTTTTGTCCAAGCTGTTGCGCATCGTTAACAAAATTCGCAAGCTTGACGGCGTGGTTTCGGTAACGGCCACGCCGCAGTAGTTTTTTAGTGTTTTTTCCTGTTTTTACGGGAATGCAGCGGCAGAAGGCGGCCTTTTTCGGCTGTTTTTTGTAGATACTTTGTGAATTCAAGCAACCCGTCACCTGTTTTCGCCGAAAGATAGAATCCTTCCTCCTCGGCCATCAGCAACGGCCAGTCTTCCGTATCCAGCAGATCCACTTTGTTGTATAGCAGCAGTTTGGGGATATCCGACAAGCCCAGGCTGTCGAGAATCTCGGATACCGAGCGAACCTGACTGTTTCTGTCGGGCGAAGAGGCGTCCACGACGTGCAGCAGGAAATCGGCGTCGTGCAATTCTTCCAACGTGGCTCGAAAAGCCGTTTTCAACTCGTCGGGCAGATCGCGGATGAATCCCACGGTGTCGGTCAGCACGATTTCGCGTTCCTGGGGGAAACGAAGGCGTCGGCTGGAAGGATCGAGCGTGGCAAAATACTTGTTTTCGACGAAAACCGACGAGGCGGTCAACCGGTTGAGCAGGGTGGACTTGCCGACGTTAGTATATCCAACAAGAGCGGCCGTGGGGACGTTGCGCCGTTCTCTTCTCGCACGTTTGCGCTCCCGGCGCTGTGCCAGCAACTCGATTTCTTTTTCCAGGCGAGAGATGCGTTCCCGAACGCGGCGACGGTCGATTTCGAGTTTCTGTTCACCCGGTCCACGACCTCCGATACCACCCATCAGACGGGAAAGAGCCTTTCCATTGCGTCCCAGGCGGGGAAGCCGGTATTTCAACTGTGCCAGTTCGACTTGTAATTTTCCGTCGCGGGTCTGGGCATGGCGAGCGAAGACATCCAAAATCAGTTGGCTGCGGTCGATGACTTTGATGTCGCTGAATTCTCCGATGGCACGGATTTGGGCCGGACCGAGCGTGGTTTCGAAAATCAACAGGTCCGCTTGATTCTGCATGGCGGTAAGCACGACCTGTTCGAGTTTTCCACGTCCAATGACGGTTTTCGGATCGAGTTTGGCCCTTTTTTGCCAAATGGTGTCGATGACTTCCACATCGGCGGCACGAGCCAACTCTTCCATCTCGGCCATTCGATGCTCGATTTCACGGTTGGGTAGCGATCCCGCACCGATGAGCACCGCACGTTCCCGCTCGACAATGCCTTGCTTCGTTTTCGGCAAGGTGCGGCGGAATTCTTCCTCCAATGCTTCGATCAGGGCGAGAAAATCTACCTGGAGCGCTTGAAAACGTTTTTCCGGGAAAACCTGAAAAATCTCCCCCTGGGGATTTTTCGGGATCAGGTGTGCCAGGTGGATCATCGAGGGTAGACCGCTGTTGTCCATCGTCAATGCCGCGACGCAATCCAGACGTAACAGGGCGAGGTCGGTAAGGTCGTCCTGGGTCAGGGGTTCTCCGGATAGATGCGTATGAACGAGCCGCAGGCCGCGAAAGCGACCGCGTCCGGCACGGTGTCGTCCAAGGTCGGGAAGATCCAGTTTGGAGGCGGTACCGACAATGACTTGATCGACATGACCCTTGCGGTCGATCAATAACCCGATCTGGCGTGATATATCGCTGGAAAGCTCGCATAGCGCTCGGGCAAGGTCGGGACCGATGAGTTCCGCCGGATTGCAGCGACGACGCTTGAGACGCTCGATTTGTTTGATTTGACTGGGTTTCAGCCCGCTGAGATGACCGTGCATACGTGTGCCGTTCCTGATGCAAAGCTATATTACGAATTCAAAATCACATGATCGGTCAAGCAAGTCAAGGTTATCTCAACAGGCTTGGAAAGGGTGCATCACAAAATAGTGCGACTTTCGTAAAATCCTCTTTTTTCGTAGCGGCGAGGCGTAAGCCCGCCGTTTTTACCTTTTGAAAGTTGCTTTTATGCCCCCAATCTCCCTTTTCGGCGGGCTTACGCCTCGCCGCTACAACCAAATGAATGAATGCTTCAATATTATTGGGCCTATTCGCACCATTTTGTGATGCACCCGGCTTGGAAAAGGAATCATTGATGTGGAAATTGTCGAATTCCGTGTGGTTTGTTGACAAGCTGGAGCTAAAACAGCCGAGCGGCGGACCGCTCGGCTGTTGAAATCGGTTGTTGTTTCGTATCACGTCAATCGACGATCACTCCCCATTCCACGGCGGTGAAACCTTCGCGAACGACGGGGAGAATCTCCGGTTGCGGGAGGCTCAAGGGGGCGTTTTCAGGGGAAATCACAAACCACAGCCTGAACAACGTTTCGGGAGTGGGGCTGATGTTGAGTCCTACCAGCGGATCGATGGATTCAGCCGAAGTCAGTGGATAGATCGCGTAATAAGGTGCCGGGGGAAGGTGGGTGGTCCAGTAATCCACGAAATCGTAGGTTTCCGCGTTGGTCAGACCATAGGAAGCCAGCGTAGAATTGAAGAAGTTTTCTAGCGATTCGGAAGCCACGGACCAGCCTTCGACCATCGGGAAACGGTGAGGGATTTCCGCTTCGTAGAAGAGATACCGGTACTGGCCGTCGATCAGGCCGTCCGGCGTGACTTCCACCGTCCAGCCGTTTGCATATTCGGGAATGGATTGCGTGATCTCACAACCGTAGTTCAGGTCGAGAGTCACCGTAACGTTTGTGGTTTCGGTGGGATAGAGGTAGAGGTTGGGTTTGTCTACCATCGCTTCGGAGGTCAGGGTCAGATCGAGCGTCGTGACCTGGCCGACCTGGATTTCTATATCCGTATGGCGGTCGCCCACTTCCCATTCGTTGCGGTCCGCCGTGATGGTGTAAGTTCCTGCATCCAATTCAAGCAGATAGTTTCCTTCACTGTCGCTGGTTGTTTCCGCTTGCAACTCGCCGTTCTGCCAGGCTGCGACGATGGCTCCTGCGGCCGGGCCGGTGTAAATCGGCGTTGTGGGGTCCATCTCGTATTCTTCAAGCGTTACCGAACCTTGAAGCGCTCCGGAATAGGATTGGACCGAATCGAT
This sequence comes from Myxococcota bacterium, assembly GCA_963676915.2. Lineage (GTDB taxonomy): Bacteria > Myxococcota_A > SURF-8 > SURF-8. The sequence goes on from CAXXVK010000043.1 coordinate 115,981, forward strand.
TTTCTGGTACTCGATGATCGCCCGTCTCGTGCTTCGCGGTGCGGGATCAAGCGACAGTTCCAGCATATTGCCGGTGAAGAAATTCGGCCAGGGGTAGATCAGGAACGCTCCGTTGGAATATTCCGGCAGCCAGTAATGGACGCTTTCGGCGAAGACACCGAAAAACGTATCGTGCCAGGTGTCCATGAAAACATCGGCTTCCGCTTCTGTCAGACCGGCAAAAAGCAATTGGTTTCGCAAGGTTGTGGCCAATTCCTCCCATTCCTCGGGAATGGCGAAATCGTCCTCGTTGAAACGATGGACCGGAATCACATTAACGAATTCGAAACCCCAATTCAGGTTGGGAATTACAGCCCATGCCAGATCGGCTCCCACAATGTCGCATCCCGAGGGGTCGATGCATTCGCTTTTGGTATCCCGATACAGGAAGATGGTTGGTCCGACACTTGTAACGAAATTGTTTCGGATGTCCAGACTCATCATAGGACCGTTTTCGGTTTCGATAAGGGTGGCCGTGCCGTCAAGAGGAGGATTGTATTCGGCGAAACGACCGGTGTAGAACAGCAGCTTGGAAACGGTGTCGTTGTAGGTCAGGCAGCTTGCATCGTCCACGACCCACTCGGGTAGCTGGTAGATTTCACGATCTTCCGGTTCGAATTCGTCGTAGTTGGGAGTCGGGGTCGGTGTGGTGGTGCATGCACCGTTGGAAACCTGCACGCCGTTCCAGGCGATTGACTGGCTGTTGGGAAGTTCCGGCCAGGTTTCGGTTGTGGTTCCCGTGGCGAATTCGACGCCGACGTTGAGCGTCATCGGGGCATCGGCGTAAATGTAAACCACCGGTTTGGCTGGAATCGCGCCCCAATAAAGTTCTGGACCGGCGGACATCCACGACGAACCGCTGCCGTTGCTGATATTGACACCCCATTCGTGCAGGTCGTACCCCACCTGCTCGAAGCAATCGCCACCGCATTCTGCCATGTCTTCTTTGAAAGGAACGCAGATCGAGTCGTTGGGGCAATCATCGTTGGTCATACATCCGTAATCTCCGATTCCGATGCAGGTTCCTACTCCATTAATGGACTGGCACAGCGAGCAGCCGTCGCAGTCGGCGTGAGTGGTGCACTGGGTAGCGCTGCAATTGGCCTTTGAAAACGTCGTGACACCGCACCAGTTGCAGGCAATGCCGAAGGTATTGGTATCGCCATCGTAGCTGCCTCCACAGCCGATATCGTTCAGAGCAAGCGTCGTGTCTCCGCAACCCTGTTTCACGGCGGTGAAGGTCTGTCCGTTGAGCAGGTGGAAGATCAGGTCGTACGAGCAGTTTCCCGAGGCGGCGACTTCGATTTTCACGACCGATTCGCAGGTGTTTTGAGCGTCGGGGCAGAAGGTACCGTAAAACTCGTCGCAATCGCAGGACGGATCGTCCTCGCAAACGCCGTAAGATCCATTGCGGTATGTGCAGGGGGCACCATCCGGGCAACTGTCGTTATCGCAACAGAACGGTGTTCCCTCCAGATCGGTGCCGTCTTCACAAGCGCCGTCGTCGTTGCAGAACCACCCTTGCTCGCAGTCGCACAGATGAGTGCAGGGAATCGGTTGAGGTTCGTTGCAGATGCTCATGTCGCCGTTTCGGTATTGGCAAATCGCGCTGTCCGGGCAGTCCTGATTCTCACAGCAGAAGGGTACGCCGTCTCTCTCGTGGTCGTACTCACAGAATCCGTCATCGTTGCAGAACCATCCTTGATCACAGTCACAAAGATGGGTGCAGGAAGTTTGCTGGGCTTCGCAACGGTCGGCGGTGTTATCCCGAAAAACGCAAGGCGCGCCTTCGGTGCAACCTTCGTTTTCGCAGCAGAACGGCGTGCCGATGAGATCGGTTCCATCTTCGCAAACGCCGTCATCGTTACAGAACCATCCCTGATCGCAGTCGCACAGGTGGGTGCAAGTGTCGGGCTGAGTTTCACCGCAGCGGCTGGCGGTGTCATCACGGAAAAGGCAGGGAGCGCCCTCGGTGCAGCCAGTATTTTCGCAGCAGAATGGCGTTCCTACCAGGCTGGTGCCATCCTCGCAGAACCCGTCGCTGTTGCAGAACCATCCCTGATCGCAGTCGCACAAGTGTGTGCAGGCGATTTGTTCGGGGGCGGTTTGTTCTTCTTCGTTACCAATTTCCTGTTCCGAAAGATCGTTGTCTCCCTGAATCGTCAGATCTGTCGATTCTTCGAAACAGCCGCTCAAAGCCACGATCAGGAAGCAGGTCCAGCCAAGCATCCACGTTTGGGTTCTCATCATTGTTCCTCCCCCGTTACGGTATCGGATCATCGTATTCATCGTTGGTTCGGTTTTCAGTACGACACAATACTATTTATTGCAAGCAAGATGCCTGCCAGGACTGAATTAGTGTCAATCGTATGATATTCTTCATGAAATCCTACTCTTCGATAGGAAAAATGTAAACCGAAATTGACACGTTGCCCGATATTGATGAACAATATACGTTACACTGTTTCGAAAATATCTCGTTTCGATCGTTGATCCGTCTTTTTATCCCCCGGGAGCTGTTCGATGTCTGGCGTGTATCATCCGGTTACCAAGAAAATCACCGATCTTTTAACGCAACACGGATGCTGGTTCGAGACTTTCGAACACGAAGCCGTCCGAACCAGCGAGCAAGCCGCCGCCACCCGAACGGGTTATGGTTTGGATCAAGGCGCCAAGGCGCTTGTGGTGCGTCTCAAAGCACGGGACAAGACGAAATCATTCGTAATGCTGGTGTTTCCGGCTCACTGCAAATTCGACAAAACCAGTGTCAAAAAGCATTTCGATGCCAAGGATATCCGCTTCGCCACAGCGGAAGAGATCACTACATTGACGGGTGGTGTGCTCCCCGGTGGAATACCGCCTTTCGGATCGCTGTTCGGGGCACAAACCTGTGTCGATCCAACCTTGTTCGAGCGAGAAAAAATCGTTTTCAACGCCGGAGATCGTCGTTTTTCGGTAGCCATGATGTCGGCAGACTACCGCCTCCTCGAAGAACCGGAAGTGTTCAACATCATTGCCGATTCAGATGTGTGAATCGTTAAATAACGTCGCCGCCTGAAGGGATCTGGAGCGAAGCCAGTTCCTGCATGGGATTCTGACGGACGTTTTCCTCGGAAGGTAGCCAGACCCAGAAGGTGGAGCCGACGTTTTCTTCGGAATGTACGCCGATTTTTCCTTTGAAGCGTTCCACCAGTCGTTTGACGGTGGAAAGTCCCACGCCGGTACCCATTACCCGACTACCGATAGCGTTGCTGGCCCGGTAGAAATCTTTGAACAGCTTGGGTTTGTCCGCTTCGGGGATGCCGATGCCGGTATCGCTGATTTCGACCCGAACCCCTTGGTTTTCCTCGAAAACCCGTACGTTGACCTTGCCGCCGGGGCGGTTGTATTTGATGGCGTTGGTCAAAAGCTGAGAAAAGACGATCGGTAGCAGTTCGCAGTCGAATCGCACACGGGGTAAGGGAGGCTGAATCTGGGGGGCGATAGCCACGTTTCGCTGGCGTGCGTCGGCGTCGTGCTTGACGATCTGCATCTCGATGGCTTCGCCGATATCCTCTCCTCGGACCTCTCCTTTGGCCTTGCCTTCACGAACCATGTTCATGCTTAGCAGATCTTCAACCATTTCCGCCATACCCTGGCTTTTCATGTCGATATCGTCCAGCGTGGCTTGAATTTCGGGGCTTGGGTTTTCGGATAATCTTCGCAGGCGTGTCGCTGCGGCGCGGAAGGATTTCAACGGTCCTTTCAGATCGGTGACGAGACTGTTGATGTAGTTGGCTTCGTAGCTTCCGCTTTCTTCTCGGCGGTTCAATTCGTGCTCCAGGCGTGCTGCATAGAGAACGTAGGACGCGCGTTTGGCAAGCGTGCGCAGGTCTTCCATGGCCTGTTCACCCAGTCCCAGTGGAGCGCCGGAGTTGATCGACTGCATGACGCCGATGACTTCGCCCCGATAGCGGATCGGTACGGCGGCTACGTCGGTCGTGGTGTAGCCGCTGCGTTCATCGTAGCTGGGATCGAAGTTCAGATCGGGATCGATGATTGACAATTCGCCGTAGGCATCGGGGACGACCACTTCTTTTTTCTTGACGGCCACATAACCGGAAATCGTCACGAGATCGATGGGAACTCTCAACTCGAAAGGTTTCAGACCGACGGCTACGCGGCTGACCAATTCCTGACTGGCTTCGTCCACCCAGAACACCGTTGTACGGTCTGCGCCCGTAAGCGAGCAGGCGGCTTTGGCAATGATGGCCAGAACTTCCTCAAGGCGGTGATCTCCACTGGCGGCTTCGGAAACATCTCGAAGCACTTCATAGCGGCTGGCCAGATTTCTTGTAGTATCCCCCATGCGTCTCTCCCCTTTGCGATCGGGCGGCAACGGTAACGTGTTTCCCTTTATAACGGTGAAAACTGCCCACCGATTCAACGATACTAGATCCTACAACCAAACGACGGCATTATCAAGTCTCAACCCCGGCTTTTGAAAATGGAAGGAAAAAGCGAAAAAAGGAAGAAGAAAGCAAAAATTTTTCGTTTTTGTCCATTTTCAATGCGAAATTGTGCACGAGAAAATGATAACTCTTTCTACGTGCAAAATGGGATGGAAATTTGCCAAATTTTCATCGACCTGCTACGTTTTTTTTCTGTTAATTAAGACATGACATCATTCATTTGGGGCACGAAACCGTGGGTGCGGAAAATTGTCCCGAACCGAGACAAAAGGAGGAAGAGGTGGAGATCGAAACACGTAATGGCGTCCCGATGATGACGTTGGATCACTTTGATGGGGAGTACGCCGACCGCCACCTTTTGCATGGTCTGGTCGCCAAGTGGGCCGCCGAAAAACCCGAAGCTTTGGCGATGATCAACCACAACACCAAAGATCGGGTCACCTGGGAACGCTTCGAACAGACCACAACCGCCTTGGCCTTGAAACTGCTCGATATGGGATTCAAAAAAGGCGATTTCTTCGCCTCCTCGCTTCCCCTGCTGACCGAACATGTATTTCTGGAATACGCCTGTTTCAAAATCGGCGTTGTCTTCGTTCCTTTGGATCTTCGTTTGAAGGGACCGGAAGTGATCCGCAGTCTGAGTTTGGTCAACGCCAAAGGATATGCCTTTTTAGGAAAAACCGAGCACGCCGATTTCAGCGAGTTGGGCAAAGCCGTCCAGCAAAATTGTCCTTTTGTCGAACATTTCGTGCAATTCTCCGTCCCGGAAGAAACCATCGAGGGTGCAACGAATGCTTTTGCGTTGGCCGAGGAAGCCAAGACGTTGGCGATGGAGGTTTTAGCCAATCCTGCCGAAAGCTCTTTGCTGGCGACGTTCACGAAAACCCGCGATTCCATAGACGAAAAAGACGGTGCGTTGGTGATTTTCACCACCGGTTCGACCGGGTACCCCAAACCGGCTCTGTTATCCCACCGTGGAATCACCTGTCAGAACATGTGCTTAGGTCACGGTTTCGGCATGAAAGAGGGCGACCGGATGCTGGTCAACCTTCCTCCGTCTCATGTGGGTTGCCAGACCGAACAGTTGATGACGATGTTCTTCTTCGGTGCTACCGCCGTCCTGCTGCACATTTTCGATCCGGCGCTGTCGCTCGAAGCGATTCAGGAACATAAAATCTCGGCGTTCGGGCAGATTCCCGCACTGTTCAATCTCGAATGGCGCTTGCCCAATTACGACGAGTACGACCTTTCTACCCTGAAATTCGCCTTGTATGGTGGACAACAGGTGTCTCGGCAGTTTCTCGAAAAACTGGCGACGATGGCCGAAGGCTTCGGTACGGGACTGGGACTTACGGAATCCAGCGGATTTTGCACCTATTCTCCACTTAATGGCACGGTGGACGACATCCTCGCCGGCGTCGGGTTCGACATGCCGGTGTATCCGATGACGATTCGTAAGCCTATGAAAGGAGATGGATCGGCGGGTGACATCGTTCCCGATGGTGAAACGGGCAACATCTGTTTCTGTGGTCCTCAGAATTTCCTTTGCTATGTCGGTAACGACGAGGCAACGAAAAAGACGATTTCCAAAGACGGCGTTTTATACACTGGTGATTTGGGATATCGGGACGAAAAAGGGCTGCACTTTGCCGGACGTGCCAAGCATGTTATCAAACCTAAAGGATATCAAGTGTTTCCGGCGCAGGTCGAGGAGCATTTCTGCAATCTGAAAGAGAAAGTCGCCAACGCCGCCGCCGTGGGGATCGAGCACGAGATTTTCTCCGAGGGTATCGTTTGTTTCGTCGAGAAAAAGCCCGGTGTCGAACTGACGGTGGAAGAATTGCAGGCTCATGCCAAAGGAATCGCCGGATACATGCGTCCGTCCCATTACGAAATTCTCGAACCTGGAGAATTGCCCCTGAACCGCGTGGCGAAAACGGATTACGTCTTCTTGAAAGGTTCGGCCCAAAAACTGATCGAAGGACTTCGCTCCCAGGGTGGTTGGGATAAGTAACGCTGCGTTTCGGGAGGACATGATCTGTTCTCCCGAATTCGTCCGAAATGCTTCAAATCGGTAGAAACCGGGAAAAACTCATGCAGATCGATCCCAGCGTGGTCGGACATCGTATCGACGCCATTGAAAGAACTCTATCGTGGCGGGAAACCACCAATTATGCTGCGGCGGTAGGGGATGCCAATCCCCGTTTTCTGGACGATACCCAGCCTGGTGGATTGGTGGCGCATCCGTTGTTTGCCACCGCGTTGACCTGGCCGCTGATGGAAACGTTTCGTGAAAATCTCCCGCCGGGAGTGCCGGGAGAAGCGATTCTTTCGATGGTACATGCCTCCGAACGATTGACGTTGCATCGGGCGATTCGTCCCGGTGACAAGCTGACGATTTCCGGGCATATCGCGGATCGCATCGTGACTTCCGCCGGAACGCTGCTGGTGCTCGAAAGCCGTGGCGTCGATTCTCACGAAACGCCTGTATTTACCGAACAGGCCAACGTGCTGTTTCGGGGTGTCGGTGCGGATAAAGAATTGAAATCAAAGCAGAAAATAGAGAATCCTGTTTTTGGGAAAGAACCGGACTGGAGCCACGAACTTCCGATTTCTCCAACGTTGCCTTTTGTCTACGATGGTTGTTCGGACATCGTCTTTCCGATTCATACGTCGGTGGGATTCGCTAAGATGGTGGGATTGCCGGGAATTATCGTGCAGGGGACGGCGTTGCTGGCGCTTGCCGCGTCAGCTCTTATGGATCGTTGCGGCAGTGGAAATCCCGAGCGACTGTTGGAAATCGGTTGCGGATTTCGCTCGGTGGTCGTGCCGGATCAGACCGTATCTCTCAACGTCTGGGAGATATCTCAGGAGGACGGAACGGAGACAGTCGTCTTCGAAATGCTCGATGCCAACGGTAAAAAAGCGCTGATCGATGGCCACGCCCGGTTTTCCGCATCGTAAAATCGATAGGAACGCCTTTTTCAATCAACATTTACACGAACCGTGGTGACGGTTTTCGTCCTATCCATGAAAAAAACCATGGCGATGTTTGCCGGTTTTTCATACCGTAATGCGTAATGTGAAATCGTGACTGTGAATACTGCTGAAAAACACAAGGAATTCTCGATGTTTCGTACGTTTTGGATGGTAGCGGTTCTTTTGGCTGGCTTTCTTTTTACGTCTTGCGGGAGCGATGATTCCGGCAATAACCAATCTCCATCCGGGGATGAGGATTCGTTGCTGGAATCGTATGAAGAACTCGAAGATATCGGACCTTTGGTGGATCTCGTCGATCCGTTCATCGGTACCGGTGGAACGGGGTTCGGTGTCGGCGCGGCGGTTCCGGGAGCGAAAGCTCCGTTCGGGATGATTTTTCCTTCTCCCGATACGACAAGTGAAAACGGTGCCTTCGGTTTTTATCATTGTGGTGGATACTACGATCCTGACCTGATGATAGAAGGCTTCAGTCATACTCATCTGCATGGCGTCGGAGCACAGGAATACGGCAACCTGATGTTCGTGCCGTTGGCTGGAACGATGACCGATGAACGTACCGCCGTGGAAAGCTACCGCAGTACGTTTTCGAAAGATACCGAAACCGCTTCTCCCGGATATTACGCGGTAACGCTGGACAACGGTGGCATCGGAGTGGAACTTACCGCGACAGAACGGGCCGCACATCATCGGTATAGGTATCCGGCAGAGGAAGCGAGTTCCACCGGGACGGTGTTTATCGATGTTTCACAGGTCGTGACCGACGGCGAAGTGTCCGATTCCGAGGTGTCGGTAGATATCGAGAACCGACGGATCGAAGGATGGTTGATCAATCATCATGGCTTCAGTGGCCGATACGGTGGAATTACCGTGTATTTTTCCATTCGCTTCCGGCAGGACGTCACGGCGTGGGGAACGGTACGCGAAGGTTGGTTGAAACCGGAGGTTGCCGAGCAAGTTGGAGCCAGTACAGGGGCATACCTCGAATTCGATACCTCCGGCGGTGCTGAAATCGAGTTGCAGGTGGCGCTTTCGTTTGTCAGCGTCGAGCAAGCCCGGTTGAACCTGGAAACCGAAATGCCGGATTGGGATTTCGACGCCACCCGCGCCAAGACCGAGCAGATGTGGGAAGACGAGCTTTCCGTGGTGACCTTCAAAGGTGGTACCGAAGAACAACAGGTCATTATGGCTACGGCGCTCTACCATGCCTTTCTAATGCCGGATCTGTTCATGGATGTCGATGGCCAATATCGGGGTTTCGATTTGGAAATCCATACGGCCGAAGATTTCGTCTATTACACCGATTTTTCGATGTGGGACACCTACCGCACTTTGCATCCGCTGCTGACGCTTGTACGACCTGAGCGACAGGCCGACATGCTGCAATCGCTGGTAATGATGGCGAACCAGGGTGGATCGCTGCCGAAATGGCCGATGGGAGTGGGATATACGGATTGCATGATCGGTACACCCGCCGATGTCGTGATCGCCGATTCCTACGTCAAAGGCATTCGTGATTTCGACGCCGAAGATGCCTATCGGTTCATGCTGGAACACGCCGAAGGTCCGGTGGACAAAGCCGGTCGTGAAGATGTGGAATCCTACAATACGTACGGATATTGCACGGTAGATACGGCTGGAGGGTCGGTGTCCAAGACGATGGAACACGCGATTGCCGATTTCGCCATAGCCCAGATGGCGGAAGCGATGGGAAAGACGGAAGATGCCGAACTGTATAACGAGCATTCCACTCGATATCGCAATTTGTGGGATGCCGAGAATCAGTTTTTTACGGGCCGACATACGGACGGAACCTTTGTAAAAGACTACGATTTTCTTGAATGGGAAGAGTTTTACACCGAGGGGAATTCCTGGCAATACCTATGGCTTGCCCCGCACGATCCTTTCGGATTGCGTGACTTGTTCGGTTCCGATGATGCCATGAAGGAGAAACTGGAGGAGTTTTTCGAAAAGGCGGTAACGGAACGGGAAAACTGGAGCGCGTTGAACGATCTGCTCCCTCCGGCTTATTACTGGCATGGAAACGAGCCGGACATTCATGCGCCGTACCTGTTTTTGTACGTTTCGCGACCTGATTTGACGCAAAAATGGGTGCATTGGGTCGCAAAAGAACTGTATAGCACGCAACCGGATGGCATTGCCGGAAACGACGATTGCGGGACGCTTTCGGCCTGGTACGTATTTTCCGCCCTTGGTTTCTATCCCCTGGCTGGTAGCGATACCTATTGGATCGGTAGCCCGATTTTCCCGTATGCGGAACTGGATTTGGGCGATGGCGTTACGTTGGTTGTCGAGGCTCCCAATGCATCTGCTGAAAACATCTATGTGCAAAACGTGACGCTGAACGGTGAGGCATTGGACGTTCCGTGGTTTTCCCACGCAGACATTGCCGAAGGTGGGAAAATCGTTTTCGAAATGGGACCGGAGCCGTCCGATTGGGGAAAACTGAAACAGTGAGAATAACCAAAGGGTGCGGAAAAACCGCACCCTTTTGGCTGTCTTTCTAAAACAAATAGCGCGATGTTGCGCTATTTCGCTTCAGGTTCTTCCTTTTTCTCTTTGTCGTCCGGGAGTAGACCGAACGATTTCAGATCTTTTTTGTTGGCTTCTCGTACCAGTCTCACTTTGACGTTGAACTCTATGGTGATTCCCGCCAGTGGGTTGTTGGCATCCAACACCACATAATCGTCGGTGACTTCCCGTACGATCATCGAGTAGTCGCTGCCGTCATCGCGGGTGGCGGTAATGGACTGGTTGACTTCGGGGACAAGATCTTCCGGCAATTTTTCACGCGGAGCTTTGACCAGCAGTTTCGGATTGTACTCGCCGTAGGCTTTGTCCGGTGTCAGGGTAACACTGAATTCGTCTTTCGGCTCTTTGCCTTCCAATTCCGCTTCCAGGGCGGGTAGCAGCACGCCGTAGCCGTGGATGTATTGGAACATCTCGTTTTCTTGGCCAACACTTTCGATGACATCGCCTTGTTCGGTTTTCGCTTCGAGCGCGAGGCCCACCATTGCGTTTTTGCAGATTTTCATATCATTTCATCCTTGTCGTTCCGTCCACGTCGAGCACCAACGGTCCCGCCTCGCGGACTTCTTTGGGTTCTTGCGCCGCGTACTGCGTGAAATTCTTCATGAAGCGCAGAGACAACTCTCTCGCCTTGCGCCAGTATTCCGTTTGATCCGCCCAGGTGTCTTCGGGGTTGAGGATCTTTTCGGGAACGCCGGGACAGGACTGAGGAACTTCCACACCGAAGACCTGATGTTTCTCCGAGGGAACCTCTGCGAGTTTGCCGGATAGCGCGGCGTCGATCATGGCCCGAGTATACTGGATTTTGATTCGTTCGCCAACTCCATAGGGACCGCCGCTCCATCCGGTATTGACCAGCCAGCAATTCGTGTTGTGCTCGGCCATCTTGCGTCCCAGCATTTCGGCGTATACCGCCGGCTTGCGAGCCATGAACGGAGCGCCGAAGCAGGTCGAAAACGTTGCTTGCGGTTCGGTGATGCCGCGCTCGGTGCCCGCCAGTTTCGCCGTGTAGCCGCTGAGGAAATAATACATCGCCTGTTCCGGCGAAAGTTTGGAAATCGGCGGCATGACGCCAAAAGCATCGGCGACGAGCATGACGATGTTCTTCGGATGATCCGCCATGCTTTTCGGTTGAATATTCGGAATGAATTCGAGGGGATACGAAGCTCGGGTGTTTTCGGTGATGGAAGCGTCATCCAGAAGAATTCCGCGTGTAGTGCGGTCCATGGTGACGTTTTCCAGAATCGTACCGAAACGGCTGGTGCAGTCGTAGATTTCCGGTTCGTCCTTTTTGCTCAGACGAATGACTTTGGCATAACAGCCACCCTCGAAATTGAAAATGCCGTTGTCGCTCCATCCGTGCTCGTCGTCACCGATGAGTTTGCGGCTGGGATCAGCGGACAGAGTGGTTTTTCCCGTGCCGGACAGGCCGAAAAACAGCGCCGTATCGCCGTCTTTTCCGACATTCGCCGAACAGTGCATACCCAGAACGCCTCGTTCGGGCATCAGATAATTCATGACGGTGAACATCGTTTTCTTGATTTCGCCGCCGTATCGGGTGTTGGCGATCAGTGCAACCCTGCGCGTGTAGTCGATGACGATCACGGCTTCCGAGTTCGTATGGTCACGAAGCGGGTCGGTTCGAAATCCCGAGGCGGAAATCAGCGTGAACGATGGAATGAAATCCTTGGCTCCCAACGCGGGAGAACGTCGGATGAACATATTGCGGGCGAACATGCTTTGCCATGCGTCTTCGGTGATGACACGAATCGGCAGGTGATAGTTCGGATCGGCGCCAAGGTAGCAATCCTGTACGAAAACTTCCCGGTTGCGGAAGTAATCGCCGATGGCGAAATGCAAGGTATCGAAATCTTTGGGTTCGTAGCTCTCGTTAACATCGCCCCACCAGATGGTGTCTCGGGTGGTTTCATCCAGAACCGTGAATTTATCTTTGGGAGAACGTCCCGTGTACTGCCCGGTAACCACCAGCAACGGTCCACCCTGGGCGATCAGTCCTTCGTTACGGCGAAGTGCCTGCTCGTAGAGGGCTTCCGTACCGAGATTGTAATATACGGCGGAAGGAGAATGAATCCGAGCCTGGGTCAGGTTCAACATGGTCGCCTCCTAAAACATCGGCTTTTTGTTTGGAATGAAAAAAATTCAGTCGTTTTTGCTCCAGCGATCCAATCGCCGGGCGATGGTCGATAACATGGGTTCGTAACGGATTTGCGTGCCGTTGTGCTTTTCGAACATGTAATCCGCCAAAGGAAAATGATGCGGGCTACGTTCGTAGTTTACGGTCGAAGGAACAGGACCGAAGGTTTCCCGCGCAAGGAAGCGTTCCGCGTCCAACTCGCCTCCTCCGAAAAAGCTTGTGACTTTGCAGGTTGTCTCCAGAACTTTTTGGAATTTATCGAAAAGTTCCTGTTGGCTGGGATAGCTCTCGATGACCTTTCGTTTGTTCTCCATTTCGGTGGCGGTGAGCATGATTTCGTGACGGGTTCCGCGATACCAGGGTGCGAAGCGCATGGCGATAAGGATCGTCAACTCGTATTCGGGAAGCTGCATGAAAAGGATTTCCCGACCGATTTCCCGCTCGTACCGTTTCAGGGCGTAGGCTGTCAATAAATGAGTCAGATCGTGTTCCGGGTGCCCGCCTTGAAACGCCAGCGTCCATACGACATCGGGTTGCGTTTTGCGCAGAAAATTAAGCACTTGGTCGGCCATCTCCTCGAACATGTCCGTCAGAGAATCGTCTCCCCCGGCACGTCCGAGTTCCACGAAACGATCGTAGATGGCGATCTCCGAGTGAGCCAGTTCAGTCATTTCTTCCGGTTTGCGACCCATGACCGTCATGGCGTTACGGCATTCGGCCAGACGTTTTTCAGCGTAGCTTGCCGGATCTTCGTTGACGAACGGAGCGAGGCCGTCGCCGTTGGTCAGCCACAAAAAGCGCGAATCCTCACCCAAACGCTGAAACAGGCCGGAGTATCCCAACTCGTCGTCCTGGTGTGCGACGGTGACGGCATGGCGGGTTTCAGGAAGAAAAATGTAATTGGGGTAGGGCAGATATCGGCTCATGACAACCTCCGAACAAAACGAATATGGCCGGGAGCATTTCACAACCTGGAGCGGAAGTCAAAAAACAATAACTTATGAGGCTTACAAGTTGGAATTATCGATTGAAAACGAGGGGTTCGACGAGGCGAACGCACCAAAACGAGGAGGGGTTTCCTTTTGCGATAAAATGTCGCTTACGGGGATAAGTTTTCGTATGTTGGGTTGATTTTAGCCTGACATATTCGCATTGTCGGGCAAGAAATTTGCCCGACCTACTTGTGACTATTGGAAAATCAAGTATAATCAATTGTTTACGGAGATTCCAAAAGCATCCGTACTCCCAACCAGACTTCACGCCCCGGATCGGGATAACCGTACTTCGTTTGGTAATACGAATCCAGCAGGTTCGTGGTTCGGAACCAGAGGGAAACGTGCTCGTCCCAGCGGTACTCCAGGCGCTGATTCCAAGTGAGATAAGCTCCCAGCTCTGCCCATCGCTGGGTGTCGGGATTTTTGTATTTCTGGGGTCCGGTCAGACGAAGACAGTGGGACCATTGCAGTCGGGGCATGAAATTTCCCGTGATTTCGAGGGTTGCCTTGTGTTCGGGTTTGTACTCCAGGCGGTTGTCCGGGGCGGGACGGTCTGTCAGTCGTCCGTGCAAGTAGGCATACGAAGCGCGCATCGAGAATTGGTGGACGGGACGAATAAAGAGCATCGCTTCCGCTCCGGCAAGTCTTGCCTGTCCCAGGTTTTGAATCTGGGTTTCGCCATCTCCGAGGTTTACCGGGTCGATTAAATCCGACACTTCGGCGTCGTAGCCGGAGGCGGCAACGTGCAACCAATCCATGGGGCGGTAGTCGATTTCAAGGCCGAAATGCCAGGCATGTTCCGGTTTGAGATCCGGGTTGGGTAGGTCGTTTCCGTAGACGCCCGAAAAGCGTTCTTTCAATGTGGGAAAGCGGGTCCGACCGGCAGCCGTGGCAGTAATTGCAAGAGATTTCATGGGGTTCCACGATCCTCGAACCAGTGGCCCCCAACCTGTTTGCGGGTCGAGGGAAACGTCTCCGGTGGATTCCGGGATGTCGGCATCGATTTGGAGAGCGGCCAGAATCGAGCCATGGGTGGAATTTCCATACTCGATCTCCGGGGCGGCTGTTAGTAGCCAGCGAGAGAATTTTATCCGGTCGCTGCCGGTGTCGGAGCGCTTGGCGTGCTCGTCGCGCTGGGCGCTGGTCCAGAGTCTCAAAGAAAGATCACCGCCGCCAAGATCCTGAAATCGTTTAAAAATTCTGACTCTGGCTCCCGTAATGGTGTCATGTAGCCACGAATGAAACGCTTTGGCGCTGTCTTGTGTGGTGTACGTGGCGTCGTCGTAGGAGTCCAGCAGGTTTTCGAAGCGGCGCAGGTAGATTACGTCGTCGATTTCGACGCCGCCCGGCAGTTGTCCCGCGTGGGACAGGCTGGCCCCGAGGGCGCGCCATTCGTTGAAACGCCAGTAATTCGGGGAGGTTTCGTCTACGCTGGGCGGGACGCCTTTTTCCCCGGAAAGAATCGAAGCCGAAAGCGTCAGCCGATGGCGCTCGTGCGGGTCCATAATGGCTTTGGCCAGTGCGAACGTGGTTGTTTTGTCGCTGTTGAGACGGATTTTTCCCGAATCGTTGCGTCCTCCCGGAAAATTTCGGGACAACGCGAAGCCGTCCCGCTCGAATCGCCCGGCGGTGAACGAATAAGCAATGCGTTCTTTTCCCAGATTGAAGGAATATACCTGCTTACGCGAACCAACGCCGCCGATTTCGCCGAACTGGGAAAACGATACCCCATGCTCCGGTTTTCGCGTCACGATATTGATGGCTCCGCCCAAGCCGTTGGGACCGTACATCACCGATCCCGGTCCTTTGATCACCGTGATGCGTTCGATGGTTTCGGCGGGAAACATCGACAGATCCACTTGCCCATCATTGGGGATGTACGAGGGCACGCCGTCGATCAGCACCAGCGTCTGGCGTTGGTCGAAACCTCTCATTTCGAAAATGCGTTCTCCACGGGAACCGGTCGTGGCATGGATAGCGGCCTGACTTTCGAGAATCTGGGCGGCGTCTTCGGCTCCCGAACGCTCGATGTCTTCCCGGCGGATGCGTTGAACGCTGATTCCCTGCCTTGCCGTTGCTTTACCGGATACCACGACCTCCTCCACCAGCATTCTGGAGTCGTCGGAAGTCTCTTCGGGTGGTGTCATTTCGATCGAAACCGCGTCGTCCCCACCATCGGTTTCATGTTCGGCGGAAAATGCCGCATGGGGAACGAAAAGGGTTCCCCATGCGGCCAACAGACAGAGAATAAAGCCTATCTCTCGTCGTTTATTGGACACTGGTTATTTTGATTTTGGAGAGATTGCGGACCTGCAAACAGCCCGGCATGTCGGAACCGTCGATCCAGATCAGTTTACGGATGTTCACATGTACGCGACCATCGGCGAAACGGTTGCCTGCCAGCGGAACGAGAGCCGTGCAATTGTCGGAATCCGCCGGGGTGTAGCCGTCGTTGGAAACGAATTCGGCCTGCAAATCAGCGATTGTTTCGTTGGGTAGCGCTACGGAAATGATGGCGTCCAGCTTGGCGTATTCGGCGTTATCAATGGTTTCGAGTTCCACTTTGTTCAGCATGACGTCCGTGCTGTCACCGTCGAATTCGACCGTGACGCTGGGGGAATCGTCCGAGCCGTACGCGAGAATCCGGTCCACGTCTTTGATTTTCAGGCAGCCGGGCAGGTTGGCGGTGTCATCCCAATACAGTTTACGGTCGCTCAGTCGAATGTATCCATATTGAAGCAGAGAGCCGGTGACCGGTACGGATTCGTCGCAGTTGCTTCCGCCGTCCAGCGGCATGAAATCGTCACCCGCGATGAAGTCGTAGCGTAAGTCCTCGGGCGTTTCGTTCGGCAAGGCCAGCGAGACGATGGAAGACAGGTTGCAGTACAATTCGTCGCCGATGGTCGTTTTGGCGGCCTGCAACAGATCGACCGGATAGCTTTCGCCCTTGAACTCTACGGAAACCTGAGTGTTTTCAGGCATGTCGTAGACGGCGATGGTCGCGAGATCATTGACTTTCATGCAGCCGGGCAGGTTGGCGTCGTCCGCCCAGGTAAGGTTACGGCTTTCGGGATTCACGTAGCCGTAAGTCAGAAGATTTCCGGCCAGCGGAACGGAGCTGGAACAGTTGGACGAATCGAGCGGAGAAAAGCCGTCGGCAGCATGGAAATTGAACATCAGGTCGGCGAGCGTGGCATCAGGCAGCGTCGCCTTGACGATGGATTCGAGCGGGACGAGGTTTTCTTCTCCAACCGCGGTTGTGTCTAGCGTGTTGATTTTAACATCCTCGGCTGTTTCCCCGTACATGACTTTCACCAGCACATCGTCGGTGGGTTCCGGGGGTTCCGAGGCGTGAATGATTGCCAGATCTTTCACCGACAGACAGCCGGGTAGGTCGGCGGTTTCATCCCAGGTAAGGTCGGCGTCCTGGCTGTGAATGAAGCCCTTGGAAAGGTTCGAGCCTTCCAGCGGCATCATGCCGGAACAATTGGGAGAATCGGAAGCTTTGAAGCCGTCGGAGGCTTCGAAATCGTACACCAGTTCGGTCACGTCGCGGTCCGTGATCGCCAGTGCTACCACGGAGGCCAGTTTGGCGTAGGATTCGCCGTCGATATCTTCCTGTTCTGCGTTACCCAGATCCACTTCGATTTCGTTGCCGTCGTAGGCGATTTTCACTTTCGCGGTGGCGTCGCTTGCGGTGACGAGAATCTGCGCCAGATCTTTGATGTGCAGACAGCCGGGATATTCCAGCGTTGCATCCCAGATCAGGTTTCGGCTCGTGGGATGGATGTAACCATTGACCAGCAAATCTCCCGTGAGCGGGATCAAGCCTTCACAGTTCGTGGAATCCAGAGGCTGGAAACCGTCCCCGGCTACGAAGTCGTAGGTCAGGTTTTCCAGATTTTCGTTGGGAAGGGCAAGTTGCAGTACCGAAGTCAAGGTGACGTAGTTTTCGCCTTCCACGTCTTCGAGTGTGGCTTTGGACAGGTCCACATCTTCTCGTACGTCTCCGAATACCACCTCTACCGTCACCGGGTCGCCGGTTTGCGGGTCGTCGTCGCCATCATCGTTGGATTGATCCAGACAGCCCGTAAACACAAGCGCTGACAACGTAAACAGACTTAACAGCAGAGACAAAGTGTTGAATTTTTTCATGATTCCTTCCTTGGTTCAGGGTTCGATTCGTTCAAAGATCTCTCCAGTTTTCTGTAAAAACTCTCGATGGAAACGTTTTTGTCTTCTACGTGAAACACGTGGTCGAAGCGCCCGAGCTGCTGCTCGATTTCGCTGTCACAGAGTCCTCGGACTCCCAAAAGGTACAGTCTTGCTTTGGCCGGTTCGGTCGGGTTGTCGAGCAACGCCCGGATGTGGCCCTTTCCCTGGGCTTCGAGTAGTCCGAGTTCGTCCACCACCAGCACATCACTGTTCGTTTTCGCCTGCGCGATACGTTGCGCTGCCCAGAACCAGCCTTTGGGATCGAAAGCGAAGCCCATCTGTCCGGGGTTCTTTTTATCGCGTTTTTGCGCGAACGGACGCAAGCTGTTGTCCGATGGATCGAGAAGGTTGTAACCGGTCTTTTTGCCATCATCGAAAATGCCGGGTTGTATCACGCCACCCACCGAATATCCGTGTTCTTCCAGCGAGGCGATGAGTTTTTGCAGCGTGGCGGTTTTTCCCACGCCTTTATGACCGACTACCGCTGCGACAACGGGACGTCGTTCCATGCTTCGATCTCCTTGGGAAAGTCCGGGAACTCCTCCGCCGCGTTCGGCCATTTGCTCGGCGAACATGGCGGTTCGAACGATGGCATGTTGTGCCACGGCTACGAGTTTTTTTGAATAGGCCAGCTTTCCGGGACGCGTGTTATACGAGGAAAAATCGGCGGTCAGCCGGTCTTTCAGAACCGGGATCAATCCAAGCGCCACTTGCACGGCCAAGGTGATTTTTTCCAGGCCGACCCGCGCCGCCAGGCGTTGGATATGACCGAAATTCAGGTTGCGGCTGGCCCACATCACCAGGCCGAAAATGAAGGCTCCGCGGGCGATCATCAAGCCTCCGGCCTCCAGTCCGTAAAGACTGAAAGCGATCCCTCCCAATTCGATATCTCTCGGACCCAGTACGAGGCCGCTGGCCAGCGCGAACACCAGAGTAGCGAACCAGAAACGCGGTAGCCACATGCGTCGGAGCACCAGCCGGTCATAGGCCAGCAGGTTGAGCAACCACAGTCCCAACGCGGCCGCAGACATCCAGAACTCACCGCGAAACTGCATGATCAGGCACAACAGCGCCATCCACCCGGCAATGGAATTCCCCGTGTTTTTCGGTGCTTCACTCAACATCCGAATGTTCGTTGCACGGTTCATGCGAGGTCCGTCCTGCTCCATTTACGATGCAATTCCTCTTTGGCGCTTTGTCCGAGCCTCAGACCAAGCAACCCACCTGCGACACCCAATAGGGTAACAACGGACAGGAATACGGCCAGCGCCCACCAGCCGACGATATCGCCCAGACCGAGCGCTCGACCGGCTTTTTGCAGCAACACCACGTACAGCTCGATCAATTTTTCACTGTAAATCAGCCAAAGATAGGCTATTTGCTGAAAAACCGACCACATTGCTGCCAAAACGCCTCCAAGCGTTGCCGAAACGATGGAAATCGGAACGAGGCTCAAGGCCAACTCGACCATCAGCGATTCGGCCAGAATTCCCACCATCGGTTGGATGATGATGCCTCCCGGACTGATGGATTTACACATGGCGGCGATCACACCCGTCGCCAGGCTGATTCCCGGTTTGGAAATGAGTTGGCGTTGAGCTACCAGAACGGCGGCTCCGACCGCTGCCAGTCCTACACCTGCGAACGGCAGACGCAACGACATCAAAAACGAGCCGATGGTGATTTCGCAAAATCCCCACAGTGCGCCGAAAGCGGTGGCATAAGCCCAGAATCGTGCGGAATCGCGGCTGTTTTTCGTTTTCTGAGAAGGGGTCATCCCGAATTCCGTGGTGATTATAATAGGAGAACCGTTATGTTCATCCCGATATAACGGAAAACCGTAAAAAAGGCACGAAAATTCGGCGAGAATGTGCGCTAAAAAAGGAGGCGGTGACGGTAACGGCGGGGTAGGTGGGCTCCGATGCCGGCAATCAGGAATACGACGATCATCAATGTCCCCGCGTGGTCACGAAACAGGGGAAGGGTGAGCAAAATCAGGATCTTGACGATGGTAGACCACCCCGCGACCTCGCGATACAATTGGCGATGGCGGGCGAATTCGGTGCCGATCAGCACGAGTCCGCTGGCCAGAGTCACCCAGACGTAAGGCAGCATCAGCGAGCGCTCGACCCCGAACAAATACCCGCCAAGCAGCGCACCGGCACCGATCAGATGAACGGCGCGAACGAAAACCGAACCGGTACGCAGCCATTGCGGGCGGTCGCCGGTTCGGCCTAGTTTCACATCGGTAGGTTTCGTTCGATCATTGGCCATGAAAGGAAAACCTTTCAGGAATTTTACGAATGTTTACTCTTTCACTTTGCGCTTGCGGCGTTCGGTTTTCGGCACCTCTACCGGATATTTCCCGGAGAAACAGGCGTGGCAGAACCTTTCCGGCTCTTGACCGGTCGAAGCGATCATGCCATCGATCGACAGGTACGCTAGCGTAGATGCGCCGATTTTGCGGCAAATACCTTCCACGGTATTGTTGGCGGCAAGCAATTCTTCTTCCGAAGGCGTATCGATGCCGTAATAACAGGGGGATTTCGTTGGCGGAGCACTGATGCGCACGTGGACTTCCCTTGCTCCGGCAGCCCAGAAAAGTTGCACGAGTTTCTCTGAGGTCGTGCCTCGTACGATCGAATCGTCGATGACCACCACGCGCTTCCCTCGGATGAGCGACTCGACCGGGCCGAGCTTCAACTTTACGCCGAAATGGCGGATATTGCTGGATGGCTCAATGAAGGTACGGCCCACGTAGTGGCTGCGGATCAGTCCCATTTCGAAAGGAATTCCGGACTCTTCCGCGTATCCGATAGCCGCCGCAACGCCCGAGTCCGGCACCGGAACGACGAGATCCGCTTCGACGGGAGATTCTTTGGCCAGCGCCCGACCCATGCGCTTACGGCTTTCGTAGACATTCGAGCCGAACAGGAACGAATCGGGACGGGCGAAATAGACGTGCTCGAAAATGCAATTGGCCTGCCGTGGGCTTTCTTGAAGCTTGCGGCTGCACATGGATTTTCCCTTGATGACGATCATCTCGCCGGGATGAATCTCACGCACGTATTGACCTTCGATAAGACCCAACGCCGTGGTTTCACTCGCCACAACCCACGAACCGTTCAATTTGCCCAGAATCAGCGGGCGGAAGCCGAAGCGGTCCCGTGCGGCGATGATTTTGTCTTCCTTGATGAACACGAGGCTGTAGGCGCCTTCGACCTGCTGGAGCGCCTCGGCGATACGGTCCTGCGCCAGTTCGTGCTTAGAACGGGCGATCAGGTGGAGAATCACCTCGGTGTCGGAGGTGGTGCGGAAAATCGAACCTCGTGCTTCCAACTCGGAACGCAGCCGATTGGCATTGACGAGATTGCCGTTGTGGGCAATGGCCAGTTGTCCGCCCCAATAGCCGATCAAAAACGGCTGGGCGTTTTTCAGGTGGCTGGTACCGGAGGTGGAATAGCGAACGTGCCCGATGGCGGAGCGTCCCGGAAGTTTTTCGATCACGTCGGGGGTGAAAATATCGCTCACCAGCCCCATTTGCCGGTGAATGTAGATATGTTCGCCGTCTGCCGAGCAGATTCCCGCGCTTTCCTGTCCACGGTGCTGGAGGCCGTGCAAACCCAGGTAGGCATATTTCGAAGCCTCTTCGTGGTCCGCAATCGCGAATACTCCACATTCCTCGTGAATTTCACCGGACATCGTTTCGCCTTTCTCTCAGTCTCCAGCAATTTTTGGAACCGTACCACTCCAGGCACGATACAATTCGTCAAGCGACAGGTTGAAATAGGGGTCGAATGCCAGTCGATCCCCACCGACACGCCCCAGATGAGCCGTCTCGATTCCCAATCGACCCGCCAGCGTCATCAGTGCATCGATGGATTCAGCGGGTGAAGACACGATGGCTCGGGAGGTATCCTCGCCGAAGAAGTAGAAGTCACTGCGTCGTATGCGCGCCTGGTGGGTGACGGTCAATCCCAGACCCGGACCTTCGGGTTTGAGGCAGCATTCCGCCAGAGCTACGGCCAAACCACCGTCGCTGATGTCATGTGTACTGGACAACAGGTGTTCTTTGGCGGCTTGTCGCAGGAATTTTTGCAGGCGTTTTTCGGTGTCTGTATCGATCGCGGGCGGGCAACCGGCAACCTTTCCATGGATGACGGAAAGGTACTCGCTGCCTCCGATATGGCCTTGGGTCGAACCGAGCAAAAGAACATGGTCGCCGGTCTGTTCGAAATGGGAACCGACCACGTGATTCATATCCTCGACCAGTCCTGCCATAGCGACAGCGGGAGTCGGATAAATGGCTTTGCCATCGGTTTCGTTATAGAAACTCACGTTACCCGAAATGACCGGTGTGTCGAAGTCTTTGCAGGCTTCCGACATACCTTCGACCGCTTGGGCGAATTGCCACATGATTTCCGGTTTTTCCGGGTTGCCGAAGTTCAGGCAGTCGGTAATTGCCAATGGTAACGCACCGGAACAACTCAGGTTTCTCGCGGCTTCAGCTACGGCGAGATACGCTCCGGCTCGTGGGTCGAGGTAGCAGTATCGCGGGTTGCAGTCTACCGACATGCCGATCCCTTTGCGGGTTCCCTTGACACGTACCACCGCCGCATCGCCGCCGGGGCGTTGGGCCGTGTTGGTATGTACCATATGATCGTATTGACGCCAGACCCATTTGTCGAGAGCCAGGTTGGGAGAGGCCATCATGTCGAGCAACGTCTGTCCCAGATCCGTCGGTTCGGGCAGGGAATCCTCATCGAGTTGCTGTACTTCGTCCTGCCAGCCCGGTCGGATCTGGGGACGGTCGTACATCGGCGCTTGATCGGAAATCGCGTTGACCGGCATATCTCCGACTTTTTCGCCCTGATAGTTGAGCACGAAGCGGCCATCGTCCGTCACGAGGCCAACCTCATGGGCTTCCAAGTCCCATTTGCGGAAGATGTCGTAGACTTCTTTTTCCTGCCCGCGTTTGGCGACCAGCAGCATTCTTTCCTGGGATTCCGAGAGCATCAGCTCGTAGGCCGTCATGTTCTCTTCGCGGACGGGAATCTTGTCGAGATCGAGCACCATTCCCGTACCGGCCCGTTCGGCCATTTCCAAGGCAGAGGAGGTCAATCCGACCGCACCCATATCCTGAATGCCCACGAGACAGTCTTTTTCGAACAGTTCCATGCAGGCTTCGAGCAACAGTTTTTCCATGAAGGGGTCGCCGACTTGCACGGTGGGGCGTTTGGCTTCGGTTTCGTCCGAAAATTCTTCCGAGGCCATAGTGGCACCGTGGATGCCGTCGCGTCCCGTTTTGGCTCCTACGTAAATCACGGGATTTCCGGGACCGGAGGCGAACCCTTTGAAAATGCGATCGTGGCGGACCAGACCCAGCGTGAAAGCGTTCACCAGAATGTTACCATTATAACTGGGATCGAAGGTGGTTTCGCCGCCGACCGTCGGAACGCCGATGCAGTTTCCGTATCCGGCGATTCCGGCCACAACGCCTTGCAGCAGATACGGGGTTTTCGGGTGATCCGGCTCGCCGAAACGCAGGGAATTCAAGTTGGCGATGGGGCGCGCACCCATGGTGAAGACATCACGCAGGATACCACCCACGCCTGTCGCCGCACCCTGATAGGGTTCGATGTAGGACGGGTGATTGTGGCTTTCCATCTTGAAACAGATGGCCAAGTTGTCGCCGATATCGACGATACCCGCGTTTTCGCCCGGACCCTGGAGCACCTGCGGTCCCTCGGTGGGGAATTTACTCAAGTGAATTCGGGAGCTTTTGTAGGAGCAGTGTTCGCTCCACATCGAGGAGATGACACCCAGTTCGGTGAACGTGGGTTCGCGCCCGAGGATGTCGAGCATCCGTTGCCATTCCTCGTCGGAAAGGCCGTGCTCGCGTATCAGTTCCGGGGTGATTTTCGGTTCTTCCACGATTACACCCTTTCTTCGACCCAGCTTTGGATGGATTCAAACAACCGTCGTCCGTGCTCACCACCGAGGATCGACTCGGAGCAGCGCTCGGGATGCGGCATCATTCCCAGAACCGTTTTCGATTCGTTGCAGATTCCTGCAATATTTCGCAACGATCCGTTGGGATTGGCCGCCTCGACGATTTCGCCCTGTTTGTCGCAATAGCGGAACAGCACCTGACCCTCGCCTTCGAGACGATTGAGGGTTTCGGTATCGGCGAAATAGTTGCCTTCCATATGCGCGATGGGAACCTGCACCTTTTCACCGGCTGTGAAGCGGCGAGTAAAGGGGCTGTCCGCGTGTTCCACCTTGAGATCCACGTATTCGCAGATGAATCGCAGGGAACGATTGCGCATCAGTTTTCCGGGAAGCATTCCGGCTTCGGTGAGAATCTGGAAGCCGTTGCAGATGCCCAGCACCAGTCCGCCCTTGGCCGCGAATTTCTGAATCGCCGGAAGAATCGAGGCGAAACGCGCAATAGCGCCACAGCGCAGGTAATCCCCGTAGGAAAAACCGCCCGGCAGAATGACCAGATCGAGCGGAGGAAGCTTCTTTTCTTTGTGCCAGATCAATCTGGCATCCCAGCCCATCACACTTTGAGCCACGTGCAGACAGTCGTGGTCGCAGTTGGAGCCGGGGAATGTCACGATGCCGCAGCGCATCTTCAACCCTCCAATTCGACTCGGAAATCCTCGATGATCGGATTGGCCAGCAACTGGTCGCTGAGTTTGAGCATACGCTCCTCGGCGGATTCCACGGAATCCAGTTCGACCTCGAAATACTTGCCTTGTCGGACGCTTTTTACCTCGTCGTATCCCAGAGAGACGGCGGCACGCGCCACGGCCTGTCCCTGAGGATCGAGGACGCCGGTTTTCAATGTGACAAAAACCTTGGCTTTCATGAACTTACCTCGTTTGTATACATCGGTTACGATGAACGACACCCGAAAAGGTCATGCGTGTACCATGCATCCGCTTTCAGGTCAATCCTTTCGTCCATTTCCTTACTGTTTGGGGTGCATCACAAAATAGTGCGACTTTCGTAAAATCCTCTTTTTTCGTAGCGGCGAGGCGTAAGCCCGCCGTTTTTGCCTTTTGAAAGTTGCTTTTATGCCCCAATCTCCTTTTTCGGCGGGCTTACGCCTCGCCGCTACAACCAAATGAATGAATGATTCAATATTATTGGGCCAATTCGCACCATTTTGTGATGCACCCTTCTGATTGTAGATATTTTGGAAAAGCGAAGACGACCGAAGAAACTTTTCGTCATTTCGAAATCTACATGTTATGAACGGTGGGTGTTTTTCCCGGACTTCGCTCGGGATATTTCGAATGTCCGCTTTTACCCGACCGTCCGTCGGTCTTGCTTTCGAATCAAGGCATGAAAAAGATTCTGGAATACTGGCAACGATTCGTGATCCGCTACGTTCGGATTTCACAACGCCATCCTTATGTATTGCTGGCGATTTTTTTCGCTTTTGCGCTGGTTGGTATCCGGCTTGCCGCGACGGGAATAGCTGTCGAGACGGACCTTGCCGCGCTATTGCCCGAAAACACGCCCTCGGTGCGGGCGCTGGAAATGAGCGAAACACGGATCGGCTCGATCGATTTTTTCACCATCGCCATGCAGAGTCAGGCCGGTAATACCGATGCCATCGTAAAAGTTCAGGATCTTCTCAAAGCACGGATCGAAGCCGAATGGAAAGACGCCCAATGGGTGCAAGTTGAACGCGACACGACGTTTTTCAAAGAACATGCTCTCTATTACCTGAAAACGGCGGATCTGGAAGACCTGCTGGACCGTCTGGACTACGAATTCACTACCACCGTGGCGGACAAAGTGCCCGGAATGATTAACTTTCTCGATGATGGTGACGGAACCGAAGGGTTGGACCATTGGTACCGGGAAGAGATCGTCACGAGTCTGGGGCTTCCTCCGCAGGTCGAGCAGTCGTTCAACGATTTTTTCAAGGAACAAACAGACGAAAAAGAGCAAGATTCGGACGAATCGCCAAAACTTCCGTCGAAATACGCCGACCGGTTGATCAGTCCCGAAGGGGATATCGGCGTGGTGCTGGTGCAACTCGACAAACCGTCGATGGATATCGATTTTACCCGAGTCGCCATGGCGAGGGGAGAAAAACTGATCGACGAGATCGATCCGAAGTCCATCGATCCGACGATGACGGTCCAAGTCGTCGGAGCGTACCGAAAATTCAAGGAAGTGGACGCCATCAGCCGCGATGGCACGCTGGCGACAATTATCAGCGTCGTGCTCGTTCTGATGCTGATTCTTGTGTTTTTCCGGTCATTTCGGACGATTGCAGTCGTGTTTTTTCCGCTGTTCGTTGCTGCGAGCGTGACGATGGGCGTGGTTGCGCTGACGTTCGGTCGATTGACGGTGCTGACCGTGTTCATTCTGGCGCTGTTGGTGGGAATGGGCATCGATTACGGTATTCACTTGTATGGCAGGATTCTTCTCAACGCCCGGCGGGGTACCGAGTTGGATGTTGCCTGTCGCCGAAGCCTTTTTTCTACCGGTCGGGCGTTGTTGATGGCGGCATTGACGACCATTGCTTCCTTGATGACGCTTCTTTTCGGGCATTTTCAAGGGTTTAGGGAGTTTGGGATTGCTGCTTCCTATGGACTCGTATTCTGCGTGGGTGCTTCGATTCTGGTGATTCCACCAATGATCTTTGCCCTTCAGCGTTTGCGACCCATTCGCGTCGTTTCGGAGCGAAATTCTTTAGAAAACGAAAAGACGGAGCTTTCCAAAAGTGCTTTGAGTACCTGGATGCCACGGGCGTTTTTCTTTGGCATTCTTTTAACGTTGGCGCTGGGGTGGTTCGTCCCTCGCGTGATTTTCGAGTACGACATCCGCAACCTGACCGCTAGCGAAACGCATACGCTTATCGATTATCTTCGAGCGCTCGGCAAAGATGCCAGTACGACACCCGGCGTCATTATGGCGTCCAGTCGGGAGCAGATGAAGAAAGTCCATGCACATCTGTTGAAGCGCCTTGTAGAAGATCACGATCCGACGCTGACGAGCTTTATTACCTACTATACGTTCGTTCCTCCGATGGAGGATCAAGAAGAACGGCAGGAAATCATCAACGAAATCGGGGATATCGTTCACACCCGCGCCATGCAGAAGCTTACAGGCGAGAAAAAACGCCTGGTCGATGAATTGACGACCATGGCGGATGCCAAGCCTTTCGACCACAAAGATCTGCCGGACTGGGCAAGCCGGATCGTGACCGAAGCAGACGGAAGTGTCGGTAAAATCGGGCACTTATACGCGAAAATCGACAATTGGAACGTGTATTCGGGACAGGAGTTTTTCGAGCAATACGGCGATTTTCACATCGATGGAGAGTGGTTGCCGGTGGCCAACAGCCGGTTCATTCTTTCGGATGTGGTTTCGATGGTGAAAAAGGACGGTCTGCGTCTGCTCGTGCTGGTAAGTCTGGCGCTGATCGTGATTCTATTCCTGTTTACCCGAAGAATATCGGGTACTTGCATTCTTTTCGGTGTGCTTGCTCTGTCGTCTTTGTGGACAGCAGGGATCATGGGACTTGCTAATATCCGGTTAAGTTTGTATAACATTATCGTGATTCCGGTGATTTTAGGTGTAGGCATTGACGGAGCGATCCATCTTTATCACCGGCATCTCGACCCACGTTCGAAAGGTTTAGCCGATACGTTACGCTCCACCGGTGTGACCGTGACGGCAAGTAGTTGGACTACGATGGCCGGTTTCATGGGATTGCTGTTCGTGGAACACAAAGGGC
The DNA here is from genome assembly GCA_963676915.2 of Myxococcota bacterium. Lineage (GTDB taxonomy): Bacteria > Myxococcota_A > SURF-8 > SURF-8. The sequence goes on from CAXXVK010000043.1 coordinate 143,149, forward strand.
TGAAAACCATTGGAATGCTGGGAAGCATAGGTGTCGCCTTAAGTTGGTTCGGCGTGATGGTTTTATTGCCGTTCTTGCTCGACCGCTTTATCCGACCGCCTGAAAACGAAACGGCGAAAGGGCTTAAGGCCAAAGCTGCATGAACCCACAATCCGGCTTTCCACCGGACCCGACCGGAGAATCCTACCGTTGACACTCAAGAATTATCTATCTCATCTTACACCGATGGACTACGTTACCGGGGGGTATAGTCTTTTTTCGGCGCTGTTGATCGCGATTCGACACGAAGCCATAGGTCCGCAGGCGTGGACCTATTTCGGTCTGCATATGATCGTTGTATTTATCGCCCTCGTGGCGTCCCCCGTGCAGGATTCCGCCCGTCATCCGTTGCTGCAAAACCCGGTTATGCGCTTTTTACGCAACATGTATGCTGCATTTCTACTGGGGATTTATTACAACTGGACCGAGCCTGTCAGCCGGATGTTTTTCAGCCAGCCTCTGGATGCTTATGTGGAGGCCGTGGATGTGGCGCTGTTCGGATACAGTCCCGGTGTGGAACTCGTCAAGCGGTTGGGAAATAACAATTATTGGCTTACAGAATACATGAACTTCTCCTACCTGTCTTTTTATTACATCACGCTATATCTGCCGCTGTATCTGTATTTCAAAGGGAAAACACGGGAATTTTACCACGTTGCGTTCATTATGACCGTGACGATGTTCTTTTTCTGTTTTCTCCCACAATCGATTTTCCCGGTGGAAGGCCCGATTTACCGATATTCGGATATCGGCGGACATCTCCATGCCGGACCTATTTCGGCTTTCGCTGCATCGTTTCTAAGTGGAGCCGACGTACCCGGATCGGCGATGCCTTCAGGACATATTGCCGGAACCGTAGGGATTTTCTTTTTGGCCTGGACCTATTTCCGTAAAGCGTTCTGGGTTTCCGCACCGATCGTGATCAGTCTTTGCATTTCAACCGTATACGGTCATTTCCATTACGTGGTCGATGGTGTTGTTGGAATCCTGGTGGCTGTCATCGGCGTTTTCATGGTTGGTCCATGGTTGTATGAATACATGTTTCCCCACCTGCTTCCCCCGCATCTCAGTCCGGAAGAAAGCGAAAGCCCGGAAAGTGCCTACCACGAAAAACTGAAAGGTTAAGCTATCCTCGGGCGAAAAAATCGTTAGACCGCACTCAAAATAACGTATTGCACTCAAAATATTTTAAAGCTCCCATGAAAAAAAATAGGGTTGCTTGATAACGCAGAGTGTTAAGTTTGATGCGCCATACAAATAGCGAAACGCTAACATTTTCAGGATGATTCGCAAAATGCACCATGAACAGTAGGTTTTGAGCTTCTAAGTCTTTATACCAACTCCTGAAAATTGTTTTGGAAAAGGAGTCTTTTTTTCGAAACCACGCTTGACACACTGCGCAATCTGTGTTTAGAAACGCCTGACTTTATCCGGGTCTCACCGGATACCGGCGGCTTGGTCAGCATGTTTTTTAACATGAGTCGTCGGTACGACATGAGGCGGATCCGGATAATTTTTCAAAAGATAACGCACTCCCGGGGGACGGGAGGCTCTAACTTGCAGGATCTCCGAATATAACGATCAGTGGTTGTATTGGAGCGAAATCGAACGTACCTGTGCTCAGTTTTGTCTTTTGACTTCGTGGAGGAATGGGAAATGGCGACAGAGCGGAATCGAGGTTGGATCGTAACGTTAGCCGGAACCGGCATTAACTTGGCTCTGGGTGTTCTGTACACCTGGAGCGTCATCAGCGCGGCAATTCCAAAGGAATGGGGATGGACCGCCGCCCAGAAATCGGACCCCTATGCAGTGGCCTGTTTCGTTTTCGCTCTGGCGATGATCCTTGCCGGACGTCTTCAGGACCGCATCGGCCCCCGCTGGGTCGCGATGATCGGTGGAGTTCTCGTGGGTCTGGGACTCTTGATGGCTGGTTTGATGGGCTCCAGCTATGTGGGCTTCGTCATTGGCTTCGGTGTGTTGGGCGGAATCGGAATCGGCTTCGGCTATGCGACGGCGACGCCTGCGGCGGTAAAATGGTTCCCGCCTGCTAAAACCGGTCTGATTGCCGGAATCGTTGTTGCAGGATTTGGTCTCGCCAGCGTATACATCGCACCTCTGGCCGCCTATTTGACAAAAACCTACGGCGTGTCCAATTCGATGATCATTTTCGGCATTGCCTTCATGATCGTGGTTTGCGGACTGGCGATGCTTCTCAATAACCCGCCTGCCGGTTATGTTCCGCCGCAAGCTGCAACGAAAAACGATAGCAAAGCGGCTGCTCCTGCTGCGCCTGCCGCAGCGATCGATGTCAACTGGCGCGAAATGCTCAAAACCCCTCAATTCTACGTTCTCTGGCTGATGTACGCCTGCGGTGCTGCGGCTGGTCTGATGGTTATCAAAAGCGCCGCTCCTTTGGGCAAAGCGTCCATGGGCGAATATGCTTTCGTCGTCGTTGCTGTGCTGGCCGTGGGTAACGCCGGTGGCCGCGTGCTGGCCGGAATCATCTCCGACAAAATCGGTCGTCAGATGACGATGCTGGGCTTCTTCATTCTCCAGGCCATTACGGTTGTCAGCCTGATTTTCGTGCAGCAAAATGCTGTGGCGCTGCTGCTGCTGGTTCTGCTCGCCGGAGCCAACTACGGTTCCAACCTGACCCTCTTCCCCTCGGCGACGAAAGATTACTTCGGCCTGAAGGGATTCGGCCTTAACTACGGCATCATGTTCACCGCCTGGGGCGTGGGTGGATTGATTCTCCCGCGTATCGCCGGAATGATCAAAGATGCTACCGGTAACACAGACCTGGCGTTCTACATCGCCGGTGGCCTGATGGTTCTCGCCGCCGTGTTGACCTTCGTCAGCTCCGCCATGGCTAAAAGCGCCAAAGAAAAAGCGGAAAAGGAAGCTGAAGTAGCTACCGAAGCCGCGTAATCGAATCAATCTCTCCGGTAAAAAGCGATTCCCGATTTTCTCGGGAATCGCATTGCCGGAAAAATGCAATGTTTGATGGTTAAGAGAAGGGTGTGGATGACACACCCGTGAGATGAGACACCCTGCCGCTAGGGAATCAGCGGAATTGATGCATACCGAATGATGTGTTTTTTTCAATCCACAGGAGGAGAGTATGTCCGAAGAGAAACAACAGATTACTTCAATGATGGACGAAAACCGGAAGTTCGAAACTCCCGAATGGGCCGACAAAGCCTGGGTAAAGAATTTCGAACAGTACAAAGAAATGTACGATCGTTCGATCGAAGATCCCGCTGGCTTCTGGGGCGAGATCGCCGACACGTTCTGGTGGGACAAAAAGTGGGATAACATCCGCAACTTCGATTTCACCGGCGACATTTCGATCAAATGGTTTGAAGGCGCGAAAACCAACATCTGCTACAACGCCGTTGACCGCCACGCCGAAGCCGATCCCGAACGCGTTGCCATCTACTGGGAAGGCAATGAGCCGGGCGAAGAACGCAAGATCACTTACGGTGAGCTGAAAGACGAAGTCTCCAAGCTGGCCAACACCATGCGCAAACTGGGCGTCAAAAAAGGCGACCGCGTCAGCGTTTACATGCCGATGATTCCCGAACTTTCTTACACGCTGTTGGCCTGTGCCCGCATCGGTGCCATCCACTCCGTGGTCTTCGGTGGATTCTCCCCCGAAGCTCTGAAAGATCGTATCGTCGACTCCGAATGCACCTTCCTGCTGACTTCCGACGGCACCTTCCGTGGTTCCAAGCCTGTGCCCCTCAAAGGCAATGCCGACCGTGCCATGGAATTGGCCCAAGAAGAAGGCGTCACCGTGAAGAACTGCATCGTCGTCCAGCGCGTCGGCGAAGGCAAAGGCCTTGACATCGAAATGAAGGAAGGCCGCGATCTGTGGTACCACGAAGCCGTGGCGGAAGCCTCCACCGATTGCCCCGTGGAAATCATGGACGCCGAAGATCCTCTCTTCATCCTTTACACCTCCGGCTCCACCGGAAAGCCCAAGGGCGTGCAGCACAACGTCGGCGGATACATGATCTACACCGCCACTACCTTCAAGTACATCTTCGATTACCAGAAAGACGATGTGTTCTGGTGCACCGCGGATATCGGATGGGTCACCGGCCACAGCTACATCGTGTACGGTCCTCTGCTCAACGCCGCTACCGAAGTTATGTTCGAAGGCGTGCCCACCTATCCCGACGCCGGACGTTTCTGGGACGTGGTCGACAAATACAAAGTTTCTCAGTTCTACACCGCCCCCACCGCCATTCGCGCTCTGATCTCCAAGGGCGACTCCTGGGTGGACAGCCACGATCTTTCCAGCCTGCGCCTTCTGGGTACGGTCGGCGAACCGATCAACCCCGAAGCCTGGATGTGGTACTACAACAAAATCGGTGGCGGACGTTGCCCGATCGTGGATACCTGGTGGCAGACTGAGACCGGCGGAATCCTGATCTCGCCGATCCCCGGTGCCGTTCCGATCAAGCCCGGTAGCGCGACCGTGCCGTTCTTCGGCGTGCGCCCGAAAGTCATTCGTGACGACGGAAGCGAATGCAACGTGAACGAAGGCGGCTACCTCGTCCTGACCGAGCCGTGGCCTTCCATGATGCGCACCGTGTACGGACAGCATCAGCGCTTCAAAGAAGTTTACTTCTCCATGTTCGAGGGACTGTACTTCACCGGTGACGGCGCCCGCGTGGACGAAGAAGGTTACTACTGGCTGATGGGCCGCGTGGATGACGTCATCAACGTGTCCGGTCACCGCATTGGTACCGCCGAAGTCGAGAGCGCCCTCGTTTCCCACGAAGACGTTGCCGAAGCCGCTGTCGTCGGTATGCCGCACGATATCAAAGGCCAGGGCATCTATGCCTTCGTGACCGTGAAACAGGGTGTCGATAAGACCGACGACCTGCTCAAGAACTTGGTCAAGCACGTCCGTGCCGAAATCGGCCCGATCGCGACCCCTGACAAGATCCAGTTCGCCGACGCGCTGCCGAAGACCCGTTCCGGCAAAATCATGCGCCGCATCCTTCGCAAAATCGCCGAAGGCACCCCGGATCAAGTGGGCGACACCAGCACGCTGGCCGATCCCTCCGTGGTCGAAGACCTTATCGAAGGCGCGAAGTAATCATCTAGCGAAGCGAAACACCAGACTACCTTCCCTGGTTTCATTCGCCGAAGCGGGGACCGCATATGCGGTCCCCGCTTTTTTGTCAATTGATTCAAATGGTTAAGGAGAAATGTATAGTGAAAAAGGACGAGAGGAAACTTTGTGCCGACTACTTCTTGTTATTCTCCGTTGAAGCGACTTCACACAGGCAATGCTCTTCGGCTTCGTCATCACATCCAACTGCGATATACGACTCGCCATAGGTGTTTTGGCAATAGTTATCGCAAAACACTGGTTCGTAGTATAGCTCTTCGGAACATGCAAGCCAGATGGAGTTTTCTACGCAACGTTCGGTTGTTGAGCTACATGAGATAGGTGAGTGTGTATAAATGCATTGGCATGTTTGGTCGCCCAATATGCAATATGCAGCGTATAGGCCTTTCTTGTATTTTGCGTCCTCGAAAAACGGGCATTCGCTTTCGTCCCAACAAGATACCATTTGTATTTTGCCATCGAGGCATTTCCAAAAGTTGCCCTCGCTGTCGCATCCTAAAGGAGCGTCGCTGTCGCAAGTTGTCTGAACGCAGCTGCAAAAATTGTCAGAGTTTGTTACGTCACAACCTTGGGAGTAGTAATCCGTGCCGAAATGTTCCTGGCAATAATCCATGCAGTCGGAATATGTTTCTTCTTTATCTTCGCAATATTTTGCAACTCCACGGGTGCAGTTGATGAATTCCGAACCGCTGCACATATAAACATCTGCGCCGGCGGGTCTCATATCGTTATCATAATCTTCTTCTCTTTCGTTATCTTCGTTTTCACTGCATCCTGCACCTAAAGCGAGTCCGGCTACGAGTAGCAACGTGACGGCTCGTCGAATGATCTTCTTCGGAACCATCCAACTCAGCCAGCAGGCCCGAGCCATGATGCTTTCTCCCGACTCAGATTTGTACCGGGCGTTGCGGTAGCTTGTCACGATTCGGTGTTTGAAAGGAGTATGGACAGACATCGGAATTCCTCAAGAGAAAAAGGTTCAATGTTCTCGTATCGTGGAAAATGTATGCGCTTTATATGAGAGAATGTAAAATACACTTGATTGTCAAGAAACAAAGAAAAAAAGCATAGCATTTGATAATGCAAAAGCACAAATAAAAACTGGATTTTCCTATGCCCATCAAGCAATCGGCACTGTTCGTAAATGCGCAAAAAAAGCTTGTTCGATATCTAAGCGTATGCTATGCTCTTTACAAGTAAATATTCTTAATATATGAAGAACGGGTTGTGTAGCACCATGAATAATCGCTTGTACATTCTTGGGATCAATAAGTCTCATCCTTCCAAAGTAAGGAAAGCTGCGGATCAGCTTAAAACATTTTCTGATGCTGATATTAAGGAAAAACAGGCTTTGTTGGCTTTTGGGCCTGCGGATTTGGTGTTTGCTCTTCGGGTGAAAAAGTACGATGTTGTTGGCCGACTTCCACATATTCCTGAGATTCGTGATACCAAGTACCATTTGCTATATGAGTGGATTCGTGATGACCGAAAGATTCCCGATGGGGAAACCTCCGGTCCTTTGGTCGTCTATACTTTCCTAAAGCTCAACCCTTCTCTTTACTATAGGAATATTCCCAATCTAAGCAAAAGGACGCCTGAAAAAGAAATCGCCGAAAAACTTTTCGAGGAAAAACTTGCGTGGCGAAAGGTTTTTAGAGGAACGAAGTTTGATTGGTGTCGGCTGTTGGGAAGCCATGGGTGGGCGGAATATCTTCTCATTTCGGAAAGCACCTCAGTTACCCGTGTTTTGAATTCACTGAAAGAACTTTGCAATCTTACGATCGGTGAATTGGGATACACGAACAACGAATCTAGTGAGGAACCTGTTTTAATCGATTGCTCGTCCCACGTAACGATTAGCGATAATATGTGGAACAGCTTTCTAGAAGAGAAAGAATCAAGCACGCATCGGATTCTCGATGAAGACAACCGGGATCTTGAAAGCAAAATTCTGATTAGTGTCAAGCCCACTTTTCAAAAGTCTTTGATTGACTCTTTTTACGATAAATTGCCACTGGAAACAGATCAGCAGAGATGTTCGAGCATTTTCGGTAAATGCGATTTAATGATTCACCTCCCGGTGTTCAATGGCAAGCCATTGACGTTTTGTAATACTATGAAAGGCATGGTGAATCTTTTTGCCTCGGAAGAGCATATCCCTTCTCACAATTTTTCCGTGACAAGATTTTTTCCGAATAAAGAAAAACCGATTGAAACAAAAAATCCTTCTCCTCCATATTATTCACCTCCGGAATTGGAAAAACTTAAAATCGAGCAATATATAGAAGGCGAAGAATATAAAAAGTTGCTTCCCTTGTTGTTAGGTAAAGAATTGCTTCTTCTGATAAAAAAAGTGATTGAACGTTATACTAATTTAAGAAAAAATGTAAAAACATTCGAATATCTTTTTGGTATGGAGAACACTATTGAATGGATGTTTATTCTTTTAAAAAAGGTCAAATCATTCTATGACCATGGAAAACTTGAGGAAATCCCGAAAATACAAGATGATTTATATAAACATGTTCGTTTTTGTGAAATCTTGATAAGGCAGGCCACACAAGGAATTTATGGATTTGAGGAAGATTACGTTGGTGGAAGAGAGTTTAGGGGAGGTCTTCAAACACTTCAAAAAGCAATCAATAGTATCAATTATGAAATTGAATCAATTTCAGAGGATTGTTTTGGATTGCCATATTTTGTAAGTGTTCTATTCAGTAACGATGCCAAAATGTCATTTGATGAGCAAAATCAAATAGTGCGGTTACCAGTTACGTACTCTTTGGATGTTTATTCCGTCGGTGCATTGTACCATGAAGTTGCTGGACATGCTTTCTTTAGTATAGTCGAGAAGTCTAAGCCGCTCCCTGAAATTCAAAAAACCGATAAAATACGTATGATCGAGGTGCTCAAAAAGAGTTACCCCAGAGAAGATGAACATACCATACAAGAAGATGTGCTTCCCGGATATATGCAGCTTATTACTGAATGTCAAATGGATTTACTAGCTCTTATTATTGGATTTCATTTTGATTTGAGTTCGTATGTCGAAGCTCTATTGCATGAATATTTCAGTTACCGCATTACAGGGATACTGGAGTCAACCAGTAATCAGCAAGCGAAAAGAAATCGGAGAGAACAAGATGAGAATATGTTGTTTAGGGTTATATACTTGAATGAGTTCATGCACTGGGCCAAAGAGGGATTCGATAATGGGCAAGTGCTAAATCTATCTGGGGCACATACATCTAAGGGGAATCTTATCGAAGTTCGAACGAGGTATAAAAAACTTCTCAAACATCTCAGTTCGCATCAAACAGATAAGAAAATTGGAAAAAAAATCGAAGATCTTTTGAAGATTTCATTTCCGACAAAACAACATAAGGTTACCCGTGACAGGGTAAATGAAATTACTAAATGGATTCAACAAAAGCTAATCACAAAAGTTTATCCCCAATCAGATTTTTCAAAGTTCAATGAGGATGAGTATCGCATGGATGATGATGGGTTGAACTTTAAAAATGAAGAATTGTATTTACAGGCTCTTCAACGATCAGAAAAACTCGCTAAAACGCATAAAATTGTCAATATCGATCCCAATAACAATCTGTTTTTAGAAGTTCCAGAAGATTTCGGACCATCGCAGATCCTTGTTGCTTTTCGTCGATTGCTAAGAAATATTGACCAAACATTTAATAATGAAGAGGATCTTCGAATGGTTGCTCGTAATAGAGCCTGGATAGAAACTTGTCAGTTACTGTCGAATTATGCTAGGAATTATGAAAAGCGTAAAATGTTAAGTGCTTAGAAAGAAAACTTGCGTTTTTTATTCAAATGTTTGAACAAATAGGGAAATATGCTAATAAAATGCTATAGTCGATTGACTTTATTAAAGTGTCATGCTTATACTCCAGTTTGCAAGAAGTTGGTCGATCTGCATCTTTAGTGGGATGCAATGGATTGGGTGAATTTAGTCACTACATTTGAAGTTTCAAAATTGGACAAAACGAGAACACTCTCGTTTTTAATGATAATCATAAGAAGCATTTAACTCAATCAATTCTGATGGGAGATAGATTAATGAGAAGCAATATCGATATAGAGCAATGGTTTCAGGAGAATAAAGAAGCTTTTTTAAGTGAAGATTTGACTTCTTCATTTTCGAGACAAAAGCATTTATTATCTTCTGCAAAATTGAAAGAAGGTATGGTTTTTACTCAAGAAGAAGATGAAGCGTATGAGTATATAAATAGAAAAATCCAAGAAGACCAAACCCTATAACATCCTCTTGCTCCAGATTTTCCCACCTGTTGATGGAATTCAAAGGCTTAAAATCGAACATTAATGTCCCACGATGGGTTTAAATCCCTCGCCTTTAGGCGAAACCTTTAGGTTTTCTCTTGGTGTGTTGCTACTATGAGGCATGGAAAATTACCGAACAAGTGCGCATACGCGATTCGATCTGAAGTACCATTTTGTGTGGATTACGAAATACCGGAAGGCTGTTTTGGGTGGAGCAGTAGGGCTTCGACTTCGGGAATTGGTCATCGAAATTTGCAAAGCGAATGAGATAGAAATTTTAGAGGGTCACGTATCAAAGGATCATGTGCATCTTTTCGTCTCTTGTCCTCCGAATCTATCGGCGAGCAAGATCATGCAGTTGATCAAAGGCAAAACGTCACGAAAGTTGATGATGGAGTTTCGTCACATCCAGAAAGCCTTTTGGGGACGGCATCTTTGGGCTCGCGGATATTTTGTGGCCAGCAGTGGGAACGTAACGGATGAAGTGATTATGGAATACATCCGAATGCAGGAGAAGGGCTCTCCTTCGGATGGAGGTAAAAACTTTCGGGTCGAGGGAGAAGATGAGCGATGACTTTAGTCGTCGTTCAGCTTCTATCTTCAAGCCCTCGCCTTTAGGCGAGGGTCGTTGACTTGCTGATTTGTACAAGCAAATCAAAGGCATTGGTTCCTTTTCTGGCAAGTCTAAAGAGCGGTTGAATTAATTTGTTTGTAGCAGGTAGAGAGCTTTTCCTGTCTCTGTTGGCTTTTCTCTCCTTACAGACTTCCGCCCGTAACGGCCATGTAGACGATCAGGCTAAGGATCGCCAGCGGTACGATGCCGCCGAGCAGCACGCGCCAGATCTGGACGTAGGGTTTGAAACTCGGTGCGGAGGCGATGACTTCTTCGGCGGCATTGCCGATTCCCCAGCGGTAGACCAGGAAAATGCACGTCAGCAAGGCTCCGATGCACAGAGAGACGTTGCCGATGAGGAAATCCATCAGGTCCAGGAATCCTTTGCCTCCAACAATGTCGCTCAGACCGGAAACCGCTCCTAGTGAGAGCGCAGAAGGAATCCCCAACAATCCCGTTACGATACAGACAATGATCACGCTTTTAAGCCGTGAAAACTTCCATTCGTCGATGAAATAAGCGGTGACTACTTCGAGCAGGGAGACGGTCGATGTCAGCGCTGCTACGGCGAGCAACAGGAAGAAGGCCAGGGCGATCCACTGTCCCTGGGGAATCTGGTTGAATTGCTCGATCATCGTGACGAATACCAGCCCGGCACCGCCCTTTTCAAGGCTGTGACCGATGACCGGGAAAATAAGAAAGCCTGCAAGAATGGCAATCAGTGTGTCGAATGACACGACCGCCAGAGCGCTGGTGGCGAGGTTGTCCTTTTTGCCGATGTATGCGCCGTAGGTGATCATCGCACCCATACCCAGCGAGAGCGAATAAAACGCCTGACCGATAGCGTAAAGCACCGTTTTTCCTGAAAGTCCGTCGATATCGGGCATCAGGAAATATTTCAGTCCTTCGGCGGCGGTGGGAAGGGTCAACCCACGGATGATCAGGCCGATCATCATCAGCAAAAGAAGCGGCATGAGTAGCTTGGCCATGCGCTCGATGCCGTCTTTGACGCCACGGGCCACAACGAATCCGGTCAGTCCCAGGAAAAGAATAAGGTAGGAAATCTGCAACGGAGCATTCCCGAGAAAAGCTCCGAAACCTTTGGGGTCGAGATCTCCTGTGGCGGATTTGATTATATAGCCTACAGTCCACCCTGCAACCACTGAATAATACGAGAGAATTCCTGCGCCGGTCGCGACGCCCAGCAAGCCGACGAATTTCCAGCGTGGGCTGATTTTTTTAAAGGCTCCAACAGGGTTGCGTTGGGTGTGACGGCCAATGGTCAACTCGGCCAGCATGACCGGCAATCCGATAAAAACCACCGCGACAAGGTATAGCAGCACGAAAATACCGCCGCCGTTTTCCTGAGTGACATACGGGAAACGCCAGATATTTCCAAGACCTACCGCCGAACCGGCTGCGGCCAGAATAAAGCCTAGTTTGGAATTCCATTGTGCACGTTGGTTTGTTGCTCCCATATCCCTGCCTTTTCCGGGCGCCACCCCAAATTCATTCGTTTGCTGGAAGATTAGCTTGGTTTTCGTGAACAGGAAGATTGTAGTGGATGCAGGCGGCTTGTCAAGAATCCAGGTATAGGAGGGCAATATAAGACAAAAATCGCAGGTCAGGCATACAATAGCCCGACCTGCGATCGTGGATTTTGGGGGTGTTCTGTCCTCGTTAGGCGATATCCGGGGTTTCGTTGAAGATCCTGGCGACGGCCCGTGACCAGCGTTTCAGGTGTTTGGGTTCCGCACGGCGGGGATAGCGTTCGTACAGGCGATACACGAGGTTCATTTTCGCCACTTCGGGCAGCATTCGGCCCGCCAGTGATGGCGCTTTGATGCTGGCGAAAAGCAGACGGACGATTTCGGACGGAGAAAGCGGTGGCATGTGCTGGTTGATTGCTGCAAACGAGGTTGTGGGGGAATTCAGTCCCGAAAACAGCAGGGCACCGATGTCCTCGGACGTGAGCGTTTGCGACAGACGGCGGAAAACATCATAGGCGGCGTTGACCTTGCCGAATTCCGTCATGAAAGCGTGTTGGTATCCCCACATGACTTCCCGACAGCCTGGGTCGAGGTTTTTACGAGCGATCTGGGCAAGAGTCAAACCGGCAATCATTCCGGTACAGATACCGCTAGCATGGGCAGGGAAGACCTGACAGGCAGCGTTGCCGACCAGGGCAATACCTTCGAGAGCGAAGCAGTCGTACGGGCGGCGCATGGGAATCAAGGCGCTACCGCCCGAAATCTTCGGACCGATCCAGGGGCGTTGTGCGAGAAATTCCTCCATCAGTTCCGGTCCGGTTTTGAATCGACCGTCGGCGAGAGAGCCGCAGAGAATCGCGACGTGCTCGTGTTCGAAACTGACATTGTACATGATCGTCGAGAATCCACCTTCCACACCGAGGAGGGTGTTGGCCGTCTCGGGTTGGAGGTTTAGTTGTGCGAGGGCCTCACGAGCAGCGGAAACGTCTGCGATTTCATGCACTTCCTGTGCTGCTGTGCACAGGTGTTTCGAGGCAACCGGCGGGCAGATTCTCGCTAGTTGCGGCACTTTCGAGCGTAGCGCACCGTTTCTTCCCGTGGCGTCCACGAACAGTCGGGCTTTCAGGTCGAAGCTTTCGGATTTTCCATCCAAAGTCTGGGTAACGGTCAAGGTTGTCGGACGGTCATTCTCGAAGTGGAATCGTTCGGGAATGGTCTGTTCGAAGGCCGTACATCCTTTCTCGATCGCCAGTTTCTGAAGACGAGCGACAAGAAGGCGCATATCGAGATCGTGAAGTGGAGATTTTTCCAGGAAAATCCTGTGCTTGGTCGTTTTGTCCATCATGACGACAGGAAAATCTCTCGCCATCAACTCGGGTTTGGAGGGCTGATCGATTTCCGCCCGGTCGATCATCCAGGGAGCAAGTCCGTTGCTCCAAGTGGGTCCGGCTTTGTCGAAGGGCAGGGCGTCCAGCAAAGCGACATTGAAACCGAAGCGTGCGAAATGATAGGCAGTAGCGGACCCGGAGGTTCCCGCCCCGACTACGACGATATCGAATTCGTTGTTTTTCACGATTTTTGCCTTTTTCTTTTTTCCAAAAACAGAACAAGCGTTGAAACCGCCGCCGGAGTGATACCGCTGATTCGTCCGGCCTGGGCGATGGTATGCGGTCGAAAATGCATGAGCTTCTCTTTGACTTCTATAGATAACCCGGCGATTTCACTAACGTCAAGGTCATCCGGAATTCTCATGCTCTCCAGCGTTCTCATTCGTTCGGCCTGGGTGGTGGCTCGTTCGATATATCCTTCGTACTTCAGCTCGATTTCCACTTTTTCGCGGATCTCGTCGGGAATCTCGCTGCACGAAGGATCGATTTCCGGCCAGTCGCGCCAACCGACTTCGGGCCGTCGTAGCAGCCTTGAAAGCGATTGCGTGTTTTGCAGGTCGGGCGAGTTCTTTTGTTGCAGCAACTGGGAAAGCTCCACCGAAGGGGCGACGGTTACCCGGTTCAACCGTTGGATTTCACGGTCGATTTTCGCTTTTTCTTCTCGGACCTGCTCGCGGCGCTCTTCGGAAACCAGACCGACTTCGTATCCCAACTCCGTCAGACGAAAAGCGGCGTTGTCTTCCCGCAACAGCAGGCGGAATTCCGCTCGGGAGGTGAACATTCGATAGGGCTCGTTGGTACCCAGTGTCGTGAGGTCGTCGATCAATACCCCGATGTAAGCCTGGTCACGACGCAGCACGATTTCTTCGTTGCCGTGAAGCTTGCGGGCGAGGTTGATTCCGGCCATCAGTCCTTGTCCGGCGGCTTCCTCGTAACCGCTGGTTCCGTTGATCTGTCCTGCGCAATATAACCCGTCGATACGAAACGTTTCCAGCGTCGGTCGAAGTTGTCGCGGGGGGGTGAAATCATAGTCCACCGCGTAGCCGTATTGAACGATTTTGGCGTCTTCCAGGCCGGGAATGGTGGGAATGTAGCGTTCCTGCACGTCGCGAGGCAGTGAAGTGGATACGCCATTGGGGTAGATCCAATTCGAGTCCAGACCGATAGGCTCGACGAAAACATGGTGGCGTTTCCGATGGGGAAATCGCATCACCTTGTCTTCGATGGAGGGGCAATAACGCGGTCCTTGTCCCTCGATTTTTCCCGAAAACAGCGGGGATCGGTCGATACCTTTACGGATTTCCCGGTGGGTGTCGTCGTTGGTGTAGGTGATGTAACAATGTACTTGGGGCAGTGGATAGCGATCCGTGCGGTGGGAAAACGGCACGATGCGCTCATCCCCCGGTTGATCCTCCATCTTGCTGATGTCGATGGTATCGCCATCCAGCCTCGGGGGGGTTCCGGTTTTCAGTCGAGCCAGTTCGAGCCCATGTTCTCTCAGTGATTTCGATAACTTAACCGCTGGTGGATCGCCCACTCGACCACCGGGGGTGATATCCTCGCCGACGTATAGCAAGCCACCTAAAAAAGTTCCGGTGGTGAGAATGACGCCTTTGGCCTCGACACGCTCGCCTCCATTGAGTCCGATACCGATAACGCGACCGTTTTCGACGATCAATTCTTCGGTTTCGGCTTCTAGGAGGGTCAATCCTGGTTGTTGCTGGAGAATCTCCTGCATTTTCGCGGCATACCGCGCCATGTCGGATTGAACCCGAGATGCTCGTACCGCCGGACCTTTGGTGCTGTTGAGAATGCGGAACTGGATGGCGGTCTGGTCTGCGACGTAAGGCATTTCGCCGCCTAAAGCATCGATTTCACGAACGATATGCCCCTTGGCCAATCCTCCTACGGACGGATTGCAACTCATAAAGGCGATACGGGAAATCTGAGGAGAAACGAGGGCGCAATCCACCCCCAAGCGTGCCAGCGCCAAAGCTGCCTCGCATCCGGCGTGTCCTCCTCCAACAACAATTGCTTCAAACCGAGCCGTCATTCGAACTCCTGAACGGTTCTCCGAAACGAGCGCTATCGTAGCGATGGTACCCCGTGAGTCAACACTTATTGTGCTTTTGGAGCAAAATTGTCCTATTTCACACTATGTGGATCGCTGAAAGGATGGTAAAAACAGTAGTTAGGAGAAGACTTGTAGGAAAAAACGATATCGTTTTCCATCGTGTTGGACTCTTCTTGCCCTACCGAAGATTTCGGGATACATGAGGAACACGATTTAGGGAAATTGGCTGAAAATTCGCGTTTCGGAATACGGCGTTTGATAATCGCCTGTTCAACTTGCCAATACATGCATGTTTTGGTTGTACCGGAGGATACGATGTTTGCCTTGTCTGGACGTTTTTTTTGTAAGTTTGTGTTGTTGCTGGGGATTATTTTTTCTTATTCCTCGCTTAATGCCGCACCTCTGAAAAATGTGCCTGTGGTCGTAAAACAGCCCGATGGCACGATGATGCAACTCTATGCTAGCGGCGACGAATTTTACAATGTCCTGCACGATGCATTGGGATATACGGTCGTTAAAGACCCCAATACCGGTGCTTACGTTTATGCCGAGAAGAAAAACGGACAGCTCGTGCCTTCGTCCCATCCTGCGGGTCTGAGCGATCCCATTCTTCTCGATATCTCTCCAAATCTGGCGGACGAGGTTCCCGTGATCCGGCAACGGCGCATGACCTCACCGATCATTCAGGGACGTACGGAACTTTCACCGATCGTACGGATGAGCACGACCGGAACGGTGAACAACCTCGTGGTTTTCATCCGGTTTTCCGATCAGGATCAGTTCGTCGAGTCGCTAAACCATTTCGAAACCTTCTTCAATGCACAGAACGATGTTTCGATGCGGGACTACTTCGACGAAGTATCCAGCGGTCAGTTGGATCTCGTATCCACGTTTTATCCCTCCACCTCCGGTCCCGGCGTGATTTCTTTTCAAGATTCCCATACTAGGAACTATTACCTGCCGTACGACGCCATCAGTAATCCTGAAGGATACGAGGGTGGTGAATACGGTTCGGAGCGCATCGTTCGCGAACACACCCTGCTGAAAAAAGCCGTCGAGGCCATTTCGGCGCAGGTGCCGACCTCGTTGGATGTCGATTCCGACGACGATGGAAACGTGGATAACGTGGTGTTCGTAGTCCAGGGCGGACCGGATGGCTGGAGTACGCTGCTTTGGCCCCATCAATGGGTGTTGTATTCGGAGTCCGTGACGATCAATGGGGCGAGAGTGTTCGACTACAACTTCCAGTTGCAGGAAACCCTGGATGTGGGTGTGTTGTGCCACGAAATGTTCCACTCCCTGGGAGCGCCCGATCTCTACAATTACGACACCAACGACAACCCGGTCGGTCCCTGGGATCTGATGGCTTCGACGGCGGATATTCCCCAGCATATGAGTGCGTTTATGAAAATGCGCTACGGCGAGTGGTTCGATTCCATTCCCGAAATCACCGCTTCGGGAACTTATACGCTGGATAGCTTGTCTATTTCGCCGCACGCGGCCTACAAGATTTACAGCGAGGATTCGGTAGACGAGTACTTCGTTCTCGAACATCGTCGAGCTACCGGGCGCTATGAAAGCTCTTTGCCCGGTTCCGGTCTTTTGGTGTATCGCGTCGATTCCACACGGGACGGCCTCGGTAACGCCAGTGGTCCCCCGAACGAAGTGTACCTGTTTCGTCCGGATGGGAATCTGACGAACGATGGCGATGTCTCCCAAGCCCATCTGACCGAGGACGAAGGCCGGACCATTTTCGGTTCCGGGCAGAATCCCTATCCTTTCTTTTCCGATGGTACGACGGTAGGCGATTTCAGCATCCGCGAAATCGGTGGATCGGGAACGGATATTCAGTTCGAAGTGTCGTTCTGTCGTCCCGATTGCAGTGGGAAAAACTGTGGCGACGATGGTTGCGGCGGTTCTTGCGGGGAATGCCTGCCCAACTCGGATTGTGTTGCCGGTGTTTGTAGCGATTGCATTCCCGAAGATTGCACGACGCTCGAATGTGGCAACGACGGCTGCGGTGGTTCCTGCGGGGATTGCGAATCGGGCGAGAACTGTTCGGACGACGGCTTCTGCATCTCGTTCTGTCCTATGGCCGACCTGGGCAGCGCAATTGGAAACGCTGTGGTGACCGGGAGTACGACCGGTGGCGAGAATCATTTCGAGCCGACCTGTTCTTCCAACAGCTACGCTGCCGATGCGACGTATTCCTGGACGGCGCCGGAGCACGGAATTTTCCTGTTCGATACAAATTCTTCCAGCTACGACACGATTTTGTTGGCCTTGCGGAACGATTGCGATGGCGAAGAGATCGCTTGTGACGACGATTCGGGAGACGGTTCCCGATCCCAGTTCCAAATGGAGATGCAACAAGGCGAAGTCATCATTCTCGTGATTGACGGCTATAGCTCGCATACGGGGAGCTACCAGTTGAACATCACGCAGCTTTGTATGCCGGATTGCGAAAACAAGGAATGTGGCGACGACGGTTGCGGTGGCTCTTGTGGCGAATGCCAACCCAACGCGGAATGCATCGACGGTCTTTGCGATGTCTGTGTTCCCTTTGACTGCACGGCAAGAGAATGCGGCGCCGATGGCTGCGGCGGTTCCTGTGGCGATTGCCCGGAAGGGGAAAAATGCTCGGACGACGGCGCGTGTTTCACCTACTGTCCGGTAGATGACCTGGGTAGCCTGACGGGTAACGCCGTCGTAACGGGAACGACATCGGGACGCGACGACGATTTCTCTCCTTCCTGTCAGAATTCCAGCAATGCCGGGGATATTACTTACACCTGGCAGGCTCCCGAGACGGGAACCTTCGTAATCGATACCGACAATTCCTCGTTTGATACGGTTTTGACGATTTTGTCTCAAAGTTGCTTAGGCGAAGAGTTGGCTTGCGATGACGATGGGGGAGTAAGTACCCGCTCCAGAATCGAGATCGAACTGACCGAGGGCGATGTCATCGTGATCGTAATCGACGGCTACAGTTCGAACTCTGGGAGTTTCGTGTTGAATATCACTCCTCCCTGTCACCCGGATTGTGAAGGAAAAGACTGTGGCGACGACGGTTGCGGGGGAACTTGCGGAGAGTGCGAAGACGGGTATCTCTGCGACGATAACGGCTTGTGCTCGATCTGTGTGGCCGATTGCGAAGGCAAAACCTGTGGTGACGACGGTTGTGGAGGTTCCTGCGGCGAATGCGAAGGTTTCGATGTTTGCGATGACAGCGGCTTGTGTGTGTCTCATTGTCCGATGGAAGATTTGGGAACGGTTTTCGGAGACGCCGTAGCCACGGGCACCACGGTTGGAGGGTACAACCTGTTTGCTCCTTCCTGTCAGGACAACAGCAACGCCAACGATGTGAGCTACCTCTGGACGGCTCCCGTAACAGGGCAGTACACGATTACGACGGAAGGATCGTCGTTCGATACGGTACTGAGCGTTCTCGATGGAGAGTGCGACGGCGAGGTGCTGGCCTGTGACGACGACAGCGGAAACAGCACGAGATCCATGGTGGAACTCTCTGTTGTGCAAGGGCAATCCGTGATTTTTGTAATCGATGCTTATTCCGGGAATTCGGGGAATTACCAACTCAACATCGGGGAGCCTTGTATTCCCGATTGTGATGGAAAAATGTGCGGCGACGACGGTTGCGGAAATTCCTGTGGCGAATGTGGAATTTTCGAAGCTTGCGACGAAAACGCCCAGTGCGTCGATCGTCCCGTGGCAACCGTGCCGTTCTCTGATAGCTTCGATAGTGACACTTTTAGCGAATACTGGACGACTTCCTCTACCGGCAATGGTCGAATTCGAATTTCGGGCGAGTACGAACCGTACTCCGATCCGTACCACGTGCTGATGGATTCGGAAGGCTCCAACGCACTCAATGGTTTGGAATTGCTGGTCGATCTCTCGCAAAGCTCCGACATTTCGTTGTCGTTCATGCACAAAGCCTTCAACGACGAATCGCATACGATGCCTGCAAGTTTCGAAGGGGAGAGTTTGACCGACGGCGTAGCTCTCAGCACGGATGGTTTGACCTGGCGACGGCTTGTGGATCTGACGGCGAGCGACATCCCGAACGAGACGTACACCCGTTTCGAGGTTCATCTCGGTGACTGGGCGACGGCTCAGGGGGTTACGCTGAGCGCCATGACGTTGATTCGTTTCCAGCAGTACGACAACTCGACGATCGATGCTGACGGCTTTGCCTTTGATGATGTGGAAATCGATGCGTGTTTCCCGGATTGCACCGGGAAAATCTGCGGTGACGATGGCTGTGGCGGCTCGTGTGGCGAGTGCGGAGAGTTGGAAATCTGTTCTGCCGACGGATCGAGTTGCGATTCGGCTTGTCCCACCGACGATCTTGGAACGTCGCTCGGTTCTCCGGTCGTAAGTGGAAGTACGCAGGATATGGGAGACTTTTTCGATCCCTCCTGTTCTTTCTTAGGCGATTCTTCGGAGGTGACGTATCTCTGGCAAGCTCCTGAAAACGGCTACTATGCTTTTGATACCGAAGGTTCTGCTTTCAATACGATTTTGTCGATGCTGGATTCCGACTGCGCTGGAGAGGAACTCGAATGTTCGATTTCCGGTTCCATCGACCGTTATTTCGGTGCCGGCGAGCAGGTCGTGATCGTAATCGATGGGGATATGGGCCAGTCGGGCGAGTTTAATCTGAATATCGAACTGACCTGTGTCCCGGATTGCGATGGAAAACAGTGCGGCGACAATGGCTGTGGAGAATCCTGCGGCGAATGCACCATGTTCGAAACTTGTTCGAGCGAAGGTCTTTGCGAGTCGAGAGAAGCCGCCGGTTTCCCCTTCCTTGAAGAGTTTGAGGATGTAGAGTTCGCTCCGTATTGGAGTCAATATTCCACATCAGGCGGTAACATCAGGCTTTCCAGCTACAACGAACCCCAGGGCGGTACTCAGCATGTGTTGATGGATGCCAGTGGCTCCAACGCTCTAAATGAACTGACGCTGCTTGCGGACCTTTCCGGGCAGGACAACATCATGCTTTCGTTCTGGCACAAGCACTTCAGTGACGAGAGCCACGTCATGCCCGATCAATTCGAGGGTCACGATTATTCGGACGGTGTGGCATTGAGCGTCGATGGCGAGACGTGGTACAAAATCAAGGGATTGGATGCAAGTGAAGGCATTTCGGGAACATATAAGGAATTCCGTGTCGATATCGCTGAAGCTCTGACTTTGCTGGGGCTGGAGGCGAGTGAGCAGACGTTGATCAAATTCCAGCAATACGACAATGCCGCGATCTTATCCGATGGCTTCGCGTTCGATACGATTGCTTTGGAGCCATGCATTCACGATTGTACCGGGAAAATCTGCGGTGACGATGGTTGTGGCGGTTCCTGCGGCGAATGCGATGGATTTACGGAATGTTCCGACGACGGAACGGCTTGCGTGTCCTATTGTCCGCTGGTCGATATTCGGGTCGAAACGGGGCAGGCTATCGCCACAGGCAGCACGGTAGGTTTCGGTAATTACTTCACGCCTTCTTGTTCCTATTCCAGCGCAGCTTCCGAAGTGACTTTCCTTTGGTCTGCACCCCAAAACGGAACCTATCGGATCGACACGACCGGTTCGTCGTTCGATACGGTGCTGTACCTGCTGGAGGGATCCTGCGGTGGGGAAGAGTTGGCTTGCGACGACGACGACGGCAGCATCCGCACCTCGACCATCGAGCGAAACATGGTGGCGGATGAGACCGTTGTCATCGTGATCGATGGTTATGGGTCGGCGGACGGAGATTTCCTGCTCAATATCGAACAGACCTGCTTCCCCGCTTGTAACGGTTTGCAGTGCGGCGATGACGGTTGCGGTGGTTCCTGCGGCGAGTGCGATTCGGGAACGATCTGCGACGACAATGGGCAGTGTGTAGGTTGCATCCCTGATTGCAACGGCAAGGAATGCGGCGACGATGGTTGCAGCGGAAGTTGCGGTACCTGTGAGTACAACGAAGAGTGTTCCGACGCGGGACTTTGCGAGGAATTCTGTCCTTTGGGGGACTTGGGAAGCCTCGTGGGCGAGTCGATAGCGACCGGAAACACGGCCGGAAACGGAGATCACTTCAGGGCGTCCTGCAACGTTCAAACGAGCACGGCCCCGGAGGAAACGTTGCTCTGGACGGCTCCGGCTACAGGGATTTATACCATTTCCACCACGGGTTCGGATTTCGATACGGTGCTTGCGGTGCTCGACGGCGAATGCGCAGGTGATGAGCTAGCGTGCAACGATTTCGTTGGTTCGGATTACTTCCCCTCTATCGTTGACGTAACGGTTACCGAGGGGCAGGTTCTAACCATCGTGATAGATGGATACGGAACCAATAGCGGCAACTACGTACTGAACATCGAACAGTCCTGTATTCCTAGTTGCGACGGTAAACAGTGTGGTGATGACGGTTGTGGCGGCTCCTGTGGGGACTGCGGAACCGACGGTATCTTCTGTAACGGTGAGGAATCTTGCAGCGATGAAGGGTTGTGCGTCCATTCCGGCGATCCATGTCAGGACGGCGATGCTTGCAACAGCCAGTGCAACGAGATGGAACAGACCTGCTTCTCTGCGCTCGATACGGTTTGCGATGACAACCTGTATTGCAACGGCGAAGACACCTGCGACGGTCAGGGGCACTGTACCGTGCATGCGGGAGATCCCTGTGAAGGCGGCGATGCCTGCAACAATTCCTGTAACGAAGCGGATCAAAACTGTTTCTCGGCTGCTTCTACATCCTGCAATGACGATCTGTTCTGCAATGGTGAGGATACCTGCGACGGTCAGGGTGGTTGCACGGTGCATGTAGGCGATCCCTGTGTGGGTGGCGAGATGTGTAACGACACTTGCAACGAGCAACGTGATAGTTGCCAAAACCCCAATGGAAGCGGTTGCAACGACGGGCTGTTCTGTACCTTGCACGATGCCTGTATTCAGGGGGAATGTCGTGGGGCGGGAAGTCCATGCAACGATGGTGTCAACTGCACGAACGATATCTGCGAGGAAAGCACCGATTCCTGTCGTTTCGAGCCGGACGACACCGTGTGTCTGGACGGCCTGTATTGCAACGGAGAGGAATTCTGCGACGTAAGCAACGGTTGTTTAAACGGTACGGCCCCGGATGTCGATGACGGAATTGACTGTACGGAAGATCAATGCTTGGAGGGGAATAATCTGTCGGACAATATTGGTGAAATCAGGCATCAGCCATGGAACCAACGTTGCGATGACGGATCGCTCTGCACAGAGGATATCTGCGACGCAGACAGCGGGTGCAGATGGTCGCCGGATAACGAGGGACAGGTTTGCACGACGGCTTCGAACCTTGAAGGTTCGTGCGAAAACGGCATCTGTGTGCCGGATTGCACCCAGAACGAGGATTGCAACGACGGCATCGAATGTACGCAGGATGTCTGTGATCTGTCGATCGGAAAATGCACCTATCGCGCCATGGACAACCGTTGCGATGACGACAACGATTGTACCGACGATTCCTGCAACCCGACGCAGGGCTGCATTTTCGACAAAGACGATACCAATGCATGTGACGACGGGTTGTTCTGCACGGCGATCGATTATTGCAGCGACGGTTCGTGCATGGGCGAAGGGAATCCCTGTAACGACACCGTGAATTGCACGGTGGATTCGTGCCTGGAAGATAGTGACACCTGCCGGTTCACGCCTGACGATGCCGCTTGTGACGATACCAACATTTGTACGGCGGATGTATGCGATGCCGACTTGGGATGCCAGTACTCGCCGGATCAGGAAGACGAGACCTGCACCAATGCTTCGGGTAACGCCGGAACCTGCACCCAGGGTATTTGTATCGTCGAGTGCACGAACGACGCGGATTGCAACGACGGCATTGCCTGTACGTTGGAGCGCTGCGAACCGTCTTCCGGTAAATGCGTGGTACGCGCCTACGACAACCTTTGCGACGACGACAACCCCTGTACCGATAACGTTTGCAGTACCACCGAAGGGTGCCGTTTCATTGCGAACGATACCCTTACATGCGACGATGACGCGTTTTGTACGGTTTCGGATCGTTGTGTTGGTGGTGAGTGTGTAGGTGAAATAAACGATTGCAACGATGGCATCGATTGCACGGTGGATCGATGCGACGAACAGGCCGACATCTGCAATCACTTGACCGACGATTCGGCTTGCGATGACGGGTCCATTTGTACAGCGGATAGCTGCCAGGAAGACTCCGGTTGCCAGTATGAGCCGGACCACGAACAAGCATCCTGCCTCACATCGTCAGGGATGGTGGGTGCCTGCGAAAGCGGTTTGTGCATCCCCGAGTGCGAAAATGACGGAGATTGCTCGGACGGCATCGGTTGCACGAACGACCGTTGCGACATGACGACGGGAACCTGCATTTTCGAAGCTGTCGATGCATTGTGCGACGACTCGAACCCATGCACCTCGGATAGCTGCTCGCCCTTCGTAGGTTGTCAGCGGACTTTCGATGATACGGCCACCTGCGATGATGGTAATTTCTGCACGGCGAACGACCGTTGCGAGGCTGGGAACTGTATCGGAAGCGGATCGCCTTGTAACGATGGTATTGCTTGCACTGTGGATCGTTGCAACGAGCAAGCTGACACCTGCATGTTCGATCCCCGTGATTCCCTCTGTGATGATGGGAACTTCTGTACGGTGGATAGCTGTGACGATCAGCAAGGATGTCTGAATCCTGCGACGAACGAAGGTCTGGACTGTACGACTGGTCTGAATCAGTCCGGTACGTGTTTCTCCGGGGTTTGTACGGTGGAATGTGTCAGCCACAGCGATTGCGACGACTTCCTGGAATGCACCCTGGACTACTGTGACGACATCACGAATCTTTGTATGCACAGGACGAGAGACGCACTATGCAACGACAACAATCCCTGTACAGACGATTTTTGCGATGCCACCGTGGGATGTCAGGCCGTTGAAGACGATACAAACGTTTGTGACGACGGCCTGTTCTGTACCGATGTCGATAGCTGTTCGAACGGGAATTGCATAGGCCAGACACGAGATTGTGACGATCATGTGTCGTGCACCATCGATGCCTGCGACGAGAACGCGAATCTCTGTACGCACCAGTCTCAGGACAGTCTTTGCAACGATAACAACCCCTGCACCGATGATTTCTGTGACGAAGCATTGGATTGCCAGGCGGTCGAAGACGATACAAACACTTGTAACGACGGTCTGTTCTGCACCGTCTCCGATTATTGCCAAAACGGAAATTGTATCGGCGACGAGCGTAATTGCTCGACTTTCGAAGACGAGTGCAATTGGGGTGTTTGTGACGAAAACGACCGATCCTGTGCAAGTTTGCCCAAGGATGACAACACCTCCTGCAACGATGGAGAGTTCTGCACCGAAACCGATGTCTGTCTCTCCGGTGTATGTACGGGAACGGCGGAGCGAGATTGCTCGGCCTTCGATGGCGAGTGCACCGTCGGAGCTTGTGACGAAATGCTGGATCAGTGTTTCGCCGATCCGGTAATGGATCTCACACCTTGTAGCGATGGCGTGTTCTGTACGGTAGAGGATCACTGCGAGGACGGGATTTGTGTGGGCGACGACATGGATTGCAGTGATTTGGATGCGGCTTGTACGGTCGGTGCTTGTGACGAAACGCAAATGGAATGCTATGCTCAAAGCCTCCCGGACGGTGTCGGATGTACGGATGAAAGCCTATGTACCGTAAATGATTCCTGTCTGAACGGAGTGTGCACGGGTGAAGTCATCGATTGCAGCGACGACGATCCCTGCACCGAGGATCTGTGTCTGCCGGAGAGCGGTTGCGATTATCCGACGATGAACGATTGGAGCGATTGTAGCGAAGACGGCGCTCCATCATCGGCGTGTTTCGAGGGAACTTGTGAGGTTTTGGCCGAAAACGACCGTTGCGAGGATGCCACGGAGTTGGTGGAAGATCAGGCCGTCGTGCTGTCGATGACCGGCTATCACGCTTCACGCTTGGTAGAGCCGCCTTGTGTGTCGGACACCCTCACTCGAAACGATGCCTATTACAGGATTTCCACAGAATTGGCGCGATATTACGACGTAACGGTAGAAACCACATCGGCTGTCGATCTGACGGTTGTGGCTTGGAGCGATTGTGGCGAAGATGCCGTGTGCCTCGGTTCGGTAGAGAGAACGTCGTTTACGGGAATGGAAATACTGACGCAACTTGAAGGTGCAGATGGTGAAATTATCCTTCAGGTGTTGGTGGAGCCGAGCGATGGTTCTGACGAGGTGGAAGACATCACGATCACGGTTAACGGCTACTACCTGTTCGATGGTGGGGACGAGGATCTCACGGAAGGAGATGACGATTTCGATACCGACATCTTGGAAAGCGATAACGATATCGTCGATGACGCCGACGCGGACACCGATGCAAACGATAGCGACATGACTGACGATGCCGAGGGTTCGGAAGACGATACGGACGCCGTGGCTCCTGGTGACGAGGATGATATTTACCCGAACGCGGATGTCGACATCAGCGGCGAGGAAATTACACGGTTCTCCATCGGTTCCGGTGGTTGCCGTTCGACCGAAACCGGGTCGTTTACGGGAATCGTTCTCGCTTTTATCGGTTTGTTGTGGATTGCGGTTCGCCGTCGTCGCCAGGGAAATTGAGCAGGAATTTGGACGTTTTGAAGGAATAATGCACGGTTCGTGAAACCCGAAAAAACAGGGAAACGAACCGGTGCATTTTTCCATGTAAAAAGCGACATCTTTTTCTTGCCTCGGAAAAGGAAACCGATTAGTATCCCTCCTGCTTCGCAAGAACGTCACCCAAGATTGGCCGGAGTGGCGGAATTGGCAGACGCGATAGACTCAAAATCTGTTGTACTTTACGTGCGTGTGGGTTCGAGTCCCACCTCCGGCACCAACTTTTCTCTATGAAAACGGCGAGTTAGATAACTCGCCGTTTTCTTGTGCCCAAATAGTGCCCACTTTGTTCCCATCAAGCAGCTTGACCGCATCGATTCTCGACTCGGGGGAAAGGTGGGCATAGCGTTCCGTCATTGCTTCACTGGGTTTGTTATTGGTTCTGACGTGCTTTTGCATCTCTCGCTGAACTCCTTGAACAGTGGTCTTGATTCTTCTGTTTGTTCCTCCTTCTCAGTTTTTCCGAAGTTGTCTTCAAGCAAAGATTGCTGCACTTCTCTCTCTCTCGTACTTTTCTGCTCCTTTTCTGGTAATGACGGGAGATACAATGCGCACTCGCTTGCTTTTTCCTTCGGCTGTTTTGTACCGAATATCAATCATCCATTTGTTGTTGCGGCGACGAACAGCTGAGATTTTGACCAAGCAACTTAGAACTGTAAATCTGCATTATGGTGTTGCTATACCGAGAAATATTTGTACAAACCCGGAAAGAGACGAAATCTATCAAGATTTGTTGTACCAAATAGGAGATTAGCTACCAACACCATATAGTTTTTATAGAGATAATGAAACATATGATGATGCTGGCACGTGCGATGTTAAAAAAATTGACAACATTCAATGAATTGATGTAATTTTACTGTTTCAAAAGTTCCATCTAAAAATGCCTATTGGATAGAAGTCGATGAACTTTGATATAAAAATGAAAAGTACCAGAATAGATAGAACACATTATTACTCTCATAAAAAAAGAAATATTGTGTTGAAAATACTCCTGCTAGGGATGATTTTGATTGTATTTGAAAAGCCTTTGGGGTGTTCTAATGATGTAGGAGTATTTCCTCCTCAGGGAGACATAGACACTGAAAAAATTGAAAATGAAGAATTTGCTGACGTAGAAGATGATAATGAAGATTACGAAGAAAATATTCGCGAGAGGCCTGAAAATCCTGAAGATGCGCAATACACGAAAACTCTATGGCGAGATGAGGTGACAACAGGACAAACTTTCACTTGGGGATTTTTTCCGCGTGACTATTCTCCATATTTCCCAAAATACAGTAATTATTTTCCTATTGTTTGGGAGGATCAAGGTAAAAAAATATTATCTGTCGATCATGGACGATATAGATCAATAGATCCATATCATTTCGTTGTTTACTCACTTTCTGAAAGAAAATCGGAAATTCTTGCAAGTGCTTATCTTCCTACCCCAGAAGATCCAGGATGGCAATGGTCTACCGATGCAACCTGGATCGAGGGGATGGTACTATGGGAGAATAAGTTATTGTTTACGTTTAGGAAGAATGGCTTGTATTGGAATAATATCGACTACGTAATTACGGGGTTGGTCTCTTTTGATCTTTTTAGTCATGAAGTGCGGTACTTGTATTATTCAATGAAACTTTGGAGCGAAGTAGATTTGCTTGGGATGGTTCAAAAATATGATGAAAATACGTTGTTGATACGAAGAGAGACTGGATTATTCGTCTTCGACCTTAATGATGAAACTATGAATCCCGTTCGTTCCTATTGTGACGAAGATCATCCCTATTTACAAACATGTAACGACTTTGCAAATGACAAAGACAATAATCTAAAAAGCGCGATAAAAGGACCATTAAAGGGATATGAAGGGTTTGCATTGTTTAGTGGTCGGTTGGCTTCACTAGCTCTGCAGAATAGCGGTGATATAGTTATGAATTCTCTGATCCCATCAATCGCAACTGATTGCAAGAGTTGGCAGGAACATAAAGAATGCAACGAATCGTGGCTTTCATTTTCTCAGGATTGTTGTGTGGATAGTAGAAAAATAGAAATATATAAAGAAAAGCCTTATGTCCTTTCTGCAACTCAAGCAATCCTTTATGAAATCAATTTACAGGATAACGGTTATAAGAAAAAAGTAGGACGATCTCAGGCTGTTTATCAGTACGCTCTTTCTCCAGATGGAACTCAAGCTTCCGAAGCGATATTGGGAACACCCCAGGATTGGCTCATTACTCCCGATGGCGACTTGATGTGGTTTTCTCCTTCAGATTACTCTGTTCGTGGAATAGCCGGACCTTTGGAAGAATGGGCGGAAAAAAAGAAAAATACTGAAAAATAGTATTCAATAATAACATCTAGATGATTTGAGGCATACATTCAACAGCTTAAAATCCTTGAAAAGCTTGCGTTTTTAATTATATTTTAGCGTAAGCGAGTTCGAGTCCCACCTCCGGCACCAACGTTCAAGCCGCCTGTTTCGGGCGGCTTTTTTCGTGTTCTTTTAGCTTTTTCAACTGTTTTCATGGGAGGCGAGTGGTTCACCCGTCGAACGTCTCCCGTTTCAGACAAGTTCATACCATTTCGCTGAATTGACCGGGATTCGAATCCTGTGGTACATCTTAAAAACAGTAAGGATAAAAACGAGTTTCATCGATCCTGTTCGTTGGAGTGATGAAAGATTCCCGGTGTTATTCCTTGAATCCTCATAGGTTTTTATGTCGAATGCATTTCCTTCTCTGAGTGATTCCATTTCGGAGCAAGACCCTTCGGTGTCTCTCGGCTGGTTGGTGGCCATCGTACTGGGACCGGCTTTGCTTGTGACGCTGTTGTATCTCAACACTCTTTCCAACGAGTTCGTATACGACGACTTCCAGATTCTTGTGTCCAATCGGTGTTTGTCCGAAAAAGTTCCCGTTTCAACAGCTCTGGCTCGGGATGTCTGGTGTCTCGAAGGAGAAAACTCCACCGGAAGCTGGCGTCCGATGACGTTTTTAGTGTTGCGTGGGATGCACTCGTTGGTAGGCTTGCAGGAATGGCCGTATCACCTGGTCAATCTTCTGATTTTTGCCTTGGCAGCGGGGTTTGCCGGACTGTTTGTATGGCGCATAAGCAATAAACCGGAAATCGCTTTAGGAGCCGGGCTGTTGTACTCCGCCCATCCGGGACATTCGGAGGCGGTGGCTTCGGTGGCCGGAAGTTCGGATGTGCTCAGTGCCGCGTTGCTGATTGCCGGGTTCGTCGTCTACGCCGGGTTGTTGTGTTATTCCTCTCAGGTCTGGCGTCGATTTGCCGGAATGGCTTTGTTGTTTCTCGCTTTACTGGCCAAAGAAAGCGCTCTGACCGGGTTCGCTGTTTTTTTTCTGATCGACCTGACCATAATTCTTCGTTCCCGCTCTTTGGGGGAAAAGCCGTGGTATTCCAACTGGAAACTTCTCGGTTCGTGGCTGGGTTCCATTTTGCTGGTTTTGGGATATCTTGCGGTTCGACAGGCGCTGTTCGGAGGAGTAGGAACGCAGATTCATTTTCAGGACAATCCCTTGGCCAACCAGCCACCGGGAACTTACTATCCGACGGCTTTTGCCGCTTTGGGAGAATACTTGCGGCTGATGCTCTGGCCGCTACGGCTTTCGGTCGATTATGGCTACAACCAGATTCCGCTTGCCGAGGGATTCGGTTCGCTCAGAGTGCTTGGACCTCTGGTCGTTCTCGTGCTGAGTACGGTTCTCGCTGTGGTTTCCTTTAAGAAAAACAAGGTGTTATCTATTGGTATCCTTTTGATTTGGAGCAGTTTGTCCATTGCCTCGAATCTCATCGTGACTATTCCAACAATGGTAGCCGAACGGTTGTTGATCGTGCCGAACCTTGGAGTTGCGATGGTTGCGGCTGCAGGTGTGGTTCCGTTGGCCAAACGTTTTCCCAAGTGTCGGTTGCTGGTTGTTGTTCTGTTGGTCACGGTTCTCTCTGCCATGAGTTTTCGTGTGGCGATAAGGAATACGGAATGGCGCAGCAATCTCTCGCTGTTTCTTTCGGCGGCTCATACCACACCGGAATCCCGGAAGGTTCAGTTGAATGCCGGGTGGTTTTTGCGTTTGGAGGGGGCCTATTCCAAAGCGCTCGAACATTATCGTAAAGCCGATGCCATCGATCCATCCCTGCGAGATGCCTTCCTGGATCGTGAATTGGGAATTTGTTACCACGGTATAGGAAATTTCTCACAGGCCGTGTTTCACTACGAGCGGGTTTTAAAGCTCACTCCTGGGGATGCAATGATGCAAAAACTTCTCGATGCATCCCAAAATGGTTGGATTCCCAGCGACCTTCACAAGATTTCCCGGTAAATCCACGTCAATGTGGTTATAGGCGTAACTATAGGATATTGTGGGTGAATTGCTGTTCGTTGCATGGTTCGTGCGGTGTTGGGGGCAGTGAGCGAACCTCCTGATTTTACGGAATTTTCTACGGTGCTGAAGGCTGTAATCTCCTGAGATATCCGTGGGTTACACGTGGTATAGTAGCCGCTCGTACGGTGGAAAATGCCGTTTCTCCTTGGGGGAAAGCTTGCACCCTTGTTCGGGCTTTGGTAAAATTACCTCCGAATAATTCCCGGAAAACGGACGGGGATGTCAGACTCGTATGTTTCCTAACCGTGTTCGACAGGTGGTGACGAATGAATCGGATGGGTTTTCGGGCGCACGCTTTTTCTTTGGCGATTTTCTGCGCTTTTTGTTTTGTGGTTATGCAGGGTTCGATTTGCGACGACATGCAGACGCTGCCGTTCGAAATCAAATATCCCTACGCAGATGACGGTTCCGACGCGCTGGAGTTCGAACTCCAACTTGCGGCTTCAGGAGGGACCGAACCTCTACCCGATGGGGATATCGACAGTGACTTCGATGGCGACTTCGAAGGGGAGTTGGATGGCGAATTGGAAGAAGACAGCCAGTTCACCAAAACGTTTTCCCGATATTGTCGAGAACTGGAAGAGGGCGAAGCCGGGTACGACCCCGAAACCGCGATGCTTTCCTGTCGCATGGCTCCCGTAACTCGTGAAATTAATTTCAAGGAAAGTTCAGCAGAGTTGTCGAAATACAGCAAACTCTTGCGAGGAATCTTCGTTCGGGACGTTACGTACAAAATCAAAGATAATGAAATTCCGGCGGATATTCCAAGTGTGGACGTGTATTTCAGCAAAATACACAAAGATGAGGATCAATGGGCCTGTCATTTCGTCAATCACGAATCGTTGACAGATGAGGAACGGGAGATTTGCGACCAAGGCGGGTTGTTCGAAGTTCCGGATCTTGCCGATTTCTGTGACGAAACCGAAACGTTGGACGAATTCTGTGCGCGTCAGTACTGGTTCGAGGACATCTGTGCAATGTCCGAGAGCGAAGTTCGTAGCTATTGCGATGGGACGGATATTCTCAAAAACGAAGGTGTCGGTGCACATGAACTGGTAAAACTGGGAAGTACTCACAGGATTTACAATTACTGGTCCGAATTGCTGCCCGATGACGATGTGAAATTCCCCGAGACATCCGGTGATATCCGAATTCAGCGTGAAGTGGGGAATATTTCATTGATTTCGGAAGTTATCGATAACGATAGAACGTACACCTTCGACATGATCACGGTGCCTCATAAGGAAGTGCTGATTCCCAAAGACATCGTGATGCAATATGTCGAATCCGGTGATAACCCGACGGTTCAGATGGATCTGAAACTGGTGGTGATCATCGAGGTGAATCCCAATATCTGATCCGAACGGGTACCTTTTCTTTGTTGGGGGGAGTTGTTCCTATCCTTTTCCCATTGTATCGTCATGAAAAGAATCGCTTGGTTCATACTGCTGTTTTGTCTTGTCATCGGTTTTTCCTGCTCGAAAACGCAGGAAAAGTCGGAAAGCCCTGCAAAAAAAACGGAGAAAACGCCTGCGCTTCGACCGATTGACGAAACCACCGAGAACATCCTTTACAATTACATCGACGAGCAGGGAAATTTCCATGCGGTCGAGAACTCCGACGATGTGCCCGATGCGTTTCGTAACGATGTGGTGGTGATCGATCTCAACCTGTCGCCGGAACAAAGAGGTTCGGCCGAATCGGTGGTGGTGGCCGATCTGGAGCGTTTGGACGAAAAAGGGCATTTCACCTTGAGGGTGGAGAATCGCGCCAAGTTCGATCAGGCGATCAAACTGAAACGAAAGTGGAAACTCAACGAAGCTCCGCAGGCTTTGGCGCAAGCCAGTCCCCAACAACTCCAAAACGTGCAATTGACGCCCAATACGGACCAGGTAATCCTTTATTCCACGGCATGGTGCGGATACTGCAAAGCGGCGCGAAAATGGTTGACATCCAACGGGGTGCCGTTTGTGGAGAAGGATATCGAAAAGGACGATCAAGCCTCCCTCGAACTTCAAGCGAAACTGGCGCGTGCCGGACAGCAGACCGGCGGGGTTCCCGTAATCGACTGGAAAGGTCAACTGGTCTCTGGTTTCGACCGAAATATCCTTGAACAACTGAAGAATTCGAAGTAAACCGCTCGAAGTCATGGGGAGAATCGGGCGTGTTTCGGAATGCATGGGTTTATCGCTGGTGGTTTACAGCGATTTCATGAAAGAGACTATCGTGAAATTTCGAGATTTTTCGGTGTTTGGGCTTGTGTTGCTTTGTCTGCTTTCGATGTCTTGCAACGATTCCGGCGACTCCGCCGACGATCAGGATGTTGGCGACGAGGACCGTTTGGAAATCGATGAGTCGGATGGCGAGGAAGACGTCGCCGAAGTGGATCTCGAACCGGTGGATTATCCGCTGTACTGGAGCGATGGCCGCTATATTCGTGATGAGCAGGGCAGGGCGGTGGTGCTTCGCGGGATCAACGTGACCAATCGTTACAAATATCAGCCGAAGCAGGAACCGACGTACGTTGGAGAAGAGGGATTTCGGCGTATCGCCGATCTCGGATTCAACGCCGTTCGACTGATTCACCAATGGTACGCCATCGAACCCCAGGAAAATCAGTACGATGAAGAATACCTTGCCGTGACCGTGCAGCGTATCCGCTGGGCGACCCAAGCAGGGTTGTATACGATCATCGATATGCACCAGGATATTTACGGGGAAGGGTTTGGCGATAACGGCGCACCGGCCTGGACGTGCGACGAGTCGAATTATCAGTCTTACGAACCCACGACGCCATGGGTGATGAATTACTACAGTGACGAAGTAACGGCCTGTTTCGACCATTTCTGGGAAACCACGAGTTTGTGGGAGCATTTGCAGAAAAGCGCGGCAGAGGTCGGACGCCGGGTGGCCGATGATACAAGAGTCATCGGTTTCGATCCCTTCAACGAGCCGTTCTGGGGCTCGCGGGATGTGTCGGATTTCGAAGCCGGTCCTTTGTGGTCATTTCATGCGGATTTCTCGGATGCCGTCGATGAAAGCTTACCGGAGCGGCTGGTGTTCTTCCAGCCGACCATCATGTTCAATACGGCGCTCGAAACGGCTTTTCCTGCGCAAGCTGCCGAACTTCGTGGGGTTTTCACGCCTCATTATTATCACCCGAAAATGGAGCTTCTCCACGAGTATGACGAAAACCGCACGGAGGTCTTCGAGGCCGTCGAACGTGCCCGAAGTGAGTCCGACCGTTTGGGTGTGCCTCTTGTGTTCGGTGAGTTGGGCGCGTACAACGATTCAGTCAATCTGGAACGGTATCTCATCGATCTTTTCGACGCCCTGGACCACGAGCAAGTCGGTGGAATTTTTTGGGGTTTCGGTCCCGAAGATAAAAGCATCATGGCCGATGAAGATGGAACGCTGCTACCCGAAGCCGGGCCGATTTTCAGGCCGTCCCCTTCGGCGGTGGCAGGTACGCCCGTATCGTTTTCATGGGATTTCGAAACCGGTCGCTTCGAGTTGATCTGGGAGGAAGATCCCCGCTCGGGAGATACCGAAATCAATCTGCCCGCCTGGATGCTCGACAGTGGATTTTCCATGGAAATCGACGAGGAACAGGCCGAACCCCAATTCAATACCTTGCAGACTCGTCTTGTTATCCCAGGAGGTCAGGGGGGACGGCGGCAGGTTGTTCTCGTCGCAAAACAAAAGTACCGGGACGCCACAACGGAGTAAACAACGGATTCGTGATGGGTTAAGGCATTACTCCCGTACAAAAGCATCCTATGGTTGTACTGATTCCGACACCATGTTTGATTGATTGAACATGTTTTGGTACAATTTCGCGCATAATGAATGATGACTCATGGCGAACCATGAAAAAAAGAACCATAGAATCGGCGCGATCCGGCGGGGAATCGCTGAAATCGATCGCTCGGCTGGGTGTGCTCGTTCTTTTGCTCCTGGTTCTCCTAAACTGCCAGCCCTCCGAACGCGCTGTAAATTCCCCGGCAGACCTCGACAACCCACCAGCCTCGTCTAGCGAAGTGGAAGAATCTGACTTTCACGATATGGACGCAATGGAAGACGACGAAGCCGAAGAAGATACCGATCCTGATTTTCCCTGGTGCGATCCCGAATGGATCTCCAACCCGATGCCAATCGAAGATTTTCTTTCGCAACAAACGTGTCGGGAACATCCCGATTGCTCGGAAGGGTATTACTGCGTGCGAAAAGAAAATGAAGACGAAGGTCTTTGCGCGAAAAAATGCACTCCTGGGGAGGATTGCCCGGAAAAACTCTGTGGTTCAGGGTGTCCACCGGGTCAAATCTGCGGGTGTTGTCCTGGCAAGGTTTGCGGGTGGGATTGGGATGATACTTTCCCTACCTGCAAAAAGGAATGTGGTATATTTTCAAGATATCAATATTGCTCTAATGATTTGACTTGTCTGTTTAGCGTTTTTTCCTGAACCCGGTGGGATTGCTCCAGGACATTGCATTGCTCCGTATCCATACCACTCGAATGGATGTCCAGAAAACTATTTCAGTGGAGGGCATATGTTCCCAGGTCATTGTTATCCTGGTGATGATGGATCGTGCGAAGAAGAGTGTCATCCAGGGTATGCTTGTCAAGGTGGAGCTTGTCAAATTATGCGTCCTAAAAAATGCGCGGATATAATGTGTACTTGGCATTCAGCTCCTCGCTGTATTTTATCCTTTGAATGTTCTATAAAGGGCGAGCGTTGTATTAAGCATGAAGAAACTTGCTGTGGAAATCTACGATGTTGCGCTCAAGAGGATTTACCTCAGGATGAAGGGCGATGCACTCCCCAACAGGATTGTGAAAGCGGTATCTTTCTGGACCCCTACTGACGGTGGTTCCGATATCCGTGGATTCCGTGCCGTATGAAACGGAGGATTCGGTCATGAAAATGTCTTTTACTTTTTTAGTGATTTTGCTCTTGGGACTCCCTTGTTGGGGATGTTTCGAATCTTCCGACGACGAACCCGGTCACGGAGATAGCGAACTCGATAGCCTCGACGACGAAACCCCAACCGCTGCGGATGAAGACAACCCGGAGGATGCCGAGTCGGACGAAGAAACCATCCTCTGCGATGCACAAAGCTACGATCCCGGTGCCTTTTTCGGCATTTTGGAGGGTCTGACTTCCACAAGCCGTAGAAAAGTCATGCCGTTTTATAGTTGGTATGTTCTTGATTTCGTTTACGATTCCGACGCCGACGTACTCGATATTACAAGCTACTGGATCAACAAGTTGCCGATGTGCGCTTGTGGGCTGGATCTGCCCGACGATTCGGTGGATGTTCCCGGCGACCCGGAGGTGCTGGAATACATCGAAACCAACGGCATCGGCCAAGGAAGCGGTTTTCTCACGATTCGCCTGGATCTTGCGACGGGTGCAAGCCATGCTATAGCCCGAGATCTCGGAGCAGAGGATGCCGAGTTGCCCACTCTGCCAGGGAGCGGCGGCCAGAGCTACGAT
Source organism: Myxococcota bacterium (assembly GCA_963676915.2). GTDB lineage: Bacteria > Myxococcota_A > SURF-8 > SURF-8. Next base: position 178,803 of record CAXXVK010000043.1, read on the forward strand.
ATCGAAGTGCAGCGGGCGGGCGGTTCGGTAACCTTCCTGCTCGAAGCCGCCGGAGGCTACGATTTGCGGGGATGCCCGACCGGAAACACCCAGCAAACCAAAAAGATTCTGAACGTGTTACGAGACGGTCCGTGGGGAACGGATCTCTCGATTTGCGGGGAAGACAGCGAAGGAACGACGGATTGTGGCTTGCCCGAACCCACCGAGACACTGGAAACGATTTCGACAAAAACGCCGGGAGCCTATCTCTGCGATTCGGAGGGGTGCACGTTACAAGAGGAATAGTTTTTTATTTCCACTGTTTTTCATCGGAAATTTTGCCTTCGTCACTTTACGACGGATTGCAGATCCTTACCCATCGCCTTGAAAAACTCCAGCTTCGTCAACTGTTTTTCCAGGCGTTTCAGGACGAGATCGATTCGGTTGTTCTGATGAGTGTTGCGGGCGTCCACCACGTCCAGTGAGGAAACCGTACCGTTTTCGTAATAGGTTTCCGCAAGTTTCAAAGATTCTTCCGAAATGTCGGCTTTTTCCTCGGACATCCGCAGTCTGTCCACCGCTTCACGGTAATTTCTCTCGGTTTGACGCACTTCCAGCTCGGCGTTGTCCAGCGTTTCTTGCTGCGCCAGGCGAGCGCTTCGAGTCGCGGCGCGGGTTTGCTGCAAATCGCCGTAGGTTGTGTAGTCGAACAATGGAATCGACAATACAAGCCCCGCATACCAACGCGAACGCTCGATGCCGCTGTTGCTCTCCGCCGGATCGGAGAGTTGGTAGTTCCATTGCCAGGATGCTCCCAGGGTTGGAACGAATTGCATGTAGTTTGCCAGATGCTGTTTTTCAGCTACCTCAAGATTGCGCTTGGCGATTTTCAGATCGAAACGATGTTCCTTGGCTCCGGCGAGAGTTTCTTCCTCCGAGGTTTCGGGGAACTTCTCCAGGGTTTCTCCTTCTTCGGGTAAAGGCAGCGTGTCCATGCACAACAGGGTTTTTAGGGTGTCTCGGGCATTTTCGAGACTGTAATGCGCCTGGATCAGACTATCTCTCGTTGCCACGAATTCGCTTTGGTAGCGGGTGACATCCAGCCGTGTTCCCACCCCGTGTCGATGGCGAAAATCGGCCATTTCCATGTGGTGCCGGATCGCCTCTAGCTGACTTTCGTACACCTTGATCGTCGAGCGTGCCGAAATCGCCTGATAAAAGGCGGAAGCCACGGTAAAAAGCAGTTCCTGACGGACTTGCTCGGCATTCAGGCGAGACAATTCAAGGCTTTTCTTCGAAGAGGAAACTCCCACCCATTGTTGAGCGCTGACCAATGGAAGATTCGCCGAAATTGCGGCATCAAGATCGTGGCGGGCACGGGTTTCTATGGATTGCCCGTTGACGACGCTCGACTCGGCGTGATCGTAGAGAATATAGTTCAGTGAGCCGTCCACGGTGGGCAGCAAGCCACCCCATGAGGTCTTCAGTCGTCCTCTCGCCGCTTCGATTTCCGCCCGGCTCTGCTGGATGGTCAGGTTCCGTTGTTTGGCCAACTCGAAAGCTTGCGGGAGCGTAAGCGACTCGCCTGGAGCGATGGCCGGAACGGCTACGGATGTCAGGGAGCGCGCTTCGACCGAAATCGGGAGTGTCAAACATGCGAAAAATGCAACAAAAACGAGCCGTTTCATATTGATAAGATTCATCCCGCTACCTCCGTAGCTTCTTTTGCGGGTTGGGTTTCCGTTTCGTTACCGGATTTGAAAAACGCCCGAAGATGCTCGGTCATCACGAAAAGCGCCGGTGTCAGCAACAACACGAAGGTTGTCGCAACGACGATTCCGAAGCCCAGGCTTACCGCCATCGGAACGATCATACGTGCCGAGAAATCCGTTTCGAAGATCATCGGCATCAGACCGAAGAAGGTGGTTGCCGTCGTGAGGAAAATCGGCCGGAATCTTCGGCAGGCTGCGTCGATCGCCGCCCGTTCGGGTTCCAATCCCTCGTTTCGCAGGTTGTTGGCCGTATCGACGTATACAATGGAGTCGTTGACCACAACCCCGGCCAGAGCCAGCATACCCATGATGCTGAACATGCTCAAATCCATGCCCAGCAACACGTGTCCCAGCACCGATCCCACCATACCGAAGGGAATGGCGGACATCACCACGAACAGGGGTTGCAGGTAGCTTTTCAACGGAATGGCGATTAGGGCGAAAATCGCGAGCAGCGCCAGTGCGAACCCGAGTTTCATGTATTCGGCGAAATCCTGCATATCTTCCTGTCGGCCTCGGAACTGCCATTTCAATCCCGGATACTGAGCTTCAAGTGACGGCAGATAGGACGAGAAAAGTTCTCCTACGATTTCGTTGGCGTTGGCCTGGTTTTCATCCACGGCCGCTTGAATCTGCAAGGTCCGTTTGGCGTCGGTGCGTCGGATGGAAGTATAGGCCCGGCCGAAATCGATTTTCGCCACATCCTGCAACGGCATTTCGCCACCGCTTGGAGTGCGGATCATCAGGTTTTCCACGCTTTGCAGATTTTCCCGTTCTTCGCGGGTCAGGCGTACCATGACTTTGACTTCGTTGCGTCCCCGTTGTTGGCGCAGGGCTTCGGAACCATAGAATCTGGCGCGAACCTGACGAGCCAACTCGGCAGCCGTCAAACCGGCGTTCACGCCCTCGGGAGTCAGCTTGAAACTCCATTGAGTTTTGCCCAATTCGATACCGTTGTCAATGTCGTGCACACCGGAAAAGGACTCCAACTGCTCGCCGACTTTTTGGGCGCATAGCTGAAGAATCTCGTTGTCCGGGTGCGATAGTTCGAAGTCGATGGCTTTGCGTGTTCCGTGCATGGTGGCACTGAAAACGATGGTGTCCAGCATATCGGTGGGACCGAATTCTTCGCGCCAGGCGCGGGCGAATTGTGCTGAACTGAACGTGCGTTCGTCCGGAGATACCAGCATGATTTCCACCGAGGTCAGATTGCTCGAGGAGGCACCGACGCTACCGCGTGGTCCTCTACTTGCCCCTTGCCCGAGTCGAGCGAAGATTCCGAGGGTGATTTTATCGCCACCGAAAGCCGCAATCGCACGTTTTCCCGACTCGACCAGACGGCGCATGACGCGCTCGGTTTCCGTAGAGGACACGCCGAAAGGCAATGTAGCCGAAACCTGGACGCGGTCGGTGTCGTCTTTGGGAAAGTCGATGTACTTGATGCGTCCGCCTGCAACGATACCCGCTACGACGATCAACAAGCTCAGACTTGCCGCCAGAGTAATCCAGCGGTTTCGTACCGTCGCCGTGACGACAGGTCGAAAGCGGGTTTCGATAAAGCGGGTCATCGCATCCGAAAACGCCTTCTGGAAGCGTAATACCGCACCGAAAAGGTTCTGAGAACGGCCGTTTTTCTTTACGTGAGCCAGGTGTGCCGGGAGGATGAAAAACGATTCGACGAGCGAAATGATGAGCACGAAAATCACGATGACCGGTACGGCGAACACGATCTTGCCGAACGTTCCGGGAACCATCAGCAGCGGGAAAAATGCGGCAACGGTCGTTCCGATGGAGAAAAACACCGGCATCGCCATTTCTTTCACGCCCAGAATCGCCGCCTCGATCGGCGGATGTCCTTCGTTTCGCTTGTGAAAAACGTTTTCACCGACGACGATAGCGTCATCCACCACCATACCGAGCGTAACGAGGAAGGCGAACATGCTGATCATGTTCAGTGAAACACCCAAGGCCGGTAAAAACAGAAACGAGCCTAAAAATGAGACGGGAATTCCTAAACTGACCCAGAACGCCAAACGGGGTTCGAGAAAGAGTCCCAAAATGAGCAACACCAGTGCCAGTCCGATGGCGGCATTGCGTAACAGCAGATCTAGACGTTCCTCGAACATTTTGGAGCGGTCGTTCCAGGTTGTTACTTTGATCTTGTCGGGAAGTTTCTGTCGCAATGTTTCGGCATAGCCTTTGACCGCTTCGGCAACCTGGGTCGGCGATTGTTCACCCACGCTGGAAACGTCCAGAACCAAAGCCCGTTCGCCATTGAAAAAGCCCGCAATATCGCTTTCTTCGAAATCGTCGTTGATTGTGGCGATGTCTCCTAGCGGCACCTGAGCGCCATCGTTCCCGAAAACGATTGGAATGTTGGCGAATTCATAGCCGTAATCCCGGCGTTCCTGCACGCGCAGGAGAATATCACCGGCGCCGCTTTTCACGCCGCCGCCGGGAGTTTCCACCGCCATATTCTTGATTTGCTGGGCGATTCCGTCGAGTGTGACGTTGTATTTCCGTAAAGCATCCTGCGTCAGTTCGATTCCGATTTCTTCACTACGTACGCCTTTGATTTCGACTCGCGAAACTTCAGATAACCCCAACAGACCCTCGCGGATTCTCTCGCCGTAGGCATGCAGGGTTTGTTCGTCCACATCTCCGTATACGACAAGACTGATGGCTTCCGCCGTCATTTCACGCATGGAAACGATGGGGTTTTCGATTCCATCGGGAAACGAGCTGATGCGATCCACCGCGCTTTGTACGTCATTTAAGGCTTTGTTGCGGTTCGTGCCCTCTTCGAGTTCGACCGTGATCGAACCGGAACCTTCCGAGGCGACCGAATACACCTTTTTTACACCGTCGAGTGGTCGCACCGCTTCTTCAACCGACAGCAGCAGTCCGCGTTCGATTTCCTCGGGGCTGGAGCCGGGATAGGCGATGCTGATGCTCACCTGATCCATTTCGATTTTCGGAAAGACTTCCTTGTTGATTCGCTGGCTCATCAGCACACCGCCGACGAGCAACATCACCATCAGCAGGTTGGCTGCTACCGGGTTTCTGGCCATCCAGGAGAACGACCCCTTGTACAAATCCGAGCGTTTCATGGATGGACCTCGGCCTTGTCGTCGGTTTTGTCGCTAGCTGCTTTTCGTCTTGGCTTGTAACCTTTTTGCTGGTCGGATTCCGTTTCCATATTTTCGGCCAGACGCAATTCCATTCCGGCAACGGGAATCTGTATCCGGCTGGTGATAACCGCCGCTCCATCGCTCAGGTTTCCTCGCACGATCGTTCGGTCCGCTTCGCGCCACAACAATTGCACGTTGGCGATATCAAGGCGGCTCTGGTCGTCGAGCAGCCAGACCTTTTTTTCTTCGTGCAAAGCCCCTTCGGGAAGGGCGATGGCATCGGGTAGCTGTTTTCCCAATAATTCGACTCGCACGTAAGCCCCCAACATCAAAGGTAATTGACTTTTACCTTTCGTGTCGTCTTTACCGGATGATTTCAGATAATGTGGATCTTCGACGCGTACGAGAAGCTGGGCGGTTTTTCCGCTGGTGTCCAGTTCAGCCAGAAGTTTGATGACCTGTCCGTCGAAAACTTGTTCTTCTTCGCCAAAATGATACAGAATCCGCGCTTTCGAGCCGTTCTTGCCGCTGTCGTCGGGTAAGTCGAGCCAGCGAAGTTTTTCGAGCGGAACGGACACCTGCACCCAGAAGGCGTCGCTATCGACCAGGGTGGCGATCAATGTCTGAGAAGACACCACTTGACCGGTATCCACGTTCTCCGCGATTACAAAAGCATTGAAAGGGGCACGGATACGGGTTCGAGACAAATCCAATTGGGCTTTTTCGAGGCTGCTTTGTGCCGATGACAGCGCCGCCTTGGCGCTTTGCAACTGAATCTCACGGGTTGCAAGGCGCTTGGCTTGCTCGGTCGGCTCCACATTGTGCTCGATCAATTCCCATTCGCGCTTCGCCGCCGAGTGATTCGCTTCTTCCTGCGCCAAGGCAAGTTCGGCCTGCGCCACGGTTCCTTCCTGGGAACGGACCTGCAAGCGGTAGTCGCTTGTATCGATACGTAGCAAGGTGTCGTCTTTTTTGAGGTGTCCGCCGGGGATCAGACGGTCCGACATCGAGGTTACGCGCCCACTGACCTGCGGATACACATCCACGCGACGAGCGGCTTTGACGGTGCCCATCGTTTGAACCACTGCTTGGATGGTTTCCTGACGTACGGAAATCGTTTCGACCGTCATGGCCTTTTGAGCGGCGTGAACGCGTGAGGGCGCTTTTCGAGTTCCGACAAAGTAGGAAAAAATCACCGCTCCCCCGCCTAGCAAAACGAGAATCGCGAGAATGGTTTTATAGGGTTTCGGTTTCATTTCTAGTGCCTCCTTACGAACGTAACCGTTTACGTCACCTACGGTATCAGACGTTTCTTTTTGGTTCAGCTTAGTTTCGGTAGCAGGTTTGTATCCAATATGGTCGATGTTTGCATACAAAGGTACAATTCGATACAAAAACGAAACGGAATTCGACGTTCGGTTGTGATTTAATAAAATTGATATGTGCGGATACATGGAGCCGGTGCCGTATTTTGGACGCGGGAGTTTTGTAGAAGGAAAAAACTCATGATGCAAAACGAACAGAAACGCATCCTGTTGGTGGAAGACGACGAGAAACTAGCCAACCTCGTCAAAGATTTTCTAGAATCCAACGGATTTTCGGTACTTATCGAAATGCGTGGAGACCAGGCCGCCGAACGGATCGAACGGGAAGAGCCGGATATTCTGATTCTGGACTGGATGCTTCCGGGAATGGACGGTCTCGCCATTTGTCGGCAGGTTCGTAACCGGTTCAACAAGCCCATTCTGATGCTCACCGCACGAGGAGACGAGGTGGATGAAATCGTCGGTCTGGAAGTAGGTGTTGACGACTATCTTGCCAAGCCGGTACGACCGCGATTGCTTTTGGCGCGAATTCATGCGCTTTTGCGTCGTTTTGATCCTTCCGATACAACTGGTACGACCTCTATGATAGATCATGATGACAAAACCATCTGGCTCGGCAACTTAAGTGTCGATCCGAAAAACCGAAGAGTTTATATCAACGATAGAGAAATCCTGTTGACCACGAGTGAATTCGATCTGTTGCTGTATTTGGCTCGTCATTCCGGCGAGTTGCTGGAGCGGGAGCGAATTTACCAGGACGTTCGGGGCATCGAATGGGATGGGTTGGACCGGTCCATCGATCTGCGTATCGCACGTTTGAGGAAAAAACTTGGAGATGACGCCCGCTCCCCCAAACGGATCAAATCCGTTCGTGGTACGGGATATCTGATGGTGGCCAATCCATGACTCGCCTGTTATTACGAATCAGCATCATTATTCTAATCACGATCGGTTCGGCTTTTATGCTGATCGATTTCATTCTCAAACAGCGTTTTGAGCACGATTTCAATAAAACGCCACCGACACCCGTGCTGGTCATGGCGAAACTGATCAACGAACAGTTTAGCGAGTTGTCTACCGAGCAACTTCCCCGCGAAACCCGACGCCTGGCCGAACGTATGAAAGCGTCGATTAATCTCGTGCATAAAGACGATCCCTCGTTTCCGAAAAGCCTTCTAGGTCAGATCGGGGATAAACCCGGGGATTTCTGGATGCATTTGAAAGATCATTCGATCTATTTACGACTGAAAGACGACTATTTCCTTCATTTCAAACGTACCGGAAAACGTCACAGTACCAGCGAATTCACGATTGCGCTCGTGGTGCTGGCCATGCTGTTGATTACATTTATTTCAGCCTCTTTTCTTGCGTTGCCCATGGTGCGACGCATCGAGAAACTGCGCCTAGCGGCCCAGCGTATCAGCCGGGGAGAACTCAACGCCCGCGCCGAGCCTTCCGGTCCTTCGGACAGCATCGGTGACCTGGCTCGCTCGTTCAATCACATGGCGGCAACTAACGAACGCCTGATCGAAAGTCAGCGCCACTTGCTCGAAGCTGTAACGCACGAGTTGAGAACCCCGACCGCACGTATACGTTTCGGTCTGGAATTGATGCTCGATGCTTCGAGCGAACAAGAGCGGGAAAAGCGCCTTACGGACATCGACAATGACCTGACCGAGTTGGATGAACTGGTCAATGAACTGCTTTTGTATCATCGTTTCGAGGATGGCAAGCGAACCGTGGACCACCAACCGGTGGATGTTTCAGAGGTTATGGAAGGTCTGGTTCGGAGGCTGGCTCATTTGCGTCAGGAACTCAAGGTGGAGTTACGTATCGACGAATCACTCCCGGCGCTTTCTGCCGATGCCCGCTCTTTCAGTCGGGCGATGCAAAACCTTCTGGCTAATGCCATGAAATATGCATCTTCTCGTGTGATCGTTGAGGCCAAAGCGACTTCGGATCAACTGGTTATCGACATCATGGACGACGGACCCGGTATCCCCGAGAACATGCGGGAAGAGATTTTCCTGCCGTTCAAGCGCGTCGATCCCAGTCGAAGCAAGAGCACGGGTGGCGTCGGGTTGGGGTTGGCAATTGTCAAACGGATCATCGATCATCACGAAGCGTTCATCGAAATTCGCGACACTCCCGGCGGTGGGGCGAATCTTCATACCCGCTGGCCGTTATAAACCTCTGTTTTTCCAAAGATAAGCGCACCTTCGGATTCTGATGGAGGTGTGCTTTTTTTTGCCGATCTTTCTTGCTCATCGCAATAGATTGATCTAATCTCCGTTTCGGAGAGAGTTTCTCACAAATCGCATGTTCGTTTCGAGTTGTTGGATTCGTTTATCCAAAAATCTGCTCGAATTCGGGCATTGTTGTGTACCCCGAAACACGAGGAGTCCGCGATGCGTAATCCACGAGGCAGGGACGATTCCATGCGCCGATCCACGTCCCAATCAAGGCGCAATTTCATCAAAAACGCCGTGTCGGCATCGGCTGTCTTGGGGGCAGCCGCCGTAGTTTCCGGCTGCAACAGTGAAGACTGTGGCGAAACCTGCAACACCGACGATTCCGGGTCCACGGGCAAAAAACTCAGTTGGGACCGCGAGACGGATGTCATCGTTGTAGGTTCGGGAACGGGACTCGCCTCTGCTCTCGCCTCTTCTGTCTCCGGTTCGGAAACGTTGGTGCTCGAAAAATGGGAGAGCATCGGTGGTTCGACGAAAATGTCCGGTGGTGTGTTGTGGATTCCCAACAATCCCGTGATGAAACGTAACGGAATCGACGATTCCCGTGAAAACGCGATGACCTACGTCACGATGGTGGCCCACGGGCAAGCGGAGGACGAAATCATCGAGGCTTTCGTGGACAGAGGGCCGGAGATGGTGGAGTTTATCGAGCAACACGCCGATTTCAACTGGCGCAGTTCGGTATTGTTGACCGACTATCACCCCGAATGGCCCGGTTCGGTTTTCCAGGGTCGTAATTTGGAGCCGGATCTGTCGGGTACCTCGATCACGCTGGGTCCGAAACTCGTGCAGGGGCTGGCGGATGCCGTCGAAAAGGCCGGGGGAGAGATTCTGTTGGAAACCCCGGTGAAACGACTCGTGACACAACTCAAAGACGATGGAACCCAGGAAGTGCTTGGTGTTGTCGCCGAGCAGGAAGGCAGTGAAATCGCGATCAAAGCCCGGCAGGGCGTCGTACTGGCTGCGGGTGGTTATGACTGGAATTTCGAGATGAAAAAGCATTTTTTGCGGGGTCCGTCGAAATATACCATCGGTCATCCGGGCAATACTGGTGACGGTATCCAAATGGCGATGCTGGCCGGAGCGGGTTTGAGCAATATGAACGAATGTTGGGGCGCTGTAGTCTATAAAGATGAGACCGAGGCAGCCCACGAAAACGGCGATCCCGGCGTGTTGACCGCCATGACTCAGCGCCGTATGTGCGGCTGTATTACCGTCAATCGCTACGGCAAACGTTTCGGAAACGAAGCGGGGGATTACGACTCTTCCTGGCGCTCGTTTTTTTCGTGGGAAAACTGGGGAGATACCTTCGACCACAACCTTCCCGCTTACCAGATTTCAGACAAAAGCGTGGAACCCAGTGCGGAACGGGGAATCGTAGAAGCCGACACGATTCGGGAACTCGCCGAAAAACTGGGGATCGACCCGGATGGTCTGGAAGCTACGGTAGAGGAATTCAACCAGTGTTGCGAGAACGAGCAAGACCCGCAATTCCATCGTGGTGAAAGCGCGTACGATACCCATTATGGGAAAACGCTGGGCACCATCGAAGATCCGCCGTTTTACGGGATCGAAGTCGCCCCGGCGGATCTTGGAACCTGCGGTGGGGCGCGTGTCAATGCCAACGCACAGGTGCTTAATCCCATGGGTGAACCGATTGCGCGGTTGTATGCGGCGGGTAACAACGCCGGGGTTGGTGGTCCGGGTGCTGGCTACGGCGGTGGGGGCGGGACCATCGGTCCGGGGCTGACGTTCGCACACATCGCCGGTTTGCATGTGGCGGGGTTGGAGAAACAAGAAGAATAGCCGGATCGGGTATATATAAAAAAGGATACGGAGAGTCCGTATCCTTTTTTTATGCCTGTATTTTTCACGTCACGAATTGGGGTGATCGAGCACGATTTTGATCGCTCCGGTCTGCTTTTTGTTCGTAAAGGCGCGAATGGCGTCTTTGTAGCGATTCATGGGAAACCTGTGGGTGATGATATCCATGGGGTTTACGGCATCGTTGAGCAACAAATCGGCGGCGAGGTCGAACGAGGTGCGACCATCGGCCTCGGTAGCGTGACAGTTGATGCCGACGAGTTCGATTTCCTGTGCCCATACCGGGCTGTAGTCGATTTTTCCCGGTTTGAAATTGATGCCGATCAACACCACGCGACCGCCACCCTTGGTCCAGCGTAACGCATGGTGCAGGCTGTGGTCATTGCCCACGGTGTCGTATACCACGTCGAAACCACCCAACAGGATTTCATTACGGAAGTAGCCTTTGGCATAGCTTGCCCCGGTCGTTTTGGCGATTCGGGCATAGATCGACTTCGAGTGGTCCGCTATGGCTTCTCCGCCCAGTTTGCGCACGACTTTGCGTTGGAACGGATGGCGAGCCAGAACGTGTACCTCGACCTCCGGTGCCAGTACCCGAAGTGCGGCGAGCGTCAACAGACCCAAGGTTCCCGCACCGACCACCAAAGCTTTCTGACCTTCGTGAAGCGGTGCTTTGAGCACGCCATGCACGGCGCTGGCCAGGGGTTCGATCAGCAAGGCTTTTTCCAGCGTCAGTTCGTCGGGAATGCGAAATGCCTGGGTGTGGTGCATCACCATGATGGGTGAAAACCCCCCGCCTGGATTTTCGATGGGTAGCGGCCGTTTGCCCTGGTTTTCGCAAAGCATGTAATTGCCGCGAGCACATTGCGGGCAGGGAGGATCGAACTCCATCTGGTAGCAGCTTGGCCAGTCGATGCGCATGGTTACGCGGTCGCCGGGGGAGATATCCTCGACGCTGCCGCCCACCTCCAGAACTTCACCCACCAACTCGTGCCCCAGGAATTTCCTGGAAATGCCCGGAACCGCAGCCGGAAAGCATTTGGGGTCCATGTCCATGAACATGAAATGCAGGTCGGTGCCGCACAGTCCGCAGGCGAGGTTTCGGACTTTCAACCAGCGGGAGTTGGGAATCTCCGGTTCGTCGATTTCGTCGTATTTCAGCGGGGATATCGGTCCCAAAGCCGCTTCTTTGTCGATCAACGAGGCGGCACGCATGGCGATAACTTTCGACAGCCGGTTTTCGAAAAACAGGGCTTTCATGCCGTTTCCTTTCCCGATTCCAAGTCACTTAATACCTTTTCCAGGAGTTTCACTGCTTGCGCTATTTCACTCTCGTTCAGTTGCAACGGAGGACGTAAAACGACAGTATCTTTCGCTACTTCTCCAGTTGCCAGCAGTATTCCGTTTTCCGCCGCCCGTCGGACGAACTCGCTTGCGAGGCTTTCCTCTTTGAAACGCAGGGAAAACAGCCCGCCCGTTCCTTCGATGGAATGAATCGTTTCGACATGTTTTTTTGCAAGACGATCCAATTCTTTGCGAAGATGGTCACCCATTTCTTTCGCATGGTCCCAGGGATGTTCCCGCTCATAGATCTCAAGCGCTTTTAACGCCACACGACAACCGATGTCCGAACCGCCGAAGGTGGAGAGGTGGATCATCGGGTGCTCGTTCATGAAACGGTTGACCTTCTGAGTGATGACCGTTGCCGCAATGGGAAACATTCCACCTCCCAACGCTTCGCCTAGTATCAGGATATCCGGTTCCAATCCGCTTTCCAGAAATGCGAATTTCTCCCCCGAACGTCCGAAACCGGTTTGTGTCTCATCCACAACAAATAGTGCTCCTGTGGATTTGCAACGCGCCTCGATTTTTGTCAGCCACTTCGGTTCGAGCCTGTGGCAGTGGTTTTCCACCTGGATCGGTTCGACGATGACGGCCGCTGTGTCGGTATCGATGGCATCGAGTAATGCTTGCAACGATTTCATCGGCTGGATATCCGTTTCGGGAATCAACGGGGAGTAGTGGTCCTTGTCGTCTCGTGTCGAGAGCGAAAGAGCGAAGCCGGTTTGCCCGTGCCAGCCACCTTCGAGGGCTAGCAATTTGCGTCGTCCTGTGACGCCCCTGGCTACTTTGCAGGCAAACTCCAACGTTTCGCCGCGTACCACGCTGAACACCGAGCACTCCAGGCCACCGGGGAGAAAACGAGCCAAAGCTTCGGCCAAGGCGGCTTTTTCGATGGAAATCATCGGAAAATTTCCCTGGTCGGTTTCATGAACCGCCTGTTTCAGAGCCTCGGCCAATTCGGGATTTCGGCGTCCCAGGTTGTAGATTCCCGCTCCGCTGAACCAGTCGAGCACCTCGCGGCCTGTTTCGTCCCGAAACGTGTTTTCACTCCGTTCCGATTCGAAAAAGACTCGACCGGTTTGTTTCATTTTCTCAAGAATTCCGGGTCCGAATAAAGCTTCACAGGAAGATTCGAACGATTCTGTGGAAGATTTCGTGTGTTTTGCCATTTTCAATTCCCTTTGAACGAATCGGTTAGTTTTTTTACACCGTCTTCCATGCTGCGCATGGCTCCGAAAAGTCGGGTCTGTACGGCTTCGCTGTTAAGCAATCGGAGCAGGGCAGGGATTTTGGCCGCCGGAAGTGCAAGAGGTAACAGGGTTTTCATGTCTTTCAGCGCTCCGCTTATGGCCTCGATCAATTCCTCAAGTTCTTCTTCGCTGATCGTGATCGGAGCCATGAAACGCATGACCTGCGGTGCATTCCCGGAATAGGCGGCGAACACACCATGCTTGGCCAAAGCATCGGCCATCATCGGCCCAAGAAATTCGTGGATGTACTCAATGCCCACCATCAGGCCGATCCCACGGATATCTTTGATGATTTTCGGATTTTGGCGCTTCATTTCCAAGAGTGCTTCGCGAAATCTGCGGCCTCGTTGCTCGGCGTTTTCCCATAGTTTGTTTTCGACGATGTAGTCCAGCACCGCCGACGATACCCGGCAACCCAGGTCGCTGCCCCCGGTGGAACTGGGATGGAAATCGGGATTCGCATCGACGAACGTTCCCAACGGACCATCGCCGCGATACAGCACCGAAGCGTTGGGGTATACGCCACCACCCAGCGATTTCGCGACGGTCAGAATGTCGGGAACCACGCCCGACCACTGGCAGGCGAATAGTTTTCCGGTGCGTCCGAAACCTGTCTGGATTTCATCGAAAATCAGCAAAATCCCCCGTTGGTCGCATAGTTTTCGCAATCCCTGAAGATAGTCGTTGCTACCAATATAAATTCCGGCTTCACCTTGAACCGGTTCGACGATAATGGAGGCGGTGTCGTCGTCCACGGCGTCTTCCATGGCTTTCAGGTCGTTGAACGGTACGAATTCGAAACCGGGCATCAGTGGTTCACAATAGTTGCGGTAGTGTTCTTTGCCATTGGCCGAAAGAGCGAATCCGGTATGACCGTGGTAGGCTTTGACGGTAGAGAGAATTTTGGTTTTTCCCGTAGCGCCACGAACCATTTTGATGGCGGCGTCCACTGCATCTCCTCCGCCGGCAGCAAACAGAATTCGATTGAGATCCCCCGGCGCCAGATCGACAAGCTTGCGTGCAAACGTGATTTTTTCTTCGGAAAGCAGGTTCCATTCTCCCATATCCAAAGAATCCGCTGCTTGGTCGAGCGCTTCGACGATTTGTGTGTTGCCACGCCCCACGTTGAAACATCCGGCGGAGGAAAAGCAGTCGAACATCGCTTTTCCCGGCAGGGGATCGACGAAACGGACACCCTGACGACGGGTTTCGATGACGTCGAGATGTCCGGCACGCAAATATCGGACTTGTCCGCGATTGATGTATTTCGTAAAGCGTTCGACCAGATTTTTCTTTTCGTCCGCTGTCATGGTCGAAAAAGCACTCGCCCTGTTCGTTTCGGCACTCATTGAGTTTACCTCATATGTGAGTTGTGATATGATGCCAATGGTAAAAAAATGCCCATGCTTCAAAGTATTTCCTTCACCTTGTCTTCTTCTGTCCGATTAAGACTGTCGAAAGAGGGAAAGTGAAGCTGTAAAATCGACTCTCCAATTAGAACGGCAATTGTAGCGAGACGATCCGTTCGATTCAACATTATTCTCTCTAGAAAGGGGTGGTTATGAAAGCGACCGATTTCAATCTTAAAAACGATCTCCGTTTCGATCCGGGGCAGGGCTTGACTTCGTTCCGAGATTCGAGACTGGTGATTTTCGATGCCAATGCCATCGGTTTGCTGCGTCAGAATCTGTTGGAAGAACTCGGTTTGGAGGCGGCACGCCGCTTCTTCCTACGGTTCGGATTTCAGCACGGGTACGCTGATTTCATGCAAATGAAAGTCAACTACGAGTTCGATTCCGAAATGGATCTTCTGGCCTCCGGGCCGGTGATGCACAGTTGGGAAGGTATCGTACAAGCTACCCCGAAAGAGCTGGATTACAGCCGTGAGACGGGAAAATTTTACTTTACCGGCACCTGGACCAACTCGTACGAGGCCGAACAGCACCTTAGCTACAACGAAACGGGAACGGAACCGGTTTGCTGGAGCTTGATGGGCTATGCCAGCGGTTGGGGAACCGCTTTCTTCGGGAAACCCTTGTTGGCTATCGAACCCGTGTGCATGGGCAAAGGCGACGATCATTGTGAATGGAAAATGTTACCGGTCGATGAGTGGGGAGATGAAGCGAAACTATATCTCGAAGCACTCAAAGATCTGTTTTAGGAGGGGATTATGGGAGAAAAACTCGTTAGATACTACAAATTCGTCGGAGATGAGTTCGGACTGTCCGCCAAAGTCAATTTGGCCAAAGAAACCAAAATCCCTTCGATGAAAGCCGCTATGGCCGAGGATTCCGAAGAAAACATAAACTGTTCAAAGACGCCATTCTGAAAGTCACCGGCAAATCCGCGCCGGATATGTAATATTCATGGGAATCCGGTATGTATCCGGATTCCCATGCATTCCTCGTAACTTCTCAAGTATCATATCCCGCCAAATTAATGAGAATACGACCGTAACCCGTTGTATTATTTCTCCTTTTTTGTATATTCTCCATAGTGTTTTTCTGCGCATTCCGGACATAAACCGTGGGAGAATTCGGCCTCCGAATGCTGGCTGATGTAGCTTTCCATCTGGTTCCAGTAACCTTCGTCATCCCGGATTTTTTTACAGATCGAGCAGATCGGAATCAAGCCTTGCAGAGTTTTGACTTCACCCATGGCTTCTTGAAGTTCTCGAATCAGCCGTTCTTTCTCTTTTCCGAACGCTCTCGGAACTCGATTTCTTCTTCCAGTCGTTGATTGAAAACACCCAGTTGCTCGTTCATTTTTTCCATGGATTTCCGGTAGTTTGTCATCGTGATGATCACGGTTCCGGCTATCACGATGTAAAGACTCCAGGTGACGAGCACCACGCGCCAGTCCATCATGATCGACCGAAAAGCTTCACGATGAATCAACAACGGGGCGTAGTCGAGAACGCCGAAGTATTCCAGGCAGACGATTGCAATCATGGCTGTATGACCCACGATGAAAAAGATCGTGGTTTCCTTCGGTCGGAGAAACCAACCGACCATGATTGTCGTTACCAGTACCAATCCCATCATGATGGAGTTCAGCGAGCCGCAAAAGTGCATGTGCATCAGCCAGACAGCCTGGACAAAATAGGCGCAAGCAACGATTACAGGGTAGAAAAACTTTGTAATATCGGTACGTTGTTTGCGATAAGCCCATTTGAAAAACACGACGACGGTGAACAATGTCAGGATCAGTGCCATATTGACACCAATGCCGAAGGTAAAGATTTCCATATCGATAAGCTGTTGTTCTCCAGCCACAGTGCAGACAATGAACTGAATGAAGACGAACGGCGTGAACAACATCAGCAATACGCGTACCGCCAGGAAGGCACGTGAGGGAAACACTTGTTCGAAAGTGTCCGACTTTGGAAGGGTATGTTTTACGGAAAAGTTGGAATCTTTACTGCCATCCATGACGTTCTCCGTTTGCGAAACGAATACGAATTTTTTCCTTACAGAGGTGAGAGCTGTTTCGGAGTGTTACGGGAACCCGTCTTTTCCCGGAACTCATTTCTGTCTACAATGATACCACATTTGAGAGTTCCGATTCAATCCTCCTGTATTTTTCCTTTTTATCTCCACTTTTTTCCACAAAAAAGTGATTTTCACGGAAAATTAGCTTTTTATGTTTTCCAAATTCTCCGACATGACAGAAAACCTACCGAACTTCTTCTCCATTCCGTATTGCAAAAGAAGGAAACCGGCCTTATCTTGGAGAAGGAAAACCTCCCCGTAAGGGACAGACATTCAGCGTGAGGGTTCGATTGATGGCATTTATTTCGACAGTCTTCTGGGGTATCGTTCTTCTGGGCGTACTGGTTCTCGTTCACGAAATGGGGCATTTTCTTGCGGCACGTCAGGTGGGAATTCGGGTGCTGACGTTTTCCATCGGGTTCGGTAAGAAGCTCTTTTCTTTCCGACGTGGACATACGGAGTACCGTATCGCCGCCGTTCCACTGGGTGGTTACGTTCGCCTGATGGGGCATGAATTCGACGAGATGTTGCCGCCGATCATTCTTGGAACCGCTCCGGGAAGTCTGGCCGACAAAGCAGGATTGAAACCCGGCGACGTGTTGTTCAGTATCGATGACAAAGAGCAAAGCGACTGGAAAGAAACCGGCGATCTTCTAAACGATAGCCTCGGTGAAGACATTCACCTTGCGGTTGTTCGAGATGGAAAACTGCTGGAATTTACGGTGGAATCCGGGGATGCTTCCGAGGATGCGCCATCAGGCGAGTTTCCTGGAAAACTCGATTGTGTGGAAGACAAGGAAATGACGATTTCTCCTTTGGGACTCACCATCGGAGTGGATGCCGAAACCGCACAGGAAAGTTTTTCGAGAAAACCGCTATGGGACGTTTTTGGGTGGTTCTTGCCGGACCGCTGGCCTCATTGCTGTTTCCGATTCTGATTTATTTCTTTTTCAACCTGGGAACCGGCGAAGTGCTCGATTCCCGAATCGGTAGCGTATTTCCCGAACGCCCGCCGAACGCGCCGGATTGATGGCCGGAGACCGGATTGTCGAGATTTCCGGGCAGCCCGTCAGTCGCTGGAGAGACCTCGTTGCTGCCATCGATATGCAAAAAGGACAGGAAACCCGCTTGAAAGTACTGCGGGACGGAGAAAAGTTGTCTCTTACCGTGACGCCCGAAACTCGAGAATCACGGGATCGATTGGGAAAAAGCCAGGAGCGTGGGCAGATCGGCATCGGTTATGCTCCGTTGCAGGCCATCGTAGCTGTGGGAAATGAAGCCTCTCCCGCCGCTCGTGCCGGAATTCGCTCGGGAGATACGGTGCTGGCGATCAATGGCGAGGAAATCAGTCGGTATTACGAATTGCAACGCCACCTGGACGAAATGGCTATCAGTGGCCGGACGGTGTCGCTGAAAGTTGCGGGGGAAGACGGGAAACCTCGGGAAGTCCGTCTTACGCCCGAGCTTGGGAAAAACAACGAATACCGAACCGGACTTTATCCGGCGGATGTGTTGATCGGGAAAATCGCGCCGGACAGCGCCGCTGAAAAAGTTGGGCTGAAAGCCGGAGACCTGTTGATGCGTTTCAACGGGCAACCGATTTCCTCGTGGTTGGTTTTCGAGGTGCTGTTGGGACGCCTGAAACCGCAGGATACACCGTTCGAACTTGAAGTGGAGCGACAGGGAGAAAGCCTGAAAGTGACGGTTGCCATGGCGAAGCTTTCGACGAAAGATCGTATGGGCAACGAGCACGAATACTGGCAGTTGGGTGTTTCGCCACAATACAATTACCTGAAATATTCCGAACCTTTCCTGCGGGAAGTGGACAACCGCCTGGTGTACGCTGCCGTACAATCGGTCAAGGATCTGGCTGACATGATGTGGCTGCAACTGCGGATTATCCACGAGTTGGTCACGGGTGGAATCGGGCTGAATACCGTCGGTGGACCGATCGCCATCGTGGATCTCGCCGGACAGGCGGCCAAAGAGGGCGCGGGTCAGTTTTTGCAGATCATGGCGCTGATTTCCGTCAACCTCGGCATTATCAACCTGTTTCCGATTCC
This sequence comes from Myxococcota bacterium, assembly GCA_963676915.2. Classification (GTDB taxonomy): domain Bacteria; phylum Myxococcota_A; class SURF-8; order SURF-8. Next base: position 197,234 of record CAXXVK010000043.1, read on the forward strand.
GGTGCTCGACGGCGGGCACCTGATGTTCTTCACGTTGGAAGCTTTGCTGCGCAAGCCGCTCAATCGCAAACTTCGCGAACGGGCGACCATGGTGGGTTTCGTGTTCCTGATGGGCTTGATCGGTTTGGTGATTTTGCAGGATCTTTCCCGCTATCTGTTTTCTTGATGAGGATGATTTCGTGAGTATTCCCCGTAAATTGCTGGCTATCGAAGCCAGCGGGCGACCGATTTCCCTAGCCCTTTTCGAAGATGGAGCATGGTGCGCGGGTCGCGAGAAGCGAGCCGAGGTTCGTCACAGCGCGGATCTGCTTCCCATGCTGGAGGATCTTCTCGACGAAACAGGGTGGAAGCTCGGTGATCTCGAAGCCATCGCCGTCACACGCGGTCCAGGCTCGTTTACGTCCGTACGTATTGCGCTGGCAACCGCTCGGGGACTCGCTTACCCCTCGGGAACTCCGGTCTATGCCCTGAATTCCCTGGAAGTCCTCGCCGCCGGAAGACTTTCGGTGGAACAGCCGATGGTGCTGGCCGCATTGGATGCCCGAAAAAAGCAGGTTTATGCCGCCTGTTACGAGATGGGAGACATGCCTCGTCCCCTGATGACGCCTCGCTGTATCGATCCGAAGAGGTTCGCGACCTCGGAACGAACCCTTTGGTGGTAACGGGTAGCGGAGCGGCAATGGTTCTGCCTTTCGTACAGGCTACGACCTCTGAACCTGATGATTTTCCCCAGGCGCGTGTTTTAGGTCGTCTGGTACTTGAACGAATGAAGGCGGGAGAGGATTTCGAACCCGCAACACCGCTGTACTTGCGTCGTTCCGAAGCGGAAGAAAACCTTCGGAAAGCGCAGGACGCATTGTAGATCCCTTTCTCATAGTTTCCACATATTGTAAAGGAGAAAACCATGGCCGCAACTGTAAAACCCCTCAGCGACGATCAGAAAAAAGTTTTAAAAGCCTTCGGTTCCATGTCCGAGCCGGTGGGAGGCAAAGTCATCGCCGAAAATACCGGCATCGACTCGAAAGATGTTACAAAGCACGTCAAAAAGCTCAAAGATGCCGGATTGATCGAGTCGCCGGTACGCTGTAAATACAGCATCACCGATCTGGGGAAGAAGGAAATCTAACCTTTGGAGTTCCTTTTGTTTTTGATGTATGAAGCCGGAGTGGGTTTGAGAATCCCGTTCCGGCTTTTTTAGGCTTTTTTCCAATCAATAATTACGATTTTAAATACCATAAACAGGAATAGAGCATGTATAATATTTTGTAGCGGCGAGGCGTAAGCCCGCCGTAATTTGATCGAGATAGACCTTATAGGAAATAATTTTATGTGCCATGTCAAATTCACGCTATAAAACTCGAAAAACAATCCGCCTAAATAAAGAAGCCTATATGGGAGGAAACACTTTTCACGTAACTGTACGATGTTATCAAAAAATGGATTTACTTAGGAATGATGTAGCGAAAATGACATTAGAAGTATTGAATAATATTTGTGAAAATGGCCAATTTAAAGTCTTTGCAGCTATTGCAATGCCGAATCATATTCATTTTCTTTGTTCGACAAATGAAGGGGATGTTCTTACTCGTCATATTAATCGTTTTAAAGCAGTTACGACAACAATATTCCATCGCCAAGGGTACCACGGTCCTTTATGGCAGAGACGGTATTATGACCATGGTTTGCGTTCGATCGAAAGCCTTCAGCAGATTGTTTTGTATATTCTAGAAAATCCAGTTCGAAAAGGCTTCGTTGATGATTGGAAACAGTGGCCATATTGTGTGGTTTCAGAGGGAGTTGGCATTTAATTGCAATAACTTTGGAGTTTTTTACGGCGGGCTTACGCCTCGCCGCTACTAACCTGACAATATTGATTAAAAAAAACTTTCGTAAGAGGAACACGAAACTTCCCCAAAATCAGTGGATGGTCGGACCGCCGTTGTCGTTTCGATTTGTAGGAGGTAGGCCCGGAATGACCTCCGGGGCGTCTTGCTCGGATTGGTTGCTATCCAGCGGCGTTTCTGGAAACAGATTGCGGTCCCGTTCGCGTTCCATTTCCTCCCATTCTTGCATTTTTCGTGCTTTTTTCGCGCCGACGTTTGACGTAACCCATGAGGAAAAGAATCGAGGTGGCGAACCAGAGGGTGGAGCTGGAAAACAGCAGCGGAATCCAGTTCCATCGAAGCTTGATTGTGGAAATCCACTCCTTTTCCAACTCGTCGAGGGATTTTCCGAACGTCTCCGTCAAAGCCGTATCGAATTCCGTTCCTTCCGCGAGTTTTTTGACGAAGCGGTTCATATTTCGGCGACCGAATTCTCCCACCAGAAAATTGACGAATTCGAAGCTTTGGGCATAGGCTAGTGAAATGTCGGGTTACGCGAAAACCATGGGAGAGTTCCGCAAGCGTGTAAAGCCGTCCTGTTGCCGCCGCCGTGACGAGCAACTTGGCGCGTTCCAGGCTGAAATCTTCCGAATGATAAATCGCGATGCCCTCGACGAACCATTTGGGCACAGGTTTTCCCTTCGTGGCCTGACGAAACACGATATGAGACAGTTCGTGGACAAGCGTGGTGTCCAGGTCGATCGCCCCTCCGCGTTCCGCCGCTTGCCGAAGTACGACCACGCCGATGTAAGGAAACGTGATTCCGGCGGCCCAATTCGGCACTTTCTGCCGACCGGGTTGGAGCAGTCGCCAGTCTTTTGTACTACCTGCCAGGTAGATCCTCGTTTTCATCTCGGGGCGATAACCGATCATGGCGACGAGACGCCCCATGGCTTCCGTAGCTCGGTCCAGCAATTCCCCTGCTCGTTGCCGACCGCCGGGCGGGAAGTGCAATTCGATATCTCCCGCTTCGATTTTGGCGTAGCCTTCCGGGACGACCACTTGCGTTCCGGGTTTGACATCCAGTCCCTCTTTCGAGGCATGGAGGGAAATCGGCAGGAAGAAAAGGAAAATTCCGCACCAAAAGACGCAATGTCGTACGATTTCGGAAAAAAACGACCGTCTGGCGTCGAGGTGCTTCACGAGGTTTCCAGACTCTGTGCAAGTTCTTCGAGCGATACGCCTTCGATGATCACCGTCTTACGTTTGCCGGTGCTTCCTTTGGCGATTGTCACTTTCGACTTGGCGACGCCGCAGGTTTTCGCGAGAAAAGCGGTCAATTCCTTATTGGCGGCTCCATCCACAGGCGGAGCTTTTAGGCGAATCTTCAGGCGATCATCCAGCAGACCGACGATTTCCGTCCGGCTGGCGCGTGGCTGCACGACGATTTCGACGGCTACACCCTCCGGTTGTTTTCGCAACCAGGCCACGTCGTCCACCTCCGCTAGATTCCCATGGAAAGGCTGTTGAGCATATGAGCGGCATGGGCAATCAACGCACTCGACGCTCCGTAAAGGATAATCGACAACACCAGCAGCACCCAGGGGGCCGCTTTGGCTCCACTTGAGGAGGATTCGGGTGGTTTTCGCAGATACGTAACGTTTGCGCTTCCATTGCCGCCATTGGATTTCGGCTTGTTGGGGGGGGAGATCAGTTTGGCTACCCGGCTTTCAAACGGAGCGGAAAGCCTGTAAATCGCTTGGTAAAATGGAGAATACGGACTGGTTCCGGCAATCAGCATCACTGCGCGAATGGCGAAAATCAACAGGAAAAGGAAAAGCACCGCGTTGACGATCATACCGAAACCGCGCATTAGGTTGCCCAACAGATTGCCGTATCCGGCGATGGTATCGAGCACGATGGCGGAAAACAGGCCGATCATCAGGATTAAAACGATTGGAGATAAATCCACCGAACCGCGAGCCAGCCAGGGGAACCAGCGCCGTGTCAGTCGAAACGCCGGGTCGGTCACCCGGTAGATCGCGGCGACGAGCGGGTTTCGCGGATCGGGCGACACCCAGGACAGCAGCACCCGTAGCATGATCACCATCATGGAGACGTTGAGGATCATGCGGATTACTTCGACGACACCCCGCACGGCATCGCCCATTACCTGTCCCGTTTGAACTTCGATCATATTTCCTCCCCGGTTGGTTTCGGTGTGGGTCTGGGACCGAAAATCGCGGTTCCGATCCGTATCCAGGTTGCACCTTCTTCTATGGCCGGTTCCAGGTCGTGACTCAGTCCCATGGAAAGCTCCGGCAAGGCCAGCCCTTTTCGTTGCTGGAGATCGTCCCGCAAGCGTCGCAGTGCTGCATGATAGGGGCGCGTCTGCTCGGCGTTCAATTCGAACGGCGGCATCGACATCAACCCCAACGCCTCGACATGAGGTAACCTGTTGATTTCATCGAGAATCTCAGCCGCTTGTTCGGGCGAACATCCCCGCTTGGAGGCTTCTTTCCCTACGTTGACTTCCACGAGCACCCGAGCTGTCCAGTCGGCGACAGCGGCTCGTTTTTCCAATTCGTGGATCTGTTTGAGCTTGTCCAGGCTGTGAATCAAGGCCACTTTGCCGATAAGTTTGCGAATTTTGTTGGTTTGTAGCGCTCCTATGAAATGCCACTCGGCTTCGGGTAGATCTTCGACTTTTCCCAACAATTCCTGAACGTAGTTTTCCCCAAATGCTTCCTGACCGGCTTCCTTTAGTTGCCGAATGCTTTCGATGGGATGAAATTTACTGACCGCCAGCAGTTTGACCTTGGCCGGGTCACGGTCGCAACGGTCACAGGCTTTGCGGATGCGCTCGTGGACTTCGTGCAGTCGGTCGGCGATCATGGACGACCTCCCATCGCTAGCAACATTTCGATGGATTCTCCCAAAGGGAGGCCGACCACGTTGGTGTATGATCCTTCCAGGTTTTCGACCATGAAACCGCCGATTCCCTGAATCGCATAGGAGCCGGCGCGGTCCAGCGGTTCTCCCGTGTCGATATACCGAACGATTTCCTGCTCTTCCAGCGCACGGAAGCGGACATCCGTTCGTACGGCCAGTCGGGATTTCCTGCCGGACGGTGCAACCACCACCACTCCGGTGATGACGGTATGCACCGCCCCGGAGAGTTGAGTCAGCATCCGCTTGGCGTGGGCTTTGTCGTCGGGTTTTCCTAACGCTTTTCCCTCGAAAAAGACCAGTGTATCCGCTGCGAGCAGAGGCACAGTAGGCCGAACCCTCTGAAATACCTCGTCGGCCTTGCACTCGGCGATGGAAAGAGCCAACGCTTCCGGTTGCAATTGCGGATCGATGCTTTCATCCGCCGTACTGGGGATGACTTCCAGATTCCATCCCGCCCGGTGCAGAAGTTCGCGTCGGCGGGGAGATTGTGAGGCGAGAACGATCACGAGACGACTCCTTCATTACATCCTGCCCCTGTAAACTAGATGCTAAAGGTGAAGGCGTCAAGTCCGCGAAAGGTTTGGTTTTTATAGAAACGGATGTTCGGAAACGAAACGGTATGAATCAGGATTGCACGATTTTTCGTAGTTTGTGGAAAGAGTCCATCTCGCCCATGCATACCAGGACGTGTCCTTCCTTGAGTTTGAAATTGGCTTCGGGATTGAACACATATTCTTTTTGGTCGGGATCGAACACGGCCATGACTGCCAGTCCGACTTTTTTACGGATTTCCATTTCCATAATGGTTTTCCCGGCATAGCGGGATTCGGGCGGGATGGTGACTTCCTCGACCCGCAACGTGCTGTCATGGGTTCGCAGCATTTTGTCCAAAAATGTCACCACGGTGGGACGCAGCATTTCCGAGGCCATTCTCATGCCGCTGATGAACGTACCGGTAACCACTTTGTCCGCTCCGGCGCTAAGTAGTTTGGATTCGGAATTTTTTGCTACAGCCTTGGTGATGATTCGCAGTTTCGGATTGAGTTGGCGTGCCGAGATGATGATGAACAGGTTGTCTTTATCGTCCGTGCAGGCCGAAATCAGACCAACGGCGCGCATGATTCCCGCTTGAATCAGGTTCTGATCGTCGGCGGCGTCTCCTACTATGTAAGGTAAGTTATCATTGTACCTGTTGTATGCGGTTTTCAGGCGCTCTTCGTTCGTATCGATGACCACGGTCGGCGTGTTGGTTTTCATCAGTTCTTGAATGATGTGCCCGCCGGTTTCGCCTGCACCGCAGACGATGATGTGGTCTTTCATTTTTGCGAGCTGTTTTTCCATTTTCCGTCTCCAAACCATGCTCTGGAGGTTGCCTTCCACGATGAACGCGGTAACCGTCGAAGTGAAAAACACGGTGGTACCCATGCCAAACAGAATGACGAAAATCGTGAAAAATTTGAACAGAGGTTCTTCCGCCGAAATCACCTCGCCGTAACCTACCGTGGACAAAGTGATGACGGTCATGTACGCGCAATCCAGGATCGACCAGTTGTCGTGATCGGTGAAAAGTCCGATGAAATAATAGCCGAAGATCCCGATAGCGAACATCGACATCATCAGGACGCCGCTGATGATCAGCTTTCGCAGTGCGACGCTTTCTTCGCTTGTGCGGTAATCCATCGTCCCAACATTCCGATTCGGTAAAGAAAGGACCGGCGAAGCAATCCCGGAAAGGATCGAAAACGCCTTGAATTCGAAACCATACGTCTTGCATAGCACTAAAAGACGATATTTTACCAGAAAAACGACAGAAATACGCCAATTTAAACCGGTGTTTATATAAGAAGTCAAAGTTCCTATATAAGAGGAAAATACCCCTTTTTTTGAAATTCCGGCGCGGTTCTGCTACATCCTAAGAGCTTGGAAAACCATGCGAAACCTGTTTCGGAGTTTTTGCCGTGAAGCACAATCCGTTTGTAAGTCTGCATCCTTATCGTTTATTACTGGTTCGTCTTTCCGCCATGGGAGATGTGATCCACACCCTTCCTGCCGTGCGGGCGTTGCATCGCCGGTATCCCAAGACCCGTCTCGTGTATCTTGTGGACGACCGCAACGCCGATATTGTCGAGGGACTGAAAGATCTCGAACGTGTGATGGTGTTCAATCGCCGTGACGCCACGAGTCGGTTCATGTCGTTTCATTTCATCTGGTTGGCGTTTCAGTTCATTTTAGAATTCGTGATGAAATTGAGGAAATTAAGGTGCAACGGGTCGTTCGATTTCCATATGCTGCTGCGCTCCGGATTTTTCGCCTGGGCGTCCGGGGCACGGATTCGCATGGCATTGCGCACCTGGAAAGAAGGGAATCGCCTGTTCCAAAATCATACGGTGAAAAAGCCGAAAACGCTGCACGCCATCGACCGCAACCTGCACCTTGTTTCCCAAGCGGTAGGAGCATCGGATAAAGCCGAGCGCGTGCCCGTGCCGGTAGTTCGGGAAGAGAAGGCCCGATGCGATCTTTTCCTGAAACAGCACGGTTTGACCTCGAAAGGCTTTTTCCTGCTGCTTCCCGCCGCATCCAGACGGGCCAAAATGCTCCCCATGGAAACCTATGTCGAAGTGCTCAACCGAGTGGCTGAATACTCGGGGCTGGCAGGGGTGATCGTCACCGGGCCGGGGGAAGAGCGCATTGCCGCTCAACTGAGCGAAAGCACCGAAGGGCGGTTTGTGGTTGCTGACAAAATGGGAATCAAGGCATTGGCCGCTTTGGCGTTGCAGGCACGGATTGCCATTGGTGTCGATACCGGGCCTTTACACCTTTGCGCGGCGCAAGGAACACCGGTTGTAGGGATTTACGGGCCGACCGATCCGCTGGAATTCGGTCCGTACTGGGAGCCGTACGAAGTCGTGGATGCGGCGGCGGGAGAAAAGCGCTATTCGCAACGAAAGTTAAGGAAGCGAAAAAGCCCTTGTCCGTCGCTCGAATCTCTCGATGCCGATACGGTGGTGCAGGCCACGTTACGCCTGCTGGCGAAATCGGAAAGCGAAACGGGTAAGAGTTCTGTTGTGTGAACGTTGCAGTGATTGAGAGTGGTTGCAGGTGTTGTTGCTGAAAGCTCGAATGAAGGGATACGAACCATGAACGATAGGACACGTTGGACGTTTTTTTTCGTCTTCGGACTGATTGTTGTGATGTTGGGATGTTTTGCTTGCGGTGATGATGATTCGGGAAATCCGCAAAATGGAGACGAGGACGTAGACCTGACGGAAAACGTTTCCGAGACGGAAGCCGATGCGGAAGATTCGCTCATGACCCGTCTTTGGGGTGACTGGCAGCCGGTGGGCGTCTCCATCAAGGAAATGCTCGGTGTCGCCTCGCATATGAAGCAGAATGAGGGCGAAGACGAGGACCGCGATTTCGAATTCAGTAAATACGATGAGTTGGGTCAAGCCATCGTTCGCGAACATTTTCGCTGGAACCACATCGAAGCCGCCGACGACGAGTGGGATTTCGCACGGGTGCAAACTCAAGTGGATATGGCGCAGCAACACAACGTGAAGCTGATTCCGCAAGTGGGCTACGATGTCGATTGGGCGAAAACGGGGGAGGGGGACAGTTCGCTGATTCCCGAGGAATATGGAGAGTTTACGCGCAAAGTGGCGGAAAAATACTGCGACGTGATCAAGGATTACGAGCTGTGGAATGAGCCTAACATCGATGTATTCTGGGAGCCGGAACCGAATCCTCAGCATTACGGGTTGCTGGTCAAGCAAGCCTACGAGAACATCAAGGCCGTTTGTCCCGATGCGCGGGTGTCGATCGGTGGGCTGGCGTCGTATTCGCTCGACGATCATTTTTACGAGCGCTGGTGGTTTTTAAAGGAACTGTATGCCGAACACCCGGATATCGGTAATTATTTCGACGTGTTAGCCTTGCATCCCTATTCGGCGCTGATGTCCTATCCGCCGGAATACGATGAATTGAACGGTGAGTACCAGGCCGAAGGTCAGGTGCTGATGATCGAGATGGCTCGTGACATTCTCGCCGAGATCGGCAAACCGGACGTGCCGATCTGGTTTACCGAGGTCGGTTGGCCGAGTCTTAGCCTGGGTGAGGAAGCCTGTGCCCGTTACATGACGCGCTCTGCGCTTCTGGCCTCGCGGGACAGGATCGAAGCTTATCTCTGGTACACGTTTTTCGATAGCGAGCCGGAACCGGGAGCGCTCGACGATTTCAATAATTATTTCGGACTGTTCGGGTATCCAGAAGATACCGAGCAACCCCGGCGCGAGAAAAAGACCTGGCAGGCGTTCAAGAATCTGGCGACGGTCGTGGGGGATGCACGTTTCGTACGTGACCTTTCGGACGATCTGGAGTTGCCGGACGATGTGTATGTGCTGGGATTCCTACGTGAAGACGGTACTCGACTGCTGGCGGCCTGGGATGGTCGCGAAGTTCCCGACGTAAAGGAAAAAGTCACGGCGGCGGGTGGAGTTGACACGACCTTCGAACTGGTCTTGTCCTTGCCTGAGGATGTCCAGGAAGTCATCGTGACGGACAGCACCGGAGCGGAATTGTCCCGTCCGACGGTGGATGCTTTATCGTTGACGGTGACGTTGGATATCGACGTAAAGTATATCGAACTCCTCACAGGAGTGGAACGATAAGTAGGTCGGGCAAATTTTTTGCCCGACAAGTTCAAGATGAATGTGAATAAAAGGTAGGTCGGATGATTTTAATCCGACCTAAAAGGCGATTTTCGAAAAGTGTCGGGTGAAATCACCCGACCTACTACGATTTCGGTTTGTCGCATGATGGAGCGAATTGACCCGAAATGGAAAAAACTGTAGGTTGTCTTTTCCCAAATGGGAACCGTATCCTACGAAAGTGGACATTGGAACAAAGGTTTTGGACAAGAAAGAAATCAACGAATGATCGAACGATACACAAATCCGGAAACCGGTAAAATCTGGACCGACCAAAGCAAATACGAAATGTGGTGGAAGGTCGAACGTGCGGCGGCGATCGCCATGGGCGAACTGGGCATTATTCCTGCCGACGCCGCGAAGGAAATCGAAGAGGCTACGGTGGAGATCCGCCCCGAGCGCATCGAAGAAATCGAAGCCACGACCCGGCACGATGTAATCGCTTTCCTGACTCACATCGAAGAGCAGTTGGGTGGCGTTTCGCGCTGGATTCATTTCGGGATGACGAGTTCCGACGTGCTGGATACTGCCTTTGCTCTGCAATTGAAATCTGCCAGCGAGCGGATTTCCGAAGCGTTGGACGTTTTGCTCGACACGTTGAAAAAACGCGCCTTGGAATACAAAAACCAACCGATGATGGGCCGCAGCCACGGTATTCATGCCGAGCCGGTGACCTTCGGTCTCGTGTTGGCGACCTATTACGCGGAGTTCGACCGCCATCGCGAGCGCTTTGCACGGGCGCGCAAGGAAGTGGAAACGGGGATGATTTCCGGCGCTGTGGGAACGTTTGCGCACATTCCGCCGGAAGTCGAAGTGAAAACCTGCGAGATTTTGGGCTTGACGCCCGAACCGATCTCGACGCAGGTTATTCCCCGAGATCGTCATGCCGCGTATTTTTCCTGTCTCGCGGGGATTGCGAGCAGCATCGAGCGGCTGGCCGTTCAGTTGCGCCACCAGCAGCGGACCGAAGTGCGCGAGGTCGAGGAAGCGTTCCGAAAAGGCCAGAAAGGGTCGTCGGCGATGCCGCATAAAAAGAACCCGATTTCCGCCGAAAATCTGACCGGGCTGGCGCGGGTGATCCGTTCCAATGCGTTTTCCGCTTTCGAAAACGTGGCACTCTGGCACGAAAGAGACATCAGCCACTCGTCGGTGGAACGGGTGATTGCTCCCGATTCGACGATTCTTGCCGATTATGCTTTACGGCGTCTTACCCGTTTAGTGGGCAATCTGGCCGTAATTCCCGAATCGATGCAGCGCAATCTCGAACAGATGCGCGGGTTGGCGTTTTCTCAGCCATTTTTGCTGATGTTGGCCCGAAAAGGTCTGAAACGGCAAACGGCGTATGAAATCGTGCAGCGCCATGCGATGAAAGTCTGGGACAACGACGATCTCACGCTGAAGGATTCCCTTTTGTCGGATGACGAGGTGGTTGGGAAAATCGGCAAAGAAGCCATTGAACAGGTTTTCGACCTCAAACGGAATCTCACGCACGTTGATGCGATTTTCGAGCGCGTGTTCGGGAAGTGACGACGTTTCAATAAGGAATTACTAACAAGCGAGAAGAACGCGGGGAGCACACCATGGGCGGATACGATGGGACGAAACGATTTCGGAACGTTGAAAGAGTCGTTCGCTGGTTGGTTGGTTTGTCGATGGCCTTTCTGGTATTTGGTTGCGGCGATCCGCCGAATTTCACCTGGCCGGATAAACTGCCGGAACTTCCCGTCGTCGATGTTCCCGACCGTACGCCCTATGACGCCTGGAAGGAATGGCGACTCGCCCAGAACAGTCGGGAGATGATTGTTGGCGCGAAAGTGATCGATATCACTCCGCTTCGGGAAAAAGGCTACTGGATCGCCGGATATTCCGCCAACAAGCCTTCTCGTGGTGCGAAAGGACGGATCACCGCCCGGATTCTGTTTTTCGATGACGGCAGACAGTCGCTGGCAATGGTGTCCTGTGATGTGGTCGGATTGATGAACGACCGTATCTGGAATATCCGTAAACGGCTGAGTTCGACATGGGGGAAAGACGTGCTCGTCACCTCCACACACAATCATGCCGGTCCGGATACGATGGGTTTGTGGGGACGTTCGCTGTTGCTGATGATTCCTGTCGAGAGCGGAATCGAGGATGGGTATCTGGCGCGAGTCGAGCAGCAGATCGCCGATGGCATCCTGGAAGCGGCGAAGTCGGCTGTTCCGGCGGATCTGTACGCCGCTAGGACGATGATTCACGAGCAGGTTTCCGAAAACGCCCACAAACCCGGTTGGAAGGACGACGAATTGACGGTGATGCAGGCGCGTTCCCGGAAGGACGGCCATACCATCGCTACTATGGTTAATTTCGGCAATCATGCCGAAGCGTTGGGTGGGGATCAGGATTACATGCATCCGGATTTCCCCGGCTTTTTGTATCCGCGTCTGGAACGTCGTGAAGGCGGCGTAGCGGCGTTTTTCAACGGGGTTATCGGTGGAATCATCGTACCTGCACTCCCGAGACATTTGGAGCACCACAACGAAATCCGCTACAAGTATGCGAAAAAATTCGGAGAATATCTGGCGGATCGGGCTGCCAAAGCCATTCGTTCGGGAGAAAAATTAAACGTTCGTTCGATACGGGTATTTCGTCAGGCGTTTACCGTTCCGATCGACAACCCGGTGTTCAAATCGTTGGCAACGAAGGTTGTGTTGAATCAACGAGCGATGAATGAAGAGGGTCGCTTGTATACGGAAGCGTGGCGAATCGATTTCGGTGAGTTGCAGGTTGTCACCGTGCCGGGTGAGATTTTTCCCTCGCTGGGATTTGCCATCAAGAGCCGGATGCAAGGAAACTACCGGATGATTTTGGGGCTGGGTGCGGACGAGTTGGGGTACATCATGACGAAAGAAGAGTACAACGACCCGTTGTATGCTTACGAACAGTCCGTGTCTCTGGGGCCGCAAACCGGACCGATTTTAATGGGACAGGTGCTTGGTCTTCTGGAAGAAAAGTAGCCCAAAGCGGAACTTTCTGGAAATTTTCGATTGATTTCGGTATAATAGCGTTCGTGCCGTTTACATATGACTCATCAAGGGGAACGAAAATTCATTCTGTCGTAGTAATGAAATTAAAATGTAAATATAAAAAAGATAAGATGATTATGTTATAATTTAGCATAATTAAGTTAAATTTGATATTTGTTTGACAATTTCGCGTTCGTTGGAGTATAATTGCTTTCAATTGGATTTGTTTCATTTTATGACGGAGAGTGAACGTGATGGTCCCGAACAATGTTCGGCGGCTTCGAGAAGCCCAATTGATGAGCAAGGCGGAACTGGCTCGCAAAGCGGGACTCTCGGCTCTGACGATCGATCGGGTGGAAAACGGGAAGCCTTGCCGTATGGATACGATGCGAAAAATCATTCTGGCGCTTGGACTCGATCTGAAGCAAAAGGATCTCGTTTTCGGCTCGGAATATTTCAATGCCGAGGGAACATCACTTCCCGAAGCGAAGGAAGCGGGCAAAGACGCCCGTTAAAGACATTGAGGTGCCTGCATGGGTCGCGGATTAATAGGACTGGATATCGGTTCCAACTCGATTAAAGTCGTCAGCTTGAAGAAAAACAAGCGCGGGTACGAATTGACCAACTTCGGGTTGGCTCCGCTTCCGCAGCAGACGATTGTGGACCGCTCCCTGATGAACTCCGGCGCGGTGGTGGATGCCGTGCGCCGATTGATGGATTCGGCGGTGATTAAAACCAAAGATTGCGCGATTTCCATCTCGGGCCATAGCGTTATTATCAAAAAAATCAGCCTGCCTCAGATGACGAAAACCGAGCTGGACAATTCCATCCAGTGGGAGGCGGAGCAGTATATTCCTTTTGATATCAACGACGTGAATGTCGCGGTTGAGATTCTCAACCAGGAAGGTTCCGAGCAGGGTCAGATGGACGTACTGCTCGTCGCCGGCAAAAAGGACATGATCTACGATTATACGGCGGTCGTGTCCGAAGCGGGACTCAATCCGCTGGTCGTGGATGTAGACGCCTTTTCCGTCGTCAACGCCTTCGAGGTCAACTATCCGATTCCGGCGGACGAAACCATCGCCCTGATCAATATCGGAGCTTCGGTAACCAATATCGTCGTCATCGCGAACAAAATGACGACGTTTACCCGTGACATCACCATGGGTGGCAACCAGTTCACCGAGGAAATCCAGAAACAGCTCAATCTCAGTTACGTTGAGGCCGAAGACCTCAAGCTGGGTGGTGAACCCGGTGTGGATTCGGATTCCGTTATTCCGCAGGAAGTCGAGCGTGTCATTCGAGAAGTCTGCGAAACGCTCAGTTCCGAAATTCGGCGGTCGTTGGAATTCTTCTCGGCCACCAACCAGGAAGGTGAAATCAGCAAGCTGTTCCTTTGTGGCGGAACATCCAAGATTTCATCGCTGCCCAAAATTCTTGAGGGTCGGACCGGCCTGCCGGTCGAGGTCTTTGATCCTTTCCGTAATATTCGAATTAATGAACGAATTTTCGATATCAATTTTATCCGGCATGAAGCGCCCAAAGCTGCAGTCGCCGTGGGTTTGGCGCTGAGGAGTTTCGACGAATGATTCGGATCAATCTACTTCCGGTCAAGCAGGCCCAAAAGCGTAGCTTGGGTCAGCAGCAAATCATTCTCGCGGTAATCGCTATCGTGGCGGTCGTAGCGTTGCTGTATACCAGCAACGAGCGGGAAAGATCGAAAATTTCAGGTTTGGAGACAAAGGTTTCCGATCTGAAAACCGAATTGAGCAAGCTTGATGACTTGATCGGCGATGCGGAAGAAGTCAAAAAGCGTGAAACGGAGTTGCAGAAGAAGCTGGACGTTATTAATAAACTGAAAGCTTCGAAAACCGGTCCGGTCAAAATGTTGGATGAATTGTCCACCATTCTTCCAAGGAAACTTTGGTTGACGAGTTTCAAGATTGGCGGATCGATGATTCAACTCTCTGGCGTGGCTGTCTCTAACAAGGACATTGCAGTATTCATGCGCAACCTGGAGTCAAGCCCGTTTTTCACAGGGGTGAAACTCAAGGAAGTCAAAGCCCACAGTGCTCAGAAAATGGCCAAGGGGGCGGATGTCGAATTCCTTTCGATATTCAAGATGAGCGTCAAATACGTCAAGCCCAGCAGTTAAGTTTGGGAAGGTTGGATTCCAATGGAAGAATTTCTCGACCGATTTGCACGAATACCGATTCTCCATAAGATTCTTGGGTTGATCGTTATCTTGATACTGATTTACGTGGCCAATATCTTTCTGTTCCTCGCTCCGATCGAAGAGGAGCAGGCTAGCGTGAAAAACAAGATTGCCAATCTCGAATCGGATTTGGAGAAAAAGCGGAAGGTGATTGCGGAGTTATCGATTTACAAGCGCCGCAAAGAAAAACTGGAGCAGGAGCTTTCCCGCGCTATCAAGCTATTGCCGGAAAAGAGCGAGATCGACGGTTTGTTGCAGCGTCTATCGGCATTAGCTCGCAAAGCGGGGCTTTTCATCACCTCTTTCGTTCCTAAACCGGAGAAAACGAGCGGATTTTACTCGACGATACCAATCAAGCTGGATTTGGAGGGTACCTATGTCGAGTTGGTTTCATTTTTCGACTCCGTTCAAAAGTTGAATCGTATTGTGAGCGTCGGAGATTTCAACTTCAACTTAGTCAAGGCTAAGTCGAAAGGGAAAATCACGGGCAAAAAAATATTGTCCGCGAAAGTTACGGTCACTACGTACCGGTTTTTACCGGGTAAGTTGAATTAGCCCCCGTGTAAGAAAGGGCTACGGCACATGATAGGCAAAAAAACAACTCGGATCGCTTTAGCATGGCTGATGATACTCGCTTTTCTGGCTTGGGCTGGTTGCGAGGATGAGTCACCGGCAGTGAATCAGGTTAAATCTTCGAAAAGCGCTGCAAGTGCAACGGCTGCCGCTAAACAAGCGGAACAGGCGAAAAAGGCCGATCAAGCGAAAAAGGCCGAAGAAGAACGGAAAATCACGGAAGATTATGTGTATATTTCCGTTGGCAAACGCGATCCGTTTATGTCGATTTACGAAGTCTCCAACGTCAAGACCGACAGTACGAGCGGAGGAGAAAACAAGCCAACGATTTTAAGTCCGTTGCAACGTTTCGACGTACAACAGTTCCGTATAACAGGTATTATTTGGGGAACTGCAGCGCCGATGTCCAATGTTGTTGATCCAGAGGGGCGTTCTCACGTTGTCAAACCGGGAAGTCTGATCGGTCGCAATTGGGGGAAAGTGACGAAAATCAAGAAAGACAGCATCATCGTTTCCGAGGTGATCGGCGGACCGGAAGGTCGTAAGATCAATCACGAAATCGAATTACGGATGGCGGTGGGCGGTCTGGAGACCGGTACGGAAGATGTATATGGTCTGGAAGAATTGGAAGAGGAAGAAGGTGGTGCCGGTGGTAAAGCCGGTGGCAGAGCGACTGCGGCTCCGGATGACGATTTGAAAACCGTATTGGAACAATCCAAATCGATTTCCGTTACATCCCAGCCGATTCAGCCCAGGTCGACCGCGCAGCAGCGCCCGACTCCTAATTCCACGTACCTGCTGAATTCGGGTAGTGATGTTGTCACGATTCCCGATGTAGATTTCTAGGGAAGGAAAGTTGCGCTTTTTCTTTTAAGATAGTATAATATACTAAATATAACCAAAGGATCGTTAACGTTCCCATGGCGGTACGACGGAGGGAGGGTCGAAAAAGAAGCCACCGAAAGCGAATCGCTGGGAATGATCGATAAAGATAAGTGATCGATAGAGCCAATCCGGCTCGGACTGGATACGGGTAGAGGAAAGGAATTCATCGGATATGTTTCGCGCCTTGAATCGAAACCGGAATAAAGGGAGCGGCTATGTCTCGAACAACCGAAACATGCAGCCGTATAAAGGGAGTCCAATGAACAGACAGACGAACATGTTGCAGCTTGCGGGTCTGTTGATGGTGCTTGCTTTGACGAGCTGTGCCTCTGGAAAAGCGACCGCGCCTTCAAGCGAACCGAGTTCTCCTGGAGATAATATAGCCAGGATTTCCTCGCTTGACATCGACAGACAGCAAAGCCAGACCCTGGTTTCCATCGAGGGCGAAGGCAAACTAACACCGATGGTCCAGAAATTGTTCGATCCTCCCAGGCTGGTGGTCGATTTCTCGGATGCCGTAGGTGACGATCTGCCTCCTGTCCAGGTTGTGGAAGACGGATTGATAGAGGTTATTACTGCCAATACGCTGGTGGGACCGGACAATCACTCCGTGCGGTTGCTGTTTGGTTTGGAACAGGATCTGGAATATGCAGTCCGCGACACAGACGGCAAGCTTGTGTTGGTGTTCGATCATCCTGAAGGGTATGTGGCTGAAGCGCCTCAAAAAGAGGTTCAGGAAGAATCGAAAGAAGAGATTGCTTCCGAACCGGTTGCCGCTGTAGCTGTTGCGCCAGTTGTGGAAGAACCGGTTGAAACGCCGGTCGAGCTTCCCAAACTTCCTGAATGTGTTGATGGTGAGCCGGTCGTTCTGCATCAGGCACAAGGTGCTTCGAATGCCACCGTATCCGGTTTGCATTTCAAGGCAAACGAAAATGGTGGTGTGCTTGATGTTCGTAGCAACAAGCCGCTTACCGACGATCAATTTACATTATTACGTTTGTGCGATCCTGATCGCCTGGTCGTGGATCTTCCGGGTGCGAAAGCGCAAAAAAGCGTGAAGCGCACCTATAAAGGCGATGGAACGTATCTCGAAGGTATCCGAGTGGGTAAGCACAGTCAGAAAGTGCGGATCGTGCTTGACCTGAAACAGCCGTTGCCAATGTTTGATTTTACTTCGGAAAAACGTAGCAACCATTTCGCCTTTACTCTTCCTGAAGAACCGAAAGTCGCTCCAGAAACGGCGATTGCGGCTGCTCCGATTCCGGAACCGGTAAAAGAAGAGGTTCTAGAAGAACCCAAGCCGGAAGTTGTCGAAGCGGTTGATCCCATTGCCTCTGTCGTGAATGAACCGGTTCAAGTTGCTGAAAAGAAGGAGGAAATTCCTTCGTCGATGGCGAGGCTCGATGCCCTGGAATTCCGTCACGCACCCAATCGTGCCGTTGTGGAAATGAAGCTGGACAAAGTGGCTGACTATCGACTGGTTTCGGCATCGGACGACCAGTTGGTGCTTGAACTGCCGAACACGATGATTCCTTCTCACTTGGAACAAAGTCTCGATACCAGTGAGTTCAACGGGCCGGTGAAACTGGTCAGCTCTTTCAATTCGACTGATGGCGAGTCGATGAGCCAGATTGTTATTCATACTTCGGAAAAAGTCGCCAACCGTGTATGGAACGACAACAATACATTGTATTGGGAGTTTGATTTCGAAGGAGATAAAACGGCTCAGGGTAGCGGTGAGGGCAAAATCGCCGTCAACGCCGCTGGAGATACGGTTATCGAATATGCGGACGAGCAAACCGCCCCGATGGGGGAAGGCGCTTCTGCCAATCCTTACGCTGCCGAAGAGTTCCAGTACCGCGATCCTTTGGGAGATGCCTCTGGCGGTCAGCGAATTTCTTTGGAACTGAAAAACGCCGATATTCTTGACGTCCTGCGTCTGATCTCGGACGTTAGCAAACTTAACATCATCACCTCGGACGTTGCCGGAACCGTAACGGTACGCTTGCTCAACGTTCCTTGGAAGCAGGCTTTGGAAATCATTCTTCGTTCCAAAGGTCTGGATATGGAACGCAAAGGCAACATCATTCGGGTGGCTCCGATTGAGGTGCTGGCTGCCGAACGGGATATCAAGCAGAAAATGTGGGAATCGGAAATGGAAAGTATTCCTCTGCATCTTCGCCTGATTCCGGTCAGTTATTCCAGTGCGACCGATCTTTTCGATGATGTGTCTCAACTTCTTTCCGAGCGTGGAAAAGTCAGTGTGGACGAACGCATGAACGTGCTGATCGTCAAAGACATGCTTGAAAACGTATTGCAGATCGAACAGTTGGTCGCCAAACTCGATATGCAGACTCCGCAGGTCAGCATCGAGGCGAAAATCGTCGAAGCCGACGTTCGGAACGTCAAAGGTTTCGGTATTCAGTGGGGCGGTTATTATCAAATGTCCGCACTTACCGGTAACTCCACCGGGTTGGCTTTCCCGAGCAACTTGGGAATCAACGGTGGCCAGGACTTGACCAACACCCCCGGTGTTCCGACGGCAGGAACTCCCGATTACGTGGTAAATGTTCCTATCGCTACTTCGACTTCCGGTATTGGTATGCAGATGGGTAGCGCAAACAATGCGGCTTCCTTGTCGCTGCGTATTCAATCCGCCGAGGTCAACGGCAAACTGCGGGTTATTTCCTCTCCGAAAATCACAACGTTGGACAATACCGCTGCTGTTATCGAGCAAGGTATCCGTATTCCGGTTACCACGATTTCCGCTACCGGACAGCCCAACTCGAAGATGGTTCCCGCCTTGCTGAGACTCAAGGTGCTGCCGCACATCACGGCCGATGGAAGCATCATCATGAAGCTCAACATTGAAAAAGACGAAGCCGACTTCTCTCGTCAGAACGAACGCACCAAAGACCCGGCAATCGTTTCCAAGAAGGTTCAGACCGAAGTATTGGTTCGTACGGGAGAGACGGCGGTTATCGGTGGTATCTATACGAAAAAACTGGACGAATCGTCCCAGGGGGTTCCTGGATTGATGCACATCCCGATTCTTGGCTGGATCTTCAAAAACTACAGTTCCACGCAAGAGAAGACGGAATTGCTGGTCTTCATCACCCCGCGGATCATGACCAGGACTCAGTCCTCGATGTCAATGAATTGAACAGGTGGTTACAATGAAATTTAAAGTTAATCCGTTCATTCCACTGATGGTTTTCGCGATTCTCTTAAGTGTCGCAGGAACTGCCTGTGAAAGCGCGAGTATCGAAACCTTGGTGATTAACGGTGTTCTGTCCCCCTGCGAGGATACCGTTCCCGATCCGTCCAGTGGCGGCGGTGATGTAACCCTTATGAGCAGTGGTAGACTCGATCTAGCCGTACAGAACTACATGGGAAATAGTGGATACGAGGCTTATCTCTGGGTCGCCAACATGGCGGCATCCAGTTTGGATGAAGCCGCAAACATGGACGAAGGAAACAGGGTCCAGTTGAAAAAGGCGACGGTGAGCTTTATTACGCCCAGTTCGTGGACAAAATTAACAAGTTTCACAAAAGAATTGAACTTGGTGTTGTCTCCCGAAATGGCTGCTGGATTGCGTCTGAACGTCATTACAGCAGAGACGTTGGAAGAGATTCGCGAAATCTATCGAACGCGATCTTATCTTTCCGAGCAGCAACTGGCCTACAGTGACGAGATGCTTTACATGGATTACGAAGATTACAGGGAGATCTTCGAGGATTTGTATGTGCTTTGCGAAAGCATACAGCAGGAAGCCTGTATGGCGACGGTATTGCAGGCCAAGTTGATTTCGGATATCGAACCCATGCTGGAAGAGATCAATGCTCTTTCCGGTGGCGGTGCTGCTTCGATTATCACCAAGGTTGAAGCGCTTCGGGAAAAAGTTGATTCCTTGAAAAACGGCCAGACCCGTTGCCACCCTCAAACGGCATTTTGGGATTGCAACGGGTTCGCTTGTGACATTTCTGATGGTGCGGCTTATACCGATCTTTCAGGTCGGGATTTCCCTGCCGAACTTGATGATCCTACGATTGATCGTCCGGGTTATTGTCGACCGGATTGTTCGGTAGGTAATGGTTGCGCCAACAAGTGCGACCATATTTCACTTGCTTCCGACGATTGGGCAATTGATAATGCATACAATTACTCGTGGGTTACGAGACCTTACAATATGGATGTCAAATCCTGTGATTTCGGTCCGCAGGACAAAGGCGTTTGCCGAACGTCTTGCCTCCAGGGATCGATAGATTGCGAGCCGTTCCTGCATCCGATTTCCGGTGAGATCATCATGGATTACGATTGCCACAGGACGATATGCACTCCGAAGACGGACGATTTGGACCCTCACATGCCATCGACGTTGATTGTCAAAATCAAGCTAAAAGGAATAAGGATGGATGGATCGTCCATCGAAAGCAATCCGTTTTATTATGCGATTGATGTTTGTAAAGGTTGCCTGATCAGTAGTAGTAGCAAGGACTGTGATTCTGTATCTACGACAGTTCGTCAGTATTACACAGAAATTTATGGTGTGGATTGCATGACCTTAGATCAGGACTATGTAGTTCGTTGCGGATGGCTAAGTGGATGCAAAAGGCATTTCTGTCCCCAAAGTGAATAAAAAATGTGCGTTGCGAATTCTCTTGCATGGTGGCAAAAGCCGAATACACTGTGAAGAGGGTTCAACGAGTCGAAAAAGCCGGTTTCGTTGCAAACCGGCTTTTTCTATTTTTTTACGCAGGAGAAGAGCAAAACCATGTTCGATGAAATTCTGAAAAACGTGGTGGAAAAGACCCCAGGCGGTTTGGCGGGAGTTCTGTTGGCGACGGATGGCATTGTGGTCAGTACCTATCAAGTGCCTGATTCCACTTTGGAATTGGAACTGATGTCCGCAGAAATCGTCGCGATTTTCAATCAGTGGCGCACGTCATCGTCTTCCGGGAGTTTTGGTGTTGCCGAAGAATTCATCTTCAAAAGCCCTGAAACGACTTTGGTTTGCAGCTTTTTAACGAGTGAATACCTTTTAGCGCTGGCTGTGGATTCAACACAGGCATTCGGCAAAGGTCGCTATCTGCTGAAAATCGCTGCCGAAGCGGTTAGAGCGGAGTTGTAAACCTCTTTTCAAATCGCTGCATTCTTAGTATTTTACCGAAAACGGAGGAATCATGCCGAAGGCCGAATTTGCCAATCCGTTTCATTTTACCCTCGATAGTCTGCTTGAAATTTTAAACCTCGATGCTTTGTGGTTGTCGAGTCTTCCCGCTATTCAGCACCAGTGCGGTTTCACCGGTTCGGCAGGAAATATGCTTCTGGCGCGAGATGGACGTCGGGTGCTTTTCGTGGATGGTCGATACACCGAGCAAGCCGGTCTTCAATGCGGTGACAATGCGCGTGTCGTAACGATAACCCACCCTTACAACGATATGGCTGATGAGTGGATGAAGATGGATCTTCATCGAATCGGTTTCGAGAGTCTCGCCGTGACGATTTTCGAGCACCAGATGCTTTTGGAGCGTCTTGAGGATGTCGAACTCGTTCCGGTCGAGAACAATATGGCCTGTTTGCGATCGGTAAAGAACGAAGATGAACTTGCCATTTTGCGCAAAGGCAATGAGCTGGCAGGGCAGGTGTTCGAAAGCGTGGTTGCCAATGCCTGGAAGGGAATGACCGAAAAAGAACTGGCCTGGGAGCTTGAAAAAGGTTTTCGTCAGGCCGGTGGGAGCAAACTGTCGTTCGATACGATCGTAGCGGCCGGAGAACGTGGTGCGTTGATTCACGGGTTTCCCTCCGACAGAGAATTGCAGGATGGCGATCTGGTTGTGATTGACCGAGGGATGCATTACGAGCATTTCGCAACGGACGAAACCAACACGCTTGTTGTGGGCAAACCCACGGAAAAACAGAAAGAAATTTACCAGGTTGTCAAAGATGCCCACGATTACGCTCTGGATGCCATCAAGCCAGGAGCGTCGTTGCCTCGTTTGGATGATGTAGCCCGAGGGCATATCGAATCGAAAGGCTATGGAGAGTATTTTACCCACCGTTTGGGTCATGGTGTGGGTTTGGAAGTGCACGAGCAGCCTGTGTTGTCACCGGCTTTTCCCGGAGTCATTGTTCCGGGTATGGTGTTCAGTGTGGAACCGGGTATTTACATTTCCGGTTGGGGTGGAATTCGAATCGAAGACGTGGTTGTAGCCACGGAAGACGGATACGAATTGCTCACCCAAACCGACAAGTCGGACTTACGTAGTTTTCTCATTTAATTCAAGAGGATGTCATGTTTCTGATTAGTGAATTTCGCAACAATCTTAAAATCGAACTCGACGGCGACCCCTACATCATCGTGTCTTATCAGGCCGTGATGCCGGGCAAAGGTGCCGGATTTACTCGAACGCGCCTGAAAAACATGATTACCGGGGCCGTGATCGAGCGAACTTTCAAATCGAGTGAAAAGGTCAAAAAACCGAATCTCGAAGAACGCACGATGCAATATCTTTACGATGATGGCACAGGCTTCGTTTTTATGGATAACGAAAGCTACGATCAAGTCACGATTCCAACGGAAGTTCTTGACGAAGATCGATATTTCCTTAAGGAAAACGTTAATTTGGACGTTTTATTCTTCAACGACCGACCTGTCGGCGTGAGTTTCCCCAACTTCGTCGTATTGCAGGTGACGGAATGCGATCCTGGACTGAAAGGTGACACCGCTTCCGGGGCAACCAAACCGGCGACGTTGGAAACCGGTCTGGTGATTCAGGTGCCGTTGTTCGTCAATGAAGGCGAACACCTGCGTATCGATACTCGCAGCCGGGAGTACATTGAGCGGGTGAAAGTCTGATCGTAATCGGAATGATTTTGAACGTTTTGGAAGGCGAGGAGAAGACATCTCCTCGCCTTTGTCGTTTTATCCTGCGTTGAGGCATTCACCGTACAACTTGTCGGTGCCCTGGATGTGCTGGATCAGCCAGTCCTTGAGGAAATTCATGACTTCCAGCGACATCATCAGCTTGCCGTCTTTGTAGTCTTTTTGAAACTGTTTGACTTGCTCGACGAATTCCCGGTGTTTGGCTACATGATTGTAGTAATCTGTGTAACGTACCGATTTCATAGCCATTTCTTCTTCTGAAAAATGGTAGGCAGCGTAGTCTACCATTTCGTCGAGAACGAGTTCCAACTCTTCGGAAGCCCTGCGTTGCGCCATGGCGTCGTTGAGACGATTGACCAAATCGATCAGTTTTTTGTGTTGCTCGTCGAAACGATCCACTCCGACGCTGTAGTCATCTTTCCATTGTAGAAACGCCATGGTTTGCTCCCTTCAATAGGACTAAATTGTTGCATAGTTCCTATTCGGGTATCTGAGTGAAAACTTGAATTCTTGTACGTTGTCGGTGGTGGAAGAATTCGGAAGTGACAGGTTTAGGAAGCACCGGTGTTTACGTAAAAACACGATGAAAGGGAAAAAGTCATGAAAAAAGACCACAAAAAAAACGATTCGCCGGGGTGGCGAATCGTTATTGTAGCAGGCGAAAAAACAGACCGTGGTGATTTTGATAGGATGAATTCGTGTTCGGTGATTGGTGAAGAATTCGATGCAATTAGGAGGGATCTGCGTTCTGAGTGCTGTCTGTTTTTCCGCCGAGAAGGCTTTCTATTCGATTGCGATACTGCTCAACTTTCGCTTTCGTGCTCTCCCCCGCTCTGTCCAGCACTTTGTTGTAGATCTCGTTGAGTCTCTCCTGACTCTGTTTGACCAACTTCTCGCGTCGATTCCGCAGTACTTCCTGATCCATGTCGCGAAGATCGGTCAGAGTGCTTTTGACTCGCTCCACCATTTTTTCTGTATCGATGGTGATTTGCATGACACGACTCCTTTTTGAATTGTTTGCACTCTGTATCCACGACAGATACGATTCTGAATGCTATTATAATGCGTCGCGTCAGATAGTCAATAGTTTTTATCGCAATGCGTCAGAGAAATATCAAAGATCAATCCTTGCAGACTTCACGAAAACAGGTAAAGTCGATATCATCATGGTGATGATTGCAAGTTCGTTTCATCAAACAAACGGGAGTCGCAGTTTATGTTTTCCAGCCAATTTGTCAAGAAGTTTCGTATTTTTATTGTATTTTTCCTTGCCATTGTCGGGATGAGTTTCAGTTGGTCTTTTGCTATCGCTCAGGACGAAGAAGAGGCCGTGCTCGACGAACTCAACCGGGAACTTGCCGAAAAACTGGAAGCCTCCAAGGAAGAGTCGGAGGAGCAAGCTGAGCCTAAAGAGGAAAAAGTCAAGGAAGAATCAGAAGATACGATAACAGGCAAGACGGAGCAAGAGGAAGCTTCTCAGGAGAAAACGGATCAAGAACCCGTCGTAGCGGAGACAATGGAAGAAAAAAACGCAAACGATATGGATGAAAAACCGGAGATTTCTCCGGCGGAAGCTTCCAAATGGTACGATCACGAAAAACCGACCGGTGATGCCTGTCTGGACCGCTGCAATCGCGCCTGCGATTGTCGTTGGAAACTCGGCGGCGGTGGCCCTGTGATCATGGCGCTGCACCATTTCGGTTATCATTCCGGGTACGGCGATCTCGATGGTTTCGGGATCTGGGTCGGTGGACGTGGCTATGGCTATCTGCTGGATGACCAACTGCGCATCGGCGGTATGGGAGTCGGTGGTGGTGTAGGATCGAATGTCAGTGAAACGACGGTAGCAGGGAAAAATCTTTTAAACGACTCGGAATACCGAACCAGCTCCGAACGCAGTGTGGGAGGCGGTTATGGCGGCGTGACATTGGAGTACGTTTTTCGACTGATGGACGGCGCATTCGAGATTCCCATCGGTGCGCTTGTCGGTTTCGGTGGAGCGGGATACAGCTCTCGTGTCGGAAAAGTCGAAAGCATCAATGGTGACGTTGTAGTGCAGGAAGACGGTCTGTTTTTTGCCTTGCAGCCGATGGCGGGCATCGATATCAACGCCAGTCGCTGGATGCGTATTGGTGTGGCGGGGACGATGTTGTATACACCGGTCGTACAAGGGAAACTCGACGATCTCAGCGGCGCAGGGGTGATGGTGAACATCATGTTTGGTAATTTTACGCACGAAGCGTTGGTTTGGGAGTGATTCACTTCTAGCCAAGTGACTGAAATAATAAAGAAAAAGCCTGTCGAAGAACGGTTTTCGACAGGCTTTTTTTGTTGTTGATACGATATCGCCAGCAAGTATCTGCCTTCAAATCATTACCTTGCCATTCTCCATGAATCTCGCGTGTCGGGTGAAATCACCCGACCTGCCTTTTGCCGAATACGGAACGACCAATCCCCTTGAAAATCATGGTAAAGGCCACAGGAATCAGCAGGTAAGCCATGATGGGGGACATCCATTGAATCCATAAGTAGCCTATTCCCAAAGCCACGATGGCAATGGTGAGAGAATAGGGAAACTGGGTTCGTACGTGGTCGATGTGGTCGCAGTTGGCGGCGATCGAGGCCATGATGGTCGTATCCGACAGCGGCGAGCAGTGGTCACCGAAAATCGAGCCGTCCAGCACCGTGCCCACTGTGACCAATAGAAGCGGTAATCCACCGATATGATGGGCCAGCGGAATCACGGCGGGCAACAACACGGCCATGGTTCCCCAACTGGAACCTGTGGCGAAGGAGATCCCTCCGGCAATCAGAAACACTACGACCGGCAACGCCCAGGCTGGGGTATCGCCCGCCAAAGATGAAACAATAAAGGAACTCGTACCCAAAAGTCCGTTGACGTGCCCCAGCGCCCAGGCGAGAATCAGAACTCCAAACGCGAGAAGCAAGGTTTTCCCTGCCGAAAACCAGGCTTTGATCAGCCATGCCAGCGGAGCACGTCCTAAAACGATACCCAGCAGCAGTGCCAGAAGGCTACCCAGAATGGCCGCATATGCCAGAACCATGGCGCCGTTTTCGCCTAAGGTCAGGTAGTTTCCTTCCAGTATGAAAATACGTTGAATTTCAAAGCTTTGTGCCACTTCTTGCCAGGGCTTTTCTCCAAAGAAGCCCGCGCCATCGAGCACCATGCCTCCAAGCACGCACATGATGACCGTTACCACCGGCAGAATAGCTCCCAACGCTTTGGGCTTTCCTTTCGGTTCCGGCGAAGTCGCCCCGGCGAGAGGCTGAGAGTCGGGACGCAAGACTTCCCCTGTTTTCAAGGCGCGTTCGCAGGCTTTGCGCATCGGACCGTACTCGCGACCTGTGTAAATGTTCACAGCGATGAAAAAAAGCGTCGAAATGCAATAAAACCGAAACGGAAGGGCGGCCAAAAACACCGAAAACGGTGAGTTGGCCAAGCCGATTTCATCCAGGCCGGAACCGATCAAGCCGATTTCGTAGCCGATCCAGGTGGAAACGACGGCCAGTCCTGCAATGGGGGCGGCGGTGGAGTCGATCAGGAAGGCCAGTTTTTCACGCGCTACCCGTGCTCTGTCGCTCAAAGGACGCATGGACGCACCGACGACCACCGCGTTGGAGTAATCGTCGAAAAACACGGCCAGTCCCATCAGAGCCGTGGCGGCCTGGGTAGAACGAGCGTTGCGTGCAATTCGTACAAGTAGCCGCGCGACGCCCTCGATGCCACCTCCGGCGCTCATCACGTTGACCATGCCGATCAGTGAAAACGTGAACAAAAAGATCCAAAAATGGAACTCGTCGGTCATGACGGAATAAAGGATTTCTCCTGTGCCTACGGTTGCGCCGGTCAGAGGTCCGAAGGTTGAGCCGTCCACGCCGTTCAATAACGCCCCGATGCACAAACCACCAAATAAGGAAAGCAACAGGCGACGGGTGGCGATAGCCAGCGCGACGGCCAGTAGTGCAGGAATCAAAGCGCTCCAATGGGCTTGTGTAATTGTTGCGCCGATCCGTTCGTCATCTTGAGAGTCTGGGATTTTCAGCGGGATTTTTTCCAAACTCAGGCGATTTCCCACTTGTTTCAGAGAGAGCATCACGTGCCCTTCAACCGTGCGCGACGTGTTGCACTGACGCTCGATTTCTTTGGACAGCGGGGCGAGATCCGTGGGGGAGTCGATGACCAGCCGGGGACCGTCTTCGCCACACAAGGGCAGGGAATCCACCAGGCGGCGGGCCTCGTGCTCGTTCAATCGTGCGGAATTTACCGGAATCTGCGATAGCAGTAGAAAGAAAGCGAACAAAACCGCACAAACCAGTCCGACGCGACGGAAAAGACTCATTGGGTTCCCTTTAGGCAGGTTCAAATAGAATTATTATAGATCGTTTTTTGACGTTCAATGAACGAATTTTTAAAAGGAGATGTCGAGGTTCTCCCATTCTTTCAAATATTTGTACGCAAAATCATTGAATCAAATTGGCGAAAAATCGTTCATTTTCATGGAATGCACGGCGGCTGTCGAGACCGGTTTGACCATCGAGCGGGTAGGTAATATGGAGATGCTTTCCTGAGATCGCAGACGGTTCCCCGTTTTGTATGGGACCGAGGGCAATCTCGAAATAAGAGGTTTCATTGGCCCAGGTTAAAAGAACCAACTGATGGTTTTTGCGTGTCAGTCGTATCAAAGTATGATTGCTAGGCAACCTGTTGGCTTGAAGGATAAACGGTCTGAATGTATGAAGAATGCGGGCCAAAAGGACCGGGAACCGGATATCGCCTTCTTCTTCCGCTTGTTGTTTGGCTTGTTTGATTGAAGCTAGAAGTCCGTTTCTTCCAAGATTTCTATCTTTGGGTTCCGGCCGTGACGAAGGAGGGGAGATGCTGCGATTTTCTTGCTGAGGTTCTTCTTCCTCTGGGACGTAATCCTTTTTTCTATCCATAGCGTAGCTGACGACGCGGTCGGTCGGTTTGGGAATCTTATCGAAGTGGTCGCCGATGATGTCGGAAACGGCACTTTTTTCGTGATTTTGCAAGGCGTCGGGTGGGTCGGTAACGAGGGGTGTCATGTGCCGGGAACACCAATCGCAGCCGGGACAGTTCCAGTCGCATCGCTCCAGTTTGTCGATACTGTTTGCCGATTCCCTGTATCGATATCGCGGGTGGATGTCGGACTCCATCCGTACGTAATCTGCGAGAGTTCGCAGGTTTTCTTCGGTGCTGGCCATTCGGTCGCAAAGTTTTACGAGATCGACTGCTCCTGCGTATTGGGGCAAGTGAAACGGCAGAACTTCTTTTTTCAGCATGTGCCAGAGTTCCAGGCGTTCTTTGATGAAACGGCAGAACGAATCGGTACAGAAAAAGCGTGGGTCCCAGTTCTTCGGCCGATGAAGCCGCCGCAGCGATCCAGTGGTTGATTTCCGCAGGACAAGAGGGCATACAGCCATCGGAAACCACGAGTTTTACTTTGAAACCGGCTTTGGAAATTTGCCGAAGAATATGAGGCTTTTTGTTGATGTTGCGATCCACGGTGACGGTATTGGAGCCTATGTGTCGGCTCCAATACATGGCTTTGAAAGAACTGTCGATTTTCGCAATAACCGACATGTCGATAGGTAGGTTTGCATAGCGATTTCTCAGACGGTGCGCCCAAACGAAATCGGACACTGAAATTCGGATATCCGCGACATCCAACAGGCGGTCGAGGTGGTCGAACAAAAGATTCTCGTCCACGCGCCAGGGTAGAGGCTGAAGGTTCAGAACGACATTCAGGGCTACATTGTCCGAGGTCAGTTGCTGGCCGAGAGAAAGTAGTTGTTGCAAGTGTTCTTCAGGGGTTAGAGGGTCCACCAGCACCCGTGCCGAAGGGAAAACGTCATGATGCAGTGAGGCGTAGACTTCTTCGATCAAAGCGCGATAAGGTCGTACTTTTTCCCACATTTCCGGGTCCATGTTCCCCGGAAAGCTGACACGGAACCCGAGATCCAGAAAACGTCGAATGGTTTCGGGGGTAAGGTTGATGCTCTCTGCATGAAGAGTCGGCATGAGAGTTCCTCAAAGAACGACGCGATCCGGGGAAATACCGATTTCGAAAAATCGAGTTGAATGTGGAAAGGGTTCGAAATTCAGGAAAATCTCATCCGAAAAATGACCTTTCCCGTTCAC
This sequence comes from Myxococcota bacterium, assembly GCA_963676915.2. Taxonomy (GTDB): domain Bacteria; phylum Myxococcota_A; class SURF-8; order SURF-8. The sequence continues at coordinate 226,461 of CAXXVK010000043.1, forward strand.
AACGATGACATCGTGTTGCATGTTTCCACAGGCAGCACCAAACCACAGTGACCTTCCCCTGAGGCGTGGTTGTTTTCTATAGGATGCATGAATAAAATGTATGAATTGTATTATATTGCGATAAGCAAAAAAAACAAGTGAAAAGTTATTACCTTTTTACGAAAATCCAATGTTACATGATGGAATAAAGTAAAGAGATCAACTGCTTATACTATTATTTTTGTTTTTTGTTAGGATCTTCTTCGCTAATTTCGGGAGACGTTTCAGGAGGATAACAGCCCCATTATCATCTATCTGAACAAACCTTGCTGCATCCGCTTGACAGATGGGGCAAGGAACGTCTGGGGTGTCGCCTTCGTTGGTGTATCCGCAGATTGTGCACAGCCAGTAAGCCACGGGATTTTCTTTCGAATGGTATGAACCTCTCCCTATGTAACCCGATAAGCGATGAGTCGTCAAGGTTTTATCCCGACGTTTCATAGGCTCAACCGGTTGTCAATTGCATAGAACGATGATATCGTTTTGTATCTTTGGTGGTTGAAGGGCAGGGGGAAAACATGGCCGAATCCCAGGGAACCTTGAATCTTGTAGATATCCTCGATATTGCCGTCCAGATGGAGAAAAAAGCCGTAATATTTTACCGTGAAGCCAGCGAACGTTTCGAAGATATTTCGAAAAAAAGTAGCTTGCTTGCCATGAGTAAAATGGAAGAAGAACATGTTCGTCTTTTTTGCGATTTGAGAGAAAGTGCAGCGAATTTGACAGGAAACGAAATCGAAGATGACGAAGAGTTCGTTGAAATCGATTATGCATTCTGGTTCGATAAAAGCCTTTTCGAAATGAACGACGATCTGTCGAAGATTCTGGACTCGTTGAAAACGTTTAAAGATATTGTACTTTTCGCCATCGAAATGGAAAACCGTTCCATCCTGTTTTACTCGGGTTTGCGAAAGTTTGTGGGAGTAGTGCCGCATGGAATGTCATCAACCAGATCGTCAAAGAAGAATACCGCCACGGTCGCGATCTTGTTGGGATGTTGCCGAAAGAATAAAAGACGTTTCACTTGCCTGAAAGGATAATCATGTCGGTTCTATATGATGCCTCACGGCCCAAAGCCTGGGTGCTTGCCATCGGTGAAGAGATTCTGCGTGGTGAATTGGTGGATACCAACACGGCGTTTTTGTCTGAACGATTGGAAAAGCTCGGGTTTTCGGTACGGCGTCAACTGACGATAGGGGATGATCGGTGCGAGCTGATGGAAATTCTTCGGGAAGCCGCTCGCATGGCTCGGGTTGTTGTTTGTACGGGCGGATTGGGACCGACCGGCGACGACATAACCGCTGCCAGTGCCGCCGAAGCTTTTGGGAGAACAACGAAGCTCGACGAACAAGCCCGCCGCATGGTGGAAGAACGGATCGCCGTGTACGGTCTCAAGCCGGATGCCGCCAATCTGAAACAGGCGGAAATTCCCGAGGGTGCGCGAATCGTACCCAATCCTCTGGGAACTGCTCCGGGAATCGAAATGGACGAGAATGGGTGCACATTGTTTTTCCTACCGGGCGTTCCTCGGGAAATGAAACCCATGTTCCAGGAAACGGTTGAAACGAAACTGAAAGAGATTTCAGGGGGGGCGGAGGCTGGGACATCGGTGAAACTGTCGTTTTTCGCATCGGGGAATCTCGCGTTGCCAAAGCGGTTGCCGATTTGGAGCAGGCAAACCCGGATATCGCATTTCGATACCGTTTTACATTTCCGGTAAATCATCTGACGTTGCAGGCTACCGAAGGACGGGCCGACGCAAAATTGACCGAGATTGTTGAAACAATTGCGGAACGACTCGAAAAATACCTGTTTAGTCGGAATGGAAAAAGCCACCCAGAGGTGGTGTTCGAGTTGCTTCGGCAGCACGGGAATACTCTCGCTACGGCGGAATCCTGTACGGGGGGCTGGATTGCCAAGCTGATCACGGATCTTCCGGGGTCTAGTGATGTATTTCACGAAGGTGTGGTGACGTATTCCAACGAAGCTAAAATGCGCCTGTTAGGGGTTCCCGAGGCGATGATTGCAGAGCACGGGGCCGTCTCCGAGCCTGTGGTTCGTGCGATGGCCGAAGGAATGAAGAGTCGAGTGGGAACGGATTTTGCCGTGGCGGTCAGCGGTGTGGCAGGTCCGGGAGGTGGGTCCGAAGAAAAGCCGGTCGGGACCGTCTGGTTGGGGATGGCGCATCCCGAAGGCGTTGTAAGCACGTGCAGGCGCTTTCCCGGTTCGAGAGAAGCGGTGCGGTTGTTGTCGGCCCATGCCGCCTTGGAGTTGGTTCGTCGCCATTTGAAAGGTTTTTTGTAACACGTGAGGATTTATAAAACTAAGGAATGTGGCGAAAGTCAGGGCGGTTTTTCAAAACAAGCGAAAATTTCTTGACAGCGGAAACGGCTTGGAGTACAAACCGGACCGTCTCGTTCTTTGAATACGCGGGAATAACTCAGTGGTAGAGTGCGACCTTGCCAAGGTCGAAGTCGCGGGTTCAAATCCGTTTCCCGCTCCATACGAACGCAAGTGGCGGACTCTTGAGTCCGCCCTTTCCTTGTGGTTCTCCCAAGGGGGCGCCGTGGCCAAGTGGTAAGGCAGAGGTCTGCAAAATCTCCATCACCGGTTCGAATCCGGTCGGCGCCTCCAATTTTTCCTTTACATTCCGAAAGTGGACACGTTAGGACAATCATCGTCCCATACGAGGTCGTCCCTTCGCTTGTTGGCTAGGAGAGAAGAAAAACACGCAAAATCCAAAATGGGGGAAATGCTTCCGGGTTGATCTGTACGTGAGGATAAACCCAGAAGGGGTGTGTCGTTTTTTGACGGGAAACGGATCGAAAAATGACGGTAGGAAGAACTTTTTTCTTTTTTTCCTGTTTTCTGAAGCTGTGCAACAAATCCGGTGAGCTTTCGGTTTCTGTTGTAACGGCCTTTCATGTTTGTGCATTTTCTCAAGGAAGCCTGCTTTTTAGAAATATTGAATAGAATTATTCTAAGCGTTTGAAATAATAAAGAATCTTCCAAAGTTTGGAGCATCTAATACAAAAAGGGTCATATGCCTAAGTTTTGTATTGTTTCTAAATGTGTAAAAATGTGTGTTACGAAATTGAAAACAGTATGCTAGGCGACTTTTTGGACCGAAAAAAGTTAGGTGTCTATAATAAATCACGCCTCTGTCCCAGCCGGGAACCTGTGCAAAACTCTTGTTTAACCTAGGACTTTATGGTACTCCTTTCAGTCGGTGGCATCGTGGTGGCTGCCTGCAAAGATAGAGTGCTGAAACCCCGTTGATACGACAGTTTTCGACGGGCGACCCAAAGGTTCCTGCTAACTGCGGGTTTACATAGTCAAGGTTATATGGCGTCGTTAGGTGATTCATAACTGGATCTTTACCGGAGAAAGCGTCGTAGTGCGTCAAAAGACGGCGTGCGTTCCGGCGAGGATCGAAATTTCCGATGGGTAAGCAAAGGAGATCCCGAAATGATTGAAACCAAGGAAAAGAAAAAAGACTGGAAAGGCGATGAAGTGGAGGTTCTTGGTGCGACCTATGAAGAGGGTGTCGCCAAAGATGCCGACCGCTGGCGCGGAAAAATGCGGAACCGCGAAGAGATGATGAGTTATATCAAAAGCAGCTTCCGCTATTGGTATGCCAAGGACGAGGAAGTTTTCGGCAGCGAGAAACGCAAAACTCCTGCGTAAGAACCCGTACTTGTCAAGAGTAAGAAACCGAAACTAATTCCAAACTTTACCTGTGGAGTGAATATATGGCTGTTGAAATTCCCAAATCTTCCTATTCGGGATCGATACGGGAAATCGCTGTGAAAGGCGATAAAGGGTTTACCGTTGGTGGCGAAACCACTATGCCCTTTTACTCTTTCGAAGGCGAGATGCCCCATAAGACCCGAATTGCAATCGAAATCAACGATATCGTCCCCGAGGAATGGGCACCCGAACTGAACAACGTTTGGGGTGATGTCTACAAAGATCCGGTAGCCTGGGCCAAAAAAGCGCAGGACGAATTCCACGCGGATATGATTCACCTCGAATTGGTCGGTACCGATCCCAACGGCAAAAACCTTGGACCGGAGCACGCAGCGGAAGTCGCCAAAAAAGTGGCGGATGCCATCGACGTGCCGTTGACGGTCTGGGGATCGTCCAACCAACCCAATGACATCAAGATTCTTCGCGCCGTGGCGGAAGCGATCACGGATCGTCAAGTTCTCATCGGACCGATCCAGGACGAGAATTACAAGCAGATCGGCGCAGGCGTCATGGCGTACAACCATATTGCCGTGGCCAACTCTCCCATTGACATCAACCTGGCCAAACAGCTTAATATTTTGCTGAGCCAATTGGGTGTCAAGGATGATCAGATCATTATCGATCCGACCATCGGTGGCTTGGGATACGGCCTGGAATATGCCTATTCGGTCATGGAACGCGCACGTCTGGCCGCTCTGGTCCAACAGGACGATAAACTCCAGTACCCGATTTATGCCAACCTGGGTCGGGAAGCCTGGAAGTCCAAAGAAGTCAAGCAGACCATCGAAGAAGCTCCCGAACTGGGCGATCCCGTTACTCGGGGTATCCTCGTCGAAGCCGTAACCGCCGTGGCCTGCCTGGTTTCCGGTGCGAACGTGCTGGTTCTGCGCCATCCCAAAACCATCGAACTGATTCGGCAATTCACCGACGAACTGACGTCGGACGAAGCGCCGGTGTATGTAAAGCTTCCCGAAGCCTCTGGTGCTGTGGAAGTGAAGTTGGATGCCAAGGCTGCGCCGAAGCCCGCAAAGAAAGCCGCGCCGAAACCGGCCGCCAAACCGGCAGCAGACGACGACAAGAAGAAGAAAGAAGCCGAGGCGAAAGCCAAAGCGGATGCCGAAGCCAAGAAGAAGGCCGAGGCGGAAGCGAAGGCAAAGGCAGAAGCCGAAGCAAAAGCCAAGGCGGAAGAAGATAAGAAAAAGCCGAAGAAGCGGCCAAAGTAAAGGCCATGGAAGAAGCCAAGGCCAAAGAAGAAGCCAAACCCGCACCGACGGCGGCTCCTGTGGTGGAAGCCAAGGAAGAAACCGTCACGCTTTCTGCGGATGCGGCCAGTGTAGACGTTGCGAAGTCCATCAGTCTTCCCGGATCGGCCAGTGGTCCCGTGACAATCGTCATCACCGTTGGTGAGGAAGAAGAAGACGATGCGGATATTGCCGCACTTCGCGCCATTGTAGAACAGCAACAGGCTGCTATTAAAGCTCTCAAGGAGCAACTGAAAAGGAGAATGTCGTGAAAATTGAAATCAAAGTCGGAGAAGAGAAAAAGGGATCAGGGATTGCCTCGAATCTGAAAGCTCTGATCGAGCAACAGAAGGCTGAATTGGCCGAGTTGCGCAATCTCATCGAAGGTGCTCCCGCTGCTCCCGCCGCCGCTGCAGCTCCTGCTGCTGCCAAGCCCGCTGCGGCGAAAGTCGTGGCCGCCAAGCCCAAACCGAAAAAGCCGGCTGGTCCGAAAAGCGTAGATTCCACCGCGTTGGAGACGTTGGATATCGCAAAAGACCTCAATGTCATGACCGCTTGGGATCGTCTCGAAAAACAAACTCCTCAATGCTCCTTCGGTTCGGGCGGCATCTGCTGCCGTATCTGCTCGATGGGTCCATGCCGGATCAAGAAGACCAAAGAAGGCGAACCCGAAAGCCGAGGCGTTTGCGGTGCGACCGCCGACGTTATCGCCGCTCGTAACTTCGTTCGTATGATCGCTGCCGGTGCATCGGCTCACTCCGACCACGGACGCGCCGTGGCCGAAACTCTGGTGTTGACCGCCAAGGGTGAAGCTCCCGGTTACGAAATCAAGGACGAGCAGAAACTTCTGATGATCGCTCTGGACTTCGGTATCGAAATCGAAGGTCGCACGATCAATGAAATCGCTCTGGATGTCGGCGAAACAGCCCTGGCCGAGTTCGGCAAGCAGAGTGGCGAATTGCTGTTCCTCAAGCGTGCCCCGCTGAAACGTCAGCAAATCTGGCGTGAAAACAACATGGCTCCGCGTGGTGTGGACCGTGAGATCGTCGAAATCATGCACCGTACCCACATGGGTGTGGACCAGGAAATGCACAGCCTGATGGAGCAAGGCTCCCGCGCCGCCATCGGCGACGGCTGGGGCGGATCGATGATCGGCACCGAGCTGCAGGACATCCTGTTCGGTACCCCCCGTTCCGATCATGGGCGAAGCCAACCTCGGTATCCTAAAAGAGGATCAGGTCAATATCATTATTCATGGTCACGAACCTATTCTTTCCGAGCAGATCGTTGCCGCAGCGCAAGATCCCGAATTGCTCGAATATGCGAAATCCAAAGGTGCCAATGGCATCAACCTGGGTGGTATCTGCTGCACCGCCAACGAAATTCTGATGCGCCACGGCGTGAACGTAGCCGGTGACTTCCTGCAACAGGAACTGGCCATCGTGACGGGTGCTGTGGAAGCCATGGTCGTGGATGTACAGTGCATTATGTGCTCGCTACCCAACGTGGCGGAGAAATTCCACACCAAGATCATCACCACCAGCCCGCGTGCCAAGATGAACGATGCCGAGCACATCGAATTCCACGAGCACGATGCGGTCAACACGGCGAAGAAGGTCGTCAAAATGGCGATCGACAACTTCCCGAATCGTGGCGAAAACATCAAGATTCCGAAGAAAACCCAGAAACTGGTCGCCGGATTCTCCCACGAAACCGTCAGCTACCTTCTCGGTGGTGTCTTCCGCTCCTCCTATCGTCCGTTGAACGACAACATCATCAACGGAAAGATTCGCGGTATTGGCGGCGTCGTCGGTTGCAACAACCCGAAAGCCACCCATGACCGGTATCACATCGATATGGTCAAAGAACTGATCAAGAACGACGTTATCGTTCTTATGACCGGTTGCGGTGCGTTGGCTCTGGCCAAAGAAGGTCTGTTGGTGCCTGAAGCGGCGAAGGAATTCGCAGGTCCGGGGCTGGCGGAAGTTTGCGAGACCGTCGGTATCCCGCCGGTGCTCCATATGGGTTCTTGTGTAGACAACTCCCGCATCCTTATGGCGGCCACGGCTGTCGTCAAGGAAGGTGGACTGGGCGACGACATCAGCGACCTTCCGGCTGCCGGTGCCGCTCCCGAGTGGATGAGCGAAAAAGCCATTTCGATCGGCCAGTACTTCGTGGCATCCGGTGTGTACACCATTTTCACCACGGCATTCCCGACCCTGGGTTCCCAGAAATTCACCGACTTCCTGTTCAAAGATTACGAGAACATCGTCGGCGGTATGTGGGACTACGAGGAAGATCCGGTGGAAGCAGCCCGCAAGATGATCGCCCACATCGACAAGAAGCGCAAAGCGTTGGGTATCGATAAAGCCCGCGAGCGTGTCCTGGTCGGTATGGAAGACCGCATCTAAACAGGCTATCGTGTATACGAGTAATTCTCTTGACTCATAAAGGAGTATTTCGATGTCGAAAATCATTGCTTCTGCTGGTATTCGCGGGGCTTACAAGATTGTAGCCCGCGCTGAAGAAGCCTGGAAAAAGGCGATGGACAGCAACAATCCCAACACGGAAGTGGGGCTGCCCAACACCGGTTACTACCTGCCGATCATCTACGCACTGTTGGGCCACAAGGTCGAAACTCTGGACGATATGGCTTTTGTAATCGATCGCTGCAAAAGCCTGCTTCCGCCGCAGGTTTACGAAACCTATCACCTGCCCTATCTCGGACCGGTACTCGATGCCGGTATGGCGACCCTGTTTGCCGAAGAGATATTTGAAAGCCTTCGTTATCTGAATGAGCCGGATTTTTATCTCCAGAGTGAAGATCCCACGGCCGACAAGCTGTGGTTGGGTGCTGCGGACGACGTTATCATGCGTAAACGTGGCGTCGAGTTCGTCGATGGTTCCGCCCCCGGTTTCGCCGCTATTCTCGGTGCGGCCCCGACTGCGCAGATCGCCGCCGATATCGCGCTCGAACTGCAAAAGAAGAACCTCTACACCTTTATGGCAGGCAGTTATCAGGGAAAAACCTTCTCCGAGCAGCTCGTCGAAGCCGGTGTGGAAGTCGGTTGGAACACTCGTCTCGTTCCCTTCGGACCGGACACTTCCGCCGCCATCTTCGCCGTCGGTTTCGCGACCCGCGCCGCCATGTCCTTCGGTGGTATCGAACCCGGACGTGCCCGCGACATTCTGATTTACAACAAAGACCGCGTGTTCGCCTTTGCGCTGACCTTCGGTGAAGTCACCGACGAATGGTACGCCAACGGCGCCGGAATCATCAACTACGGCTTCCCGGTCATCGCCGATACGCCGATTCCCGAGATTCTGCCCACCGGTGTTTGCACCTACGAGCATGTCGTATCCAACGTGGATTACGAAAGCATCGTTCAGAAAGCCATCGAGGTTCGCGGCCTGAAGGTCACGATTACCGAGGTTCCGGTTCCCGTCGCTTACGGTCCCGCGTTCGAAGGCGAGCGCGTACGTGGCGAAGACATCTACTACGAAGCGGGCGGTGGTCGCACCCAGGCGGTCGAACTCGTCGTTTCGAAGGAAATGGACGAAATCGAGGATGGAAAAATCACCCTCGTCGGTCCCGACCTCAAGGATCTCGGACCCGGAAAGCGCACTCCGCTGGCGATCTTCGTCGAAGTGGCCGGACGCCAGATGCAACCGGACTTCGAGCCGATTCTCGAACGTCAGATTCACCACTTGATCAACTTCGCCCAAGGTATGATGCATATCGGACAGCGTGACATTGCGTGGGTCCGCATCGCGAAGGGCGCGGTAGAAAAGGGCTTGAGCCTGAGCCACATCGGAAGCATCCTGCACGCCAAGTTGCATCAGGACTTCGGTACGATTCTGGATAAGGTGCAAGTGACGGTCTACACCGAGGAAGAGGAAGCGACCAAGATTCTCAAACTGGCTCGCGCCAAATACAAAGAACGTGACGAGCGTGTCGAAGGTATGCGGGACGAAGATACCGAAACCTTCTATTCCTGCACGCTGTGTCAGTCCTTTGCACCTACCCACGTTTGTGTGGTTACACCCGAACGTGCCGGTCTGTGCGGTGCCTATTCCTGGCTGGATTGCAAAGCTTCCAACGAAATCAACCCCACCGGTCCGAACCAGCCGATCGAAAAGGGCGAAACTATCGACGAGCGCCTCGGTCAGTGGTCTGGTGTCAATGATTTCGTTTCCAAGGCTTCACGCGGAAACGTTGGTAGCTACAACGCATACTCCATCATGGACAACCCGATGACGAGTTGCGGTTGCTTCGAAGCCATCGCGGCGTTCTTGCCGACTTGCAACGGTATCATGATCGTGGATCGTGATTATCGTGGCATGACCCCCTCGGGCATGAAGTTCACGACGCTGGCCGGTTCCGTCGGTGGTGGCGCGATTACCCCCGGCTTCGTTGGACACAGTAAGCTGTACATCACCTCCCGCAAATTCGTCAGCGCGGATGGTGGTTTGAAGCGTATCGTCTGGATGCCTAAAGCTCTGAAAGAGGAAATCTCCGACCGCTTCAACAAGCGTGCCGAGGAAGAAGGTATACCGGATCTGCTCGACAAGATCGCCGATGAGACGGTCGGAACGACCGAAGACGAAATCTATGCCTGGCTGGAAGAACAAGGACATCCGGCGCTGAGTATGGATTCGATGATGGGATAAGTCCGGATTTACCCGGCCCGATAAGGGCCGGGATTCGGAACCTCGTTCATTGAACAGCTCTAAGGAGTGAAGGAGCCAACACATGGGCTTAAGTGGTATCCAAATTTTTAAAATGCTCCCCAAGACGAATTGTGGAGATTGCGGTGTGCCGACCTGTCTTGCCTTCGCCATGAATCTGGCCTCCGGCAAGGCGGAACTCGATTCCTGTCCTCACGTTTCCGACGAAGCGCGAGAAAAACTGGAGTCGTCGTCTGCTCCACCGATCCGCACGGTAAAGATGGGGGAAGGTAACAACGAACTTTCCGTTGGTGGCGAGACGGTTTCTTATCGTCACGAAAAAACCTTTTTCAATCCTCCCGGACTCGCCGTTCTGGTAGCGGATGATGAAGCCGAGGATTCGGTCAAAGGCAAACTCGAACGGCTGATGAAGCTGCAATTCGAGCGTGTCGGAGTGAATCTGCGCGCCGAATGCGTAGCGCTCAAATCCAATACGGGCGATGCTGGCAAATTCAAAGCGCTGGCGGAAGTGGTCAAAGAAAACTCCGACGCCGTGCCGATCCTGATGGGCGAAGCGGATGTGATCGCAGACGCTCTGGAAGTGCTCAAAGAGCGCCGCCCGATTCTGTACGCCGCACACCGTGCGAACGCCCAGGCCATGGCGGAGTTGGCGCAGAAATACGATGCGCCGCTGGCCGTGGTAGGGGAAAACCTTGACGAAGTGGCCGATCTGACTCAGAAATTGACCGATGCAGGTCTGAAAGATCTGTTGATCGACGGCGGTTGCCGCAGCATCAAGCAAGCGCTTTTCGATCAAGTCGCCATGCGTCGTCTGGCCACCCAGCAGACCTTCCGTCCGATGGGCTTCCCTTCCATTGTGTTCCCCTGCGAGATGACCGATGATTTCCTGATGGAAAACGTCTATGCCTCGCTGTTCATCGCCAAGTATGCCGGAATCATCGTCATGAGCGATCTTCGGGGCGAGAACCTCTATCCGCTGACCGTCGAACGCCTCAATATCTACACCGACCCGCAACGGCCGATGAAGACCACCGAGGGCATTTACGAGTTGAACAACCCGACGGAAGAATCTCCGGTGCTGATTACCTCGAACTTCTCGTTGACCTACTTTGTGGTGTCCGGCGAAATCGAGGCCAGCCGCGTTCCCACCTGGCTGCTCGTGCTCGATACCGATGGATTGTCGGTACTAACTGCTTGGGCTGCCGGAAAATTCGTCGGCGATACGGTAGGTGCGCTCGTCAAGAAGTGTGGCATCGAGGACAAAGTCAAAACCAAAAAGCTGGTACTGCCTGGATACGTTGCCGTGTTGACCGGTGACGTCGAAGAAGAACTTCCCAATTGGGAAGTGATCGTCGGTCCGCGGGAAAGTGCTCACATTCCCGCTTTCCTGAAGCAGAATTACGCTTAATGGTAAAAAGTTTGGTTTGCGAATCACCCGACTTCTCCTATACTGCTAGGGGGAGTCGGGCTCTTTTGTTCTAACCTCATAGATGGAAGGGAAGGGAAAATGCTTTTTGTTGCCGAGAACATCAACGTGATGTCGAAATCCTTGGGACCGGCCATGCGCAACCGCGAAGCCGGACCGATCGAGAACATGGCGAAAATCCTTGCCGCAAACGGCGCGGATTATCTCGATGTCAACGTCGGTCCTGCCCGTAAAAACGGTGCGGAAATGGTCGAGTGGGTCGTCAAAACGGTTCAGGGTGCGGTAGACAAACCTCTGTGGGTCGATACCACCAATATCGAAGCCATGGAAGCCGGACTGAAAGCCCACAACAACAGTTGGGGACAACCGGTGATCAACTCCATCGACGCCACCGAGGCTCGTATGGAAAAAATGATCCCGATGGTCGCCAAGTACAACACCAAAATGGTCGCATTGCTGTACGGAGTGGACGGTATCCCCCGCGACGAAAACGAGCGTGGTCTGATGGCCGCCGACCTGCTGATGAAGACCATGGAAGCCGGGATTCCTGCCGAGGACATTTTCTACGATCCGATCGTTGTTCCCGTTTCTTCGCAGCAGAACCAGGTTGTGGCCTGCACGGCGTTCATGGAAATGCTCGGTGACATCGCCCCCGGTGCCGGAAGCACCTGCGGCCTGTCGAATATTTCCAACGGTTCTCCCGAAGAACTGCGCCACGTTCTCAATCATGCCTATGTGATCATGCTCAAGCATCGTGGCATGAGCTCGGCTATCCTCGACGGCCTCGACAAGACCATTATGGATATCGCCAAAGATCGTCGCGCCGACTTGGAAGAAGCCGTGACGAAGGCCGAATCCGGCGAATGGAATGCCAGCACGACGGGCCTGTCCGAAGAACAGATGAACATGGTCAAGTCGGTGAAAGTTCTCACCAACAACGCCCTGTACTCCGATTCCTGGCTCGAACTGTAAACGACAATATAAGAAGGAATGCGATGACCTCGGAGGATAAACGCCCCGAACTCGTCAAGCAGACCAACCTCGAAACAGCCTTGCAGTTGGCGCTGGATATCCTGCGCCAACGCAGGGCTGTTGATTTTTCCGAGCGTTGCGGGGTGGATGTATACGAAATCGACGGAAAAACCGTCGTAGACCTGCCATATTTCAACGAGCATTGCCGGTTCACACTGCCGGATTGGGATGCTGAAATCGACAACGGGCGACCGCTCTATCTGTACGAAAAAATCTTTTTGCTGCACTATCTTGCATCGGAAGGCTACGAAACGGACAAAGAAGGGTTGATCGCCTTCAGCGAAATTCCCGACGGTCGGTTTTACGAAGACGCTTTTCGTCGTCGAGCCAAAGTGCCTTTGGTGGGAATATTCGGCGAAATTCCGGATCGTTTGCTGGAAGCGGCAACGAAATATCTCGATGCCGAGCCGACCCAGGATGCGGATGTGGCTTTTCGGGTACGTGTTTTTCCGAAAGTTCCCGTAACGGTGCAACTGTGGAGAGGTGACGATGAATTCCCGCCGGAAGGGAATTTTTTATTCAAACCTGATATCAATCACTTCCTTTCGGCGGAAGACGTTGCCATTTTAACGGGTATGGTATTGGGTAAACTGAAATTCGCGCTCAAGCAGTTGGATGAGGAAGGAGAACTGACGTGAGTCTCAAACTGGCGATTGGTGGCAAAGGCGGAGTAGGGAAAACGACGGTTTCGGCCCTGTTGTCGAGAATTCTGGCAAGCAGGGGGCAGCGGGTGATCGCCATCGATGCCGATCCCGTGACGAATCTTGCGGCAGGTCTGGGGATCCCCGAAGACGAGCCGATTACACCGATTGCCGAGTTGTCCGAACTCATCGAAGAACGCACCGGAGCGAAACCCGGCACGATGGGCGGCTTTTTTACGCTCAATCCTAAAGTGGACGATATTCCCGACCGCTTCAGCCGGGAACGCGATGGCGTCAAGCTGCTGGTGATGGGAACGATCCAAACCGGTGGGATGGGATGTATTTGTCCCGAAAGCACGATTCTAAAAGCCCTGATGCAGCATCTTGTCCTGTATCGGGACGACATCGTGATCATGGATATGGAAGCAGGTGTCGAGCACCTTGGGCGGGCGACATCTCGTTCGGTGGATGCCCTGCTGATCGTCGTCAACCCCGGCGCACGCAGTCGGATGGCAGCTCACCGCATTCGTAAACTGGCCACCGATATCGGTATTCAGCACGTTATGGTGTTGGGAAATCGGTTTCGTGGTCCCGAGGACGAAGCCTTGTTGAGAGAATCTCTGCCGGACTTCGAAGTCATCGGCACGATTCCCGAGATGGAAGATGTGATTCAGGCCGACAGAGATGCGAAACGCCCGTTCGAAAACATCGAAGAGGCTCCGAAACCTCTGTTCGACCTGGCGGAAAGGGTGCTTACTCTGTCCCGCTGAACACGATGCGGTTCGACATATAGTTGATCTCGGTGATGGTCCCGGATACTTCCAGACTGTCACCGAGAATTCCGCGCAGCATGAATTTTCCGCCTTCCAACGGCAGAACCTTCGCGACGCTTTCCATGACCAACTCTTCTTTTTCGCCCTTTTTCACGTAAGCAGCCGATTCACACATCTTTCCTTCTCCATCCTGTATTGTAGCCGGATTCGTTTTCTACGCCGGAATCCGTCAAAAGTGAATGTCTCGCACCAATCAAGCGATCATTACAAGTTATTGTAGGATTCGATGATGGGTGGGTCAAGACGTAGCCGTGGGGTTCCACGAAAATTTCCGGTACATTTGGATGAATTTTTCACAAAAGATGACCTTATTGTGCGAGTTGTTTGTTTGATAATGCCTGATCTTATCGATCCTCCGAAGCTTCTTGAATCTCGCACGAAAATCAGTACAATGAATCTGTGACGAAAATCATCGAAGGCACGTATTTCTACGAAAGAAGGCCGGTATGTTCAGAAAATTTTTGGTGGGGTTGTGGGTCGTTTTGTGCGTTACTGCGCTCGAAGCGAAAGCCGAAGAAATCTGGGTGATCGGCGCCGGTTCCGAAAGCACGATATGGAAGGCCCTCGGGGGAGATGCTACGCTTTCGGGAGGTTGGAAGCTGGATAGTGTGTCCATCGAGCGCAGCCAGGTGAAAGCCTGCTACAAACAAAAATCTTCGAAACCGTTTTGCTTGACCGTGGTACATCCCGATCAAGCGGAGAAAAACGCCCATAAAGCCGGAGCCGCCTCGGTTGTGTGTGATAAAAAAGACGTCGATGCTTCCAAGAAAAAACTGCTTGATGTCGTGGCGACCCGCTTGAAACGAAGTGGGTGGGCCAACGTATGGACTCGTTCGAAAAAAGAGGGTAGCTCGATGGGAAAAGAAGATTCCCCTCGCGTGGCGCACCTCCTTGAAATTACGGACTATTTGATGTCTCAAGAGAGATTCGATCTCAGCCGGATTGCTTGGAACATGGCGGCGGAAATCGATCCTGATAATCCTGAACTGCAAATACGGAAAATCCGACAGGATATTCTGGAATCCAAACTCAAAAGTGTAAGGAAATGGATCGAAGAAAACGAAAAACGTTTTCCCGACTTGAAAGCGAAATTTTCCGTGGAAAAAGCGAAAATCTTCGCGCTCGAGGAAAATTTCCCGGAAGCTTTCAAAGTCCTTGAATCGATTGCTGAAAAGGGAAAAATCTCCATCGATGCCTGCAACGGTGTGGTGGATATTTCAAAGCTTGTCGGAAAGAAAATCAGTCCCAAAATGCAACTTGAGTTTTTGTTGAAATCGCTCAATTCCTTCGATTTTTGCGATGATGTCTGGAAGCTGTTCTCCGATAAAATGCTGGAAGCGGGTCGGGCGTTGCAATTTCTGGAACGATTGGAGCAAAAGATTGCACAACAACCTGAAAAACCGGAATGGCTGCGACTGAAAGCCATGGCATTGTGGCGTTTGAAGAGGTTCCGCGAAACACTCGCTGTCTGGGAAAAACTGTACGATCTTTCTCCCGATCCGACGCTGGTCGATCGGCATACCTCGTTGATTACCCGGTTGGCGGATGAAAAAGACCTGTACGATCAAATGGTTCGGCGTCTGAATGAAAAGCCGGGCGATATGCTGGCTCGTCATGCGATAGCCATTCTGAATTACTATCATCGAAATTACGAGACATGTCGGACGATGGTGGACGAACTTATTAAAGTGCTGCCGGAAGATCCTCGCCTGTATATCTACGGGGCGATGAGTCGGTATGAGCTTGGCGATTGGGATGGTGCTCGCCAGTGGTTGTTCGAGCTGGACAACAAAGGTTTCGGCGATGGCGATTTGTATTATTGCAAAGCCGTGATCTGGCATCGCAAAGATCCGGCTAAGGCGTTGGAAAACCTCGACATTTTTATCGGTCGTCCGGTAGGTCCGGAAGATCACTTGCCCAAGCACGCCCACGCCGTAGAGATTCGCGAACAGCTTGCACGGGGTGAAACCATTTGGGAATGGCTGCCGGACAACGAGTATCCCATCGATCCGTTCATTATTCCTTACCTGATCGATTACGGCATTCCGGTTGCTATAGCGGTGCTGTTGTTGTTTGTATTGTCGATAGTCCTTTTCGCGAAAAAGCGGAAAAAGTCGTAATGGGGTGCATCACAAAATAGTGCGACTTTCGTAAAATCCTCTTTTTTCGTAGCGGCGAGGCGTAAGCCCGCCGTTTTTGCCTTTTGAAAGTTGCTTTTATACCCCCAATTTCCCTTTTCGGCGGGCTTACGCCTCGCCGCTACAACCAAACGAATGAATGCTTCAATAGTATTGGGCCTATTCGCACCATTTTGTGATGCACCTGGTCGTAATGATTCGGGTTAGCAAATTCTTGACAAGGGTGCCGTTGCGGGGCATAGTTTCCGGGTCTTGCATGCGGGCGTAACTCAGTTGGTAGAGTGGCAGCTTCCCAAGCTGCAAGTCGCGGGTTCGAGTCCCGTTGCCCGCTCCAAATAAAAAACCACCGCACGTGCGGTGGTTTTTTATTTGGAGTATCTCATTCGTCAGAATTTGACCTTCGGTGCTTGCTTGGCGGCTTCTTCTACCTCGAAGTACTCCGCTTTCTCCACGCCTGCCATATCGGCCCACCATTTGCCTGGAATTCCCCGGACGTAGGTGTTCAGTTGCTTGACGGCTTCGTTGTACCTCTTGCGTTCTACGGCGATACGGTTTTCGGTGCCTTCGATCTGATCTTGAAGCTTCAAAAAGCCTTGGTTGGCCTTGAGTTGGGGATAGGTTTCCTTGAGCATCAATAGCCGTGACAGCGCCCGTTCCATTCCTTGTGCCGCCTGAACTTTTTCGTCGCGTCCTTTGGCCTGAAAATACGATTCCCTGGCGTGCGCGATTTCACTGAAAATCTCTTTTTCGTGGGTGGCATAACCTTTGACGGTCTCGACGAGATTCGGGATCAGATCGTAGCGACGTTTCAATTGGTTTTCCACCTGGGCCCATTGACTTTCCACCTGTTCTTCGTAGGAGATCGCGGTGTTGTACCCGCAACCCTGGGCTGCAATGGTTACGAAAAATAGGAAGAAAACGACGAAAATCGTGGAAGTTTTCAAGGGTTTTCCTTTCCTTTTACTATCATATTGCTGGTTTCGTACTTTCGATACGTCAACCTAACAAAGCCTATTGAAACAGGCAAGCTCAAGACAAAACATGCTCCATCCTATTTTAGGGTTCCCGAGAGGGTTTTCAAGAACCGATCTATGAATTTGAAGGTTGCGCTTTTTGTTACAATGGCGCAGTTTTTAGCAAAAACATTCAGGAAATGATTGGAATGGGACCGGATAACCCGGACGTTTTAATGGGTGCCGGGCGCTTGTGCCAATGCGTGAGATCCTGGTACATCACTCCGCATTGAAGCAAGAAATCTTCGCGGAATGGAGCCGCCATCAGTTGCATGCCGATCGGCAGGCCCGAAGGGGTTCTTCCGCAGGGCAGACTCATGGCGCAGATCCCCGCGAGATTCGCCGGAACTGTATACATATCGGCAAGATAGGATGTCAACGGATCGTCGGGGATCTCGTCCGGTCTGGGAGGTAGAAACGGTGATACGGGGGCTAGGATTACGTCGCAGGAGTCGAAAGCTTCCATGAAATCCCGACGAATCAATTCCCGAACTTGTGCCGCTTTCCGGTAATAATCTTTGAAAGCGCTCTCGGTCAGGGCAAAAGTACCCATCAGAATCCGTCGTCGGACTTCTTCTCCGAATCCCTCGCGTCGGGTGGCTTTGTAGGTGGCTTGCAGATTGTCCTTGCTTACACGCTTTCCGTAACGCATGCCATCGAAACGCGACAGGTTGGATGACGCCTCCGACATAGCGATCACATAATATGTCGCTACGGCATGTTGCAAATGAGGAAGCTCGATGTTCACTACTTCTGCACCCAGCTTTTCGAAAACCGTTCGGGTGTTTTCCAGGGACTGACGGATGTTTTCGTCCAGCTCGTTTCCGAAACTTTCCGGGCACCAGCCAACACGAAGATTGTCGAGTTCTCCTTCGGCCAGCAGGGAAAAATCTTCGTTTGCCCACTTGTGGTGGGTTGAGTCGTTGGAATCGGGGTTGGTCATGGCGTCCAGCATGAATGCGGCGTCTTTGACCGTACGAGTCAGCGGTCCGATCTGTTCCAGGCTCGAACCATACGCCACGTTTCCGAAACGAGAGACGTTGCCGTAGGTGGGCAAGAATCCGACGGCGTTGCAAAACGCGGCCGGTTGCCGGATGCTTCCCCCGGTGTCGGAACCTAGCGCCGCCGCGACACAGCCGGACATCACGGCAGAGGCGGAACCTCCCGAGGAACCTCCCGAAACCCGTTGGAAATCCCAAGGGTTTTTTGCTCCGCCATGCACCGAGGTCTGGCAGGTGTTGCCCATGGCAAATTCGTCCATATCGGTCAAACCCATGACAATGGCCCCACATTCGCGTAGGTTGTGAACCGCTTCGGCGTCGTAGGGTGCAAGATATCCTTCGAGAACGGCGGAAGAGCAGTCGTTGGGCATGTCTTTTACGGCGATGGAACTTTTGACGGCAATGGGGATGCCTGTTAGCACGCCTGCCCGTCCGGTTCGTAGCCAGTCGTCGGCGTCATCGGCTTGGATCATCAGTTCCCGAATCGGCATTTGGTGGACGAACGGACGAAATTGCCCCTGAACATGTTGAATTCGTTCGTAAAAAGAATAAACGACTTCTTTGGCGGTTACGTCGCCGTTGTCCAGCATCTGGCGCAATTCGATCAATGGGGTTTCACAAATTTCCATCGGCTCGCTCACTCCATGACTTTCGGTACGCGAAGGTAGGAATTTTCGCGCTCTGACAGCGTTTGTTCCACCATTTTTCGGTCCAGTCCTTCTTTTACTTCGTCGTCTCTTAAGGGAAGACTTTCGTTGTTGGGATGAAACAGTGGAGGAACGTTGCTTGTATCGACGGCTTCCAGACTGGACATAAACTCCAGAATCCGTTCGAGTTCTTTGCTCAGTGTATCGCGTTCCATGTCGCGTAGATCGATTTGAGCCAGTTTCGCCAGTTTTTCGAGATCGAATTGCGGGGACATGTCCGATTTCCTCCGTTTTTCACGATGCGCGAAAGTATACCTCGAAGATGCCACCGGGTCCATGGATCTTCTTGCAGAAAAATTTGCGGATCGTGTGGGGGATCGATTGTCATGAAAACCTGGGATAATTCCGTTCATAGGGTGCATCACAAAAAATAGCGACTTTCGTAAAATCCTATTTTTTCGTAGCGGCGAGGCGTAAGCCCGCCGTTTTTGCCTTTTGAAAGTTGCTTTTATGCCCCCAATTTCCCTTTTCGGCGGGCTTACGCCTCGCCGCTACAACCAAATGAATGAATGCTTCAATATTATTGGGCCAATTCGCTACATTTTGTGATGCAACCCCGTTCATACTCTGCCAAAAACTTTCATTGCAGGACCGGCTTTTCCCGTGGTACGTTCGGACGCTTTGTGTGTTTTCGGGGTACTTTTTTCGGATCGAACGAGATGACTTCGCAACAGCGACAACCTGTGTTCCGAGTAGCGGCAATTGGCTGCGGGAAGGTCTTCCGGCACCATCTCGATGCGTTATCGGAATGCCCTAACCTGCAACTCGTCGGAGTTTGCGACCGACAAAAAGAACGTGCCCAGGATGTCGCCGACAAAGTCGGAATCTCGGCTTACGACCGGATCGAAAACCTGTTGGACGCGCAACGGCCGGATATCGTTGCCGTGTTGACTCCTTCGGGGGATCATGTAGAAACGGCGCTAAAAGCCGTTGGACGTACGCAAGCCGTAGTGGTCGAAAAACCCATGGCTCTTTCCACTCGGGACGCCGACCGCCTGATTTACGCCTGCAAAGAGGCGGGAACCCGGCTGTTTGTCGTTAAGCCGCTGCGTTTCAGTCCACCTGTGACCGCTTTACGGCAGGCGTTGGAAGATGGCCGATTCGGTCGGATGGTTTCCGGCTCGATTCGGGTGTATTTCAAGCGTCCTGCCGAGTACTACCGCCGGGATTCCTGGCGTGGAACACTGGATCTTGATGGCGGAGTGATGGCCAATCAGGCCATACATTATATCGATTTGTTGCAATGGATGATGGGACCGGTGGCGGCGGTTCAAGCCTATCAAGCTCGGAGGCTTGCCGACACCGAAGCGCCCGACACGGGATGCGCCGTGCTGCGTTTCGAAAACGGTGCGCTGGGAACGATTGAAGCTACGACGGCGACGCGTCCTTTCGCTCTGGGTGGTTCGCTGACTCTACTTGGGGAAACCGGTTCGGTGGAGATCGAGGGTTTCGCCGCCGAGCGGCTGAAAACCTGGAATTTCACGAGGACTCAGCCCGGCGATGACGGTCTGTTCGAACGTGTGCGGCGAGAAGTCGAGATATCACCCGGCGGACATCGCGCCTTTTACCGGCACGTTGTCGAATGCCTTTCGACAGGTGGCGAAACGCTGCTTGCCGGGGAGGAAGGCCGAAAATCCGTGGCTCTTGTCGAAGCTATTGCGCGCTCTGCTTCCACGGGGCGGGAAGTTCGATTGCCGCCGATTACCGAAGAATTTCAACCTGCCGTTCGAGGCAAGCCTGCCGTTTAATGAAGGATTTGTCGATGACCGCACCCGTGATCCCCCTTGTCGATTTGAAAGCCCAATACGAAACGATCCGAAACGATATCGATCGTGCCATATCACGCACGGTCGCGAATTGTTCTTTCGTTTTAGGACCGGAAGTCGAGCGATTCGAGCAGGCGTTCGCCTCTTTTTGCGGCGTTCGGCACGCGATCGGTTGCGCCAACGGCACCGATGCGCTGGTCCTGGCTCTACATGCTTTAGGGATCGGTGAAGGGGACGAGGTGATCGTTCCGGCCTTTACCTTCGTTGCGACGGCGGAAGCCGTGCTTCGTACCGGAGCGCGTCCGGTATTCGCAGATGTGAACGAAAGGGATTTGATTCTCGATGCCGAAACCGTTGAAAAAGCCTGGACCGAGCACACGCGGGCGGTGATCCCCGTCCATCTTTTCGGTCGTATGGCCGATGTAGATGTTTTGCAGGAAATGGCCGAAAAACGAGGGGCTTTGTTGATCGAGGATGCCGCTCAGGCGCATGGTGCAACCTGGAAAGATAGAAAAGCCGGTTCGATGGGGAAGGCTGGGTGCTTCAGTTTCTATCCCGGAAAAAATCTCGGGGCATATGGAGACGCTGGAGCTGTGGTCACGAATGACGACGATCTGGCGCACTGGCTCAAGAAAGCACGTAACCATGGACGCTCTACGAAAAACGGCCACGATTTTCCCGGGTGGAACAGTCGCTTGGACGGATTGCAGGCCGCCGTATTGAACGTCAAACTTCCCCATTTGGATACCTGGAACGCCCGCCGGAGGGAACTGGCTGCCCGTTACGAAAAACGCTTGTTCGAAGTGCCGGGCGTTCGAACTCTAACCACGGCGAAGGACACCGTTCCGGCACCACATCACTGGGTGGTGCGTTTGCCGGATCGCGACCGGGTGGCGCGTCAACTTGCCGAGCGCGGCATAATGGCAGCGATTCATTACCCGCGTCCGCTGCATCGTCTCCCGGCTTTTTCGGATGTCATCGCTTCGGATCTTTCTCTTCCCAACTGTGACCAGGCCGCTAGGGAGGTGCTTTCACTGCCTTTGTATCCCGAACTGGGCGAGGAAGGTGTAGACCGAGTCGTGAATGAATTGGCGACAGTACTTAAAGACCTATGAGATAAAGAAAAAACTCCTGAAATATCAATCGGTTCAATGGAAAGGGTAGCGACTGTGATTGAAGTCAAGCAAATTTTGGTTTCCACTCCTCCCTATTTTTAAGCATAGTATTCATGATAACGAGGAGTTTCCGCATAGATGCGATGACGGTGGTCATTTTGGGTTTACCCATAGTGACGTGCCTTTGATTGAAGGCTCGAATCACAGGGTTGTGCTGGATGGCGGACAAAGTGGGCATGTACAGTTGGGTGCGCACTTGCCTTCTTCCACCACCGGTCATGCGTTTGCCTTTGAACGTGCCGCTATCTCGATTGAACGGAGCGACGCCGACGAGAGCGGCGATTTGGCGCCGGTTGTATTCACCCAGTTCGGGCAAATCAACGATCAGGCAGTGAGCCGTGAGCGAACCGATACCGGGAACGGTCATGAGGCATCGAACCTTTTCGGAGAGCGATTCGTTGCGTTGAACGATGCTCCGTATCGCCTCCTCGATGCTTTCGACGTTCTTGTCCAGTGCTTTGATGATCGTTTTCAGACTGCGTGCGACAAGCTTGTCGTCGGCGTGTTCCATACGGTTTTTCTCTGCTGTTCGCATATCGATCAGTTGCCTTCGGCGAGCCGCAAGGGCTTTGAGTTTCAGACTCTCGGGAGTGATTTTTCGCATGTGACGGGGCTGGACCAGTGCGGCGTAGCGAGCGATGAGGTTGGCGTCGATGCGATCGGTTTTCGCTAAAAGTCCAAGAGACTGAGCGAAGGCGCGAATACGTCGTGGATTGACGACGGCCACATTGAAATTCCGTTTTTGCAGGAACTGGGCCAGGCGGTTTTCGTAGCCACCGGTGGATTCCATGGCGACCAGATCTGGCGCGGCGTTGCTGATTTTACGAAACGCTTTTTTCATTCCTGCTGGGGTGTACTCAAAAGTCTCGACGGTTCGGGACGAACCTACGGCCAGATCGAACGAAAGCTTGCTGATGTCGATTCCGACGGTTTCCATCTCGTTCACCCTTCCTTGCTCATGCGGGCTCATCGGTGTACAATGGCCCTAGCGACTGTTCGGGCTTCCCGGACAAAACGGGCGGCGGATCCAGCTACACACGGGTTGAAAAACCCAAGGTCGGGACGATCTCGCCGCCCGATGCTCCCTGGGCGGCCGCCCAGGGAGCATCACCATTTTACCACAACAAACACCTGAAAACTGACACAATAAAGATCATACAAGGTCGGGTAAGTTTTTTGCCTGACACCCATCTGATGGTTCAGTATTGTAAACTGAACCAAAACGTTGAAGAGCAGGATTCAATCCTGCTCCATCGAGGACGAACCAAGGGAAATGACAGGAATCATGCTCTAGTAAAAGACAAAACCGAAGCGTCGGGCAAGAAATTTGCCCGACCTACTAATAAAAAAGCCGTCTCGGGATTCGAGACGGCTTTTATCATGAAATTTATCAGAAATTTTAGAAACTGACCGCGACTTCGCCCTGTACTCCTAAGGACGGCAGGTCTTCCCCAATGATCGGAGCTACTGCGCTCAACCCGGCTTCGAATATCGTATGACGGAAGCGGTATCCGCCACCGACTTCGAGTTTATTGGTGGGGTGGACTTCACGATTGAGCCACGTTCGCATCTGGTCGGTCGTAGCGGCTTCCGCATCGTAGAACAGCATGGTGTACTCGGCGTGCAGACCTATGTAGTGAGTCATCTTTGCGCCGTCCTGGAAGCGCAATGCAGGCCAGGCTCGGGCGTAAACGCCGGGGATGTATTGGTCGTCGCCTTTCTTTTTCGCTTTCTGAACCAGCAGTTTCGGGGCCGCGTCGATTTCGAAGGTGAACCAGCTACTTGCATCGACGAACCACAGCAGGTGCAGCGAAAGGTCCAGCAGATCGGGTTTCATGCGGTCGTCCCGTCCGGTCTGACCTTCCAGAGCGCGTTGGTAAGGAATACGAATATCGATCGGCAGCGCCAAGGTGAACCAGGTCCAGTCGTTCTCAACCACTCGATATTTGGGCGTAAACCGAATCGAAATCTTGTTCATGCCGTAGTCGTCGTAGTGAGTCTCGGTGCCGTCCGAACTCAAGGTGTTGTTGCGAGGATCGTTTGCCCGTTGCCATTCGGTGGCGATTTCCAAGGCCAAAAGTTTTTCACCAGGAGAGGCAAGTTGGAAAGCAAAGAAAAAGCTGTTGGTATCGGTCGTTACGAGGTTCGTCCGTAGCGTGTCCTGATTGGTCTCTTTATTCGTGGTGTAATAATTGATTTCCGCATCGTCGCCACGCTGAACGAGAAAGCCGAAGTGGGCGTGACTGTCCATGCGCGAATTGACTTTCTGGCCGAAAACCGGGCTGTACCGTCGGTTGAACCACTTTTCCTCCTGCGGAATATTTACGGCAGGCATCGACTGGCCAACGGCGGGAGTTTCGGACGCAACGGGCTTAGCGCCTTCCGCCGTATCGGTTTCGATTTCCGCTAATTGTTGTTCCATTTGTTTCATAAACGCTTCGTTTTCGTCCGTTTCTGTATTTTCCGCATTGGCGGGAAGGACGAACAACGTCACGATCATCAGTGCGCATCCAAGGTTACACAGCCATTTCATAAGGGCTTCTCCACATCGTTTTGACGGATACAAAGACTGCTATCTAAGTACCCAAAGGAGGGAGCGGATGTCAAGAATTTTGTTATTTTTCAAGTAGTTAAAGCATACGAAACCCCGTTGAAAAACCTTGACTTGCCCAAATTCGTCATGGTATGAAACCAATGCTGGACCCAATCCAGAATAGGCTGATTTACCTTGCTTCCGCTTTGATTTTCGGAGGATTTCCTATGAAATTTTCAGCAGTTTGGCTGGTTGCAGCCCTGCTTTGTCTCGTCGCTTCCCCCGTTTTTGCCCAGGATGGTGCATCAACCGACGACGGCTTTGCTCCTCCTGCAGAAAAAAACGATGGCTTCGAACCTCCTGCCTATCCCCCTGAAGGCCAGGAAGGCGAAATGCCCTCTGATGCTTTTGCCGTCGAGCCGACCGAGGAACTTTCCCTCGACGACTTGGAGAAGCTGGAATCCCTGGAAAATGCGGAAGCCATCGAAAAGGAACAGCTCAACTTTTTCGAATTGAACGGCTATTTCCGGGTGCGCGCCGACATGTTCCACAACCTGGACATGGGTGTTTACAATGAATTGCGTCCCTTGCGCGATCTCGGCACCGCCGATTCGGACTCAAATCTCCGCGCCCAGGACGACACCATCGGCAGCGCCAACATGCGCTTGCGGCTGATGCCCACCTTGAACGTTTCGGAAGATATCCAGATTCATATGCAACTGGACGTTTTCGACAATCTCGTGCTCGGTAGCACCCCGGATACCATCAACTGGACCCAGAACGGGCCGACGGCAACGGGTATTCAAGCCTTTTCCGCTTCTACCGAACCCATGCGGCAAGGTGTCAACAGCACGAAAAACTCCGTTGAATTCAAGCGGGTATGGGCGCAGGTACGTACGCCCTTCGGTATCATTCGCTTCGGCCGGATGCCATCCCACTGGGGCTTGGGCATGTATGTCAACGACGGTAATGCCATCGACGCCGACTACGGCGACACCATCGACCGTATCCTGTTCGGTACGAAACTGATGGAGCATACCCTGTTCGTGTCCATGGACTTCCCCAACGAAGGACTTACCAACGAAGACAACTTCGAGTTCGGCGGTCAGGCCAAAGACGCCACGCAGATGGACGACGTAAACCAGTGGGTGTTCGGCTTTGCCCGAAAGGACAACGACGTTCAGATCAAAGAACTGCTGGAAAGCGGTGAAGTCAGCGTAAACTACGGATTGTACAATGTTTTCCGCTGGCAGTCCTACTCGATCGAGAACTGGGATATCGCCAACGAAAGCCACCTGCCCGCCGCAGGAAACTGGGCCAGTCGGGATGGTCTTCGTAACGATATGATCCGTCGGGACATGAATATTTATGTCGGTGACGTCTGGTTCCGTCTGTTGTACGAACACTTCCATATGGAATTGGAAGCCGCTTGGATTACGGGTTCTATGGATAACGCCACCGTCAGTCCTACCGACGTGGACAACGAGGGCATATCCATCGACCAATACGGTCTGGTCGTTCAGTTCGATTACAAATTCCTCAACGAATCCCTGTTCTTAGGCTTCGAATACGGACTGGCTTCGGGCGATCCCTACCCCGGAGACGATTATACCGAAGGCTTTGGCGTATATCCCAGCCAGGACAGCCAGTTCGGTTCCTACTATCGAACGAAAAACGGACCGGAAATCAACGATCGAGCGGTCACGAACTTCCGTTTCGACCGGGATTATCATGTGGACTTGATTCTGTTCCGGGAGATTCTCGGTTGCGTGACCGACGCCATGTACTTCAAGTGGATGTTCCAGTATCTGTTCACTCCCGACATCGGCTTCAAATTCGACCTGATTTATTCCCGTGCGATGGAAGCCGATTCCACGCCGAGCTACGACCATCAGACGCTCGAAAACAAGGACGACGCCCTGCCGATCAAACGTAAGACCGATCCGAACCTCGGTGTTGAGTTGGATCTCGACGTGTTCTACACCTCTGTGGATGGCTTCGGGATCGGATTGCAATACGGTGTCTTGTTCCCGTTGGGTGGTTTCGGATATTGGGATCCCAACCATTACAGCAATACGTATGGTCAGATCGTTCCTACCTGGTTCGAAGCTCCGGACGTAGCCCAGACGGTGCAATTACGGATGTTCGTGGAATTCTAAGAAAAGATCAATAACGAACAAAGGCCGGAATTTCTTACTGAAATCCGGCCTTTTTCTTTGCTTTCAAAATAAAAAATCAGTCTTCGTCGGATTCCCTTCCCACGAAAAGAGTGAATTCCCCGACATCCGGCAGATCGAAAGCGATGGCGAATCGGTCGAGGTTTTCGGGAATGGATTCAATCGACGTATTGCCGGAGGTGGTGGAAGGGATCGTCAAGTCAAGTTGATGGTCCCGGAGAAATCCTTTGACGTTTCCCCCGATGATGTTGATGACTTCTCCGATGGCGTCGCAGAGTTCTTCTTCTGTCACGGTTGATCCCTCTGCCAGAGTCGTTTCGACAATAATTTGGGCCGCTTCTCGGCTCAAGCATAAAGCGGTATGGATTTTCAGGTGTCCACCGACCAGATCCAGCGATGTGACGATGTGGGATGGATCGATTTCAAACGAGGCGTTAGGATCTTTTACATCGGGTTCCACCTGCATCATGGTCATGAAGCAGTTTATCGTGGCTTGAATGAAAGGTCGTTTCAGGTCTTCCATGGTCGGGGATCTCCTTGGCCCGGTGATTGGTTGCAATCAGGCTCCCATGCCCAGACATTCGGCGATTTTGCTGGCCAACTCTTCGGTGGTGAAAGGTTTCGTAATGTAATGTTGAGCGCCGGCTTTGATGGCTCGAACGATGCTTTGGCGTTCGGTGTCTGAGGTAACCATCATCACGGGGATGTGTTTCAATTTACTGTCTTGCTTGATTTTCGTAAGCAAGGTGAAGCCATCCATTACGGGCATGTTGATGTCGAGCGTGATTAGCTCGATACCCTCCGGATTGACTTGCAAAAACTCCAATGCCTGTAAACCGTTTTGAGCCTGAATCGTTTCGTATCCCAAAACGGCTGCGGCTTGCGAAATAAGTTTTCGCATCATGGAAGAGTCGTCTACTGCGAGCATTTTCATCGTGTTCCCCTGTTACTGCAACCGATAATAGACAGCGGAATCATGGATATGGGTCTGAAAGGTTTCATTGTAGCCTCTCATTGTTTCTGCTGAACCCAGGAATAAATACCCGGGGGAGATCAGGCTTTTGGAGAGCTTATCAAAAAGTTCTCTTTTGAAGGAATCCGAGAAATAGATGGCAACGTTGCGGCATAGGATAACATCGAAACGGCCCAATCGTGCAAACTCTTTTTGCAAATTAAACTGTTCGAACGTCACCATTTTTCGCAATTCCTCGGAAATCACCCAAACCGGTCCTTGCTTCGTAAAATAGCGATTTGCATATTCTTCTCGCATTCCTCGATTCATCGAGATTCGGTTGTATCGGCCCGTTTTTGCAATGAACAGGGCCGAAGGGGAAATATCGGTAGCGTGAATCTGAAACTGGCCGGGATGTATTCCTTTAAAGGAGTTTTTTCGAACGGCCTGGTCGATCAACATGGCCAAGGAATACGGTTCTTGCCCCGTGGAACAAGCGGCTGACCAGATTCGGACTTTGTACTTTTTGCCTTGGGACAAAAGGTCGATCATTTCCGGCAAAATCACTTCTTCAAAGACCTTGAACGGAGAATCGTCTCTAAACCACAGGGTCTCGTTCGTGGTCATGGCGTCGATGATTTTTTCGGTAAGTTTCGGATCGTTTTTTCTGACAATCAACTGATAAAACGATCCGAAATCTTCACAGCCGTTTTCCAGCATCAGAGTCGTCAGTCGGTTTTCGATAAGGTAGGATTTTTCCTCGCCCAATGAAATTCCGCACTGTTCCTCGATGTAGTCCCGTATGGGTTGGAATTCTTCTTTTTTCAAGGATACGCTCATGGAACGTCTCCCGGATTTCGAACGAGTTGGGTGATTCGGTCTGCGATATCGCCCAGAGGCAGGCTTTCGTCGGAAAGTCCGGCACTGTCAATGGCTTGTGGCATACCGTACACGACACAGGTGTCTTCGCTTTGAGTCAAGCAATAACAGCCTTTCTTTTTGAGAGCTTGCACGCCGTTGAGACCATCCGCTCCCATGCCGGTCATGATCGTCGCCAGCACGTTGCCCCCATATTGAACCGCCATCGAGCGGAACAGGACATCTACGGACGGACGGCAACTGTTTTCGGGCGGGTTCTCGTTCAAGCCGACCATATATTCCATCTTGCCGTTTTCCACTCTTTTTCGAATGGTCATGTGTTTGCCACCCGGAGCCAGGTAAACGACGTTGGGTAGGATCGGACTATCTTCTTCAGCCTCACAGACCTTGATTTTCGATTTGTGGTTGAGGCTTTTTGCCAACGACGAAGTAAAAAGCGGAGGCATATGCTGAACGATCAAAACAGGGACACCAAGATTTTCCGGTAGTTTGGGAAGCAATTCGACCAGTGCGTTCGGACCGCCAGTGGAAATACCGATTCCCACCACTTCGAGTTTTTTCGGAATCGGGGCATAGGATAACCGGTGCCGATGAGGCTCCGCTGTAACGGGCGGTCGGGCAACGGCAGCGGGTCGAACGGGTTCGGGTTTCGGAGCTTTGGCTTTCGTGATTTTCCGGGTCTTTTCGAGAATGATTTTTCCCGATTCCTGAACCGCTGTGACTTTGCTCAGGATGATTTTTCCCGATTCTCTGATTTTTCGCAGATTTCGGCGGATGTTGAACTGTTTGATCAACCCGCCGAGTTGTCGGATCAACTCATCCCGGTTTTGTTCCGGTGTGGCAAGACCCGGCTTGGTGATGAAGTCCAACGCGCCGCGTTCGAGTGCCTGCATGGTGATGTCGGCGGCGTCGAGGTTGATTCCACTGACCATCACCACACCGATATCCGGGTAACGACGAGCGATGCGCTCCATGGTTTCGAGACCGTTCATTACCGGCATTTCCACGTCCAGCAGGACGAAATCCACCGGAATCTGCTCGATTTTGGTCAGTGCGAGCTTGCCATGCGCAGCGACACCGACGACTTCGCATTCTCGAAAGGATTCCACCACTTCCCGAAGAATACGGCGATAGACCACAGAGTCATCAACAATAAGGATTTTCAACGGATCATTGGTCAACGTCGCCTCCATGAGAAGGAAGGAGAACGGGAAAAATCAAGGACTTAGACTGTGAAATCATCCAACGAGCGATGAAGCTGCGTGGAAATTTCCTTGAGAATATTCGAGGCTTCTCGGGTGTCTCCCGCGCCTTTTTCACTTTCTTTGGCCGCATTGCTGACACTTTCGACGCTGTGCGCGACTTCGTTCATGCCGTTGGCCGCTTCCGCCGAGCTATGCGAAATCTCCGAAGCGCCTCGGGCCAGTTCGGATACGTTTTTGGCAATTTCGTTCACGCCCATGGCCGCTTCCTGCACGTTGCGAGACACTTCATTGGCGCCTTTGGCGGCATGTTGCACGTTTTGGGCGACTTCGTTGGCTCCACGTGCGGTATTGCCGAGATTGTGTGAAATCTCGTTGGTGGTGGAGGTCTGTTCTTCCACGGCGGCGGCAATCACCCCTGAAATCGAGTTGATCTCCGAAATTACCTGAACGATGTTGTTGATCGCCTCGATCGCGTTGTCCGAACTTTCCTGGATTTCTTCCACCTGGTCGCGGATGTCCTCGGTGGCCGAAGCGGTCTGTTTGGCCAGTTCCTTGACTTCGTTGGCTACGACCGCGAATCCTTTGCCTGCTTCACCGGCGGAGGCGGCTTCGATGGTGGCGTTGAGGGCCAGCAAGTTGGTCTGGGAGGCGATGCCTTTGATCATCTCCACGACTTTCCCAATGGATTTCGCGGACTTGCCGAGCTTGTCCATGATGCCCGATGCCATGGTTGCAGCACTTGTGGCGTCGTTGGCGATAGAGGCCGCTTCGCTGGAGTTCTTCGCGACTTCGTTCAGGGAGGCCGACATTTCTTCGATGGCCGTTGCCACCGAGTTGACGGAACCGGTCATTTCCTCTGTCGAACCGGCGATTTCACTCATGTTGGAGCTGATTTCCTCCACAGCGGCCCCAACCGTATCGAGATTCGCCGAGACTTCCTCGGACGACGAAGCGATGGTATTGGACTGTGCGCTGATCTCTTCGATGCCGACGGCAATCGTCTTGATGGAACTGGAGGCTTCTTCCGTCGCGGCAGCAGCCGTATTGGCCATGTTGGTCACTTCTTCAGCTCCGCTAGCCATGTTATTGGCTGTGTTAAGTAATTCCTCGGAAGCTGCGGCAAGGCTGGTCGCCTGATTTTTGTTTTCCGTGACCGTTTCGTTAAGCTTTTTGGACATTTGGTTGAACTTGTCGCTGATCAAGTAGAAGACCTTTGCGGCGACGAGTTCGTCATTGTCTTTGGCTTCGGTGGCGTCGTACTGGACGGTCAGGTCGCCATCGGCCATTTTTTCGAGAACTCCCAATAGACGGTCGGTTTCATTCGAGCGGTATGCAACCTGTTTGGCTTCGTAGTCCAGGATATTGTTGACTTTTTCGATGATGGAACGGAATTCGCCTTTATGGGCTTCCGCATCGGCGCGCTTGTCGTAGTCATTGGTGACGACAGCCTCGGCGAGTTCTCCGATATCCGTAGTGACTTGGATCAGATTGCCTCGGATCGTGTCGATGATCTCGTTGAGAATGATCTGCTTGCCGGGAAGCTTTTCAATCGTCTGTTCGAAATCGCCGTCCGCGTAGAATTTGAGAAGGTCGATGATTTTCAAAATGACGTTGATGTGGATTTTCATGCTGGTGTTGAAGCCATCCGCCATGGTGCCGTAAGCTCCGGGGAAGATATCGTCTTCGATGAATTTTTCGATATCTCCGGCAAGCTGTCCTTCGGTGACGCTTTCCATCTCCCCAAGAATGGCTCCCAGCATCTCCACGACCATCGCCATGTGGCCGTTGAGGTCGGTCAATCTTTCCTGCACGCTTTGCAGAGCCGGATTGTCGATTTCTCCAACATCGATATCGATGTCCAGGTTGCCTTCCGCCAGGTTGCTAAGATTTCCGATGACCCTTTCCAACTCCGCTTCCAGGAACTGGATGGCTTTTTGCGCTTCGGCATCGCCTTCGGTGTCTTGAGCGGGAGTTTCCTGAGAGGAGAGGTCATCCAGCATTTTATTGAACGAATTCACCAGCTTTTTATTTTTTGCTACGTAGCCTTTGACGTCGAGTCTGGCGGACAAATCGCCATCGTTGACTTGCTCAACGACTTTGATGAGGTCATCGACGATACTTTTCTTGGGCAGTTTGACCTTTCCGTTTCCGGGAGAGGTTTCTTCTGGCATCGGGTGTTGATCGGTCATGTTATCGCTCCTTTTGGTGTTGCTTTCGCAAACATTTCAATTCAAATCGGCCATTATGAAAAAAATGGAATCAGTGTTCCGTTTTCAGCAACTCTTTTACGTTGATCGCCAGCAGGAGCTGATGATCGAGCATCACCACGCCGGACAGGTATCTGCCGTCGATGTCGTTGATATTGGCGGGTGGCGGTTGAATGCGGCTGGAATCGACTTCGATCACATCGCCGATGGAATCGACGAGCAATCCTACCGTTTCCCAACCGCAATATAGATCATCCCGATTTTCTCTGGCTCGGATCGGTGCCAGTTCCTCTTCGGATTTCAAAATGATATTGTGCGCGTTCTCGGTGATTTTGCATGAACCAAGACCCAGTCGGTAACTGAGATCGAAGATCGTGACGATCTGACCGCGCAGGTTGATCAATCCACGTATGTAATCCGGAGCTTTCTGAACGTAGGTGATGTCCATCTGCTGGTTGATTTCCCGAACGAGAAGGACTTCGATCCCGAAAAGCTGATCGCGGACCTTAAAGGTAGTGTATAGCGTCATAATGCCTCCCTGTCGCCAGCCTCGAAATCACAGGCAATTCCCGCCGATGCGAGGATTTCCTGGGGGCTGAGGAAAGAGGTGAGCTTGTCGTGAATAATGGCCGAACCTACCATGCCCGGCCCGTCGATCAGAGGAGGCTGCAATTCGACATCCACGTC
The DNA here is from genome assembly GCA_963676915.2 of Myxococcota bacterium. GTDB lineage: Bacteria > Myxococcota_A > SURF-8 > SURF-8. The sequence goes on from CAXXVK010000043.1 coordinate 258,552, forward strand.
CAAAGCATCGATGATGTTGGTTACGATGATGCCCGCCTGGGCTTGCTTTTTGCTGTCGCTTCCACCGCATTTGGGAATCAGCAGGAAAACGTCCTCGGTATCCTCGGGCATGGGATCGACCGAGATGTATTCATCCAGACGGACGACCGGTAAGCCTTTTCCGAGGTAGTGAATGAAGGATTTCTGGCCCATCGTTCGAATGTCCGATTTGGCCACACGCTCCAACCGTAGGATTTTTTCCTGCTCGACGGCGAAAATCTCCTCGGGATTGTTGGTGAACATGATTACCGAGCGGATGCGGTCCTCTTGAAGCTTGGTTTCGGAATCGAATTTTTCCTTGCTGAGTTTGTCTTCTTCGATGAACTCGTTGAAGTTCAGTCTGGCTTTTGTGGCGATTCCCGCAGCATCGAGAATCATGATGACGCTGCCGTCACCAAGAATCGTGGTTCCGGCGAACATCTTGATGTCTTTCAAGTAAGTGGACAACGGCTTGACCACGATTTCCTCACCATCGAAGAGCTTATCCACGATGATGCCGAACAGGTTCTGCCCATTTTTCAACACCAGGATGTTGCAGTCGCTGTGCCAGCTTTCCCGCCGATCGTCATCGTTTCGGCGGTTGGAGGAGTCTCCTGAGCGATCGAAATATTTCGGACCGCGTCGGTCGCCGATACGTTCGCGTCGGTCGACTTTCTCCTCGCCGGTTTCCGGGTCGATGTACGTCCGTTCGATTCCCAGAACATCGGCCAGCCGGACCAGAGGGAGCAGTCGTCCCCGCAAACGGAGCACCGGAGCACCGCGGATGGTATCCATACGGTCGGCGAATTCGTGGGCGCGAACCCATACCAGCTCTTTGATACTGACTTGTGGAACCGCGAAACGGGAGTTTCCTACACCGATAATCAAGGACGGAATGATGGCCAAGGTCAAAGGCAGACGCAAAAGGATGGTTGTGCCTTTGCCAAGTTCGGATTCCAACTCGATATGCCCGCCCAGTTTTTCGATGTTCGTCTTGACGACATCCATTCCCACGCCGCGCCCGGAAATGTCAGAAACTTCCTTGGCTGTGGAAAAACCGGGAGCGAAAATCAGGTTGAGGATTTCCCGCTCGCCCATTTTGTCCAATTGCTGCGAGTCGTACATTCCCCGTTCGATGGCTTTTTGCATCACTTTTCGTTTGTCGATGCCATTGCCGTCGTCGGAAATCGAAATGTTGACCTGCCCGCCTTCATGGTATGCGACCAAATGGACGTGTCCGGTTTTCGGCTTGTGTTTGACCAGCCGTTCGTCTGGAAGTTCGATGGCATGATCCACACAATTGCGGATGATGTGCGTCAAGGGATCGGAAAGCATTTCGACGATGGATTTGTCCAGTTCGACTTCGGCTCCCTGGATGTCCAATTTGATATCTTTTCCCAATTTTCGGGAAAGATCGCGAACAAGGCGGGGAAATTTGCCAAAGAGTACACCGACGGCCTGCATTCGCGTTTGCATGATGCCTTCTTGCAATTCGCTGGTCACACGATCGATGTTCTGCAAAATACCTAGCAATCCCGGTACGTTATCCACGACGTTTTCCAGGGCGCGCATCAACTGATTGCGTCCCAGCACCAATTCTCCGGCGGTGTTCATAAGCTGCGTGAGCAAATCCACTCGAACACGCAAGGTTTCTGCCACGTCGTGTTTCGATGCGCTGACGTTCTTTTTAGACTTGCTGGGTTTTTCCTCGATTTCTTTTGTGATTACAGAGGTTTCCGCCATGACCTCTTCTTTGTCTCGGACCATCCAGACGCGCATACTTTCCTTGGGAATCTGCTCGATGGTTACATCCGTGACCGACAGACCCGTGGGAAACATGTCCATGTCGAGAACGGAGGCTGCGCAGAACTCTTTCTTGTTTCCGGGAATGTCCCGCGAACCCAGCAATTTCCCCAATGATTTCAACTCTTCAGCCAACGCATCGGCTTGATCCGGGGTGCTTGTGGTAATCAGGAAAAAGAACATGCCATGGCGAATGGCGTCTTCCAATGGAACGTGATCGATAGCGAATGAACTGATTTTGTCCATCCAATTGGTTTGGGCCGGATCGGTTTCTGGTTCTGTCACCGGTTCGGGTTTGTTTGCGGGTTCAGGTGCCGTTTCTTGTGCGATTTCAACACTTTGTTCCGCAGATTGTTTGGGTTCGGGAGCCTTGGCGGGAACATCTACCGGCAGACCTTCCACAATTTGATTCAGTTGCCGGATTTCTTCCTGGCATTCGATATTGTCCGATTCCTGCACGTCGTCCAGCATCGCTCGGAGAACATCGACCGAACGCAGAAGAACGTCCATGATTTCCTGAGTGATTTGAAGCTTTTCGTTGCGAATCAACATCAGCACGTTTTCCATGGCGTGGCTGAGTTGCTTCAACGATTCGAGCGATAGGAACGACGATCCGCCTTTGATGGAATGGATAGCCCGAAAGACTCTGTTGACGATTTCCTTGGGAACATCGTTTTGCTGTTCTTCCAGGGTCAGCAGGTCCGGTTCGATGGCGTTGAGGTGATCGCGACATTCCGCCACGAAATCGCTCATCAGGCTTTCATCGGCATATTGGCTCATGGTGTTTCCTCTTGCATCCGGTACAATCGGCGGCTTTCGACATTGCTGGTCCGAGCCTAAAAGTTCTCATCTTAAATAACGGGAATTTATCGGGGAACTGAACTGCTCCCCGATAAAAATCCCTTCATAAGTCGGATTAGACTGGAGTAATGATGAACTCTCCATAGTCGTCCCCGCATTCGATGCCTTTGACCTGCTCGCATTGGAAGGTTCCGTTGCCGTCCGGGTAGGGTTTGCCATACGCCAGATCCATGAACGCGGCGCAAACGCCTTGAATCATGTAGGCGGACGGCACCTTGGAGGCACCGAGTTCCACGATGTCGGATTCGTAGTAGTCGTACGCTCTGACGACCATTTTCTTCTCGGGAACCAATTCCACGATTTCGGCTTTGGCCCAACCCCAGGCGGTGAACACGGCGAAGGCACCATGCAGCACGTCTTCGGGGGCGTTTTCGATCATCGGTTCCACGACGGCTTTCCATTCCTCGCTGGTGATGATGCCGTACCCCGTGTTGTATCCGCAGGAATTCGCGGCGTTGTACAGCAGGTACTGTGCAGCTTCGAGCATGTCGGCGGAAACCGATTTTGTGATCAATTCCGAGAAGTTATTCCAGAACGACGCCGGCAGTTGGTTGACGAGAACGTTGAAGCCGGGGATCAAACCGTCATCGTTGGATTGGACTTGAAGCTTCGACAGGGAGTCGATGATTTTCTTTCGATCGATGGCCATAGGTCACTCCTTTCCTTAAGCGCGAACGATGGCGAATTTGGAGGTTTCGGCACCGGAAACGATGCTCTGCACTTCGTTGACCTTGTAGCTTCCCATGGGAAGATCATAGATGGCCGCCATGGCCGCCGAAAGGTAGCCCTGGCCGACGAAGTTGACGGCTTTGTCCCGTTTGCCCCACTTTTTGACCCAGCCTTCATCCACATGGCTGTGAGCCATTTCAGCGGTGGCGGACAGTTTGCCGACATGCTCGAAATGAAGCAGTCCCATGCCGCAGACTTTCCAGTATTCCTCCGCAAGTGCCACACGCTCTACAAGCTCGTTGACCTGGTGCTTTTTGAAATAATCTTTCAGAACTTTGGTAAAGCTCAGTTCGGCGGCCTGACGCATCAACCCCTTTCCATCCACCATTTCGGCATCATCCGCCAATTGGCAGTAAAGCGTAATGTAGTGGTGGCAGTGCAGGACCGTTACGGCATCGTTGTTGTAGTGACGTGTGGTTTTCGGGTCGAACCGATGATCGATCTCCCATTCCACTTTTTTGAATTTTGCCATAAGGAACCTCCTTTACAGTTTCGGGGCGTCGGCGCCCAGGACTTCTTTTGCAATTTCATAGGCTTTGGCGAGAACTTCCGGCGTGTCTTCCGCGTCACCTGCCTTATTGGAGGGAACGTTGGTTTTCATCGCCATCCGCATTTTCGCCTTTAAGCCTCCTTTCGCTTCCACCAGTTCGTAATACTTCTTCAGTTTGTCTCCCATGGAGTTCTCCTTTCTCTATGAGTTGTTTCACATCCTCCAAAATGGAAGATGCGGCGGTCCGGGATAGAGTTACCCGCATCGTGTTGTTGCCAAGCACTCCTTGAATGGTGCATATTTTTTGATAGGTAAGTTTGAAATAAGGTCTGGGAAAATCCTTGAAATATTCAAGGTTTCCAAAGTTGCCCAAGGTTAAAATCAAGCTTTCGTCAGCCGGTTGATCGAGAACGATTTCCCGCATCAGATCTTCATCGAAGCAGTCTTCTACCGTTCGGATGTCGAGAACTCGTGTCATGGTTTCACCAGCCTTTTCAGGGCGTCGGAAAACTCGAACACCTCTTTTTCCGTATTGAAAGCGCTGACACTCGCACGGATGTTTCCGTCGGGGGCTGTTCCGATGGTGTCGTGAATCAGCGGTGCGCAATGCAGTCCGTGACGGGTTTCAAAGCCGAAGGATTCTGACAGGATGAACCCAAGTTCTTCCGGTGACCATCCCTTGGCCTGAAACGACACGACACCCGCCCGGCCGTCGGATTTGGCGAGAGGGGAGAGGGAAATCCCTTCGATTTCTTTGAGATTTTTCCGCATTAGCTGCACGAGAGTGTTTCGGTGTTTTCCCAAAGCACCTACACCACGTTCCAGCACAAATTCGACTCCTGCCGCCAGCCCGGCGATCCCCGGAAGGTTGGGGGTTCCGGCTTCGTAACGAATCGGTAGCGAGGAAGGTTGCAGCAGGCTTTCGCTTTGAATACCGGTTCCTCCCGTCAGAACCGGTTCGAGACTGTTGTCCGGCAGGATCAGTCCACCGGTTCCCATCGGTCCGAAAAGCCCTTTGTGCCCGGCAAAAGCAACATATGTTTGTCCGGGAAGCTTTTCATAATTCAACTCGACGCTGCCCGCCGATTGCGCGGCATCGATCAGAAATGGAATTCGGTGCTTCGCTGCGATATCAGCGATTTCCTCAACCGGTTGGATGCAGCCGGTTACATTCGAAGCATGGGTGACTACGATCAGTCGAGTATCCGAGTCGATAGATTCTTGTAAAGTCTTGGGGAGTACACGACCGTCTTTTTCCGGATTCAGGTAAACAATACGAGTTCCGAATCGTTGGCTGCCATGTTCGAGAGGGCGGATAACTGAGTTGTGCTCAAGGCGTGTCGTAACGCAATTTCCACCGGGAGATTGCCGTAAGTACCCTGTAATGACTAGGTTTAAGGCAATCGTAGCCGAAGGTGTCAAAATAACTTGAGAGGGAGTGGGAACGTGAAAGAGAAGGGCTAGTCGTTTTCGACAGGGGAGGGTTGGATCTTGTTGTTGATGGGATCTACCTGGTTCACTTGGAGGCAACAGTAAACTCTGTCTGACTGCCTCTGTGACGCGCTTTGGCTTAGGAAAGCTGGTCGCAGCGTTATTCAGGTATATGAAGTGGCTCTGATCCATCCTAGATCTTTCCCCTGTCCTAAAATTTCAATAGCCAGTGCTTTTTCGCAATTCCGAGATCAACAAATAGCGTTTTTGTTACACTTTCCTTGCCAGTTACAAGCGGCTGAAAGCTCCATCTCGTTCCGGAGATGATGAACCTTAGGTTGATAGAACGAGATGGAACGAAAATTCAGCCTTCAGAAAGCGAGGAATTCGTCTGCCCCCCCATTGCAACATGATGCTGAACCTGATGCATGTAATAGTCAGGTGACTATTCCTGCTTTCTGTTTATTTGAATCGGTTACATGAAACGTGACTTGAGAGAAAAAAAGAAAAAATCAATAAAGTCATATATGTATGAATATTGAGGCAGTAGCTGTCGAAAAGTGTGCTCTTAAATGCACGGCTCGGGAGGGGGTGGAGTGCATTCGGTTTTTGTAATATTTTGATGAAAAAAGGCGACATTCGAATGAGGATATGAAATCGTTTTTATTCGCCTTCAGCCCTCAAGTGACTAAGAACGACTCTATTATTGCATAGATGTAATAAAGTATTTGTTTGGGTGATAATATTAAAATACGTCAAGCTAGAGAGTAAGATCGTCGGATTGGAACGGTGGAGAGGAAAGAGGTAGTGTCTTGAGTACATCTCGGTAACTACATGGTTTAAAACATTGGCTTTAATGACGAAAATCTGCTCTGTCGAATCTCCTCGTCAGGCACTCAAACCTGAAATAACTTGCTTCGAAGGGTGCCCCTCTGTTATTTACTGAGTACGGTTCGGTAAGGTCTTCATACGGCCTTTGCATGAGATAAAACACGAGTGAGGTCAATTATGCCGGAGATTTCGACAGGTGAATGGATTGCTTTTATCTTGATGTTCCTTGTGGGCATCGTCACGTTTCTGTACGTCGCCTATAGCCGAATTCAACTGCTGCTTCTGGCTCAGCCCGAAAATCGCTTCGACAACCTGCCCAAACGGGTGCTGTTGGCGATCAAGTACGGCTTCGGACAGTACAAAATGCCGGATGAAGTCTCGGCGGGATTGTTGCACATCACGATTTTCGCGGGTTTCATGACCGTTTCCCTGCGGACCATCATGCTTTTTGCACAAGGCTTGATCGGTGACTACCACTTCCATCTCTGGGTGTTGGGACCGGAGCAGCCGCTTGGCATGCTGTACGCTTTCGTCAAGGATTTCATCTCCTTGTTCGTCATCGTCGCCTGTTTTGGTTTCATGTACCGGCGGATGATCAGCAAGCCCGTACGGATGCAGAACATCGTGGTTTGGGAACCGGTCGTGATTCTCTTCTGGATCTCCGGCCTGATGCTGACGGACTTCTTCATTGAAGGCGCGTTGTTGCATGTGTCCAACGGTGGATTGACCTTCCTGCCAGCTCCCATCACCTACATTGCGGCGCATTTGATCAGCCCAGAATCCGTTACCGGATGGTTGAAGGTCAATTTCTGGATTCACACCGCGATGATCTTGATTTTCCTCAACTATCTCCCCTTCGGAAAGCACTTCCACGTGTTGACGGCTATCCCTAATATCTTCCTTGGACGCCTGGGCCCTCCGGGAAAAATCAAGTCCATCGACAACCTGGAAGAACTGTTCGAGAAAATGGAAGAAGAAGAAGTGGTCATCGGCGTGGCCGAGCCGGAGCACTTCACCTGGAAAACCCTGCTTGACGTGTACACCTGCACCCAATGTGGTCGTTGCGTGCCGTTTTGTCCGGCCTGGAGCACGGACAAACCCTTGAGCCTGCGGCAGGTGAATAAAGACATCCGCCACCATCTGATGGATAAATCCGCTTATCTGCTGGAAACCAACGGCAAACCGAGTGGCGAGAAAAAGGAATGGGAACACGAACCCATGACCGGCACGACGTTGTCCACCGATACGATCTGGGCTTGCACGATGTGCCGCGACTGCGAAGAGCGTTGCCCGGTGTTGATCGAGCAGGTGTCGAAGATTACCGAAATGCGTCGTTATCTCAATATGATCGAGGGCAATATTCCCGACGAACTGACGCAGATGTTCCGTGGTCTGGAACGCAACTCCAACCCTTGGGGCTTGGGCTATGACCAGCGTGGCAAATGGATCGATGACAACCCCGACTTGGGTGTCCAGCGTTTCGCCGAAGTGGAAAATCCCGAGGAAATCGAGTACTTGTTCTTCGTCGGTTGCATGGGTAGTTTCGATGATCGCTCCGTGCGCGTGTCCAAAGCGTTGTGCAAGATCATGAACGAAGCCGGAATCAAGTTTGCCGTATTGGGCGAAGAAGAACAATGCAGTGGTGATACCGCCCGCCGACTGGGTAACGAATATCTGGCCCAGATGCAGATGCAGATGAACCTCACCGCGATGAAAATGTACGGTGTAAAGAAAGTCGTCACCAACTGCCCGCACTGCTTCAACACGCTGAAAAACGAGTATGCCGACATCATCGTAACGGATGAAGAAACCGAAGAAACCTTTAAGTATTCCTTCGATGAAGTCATCCACGGTCAGGTGCTTGTCAAACGTCTGCTGGACGAAGGCCGGATCTCGATCAATAGCGAAGCTTTGGGTGAGATCGCCTATCACGACAGTTGTTTCATGGGACGCTACAACGACATTTACGATGAGCCGCGCCAGTTGATCGAAGCCTGCGGCGGCAAAGTCGTTAACCCGAGCCTGCATCACAACCATTCGTTCTGCTGTGGCGCGGGCGGTGGCCGGATGTGGATGGAAGAAGAACAACCCCGCGTCAACGACAAACGCTTCAAAGAAATCATGGAAACCACGAACGATCCCGAACTGATCGGCGTGTCCTGTCCCTTCTGTATGACGATGATCACCGACGGCAGCAAGAATGCCAACCGTGACGAAGACGTGAAAATCAAGGACGTGATCGAACTCGTTGCCGACGCCCTCGTGGTCCGGGAAAAGTAGCCTATGAAACGGATTGATTCAATACGTCTCCTTTGTGTGTTGCTTATCACGATTTTTGTGACAGCGGGTTGTTGCGAGTCGGACGATTGCGACTGCGGTAATATAACGCCTTCCGGGGACGACGAAGTATCTGCCGATGGCGAGACGACCTGTGAAAACAACAGCTTCAGTTGCTCCGAGGACGCAGAAACCGTATTGAAGTGCGTAAACGGACAGTGGGTGGAGCACGAGCTTTGCGGGTGTCCGACCTGTAAAAAAGGACGCTGCTGGGACATCGCCGACTATTGTCACTACATGCCGGATTCCTGTGAGGATGGCCGGTTGACACTCAAACGGCAGGTGGACGAGGAATGCTGCGAAGTGTACCAATCCATGACCTGTCCGTCTTCGACGTCCTGTTCTCCGATGCTGGGCTGCGTGTTTTCCCAGGTTGATAACTGTGAGGAAAACACCACGGCTTGCGCCAGCGATGGCAAAACCGTGCGGATCTGTCGCAATGGCAAATTCGCGGTGCTCAATGAGTGTCCCTGTGGCTGTCGCAACGGTGGATGCATCACGAACGATGGGCTTCGTTGCACCTACAGTTTCCATAGCTGCAAGTCCAACGGTGTGGAAGTTCTTTCGCTGGAAGGCGATAACGGTGCATGTTGTCAGGCCGGAATGGAAGGCTATTGCGAAGCTTTCGAAGAAGCCTGCTACCCGGATCGGGGATGCTCGCCGTTGATCCTTGAATAGCGTGAAGAAGGTTTGACAAAACCTCTACGATCCTAGTACGGTCCTTACATAACGTAAGGGCCGTTTTTTTATCGAGAATCACGTTTTATGACTTCATCTACTCCCCGAAAACCGATCAAGCGCCGCCGATTGAGCGTGGAAGACTACGAGCGAGGCGTGCTTGCCGGTGACAAGTCCATCCTGGCGCGGGCGATCACGCTTGTGGAAAGCGAACGTCCCGAACATCAGGAAAATGCTCAGGAATTGCTCGTCCGGTTGCTGCCCCATGCGGGGAACGCGCACCGAATCGGCATTACCGGTGTTCCTGGCGTCGGAAAAAGCACGCTGATCGAAACGTTCGGCAAGCAATTGACCGCCAAGGGACATCGGGTGGCGGTGCTGGCGGTCGATCCCACAAGCCGGGTCAGTGGTGGCAGCATTCTGGGAGATAAAACCCGCATGGAAACGCTGGCGACCGACGAAAACGCCTTTATTCGTCCTTCTCCCACCGGAGGGCATTTGGGAGGCGTTGGGCGAAAAACCCGTGAAACGTCCATCGTTTGTGAAGCTGCCGGGTACGATGTCATCCTCGTTGAAACCGTGGGAGTGGGGCAATCGGAGACTGTGGTTGCCGGAATGGTGGATATCTTTCTGGTGCTGATGTTGCCTGGTGCAGGGGATGAGTTACAGGGCATCAAGCGCGGGATTCTCGAATTGGCGGACCTTATCGTGGTCAACAAGGCCGATGGTGATCGCAAAAAAGCCCTGTTGGCGCGTCAGGAATATATGTCCGCCCTGAAATACACCCGTTCGGCCAGTCGTCATTGGAAACCGCCGGTTACGACGTGTAGCGGATTGACCGGCGAAGGGTTGGACGAGCTTTGGCGGCTGATTCTCGAACATCGCAAGACCCTGGAACAAAACGGAGAATGGGACGAAAAGCGTTCCCGGCAGCGACTCGAATGGATGTGGAACACGGTCGAGCAACGCCTGATGGCTGCGCTAAAAAACCATCCCGACGTTCGCAACCATTTGAAAGAATTGGAACATCTTGTGTTGAAGGGGGAAATCACTCCCACACTCGCCGCTGAAGATCTTTTGCGCAAATTCGGATTGCATCACGACGAATAGCAGGCGTAAATCCACTGGTTGAGGACGTTGGCCAGTCCGTGAAAAAGGATCGGTGCGGCGACGCCGCCGGTTTTTGCACGCAGCCAGCCGAACACCAGCGATGGAAAGAACACGGCCAGCCGGAAAGGGTGCGGCGTCAGAGCGAGGTGTCCAACGGCGAACAGCAGGCTGGTCAGCACGATTCCCCACCCAATGGAAACTCCCAGGAACGAAAACCAGGGTTTGAAATGTTTTTCGAATACCGGTTGCATCCAACCCCGGTAAAAAACCTCTTCCGGGAGGGCAACCACGAAAATTTGTGTCGCCAGTAGCAGAAGCAGGTTTTCTTTGGGGAAGGTAAAAGCGAAAGATTGCCCGAATCCGTAGCTGAACCAGCCGTGTGCGCCGAGAATGAACGGTGGGAAAATCACCAGCACCGCGAGCAGTCCCCAGCCGAGATCCCGAAACAGGTGTTTAACGTGCAATCCCCACGTCGCCAAAGTTCCTTGCGTCGGTCGATGAAAACGATCGGGAGGTAGACCATCGCTGCAAGCAGCAGAGATACACATATTCCTGCACTGCCGAGGGTAGCAGGTGGGCGGTAATCGCAATCGATAGGCTGATTCCTGCAAATGGCAGCAGAACGAGACGCAATTCGGGAGGCGGTAGCTCCTCCCGTAGGGAACTTTCGGTTAAAACTGGCGGAGTCTCCGTCACCGCTTCCACCGATCGAAAATCTCTAAAACCGTCTCGACCATTTTGTCTCGATTTACTTCCATCTGGGCGGGTTGATCTTTGCGCCAGGTTTCGTGATCCTCGATTTCACTGGATAATTCGGCCCCCATGCGAAGATCCTTGATCGAGATCCGACCGTTTTCGAATTCATTCGAACCCATGATGACCGCAACCGGACAGCCGCGTTGGTCGGCGTATTTCAACTGCTTTTTGAAATTTCCGCCGCCATGGAACATTTCCGCCCGGATGCCGTGACCACGCAGTTCGAACACCAGTTTCTGATATTCTTCCGTCAGCGATTTATCCATCGTCGTAATCAAGACCGGGGGTAGGGGGGCGTCCGTTTCTTTGGATTCGATCAACTTCAGTGCTTCGATCAATCGATCTACTCCGATGGAAGCGCCGGTAGCCGGGACTTTCTCCCCGGTGAAGCGTTGAATCAAGGTATCGTAGCGTCCTCCGCCGCCGACCGAACCGAAACGGACGCTTCGGCCTTTTTCATCCACGGTTTCGAGAGTCAGCTCCGCTTCGAATACGGGGCCGGTATAATATCCCAGGCCACGGATGATCGTGGGGTCGAGTCCGACCCGTTCTTCGTCGTATCCCGCTGCGGTTAACAAGGCATCGATCTGGCGTAATTCGTCGATGCCTTCCGCACCGTTTTTTCGTGGATCCCACCTGTCGGTCCAGTGCTTCCAGAACTTCCGCACGGCTGGAAGCTTTCATGGAGAGGTCAAGGTAATCGAGGATCGGTCGGCGTTCGTCCGCTGTCAGTCCCGCACCCTTGATGAATGCGCCGGATTCGTCTTTGCGACCATCGCCGAGCAGCAGCTCGACGCCCTGGCGTCCGAGGCGGTCGAGTTTGTCCAGTGTTCGCATGACGATCACTGCCACTTCGACGGGTTTTTCGTTGATGAGGAGGGTTCGTCCTCCTTCGAGGGGAAGACCGGCTTTTTCGAGCAAGCCGTTGATAATTTTACGGTTGTTGACGTTCATGCGGTACCCGCCACGAGGCAGTCCGATGGCTTCGAAGGCATCGCACAGCGCACAGAGGATTTCTACATCCGCCGACATTTTCGCTGCGCCGACCGTGTCCAGATCGCATTGGGTGAACTGGCGAAAACGGCCCGGTCCCGGTTTTCGTAGCGGCAGACCGTGCCGATCTGGTAGCGCCGGAAAGGAGTGGGAAGGTCACGGCGGTTGGCGGCGAACATCCGGGAAAGCGGTGCGGTCAGGTCGTAGCGAAGCGCGATCCACTCCTCGTCATCGGGATTGCGAAAGGAAAACACGCCTTCTTCAGGGGTATCGGTATCCGCAGGTGTTTACCGAGCACGTCCAGGTATTCGATCAGCGGCGTTTCGAGAGGAATGAAGCCGTACAGGTCGTATACGCCACGAATCTGCGAAATCATTCGTTCGCGATCCACGACGCTTTGGCCCATTACATCTCGGAATCCTTTGACAAGTCTCGGTTTCAACCGCTTTTGCTTCGCCATGCCGACCTCCCGTGCCAAGCTGATTTCTTTCAGGGATTATGCATTAAATGTCCTGACTGGCAATGAAAAGAATGCAGGAAAGTGGCCAATTTTACGTGGACTGGCTCTTGTTTGGAGGTTCGTTGATGGTTTCGTCGCTTTTTTTGAATGTACAGCTTTGGGTGGGAATTGTTCACAATCGGACCAAAGCTTGACAGATTCCGTCAAACCGCCAACAATCGGAAAAAATCGTAACGATGCAAATCAATCGACATCCGATACGTCTAATGGAAAAAGCATCCATTTCATATGAGGCGAGAAATATGTCACACGGGAAATGTTTCGTGATTTCGCTCCTTTTATTGTTTGCAATCCTATTGGTTGGTTGCGATTCCGGGGTCGTCTTCATTCTTTTTCGGAGATTCGGAAGAGTCGGATGACCTAAGTTGTACGCCCGGCCAGCACGCCGAGTGCGACCGTTCCGGCGGGAACTGGTTGTGTTCGGCGGATGGGGAATGCATCGAGATCGGCGATTGTACCAGCGACGAGCAATGCCGCTCCTGGCGTACCGATGCCACTCAGTCCGTATGTATTTTAGGAATCTGTAGCTGGACTGGCGATGTCGTTCCGGCGGATGAGGATGACACGGAGTCGGATTTTGCCGATGAAAACGTTGATTCCGACCCCGAAAGCCTGCTGGGTTGCAGCGACTGGAAGAGGATCTACCAAGGGGATTTGTGCGGGCAGACGGTACGGCTTTACATCGATCTGGATGAAGATTGCGAAGGTGTGGTGTCGATTCCCGAGTTGATCGCTTCGGGGGAAGCCGATACTTCGGGGTATCTTGAATTTTCCAATGGATGCACCGGACAACGGGTTCCGGGTGGTGTGAACCTGACCTGCGGGGATTGCCAGACGTTTCTTTCGCCGCTTCAAAGCTCTCACGAAGGCCGCTTGATCGCTTCTTCCGATAGGCTCGACTTCGGAAGCGTGCCTTTCGGAAACTCGCAGTTTAAAACCCTCTTTTTGAATGTCGAGAACGGTTCGGTGGAAATTCTTTCATGGAAGATTGTTTCCGAAGCGGATTTCGATCTGTACGAAGCTTCCGATAGTGACTTGCCGGTGTTGATCGAAGAGAACGATTCGTTCGGTCTCAACGTGATGTATTCCAACAGTCGTCACCCTGTAACGAAGAAACCGGAGTTCTATGGATTTACACGTCTTCTTCCGAAACGCCGGTTCTTTCCATCGTTTTGATGGCTCGTGACTACAGTGCAGATTGTCACGAGTTGAATGTCGAACCCACGGCTCTCGATTTCGGTACGCTCAGTTCTGCCTCTCCCCAGGAAAGAGAGTTCGTTCTGGCGAAGGAAAGACCAGACTCCGGAGAATTTTTGACTGTCGTGTCCGTAGAATTCGTACCGGTTCCGGATAGTGATGACCTGGAAAATGCCGGTGGTGCTTTCACGTTGCTGCTGTTTACGTCAACGAATCAGCCACCCCAAAATGTGTATAACGAGTCCCTTACTTATACGGTTCGTTGCCAGCCGATTCCTTCGTTGCACCAACCCGAAGAAATTCTCACCGGACGGATCCGTGTCACTTACACCTACGGATATAATTTCGTTGAAATGGACCTCGAAATCGATCTCGTCGCTCAGGTTGAAGCTTATCGCCCTGCGTGCATCGATATCAACCCTGACGAGGGAATTCCTAACGTCTGGTCGGAGGTCGAGCCGGGACCGGGGATCGATTTCGGCGTTCGGACGGTAGGAGAAACGGTATCAAGGACACTGGAAATCGTCAACTGCGGTGATGAAACATTGGCTGTTTCCGGAATTATTTACAACGGGTCTGTCATGCCTTCCGTTCCCAATCCTTTTATGGTGGAGGTTGCCGGTTCCTTCGAAGTGCCTCCACGGCAAACCAAAGAGATTCCCGTGAAATTTTATCCCACAGAGGATGATCCTACGGAAACTTACGGCAAAGTACATCGTTCAATCCAATGCGGTCGAAGCCGCTGGTATCGAACCTACACGTTTGGGAAATTGTTTTACAGACTCGGATTGCGACGTGTTCGAGCAATATTGCACCTGTGAAGAGCAGACGTGCGCCTGCGTCGATGTGGAAAAGTAGAATTCGGCTTGAGGGGGGCGTGGAGGCTCGCGGGGAGATCCGAATCGAGCCATCGGAGATCGATTGCGGAGTCATTGGGGTCGGTGTGTTCGTCCGTGGAATACGATGTGACCGTATTAGTATGGGAAGCCTTCCGTTTACGATCGAAAACATAGGTTTCGGGAATGAACAGACACCGAATTTCAGCTTGTACGGCTTGCCGCAATTGCCGTTGACGTTGAGCGAAAACGCTTCTCCCGATAGTGCGACATTCCATGTCATCTGCCATCCACAGGATGTCGGAAACCATGAGACGACGGTTCAGGTCGTTTCAAATCAAGGGGCAGATCACTACGATATCGGGGTGAAGGCCGAAGGAGTCATCCGTAGGAGTCGTATGGACCGCTTCGTCGTTCCGACGTCCCGATGGTGGATATGCTCTGGGTGATCGACGATTCCGGGTCGATGAGCGATGAGCAGTCCGCTTTGGCCACCAATTCCGAGGCGTTTATCGACAGGCCGTGCAATCCGGCGCGGACGTTCAAATCGCAATCACGACCATGAGCATCGGCTATGGAGGAGGAGAACTGGTAGGCGATCGGGAATCATACGCTTCGGTGCCCCGGACAACTCCGGCATGTCGGCGAACGAGGCGGTGGAAGCATTCAATGCCAACGTGCAGGGAACCATTGGTGGTGGAGGTGGGTCCGAACGCGGGTTCGACGTAGCCATCTCGGCGTTGGGTGTGCCGCGTCCCGGTGACAATCAGGAGCCGTTGATTCGCGAAAACGCTGTGTTATCGGTCGTGTTCGTGTCCGACGAGGATGACCAGTCGATAGGTGATGTTGATTTTTATATAGATTATTTCAAGTCGTTCAAAGGTGCACAAGATGCTGAAATGCTTCAGTTTTTCGCAATTGTAGGTGATGGTAATCCGCTTGGAGGTTGTGCGAATCTTCAAACCGGTTCTACAGCGAAGTGCCGGAGATCGATACATTGAGGTGGCCGACCAATGCAACACCCATCCGGGAAGTCACTTCATGTCTATCTGTGAAGATGATTGGACGGAGGTGTTCCAGAACATCAGCGACGTGCTGTTTTCATTCACTTACGTTCACTTGCGACTGTATTTCCTCGGACAGGTTCCCGTGACCGGAACGTTGGCGATTCTCGTGGACGGAGCCGGTTGGAATCCGGACTGGTGGAGCTACGATGCTACCAACAACGCCATTCGTTTCGAACAGGGGCACCATCCGGCACCGGGTTCTACCGTGCTTGTTTCCTATCAAGCCGATTCGTGCTCGCCGTAATTTTAGCCCGCATACTTCATGAGGATCGTAGCGAGACGCCGAAAACCGAAGAACTTTCATGAAGTTGGAGTGATTTTTTTACGGAAGCATACTTGACAGTATGTTGAGTATAAAAAATCGGGAAACGAGTGAAAGATCAAAAGTTTTCAAGTCGTAGGTGATTCTTCATGAATTATGCGGGTTAGCTTTTAGCAAGATTTTCGGTGCCGTACTTTTCGACGATGGCCGCCATCATTCGTTCCAGGGGAAGGTCGTTTTCCGGCTCGAAGTAGCGTAGATATTCGAAATGGGGACGTCCGGCAAGATCGGTGGAAGGCAAGAGGGCGTCGTGGCGTCCGTCGAAGTCTATCGTTCGAAACCCTTGAGAATCACAGAGCTTTTTCTCGAAAGCCGGGGTGGCTTTTAGCCATTTTCCTTCAATCAGAACTTCATTGTATCCGTGGTAAACGAATACGTCGGTTCCCATCAGTGCGTACAGAGCCGGAGACATCCTATGGCTGCGGATGTTGGCGAAGCGCAGACGACAGGGGAGTCCTGCCGCTCTGCAAAGGGCCGAAAAAACCAAGGCTTTTTGCACGCAGAAGCCGTACCCTTCTTTCAAGGTTGAACTGGCTTTGAATTTTGAGGGGTCATCCAAGGGAACCATCGGCGTGTAAACGATGCCATCCCTTACCCGTAAAAAGATCTTTGCGGCTTTCTCGTGGTCAGGCAGACCGCTGAGATTCAACGTTGCGACCTCTTCACGGACCCGCTCGTGCTCGGTGTCGATGTAAAATGTCGCCGCAAGACTGGGATTGTCGGGATTCATGGACGAAATTCCGAAAGTGTCCCCATTATCGTTTCTTTTTCTTGGCTTTGATGACGGGGGCTTCGGTGTTGCCGAGGATCAACGGCAGGCCGTCCTTTCCGCCACCGACGACGACGATTTTGGAGTTCTCGCTTTCCGCCAACTTCAACGTCGCTTCGATGCCTTTCCAGCGAAGTAGATTCTCGGTGATGCCGGTCGAGACGATGGCCTGGAAATCGGCGATACCTTTGGCTTCCACTTTTTTCCGTTCGGCTTCCCGTTTTTCCTTTTCGAGAACGAAAAGCATCCGTTCGGCTTCCTGCTTTTCGGAAAGCTTTCGCTGGATGGCATCCTCGACCACTTTCGGGAAATCCATGTTGCGGAGCAGAATCTGCTGTACTTCAAAGAACTTGCTGGGCAGGTTCTCGCTGAGTTTGGATTGAATGTCCACCTGGATTTGCGGTCGGTTCATGTAGGCTTCGGTACTCTCGTAGGCTGCGATCACCTCCCGCGCAACGTTACGTAGTGTCGGTCGGATAATGGTGTCCTCGTACACCGGACCGAGTTCCTTGTGCAGCATGCCGACACGATCGGGGATCACGCGGAAGCGGATGGACACCTCGACGTTGATATTGAGCTGGTCTTTCGTGAGGATTTTCAGGTTTTCTTTGACGTCCTGGATACGGGAACTGTAGGAAATCACTCGGTTCCAAGGCGCGACGAGGTGAAAACCTTCGTGCAGGACGTTTTCCGTGTCGGTACCGGTGCGCCAGTTGAAATATGCGCCGACGTGCCCAGACTCGACAACCGTACAACCGGTGGCCGAAAGAACCATCACTGCCAGAAATACCGCCAAAGACCTATGCATGGGTGCCTCTTTCCATGTTTATCGTTCTTTTGTAACAGTTTGGCGAATCGATTTCCCCCGAATTCGCCACAATGGGGAGGTTGTATCAAATCCTCAAAGCAAAGCCAAGGGGAAAGGGCGAAAAAAGTAACGAATTCCGGGGGAACTGTTGGGTAAACGGAGGTCGGTCTCCTGCATCGTGTGGGACATGGTCCCGCCTGAAGGCAAAGGCACGATTTTCCTTGAACTTTTGTCGGGTTCGTTCTATTTTTCCTACCCAGTCGAACCTAGCAACGAATAAGGAGAATGGCCATGAATCGCTTTTCGATAATCCTTTCCATGTGCCTCTTATCCCTGATTTTTTTGGGATGCAGCGACGATGGCGGCAACAATGATGGTAACAACAATAACAATCAGCCGGATGCTTCTGACGATGTGCAGGTGCTCCCGACGGGTACCGAGACCTCGGAACACAGCTACCAGTTTCCGATGCCGATCGAGGATGACGGCAAACCTGATTCTGGGGTATCTGGATCGTGAAACAACCACAGGGATCTATACCTATAACACAGCCCAGAAAGAGCACACCACGCTGATTCGTGGACAATACGAGCTTTCCGTTGGAACCTATGCGGCGACCAACCAGTATTTCGTCTGGCAGTCTGGTGCCACCGAGTTGACCCGGCATTGGGTGACCGGAACCGTTGTACCGTTGACGACCCACGGCAGCCCGGTGTCCGGGATGTGCATCCTTTTGGAATCCCAGTTCGACAACATTTACGAGGATAGCCTCGTATATGCCACCGAAGATCGCCAATTCGCCAGGGTTTCACTGACAACCTTTGCCGAAATCGACAATTCCTGGCCTTTGATCGATCCTGGAAGCGAAGAGCGGGAGCGCATCGAACCGGCGGCGATGGCTTGCGATACCCGCGAAGGGCGGGCCGTGATCGTTACCGAGGATGGTCGTTTGTTCGGCTTGGATCTCGACACGTCCGATGGTCCCGAGTTGGAATTGCTGGTCGATTCCGGAATGCGCAATATCGAGCAACTTCAGTATGTCCATCCCTGGGTGGTCTGGACGAATCTCGATGGCGACATCATCGCCGACAACCTCGACCAGACGGCGGGTCAGCGCCGAATCGCCAAGGTCGATCCGCCCGATACGGGAACGGTTTCCAAAGTGACCGATATGCGGCTTTTCCCCGCTTACGAGGGCGACACCCTGCACGGACCATTTGTTACGTGGTCGAGCGATCTGAACGTCAAATACGATGTATTCTGGCTGGATCTGATGGCTTTCGAAACCGATACCAAATACAACACGCTGCTTGAGTTGCCCGGTGATGAGCACGACCCGGCCATTTACGGCGATGCCGCCACGCAGACCTACACCATCTACTGGAGCGGCAAGGAAACCGACAGCGACCTTTACAAGATCATGTCCCGTACATTGATCGAATGATGCAATGAAAACAGGTATTTCTATGACCGGACCCCAACGGCTAGTCTGTCTTGGACTGTTCCTCTTGTTGGCAGGATGCGGAGGTTCTTCCTCTGATGGCGGTAGTGCAGGCGACGCTTGCCAGTCCGTCGATGACTGCGGCGGCGACCTCGTTTGCTATCAAAGTGTTTGCACCGATCCTGCCGACGTACCCCAGGACAACGACGACCTGAGCCGTTCATTGCTGATTTCCGAAGAAAACATCGATGCATCTGCGGATCTGCTGTTTCCTTTCGAAGCGACCAAAAGTGGTGAAACGGTTGTCTATTTCCTCGAAAACGTTTCGGGAAGTTCTACGCTAAAAGCTTATTTTCCAGACGACGGCAGTGTGGAAGAACTCAGTACTTCCGGGTTCGAATCCGCTGTGGGACAGGTTGTGGCCGGTGACAAGGAAATCGCCTGGAAGACCGACACCAAAAGCCTCTCCCGCTATGCCTGGCTGGATCGTACGTTGGAATCCTACGAGTCCGAACGTCAGACGGTGCCGGGAATCTGCATTCGCAAAAAGCCGGGAACCGCAGGACAGACCCGCGAAGTGATGGTGTTGACCGACAACAGCAAAATTCACTTGTTGGATACGAACGGTTTCGATCAGGTCGAGTCGGTCGATCTGGATGACCCGGAAAGCGATGACAAGCGCGACCTCGGACCGCTGGCTTTTGCCTGCGACGTCGAAGAAGAAATCGCCGTGATTTTCGGCAAAGATGGCCGGGTGTATTCCATGGATCTGTCGACCGATGATTTCGCGCCGCAAGTGCTTGATTCCGAACTGAATATCGTGGATGGTGGCCTGGCCGAAATCGACCAGCTTCAAGTCGTGTATCCCTGGGCAGTCTGGATGGATCGCCGGGGAGATATCTGGGGAATCGATCTGGAAAACGGAACCGAAGCGATAAAGCTGGCTGTTCCCGATCCCCAAACGGTTGGGATCGTCCGCGTGGAAGATATGCGGCTTTCTAAAGAGGTGGCCGGTCAGGGGCCGTTCGTGACCTGGACCAGCAATCTGGGGGGTAGCATTGACGTTTACGTTCAGGATCTCGCAACACGCACGAGCGAAACCGATTATCGGAAAATCCACCTGGTCGGTGTAGAGAAATGGCCTGCGGTGATATCCTCGACTTCGGGACCGGAGTTGATCTGGTGCGGCAGGGAAGACGATACGGACGTGTACCGTATCTATCGGGCATTGTTGGGGAATCCGTGATTTTTACCGCTTGACGGGAGGGGACGAATTCATGCCGGGAATCGGCGTCATCAACAATCCGCGTTCTCGTCAGAACGTCAATCATCCGGATCGAATTCGGAAACTGGGGTACTATCTGGGGCAGGATGGCGCCAGCAAATCCACGTTTTCGTTTAGCGATATCGAGTCCTGTGCGAGAGATTTCAAAAAACGGGGTATCGATATTTTGGCGCTCAACGGTGGAGACGGCACCAACCACGTAACGTTGACCAAATTCATCGAAGTATACGGTGACGATCCTCTGCCGAAAATCGCCCTGTTGCGAGGTGGGACGCTCAATACCATCGCCGACGGGTTCCGAATCAAAGGCAAACCCCAGTATTTGATGTTCAATCTCGTCGAGAAATATCACAACGGTCTGCCGTTCGAGATCGTCAAACGCCGACCGATGCGCATTGGGGATAAATACGGGTTCATTTTCGGCAATGGGTTGGTCGCCAACTTTATGGATACCTATTACGAAACCGGAACCCCTTCGACGTGGCAAGGCATTAAAACACTGGTTCGCGGTATTGGCAGCACGTTGGTGAAAGGAAAACTTGCTCGGCAATGGATGCGCCCGGTTCGTGCGAAGGTGACCGTAGACGGAGAAGAAATCGAGTTGAATGAATTTTCCTCGATTCTTTCCGGTACCACGATGGGTATCGGCGTAGGATTCGATATCTACTATCGTTGTGCGGAAGATCACGACCGGATGCACGCCATGTTTTTCACATGTTCACCTTTTGGGATTGTGCGGGAACTTCCTGCATTTTACAAAGGGCGTCAGGGATTGCATCCGAGGGTGGGATTCGAAACCACCTGTAAGGAATACATCATCGACGCGCAAGAGCCGTTCAGCTATACTATAGATGGAGACATGTACCGCTGTGAAAGCGGTAAACTGGAGGTTGGTTTGGGGCCGCTACTGGATATCATCATCCGATGAGTACTTCGGAGCTTTGGCGCATCGAAGCCGAAGGACTGACGCACGTCGGTATGAAGCGGGAGCAGAACGAGGACGATCTCGCTCTGGTTCCGGAAGTCGACTTGTATCTCGTCGCCGACGGGATGGGCGGGCACAACTCGGGTGAAATCGCCAGCCAGCTTGCCACCAAAACGATCGCCAATTTCGTAAAAGCCACTCTCAAAGACGATGAGATCACCTGGCCGTTTTCTTTGGAAAAGAAGCATACGCTTGCAGAAAACCGTCTTATCATTGCCGCAAAACTCGCCAACGAACGAATCTGGCACCAAAGTCGCCGAAACAATTTGTACCTGGGAATGGGAACGACGCTCGTCGGTCTTCAACTGATCGACAACAAGATTCATGTGCTCAACGTCGGAGATAGTCGCTGCTATCGTTTTCGCAAGGGAAGTTTGGAGCAGCTTACCGTCGATCACAGTTTGCTCAATAGTATGATCCAGTTGCACCGCATTCGTCCCGAGGATGCTGCGAGCTTCCCCCATAAAAACGTCATCATGCGTGCGCTGGGTATTCAGGCGAGTGTCAAGCCGGATGTGTTTTGCTACGAACCCCAGGAAGAAGATGTCTTCCTGTTGTGCTCGGACGGCTTGAGCGATCTGGTAAAAGATTTTGAAATTCAAGGAGTTTTGGATAATTCGCCCAGTTTGGTACAAGCGTTGAAAAATCTCATTCGTTTTGCGAATCAAAGAGGCGGCAAGGACAATATTACCGTCGTGGCGCTCAAACTGCATCGCAAAGACGAGGGCGATTCGTAAGAAACTCCTTAGAACCAGAGGGAAAATAAACATACGGAGAATTTGTAGAATCCCAACCTGAAATTTCTGAAAACCGGGTGGAATAGAAATCGGATTTGCGAAAAAGAAGGAAAATGCAGCTTCTTTTTGCAAACTGTCGTTCGTTTGATATAAAATCACCCATCACCGGAAGGAAAGGGCGGTACACATGCGAACGGGTATCATTTCCGATCTACATAGTAATTTACAGGCAACCGAAAAAGTTTTGGAATACATGCAGACGTTGAGTATCGACCGCTGCATTTGCCTGGGCGATCTCGTAGGCTATGGTGGAAACCCGGAAGAGGTCATGAATCTCGTGACCCCGGTAACTCAATTCACCGTAATGGGTAATCACGACGCGGCAGTTGCCGGACAGATGGATTACAACTATTACTACGAAGCCGCCAAACAGGCGCTGGACTGGACACGAGCGGCTTTAAGTGAGAAAAATCTCAATACTCTCAACAAGTTGCCCTACTTCCGCAATGAAGATAACGTCTGTTACGTACACGGCGAGCCGATCAACCCGGAAGTGTTCAACTACGTTTACACGCTGGAGCAGGCCGAGAAACTGGTGCTCGATTATGACAGCATCAAGAACGTAACTTTCGTCGGACACTCGCATTTGCGGCGCATTTATGAAATCCGACCGTCCAACGCGGTGGAATACTCCGTCGAAAACATCAAGCTCGATCCCAACAAAAAATACGTCATCGCCGTGGGAAGTGTCGGACAACCCCGCGATTTCGACACCCGCTCCAGTATGGTGGTTTGGGACGACGAAACCCGGATGATCGAATGGCACCGTGTGGAATACGACATCGACGCCGCCGTTGAGGCGATTTTGAAAGCGGGACTTCCCGAGTATTTCGCGGCGCGGTTGTACTCCGGTTCCTAGGAACTTGTTCGACGTGAAATGGAGCTACGTTCCCAATCTTCCCTATAACCGAGCATGGGCCTGGCAGCGCAATCTCCAGCGTCGTTTGTCCGAACATCGCGATATTGCCGGATATCTTCTGCTGACCACTCATCCGCCAACCTTAACTTGTGGGCGGCGGATTTCCCCCGAACAACTGCCGTTTTCCGTCGAAGAATACGCTCGCCGGGGTATGGCGGTCGTGCAGTCGGATCGTGGGGGACTCGCGACCTACCACGGTCCCGGTCAACTGGTGGGATACCCGGTGGTTCGGCTTTCCAGTGTGGGAGCGCAAGGGGCGAGAGCGTTGGTCGAAATGTTGGAAAACGTGTTGGAAAAAACCTGTGAGTGCTGCGGAGTGGTAACGCACCGTGACCCGGAACATCCCGGAGCCTGGGTGGAAAATCGCAAAATCGGTGCGTTGGGACTGCGTATCCGGCAGGGGATTTCGATGCACGGGTTTTCGCTCAACGTGAACAACGATCTCGATGTGTACGATTGGTTCACGCCTTGCGGTATTGCCGATCGGGGTGTTACAACGCTTCGTCAATGCGGTAGTTCCTGTGGGATGGAAGAAGTCCTGAACCACACGATTGCAAGTCTTGCCGAGGTTTTCGGCGTAAGGCTGGAGAACGATTCCTTACCCGGATGTCCTTCGATGAACGAAAAGGATTGGATCGAACATGAGAATTGAACGAAATACACGCTTCCTGCTCTTGATAATGGGCTTGTTCCTCCTGCTAGGGAATGCGTGTTCGGAAGGACGTTCGTTGAACGAGGAAGGGCTGTTTTCTCAGAAGGATCGGGAGGAACTGGATTCTCCGATGCTTCAAGACGAGGACGCTCCACCCGTTGAGCGTTACATGCCGCTGAACCTTGGAAATTCCTGGATTTACGACATGAAAAAGCCCGACTCCAAGGGTGTCATGAAAGTGATGATCGAGAAAAAGCAGAGTGGTTTTTTCGTCGATAATCTGGGCGGGATGCTTCGCCTCGACGCCCGAGGCTTGCGTGATCCGAGACGCTATCTGATACAAGCTCCCATTGTTCGAGGGGCGACCTGGCAGGTGCAGACATCGATCACGCGCCGCGAACAGTTCGAAATCGTCGATCTGCACCATGCGATCGAAGTTCCCGCCGGAAGGTTTACCGATTGTCTGCTGGTACGGTGCAAGAGTAGGATCGGCCCGGAGATCTACGAAATCATGGATTTCGTGTACGCTCCCGGTGTGGGAATGGTGCAAATGAAAACCAGCATCGCCAAAGGAGAAAACCCACCCGAAACGCTGGCCGAAATGCTGCTCAAGGCGTATCAGATCCCGTAACGGAAAAACGCTTTTATCTGACAAACCGCGAAACATTGCGCCAAATCCGATTCCTTCGCTCCAAAAACCTCCATTCCCGTTGTTGAACGCCGCGCCTGATGGTACAGTCGAGGTCGTGGCGCATCGAAGGGGTGCGGCGTTCGAAACGGCAGGTGGATTATGCGGTTGTTTTTGCTTTTTTGTGGTGTGATTTCGATGTTGTGGCTGATTCCGGCGGCGGGAGCCTCCGAATCACCTGCGATGTGGGAGTCTTGCGACGTGACGCTGGATGGCGCTGTGTTGCGCACCTGGCTACCGAAGGGCATCGAGTTGTCCGAGTTCGTACAGACGAAAGCGGGCGTCCGGGCGCGTTTGAACGGCGCTGTGGAACTTCTGCGGAACGATTTCGTGGCGGACCGGGTGGTGGGTAACCTCGCGCTTCTCAATGGTGGTGTGGGCCGGGTCGATGTAGAGATTCGTTGGGATAATCGTTGGATTCCCTTGCAGGATTGGCAGGTTGTGCAGGTCGTACCGGAAAGAAACAAGCAGGCGAGAGATACCGCCGCCGAGGATTTCCGCATTGCTGACGAACTGGGTGTTTACCCCTACGAAGGGCCGTTGTCCGGTCTGACGATTGCCTTGTCTCCGGGGCATGGCTGGACCTGGGACAACGGCGCGTGGCAAACCCAACGTTCATTGATCAATTACGTGGTGGAGGATCACTCCAACGCTAGGCTGGTTAATTGGCACGTGATACCGCAATTGATTCGCGCCGGAGCACGGGTGTTTTCGGTGCGCGAGGCCGATTCGATGACGGAAGAGGTGTTGATTGACAACGATATACCGGCGGAGGGCTATGCTTCCGAAACCGGGTGGTCCGAAGGATCGGGATTGGGTTGGGATGGTGGAACCTACGATGTCTGTCCTACGACGCAGAACGTTTTGGAACAGGCTTGGGCGACCTATACACCTCATTTTGCCAAGAGCGGCATTCGTGCGGTGTATATCTTTTTCCGGGCGGGTGAAAACCGCGTCACCGATGCTCTCGTAGAAATCCGGCATGCGGGTATTACGACACGGCTGGAAGTCAACCAGGAGCGCAACGACAACCGCTGGTTGTACCTGGGGTATTTTTATTTCGATGCCGAAGACGACGAGCAGTACCTGAGAATCTCCAACTATTCCGAGCAGGAAGGTTATGTTATCGCCGATGCCGTGCGTTTCGGTGGTGGGATGGGAACGCAAACCGGCTACGATCCTCCGGGAACGAATGTTTCGGGGTATCCACGATGGCAGGAAGCCTCTCGTTATTATTGCAGTTACAATCAGGGACCGGACTGGGCTTGCCGTACGGACACCGACGACCGTACCGGAGACATTACTACCCGCCCGCTGTATTCCCGCTGGCGAGGTGCGGATCTTTACATCAGTTGGCATTCCAACGCCTTCGATGGGTCCGCCACGGGAACCCGAACGATATCTTATTTGTACGACAGCTCGAACGCGCTGGCCGATCTCAACCAGGATCTTCGCGACGGAGCCAACGACGCGATGGTGGAAGCGATCCGGGGTGTGTTCGATTCGTCGTGGTTTGGCGCAACCATGGAAATGAATCTGGGAGAAGTTCGGGAACTGGCCGACGAAATCCCAGGTTTTCTGATCGAAACCGCCTTTCACGACAATCCCGATGACGCGCTCTACATCGTCAACCCGGCTTTTCGTTCTCTGGTGGCGCGGGCGGTAATCAAATCGCTGATCGATCACTATTCCCCGGATTCCGGGCTGTATCCTCTTCCCGTACGGCGCGTTCGTTTGCGGCAGGTGGGCGATTTACGTGTCAGGCTCGAATGGGACGACACCTCCGACCCGGTGTGGCCGGCGATCAGTCAACCCGAGGCCTACCGGATCTACACGGCGCGAAATCGGGGGCTGGCTTTCGATCACGGAGCCGTTCTCGTCGATGAAAATGCCTACGAAACCGAACTGAATCCTGGAGAAACGACCTGCTTCAACGTAGCGGCCCTCAACAGCGGCGGCGAAAGCCTTCCTTCCGAAGTGCTGTGCGCTCGCCTGTTCGAGGATTTTTCGGCCAACGGTTTGTTGATCAACGGTTTCGACCGCTATGACCGAAGCGTGCAGGCTTCGGACAACACCCGCAACTATCTTGCACGACACGCCGAGGCTATCGCCGCTTCGGGGCGTTTTTCCTTCGTTTCGAGTTCGAACGAGGCGGTTCGGGATGGTCTGATCGACCTTGCCGATTACGAATTCGTGGATTGGGCGTTGGGCGAGGAAAGCACGGCGAATCATACCTTCGACGATCTGGAGCGTAGCAAACTCGGAGTGTTTCTGAATGGTGGCGGAAAACTGTTTGTCAGCGGTGCGGAGCAGGGCTGGGATCTCGTCGAGAAGGGTAACGATGACACCACAGCCTGGTACGAGTCGAGGTTGTCCACGCAGTACGAATCGGATGATGCCGGAACGTATTATTTCCAAGGAGCCTCTTCGGGTCCGTATCGCGATGTTGGTATCGCGTCGTTCGATGGCGCGAGGACGGCGAGACCTACGATGTGGACTGGCCGGATGTCGTTTCCGCAAAAGATGGAGCGCAAACCTGTCTCGTGTACTCCGCGTCTTCCGGTGGGGCGGGCGTCTGTCGTGCGGAGGCACCGGCGGTCGTGCACTGGGGATTTCCTTTCGAAACGGTGACGGGACGGCTTCGCCGCGCCGCATTGATGCAGCGAACTTTGCATTATCTGGCGGTTTCCGAAGCCTCTGCGGCACAGCCGGAAAGCGAATTGGAAGGCGACAGCGACGAGGAAGCGGAAGAAATGGAAGTGGAGTGGATCGAAACCGAATGGGCGGAAGAAATACCCGAACCGGATGGTGACGACGACCTCGACGAGGACAAATACATTCCACCTGCCGATGCCGATCCCGACGATGGGGAAGGAGATTTGATTCCCTGGCCCGAAAGCGAAAATCCTGCCGAAACGGACAGTTCGGATGTTGTTGAAGAAAAGCCGGACGAGCGGACCTGTCCCGAAGGATTTTACCTCGAAGGCTCGAACTGCGTCCGGGAGGAAACACCTGGAACTAAAGGCGGTTGCCGGAGTTTGTCAACATCGAGTGCCTGCTGGCCTCTGGTGTTTCTATTGCTTTCCTTTGTGATCGTGAGGCGGGTTAGAAACAAGGCATGAGACGAATCCGGCAGGCGGCGCGGTATTCGCAGTACGTGCAATCCAGAGGCGTAACCTGAAAATCTCCTGCCCGCATAGCCTGAACGAGATTGTCCAGCCGGTCGGCAAAATTGTTTTCAGAAAATTTAGGGTGCTGTTCCTGACGATGCTCAAGGTCCGTTTGCCAGAACGGATCTTGCTCTTTGGCTGCACAAGGGATGTTCAACACGGCGGCGTTGTCCGCTCCCAAAGGTAAAAATGCGAACAGAACGTTTTCGAACGAAGCTTCGGAGTTTGGAAGCCGTTCGGATTGCAGCGCCGAAAGCAGGTAGATCGGCGCTTGAAAGGCGTTTTTCAAAAAGTTTTCCACCTTGAGATGCCGTTTGTAGCGGGCGAGATCGGACGATGTCTTGTAATCGATGATCACCAGCGTTGTGCCTTGGCGGTCGATGCGGTCGATGCGTCCTTTGAGCCGGAGCGTTCCTCCGGTTCGAAGCGGAATTTCCGGACCGTCGCGGTTTTCCTCCATGCCGAACGAAGCTTCCACCTGCATGGGAACGGAATCTTTTAGAAGATCCGGTGGGTTGGCTAGTAGGCGGTCCGTTGCTTCGGCCCAGCGTGTCGCTTTGAGGAGGGCAAGCTTGCGGCGTTCTTCCGACCAATGACGAGAGCGTTTCTCGAAAGCGGCCTTGAAACAGGCGAAAAGCTCCTTGCGTTGGTCGGGTCCGTAGGCGGTCAAAGGTTTTCCCAAGCGTGGCTTGTAAAACGTCTCCAGCGCTTCATGTACTGCCGTGCCGGTATCGAGCGGGGAAGGGTCGGGTTGAACGTCGCTTGGTACCTGCACGTTGTAGATGCGTTCCAGCAAAAAACGAAACGGGCAGGTGGCGTAGGTTTCGAGAGCGCTGGCGCTGAGTGATTCGAAGGCAGCAAGCCGCTTTCGGAGCGGAGTGGGACAGGCGGTTGCAATCGATCCGGTAAATTCGTTGGCCTGATCTCGCCTGAAACATGGATCGGTGGTCAGGTAAAAATGCCTGGCTCGGTCCATGTCGTGCAATTTGGACAGAAGGCGGTCGTGGGATTCCGGGGGAACCGAAAGCTCCATCTCCGGCGCATCGGTCGTCTCGAAGTGCAGATCCTCTCCGAAGACATCCTCCAGTACCGGTGAGGGGCGACAAGGCTCGCCGTTTTCATCCGTTTCCGGGTGGCTGAGGTATAGATGTTGACAGGTGGCGCGTCCCAGTCGGAGGCGGTACAACCAACGGCTGGTATGTTCCTTGGCGTTTGGAAAAAGGGGCAGAGCATGGGTGCGATTGAGTTCGTTCAACGTGGCTTCCCCGACGATGGCGGCTGGTGTCGGCGGCGGGAAGGCTTCTTGTGTCGTTCCCGGAAGGAAGAGATGCATGAAGGGTCGGGAACCGATTTCCACCGGCTCGAAGATTTCGGCGGCGTCCGGGTCGGGTACGGCGCGGCGACTAAGACGAAGATCGAGCAGGGAAAACAGTTCCCGCAAAAAAGCTTTTCCTTCCCATTCGCGTGTACCGTCCGTGACCGCTTCCCATTCTTCCAGCAGGGCGATGGACGTTTTTCGGGCGTTCCATTCCAGGGCGAAACGTTCCTCATCTTCTGTAGAGAGAGCCTTGGGCCACGAAACCTCGGAAACGAGGGATTTCAACCCGTTCAGCCATCTGGAAAAAGGTTGGCGGGTCTGGAAGTTGCGAACGACATCCAGCCGTTTTCTTGCAATGTGCAGGGTTTTGTTGATCGCAACTTGGTCCGCCAGCGTGTTTTTTTGTGCCTGTTCGGTGAACTCGGCTTCCCAATCCCCCTCGAATCGGTCGATTCCCGCCAGCAGAAATCGTCGTCGTGCTTGGACCGCTTCTCCCGGTGGATCGATATCGAAAGGCGGTGGCCAACTCAACAGAAGATCCGGAGTGGGATCGTCCAGAGATTCCAACAGAGCGGGAAGCCAGCGCCATAACGGGGCGTGTCGTAAATCCTCGGAATGTTCCCAGGCGAGCGGAACGCGGGTGGTTTTTGCCAACTCTTTGAGTGGCAGGCGGTAACGCTCTCGATCGATCAAGGCAATGCCGATTCGGTTGGGAGGTACGCCCTCGGCAACTAGTCGGTTCATTTCTCTAGCGATCCAACGGGTTTCGGCGAAGCGGTCCACGAATGTCAGGCCGTGTAGTGTGGCAGCTTTGTTTCCCCAGCGGGGTAAAGGACCGAAATCGTAGCTTGGTTCGATGGTTTGTGAGCCGGTCTGTGCTTCGATCAGGCGCACTGTCTTTTCGAGGGCCGGTTCATCCGCATTGTCGTTGGGATATCGCAAGCGAAATCGGACGTTCCCCAACTGTGCCAATCGTTTCAACGTTTCCCAACGCAAGGGAGATAATTCGAAAAAACCGATGAATTCCAACTCGTTACCGAACTCCGACGGCCAACCGCCTTCGCCTTGGATAAACCGACGCAGGATGTCGCCTTCGGTCGAATGATTCCACAAGGCCAGGCGGTTTCTCCAGCGATGAAACAGTATGGCGAACCAGAAAGTGTCTTTGTGGTTCAATCCGTCGAGTTGCGGTTCTCCATTTTGTGGAGCAGCTTGATCCAAACGCAGGAAAAAGCGGGATAGCGCCTCGGCGAAACGGAAAAGCGTTTCGTTTACGATCGCCCCGAAGGGAGGTGTCGGACCTCGGCGAAGCTCTTCGAGCGTAGCGAGATACGCCAGTCGTGAACCGATAAGTTTCGGAGGATCGGAAAACGTTGCGGCAATACCCGATACCAGATCCGGCCAGGGGCGATCTGCGAGTGGAAACAGTACCGGTGCGGGAGAACCTCGCAAGGCTTCCTCTACGGCATACGAGGCCGGAGAAATGCCGGGGTGGATTCTCATGGGTCCATTGCACCGTTAAATTTCATGGGTTTGTGGCAACGCAGGCAGAGATCTTTTTTCAGAGGATGATTTTCGGGCAGAGGGGACATTCCCTCGTCCGAATGACACTCCTGACAACTTTTCCAGTCATTCAACCCCTCGTGCATGTCGTCGTCGGGTAGGGGCGGAGTAGGTCTGGGGTGTTCGGCAAAGTAGCCCAGCAAAACAATGATGAAAGCGACGAAGAGGATAAAAGTTACCGTAACCCCTAGCTTTTTTGCTTTGGAGACTGGGGATTGAGATTGGTTGTCGTTTGTGCGATGATCCATAAATGACCATGATCGGGTATATTGGATGCAAGCCTATATAAAATGGCTTGTTTTTTGCGTCATACTAGTGGGGTTATGCTGGAAAGTCAATCTCTCCGAAATCGAGCCAGTCGCGGAAAGCAGGCTAATGGAGAAACGGACGTCTGGCCGCATGACGATGGCGCAAAGCGAAACGAAAGTTATCGATTCTGGGACAAAACAGGTATTATACGGAAACAGACTATGGAAAAAAAAGAGGGTGAAACCGTCATGATTTCGAGAACCATCTTCGGAGTGCGACCTGGGGTGTCGGTCCGTGTTTTTCCAATTGTTTTCGTGCTTTGGGCTTTGGTCCTCAGCGGATGTCCCAGTGGGGCCGTACAAGCTCCCTGCACGAGCAACAACGATTGTCCCGAAGGATGGATTTGCGGAGAAAGCGGCACGTGTCGTCCTTTGAACGACTCGCTGCCCGAAACCGATTCGGACGACGATCTCGATACGACGGATACGGACAAAAGCGATCATACCGACCAGGTTTCCACGGCACAGTGCTGCGATTCCTTTATCGGCGTTCAGGGGGATTGGTTGCGCTGCAACAGCTCCGGGGATATCGCTATTTGTCATGAAGTAGACGAACCGCCGCCCGACGATTGTTCCGTTGCCTGTCGCTGCGAGACTTTTGCCGAATGCGAACGGGGTTGCTACGATCCGCCGGATGAAATCGGAGGGGCGATTTGTATCGAAGACGGCGAATGCGGATCGCCGCCGGAATCTCCCGGTTGCAATCCTGCCACTGTATGTAAGGAGAACACCCTCTATAGTTGCAATACCGATGAATTGGTCCTGCGCTCGTTCCCGGAATGCTGGCAATTCCGTTGCGAAGAAATCCAAACCTGCGATCAATCCTGTGAAACCCATGATGAATGCACTGCCGAATGTGTAGGCGATGGATGCATGCCGTTCGGGGAGGATTTCGATTGTGACCCGTCATGCGACGACAACGCCGTTCATAGGCCGTTTTTGCAGTACGTTGGTCCTCCCGAGTGCTATTTGTGTACGTATGACGTGGAAGATTGCGAAGATGGAGAAGTTTGCGTTTTGGAACCGGGGGAGTATTCACCCGAATGCCGGAGCAACAGCGATTGCGGTTTGATTCCGATGCCGGAATGCGATGATAGTCTTCACTGTGAGCAGACAACGGATATGCATAAGGTGTATATCGGCATCGTCGAAACGAGAGATTACCCGACATGCTGGGAATGCGTTGACAAACCTGCTTTCGATTGTGGCGAGGGATTGTGTTCCTCTTTCCCGGAAGAAGCCATCTGTCATGAAGCACAATGTGCTTTGGAAAATCCTCCCGACTGTTCGACGGATTCTTATTGCGGCGAAGGCAATATCATGTCTCGGGA
Organism: Myxococcota bacterium; assembly: GCA_963676915.2. Lineage (GTDB taxonomy): Bacteria > Myxococcota_A > SURF-8 > SURF-8. The sequence goes on from CAXXVK010000043.1 coordinate 290,565, forward strand.
ACTAGTTGCCGTAGATCATCCGACATGTTGGGAATGTCAGGATTATACTCTTGAAGATTGCGGAGAGGATGCCCGGTGTCAGATTGGCTCCGACGGTCAGCCGGAATGCGTACCGATCAGCTCGGAATGCTCCGACGTCGTTCCTCCGACCTGTAGCGGACCGATTTGCCAGAATACGGGAATCTACGATCTTGAAGGGCCGTTTTACGTGGGTGCGCCGGAATGTTGGAGTTGCGAATACCAGGAAGTTGAGGAATGCTCCATCGGCACCAACGGAGTTTGTATCGAAGGCTCGGACGGTCCGTATTGCTGCAATGGTGCGGATGAATTCGAGCCGAATAACAGGCTGGGAACGGCTTATGACCTTGTAAATGGAAGTGATGTTTCCGGAGTTGTTTGCGGGCAAGATATCGATTGGTTCAAATTGACGGTTCCGGCGTGGCGGACGGCTCGTTTCATGGTCGATATTACAGGCGAATTCGAAGATACCATAGTGCGTGCCTTTGCCGATTCCCGTCAGTTTTACGAAGCCGAAGGGGAGCGAACGCAGGAATTACGCTGGATGTCCGGGAAGATGCCTCGGAGGTTCTTTTACGGTTCGAGCAGAACTCCTTCAAGTCGGCGAATTACTTTTTCGATATTTTCACGGAATGGCTTTGTCCGGAAGACGATTGGGAAGCCAACGACGGATTCGACACCGCAACGGATGTTCAGTCCGAAATCGTACCAGTGGATGGAGAGTGGATTCTGGAGGACATTTGGGCCTGCGAATCCCCGGACTGGTTCATTCTTCCGCCGCTGGGAGAAGACCTGGAAGTTATCATCACGCCCATTGAAGCGGCGGACCCTTCCTTTGACAATCTCTTGTCGACCTACCTTTACCACGGTGAATCCACGATTGTAGATCAACGCAACAGCTACTCCGGGGTTCATCAATACAGCAGAATCGATGTGGGAACGGATGGTTCCTATCGTCTGAAAATTCAGTCGGTACAATCCCCCGTAAAATATTCGCTACGGATTCGCCCGACCGATATGAATCGTTGCCCGGAGGATGATTTCGAACCCAACGATACTATTGGTCAACCGGTGGCGTTGGAAGTAGACGACACCGTGAACGAATTGTGGGCCTGTCTGGACGAAGACTGGTTCGCCCTGCCTTCGGGGAACCTGCGTATTCGAGTGTATCCCGATCTGCCGGAAGGATTGTGGGAAACATGGCCGGTGGATTCAGCCGTATTTCAGGGGAATATTCTTGCAGGAATGTACACCGACGTTGTGGGAGTGCACGAATTCCGCTACAACGTGCCCGTTGGAGAACCATGGTTCCTGAAAGTCCAGGGCCGCGAGGCTGATGGCTATCCTTATCATGTAACTATTGAAGAGGATGCGACATATTGCCCTGCCGACGAATTCGAGCCGAACGACAGATTCGACGATGCGACGGAACGGGACGTGGGGCAGACACCGATTCTGACATCCTGTGCTGACGACGATTTCCTCCGGTTCGAGCTTCCTGCAGGATACACCGGGAAACTGTCGATGCGATTTTTCGAGCGAATCGACGCGGTGACTGTCGTGACGGATGTGGAAACGGGGTTGGAGGTGCATCGAGCGAACGAAGGAGTGGAGCGAACTATCGAGATGGAAAACGATACATTTGCTTCGAAAGACTTTGTACTTCTCGTTCGTACTTCTACGGCTTTGGAAAACGAATACTACGTGTTGTGGGAAGTCTTTCCTCCGGTACAGGATTGTATCGATCACTTTGAACCCAATAATTACGCCAGTTTACGAACACTGCTCGATCCGGGAGATTACGGGAATCTTGAGCTTTGCGACGACGATGAGGACTGGTACGCCGTCGAAGTCGGTCCCGGAATGCGGTTGAAAGCCTCGATCGATTTCGAAGGTGGAGATTTGGATCTGTATCTGCGCAATGCGGGAGAAGTATTGCTGGATTCCTCCACCGGGTTGCAATCCGAGGGATCGGAAGAGGTCGAGACCGTCAATCTCATCGGTAATGCCACGTATTTGATTCAGGTAAAGGGGAAATTCAACCCGGAGGCTTTGTATTCTTTGCACCTTAGCGTGGTGGACGCCGCACAGGACTGCATCGACGACGAGGCTGAAGAAAACGACACCCAGGACACAGCCGTGCCTCTGCAACAGGGCAACTATCCGGCATTGGTGGTTTGTCCCGACGATGAGGACTGGTTTGTTGTAACGGTTCCGGGAACCAGCCGTGGGATCGTTCACCTGGAAGAAGGAGCCGAACCGGCTGGATTGGTGTTGGAATTGCGCGATCCAACCAGCGGCGCATTGCTGGAACGTGACGATTCGAGCGAGGCTACCAAAGAATTGTACGTGGATAACTTCTTCGCCGAAGAGCGGGACGTGCTTGTGAAAGTCACGGCTCGTCTTGGAATAACATATGAATATTCCTTGAACTTTTACGTTCAGGATTTTCCGGGAGACTGCCAGGACGATCGTTACGAAGACAACGAACGGCCCGAGGACGCTCGTCAACTGGATGTACCTGGAGTCGAAGCCAACCTGATGGTCTGTTCGGGGGATGAAGACTGGTATTACATGGAAGTCGAAACCGGTTACGACCTGAAAGTCCAGGTACTGTTTGACCATGAGGCGGGCAATCTCGATGCTGTGTTGTACGAATCGGATGGACAGACCGAAGTTGCCGTCGGGCATAGTCTGACCGATAATGAAGAGCTTCCCCGTATCGAGGCTGCGGGATATCCGCGTTTCTTCCTGCTGCGGGTGTATGGGGTGGCCGAGGCGCAGAATCCCTATTCCCTGGTACTGTTTTCGGATACCTCCGGCCAATGCCAGAACGATGTGTTCGAAGATAACGAAACGTACGTAACTGCGGCGGAGATATCGCCGGACGACTACCCCAACCTCACGTTATGTCCCGGCGATCACGATTGGTACGCCCTCGACCTGTTCCGAAACCGTTTCATGATGACTTCGATTTATTTTGAAGATGGCCAAAATCTCGATCTGGAATTGTATGACGCCGATCTCGTGCGCATTGCGGAATCCAACGAAACGGACTCGAACAGCGAAACGGTGGCGATTCCCTCGGTGGAAGAAAACGGGCGCTATTACCTGCATGTTTTCGGAGAATCCGGCGATGGGGTCGAGTATCGTATGCACGTCGAAACTCGGAACTCCATGGGAACCTGCCAGGATGACGCATTCGAGCCTAACGATAGCCGGGCTTCAGCTTCAACGCTGACCGAGGCCGGACAGCCCTACTCAGGGTTGCAAATCTGTGAAGGAGAAGAAGAGTCCAACGCCGATTGGTATGGTATGGATCTCCAGGATGACGATACGGTGGAGTTGGATGTGCTGTTTTCCCACGATGCGGGAGATTTGTTGCTCAATGTCTATCGTCCAAATGGCAGTCTGTACCTGCAAAGCAACAGCAGTTCTTCGACGAACAATCGTGAAAGCGTGTTTTTGGATAGGATTGGTGGGGGACGATGGACGTTCGAAGTCCGTTCCGTAGGCAATGCGCGCAACAGCTATTCCATCGGGATCGATGTCGGACACGGCCTGTGCTCGATTTGTGCCGGGGATCAGGATTGCGGTGGCGATAACGATTTCTGTGCGATTCTCGGCGGTAGCGGTTTGCCGCCGGTTTGCACGCGCCATTGTGACAGCTACGATGACTGTCCCTCGGGGTTCAGTTGCATGCCGCTGTTCGATATCCTGGATTACCAGTGTATTCCCAACGATTGGTCTCGTTGCGAAGTGCCTTAAGGAAATGCTTGACCTCATCGGAATCAGCCTGTATCTTTTTCGCGAAAACGCCTGAAAATTCGATGAGTTCAATAGAGTCGACATGAAAAGAAAACAGAATATGAAATCCATGAAACCCTGGTTGATCGTTCTTGCAGCGCTTTGGATTTTTTCCACGATTTCGCCGGGTTGCGACGCTGGGAGCAAAGGGAAATCCTACAAGCCAAATCCCGACGAACAAGGCTTGAAATTCCTGATTTCCGATCCGCCGCAAACCTACGATTTTGCCGTGAACGAAAGCTGGGACGGCAAAGTCGAAATGCTGGGTTTCGATCTCGAACCGCTACCTTTGCAGCATGGAAAACCTTTCAAGGCGACATTCTATTTCCGAGTGCTTGAACCTCTTTCTCGTCCCTACAAGTTTTTCGGTCATTTCGAGTCCATGGCCGCCGACGAACCGGCGCGTCAGGGATGGGATCACTACGTTGCCGGAAATGCCATTCCCACCATGAAGTGGCAGCCGGGGATGATTTTAAAAGACGAGTACAAAGGTAAGGTTCCGCCAGGATTTCCGGGGGATAAAGCTGCATTATGGGCTGGATTTTTCGATGGAAACTACCGTATGCCGCCGGACAGTCGCAAAAACAGTGACTCCCAGGGACGTGTGAAGGTGGGAACCATCGCTTTGGATAAACCCATTGAAAGCGACAAAGAATACCAGGTTTTCAAAGCCGGTGGACCGATCACCATCGACGGAAAACTGGACGAGCCTTGCTGGGAAAATGCGCCATCGCTGGGATTTTTTCGTCAATACTTCCGGTACGCGGAAGGTCCGTCCCTTGACCGATGCCAAACTGCTGTGGGACGAAAAGAACCTCTACGTTGCATTTACTTGTAACGACAAAGACGTTTGGACCACATATACCCGCCGAGACGACCCGTTGTACCGTCAGGAAGCGGTGGAGATTTTCATCGATGCCGACGGAAGCCGTAGCACCTACTACGAGTTGCAGGTCAGTCCGGCCAACGTGATTTTCGATGTCTATTGGGGAGCGCGTCGCAAGCAGCGGAACATGGCTTGGGATTCCAAAATGAAAACCGCCGTTTCCGTTGACGGAACGTTGAACAATCATGGTGATACGGACAAATCCTATACCGTAGAGGTGGCGATTCCGCATGAAGTCATCGATGATGCCCCCAACCGACCACCGAAGGCGGGAGATGTCTGGAAAGCCAATTTCTTCCGTATGGAGAAAAAACACAACGGCGCCACGCGAGGAAGCATGTGGTCGCCCACGATGGTGGGAGATTTTCACGCTCTGGCGCGATTCGGCAAACTGACATTCATGGAGCCGAGTGCAGGGGATCGCAAAGTCGATCCTGCTACGTTGCAAAAAAAGACCGATTCCGCAAAAAAAGCGGAGAAAAGCAAAAAATAGTCTGAATTCCTTTTGTTTTTTATCATCTTGCTTGGACTCAGGCATTTTGAAAGGATCTCGTGATGAAACATCGATTTTACCTTTTTATCGTATTTGCTTTGTTGGGACTGTCGTTTAGTTTGTTCGGTCCCGCCTGCGGTTCGGATGATTCTACCGGAACCGGTGGGGATGATCCGTACGTGGCCTACCGGAGATACGGATGATGGAAATTCCACAGCGGATACGGACAACAACAACCAGGATGGTGACAAAGAAGGCGGTCTTGTGATCAACCCCGACCTGAATGGTGGAGATGTCGAGGAAGAGCAGGAAATCTGGGTACCCGAATGCACCGAGGACGCCGATTGCGGTGGAGACAAATACTGCGACACGACCGCGAACATCTGCCGTTGGCGGAAAACGCTCTGCGAGCCTTGCGAAAGTTCCCGAGAATGCGGAACACGAGATGACGCTTGCCTGCCTCACCCGAACGGAAGCTATGTTTGCGGAAAATATTGTAGCGCCGAGTGGCCTTGCCTCTGGCGTAACGAGGAAACCGACGCTTTCGAATGCCAGAGTATTCCCGATTACGGCGATCAATGCCGTTACGTGGGTGTCGCCGGAACCGCCGCGAAGGGCGAGCCATGCTGCGTAACCGAGGATTGCGATACCAGCAGCGGAACGATCGTTTGTGCCGGTGTTCCGCGTGCCTGCCGAACCGACTGTCATACACCGGGTGTGGGTTGTCCGACTGGTCAGGTCTGCCGCGATGATGGTGCTTGTGGCGCGGGATGTGAAACCAACGGCGATTGCGCCGCCGGTGAAGTCTGCCTGGAACAGAACTGTGTGAAGGGCGAATGCGCCGAAAACGTGGATTGCTATCCCGAACGAATCTGTAACACCTCCACACTCAAATGCGAGGATGGTTGTGTGGAATCCGATGGCTGTCTCGCCATGAACGAATGTATCGACGGCGAATGCGTCAAGCGTGTGGGCTGTAAAGGTACCTGGAATTGCGGACTTAACGAGAACTGCACCAAGGAAGATGTGGCCTCGGATGCCGCCCCCGAAGATCGCGGTAAATGCTACGATCCTCGGTACCCGACCAGTGAAGAGAACCCCGCCCCGAACGATCACCAAAATCAACTGTATTGTGCCCCTTGTACCGAACAGGCTCAGGATTCCGATGAATGCGGCGGTGTGGGTACGCACTGCCTGGGAGTTCAGGATTCCGAAGGCAACGATCGGGGGTAACTTCTGCTTCATTCCGAGGGATTGCAAAGCCATGGAAACCGATGACGACGGCAATTTCGTCGGTTGGGACGATGGTGCGTACTATTGTCCTCGTGGTTACGATTGCATGAAGATGACGGGCCAGATCACCGGTAAATATTGCTTTACCAAGTGCTGGGACGAAAACTTCACCTTCCCCGAGGAACTTCAATAAGAAGCGATTCTCGACACCAAACGGTTTAAGCATACCGGAATCCGTCTTTTATAGCGGGTTCCGGTTTTTTTTGGGGAAATAGGTAGGTCGGGTGATTTCACCCGACAATTTTCGAAAAAGACCCTTGGTGTCGGATGAAATCATCCGACCTACCTTTTGAATCCATGTTTTCCTGAAAAAACAACGATTCTCCCTATATTTACACACCTGGAAAATACGGCGTAGCACTTTTTAGAAAAAACTTGACACGAAATCTTAAGAGGAGCATACGTTATTTGGTTAAGTGCTACGTGGTGAAGCACTAAATTCCAATGAATTTCTTAGATGGAGGAGTTTTATGAACCGCTCGCTCGTGCTATGTGCTTTTGTTCTGATCTGTGGCCTTTTCCTCGTCGTGGCTTGCGATGATGATAACGATGGCGATGTCGCCTACGTAATCATTCACAATGATTTCGATAACGAAGAAATGGAATATCAGCCGCCATGGACCATTTGCCACGCCAATTATAGGGGCGTTGAATTCGGTCATATCGACATCAGCCTGCAAAGCGCCGAACTCGAAGTGGAACCCGGCCTGGACAACGTACTGATGGTCGTGGCTTGGCAAGACCCGGAATGCAACCCGGAAAATTGCCTGCCGGTCGCCAGCCGAAATGAAGAAGAAGTCGTTACCGAGCAGCATCGTACCATCGCCATCAACATGCCGAACCACCAGGGTCCGTGTCCTCCCGAAGGCGTGCAGCCGATCCCTGAAGAGCTATACAACCGCGTGTTGGAACTCTATCCCGAATACGATTTCAAACCTTACAGTGAGCGCACCGAAAACACCCAATGTCTGGACGAATAATGGATATCTGACTAGTATCATTGGGGGAATTGATCTTTTCGTTTCGAACGATCCGGCTTGCCGGATCGTTCGCATTTATTGGAATCGAATCCATGCGGCAACCAAGCGGAATCTCATCTGTTTTCTTCTTGATGGTCTGGTTGGCGGCGTTGCTTTTCACGGGGACGGCTTGTGAAGAGTTGTATCCCGAAGTCGTTGTCACGAACAATACCGAAGAATACATCCTGATTCGAAACATCAGCTTCAATGGATGCAAATGGGACGAAACGCTGGCTTTCGAGGAAACCAGCAGTCCGGGCCGTTGTCTTCCGGCTCCGATCGCATCCACTTCCAACGTTTCAATCCGAAAAATTATTGCATCGAACAGGTGGATGACGGCACCATCGAGGAGTTGTGCTTTTGTAACGAGGAGGACGACCCGGCGGATGATCCGATGGATACCGGTCTGATCAACGAAGAGCCTTTGTGGTTCAATTACCAGACGAAACGGAGCTTCGATATCAGCGGCGGATTCCACACCTTCGAATTGACCGCAGACGATATGGAACAGGATTTTTCAGTTCCCGGACCCTACGGACATTAATATGCCATGCTGACACAACTGCTGCTCCTGCTGCTGATACCCCAAGAAATCCTTGCTGCCGAATCTCCTGACATCGGTTCCCAAAAGGCCGGTCCGGAAATCATTATGCAGGTCGAATCGGAAGAAAAATCCGACAAAGATCCTGAAGAAATACGAAAAAACAAGAAAGATTCTTCCAAGTTGGAAGGAATGGCCTTGCCCGAAGTCACCGTCGAAGGGGCTAAGCCGGTAGGCAAGGACGATACCGCCGACGCAACGCAAATATCCGGCGACAAGTTACGAGCGTCGCCTCGTGCAAGTGCTCTGGAAGCCATCAGTCAGGAGGCGGCCGATGTGTATGTTTCCGGGCGCGGCTCCGGGGTGCATGGCGTGTCCAATGGTGCTTCCGGGGCGATTCACGTACGTGGCTTGGGAGGAAGTCCCAACGCTCAGGTGCTGGTGGTCGAGGACGGCGTGCCGGACGTACAGGGGATTTTCGGTCATCCGATTCCCGATGCCTACGTGCCGTTTCTAATTGGCGAAGTCCGCGTGGTCAAAGGGGGCGATTCGACGCTATACGGTTCCAATGCCCTTGGTGGCGTGATCGTGATCGAAAACCGCTGGCGTCGCGAAGAAGGGTTCGAACTCGAAAACGATGCGGCGTACGGCAGTTTTCAAAGCAGCAAGGAAACCATTTCCCTGCTGGGACGCTGGGGGGATTGGGATCTGGCGAGCGCTTTCCACTACTACCGCACCGACGGTCACCGCGACAATGCCGGAGGTTACAACATGGTGGGTGCCGCCGGTGTTCGCTGGCGCATTCTGCCGGACCTCAAGCTGACGTTTCGGAACAAGGTGATTCACCTGGAAGGCGAAGATCCCGGTCCGGCGACGCATCCCAATACGGGGCATTGGTACAACGTCTGGCGCGACAACCTTTCCTTACGGCTGGATTATCGGCAAAAGTGGTTCGATTTCCGACTGTTACCTTATTTCAACGTCGGCGTGCATCGTCTGTACGACGGGTTTTATTCCGAAGACTACATGACCGGAGGTTCGGCGGAGTTCGACATCCACCCCCACAAGACGGTGGATCTGCTGCTTGGTCTGTCGGGTACTTACATTGATGGAAAAGTGACGAATCGGGTCGAGCAGGAAGACGAGAAGGTCGAAGGTCTGGTGAACTATGCTTTTTACAATCAGTTGACCTGGAAACCTTTGAAAACCTTGAGTTTTGTAGCAGGTTCGCGGGAACTGTATTCCACGAAGTACGGTTTCGCTCTGCTTTACAAAGGCGGCGCCAAATGGGAATTTTACGACGGCTTATCCGTACGTTCTCGGGTGACACGCAATTTTCGACAACCGACGCTACGGGAACTGTATTTGCCGTTCCCTACCTCCAATCCTGACTTGAAACCGGAGTATTCCCTCAACTGGGATGCCGGGTTCGGGTTGGATTACCGGCATGTGGAGTTTTCCTTCAGCGGGTACCGTACACAGGCCGAGAACATGATCAAATATTTCGGCTCGTGGCCGTCTGCCGAGGTGGTGAATATCGACGAAATCGTGATCTGGGGAATGGAAGGGCATCTCGGGTTGAAGGATCTGGGACCGATCAACCTTTTCATTACGGGGAACTGGCAGGATGTCGGTCGATACACCAAGCAGAACCCGGACGCGAAACTCAATTTCACGATGGAAGCGAAGCATGACTTCGGCGAGCATTGGATGGCGGGAAGTATCAGTGGCGAATGGGTGCATGGTTTGTATATGGGGAACTACAAGCGCGAGCCGATCGACGACGTATTTTTCATGGACATGACGTTACGGTATCGTTACGAACCGAACGAAAAATCGTTCGAGTTGGAACCGTACGTTTTGCTTCGCAATATTCTGGATATCCGCTACGAATACATCGAAAACTATCCCATGCCGGGATTCAACGTGATGACCGGGCTGAAAGT
>CAXXVK010000044.1:0-13760 GCA_963676915.2 Myxococcota bacterium
CTGCGGTGCCTGCATCCCGGGTTGCCCGGAAGGCGCGTTGCAGCTCATCGACGGCAAGGCTCGCCTGGTTGGCGACTACCTCTGCGACGGTCTCGGCGCATGCATCGGCGAATGTCCGCTCGGGGCCATCACCATCGAAGAACGCGAAGCCCAGCCCTACGACGAGAAAACCGTGATCCAGTCCATCATCGAGGCTGGACCGGCAACGATCAAGGCGCACCTTCAGCACCTGAAGGATCACGGCGAACTGGTCTATCTCTCGCAGGCCCTCGAAGCGCTGAAGTCTCGCGGAATCGAGGTCCCGCAACTGGAGAACAAGTCGTGCAGCGTCGAGGGCGGATGCCCAGGCAGCGCGTCGAAACAGATCGATGTGGCACCGGTTGCATCCGAACCGCAGCACATGCCGTCCATGCTCAGAACATGGCCCGTGCAGCTCCACCTGATCAATCCTTCCGCGCCCTACCTGCGCAACGCCGATCTCCTGATCAGCGCCGACTGCGTGCCGTTCGCGTACGCCGATTTCCATCGCAAGTTTGTAAAAGACAAGGTCGTGATCACGCTCTGTCCCAAGCTGGACAGCGGCATCGACCGCTACATCGAAAAGCTGGCGGAGATATTCCGTACGCAGGACATCCGGTCGCTGACCATCGTACGCATGGAAGTTCCCTGCTGCGGCGGTATCGAGGCGATTGTCCGCAAAGCGCTGGAGCTCGCCGGCAAGACCCTGTTCGTCAGACTACACATAGTAACCATTAACGGAAACCTAGCATAAGGAGGAACTATGTTCTGTTACCAGTGTCAGGAAACAGCCGGAAACAAGGGCTGTCGATTCGCGAAAGGCGTCTGCGGAAAGCCCGCGGAAGCCGCCGACATGATGGATTTATTGATCTACACGCTCAAGGGCGCCGCCGTGATCCAGGAGAGATCGGGACAGCCGGTCGATTCCGCTACGGGTAAATTCTTCATGGTCTCCATGTTCAAGACCATCACCAACGCAAACTTCGACCGCGACGACCTGCTTCGGCAGATCAAGTCCGCACTCGAGCTGCGCGACGGGCTGAAGAAGAAGTACAGCGTCGAAGGCGCTCTGCCGGACTGCGCAACGTGGTTTGCGGATGACGATCAGGCGATTGTCGCCAAGTCGCAACTCGTGGGCGTGCTGGACACCGAAGACGAGGACATCCGGTCTCTGCGCGAACTGATCATATACGGAATCAAGGGTATCTGCGCGTATGGCGAACACGCCGCCGTGCTGGGCAGAGAGAATACCGAAATCTACAGCTTCATCATCGAGGCGATGGCCGCCACCACAAAAGACCTGCCCGTCAACGACCTGATCGCGCTCACGCTCAAGACGGGCGAAGTCGCTGTCAACACCATGGCGCTGCTCGATCAGGCAAACACCGAAACCTACGGCAATCCCGAGCTGACAAAGGTCAACATCGGCGTTCGCGACAACCCGGGCATCCTCATCTCCGGTCACGACCTCAAGGACATGCAGGAGCTGCTCGAGCAGACCGAAGGCACCGGCGTCGATGTCTATACCCACAGCGAGATGCTGCCTGCCAACTACTACCCCGCCTTCAAGAAGTACGATCATTTCGTGGGCAATTACGGCAACGCCTGGTGGAAACAGAACGAGGAGTTCGAGTCCTTCAACGGCCCCATCCTCATGACCACCAACTGCATCATCCCCGTGAAGGACGCCTACAAGGATCGCATCTTCACCACCGGCGTGGTCGGCTACCCGGGCGTCAAGCACATCCCCGGCCGTCCCGAAGGCGGAAAGAAGGATTTTTCCGAGATCATCGAACTGGCGAAAAAGTGCCCACCGCCGAAAGAGATCGAGACCGGGCACATCGTGGGCGGATTCGCGCATCATCAGGTGATGCAACTGGCCGACAAGGTGGTTGACGCGGTCAAGTCCGGCGCGATCAAGCGGTTCGTCGTGATGGCGGGTTGCGACGGAAGATTCCCGTCCCGCAACTACTTCACCGACGTCGCCGTCGCGCTTCCGGAAGATGCCGTGATCCTCACCGCCGGCTGCGCCAAGTATCGCTACAACAAGCTCGATCTGGGCGACATCGGCGGCATCCCGCGCGTGCTGGACGCAGGGCAGTGCAACGACTCCTATTCGCTGGCAGTCATCGCGCTCAAGCTCAAGGAAGTCTTCGGACTGGACGACATCAACGATCTGCCTATTTCCTTCGACATCGCCTGGTACGAGCAGAAGGCCGTCGCGGTGCTGCTGGCGCTGCTCTTCCTCGGCGTGAAGGGTATCCGGCTCGGCCCGACCCTGCCGGCATTCCTCTCGCCCAACGTCGCGAAAGTGCTGGTCGAGAACTTCGATATCAAGCCCATCGGCGATGTCCAGTCGGACGTCGAAAACATGATGGCAGGAAGATAAACCAACTTCCGAATGTGACGGAGTCTCTTCTGAATGTTGGTTTATTTTTAGCTGTCGCAGCGATGAATCAAACATTCGGAAGAGTTACTCCGTAACACATTCAGAAGTTTTAGGGGCACTAAGGAGAACCCATGATCATCAACACATACAAAATGGCAAAGCACATCGATACACCGCACAAGGTGAAGGTAGGAAAGCTCCACGATTCGGAGCACGCGCAGGTCGTGCACATCACGCTGGAACCGGGCGAATCGCTGATACGGCACATCACGCCGGTGGATGTCGTGTTCTACGTACTGGAGGGCAAAGGCATTGTGGATATCGGCGAGGAAAGCCTCGAAGTGGTGCGCGATACCCTGATCGAGAGCCCGAAAAACATCCCGCACTGCTGGCACAACCGATCGGACAGCACGCTCAGAATCCTCGTCATCAAGACACCCAGACCCACCGAATCGTCGAAGCTTCTGTAACCATCGCATAGCAGTTTTGCTTGATCGCGGCAGCCGTGGTGTTACACGTCGCAGGCGCGGTATATCCACGGTTGCAGTGCGACCGAACGAACAGGGACAGAAAGATGCAGGCAAGGGTGCCTGCGTACCAGCGGACTGCAAGCGACCTCCTCCCCATCCTGCGAATCGTGATTCAAGCACCCGCCATTTCATGAACCCCATTCAATAATAAAAATCTTGACGCTCATTTATCAGCCTTTCGTATAATGATGAAATCAAAGGAGGTTACTATGGTGCGTTGCTTTGTAATCACTCTTTTTTTATTATCTTTCGCAATTCTATTCGCCGATGGCACACAACCGGACGGAGCAGGGACATCGTCAAGTCCCTACGAAATCGAAACGCTCGACAATCTACTGTGGGTGAGCACGAACACTGGAAGCTGGTCGAGTCACTTCATTCAAACCGCCGACATCGACGCATCCGGAACATCGAGCTGGAACGGCGGCGAAGGATTTTCGCCCATCGGCAACGGTACCCCCGATTTCACGGGGACTTACAATGGCGATTCATACAAAATCGAAAACCTGTTCATCAACCGTGCCGCGAACGATCAGGGCCTGTTCGGACGAGTCAACGGCGCTACAATCCAGAATCTTGGAGTCACCGACTGCTCGATAACGGGAGACACAAGGGTTGGTGCGATCGCGTCTTTATGCATTGGTTCTACGAATGTGATCAATTGCTACAGTACCGGATCGATTACCGGGTCCGCCACAACGGGCGGACTTGTGGGATTCCTGCGCTACAGCAGTGAGATTACCGAGTGCTGGAGTGCGTGCACTGTATCCGGCGATGACTCAATCGGCGGACTCGTCGGCAAGATGAACAACAACGCGTTCATCCAATGTAGCTATGCCCGTGGCTCGGTGACCGGTACGACCCATATTGGAGGTTTATTGGGAACCAACTATGCGTCTTCGGTAAGTTTCTGCTACAGCACCGGACTGGTAAGTGGATCGACATTCGCCGGAGGGCTTGTTGGCTACTCGGATAACGCGATGATTCTCTACAGCTTTTGGGACACCGCTACTTCAGACATGGAATCAAGTTACGGAGGATTTGGCCTTGTTACTTCCTATATGAAAGAGATGGCAACATATCAAGATTTGGGATGGGATTTCATGATCGAGACCGATGACGGCACAAACGATATCTGGGGCATGAACGGACTCTACAACGACGGCTACCCCTTCCTTGCCTGGCAGGGATACAAGCATTTTCCTCCCGCCGGTACAGAGCCCTATGGCGACGGCATCTCCAGCAGCCCCTATACGGTTACGCAACTCGACCACCTGCTCTGGATCAGCTCCCATGTCGATTCCTGGGATAAATATTTCCGGATGGCGTCGAACATCGATGCCTCCGACACCCAGAACTGGGACGACGGAGACGGCTTCAGACCCATCGGTCACAGCAGCCTCCCGTTTACGGGCACATTCGACGGAAACGATTACCGGGTATCCAACCTCTGCTGCGACCGGACGAACACGAATCTCCAGGGATTTTTCGGACTCACGCAGGACGCGTTAATCCACGACTTGAAATTGATCAATGTAAATGTTACTGGTGGAAATCGTATTGGGGGACTTGTCGGATCGGCAGACAATACATATATCCTCAATTGCAAGGTTACCGGTGACATATTGGATGGAAGTACGAATGTCGGCGGATTGGCAGGAATAATCTCCAACATGAGCGTAATCGAAAACTGTGAAACAGACGTAACGGTTTACGGGAGATTCGCTGTTGGCGGTCTTGTAGGAAAAGCCGGGGCTTCAACCATTACGGGATGTTCCGTAGATGGTTCCGTTGACTCATTCTATGAAAGTGGAGGATTTGCGGGATCAATCATAAACAACGCCCTGATCGAGAATTGCAGTGCGACGGTTACTGTCACAGGTAACAATGAAGGTTCGGGATTCGTCAATGCAATGGACGATTCCGAGATCAATTGCTGCTATTGTATCATTGATATCTCGGCTACATGCGGGAATATCGGTGGTTTTGTAGGGAAGTCGGAAGGATCTTCGCTGATCACCAATTCATACACTCAGGGTACGATCGCGCTTTGTTCAAATGTTACCGGTGGCTTTGCGGCCCAAATGATGAATACAAGCAGAATCGAAAACTGCTACTCCGCATGTACTTTTACCGGGACATCGGAATTACATAGCGGATTCGTACACGACCTTTTTAACAACCCGCAAGTTCTCAATTCATTTTGGGACATGGAGTTATCCGGAACAAGCACCAGCAGCGCCGGCACTGGAATGACCACGGCCGGGATGCAGGATCTGTTGACCTTCTACAACGCCGGATGGGATTTCGCTGAGGAAATCAGCAACGGCGAAGATAATTATTGGGGTCTAAACGCTTCAGAGAACGGCGGCTATCCATTCCTCATGTGGCAGGGCTACACCCATACGGCCGGTAATCCCGAAGCGCCAACAGGCTCCGGAACGGAAAGCGCACCCTATCAGATCGAAACAGCAGCACACCTGAAATGGCTTGCTAACTCGAGCAGTGAATGGGACAAATATTTCATCCAGACTCAGGATATCGACCTCAGCGTATCAAGCCAGTGGGATAACGGCAGCGGATGGACGCCGATCGGCAACGACACAACAGATTTCACCGGTCACTACGATGGGCAAACGCATTCCATCGATGGCCTGTTCGTTGACCGTGCAGTCGGATATCAGGGATTCTTCGGATACCTGAACGGAGCGAATATCAGCGATGTACTTCTGACAAACATCGATATCGCATGCGCGGGTCACACCGGCGGACTCGTTGGCTATGCCTACGATTCAACTATCTCCGGTTGTTCTGCCGACGGCACGATCACTTCGCTATCGAACCAACTCGGTCTGCTGGCCGGTGTCGCGGAAGCAAGCACCATCGAGAACTGCACGACTTCGGGAACCATCGATGGCTACGACGACGTCGGCGGTTTGGTCGGATATTGCACGGCATCCTCTGTCACAAGCTGCTCGAGCGTGATTGCCGTCAACGCGAACGATAACGCTGGCGGACTGATCGGGCGCGCAAACAGCTCCAGCCAGATTCTCGAATCAAGCTGCTCCGGAACGATTACCGCCTTCTGCGCCGGTGGCTTCATCGGAAGGATCGCCAGCGCTACTGTAGAACGCTGTTTTGCTTTGATGGACGTCTTGGTCTATAGTACCGGCGCTGGATTTTTCGGTTCATCCAACGGATACCTGTTCGCGCAGAACTGCTATTGCCGGGGCACGATGACTTCCGACTACGCGTCGTCGGCCGGATTCCTTTACACCGTGCAACAGTATGATGAATTAATCAACTGCTACAGCGCTTACACGTTCTCGATCATGAATGCTGGCTTCGTCTTTGCCCACGCGTCACCTTCAACGATCGACAACTGCATCTGGGACAAAGACCTGGCGGGAAACACCACCAACAACACGGCAATCGCAAGGGGCACTGCCGAGATGCAATCGTATATGACCTACTACCTCAATGGATGGGACATGATGGGCGAATCGGACAACGGTTCGAACGACATCTGGGGAATCAATTCCGAACAGAACGACGGCTACCCGTTCCTGAGCTGGCAGGGATTCGATAACACGGCTCCCGGACTTCCCTCGGGAAGCGGCACCTCGGAAGACCCCTATCAAATCTCCGACTTCTCGCACCTCTACTGGATGAGCTGCAAATCGGACATCCTGTCGTCACACTTCATCCAGACCGCGGACATCGACGCTTCGATAAGCGCCTCCTACAATGACGATAAAGGGCTGGATCCCATCGGTTCAAGCGCCGGCTACTTCATGGGAACCTACGACGGACAGGATTACGCGATTGACGGCTTCACGATCGATCGCCCAAATGGATACAATCAAGCGCTTTTCGGCTACGTTGTGTATGGAACGATCCGAAACGTCCGCCTTACGAACTGCTCGATCCATGGCAATTCCGAGAGCGGCGGACTCACCGGTAGAAACGAAATCTCCGAGATAGAAGAATGCTACGTTTCCGGGCAAATAACGGGACAGGACTTGTATATAGCCGGAATCGCAGGATTGAGTGCTTCCTCAACCATCACCGGAAGCCACAACGCTGCGAGTGTGGTAGCAGTAAACTATTGCGGAGGTATTTGCGGGTGGAGTCAGGAAACGGTTATCACCGACTGCTGTAATACCGGAGCGATCGAAGGATCGACACGCACCGCAGGTATCAGCGGATATCAGTTTATCGGTGAGATATCCAATTGCTGCAACACTGGCGCAATAACGAACAATCAGGATTTCGGTGGAGGAATCGCCGCTGAAGCCATCAGCACCACGATCTCCTCATCTTATAACAGTGGTTATATCTCTGGAGGAGTCAATATCGCAGGCTTTGTCGGTAAAATCCTCGATACCACGGTTGAGGACTGCTACAGCACCGGAGGTGTAAACGCAATCGGCATCGCTGGCGGTTTTGCTGCGAATGCAACCAACGGCAGCGTAATCAGACGTTGCTTCAGCACCGGAGAGGTGAACGCAAATATCGAAATGGGCGGTTTTATCTCAGCCATTTCCTACTCCGACGTGGAGAACTGCTTCTATGATACCGAGACATCCGGCTTGACGACCAGCGAAGCCGGAACCGGACTGCCCACCGACGACATGAAAGACCTCGATACCTTCATGACTGCCGGATGGGACTTCATGGGCGAGACGCTCAACGGCACCGACAACTTCTGGAAGCTCGACGGCGTCAACAACGACGGTTATCCCCTGCTCTCCTGGAAGAGGGCACGCCCGTCAATCCGGCAACTCCGGAAAACATCGTCTTCAGCGTCGAGAACGGTCAAGTCCATATCACATGGGATATCGTGCCGTACGTTGATTGCTACCGTGTATTCACAGGAAACAGCCCACACGGAATCTTTGCCGAAAACACGCACGGAACCTTCGACAATACTACCTGGACCGCAAACGCGCCCCAGGGAAAGAAATTCTACTTTGTGACCGCGCACATCGATGAGGAGACCCGCAGCACAGAAGAGCAACCGGCTCGCAAAGAAATATCCAGATAACCTGCACGCACCATATATTTATACCCCCGGACATCGTTTTCGGGGGTTTTTCTTGCCAGAAGAAGTACTTTCAACGCAATGAATGTGTTTCTGTGGAAATAATCATTGACATCCATCGTAAACATACCATTCTGAAGATTGGGTTTTGCTCGCTCGGAGATCGAGCGCTACACGTAACGAACAGAACAGGAGACATCATGAGGAAACTGCACTTTGCGATTTTGATGCTGATGCTGGCGACGCTTCTGAGCGCTGCGCACAACTTCACAATAAATGGCGAGGAAAACGCGACCATCTCGGTCGGCGATTCGCTTGAAGTATATTTCGAATTCGAGACCATAGGCAATTCGGCAAGTTACACTGTTTCGATCGAGCTGATGGGATACGAAATCCCGGCGATCGATTCGGACGACGACACATTTGCCGACGGCGGTGTGCTGGACGAAACCGACGAGGACGGCGTCTTCATGATGCACCTGAACAACTTCGTCTCCATACCGGAAGCGGCATCGGTCGTGATCACCGTCACTGATGAGGAGATATCCGATTCGGTGACACTCCAGTTCGAGCAGCTCGATTCCGATTATTCCATATCCGGAACCGTTACCTCCGAAGGCTCGTGGTTTGATCTTCCCGTGCCGGGCGCGCTGGTTTACTGCTTCTACAACGTCGGAATCGCGGATATCATGGAGCTGATCGAGAATTTCTCGCTGGAGACGTTCCTCGCGTATATGCAGGAAGGACACTATCTCCTCTCCGAGATGACCGGCATCCTGGGAACCTACCAGATCTACGTTCCGGACAATGTCGAGGACGCGACCTGCCTCGTCGGTGTGTACAGCCTGCTTGACCTTGAGAGCAGCTATGTCGCGCCGGACGCGCAGATCATACAGGTCAACGGTCACATGGGCGGGATCGACTTCTACTACGCCGATCCGGACGGTTACTTCGAGGGGATCGTTATGGACTCGCAGGAGAATCCGATTGAAAACGCTTCGATCTTCGTCCTCAATGAGGAAGACTCCTCCGATTACTCCGTTGCGGTATCCGATTCGACCGGCGCATTCTCCATCCCGCTGCTGAACGGAAGTTACAACTTCACAGTCACGCATTTCCTATACTCGCCCCATGAAGGAAGCTTCGCGATTTCGGATGGCGATTACTACCAGGAAATCTTGCTGTCAAGCTACGCGACGGACGACGAGACTGTACCCGAGACCGTTTCGGGACTCGATATGTCCTGCCTATCCGAATCCGTTTAATCCGGAAATGACCGTGTCGTACAGTATCGCAACACCGGGCGAGACCAGGCTGAGCATCTTTGACGTCCGTGGAAGAATGGTCTATCGTGCAATGCGTACCGATGCCGGCTCCTTCCGCTGGAACGGCGTCGATCTCGATGGGAAACCTGTCGCTTCCGGTGTCTATCTGGTTCGGATCCAGCATGGTGACCCAGACCCAGACCCGCAAGGGCGATGCTGTTGAAATAGGTTGATGATAACTTCTGAATGTCCGAGCTTGCACGCTGTATTTGCTCGCAAATGCAAGGCTGCATAGCGAGGTCTTCCGAATGTTATCATCCGCTTTGGAACGTTAACGAAAATCAACATTCAGAAGAGTTACTCCGTAACACATTCTGAAGTTGATTCCAGCAGGATAAAGGTAATAAAAAGGATACACTATGAAACGAATATTTCTGATTGCAATCACCATTTTGATTCTCTACTTCATGAAGAGCATGCTCTACTACTTCTTCGTGTTCGACTGGCAACTCTTCCAGAAACCATTCAGCGCGGGAAACCTCCTGATCGATTTCGTATCGTGGCTGGCGCAGTTCATCATCGGATACCTCCTGATCCGTCATTTCTGGACGAAATATCGCAATTAAACCAGTCGCTAATTCTTTCAACGGAATAGTTTGACAAGAAAACGCGTCTCTGAAAAATTGCAAACTTGCGCCATTTCCGTTTCCGGCAACATTTTCCGGAACAGATTTGGATGTGGAATTGACTGTTACGCTTCGTGTTCCGCGTGAAGAGCGTTCACCGGAACGATTCAAGCAGATTCAAAATATTCATTGATAATAAATAGAAAGGAAACAACGAGGCACTTATGAAAAACTACGATATGAAAAACATTCGTAACATCCTGTTCGTGGGCAGCAGCGGCTCCGGTAAAACCACGCTGATCGAGCACATGCTCTACAACGCAAAGGCTACATCGCGCATTGGAAAAGTCGATGACGGCAACACCGTGATGGACTTTGATGCGGAGGAAATCGAGAAGAAGATGTCGATTACGCTTTCCATGGGACACCTGGACTGGAAGAGCAACCGCATCAATATGATCGACGCACCGTCCTACCCGGACTTCTACGGTGAGCAAATCGCCGGATTCACGGCTGTCGAGACCGCACTGCTGGTCGTGAACGGCGCCGGAACTTTTGACGTCAGTATCGAGCTCCCGCTCGAGCTGATGATTAAAAACAACAACATCGCCAAGGCGATTATCGTAAACCGCCTGGACAACGAACACGCCGACTACCAGAAGGCGATCGACATGATCCAGGAGAACTCGGATATCATCCCCGCACCGCTGGTAATCCCCATCGGTAAAGAAAACACGCTCACCGGCGTGGTCGATATCGTCAAAGGCAAAGCTTTCATCGACGGCAAGGCGACCGACATCCCCGCAGACATGGCGGACATGGTCGAAGAAGCACGCATGAAGCTCATGGAAGCGGTTGCAGAAACAGACGACGCACTGCTCGAAAAATACTTTGAAGAAGGCGAACTGACCGACGAAGAACTCGTCACCGGTGTCAAGAAAGGTATCAAGAGCGGTCTGGTGATTCCAGTGTTTGCTTGCTCTGCCATGAAAAACGTCGGTATCGATACCCTGATGGGACGCAATCGTCGATTACCTTCCTTCTCCCGCGGATCATCCGGAAGTACCGGCTGATTTCGACGGCAAGATCCAGAAAATCAAAGCTTCCGAAGACGGCGACCTCTACGCATACATTTTCAAATCATTCGCCGACCCGAACATCGGCGACATCGCGTACGTCCGCGTATTCTCCGGCACGCTCAAGAGCGGAATGGACGTCCTTATCCCCGAGAAAGACGGCAAGGACAAGATCGGCGGCATCTCCTACGTACAGGGTAAAAACCGCTCCGACACCACCGAGCTTCGCGCAGGCGAGATCGGCGGTCTGGTCAAGCTCAAACTCGCACGCGGTATGAACTCTATCGTTCCGACCAATGCGAAGTACCGCTTCCCGTCACCGAAGCTTCCTTCTCCGATCTACTGGCAGACCATCAAGGCAGCCAACCAGAGCGACGAAGACAAGATCGGCGCAGCACTGACAGCGTCTTCTGGACGAAGATCCTACCGTCAACCTCACGCTCAACACCGAGACGCACGAGCAGATCATCTCGGGCGCCGGCGAGCAACAGGTGAACCTTATCGTGAAAAACCTCATGAAGCGTTTCAAAGTGGAAGCGGTTCTCGATACACCTCGTATCCCCTACCGCGAAACCATCACCGGCAAGGCCGACGAACGCTATCGTCATAAAAAACAATCCGGTGGACGCGGACAGTACGGTGAAGTTTACTTCCGCCTCAAACCGTCCGAGCGCGGTCAGAACTTCGAATTTGTCGATTCAATCGTCGGCGGCCGTATCCCCGGTAAATTCATTCCCGCGATCGAAAAAGGTGTCGTGGAGACCATGGAAAAAGGCGTTATCGCCGGCTACAAGGTCGTCGATATCAGCGTGGAAGTCTATGACGGATCCTACCATGATGTCGATTCCTCCGAAATGGCGTTCAAGATCGCTTCTTCGCAGTGCCTGAAGGCCTGTTTCGCAAAGGCGAACCCGATCCTTCTCGAGCCGATCCACGACGTGAAGATCGTGATCCCGAACGAGTACATGGGCGACGTAATGGGCGATATCTCGACCCGCCGCGGCAAGATCCTCGGTATGGAGCAATCCGGTAAGAAGCAGATCCTCAACGCGCAGCTTCCGCTGGCAGAGCTGTTCAGCTACTACCCCGCACTCAAGTCTCTGACGCAGGGTCGCGGACGATTTCGAGCAGGAGTTCTCGCACTACGAACGCGTACCGTACGATATCGCAGAGAAGGTTATCGCTGAATACAAAGAACAGGAATAATCCCCAACGGAGGCACCATGTCCGGACACAATAAATGGAGCTCGATCAAGCATAAAAAGGGAGCAGCAGACGCCAAACGCGGCAAGCTGTTCACCCGTCTTGCAAAAGAGATTATCGTCGCCGCCCGTAATGGCGGTGGTGACCTCGATAGCAATCCACGGCTCAGAACCGCCGTCGGCAACGCCCGTAACGCCAACATGCCCAAAGACAACATCGAGAAGGCAATCAAGCGCGGTACCGGTGAGATCGAAGGCGTCAGCTACGATGAATTCCTGTACGAAGGCTACGGCCCGAACGGCGTTGCCATGCTCGTCGAAGTGATGACCGACAACAAGAACCGTACCGTCGCGGAAGACCGTCATATCTTCACCAAGTACGGCGGAAACCTCGCCGAAACCGGCGCAGTCTCCTGGAACTTTCGACCAGAAGGGTTCGATCCTGATACCACGGGAAGGGCTCGACGAGGACGAATTCATGATGCAGGCACTGGAAGCAGGCGCGGAAGATGTACTGCTCGACGACGATGAGTTCTTCGAAGTGATCACCTCGCTGAACGACTTCCACACTGTCAGTACCGCTCTCGAAGGTGACTTCACGATCGAGAAGGCGGAACTTACCCGCATTCCCAAAAACACAATCAACGCGGACGACTTCGCGGAACGCGTCTTCAAGATTATCGAGAAGATGGAAGAGCTGGACGACGTTCAGCAAGTCTATACGAACTCCGAAGTCTCCGATGAAGTAATGGAGAGGATCGCACAACAGTGATCGTCCTCGGTATTGATCCCGGCAGCCGTGTCTTCGGATACGGCTTGCTGGAGATCGAAGGCAGGAGAATCCTCGCTGCCGGAAGCGGCTCGGTTCGAATCGATACCAGCCGTAGCCTACCCGAAAGGCTACTCTCCATCCACGAATCCCTCAAAGATATCCTCGAAGAATACAAGCCCGATCACGCGGCGGTCGAAACCATCTTCTACGGCAAGAATCCCAAGAGCGCTTTCACCCTCGGGCACGCTCGCGGAGCCATCCTGATGACCATCGCGCAACACGGCATTCCCGTATTCGAATATTCACCGCGCGAAGTGAAAAGCTCGGTGGTGGGCAATGGCAACGCGACCAAGCAGCAGGTGCGATTTATGATCACCCAGATGCTGCCGCAGATGACGCCGCCCTCCTGCGAAGATGCCGCCGACGGACTGGCGATCGCGCTTTGTCATTACAATCGATTGAAATCCGGACTCATACAACGCTGACAACCGTTGAGGTAGATTATGTTCGCATACCTGAGAGGCACACTGACCGTAAAGGAATTCTCCAATGTCGTCGTGGAATGCGGCGGCGTGGGATACGAGATCAATATTCCCTTGAGCACCTACGAAAAGCTTCCCAAGAAGGGCGATATCGCACTGCTGCTGATCCATTTCTCCATGTCCGAGGACGGCATCCGGCTCTACGGATTCGCCACCGACGAGGAACGCGACCTCTTCCGCCTCCTGATGAGCGTCTCTAAAATCGGGCCCAAGATCGCGCTGGCAGCGCTTTCCGGGCTTTCGGTACGGAATTGGGTCGAGGCGATCGAAGCCGGTGACGTGCGCATGATCTCGAC
>CAXXVK010000045.1:0-28803 GCA_963676915.2 Myxococcota bacterium
CTGGTATCGAGGATTGGTGTTCGTCCCATATCCCGCAAAACTGACAATCCCGGAATATGACCCATTGAACATGTAAGGCATGTCGAAATGCTGGTTCGCAGGTAATTGAAACGGGTATACCACGGCGTCCTGAACAAGCGTTTCGTTCGCGCGAAGTTTCCGTGCGAGTCGCTTTGCATTGCGGCGAACGAATGATAGGCAGCATTACCGGTTCCGGCAGCACTGCCACTGGAATAATACCGTTTATAGTAATTCAAACCGATCCGTCGATAACTGGGAGCCGTACAGGACGTGGTATCTGCCGTACCCGTACCGGTGTTGTTCCGGTTGGCGTAGGTTTGAGTCCACGTTGCATACGCAGCCGATGCACCGGCCAGAACAAACAGGACGATCAGCACCTGCAACAAGGTCCAGCGGGGTTGGCTACCAAAAGATGTTCGAGTGGTGGGGGCTCCGGGTTTCATGACGGCCTCCGGGATATGGTGAAACCTCAAAAGATTTTTCAATCGTGAAAAGTCGATGTTTTGTAAAACGTTTTTCTTTGTAAACCGGTCATTCATGGAAAACTCCAGTCATCGTTCGGATGCTTCGCCGATACAACGGCCACCCTTCGTACATGCCTGCCCCTCCGGGCAGTCCAACGCCGGGACTCCGGCAACACAATCCATGCGACAGATCCCCGCCGCACAATACGATCCCGCCTGACATTGAGCATCGCTTTTACAACGCGGATACTGCTGCGTGCCGAAATCTTTCGTGGCTTCGTGACACAGTCCTCGCGGACCGCAGGTGAAACCGGCATCGCAATGCTCGTCTCTCAGGCATTCGGCCGAGCACAGGCCGAGATGTAACAGGCAGCGCGTCGGTGCCGGACAATCGTTGTCCGCTCCGCAACGCGGCCAGGTCAACTTCAAACGAACCGGTTTGTCCGGCTCGGCAGGAACGCAACGTCGAGCTTGCATATCGCAGGTTTCTTCAGGCTTGCAGCCCCAACTCGACATCCTCCCGTTACCGCCCAAACGGCTCAGGCAGACGTAACGACATTGCCCGCCGGAACAAGCCGCGCCCTCGGGGCATTCGTCATTCCGGTTACAAGCCTTCGCTTCGGTATAGGAACAACCTTGCGTTGTGCGTGCCCCTTCGACGCATTGTCCCGAACAGGAACAGTACGCCGTGCCCGGTAGTCCGCAGTCCTCATCGGAAAGGCATTCGAACGTACATACGCCGTCCTGACAAACACTGTTGATCGGACAATCTTTCGCCAATCGACACCCACGATGCATCAGGCTTTCCCAACGCAACGTCGGAATCTGTTTCTCGGCTTCGGCCACGGGAACGACCGCTTCGGGATCGTCGACGCAACGCCCGCGCAACGGATCGCAGGTTTGTCCCAGACCGCAGAGATTCGCACCGGGATGGCAGTCTTTGGAGCAGATCCCATCCTTGCAGAACGTACCTTCCATGCATTGCTCATCCTGCTCGCAGGCACCGCCGATAGCCACCAACGGTTCCAGTTTTTTCTTCTCCGGGACACCCATCCGCAGGACAGGGAGAACATCGGCCATTCGGCTCGCAGAACATTCCCGGACCGCAGGAAATATCCGAAAGCGACCCGTTGCAGCGAGGTTTGCAAATACCGATGACGTCTTCGTTTTCGACCATGTTGCAATATTTGTCTGCCGGGCATTGGCTGTCTTCAACACACCAGCCCTTCGGCGGGAACTGCTCCATCGGGTCGGGAATCTCGGGGTCTTCGATGCAACGTCCTTTTTCGGTACAAATGAAACCTTCGCGACAGGACATTTCGGCGTCGCATTGTTTGTGACATCGTCCGGCATAATTGCAGTGCCATCCGGGTTTGCATTCCGAATCGGCAAGACAAGGCACGTACGGCAGCGCCGCGATTTCGTGGAATCCGACTTCCTCGACGGCTTCGCAGCGCCCACGGGAATCGCAAAGACCTTTCGGACCGCACTCGCTGTCGTCGGCACAATCCCGAGCGCAGATTCCCCAGGAATTACAATAATATCCGTCACCGCAGTCGGTTTGTTCGGTTTCCGTGGTGCAATCGGGCTTGGGTGGAGCGATGCATTTGCCCTCACCGGAGCAAATCTGGCCTTTTTGGCAATTGAGTTCGTTGTAACAGTCCCGTACGCACAAAAGCGTCTGAGTATCACAGTACGTTCCGACATCGCAGGTTGGTTCAGCGCCTTCATGCGCAAAGGTACAGGCTGCGATTTTTTCCCGCCAGTCTTCGGGAATATCGCTGCAATTCGAAGAGGTTAGCGCATAAGGATCTATCCCTTCGCAACGTACCCACAAAGAGGTTGCACCAATCTCCGCCGCCACGATACAACCGACAGATTCGAGCATCAACACACCGTCGCGACAAGGAAGCATCTGGCGGTAGGCGTAATCGGTGGGTTTGAGACGCAACATGGCGTCTTTGTAGCATTCATCCCGTTTGACGCCGAACAGCTTCACCCGAAGCACCGGCCGGTCGGAGTCTTTTTCCGCGCAAAATTCACCGGAAACCGGTGGGCAACCGCAGCGGATATCCTTGGCCAGGACTCTCATCCGCTGTCATACCCGTGGAATCGCCCACAACGCGGCAACCGTCTTCGAACGATTCATAGCCCGAATCGCAAACGCACTCCCCTTCCGCCATCGTGGCATGAAGCGGGGCAGACTTCACCTGAAGCACCTTGTCCCGTCTCATCGAGACAACCGGCCATCAGCCAGGCGCAAATCATCGGAATCAGCGAAACTTTCGCCGTTTCCCGAAGGAGTCTGATTGTCGTTCTTGCGTTCAAATCGTCTCCGCACCTTACGATTGACAACAATCCCCTAAATTGACACTGCGGTCCGTCCCGCCTATTTCTTCACCGAGTATCCGTCTTTATGCATTCGATACGTTTTCGGACCGCCTTCGTACCGTTTTTTCAATTCGTATTGCCTCGTCGAACCCAAAAGTACGATTTCGCTCGCCACATACTCGTAGGTTTTCGAATCGATCGTGATTTTTACAATCACTCCCTTGCCTTTTGAGCATGGTTTCGAGGCTTTTGAATCCGAACGACGCTTTACTACCGTCTTCATTCGAGAAAACCACCGTTGACGGAACCTTGATCAGCGAAACTTTGTAGTCGATCATCAGGTACCATTCATCTTCTACCTGAACGATCTTGCTTACGATTCCCTCAAACTGTGTCGTTCCGGCGCTGCTTTTGATCTTTTTCTGGCTGGCTGCGTGGGCCGAAGACAAACCGAAACCGACAAAAAGCAGCGGCAACAACATCCAAATCACGGTTTTATATGGAATTCTCATCGTTTCGATCCTTATCGATACTTGATTCTGTAAAACAGGGTTTCCGCGCCTCCGAACGACGGCATTCCCACGATGGAAATCCGCACCGGAGGCCGGTTGCCGCCGGATTTCACGTACAATGCATTGTTCGCTACGATCACACGCGAAAGCACCGAACCCGTCAGGCGTTGTCCAGCCCAACCGCCATCGGAATGCGTATCGCCGTACGCTTTGTTGTCACCCGTGACATCCTGAACCGCGAAGCTCGGGTTGTCGCCATCCACGGCACGCACACCCATCACGAATCCGCCGCCGTCATCCTGGTTTTCATCGAATCCCGAAGTACGGTCCCCTGGAGATACCTGCCGATAATCCCGAAGGTCGCAAGTTCCTTCCATGTTGGGTGTCCACGTAGAGATGAATAAAATATCTTCGTATTTCGACGTGTCGGCAGGGTTGTGTTGACGAGCCACAACGCCTCGGGAAATGACTCGCTCTCCGACCGTGACGACCTTGCCGTTGATCGTGGCATCGGATGAACCCGTGTATCCGCCGCTCCCTCCGATACCCCAATCGTCGAGCCAGATCACCCAACCCTGACCACCGGTTTCATTGCTGCCGGATACGCGATCGACTTTACGAGCGATTCGAGTAAATCCCGGCTTGTCGTTCTCGTTGACCTTCTCGTGCTCGACGGTGTAGCTGAACATGTCGCTGTAGGTGACTTTTGCACCGTTTTTGTCGAGAATACCGTAAATAGCCTGATAATTCGGGGTCAAGGACAACGAACCGTCCTTATTCATCCACCGGTAATCGTCGAAACTATCGTAGAAACTGTCGAACTTCCCGGTACCGAAAAGAATGATCGGGTACCCGCAGTTGGTCTCCTTGTGAATCGGCCATTCATCCTCGCTAGCGCATTTGGAGAGGTACACCGTCGGTCTGGAAGTAATCGACCGAGGATAACGATAGGTATAGTACATCTGATCATCCGCCGCCTGGTTCGCTCCGCTACCTCGCTCGTTGTGCACGTAATGTTTGAAATTATCGAGCGATACCGAAGAAGACGAACAGGAGGAGCTTCCCCCGAGACAACTAAACGCATCGAACAGAACGCTGGCATTGGTCACGCTGGCTGCACTACCGGCTATCGTCAACGGAAAACGCATCAGATGTCCGGCCAGATCGCCAGCATAAACGATATCGGCGAAACCGTCTTCATCACTGTCGTAGGCAACGGGGTCACCCAGCTTGTTACCGGGCACCACACCCGAGGTGCCGCTTTCCGACACGCCCGACATCCCGGACACGTTGGAAGCCTTGATCTCGAATTTGATATGCTCTTCAGGACTCGAAACACCACCGCTGTCCAGGTCGAAAAGATCGATACCAAACAAGTAGGCCGTTTTTGTCATCTGCATTGCCGATGTCTGGGCATAACCGGAACCGAAGAACAGCAGCCAACTGCCATCGCCACCGGTATCGACCCGGGCACAGGTCGGCTCGGAATAGGTCACGCCAAGACTGTCATCGTCCGGAGCGTAACGCCACATGAAACTTGGGCTGAACTGCATATTGTTGGTGGGATCTATCCGGAAAGCATAATATCCGGACTCTCCCGGCTGAGCCATCGGCGAACGGGTTCCCACCACGAGAATCGTATGCCAGCCATTGGTTGTTTCACCCGGCGGAGATCCATAAGCATCGACGATAAAAGGCGTCAGGTTCATGGTCGGCGTACGAATACGCTTGAACTTCGGAGCAGCGATTTCCTCGATGTTCTTCAGGATCTCCCATGGAATGAAAGCCCACATCTCCTTGCCGGTCGTGGCATCGAAACAATGCAACATCCCGTCGTTGGCCGCCACAAAAAGAGCAGGCTGACGAGTAAGATAGTCAGGAGAGTTGGTATAGGTCGAATAGCTTGATGTTGCCGTATCGGGATCGATCCAGGCATTCTGCGGAGTCGCCCCGACGAATTTCGGTTCGGCGTGGGTAATATCTCCCAACACCCAGTTGATTTTCCCTCCACCAACGATGGAAGGAGCGGTTTCGTAACGATCCCGCAGGTTTTCTCCAAGATCGTAATCGTCAGGATCCTCGTTGGGATCGAAGGTCAGCGTCATATTGGGATCGTCTACCGAAGCGTCTTCCACTCGCTTGGAACTGTTTTCGCTTCCATACAGCCACGCCAAGATATCCGAATCGGCACCAAGATCGTTCGGAAAATCCACGTCACTCAATTCTTTCCATGATACGCCGGTTACAGTGCTTGGATCGTCGGGATCGGAAACGGAAACTTCAACGGTATAGATCGTTCGCCCGCTACCTACGGTAGCCGCAGAAAGAGAATCGCCTTTCCCCGTCATCCAGCGTTCGGCGTCTTCGAGACAAAGACCAAACACACAGGAACCACCCGAACCACAGGCCCGGATTTCCCGGTCCGAACCGTCGCACGGTTGTACGTAACAAAGCTTGTCGCACTCCACCTCGTCCGTGGGGTTGGAGGTGCATCCCGGAAGATCCTGGCAGGTTTCCGTCTTGCGGTCATTCACCAGGCAATCGCCGTCGTTCAGACATCCCAACGGAAGCCTGTAAGCTCGAATCACGCCGCGCCAGTCATCCGGCTGCTGATAAGCATCGAAAAACATCGGTTCCGATTTGGTTTCCACACCGGTTGCCGAACCATCGTCGTAAATGAACGTTCCGTGATCGCTGGTAACCGTAAAAAGCGAACGGTTGGTTCCGAAAGAAGAATGCTGAATCGGATCGTCGAAGGTCCAACGGGCCGCGAGGTAAATCGGTGTGTTGGTAATGGTGAGATTGTTCCATTCGAGCGCCATGGCGTTGTCCATGCTGGTCGTCAACGCCTCGGAATAGGTTCCGCGATTGGAATAGGTAATCGGTCGGAAGCGGTCGAAATCCGGAAGAGACTGGTCGAGAATGTGGTAAAAGACCGACGCCCACCAGTTCTCTTCCATCCGCACTTCGTCTTCGTCGCCATTGAGTGCAATCATTCCCTGAAAGAATGCTGAACCACCCGTTGCGCCGACAACCTTTGTGATATCGCAGAGATAGCCATATCCAGAGTCGTTACCTGCCGTAAACGTATCGGCGGAAACCCAGAACGAAACGCCACTGTACTGGGCGGTTCCCTGGCTTTTGATTTCCCAGGTAACGTCATAGTACGGTTTGCCGGGACGCGAATAGACGTATTGCGTAATGTGAACCACGTCCTTCAACTGATCCGCCGGAACGTCGTTCAGCGGATCGGACCCGTCTTCCATGAGAATCCAGAATTTCGTCGTGAGGTTTGCTCCGGAAGGACCGCTTTTGACACCCATTCGTTGGTGAGACACCATGGGGAAATCGATTTCCAGATCCTGGTCCGTTTCAGGGTTGGGGTTGGTCACCGTGGCCGCCGGTCCGGCAAACTGTGTGGACCACTGGCACAAAGTCGTATCGGGTGTCGCATCGCGTTTGGAACAGAGATTGACGGACTTCGCTCCTGTGGAGCTGGTGTATTCCTGAGTTCCCATTTTCAGGGAAATCCAGTAGTTGGTCATTCCTGGAATCGGAGACTGATAACGGTCTGTAATGTTATAGACTTGGTTCCGTCGAAAACAATACGGGGTATCGACATTGCTATAGCCTTCAGAGGCCGTATCCCATTCAGGTCGACCATCGTCGGCATTGGCCTGAATCGTGCCTCGGAAGTTGATGTCCTTGTCGTCGGTTTCTCTTCTGGAGACCCCGATTTCCCCTCCATCCTTGCAATCGTTCGGATCAACGGAAGCGGGAGAAACCTCATAGCCCCCCTCGCAGATACCTTGCCCCAATCCGCAGGAAATTTTGTAATCCGCGGGTCCGAGGTAGTCCTGTTTGGGATCGGCGGCAAACGCCGTGGATACCCAAAGCAACAAGGTAAGCAAACTAAGAACGGATATAAAAATACGCTGGCTCATGGCACTTTCTTTCCCGAGCGGCTAATTGGACACTCTCGAAAACTTTTCGATGGACTGAACGTGTTTTATGACGATCGGCACGTTGTTGTCACTGATGCGTTCCACATAGGCATCGATCTTGTAGAAATAATCTTGCGATCGGTACACGATACCGGTATCGGAACTGGCCGCGCCCTCGGATTCGGACTGGCCGCTTCCCAGCAACGTAATACAATACTTTGCACCGACTCCACGCTGCTTGTAGTCGTATTCGGTCGGCCAGTAGTTGGTGCTCAACTCTTTTTCGTCATCCGTCTCACCCTGGCAATCGAATCCAACGAGCTCCGGCGTCGGCGACTCGAAAATCTTTTTGCGCGCTTCGGTGACGGCGGCCTCGGCATACGCCAGCATTTTCGCCGAAGAATCGTAGCTCGACGAAATGCGGACTTCGCGAACGGCCTGGTTGACCGAAATCACACCCATCCCGGACATGACAATGACTAGCACCAATGTCACGACCAACGCGCTTCCCTTATTTCCTATATGATGCAGCATTTGGTTATCTCCTACCACCAATCCTGCCCAATAATCATGTTCGGCAGTCGAACGACCGTAGCAACCTGGGCTCGTTCGTAAACGATTCTCTTTCCGTCAACGACATAGGAAGGAGTCACCGTTACATTGCCGAGGAAGAAATTCTTCTTTACAAAAGCAGAGCCATCCGTAAGCAACGGATCGGAACTGACCGATTTCACGATGAATTCCAGGCGAACCGCTAAAATTCTGCGCCGATACTCCACCGACGTCGGGAAAGGTTCCCATTCGTATTTGCCCGAACTGATTTCGTTGAGCGGCGGAACGTAATAACTAACCTGGAAGGCTTCGATGCTATCGAGAATCGTCAGATAGCTCACCGGGTTCATGAGCGACGTTTCTCCCGAAGCGCCTTTGTCATCGCAACCGGCAATCGCCCACGTATCGGAATGCTTCACCTTTTCAGCACAACGCACCAAACGACCGCCGTGTACCGTGTAGGTCAACAACGTCGGCCGTTCGACCAACACCATTCCCGGAACAAGCTCAATGGTTTCCGTCGGCAGGTCGTCCTCGAATCCGGAGGGATTGAAGGTTACGTTGATGAATTTATCATCTCCCGTACTTCCCGAACCGGTGAAAATACCAGCCGCCAGATAATGCCGCTGCCGATCGAGAAGCCATACTTCCTGATTGACACGGAAAAGGTCGGTCCAGTCGTCGGAATCCAGCGGATCGGGAAATACATTGAGAGTTTTGACGGTGTTGGTCAGGTTGTCCAGGGTTTCCCCGTCGTTAGACGCCAAAACCACCATGCCCCCTTGGGAAACGATGAATTGAATCTCATCGTTGTACCCCGACGATCCCAAATCGTTGTTGCTTTCGGGATCGATAAAGGCCTGATCGTACAGGTTCGTGCCAGCCGCCTCGTTGGGACTGACCTGCCCCAATCCGACCTGAACCAACTCACCAGCCATCAGATCAAGCGCAGCCCTTGCGGTCTGCTGCAACATGGTTTTCTGACTGGAAGAGTGGAACACCTTGTTCGTACTGATGAACAAAGCGAACGCTGCCGCCATTACAATCGAAGAAAGAAACACGGATATCAGCAATTCCACAAGCGTGAATCCGTTCGCCTCTCCGGATTTTCCCAAAATCCTCATTACGACTCCCATCTTCATCGAACCAGCCGAGGCAGATCGAAACTCGTATCGTAACTAATACGAACCGTACCGGTTTCGTCCTTCCAAGAAATCTCGATGGTGACCTCTTTGCCCGCATCCATTTCGGATTGACTGTCACCGGTGTCCACGATGGACCACGTAAGATTGTATTTGAAACTTTCGTCCGTGGGATCGTAGCCTTCCCGTTGAATCAGCTCACTTCGTGCCATGCCTTCCGTCGAGTAGGATTCCGTATATTCTCCCGCGTCGATAATCGTTGCGAAAGACTTTCCGGGATCGGGCCAATAAGTATTGGTCGAAAGATCGTAGTAGTAGGGGTAAGATCTCAACTCGTTGAGTTTGGCATTGATGATCTGAACAGCCACTCCCCGGCTATTACCCGCACTGTTTCCCTGAATCGCGGTCACCTGGAGACTGGCCATTGCGGACATCGCCATAGCCAGCACCACGACCGCCACCAGGACTTCAATCATCGTGAATCCGCTACGTCTCTCCCGGATCATCTCAGTTCTCCTTCGGCCGAACTACGCCCAGTACCGAAATCGTCACTCGCCAGAAATACGCACCTGCCAGGCAGCTCTCAGGATCTTCCGGGTCTTTTTCGCAAAACGTCACGCGTGCCCCGGTAGGATCCCCGGAAGTATTTTTCAAGAGTCCCTTCTGATCGAACGCCACAACATCGGAACCCGCCTGATCGAGCTTGATGAGGATTTTCGAGTCGGCGTTCAACTCCCCGAGAATGACATCGCTTCCACTTTCGCACTGGGAGATTCCTTCTCCGCTGGTTGCGAAAAAGTTGTTGTTTTCGTCTCGACAAATCAACATCCGGCTGTCTTCAACGATCAACATCGCCGGACGACCGGAGGTAATCGCATCCTGACGTCCCTCGCCCAACAAGCCAAACACTTGGTCACGAGTCTCCATCCCTTTTTTGAACGTACGGCTGTAATCGATTGTTGGTACGAGTATGGTGGCCAGCACGGCAATAATCGCCAGCGTCGTAAGCAGTTCGATCAGGGTGACACCGTTGTTTTTGACCGGGTTCATGAAAGCTCCATCTCTGCAATTCAAGAAAACCTCTAGCCCGATCAATATATTATTGCAATTTATGTACCATCGAACAGACAAAACCGAGAGGAAAATCCGGGGAGCAAACCTGACGGGCCAAAGGGAGAGAAACCAAAAGAAGCCTTGGTTTTCAAGCAGTTAGCTTTCTTGCTGAGATCATTCTTCAAAAAGACTGTTTCAAGGAATTCTTTAGAACGTGCAAAAGCTTTCCTAAAGTCATGAAGAGTTTGCGTAGCAGTGCAAATAATAATTGGTCAAAAGCTTGTCCGTGGTTTCATGCAAGAGTTGCACATTCGATGCCTTCTTCACAAAAACCGTGCTTCTTCACACCGTTTGACATGCAAATCTTGCACCAGCACCAAGCCAGACCCATCCAGAAAATTGGAACCCCGTACCCCGCATACTTCATGAGGATCGTAGCGAGACGCCGAAAACCGAAGAACTTTCATGAAGTTGGAGTGATTTTTTAACGGAAGCAACCTTGACAGGTTGTTGAGGTTAAAAATCGGGAAACGAATGAAAGATCAAGAGTTTTCAAGTCGTAGGTGATTCTTCATGAATAATGCGGGGTAAGCCCGCAGCTTTGCAAAGACAGGCAAAAGCCACCCTTGAAAAATATTATGGGTAATCTTTAAAGCAGAATTTTTACCGTTACGTCTCGCTCGTTCTCCTAATCGGCGTTGCAGCTTTCCGTGACGGAATTCTTCACGCTGCAGTCATCCACACGGCGACATGGATCCCCCAAACGCTTGACGACCCACATATCCTTGGGTTGGTCACTGTCCAGGTTGGCTTCGGCTTTAATTACGTAGTCGTTGTTGGTCGCCCGCACTACGGTCAAACGATACCTCGATTTGGGATCGGTAACGTTCAGATAGTTGCTGTTGTCCAAATCGAGACCCAACAGGTTCATCTTGCTCTTGATGCTGTCAGGAAGCTGATAGGAACCCCAGCGAGCCTTGTATTTTTCAATGGACATGCGGGCAGACATCAGCAGACTCATGGCGTTTTCCTGTCGTCCATGACAGATACGCGATGTGTAGGAAGGATAGGCAATGGCGGCCAGCACTCCGATAATTGCAATAGCCACCATTAGCTCGATCAAGGTAAACGCTTTGTTTTTATTGAACATTTTACACTTCCTTCACCCGTCGATTTACGTATGAGAACCCATGGTAAAGATCGGCATGTACATGGCCAAAAGAATCACGGCGACGATACCACCGAGAAAGACCATGACGAGAGGTTCCAAAAACGAGGTCAACCCATCCACCGCAACATCGACTTCCTCATCGTAGAAGTCTGCGATTTTACCCAACATACTATCGAGCGAACCCGTCGTTTCACCGACCGCGATCATCTGAACGACCATCGGAGGAAAGATGCCGGTAGCCATCAATGGTTCGGCCATGTTCTTACCTTCCATCACCCGGTCTCGAACGTTTTGAATCGCCTTTTCGATCACCATGTTACCTGCCGCTTTTTCGACCGTCTCCATGGCTTGAAGAATCGGAATACCCGAGCTGATCATCGTACCCATGGTTCGGCAAAAACGCGCCACGGCGATTTTGCGGATAGTGTCTCCAATTACGGGTAACTTGAGGCCGAGAACATCGATCCACCACCGGGTGGCCTGCACCTTGAATACCGTTTTGAGCACAACGTAAAAAGCACCGATTACCAGCAAAATCAGGAAAATGTTGTCCACGAAAAAGTCGGACGTATCCATAACGAACAGCGTAATCGGAGGCAAATCGCTACCCAGATCCCGGAAGATGCTGGCAAACGTGGGAATAACGTAGACCATCAAACCGATGACGACACAGATCGACACGACAGCGACAATGGCCGGATATGTCATGGCGGATTTCACTTTTTGTTTCAACTGATCCGCTTTTTCGATGTACTGCGCGAGACGTTCTAAAATCGTATCCAGAATACCACCCAACTCACCGGCGGATATCAGTGCAATATAGAGATCGTCGAACACCGACTTGTGCTTTTCCAGGGCCGCAGCGAAGGTCGATCCCGATTCGACATCGTTTTTCACGTCGAACAGCACTTTTTGCATCACGGCATCATCGTTCTGGGCCGCAAGAATCTCGAGTCCCTGAACGAGCGGAAGACCGGCATCGATCATCGTGGCAAACTGCCGGGTAAAGATAATCAGACTTTTTTTCTGAATTTTCGGTTCGAAGCCCGGAATACGGATTTCAATTCCGGCCATTTTGGTCACGGTCGGATTGACGATGCCCTGTTGTTTCAAACGCGTCGTCACCGCCTGCTCGTTCGCGGCCGTCATGGTTCCTTTTTGAACCTTGCCGTCCCGGCCCTGAACTTCCCATTTAAAAGTTGGCATATATCAATCCTCCGCTTTAGATCGGAATTCCGGCAAAACGTTTCTTGGGTTTATCTTTCGCCTGTTGAATGGTCGCTCTCAATTCCGCCGCTTCCGGGGAAAATTTAAGAGCCTCCTCAACCGAAATGATACCCGACTGCAAAAGACCGAACAATGACTGGTTCATCGTCTGCATCCCATGCGCTCCCTGTCCCGATTGCATGGTTCCGTAAATCTGGTGAACTTTATCTTCCCGGATCAACGAACGAATCGCCGAATTGGGAATCAGAATCTCCATCGCCAAGGCCCGTCCCGAACCTTTGGCTTTGGGAACCAGACATTGTGTCACGATGCCGGTAAGCACGAAAGACACCTGTGCACGCACCTGATTCTGCTGGTGCGGCGGGAACATATCGATGATACGGTGAATCGTCTGCACCGTTGTGTTGGTATGTAATGTAGCGAACACCAAGTGGCCCGTTTCGGCAATCGTCAGGGTCGTTTCCACGGTTTCCAGGTCGCGGATTTCACCGACCAGCACGACATCCGGGTCTTGCCGCAAAATATACCGGAGCGCATTGGCGAACGATCGCGTATCCGCTCCGACTTCCCGCTGGTTGATAATCCCGCTTTTGTGGGGATGAAGGAACTCGATCGGATCTTCAATGGTAATGATGTGGGCATTGCGCTCGGCGTTGATCAAATCGATGATCGAGGCCAGCGTCGTGGTTTTCCCGAACCGGTCGGTCCCGTCACCAGCACCAGCCCCCGAGGCTGATAGGCCAACTCCTGCACGACCGAAGGAACTCCAAGATCCCGAAACGGCATGATTTTGAAAGGAATCGTTCGAAATGCCCCGGCGATAGCGCCCCGTTGAACGAAGATATTAGCCCTGAATCGAGCCAGCCCTTTCACACCGAATGAAAGGTCAAGCTCCTGATCTTTTTCGAATTTGGCTTTTTGCGCCTCTGTAAGAATCGAATAACAAAGCTGTTTTGTATCGGCGGGCGTCATCGGCGCCACTTTGATCGGCATCAGGCGACCGTCGATACGCAACTGTGGAGGCGCACCGGTGGTAATATGCAGATCGCTCGCCCCCCGCTCGATCATGGTTTTCAACAATGTATGCAAATTAAGCATGAAACACCCCAGGTTGATAGCGAAACCGGCGTCCGACACAAAAGAACGAACACCACGGAAAACCGTTAATCGGGGGACGTATTTCGCAGAACTTCCTCGATGCTGGTAACCCCATCGACCAATTTGCGCAGACCCGACTGCCTCAGGGTCTGCATACCCAAACGAATGGCTTCACGTTTGAGTTCCACAGCCGACGCGCCGTTGAGCACGAAGTCTTTGAGCTCTTCTTTGAACGGCATGACTTCGTACAGAGCCACACGACCTTTGAAGCCCGTGTTTGCGCAATATTTGCAACCTTTTCCAATCTTGGCGTCGGTACCTTCGGCCTGTTCCGGGTCCATACCGGCGTCGATCAGCGACTGCACGGGTACTTCGACACTTTCCTTGCATTCGGTGCAGATCCGGCGGCTGAGACGCTGGGCCACAACGCAGACGACCGACGCAACGACGAGGAACGGCTCGACACCCATGTTCAACAGACGGGAAATCGTCGAAGGCGCGTCGTTGGTATGCAAGGTGGACAACACGACGTGTCCGGTCAATGCCGCCTTGATCGCGATTTCCGCCGTTTCGAAGTCGCGGATCTCACCGACCATGATGATGTCCGGGTCTTGCCGCAGGAAGCTACGCAGCGACGAAGCGAAGTTCAAGCCGATATCGTCGTGCATGTGCACCTGGTTGATGCCTCGAAGCTGGAATTCCACCGGGTCTTCGGCGGTGGAGATGTTCACCTCGGGGGTGTTGATTTCGGTCATTGCCGAATACAGCGTGGTGGTTTTTCCCGAACCGGTCGGTCCGGTAACCAGAATCATACCCCACGGACGGTGAATGGCGTCCTGGAAATCTTTGAGCGGCTCCTCATCGAAACCGAGCTTGGTCATGTCGAGCTGGAGGTTTTCCTTGTCGAGCAGCCGGAGCACGACTTTCTCTCCGAAAATCGTAGGCAACGTACTGACACGGAAGTCCATTTCGCGACCCTTGCCGAGTTTGAGTTTCATACGGCCGTCCTGAGGCAGCCGCCGCTCGGCGATGTCGAGTTCGGACATAATCTTCAAACGCGAGATGATCGCGAAACGCAGCTTCAACGGCGGCTTCATCACCTCGTACAACACACCGTCGATGCGGTACCGCACCCGGAAGTATTTTTCGTACACTTCCACGTGAATGTCCGAGGCGTGCTTTTTGATGGCGTCGATCAGCATCAGGTTGACGAGTTTGACGACCGGGGCCTGGTCGGCCTGGTTTTCCAGGTCAACGATGTTGCCCAGTTCTTCTTCTTCCTCGAAGTCGACGGTTTCGATTTCATCTTCGTCGAAACCATCCATCAACTCGTCGTATTCCTCGATCTCCTCTTCTTCCTCGATGCTGTAATAGTGCTCGATGGCTTCTTTGATCGAGTTTTCGGAGGCGACAACGACTTCGACGTTGAAGCTCGTCAGGAACTTGATATCGTCGATGGCGAAGATATTGGAGGGGTCCGGCATGGCCACGACCAGCGACGATCCGGCCTGATTGACCGCGATCACCGTATGTTTTTCGGCTACGTCGCGAGGTATCAACTTGATGATTTCAGGGGAGATTTCGAAATCGTCCAGATTGATCGAAGGAACGCCGTATTGCTTGGAAATGAAATCCGTAAGCTGCTGTTCGTCGAGATACCCGAGCTTCGTGAGATTGTATCCGAGACGCCCGCCCTCGTTGGCGGAAAGATCCTGCGCCTTCTTCAACTGGGCCTGGGTGATCATGTTTTCACGAATCAAGAGCTGGCCGAGGCGACTACCCATCTGGCACCCTTTCTGAATCGGTCCGGAAAAAACACGGACCGCTAGATTTGAGTCTACGTACACAAAAGATTGCTCTAACTATAATTATGACGAAAAAACAAGAGAAGGTCAAGGTAATCCCCATAGGGGCGGAAATTAAAAAAAGTATGATTGTTTACCGATAGCCTTTGTAAGCCTTTGTAATTAAAGTATTTTTTAACTATTTACCGGAACAAGGTTCCCGTCTTGCTCCAAGCATCTGTCTTTTACGATGCACGATCCTTGCTGAAGTTGTGTTCGAATGATGTGTATCTTCCTTTAACCCGCATATTTCATGAGGATCGTAGCGAGACGCCGAAAACCGAAGAGCTTTTATGAAGTTGGAGCGATTTTCACCCGCAGGCATACTGAACTGTCTGTCGAGGATGAAAATCGGGAAACGAGTGAAAGATCGAGAGTTTTCAAGTCGTAGTAGATTCGTCATGAATTATTCGGGTTAAAGTTGAAAAATCTCAGCTCAGGTGATTTGCAGCCGTTGCTCATTGGTTTTCGTGATCCTTTTCATAGTGGGTACCATGAGTCAACCGAAGCGAAAACCATGGCGTTCGTCGTTTCCATGGTTTTCCATCGCCGGAATCAAAGGTTAACCAGAAGTGATTTGAATACGCTTTTTAACAATCAGCCAACCCCTCAACATTTTCTCTCAAACCAACCCACCTATGAAGTCCTAACTCTCTGATTACTATAGACTATTTTAAATATCCGAGTGGATTTTCATTCTATTTTGCACCTCCTTGTATACAAGATCCGCAACCCGAAACACCCATCGAATTTTCACGAAAACCTCCCCGCCATTGATCTCTTTACCCCTGCGGTGCTATCGTATCCCCCGACGCCCCAAGCACCATCCCGTGAGGAGGGACCATGACCCGTGTTCGTGATATGAAATACAGCGCTCGTTTCGAGGGATTTCGTTCGTTGATGCCTCGTAAGGTGAATACAATCCTTCTGGTATCTACCTTGTACGATGCTTTCGTTCTCGAAGAAGACGGCAGCCTGGGCGAACGTCTGTGGGACAAATACATGGGTATGGGCCTGACGATGCCCCCTCGCATCATGCAGGTTTCTTCCGCACAAGCGGCGTTGGAAACGATCCAGAACGAATCCATCGATCTCGTGTTGACCATGACCCGGCTTTCCGACCAAGATCCGCTGGCCTTCGCCGCCGATGTCAAAAAAATCGCCCCGAGCCTTCCCGTGGTGCTGCTGGCGACCGATCCGGGCGAGTTGAACGATCTTCCCGCTCCCCAGGATCGCGGAGCGGTGGACAAAATCTTCCTATGGAACAATCATTCGGAAATTCTGCTGGCTGTCGTCAAGTACGTGGAAGACCTGTGGAATGTCGAACACGATACCAAAAACGGTGGCGTGCGGGTGATTCTGGTGATCGAAGATTCGGTGCAATATCTTTCGGAACTGCTTCCCGTACTGTACCGCGTGATCATGAAAATGACACGCAACCTGGTGGACGATGGCTTGGACGGTCTGCACAAACAGTTACGGATGCGCTCCCGAGCGAAAGTTCTTCATGCTGAAACCTACGAAGAAGGTCTGGAATACTTCAAAAAGTACAAAAACAACCTGATCGGTGTCGTTTCGGACGTTCGTTTCTGGCGCAAACAACAGGTCGAT
The DNA here is from genome assembly GCA_963676915.2 of Myxococcota bacterium. GTDB lineage: Bacteria > Myxococcota_A > SURF-8 > SURF-8. The sequence continues at coordinate 16,971 of CAXXVK010000045.1, forward strand.
CCCAAAGCCGGTTTCGATCTGGCCCAGAAAATCATACAGAGCGAAAAGGGCATTCCGATCATGCTGTATACCGCCGAACCGACGGAGGAAGTCGCCCGAAAAGCCAAAGAACTCGAAACCTATTTTCTCGATAAAAACGCCGGGGATCGCAATAGCCAACTGAAAGATTTTCTTTCGCAATATGTCGGATTGGGCGACTTCATTTTTCGAATGCCCGATGGAAAATTTTTGGGGAAAGCCGCGAATGTCCACAAATTGAAACGACAGTTGCAGCATGTACCGATCGAATCGGTGGTCTATCATGCCCTTCGCAACGACTTTTCCCACTGGCTGGCCGCACGAACCGAACTGGTGATGGCCAACCGTCTGCGTCCCCGCAAAATGGCTGAATATCCCAATCCCGAGGCGGCACGCGAGCATATCGTCAGGATCATCGAAGAGGTTCTCGCCGACAAGCAAAGCGACGTCATCGCCGAGTTTTCCGCAAAAAAACTGGCGCAGGACAGCCGTTTCATGCATTTGGGCGAAGGCTCGATGGGTGGCAAGGGACGCGGAATCGCATTCATGCGCTTTTTGCTGTCCAAACTCAAACTCGAAGAAACGTTTCCGGACGTACGGATCGAAGTTCCCCATACGGTGGTCATCGGAGCCAACGAATTCGAACGCTTCGTGAACGAGAACGATTTGCGCCAATTTGCAATGAACTGCAATGACATGCGCGAAATTCAGAAACGGTTTTTGGAAGGCCGGGTGCATCGGGATCTTAAAAACAGCCTGAAAACCTACATCCACAACGTCAAGCGTCCGATTGCGGTCCGCTCGTCGAGCATTCTGGAGGACAGCCACCTCCAGCCTTTCGCCGGTCTGTATGCCACGTACATGCTACCCAACAGCGACAAAGACATCAACGCCCGATTGCGGCGCCTGCTTTACGCCATTCAACTGGTGTGGGCTTCCACCTTCGGTCCCGATCCGAAATCCTATTTCCGTTCCACCGTCCATCGCCAGGAAGACGAGAAAATGGCGGTCGTGATTCAGGAGTTGGTCGGCAATCGCCACGGAAAACGATTTTACCCGACATTTTCCGGTGTGGCGCAATCGTACAACTTTTATCCTATCGGTCCGATGCAACCCGAAGACGGCCTGGTGCACCTTGCATTGGGGTTGGGAAAAATGGTGGTCGAAGGCGGGAAGGTGCTACGTTTCTGCCCCAAATATCCCGACGTGCTGCCTCAGTTCCCTACCAACGATGAATGGTTGAAATTCAGCCAGAAACAATTCTACGCTCTCGATATGGGGCAACCGGATATCGAAAACCACGCCGATCCCGACGCCACCTTGCACTTGCAGGAGCTGGAACAGGCCGAAAAAGACGGCGTGCTGCGGCACGTCGCCTCGACCTACTACGGCCCGGACGACATCGTGCGGGACACGCTCTCGGTCGATGGTCCCCGGCTGGTGTCTTTCGCCAACATCCGCAAGCGACGAATTCTGCCGCTGGCCGAAATCACCGAGACACTGCTCGAACAATGCCGCGACGCCTTGGGCGGACCCATCGAAATCGAGTTCGCCGTCAATATGAACCCGAAATTGAAAAAACCGGTGTTCGCGGTATTGCAGGTCCGACCATTGATCACCAAATGCGAACCGGGAGAAGTCGAAATCGATTCCCGGCATGTGAATCAAGCCTGGTGCCACTCCAAAACCGCGCTCGGCAACGGCTTTTTCGACGACATCCGCGACGTCGTGTACGTTCCGCCCGAACGCTTCGACAAATCGAAAACGGCTGAAATTGCTAGAGAAATCGGTGAAATCAATCAGACGCTCGAAGCCGAGGGCCGCAAGTATGTGCTGCTGGGTTTCGGTCGCTGGGGATCGTCCGATCCATGGCTGGGCATCGGCGTCACCTGGTCGCAGATCTCCTCGGTGAAAGTTTTCGTCGAAGTCGCTTTGCCGGATTTCCGCATCGATCCATCCCAAGGCACCCATTTTTACCAGAACATGACTTCTCGCGGCATCGGCTACATTTCGGTACCGGATGGCCGGGACGACGAAAGGGTGGACTGGAAATGGCTCGAAGAGATTGAATCTCACAACGAAACCAAGTACTTGCGACATCTTCGTTTCGAAGACGGTCCCATCACCGTGCGCATCGACGGACGCCAGGGTGCCGGTGCGATTTTGAAGCCGGGAACGAGGAAGAAAGAGGATTCAGGGCTTTTGTCCTGAGACATAGCGGGTGTCATGGACCAACAGCAGGTTGCCCATGTTTCGTTTCCAAGTAGGTCGGGCAAATTTTTTGCCCGACAATATCAAAGTGGTGGCCTAGAAAGTAGCCTGACCTCCGCTTGCTGACAAAGCTATATCGTCATCTTTAAACTTCAATATAGTCAAGAAGTTACAGACGGATAAATTGTTCAAAACGGGGTTAATCCATGGCCTTTGTCGGGCTAGAAATTAGCCCGACCTACTTCCTATCATGCATCGAAAACATCTCGCGTAGCCCGACACCTTGGCATTGTCGGGCAAGAAATTTGTCCGACCTACTTCCTCGTGACGATCTTCATGAATTATGCAGGCTAACCGAACGAATCATTTGCCAGGTCGAGGGAAAGAGGGTACGTTTATCCGCATAGAATACAAGCTATCAGGAAAAGGAGTACCGACCGATGTCCGAATCTCCAAGCTCTTCCGAGATCCCCGATTGTCAGGACGCTCCCGAGAATCCCGACCACGAAACAAAACAACCGAAATTCGGTTCTGCATTTTGGAAGGTATTGATTTTATTAAGCTTTTTTGTTTTCACAAAAGCCGCTTTGCAATTGTTGCGCAAGGAAACCGTGGAAGGACCATGGGAGGCAAGCGGTTGGAACTGGAAAGAAATCTACACCGCTATCGGCATGGGCTCCCTGATTTTTACAGGGTCCGTATCGGATTGGCTCGGTCTGCGTCGCTCGTTTCTTTATACCTTCGCCGCATTGGTTGTGTGGTTTCTCGGAATGGGTCTCGTGTTGGCGGTGGTGGGAGATTCCACACCCACAAGCGTATGGTCGGTGTTTTTCATCGGTCTGGGAATTCTCCTACATCTGAGGATTTTGCTGGAATATCGGGGGGTTCGGCGGTTCACCTCTCCGAAATGGCGCGTTCAGGGCATTCTCCTGGGTTCGTTGATCCTACCATCGATCATTACGATGGTAGGGCTATCAATAGAATATCCTCTAGCTGGGTTTGTAGGGATACCACCTTTTCATAGTGATCCCCCCGGTTCTATAGTGAGCTATGCCGGTATTGTGTTCCTTCTTGTGGTTTTTGGATTGGCGTTCGGACTGTGGTGGAGTTCGCGTTTACCGAAAAACGAAGTGCAGTTCGGTGATGAACAACCGCTTCCCGGCATGGCATCGAAACCGACCGGACCGTTTGCGGGAATCAGAGACGTGCTGACCTTGGGCGCTACTCGTCGCGTACTGCTGTTGGCTGTCATCTCTTTTCTCCTGGATAGTACAATGAACGGCTATTCTGTTTTATTGAGTGATGAAGCATTCGGTCTGTTGGAAAACCAACACAACGCTTTGTCATTCTCTATTATGCTTGTACTTCCTTATCTTGTTGTTTTGTTTGTATTTTTACCACTGGCGAGACGGATTTCGATCAAAGCAACGATCCAGCTCAGTGCTATTTTGATCCTGATAAGCATCCTTCTTTTTCTCGTTCCTTTGGATGGCAGCGCCTACCACAACCTTTGCTTCACCGGGATATTTTTCCTTAATTTGGGATCTACGCTATTGTGGATTCGATCGCTGGAATTCACAATGAACCTCGCGCCGGTGGGTCGGGAAGGCAGCCTAGTATCTGTGTTGGCCGTGTGGTGGCTTGTGGAACACTTTCTGCATTCAGGACAGGTAAAACTGGTGGAAGCGCAAAAATCCGCTGCCTGGGCTTTGGAACTCCGCGATCGGATCAACCCCGACATGTCGCATGTGGTCGTTCCGTGGCTTGTTTTGCTCGTTCCGGTATTGGCGGGAATTTTTCTGTTATTCCGGTTTCAGAGGTTTCTTTTCCTGGAAGAAGAAAAAGGGTAAAAATAGAATCACGTTGAGGCTCTTGTACTCCTATCGGTAATAAAAAATAACAATTGCCACAGTACGTTCTTCGATTGACGTTGAAACATCGGGCGATACTGACATGACCAAAGAAAAATCCATGCGCAACGAAGATACATCCACCTCTTCAACCAACGGAAGAACAGGTGTCGAACCCATTGAAAAAAGGACGTTTTTCCTCACGGCAAGTTTGTTTTCCCTGCTGGTAGGCGCAATTCATTTGGAAAACTGGTGGCGAGACGGGATTCCCAAAATTCCCGACGATGCCTATTACTATTACCAACTCGCGGAAAATTTCGTTCGGGGATTGGGTTTCACCATGGACGGCGTGGCCGTCACCAACGGATTTCAACCGCTTTGGATGGCCGTTATTCTTCCTTTGTTTGGCCTGGATCTGCATCCCATTTACGGACGTCTGCCCGTTATTATTGCTCTTAACTGTTTGATTTTCGGGGTTTTTGCAGCCTTTTTGTTCGACCTGCTACGACGGCTTTTCCGACCTTCAACGGCATGGATGGCATTGCCTCTGCTCTGCTATCCGCGCTTCAACAACGTTTTGATCAACGGTATGGAAAGCGGCCTCACCGCCTTGATGATGGTCCTTGCCCTGCGCTCCATGGTATTGACCGATCGGCTGACCGATCCCAAACCTCGGTGGAGAGACGGTTGGGTGGGATTCTGGCTCGGATTGACCATGCTGGGACGCCTCGATTCGGTGTTCCTTCTTTTCGCCGTGGCGTTTTTTCTTCTCTTTACGCAATTTCGCAGGAAAGATATCGCTTTTGCCGAACGTTTCGTGCCAGCCATCCGAAAAGGATTTAGCGTATTCTGGCCTGTTTTGGTACTTGTGGTTCCTTATCTTGTAGCCAATACCATGTTTTTCGGCTCTATCATGCCTATCAGCGGCGCGGTGAAATCGACGTTTCCCAACCCCGGCTTTCATGGAAACTATCTGTTCAAATTTTACGAGTATCCCGCCGTTCTCGGCATGGGATGCGTCGGCCTCGCGCTGCTCGGACGGTTTCGCTCCGATGCCTCTCTTCGTGGGATTCTTTTCGCTTTGATGGCCGGTCAGGCCGCCCACCTGCTTTTCACCCTGTTATTCATGAAATTCGCCGTTCAACGCTGGCATTTCGTCACATTCATTCCCGTGGCAACTCTGGCGGCTGCAGGATGGATCGACGAGGCTTATCGTCGTCTGCGACGGCTTCCTCGGTGGCTGCCCGTCCCGGTTTTCGTCCTTGCACTGTCATTCTTAGGTTACCACTCTTTGCGAACCTACCCGCGCTATGCGGGGGAAAGCTATTTCGAAGCGGCGGACTGGACCCGCGAGCACATTCCCGCCACGGCACGAATGGCGATGCACGACAGCGGGGCGTTCACGTACCTGTCCCGGCGGCAGGTAGTGAACCTGGACGGGATCGTCAACGATATGGCTTACCAGGACTGGTTGTGCGCCGGGCGACTTGATGACTATTTACGTCAAAACAACGTGGCATACCTCGTCCGGCACATCGCTGCACCACCCGAAGGGTACAAGGAATACACCATCACCTACTATTGCCGGAAAGCTAAAGGTCTGAGCAAAATGACGGTCCGTGCCGAAAACGAAGTGTTTCGCGGCACTCCCTACTTTCATCCCGGTCTGGGAAAAGAGGTTCGGTTGATGATCTGGCGCTTGCCGCTGGACAACCATCCGGTGAAATCGTAACTCGACGTTGAAACGACCGGGCGAGGAAAGACCTCGCCCGGTTCATTCCTAACCCGCATAATTCATGAAGAATCTACTACGACTTGAAAACTCTTGATCTTTCATTCGTTTCCCGATTTTTTATACTCAACATACTGTAAAGTATGCTTCCGTTAAAAAATCACTCCAACTTCATGAAAGTTCTTCGGTTTTCGGCGTCTCGCTACGATCCTCATGAAGTATGCGGGCTAATTCGTCAGAACATCCAAAAGCTTCCGCCGCTTTCGGAACATGAGAGCAGCAAGGATCAGCCAGGCCAACCAACCGGCTTTGGGCGACGATTGCTGACAGATCGAACCGCCGTCATCCACGTATTCCTTCTCGGGAATCTCCATTTCGAGTTCCAACTCGAAATCCATATTGAAGTCCGTGGTTTCGTTCTGCATCTCTTCATCAAGATCCAGTTCCACTTCTTCCCATTCCGCTTCATCGAGATCGCCGTCCGGTTCCTCCTCATCGAGATCGACTTCGGCGTCCCACTCCTCTTCTTCTTCGTCACCGTCGATCTGTTCTTCCGACGATCCGACAAAGCCCACACTGAAGTGAGTGATTTCCGCCGAAGCATAAGAGACGCCTTCGACCGTTTCTAAACTGAACGACTGTTCTTCCACGGTTTTTTCGTCGCCCAGAATCGACCACAAGAAGCTCAGCACCTTACCCAATGCGAGCTCGTCGTTGTATGGAATCATGACCTTGACCGGCTGGTTGAATTCCAATCCCGAAGGATTGAAGCGCCAGACATTACTGACCGGATTCCAGTCGGAAGCATCGATATCCGGTGCCTTTTCTACAGTAATCGCCACGTCCTCGTCTACGGCTCCCGGTGGAACCACGAGCATTACGCCGTCTTCCAAAACGTAGGTACCGCCTTCAGGCGAGACGAAAATTCCCTCTTGCAACGACAATTCGAATCGACCGTCACCGGTACTACCCACCGGATCGAATACCTGGACGATCGCCTCACCCGACAAGCGCAAGACGCTCTTGGAAACGCTTTCGGCTTGACCCGCACCGGCGTTGTCCACGACCAGCAAACAGGAATCACAACCGTTACGGACCGCAAATGCCAGATCCAACGACGCATCGAGAGGTTTCAGTTGCAGGCGGTAATCCAGATCGGCATTGAGCGAAACCTTATAGAAAGCATCCGCCGTTTCGATCGGAGGAGTGAAGCACGGAGGACCGATTTCCATGTAGGCGTGATACTCGCCGATAGAGCCTTCCAAAGCATCGCCAGGTGTGAGATCCAACGCCGTTTCGCAGGTGTCGTTATCCGGCACGTCTACGCAGAAACCGTTCAAACAGTAGCCATTCATTCCATCGTCCGAACAGGTCGTCCAATCGAAGAGATTCTGGTAGGCACAGCCGCTGATCGGATCGCAAAAACCTTCTCTGCAGGAATTTCCGTCGTTGCAAAGTGCGTTATCCGCCTCGTGCGAACAGTTACCGTTGGAGGGATCGCAGCTATCCACGGTACATTCGTTGTCATCGGCACAATCCTTCGCTTCACCGACGCACTCTCCAGACTGACAGGTCTCGTTGACAACGCAGTACAAACCGTCGTTGCAGTCGGACCCATCCTCCCGCATTTGATCGAAGCATTCGCCGTTGGCCGGATCGCAAACCGCCTCCATGCATTCTTCTTCCGGTTGCGTGCAATCCACAAACTCTACACCCGTACAACTACCGGAGACACAACTATCGACCGTTGAACAGGCGTTCCCGTCGTCGCAGCCGTCGCCTTCTTTCGGCGTCGAGTCTTTCACACAACTGTAGCTATCGCTACCCGTGTTCGAGCAGACACCCACGTTGCAGGCATCGTCCTGACCCGAGCAGTCCGGCGCTGCACCTGCGGTACACACACCCGCCGAGCAATAATCGTCCACCGTGCAGCCGTTCGCATCCGCGTCGCAACTTCCGGCCTCGTTGATCGGCTGGCAACCGTCGCAGCACGTCGAGACGCCCGAGCACGTGCAGTCCGCGCCCAGGCACACGCCCGACTGGCAGGTGTCCGGGCCCGTCGACGCGTTCCCGTCGTCGCAGCCATCGCCTTCTTTGCTGCTCGGATCTTTGATACAACTGTAGCTGTCACTACCCGTGTTCGAGCAGACACCCACGTTGCAGGCATCGTCCTGGCCCGAGCAATCCGGCGCTGCGCCGGCGGTACACACACCCGCCGAGCAATAATCGTCCACCGTGCAGCCGTTCGCGTCTGCGTCGCAGCTCCCGGCCTCGTTGATCGGTTGGCAACCGTCGCAGCACGTCGAAACGCCGCTACACGTGCAGTCCGCACCCAGGCACACACCCGACTGGCAGGTGTCCGGGCCCGTCGATGCGTTCCCGTCGTCGCAGCCGTCGCCTTCTTTCGGCGTCGAGTCTTTCACACAACTGTAGCTATCGCTGCCCGTGTTCGAGCAGACACCCACGTTGCAGGCGTCGTCCTGACCTGTGCAGTCCGGCGCCGCACCGGCCGTGCACACACCCGCCGAGCAATAATCGTCCACCGTGCAGCCGTTCGCGTCTGCGTCGCAGCTCCCGGCCTCGTTGATCGGCTGACAACCGTCGCAGCACGTCGAGACGCCCGAGCACGTGCAGTCCCGCGCCCAGGCACACGCCCGACTGGCAGGTGTCCGGGCCCGTCGATGCGTTCCCGTCGTCGCAGCCGTCGCCTTCTTTGCTGCTCGGATCTTTGATACAACTGTAGCTGTCACTGCCCGTGTTCGAGCAGACTCCCACGTTGCAAGCATCGTCCTGACCCGAGCAGTCCGGGGCTGCACCCGCCGTGCACACACCGGCCGAGCAATAATCGTCCACCGTGCAGCCGTTCGCATCCGCGTCGCAGCTACCGGCCTCGTTGATCGGCTGGCAACCGTCGCAGCACGTCGAGATGCCCGAGCAGGTGCAGTCCGCACCCAGGCAGACGCCCGACTGGCAGGTGTCCGGGCCCGTCGATGCGTTCCCGTCGTCGCAGCCGTCGCCTTCTTTGCTGCTCGGATCTTTGATACAACTGTAGCTGTCACTGCCCGTGTTCGAGCAGACTCCCACGTTGCAAGCATCGTCTTCACCCGAGCAGTCCGGCGCTGCACCTGCGGTACACACACCCGCCGAGCAATAATCGTCCACCGTGCAGCCGTTCGCATCCGCGTCGCAGCTCCCGGATTCGTTGATCGGCTGGCAACCGTCGCAGCACGTCGAGATACCCGAGCACGTGCAGTCCGCGCCCAGGCACACACCCGACTGGCAGGTGTCCGGGCCCGTCGATGCGTTCCCGTCGTCGCAGCCGTCGCCTTCTTTCGGCGTCGAGTCTTTCACACAACTGTAGCTAGCGCTGCCCGTGTTCGAGCAGACTCCCACGTTGCAAGCATCGTCTTCACCCGAGCAGTCCGGCGCTGCACCGGCCGTGCACACACCCGCCGAGCAATAATCGTCCACCGTGCAGCCGTTCGCGTCCGCGTCGCAGCTACCGGATTCGTTGATCGGCTGACAACCGTCGCAGCACGTCGAGACGCCCGAGCAGGTGCAGTCCGCGCCCAGGCACACACCCGACTGGCAGGTGTCCGGGCCCGTCGATGCGTTCCCGTCGTCGCAGCCGTCGCCTTCTTTCGGCGTCGAGTCTTTCACACAACTGTAGCTAGCGCTGCCCGTGTTCGAGCAGACTCCCACGTTGCAAGCATCGTCCTGACCCGAGCAGTCCGGCGCTGCACCGGCGGTACACACACCCGCCGAGCAATAATCGTCCACCGTGCAGCCGTTCGCATCCGCGTCGCAGCTCCCGGACTCGTTGATCGGCTGGCAACCGTCGCAGCACGTCGAGATACCCGAGCACGTGCAGTCCGCGCCCAAACACACGCCCGACTGGCAGGTGTCCGGGCCCGTCGATGCGTTCCCGTCGTCGCAGCCGTCGCCTTCTTTCGGCGTCGAGTCTTTCACACAACTGTAGCTAGCGCTGCCCGTGTTCGAGCAGACTCCCACGTTGCAAGCGTCGTCCTGGCCCGAGCAATCCGGGGCCGCACCGGCGGTACACACACCCGCCGAGCAATAATCGTCCACCGTGCAGCCGTTCGCGTCCGCGTCGCAGCTGCCGGACTCGTTGATCGGCTGGCAACCGTCGCAGCACGTCGAGACGCCACTGCAGGTGCAGTCCGCACCCAGGCACACGCCCGACTGGCAGGTGTCCGGACCCGTCGACGCGTTCCCGTCGTCGCAGCCATCCCCTTCTTTCGGCGTCGAGTCTTTCACACAACTGTAGCTGTCGCTACCCGTGTTCGAGCAGACTCCCACGTTGCAAGCATCGTCCTGACCTGTGCAGTCCGGCGCCGCACCGGCCGTGCACACACCCGCCGAGCAATAATCGTCCACCGTGCAGCCGTTCGCATCCGCGTCGCAGCTCCCGGATTCGTTGATCGGCTGGCAACCGTCGCAGCACGTCGAGATACCCGAGCACGTGCAGTCCGCGCCCAGGCACACACCCGACTGGCAGGTGTCCGGGCCCGTCGATGCGTTCCCGTCGTCGCAGCCGTCGCCTTCTTTCGGCGTCGAGTCTTTCACACAACTGTAGCTAGCGCTGCCCGTGTTCGAGCAGACTCCCACGTTGCAAGCATCGTCCTGACCCGAGCAGTCCGGCGCTGCACCGGCCGTGCACACACCCGCCGAGCAATAATCGTCCACCGTGCAGCCGTTCGCGTCCGCGTCGCAGCTACCGGATTCGTTGATCGGCTGACAACCGTCGCAGCACGTCGAGATACCCGAGCACGTGCAGTCCGCGCCCAGGCACACACCCGACTGGCAGGTGTCCGGGCCCGTCGATGCGTTCCCGTCGTCGCAGCCGTCGCCTTCTTTCGGCGTCGAGTCTTTCACACAACTGTAGCTAGCGCTGCCCGTGTTCGAGCAGACTCCCACGTTGCAAGCATCGTCTTCACCCGAGCAGTCCGGCGCTGCACCGGCCGTGCACACACCCGCCGAGCAATAATCGTCCACCGTGCAGCCGTTCGCGTCCGCGTCGCAGCTACCGGATTCGTTGATCGGCTGGCAACCGTCGCAGCACGTCGAGATACCCGAGCACGTGCAGTCCGCGCCCAGGCACACACCCGACTGGCAGGTGTCCGGGCCCGTCGATGCGTTCCCGTCGTCGCAGCCGTCGCCTTCTTTCGGCGTCGAGTCTTTCACACAACTGTAGCTAGCGCTGCCCGTGTTCGAGCAGACTCCCACGTTGCAAGCATCGTCTTCACCCGAGCAGTCCGGCGCTGCACCTGCGGTACACACACCCGCCGAGCAATAATCGTCCACCGTGCAGCCGTTCGCATCCGCGTCGCAGCTACCGGATTCGTTGATCGGCTGACAACCGTCGCAGCACGTCGAGATACCCGAGCACGTGCAGTCCGCGCCCAGGCACACACCCGACTGGCAGGTGTCCGGGCCCGTCGATGCGTTCCCGTCGTCGCAGCCGTCGCCTTCTTTCGGCGTCGAGTCTTTCACACAACTGTAGCTAGCGCTGCCCGTGTTCGAGCAGACTCCCACGTTGCAAGCATCGTCCTGACCCGAGCAGTCCGGCGCTGCACCGGCCGTGCACACACCCGCCGAGCAATAATCGTCCACCGTGCAGCCGTTCGCGTCCGCGTCGCAGCTACCGGATTCGTTGATCGGCTGACAACCGTCGCAGCACGTCGAGATACCCGAGCACGTGCAGTCCGCGCCCAGGCACACACCCGACTGGCAGGTGTCCGGGCCCGTCGATGCGTTCCCGTCGTCGCAGCCGTCGCCTTCTTTCGGCGTCGAGTCTTTCACACAACTGTAGCTAGCGCTGCCCGTGTTCGAGCAGACTCCCACGTTGCAAGCATCGTCCTGACCCGAGCAGTCCGGCGCTGCACCGGCCGTGCACACACCCGCCGAGCAATAATCGTCCACCGTGCAGCCGTTCGCGTCCGCGTCGCAGCTACCGGATTCGTTGATCGGCTGACAACCGTCGCAGCACGTCGAGATACCC
>CAXXVK010000046.1:0-19003 GCA_963676915.2 Myxococcota bacterium
TACAATCCATACTTTACCTCCCTTGGTTTGTGAAACGGACATACTACGTAAATGTTTGTCCACACTGGTAAATAGCCCCTTGGGGGCGGTTAATCCCTTTGGGTTCCCTTCGTTTGCATTCGATTCCGACTTTTCTTCGGAACCGTCTTTCGTCCCATCAGCCTTTACCTTTTTAGGTTTGGGCTTCCGGTTTATGGTATTGGCCGCCTTGGCCGGCCCTCTTTTCAAAATCGTTTCCAGTGCTTTGGCACCCCGTTCGATATAAGCATCCAGCACGTCCTGTTCTTCTGGATAAAAGCCATTGAGCACATAGTGCGGAATCTCTTCTCCAAACTTTGGACGCCCCACGCCTGCCCGCAATCGAGCGAAATCGTTTTCGGGCAGATGCTGCGCGATACTGCGCAATCCTTTGTGACCCGCCGTCGATCCGGCTTGTTTGACCTGCAATCGACCGAAGTCCAAATCCACATCATCGTGAACGACCGTGATATTCTTGGCTGGAATCTTGAAATACCTCGCCGCTTCCCCCACGGCTTCTCCACTGCGATTCATGTAGGTTTCCGGCTTGAGCAACAGACAGGACATTCCCGACCACTCCACTTTCGCCATCAATCCCTTGAACCGGCTTCGATGGATTTCCCATCCATGCCGGGAAGCGAATTCATCCACGATCATGAAACCTATGTTATGCCTGGTTCTCAGATATTGAACGCCCGGATTTCCCAGGCCCACGACCAAATGCACGTCTTCTCCCGAAAAACAGGCGTTTTTACAGCCAAACAACCAATCACCAAGTAACCAATCACCTATCGTTTTGCGTTTCATACGCGAATTGACTTTAGCTTATTTAACAACGCGACGCATAAAAAAAAATGAAAAAAAACGACCCGGAGGAAAAACACCGCCGGGTCGGAGAAATCGATACGCGAAAAACACCCTGTTTTCATAGGTCGAATCCAATCGAAAACAGGACATTTCATAAATAGCAGAATCAGCCTTCCGCTTTTTCCTCGCCTTCGGCGGCGGGAGCGGCGGCTTCCTCTTCGCCTTCTTCCTCTTCGTCTTCGAGTTCATCACGTCCCGCTTTGACGCGGACGATCGCGAAGTTGTCTTTGAAGTCGGCTTGAAGCGATTCATCCAGTTCGATATCTTTAATGCGAAGCTGGCTGCCTATTTTCATCGCGGTAATATCGATCGGAATTACCGCCGGAATGGCAGAGGGAAGACAACGAACGCTCAGTTTACGACGCAGCAATTCCAGTTTACCACCGGCCTTGACCCCCTCCGAACTACCTTGCAATTCGATGGGTACGCGAACGGAAACGGCTTCGTCATCCGAAATCACTTTGAAATCGACATGCAGGAACTTTTTGGACAGAGGACTGACCTGCAATTCCTTGATCATCGCCGGAATCGTCTCCCCACCTTCGGTCAAGCTGAGCGAAAAAACCGAATTGATGCGTTTCGGGTTGTCCAGTTGTTTCTGAAGGACTTTGGGATCGAGTTGAATTTGCATCGGAGATGTATTTTTTCCGTAAATAATCCCTGGAATCTGCCCATCGCGCCGAATTTTCCGGGCGGAGCCTTTTCCGCTGGTTTCGCGTCGTTCAACTTGGAAAGTGATGGAATTCATGGTGCCAACTCCTTAACCTTTATATGTGGCCAAAAACGGTCGTTTGCTTGAGTTTCCCCGCATTATCGGAAAAGCGCACTGACGGACTGGTTCGAAACCAGCCGTTCAATCGCTTCCGCGAGTAACCAGGCAACGGAAACAATAACGAATTTCGAATTCGATCGCACGTCTTCGTGGATCGGAACAGTATCCAAAACAATGAATTTCTCGATCGGCGAATCATCGATTCGCTTCAGAGTTTCAGCGTTGATCGTCGCGTGAGAACAACAAGCCCAGATATGACGCGCCCCCTGACGCTCCAGTTCGCTTGCAGCGTCACAGACCGTGCTGCCTGTATTGATGATGTCGTCAACAAGCACGCAGAACTGATCGGTAACATCTCCGACCACTTTCAACGTCGAATCCTGATCTTTCTGGTCGAGCCTGTCGCAAATAGCGATCTCGCAACCCAAAGCTCCTGCCATGCGACGCACTCGCCTCGCTCCACCCACATCGGGTGTCACCAGCGCCAGTTCGTCCGGCGTAATTCCCATGCGCCCCGGTTCGAACAGATTGTGCCGCAGGTAATCCTGCAAGACCTTCAAACCGAAAAGATTGTCCACGGGAAGATTGAAAAATCCCTGGATCTGTTCGGCATGCAGATCGACGCTTAAAATCCGCTCCGCTCCGGCGGTAGCGATGAGATCGGACACCAGCTTGGCGGAAATCGGCGTTCGTACACCGAACTTGCGATCCTGCCGGGCGTATCCGAAATAGGGAATGACAGCGGTGATGCTGGAAGCACTGGCTCGTTTGGCCGCATCCACCATCAGGAGAAGTTCCATCAAATTGTCATTGACCGGAGGACAGGTGGGTTGAATGATGAAAACGTCCCGGTTACGGATGTTTTCGTTGAAACGGATCTTGGTTTCACCATCGGGAAAACGGCCCACATCGGCACGACCGATCGGCAGATTCAGCCGAGCACACACCTCCTCGACAAGGTCGCGGTGTGCGTTGCCGTGAAAGATGCGGACGTTGTTCATATCCCGATACATCCATCAACGCCTTCTGAAAATGAGGATAACCACGCCGTTTCGGCACGGAAATCCTACCTCCGTACTCGCTCGAAAGCGATAAAAAACACAACATTATAGGTGGGAACGACGCTCGAAATGTCGGTCGGATAGGTTAAAAATCGTTGTTCGTCCTCCGATATTCAGTAAGCACCACGCTTTCCACCATTTCACGAGTCGAGCTATTGAGCGGATGAGCAATATCCTTGAATGAGCCATCACGCCGTTTTTTGCTCGGCATCGCAATAAAGAGGCCGGTGTTGCCACTGATAACCTTCAAATCCCGAACGATGAAACAATTGTCGAAAGTTATGGTCGCATAGGCTTTCAACTTATCTTCATTTACGGGAAAGATTCTGACTTCCGTGATCTCCATTGTGCATTACCCCTTGGCGGTTGTATCCTTCACGATCAAACCTCTCCCTGTACTGGAACCAGATATCCTGTGGCAGCCTCATATTTTCAAAGCGAGTCCGTCGCCCGGCACTCCGTCCTTCTCATTGTTTAAGGAAACAAAAACGAGAAGGCTGAAGCTTTTACCACCTAACGTGCCACTTGTCAATTTGTGTCACAATTATTGAATTTTTACGGGCAGAACCGTCATTTCCAAACGGGAGACGGCTTGAAACTTACTTGCCCGTCTTCCACCGTAATCGAGAAAACAACGGCTTTGCAGCCATGACGTTCGATCAGTTTTTGTTCCGCTCTTTCCAGTTTTTGAACGAACTGTTCCAAAGTTACCCGACTAGTATCTTCGTTCAATTCTTCCTTGGCTTTAATAAAATCTGCATAAAGGCGATCGTAATAGCCTTCTTGCTCCGTTTCCGAAACCGCTTCCTTGGCTTCTTCGGTGGTTTCGGTCAGGTTTTTCACCAGCACGTCAGGAACGATTTTCGGCACAGTGGCTTGGGCGCTTAGAGGACTTTTCCCTCCGGCTCCCATCTTCATCTGCTGTACCACGTCGTCCTCGTCCTCGGGGATGTACTTGCCTTGCAAAATGGCGTTCATCAGGTTGAAAGTCTGGCCGAGGCTGTTCAGGTACGGATCGGTCGATTTGAACTGGTAGTCCTTGTTCCCCATGATCACCAGGTGAGCACCTTCCAAAATGAAGTCGATGCTGTTGATCAGGCGATTGAAGTCACGCAGAACCAATCCGGTAACAACCAGCAAAAGAATCAACGTGATGAGAATCATTTTCAACAACGCCTGATTGAACGGCGCATTCATTTTATCCAGCGACTCCAGCATCACGAAACCGGCAACCACTTTATCTCCGAACCCTTTCATCGGAGCGAAGAGCACGAGCCAGCTTGTGTCGCCCAAGGAGATCGGCAATGTAATCGGCTTATGGGACGTCAAAACTTCACCAATACGACCCTGGTTGGATTTGATCCAATCGTCGAGTTCGGCCTCAGCCGAAGAATTCAACGTGGTTCCGAGGATGCGTTGGGGGGAGAAAACGCCGAATTCACCGGGTGTCAACACGGTTTCGACCTTGGCAAAGGATTCTCCCATCTCGTTGCACCACAGGATCGCACCCACCGTTTTTTCAAAAGAAATGATCGGTGCCACCGTAACCAACATGGTTTTCGTACTATTGGCATCGAAGGTTTTACCGCCCTGACCTTCTTTGATCAGCTGGTCTTTATTGAACAACCAGATATCCTCACCGGACTTGTTCTTTTTCAAAGCCGATGCCACGAGGGGGGCGTTCATGTAGTTATTCGTTTTAAACCACTTTCCGGTATTCGTTCTCGCCAGTTCGTTACCATCCTTATCGACAACGATGACGAGATCCCCTTTGTACCGGGCTTGTGTAAGGAATTCGAGGGCTTCGAACAGGTCGAAGTGTTGGTTTTTCGCCTGTTCTTCGTCTTCGATCAATGTATCGATCAACTCGATAAGGCGCTTCTCGTTTGCGTATTTGAGGACGTGCTCCTGACGCTCTTTTTGTCCGGCTTGCCGAGCCTTACGATAATTTTCGTATCCGTTGGTCAGTTTGTAGGTCAAGGCGTCGTAGGCTTCCCCCCTTAGCGGTTCCACGACGGCGACATTGGCCAGCACGAGAAACAAAACGAAAACGACGACGATAATCAACCCCAGTTTCAAACGCATTGCAACCCCTCAGGAGACTAGAAATGGTACCATGGTTTTGACTGTAAAAAGACATCATATGGTAATCCATTCTTTGCATGACGTCAATTGGTTGCCCATTTTTATACAACTTTAAACTACACTAAAATTTTCTAGTGACAAAGAAAATAATTTTATCTTTTTTTTCAACATACACAATAACGGTTGTTTTATAAAGACTTTTTTTATTTATAATCTTTAAATTTTTCTATCAACTAGACCTTTAAAAAAATTTTAATGAAACTTCGGGAAATTTTTACTTGAATATCCTAAGGAATTATTCTGAATTACGTTGAATAATGGTGGTGCACGTTGAATAAAAGGTTCTTAAAAAGAGCTTTGATTTCAGTCTTTTTGAAAGGAATTGGAAGCATCATGATTCAAAAAACGATGGTCGATCTTGCCCAAAAGGCCGGACAAACCATGCTCGAACACTATAAGAAAATCGATGAATCCGCTATCGAACTGAAGGGGGAGCGGATCAAAGACCTGCTGACCGAAGTGGATGGTCGCATCGAAGACATGACCCGCGAAGCGTTACGCAAAGCGTTTCCGGATCATGGTTTTTTGGGTGAAGAACGCGGCAAATCCTCCGGTGGGGACGCATGGTTTCTGCTCGATCCGATCGATGGAACGGTGAACTTCGCCAGCGGATTGCCTGAATTCGCGTTTTTGCTGACACGCATGGAAGGAGATCGACCCACCCACAGCGTGACACATTTGCCGGTATTCGGAGAAACCTACTGGGCACAAGCCGGTCATGGAGCGTGGCTCAACGGGCAGCGAATTTCCGTCAACCGGGCGGTCACTTTATCGGAATCGGTCGTGGCCACGGGATTCGCCTGTGTCCGTGCCGGTCAAAAACCCGATAACCTGCCAATTATCAGCGACATTCTTTACAAAGTACGGGGGCTTCGACGCTTCGGTTCCGCCGGAGTCGATCTGGCTTACGTCGCACGGGGCGCTTTCGCCGGGTTCTGGGAAATCGGGCTTTCCCCTTGGGATGTCGCCGCCGGAATCCTGCTGGTCAAGGAGGCGGGAGGCTGCGTCAGCGGATTTTCCGGAGTGGACGATCCGATTCGAGGGGGACGCATCGTGGCGTCCAATGGAATCATTCACGAGGAGTTACGGGCTGTCGTCGAAAAGAATTTTCATGAGGAGTGAACCTCTTGCATAAATCCCGAAGATAAATCTTCGGGGTGCCATAGCTTCACGGACCGAAAGGTCCGGGAGACTGTGCAAACCATGGAAAACACAGCCTTCCACGCTTCGCGCGTAAGACTATGGCACACATGGGTTTTCTAAAAACCATCAAAATCCCGATTTATGCAAAAGCCACGAGTGACATCGGCTTTCGTTGGAGAACAGGAATTCCCCATATAAAAATTTACAGTTAGAACGCAAAGAGTCGAACTTTTTTCTTTACACGGACGGTGCGTGTGGATATGCTCTCTCCGCTCTTTGACGGAACAAGACCCCAAGCCCAAGTGGTGGAACTGGTAGACACGCTATCTTGAGGGGGTAGTGCCGAAAGGCGTGCCGGTTCGAGTCCGGCCTTGGGCACCACAAAAAACGGCGGCAGGTAACTGTCGCCGTTTTTCTATTTCAAGGATCAGTTCACGCGGTCGCTTCGATCAACTCATTGATTCTTTGCTTGAGAGCTTGAATCTGGAAAGGCTTCTCCAGATAACGCCCCGGCATGGCATCCAGAAAATCCCGCACACGAGAGGTAAAACTCCCACCGGTTATGAAGATCATTTTTGCGGCCAATTGAGGATTTTGACCGGATAACCACTCGTAAAGGTCCATCCCACTGACATCCGCCATCATCAGATCACAAACGATGGTGTCGAAATCGGAGCGACTTTCCAGAAGCTCTTTCGCTTGCTTGCCGGAGGTGACCACCTCGACCTCGTACTCTTTCTTCAAAGATCTTGCCAAGGTCAAACCGATCAACCGTTCGTCATCCACGATCAAGACACGTAACGCCGTTTTCGATGAAACGGGATGAACTCTGTCGGGGCTAATCACTGTTTTCGGCTCCTCTTTTTTTTCGATATTGGCCGGCAAGGAAATCGTGAAGCGATTGCCTCCTCCGCCTGCTCGCTGACCGATTTGAATGCCTCCCTTGAGCGAACCAGCGATGGTTTGTGCAGCCGACATCCCCAGCAACGTCAAGTCTTCTTCGCGTGTGGGCGCATCCATTCTCCCGAGCGATCGAGAGGCTTTTTCAACCGTTTCCGGGTCGATCTCCCGACCGGTATCGGTAATTTCTATTTTGATAGTATCGGATTCGAACCAGGTACTGATACGGATTTCGTTGCTGTTGGCATCGCCTTCCTGAATCGTGTGCGCCGAAAACACGAGGAGATTCAGGATCATATGCAAAATTTGACTGTAACTACCCAGAATATTCGGGGTTTCTCCGAAATCTTTCGTCACGCGTGCCCGGTATTTGATCTCATTGAAAGCGAGATACATGGCCGTTTCAATCACGCGACCGATGCGCACCTGAACAAGCTGATTTTCCTGAAGATTGGATAGCGTTTTCAGCGCTTGCACGATGCGCCGGATTTCCTGGGAACCGTGGTTGGCATCCTTGACCAACGATGTGAGATTTTCGAGAAAATCGTGCGAGAAGAACTCACCGATATCTTTAAAAATTTCTTGAGCTACCTCAAATCCCAAACGCTCCGAAATCACCGCCTGAATGTAGCGCATAGACCCGATCAGCTTGGGAAGATCCTCGGCGAGTTGATCGAGATTGAACATCAGGTAGGTCAGCGAATTGTTGATTTCATGGGCGATACCGCCCCCGAGATGCCCTACTCTCGACAAACGGTCCGTCATCAAAACCTGTTGAATCAACTCGTTTTTCTCGTTGGCACTGTCGGCCAAACGGCAAGCCATCCGAAAGGCGGAATACACCTGATCTTCGGATGCATCCTCCAGCACGAATCCGTCGGCACCGGCATTGATCGCAGCTTGAATGTGCCGGGGAAGCTGTTCTTCCAGTTGGATCACGATGACGAAATTCGGAACATCTCCCGACCCGGAGAACTGCCTGCACAGACGCAATTGATCGTCACGCGGAATAGAGGAACCGATAAGTACGACAGGAACCTTTTCCCGATCTCGTACTTTCCACGCTTCTGACATGGAAAGAAACTCGATCGAAGCACCGGGAATCGATTCAGCGACTTTCTCGAACACGGAAAGGCTTTGTTTCGCCGGTTCCACCAACAAAATATTCATTTCGGCACCTTGATTCCTACCATTAGGCCGGTTCCTTACTTCACTTGCACGTAGTGTACCGGCTACTCTGTCACTCATACATATAATTTGTCAAAGAAAGGGCCGAATTTCAAGTGTTTATGCATTTTGCCTACAAAATTGTCGTCAAATGCCCTTTCTTTTTCGTAGGTTGAGGCATGACCGGTAAATGAATGTAGAACGTCGTTCCCTGACCTACCTCCGAAGCGTACGTAATCCGTCCACCGGCCTGGTTGACGAGCCGATGCACCATCGCCAGCCCCAGTCCGGTACCTTTTCCGTCTTTCTTGGTCGTGACGAAGGGTTTGAAGATATCTTTTCGTAAATCCTCGGGAACTCCTTCGCCGTTGTCACTGACGGTAACCAGCACAAATTTTCGAGCGGCTTGACTGTTGCGGTCGGAACCGACGGAATTGGCCAGTCCCAACGTAATTTTGATTTCGCCGCTGTGATCCATCGCATCTCGAGCGTTGATACAGAGATTGAGTAAAATCTGTTGTAGCGCCACCGGTTTGATCTTCACCCAATGCGGACCGCCGTCATCCTGAAGGGTAATTTGTACGCGCCGCCCTACCGCCGTTTCCATCATGTCGAAATGCTTGCGAACGCTGTCGCAGATTTCGAGCGGCGGAACTTCGGTTTCGGCACTGTTGCCGTTGCGCACGAAGCCCAACAGGTGGCGAACCAGTTCCGTTGCGCGACCGATGGCCTTTTCGATATTGGCAACGTTCAGTTGCGCCAGTTCGTCTTCGGGCATCTTCCCGGAAATAATACCGATTCCCCCGGTGATGATGGTCAGGAAGTTGTTGATATCGTGGGCCACACCCGAAGCCAGCGCGCCGACGACTTCGAGTTTCTGACTATGCAGCAGCGCTTGTTCCAACTCGCGTCGTTTGTGTTCGTGGCTGATCTGCTCGGAGCGGTCACGGAACACGAACAGGTGAATGAACTGCCGCCCTTGCCGCACGCGCACCATGGTCAGTTCCACGTTGATAATCCCGCCATCGATATTCGAGAGGTCGAGATTGTCCACGTATCCTCTGCCGTTGTCTTGAAACTCTCCGCTCAGATTTTGCAGCTTACGCGGATCGGCCTGAGCCATGATCTTTTTCAGCCCAAGTCGGTTCATTTCGCGCACGTCCGTGCATTGGAGCATCGTGCAGGCCGCGAGGTTGCTGAAAATGATTTCTCCGCCCAGGTCTTCACTGAAGATATCGGTGGGAGCGGTCGCGGCAACGACACCCACCGGCAACGATTCCAGCATCGTGCGGAAAAGCACCTGAGAATCGCGCTCACCGGAGAGGTCGTGAATCGCCATCCAGAAGAATTCGCCGTTTTCTTCGGGAAGACGCACGCAATCGACACGAACCGGAATCTGTTCGTTGTCGGCCCGGCGATTCGTGGTGGAAAACACGAAGCCTTCGGCGGCCTCGTCGGTATGTCGTAACAACTCGAATTCGGTCAGGGCGTGGGGTCCGAAGATCAACCCCAGCGGAGCCTGAAGCAACTGTTCGCGAGGTTTTCCGTACATTTCGGAAGCCCGTTCGTTGGCTTCCGCAATCCGAAAATTCTCGTCTTTGCCGACCCTCACGAGCAACATCGCCTCGACCGAATTCTCAAATACGGCCCGAAGCGAAAACCGGTTCAGGGGATGCTCGTCGGTCGAGACCGCCGCACGATCCATATCGACGGCGCTGTCACCCGAAAACGAGTTGGTGTTCATTACAGGTATCCTCCACTACTGATTTTGGCACTACTGATCGTCTCCGCCTGCTGGTTCAGCATCTGGTTCCAGCCGTCGCGGAGTTTCTGGACCACATCCCGACAGGAATCGAGCGCTTTGCGGTCCTTAGAAATATTGAATCGGATCAATTCCCGGTTAATGTAGTCGTAAAGCGCATGAAGATTTTCCGCGATTTCACGGCCATCTTTCATGTTCAGGGAATTCTGCAGTTCGCTGACGATCGCAATCGCTTTGCTCACGGACTCCCCGCGAGTTTTCACGTCGTTTTCCATCAGGGCGATTTCAGCCCGTTCCATGGAACGCAACGCACCGTCGAACATCGCAAGAACGATTCTTGCGGGCGACATACCGGAATATTGATTGGTTGTGTACGTTTTGTTGCAGGCGGCGTAAGATACCATGACAATCACTCTCTTCCATGAGTTGGTGGTTTACAGCAAGGCCAATTGCTGTATTAAAAAATCTCCCTGTTGGTTGATGACCGATAACGCCTCTTCCATGGCGGCGAATTGCGCTCGATATCGTTCCTCAACCTTTTCTAGACGCGCTTCCTTGCGCTGGATACTGTCTTGGATGCTCTCGATCTGGTCGGCCAGCGAGCTGTTTCTCGCACCAAGGACGGACTCGTCTCCGTCGTTGATAAAGGCCACGAGATTCTCGAATCGTGTATCGGCTCCTTCCGTAACGCTTATAGAACCGACCGAACCGGTTGAAGATCCGGTGTACTCGATTTTCAGATCTGCGAGACTGTCTCCCGTTTCTTCGTCAACGATGAGGGTTGCGCCCACACCGGTGCTGATTTTTCCTCCGATGGTTCCTTCGATGTCCTGCCCTTGACCTTCGATGATACCGGTCCCGATTCTGGAAGTATTCGCCCCCGTTGTGATGTTGGACTGGAAACTGAACTTGAGATCCGAACCGTAATCGGTCGCTTCAATCGCCAGGGTTCCCGAATCGTTATAGGCTTGCAGGCGCACTTCTTCGGTTTTGAATGCCGAGTTGAGACGGTTCACGACGTCCCGCAAATCATCTCCCGTCAACAAGGAAACGGAGAAATTCACGTACGTCGGATCGTCGTCATTTGCGCCCGTCGTATAGCTGAAAAAGATGTTTTCGTCCTGTGCCAGCGTATCCGCCTGCGCGGCTGTTGCCCAAGCTTCCCCTTTGGTCGCAGGCTGGGTAATGTTCACCGCGTAATTGCCCGCTTCGATCTCATCGGGCCGGTTGGTCACGGTAATCTGGCTATTGGCGGAATAGGTGCTCGATGCCAGCACTCGGATCACTTCGGAGCGCTTTTCTTCAAGCAGCTCTTCAAGTTCGCTCGATTCCAGCTTCAATGCACCATTTTCGTCCATGGTGACGCCGATATCGAACAATGTCTGCAAATTTCCTTCAACCCCTTCCGCCGGGGCGAAAAGTTCGGTTCGAAGCTGGGAAAGAATCAGGTTCGCAGTACCGTCGCCCAACAGGATTCCGGCTTCTTCATCCGATTCCGGGTCGTAGGTCTGGTGTTCGCGAATCCCGCTGACCAACTCGTTGTAGGATTCGAGGAAATTGTTCAGTTTATCGATAACGGGTTGGGCTTCCCGCTTGACTTCGAAATGCAAATCCTCTTCATCATCGGCGATATTCAAGGTCAGCGTGATGCCTTCCAATGCATCCTCGATTTCGTTCGAGGCGCGGGTCTGCAAGATTCCGTCCAACTCGAACACCGCATTTTTGGCTTCTTGCAAGGTCGGAGTGGTTGCATCCACATAAAAGCGGTCGCCAGCCGTCAATGTTCCGGAATCGGTGAACGCGATATCGACGCCCTCGGTATTTCCGCCGATGGCCGTTGCGACCGATGCCGCCACATATCCGCTGCCGCCGTTGTCGTCCCAGGTCATGCCGCCATCGGTCGAAACCTTGTAGGTGGCTACATCGGCGGCTCCACCGGTTAGAATTTCCACTTGGTAGGTTTTGCTCGAAGTTCCCGTGTACGTTCCCGACGAGGTGACGTTTCCGGTGTACGCCATAGAGTTGTCATCGTGCGCTACAGCTTCTTCGATCTGATTGGAGGTAAAGTTGAGATCGGTCGGATTGGACGATACGATGACCGTGTTGTCCTCTCCGGTCTCGTTGGAGGTCAGCACGAGGCGGTAGGCATTGCCGACCGTACCGTCACTGACCACACTGGCGGTCATGTCGCCTTCTTCGGCGTTGATGGCTTTGGCCAGGTCGTTGAGTGTGGTTTCGGTGGTGATATCCACGGAAACCTGCTCGCCATCCACGCCGATCTGTACGGTAAACGTACCCGTACCCGAAGAAATCGGCGAAGTATCAGCATCCTGCCAGCCCTGGGAGGCCAGACGATGCGCCGTAGCGAGCTGGTGAACCATCATATCGTGCGAACCGACGAGGGCGTCGGACTCGGCCACGACGGTAATGGCTTTGGCATTGTCGTTATCGACCAAAACCTTGTTGAGATTGTCTTCGGAAAGCTCGCCTGCGGCGTTTTCGAGATCGGTAATCAGTGGGGCAAAAGAACCATAAACCTTCTGGTAATTCTCGATTTCCTGAATGTCGGCCTGCAATGCGTAGATCGGGCGTTTTTCGATAGACATCATTTTACTGATCATGCTATCGATATCGATGCCTGATGCCAATCCTACGCTTAGACCACCCACTGCCATAACGGACTCCTGAAAAAACGGAAAACAAGTGTCGAAATCGTGGCGTTTCGTCTAGTAAAAAGAAGCGTGTTTCATTTGTATCTAGCTGTTTTCACGAGGTTTCTATCCCGTTTCGCGAAAGTCGCACCTCTCGCCACGCGTCACTCGACACTTTGTCAAAGATCCCTGAATCTCGGTAAAAAAATTCGGTGCTTCGTTTTTCAAAAAGGGGCGGGAAGCCCCGCCCCTGCTGGTTGTTCAGCCTAGCCGAGCAAGCTCAGAGCAGCCTGGTTCGACACGTTGGCCTGGGCCAAGATCGAGGTCGAAGCCTGCTGCAGGATCTGGGACTTGGAGAAGTCCGCCGTCTCACTGGCGAAGTCGGCATCCATGATCCGGCTACGGGCAGCCGAGAGGTTCTCGGACGAAGCGCTCAGGTTGGAAACCGTGGATTCCAGCCGGTTGAGCGTGGCGCCCAAGGAAGCGCGTTGCTTCGAAACCTGGCGCAGGGCCTTGTCGATCGTACCGATGGAAGTATCCGCACCGGCCTGGGTCGAAAGGTCCATGCTGCCGATGTTGGTCGCGGTGTTGACGCTGGTGATACCCGTGGTCAAACCGGCGTTGCCGATCGTTCCGGTACTGGTGATGTTGATGTCGGAGTCGCTCTCCAACGTCATCGTACCGTAGGTGGTTCCGGCGCTGACACCGGTGATGGTCGCACCGGTACCTCCGGCGGCCACGTTGATGTTCCGGCCATCGGCGGCAGTGAGCACCAGTTTCTTGTCGCCAGCCGCACTGCTGTCCAGGCTCGCCACAACACCCGTCTGACCCGAAACCGCGTTGATCGCCGCGCGCAGAGCACCGTCGGCGTCGTCGTTGACGACATCGCCCTGGATGCGCACGCCGTTGATTTCGACGTAGTTGGTGCCATCCAACGTACCACCGGCATCCGCGATTTCGGCGGCACCGGTGTGCTCGTTGGCATTGACCGTGGCGGTGACACCATGCTGGGCGCTGGATGCATTGATCGCGGCGGCTTTGGAGATGGCCGACGCATCCTGTCCGACGGTGGACAACGAGTCGTCCGTAGCCGAGCTGGCGCGAACCGACACACCATTGAGCACCACGTCACCGGCGGACATCGCCGTACCGGTCACGGTAGCGGTGGTCTTGCTGGCAACGGCACCCAGATTGGCGGTTTGGGCCGAATCGATGCTGACTTCGATCGACTGTCCGCTGTTGGAGCCGACCTGAATTTTCGCACCGCTGAACGAACCGTCGAGCAGTTGCCGACCGTTGAAGTTCGTAGTGCCGGAAATGCGGTCGATTTCGGCGGTCAGTGCGTCCGCTTCAGTCTGGATCGCCTGGCGGTCCGTCGCGGTGTTGGAGTCGTTGGCCGACTGGACGGACAGTTCGCGCAAACGTTGCAGAATGTTGCCGATTTCTTCCAGACCACTTTCAGCCGTCTGCGACATGGAAATGCCGTCATTGGCGTTACGTACGGCCTGGTTCAAGCCGCGAATCTGCGAGGTGAACCGGTCGGTGATGGCCAATCCGGCAGCATCGTCCTTGGCGGAGTTGATGCGGAGACCGGAAGACAAGCGCTCAAAGTTGGTTTGGAGCTTGTTGCTGTTTTGGCCCATCGTTCGCTGTGCGTTAAGCGAGGCTGAGTTCGTTAAAATTGAGAGAGTCATCATTTCCTCCTTGGAAATTCCCTATAGCGGGTTTTGAATTTTAGACAATCGGCGTCCGTGCCGATTCAGCCCAGAATAACGCTTCTGGTTGGCGGTGATCTGAAAGAACCATGGCGACCGTTATCAATGATGACTTGCGAGTCCCTTCGATTCACAAGTTCCGTACAGTGCTCGAAACGCCGGTAAACCTCCTTTCACGAGCATGGGGGGCCGGGTTTCTTCCGCGTACACAAAATCCATATCGGCTCTCTCGACGGTGCCTTTAATGGAAAATTCAACTTCAGGCATGATTTTCCCGCCCGATAATAATAATTGCGACACGTCGTGAAAGAGAACCGCCAGCGAAAGAGGTTCAAAAGTGATCAAAGTCACCCGCTTACAGGGCGATCCCATCGTCATCAATGCCGAGCACATCCTGCTCGTCGAATCCACACCGGATACGACCGTGACTCTTACCAACGGCCACCGGGTGATTTTGAAAGACGATGTGGACGATTTGATCCGAAACGTCGTGCAGTACAAACAGTGGATCATGCAGTCCGTTCACCGGACGATTTCTGAAAAAACGGAAGAGGCACAAGACGTGAACAGCCAACAGGAGTAGGCAGTGGATTTAACTACAATTATCGGTATTATCCTCGGTTTCGGGGCGATTCTGGGTGGCCAGGCTCTCGAAGGTGGTCACATCAGTTCTTTGATTCAGGGTCCGGCCTTTATTATCGTTATCGGCGGCACCATCGGAGCCGTGACGGTCGGTTTCACCGGTGCGGATCTGAAACTGGCGATACGGGATCTTATCATTTCCTTCAAGCCCCCCAAAGTGGACAATTCACAAATCATCAAGGAAATCGTGGAGATGGCCAAGGTCGCCCGTAAAGACGGCCTGTTGGCGCTGGAAAAAAATCTCGAAACGGTCTCGAATCCTTTCATGAAACGCTATCTCCAGCAGATCATCGACGGTCTGGAACCGGAAATGGTACGCGAACACATGGAGACGGAAATCTACCTCGAAGAGGAAGAAGCCGGAATCGGAGCGAAAGTTTTCGAAGCGGGCGGAGGGTATGCCCCGACGGTCGGCATCATCGGCGCGGTGCTGGGTCTGATTCACGTTATGCAGAACCTGGACGATCCTTCGAAGCTCGGTGGCGGTATCGCCGTGGCCTTCGTTGCTACGGTCTACGGCGTGAGTTTCGCCAACCTGCTCTGCCTGCCGATCGCCAATAAGTTGAAACGACGCGTGTCAGAAAAAATGATTGCCTATACGGTCATTACCGAAGGCTTGCTGGCGCTCCAAGCCGGACACAACCCGAAAGTCATTGAAGAAAAGCTTCAGATTTTCCTCTCGGAAAAACAAAAAGAAGTGGAAAAGTAAGATAGCATGAAAAAGAAAAAGCATGAAGAACATGTCAACCATGAACGATGGCTGGTGTCCTACGCCGACTTCATTACGTTGCTGTTCGCCTTTTTCGTTGTCATGTACGCCGTCAGTGAAGTGGATGCCCAACGGATGAAGGATGTCGTCGGAGCCATTCGTTTCGCCATGCACTTCGAAGGAACCGGCGGTGTAGGGGAACCGATGATTTTCTCCGGTCCGCAGGCCAACCAGATTTTCGTCAATCAGCACAAAGTGAAAAGCGGCGGCGGTATTCCCATCAGCCAGCGTCTCGACCTGATTCAGATCAAGGAAAAACTCGAAGAACGTCTCAATTCCGGTCGTTCGAAAGACGAAAACATGAAATCGCTTCAATTGGCGGTCACCGAACGCGGCTTGCGGATACGTATGCTCGACGCCTATTTTTTCGATCCCGGTTCGACCGTATTGCGCCCCGAAGCCATTCCGATTATCGATTCCATCGCTTCCATTCTCAAACCTCTTACCCATAAGATACGTGTGGAAGGCCATAGCGACTCGGAAGGAGCAGGAGGGCGAGAAGAGTTTTTAAACTGGGAAATCTCCACCGACCGATCATTGACCATCGTCCGGTATCTGATCGAAGGCTATCGAATCGAACCGCAACGTTTGTCGATCGGCGCCTACGCCCACTACCGTCCCGTTGCCACGAATGCAACCGAAGAAGGGCGCGCTTTGAATCGCCGGATAGATATGTTTGTCATGACCAGCGGAGAAAGTGTACAATTGCAGTAAGCTATGGTAGAAGCTATAGAGCAATTTTGTTGTACGAAGAAATTACATTCTATGGGACAAGAAGGTGTTATGGATAACGGAACGTTCGACATCGATAGTCTTTTTGAGGAATTTAGCAAGAAGATCAAGGCGAACCGGATCGAAGTGCCGCCGCTTCCCCATGTCGCCGCCGAAATCATGCGTCTTTCCATGCAGGAGGATACTACTTTCGCCAAACTGGAAAGCGCCGTGCGCATGGATCAGTACCTTGCGGCCAAAATCGTAGGCATGGCGAACAGTGCATTGTTTGCCCGTTCCTCCGTACAAACCGCCAACCTGAGAATGGCCATGTCGCGTATCGGCCTGCGTGGTGTGCGGGATTTGGCGATGGCCTATTCTCTGGCCAACAATACGTTTCAAAGTACGACTTTTTCCGACACGTTGCGGGAGGTCTGGGTTCACTCGTTGAGCACGGCGATTCTGGCCGAATTGCTGGCTCGTGAAGTGGGCGAAGGTGTGGAGTATTCTTTCATGGCGGGGCTGGTGCATAACATCGGGACGCCTACCATCGTCAAATCTTTCGAATCCTTCTCCGCCACCACCTCGTTGAACTCGGAAGAAGCTCAAGCCGCTTTCAAAAAACTGGATCTGGCGCTACATCCGAAAATTGGGGCGTTTATCGCCAAACGCTGGAGTCTTCCCGACCCGCTGGAACAGATTTTGCGCGAGCATCACGACGACGATCTGCCACCGGATCAAACCCATTATCCTGTGCATCTGGTTCGCTGCGCCTTGAGGCTGGCCTCACATCTGGAAAACGGAGCCAAGGATTACGAATTCGTCGAACCGGCCGAAGCCTTCAAAATGCTTCTTCCCTACATGGGTAAGGAAAAAATCGAGGAAATGATTCAGGATTGGCCCCAAACCAAGGAAGTCGCACAAATGACACTTTCTTCGATGCTCTGACATCGTCGCCAATTCATTACGTTTTTAAAACCGGGAAAAGCATTTTCCCGGTTTTTTTGTTCCAAATTCCAGTTTACGTGGAAATTCGGATGAGGAGACGCCCCGTTGTTTGCAATCTTTCCAGCAATCCACTATAAGACAGCTTGTACACATGGGTTTTCAGGCCCATGGATGGGTGCGTGATTCATTCAATCGGTAGTTGAACGACATGGAACAACAAATGCCACCGGAAACCCGCTCAAACGACAGCGAACTGGGTGCGGCATTGGAAACCCTTTTTTCGCTGGTACGGAACGACGAAAATAAAAAGCTGGCCGAACAGACCCGGGAACTGATCCGTCGATTGGCGGAAAAACGCTTTTATCTCGTGGTGTTGGGTCAATTCAAACGCGGAAAAAGCACGTTTATCAATGCCTTGCTGGACCTTGAAATCCTGCCGACGGGCGCTTTGCCGGTCACGTCCGTGATTACGTTGATCGAATACGGTCCCAAGCGACAGATTTCGGTCAGTTTCAACAACGGTGAGGAAAAACGCATTTTTGCGGGGGAAATCGGCGAGTTCGTCACCGAGCGCGACAATCCCCACAACAAGCGCGGCGTCGATGCGGTGCGCATTACCGTGCCTTCTCCACTGTTGAAAAGCGGTGTCGTATTGGTAGACACCCCCGGTTTGGGGTCCACGTTTACCCACAACTCGGACACGACACGAAAATTCGTGCCACAAGTCGATGCCGGATTGATCCTGCTGGGCGGCTCCCCGCCGATCGGTGAAGAAGAGTTGCGTTTTCTGGGAGAAATCCGCCCGACCGTGCCCAAGATGATCTATATCATCAATAAAAGCGACCAGTTATCTAAGGCCGAACGAGAGGAAGTCAGCGATTTCACACGCTCGGTGCTCAAGAATGTCGATTCCGATCCCGAACTGTATTTGACCGCCGCCATCGCCCCGTTCAAAAAAATCTCGGCAGACGACCAATTGGATGCGGACGGCGGAGTCAGCCACATTCGCGACCGTCTGACCTACCTGGCTCGTGCCGAGTCGTTAAGCCTGCTTAAAGCATCCCTCGTGCGCAAAGGACGGCAGATCGCAACGACGTTTATCGATACGGTAAGCGTCGAAATGGCGAGTGTGGACAAGCCGATCAGTCAGAATGAGAAAAAGCTTCAACGTTTCAAAAAAGCCTATACCCGACTGGCACGCCTTCGGGCGGAGCACGAAGCCATTCTGGAATCCGACCTGGAAGTCGTATTGGCCGAAATCGATTGGGTATTGAAAGGTTTCCTGAAACGGGCCGTAAAACCGGTGCAGGAGGAAATCCGCAAAACCGCGCAGACCATCGAAGAGGAACGCAAAGACGATTTGGTCGAGATTCTCTCCGAAGAGCGGAGGAATTCCTCGCTCAAACTGCTGGAACAGTTGCGCGAACGGGCATTTTCTCGTGCCGAAAAAGGCTACGAAGAATCCCTGATACGCTACCGGGCCGCACTGGAGGAAATCCTCGTATCTCTCAAATCGACCACCGGGCAGATTTTCGGTTTCCAACCCGGCGAGGTGGATTTGGATGTTTCCCTGCCGGAACGCTCCAACCTGTTCTTCAATCTCGACGATCAACCGCATTTCTACGAATACGAAAAGGTCGAAAACTGGATTTCCGCCCGCGTGATGGCCTACCCGGTGTTTCGTGAAAAAGTGATCGAAAAAGCACTGAATCAGGTCGAACCGCTCCTGGAT
>CAXXVK010000047.1:0-8426 GCA_963676915.2 Myxococcota bacterium
CCGAGCCGGTCGTCGAGTACGAAGAAGTGCTGATCGAGGGCGGCAGCTTCGAGATGGGAAGCAATGACGGCGAAGCGGACGAGCAGCCCGTACACACCGTGATCGTTGACGACTTCCTACCTTGGCAACACCGAGATCACACACGCGCAGTTCGTCGAGTTCCTGAACGGCGCCGGCGTGGCAAGTAACGGCTATCTGCACAGCAATGAAGTCATCGATATCAACGATACAGGCTGCGCAATAGATTATACGACTGAGTTCGAGTTCGTCGGCTCCCAGTACGCAGCTATGGAGGATTGCCGATCATCGAGGTGTCCTGGTACGGCGCTGTGGAATACTGCAACTGGCTCAGTGCGCAAGATGGCTACGATCCGTGCTACACCGTGAACGGCACCTCCGTCACCTGCAACTGGAACGCCGACGGATACCGCTTACCCACCGAAGCGGAATGGGAATACGCCGCAAAGGGTGGCGACCTGCACGAAGGCTTTACCTATTCCGGCGACGAGGTGATGGCGAATGTGGGATGGTATGCTGGTAATTCGGCTGGTTATACACATCCGGTCGCAAACCGTAAGCCCAACGGTAAAGGTTTGTACGACATGAGCGGAAACGTCTGGGAATGGTGCTGGGATTGGTACGATGAGGATTACTACGATGTAAGCCCGCAGTGGAATCCGACGGGAGCATCAAATGGAACGTATAAATTACGACGAGGTGGAAGTTGGATGAGCTAGCAACTTATCAGCATACAGTCTCAAACAGAGAATTGTTAAACATGGATAATCAACAATCAAACATCGGCTTCCGCATCGCGCGTTCCGCCAGCGACAACCTCTTCGGCTTCGCGTATGTGCCGGCGGGGACGTTCTGGATGGGCGATTCGCTGCACATCGGACAAGCGGACGAGCAGCCTGTGCATCAGGTAACGCTGGACGCCTTCTATATTTGCCGGCACGAGGTGACACAGGAGCAATATCTTGCTGTGATGGGATCGAATCCATCCTCTTTCCACGGGAGTACTCCAACGACCTGTGGAGAATATCACCTGGTTCGATGCCGTGAACTTCTGTAACGAGCTGAGCAGCGACGAAGGCCTTACGCCTTGCTACACCATCAACGGCGAAAACGTCACCTGCAACTGGTCTGCCA
The DNA here is from genome assembly GCA_963676915.2 of Myxococcota bacterium. Lineage (GTDB taxonomy): Bacteria > Myxococcota_A > SURF-8 > SURF-8. The sequence goes on from CAXXVK010000047.1 coordinate 1,153, forward strand.
ATGGTTACCGTTTGCCCACCGAAGCCGAATGGGAGTACACCGCCCGAGGTGCAACCAACGATCCGGATTACATCTACGCCGGAAGCGATACCATCGACGATGTCGCGTGGTATGATGGCAACTCGAGCAGCACAACGCACCCGGTAGGACAGAAGGATCCGAATGGGTTATATATCTATGATATGAGCGGAAATGTCTATGAAATGTGCTGGGACTGGTGGGACGACTATAGCGCAAATCCTCAAACAAATCCACTTGGAGCTCCAAATGGTATTGAGCGTATTAGACGAGGAGGTGGACCAACAAGCCCAAACATGTATTGTAGGATAACTTTCAGGGCCCATAGAAATCCATATGGGAATTTGAACAACGCCGGCTTTCGCATCGTGAAGAAGGCGGAGTAGATGTTTGAGAGAATGTCTGAATCACGATTTTCAGGATTAGCAAGATTAACACGATGGGGAGCAGCCAGCTTGCAGATGGTGCCTTTCCTCTCTAATCATGATAATCATGTAAATCCTGTGAATCCTGATTCAGAACTCTCTAATCCAGATTCAGACAGAAGGATATACAATGACAGTCTTCAACGATGATCGAACGCACCGGATCATCGGTTTGCGCGATGAATGTACACAATATTCTGGGCAATGGATTCCAGGAGGTCGTGTATCAGCGAGCGCTTGCAGTTGAGTTTGATTTGGAAAGCATAGGTTTATCAAAGAGAAGCCGATCAGGAGATATTTTATAAAGGTGTAAGTGTCGGTACCCGACGAGCGGATTTCATCGTCGATGGCGATATTCTTGTTGAATTGAAGGCGATCAAAGAGCTTGAGGATGTGCATCTCGCGCAGATCAAGAACTACCTGACAGCATACAATATACCTTTGGGACTGCTGATCAATTTTGGTGGTCGCAGTCTTGAAGTGAAGAGGATATTTGGGAATTGTCAGAAGTGAGATTGTCTGAATCAGGATTTTCAGGATTATCAGGATTAGCACGATGGAGAGCAGCCAGCTCGCAGATGGCGCCTTTCCTCTCTAATCCTGTAAATCATGTAAATCCAGTGAATCCTGATTCAGACAAAAAAAAAGGATAAACAGGATGGAGAATATGCAAACCCGAGCTGGCTGCTCTCTTGTCTCTAATCATGATAATCGTGTGAATCCTGTGAATCCTGATTCAGACAAAAAAATGAGAGCATAAAGAGCAATGACACAAAACGAAGTGATGAAGGTTTTTGGGCAGCGGACAATACGTTCGCTCTGGGACGAAGAGCAAGAGACGTGGTATTTCTCCATTGTCGATGTGGTGGCGGTATTGACGGATAGCCCTAACCCCAGAAAGTACTGGAGCGTACTGAAAACCCGTCTGAAGAAGGAAGGTAGCGAGTTGACTACAAATTGTAGTCAACTGAAAATGACCGCTGCAGATGGTAAGAAGTATAGAACCGATTGCGCATCGACCGAGCAGCTATTCCCGGCTGATTCAATCGATACCTTCGCCCAAAGCTGAGCCGTTCAAACTGTGGATGGCGCATGTTGCCCGGAATGCACGCCTTGAACTCGAAGCAAAAACAGGCAAGAAAGTTGTTTCCCCCGCTCAATGCAAGAGACGGCATTTCGCTTGATCAACCCGCAGAAGTATTGAGTTTAGAGCATAAAAACCAGGATTCAGAAGATATTTCAGAATAATCGTAAAATCTCTCGGAGGAGAAAAATGCATAGAGTTTCGAAATGGACATTGATCGGGCTGCTGGTAATCATCCCGCTGTGGATTGCGGCTGTAACGACGGAGATCGTATCGGATCAGGTCGTACTGGATACCGTCGATCCGACTGTAAGCGTTACGTACCCGAACGGCGGCGAAACGCTCTACATCGGCAGCGAGCACGAGATCACCTGGACAGCCGGCGACTACGCGTTTCCGGACGGCTGCGTAACGGTTGAATACAGCGCGGATGGCGGCTCGGAATGGGCCACGATCGAAGAATCGCTCGACTACGACCGATAGCTGCTGGTGGAATCCGCCGACAGCGCCCGGCGAGCAGTATCTGATCCGCATCACCGCAACCGACCAGTTCGGCAACCAGACCTCCGACCAGAGCGACGCGACCTTCACCCTCGAATTCGATTCCCGCGATCTACATCTTCGTGCCGGACGACTACGCCACCGTGGCAGGAAGCCATCGACGCCGCGACCTTCCACCAGATTATCATCGTGCGCGACGGAACCTACCGCGAGAACATCCACATCGAGGGCAAGGAGATCATCCTCGCCTCCGAATACTACATCGACCGCGACGAATCTCATGTCGCAAACACCGAAATCAGCGGCGAATACCGTCCGGGCGATCCGAGCTGGGACGAGGACGAGGCCAGTACGCTCAAAATCACCTCAGGGAGCAACCCCAACGCCGTGCCGCAGATCGTCGGACTCTCGCTCATCAACGGCGCGGGAAGGCTCTACAACGACAAAAAAGTGGGCGGCAACATCTTCATCGAAGGTCTCAACGCAATCCTCGAGAAGAACAAGGTGAAGGACAACACGGCGGTCGATGAAGGCGGCGGAGCCTACGCGCTGAACGCGAAGCCCAATTTCGGCGGTGCGATCGAGGACGCCGGTCAGTGGGGCATGACACGGAGCATCAATCCGGGTGACAACCACTTCGAAGGCAACTGGGCTGTTTTCGGCAAAACCATCTACGCGGATATGGCGAATTCCACCGAGACCATCCACGCCGATAGCTGCCATTTCGACGTCTATAACACTGCGCTGCAAGAGGTTTCATCCTACTGGGCATTTACGGACGGGCAGTTCACCTTCGCGGGCGGTTCCGGCGAGTTCGAAGCGATCTACGGCGGCGATATCTACGTGGAGACCTGGGGGCAACGACGTGAATGTCGGCAACACCACCAGCGACCCGGTCAAGAGCATCGAAACCGCGCTGGGACGCATCTACCCTACCGTCGGAAACCCGGTCACGGTCCACGTCGGCAGCGGCGCGTTCAATTCCAGCGAGACCAGCGAAAAATTCCCCTTCCAGTTGCTCGATCACACCACGATCCAGGGCAGCGGCGAGGACGAAACCTACATCCAGGGTACCGGCTCCGGTCGGGTCCTGTACATCAACGAATCGACCGATGTCCAGATCCGCGACCTGAACATCTCCAACGGCAATATGACAAACGGCAACGGCGGCGCGATCTTTATGGAAGACTCCGAGGTGAGTCTGGAAGCTGTCAATTTCGTCTATAACCACGCCAATTCCGGCGGCGCGATCTGCGCACTGAACACCGAACTCACCCTCATCGACTGCGATTTCCAGGCAAACGAAGCGACATCCGAGTTCGGCGGCGCGATCCTCTTCAACGACACCAGCGTCTATAACTATCCGCTGACCATCGATGGCTGCCTCTTCCAGGCGAACGAGTGCAGTACCAACGGCGCGGCCCTTTACATCACATGGGCAGATCTGGTCGAGATTACCGGCTCGACATTCATGGACAACAGTTGCCAGAACCTCTTTTCCTCCTTCGGCGGCGGAATCTACTTCTCGACCTGCGAGAATGCGGTCGTAGCGGAATCCGAGTTCAGCGGAAACAGCGCCAATATCGGTAGGCGGACTCTACATGACCAGTTGCGACGACTTTATCGTCGATCGAAACCACTTCCACGAAAACGACACCAACATCAAGCACGGCGCGCGATCTGCGTTTACGGATCGACCGGAACCGTGATCAATAACCTCTTCAACGACAACGTCGTGACCCAGAACGGCGCCGCGATCTACGCATCCGGATCCGGCGGCTCGATCGTCAACAACACGTTTACCGGCAACAGCGCGACCGTCAGCGGCGACGCGATCTACCTCAGCGCGTCCTCACCCGATATCTACAACAACATCTTCTGGAACAACGGCGGCAGCCGCGACAGCGGACCGAGATCTATCTGCGCAACAACTCGCAACCCGTGATCGCCTACTCGGACGTCCAGGATGGGCAATCCGGCGTGACCGTTTACAGCGGACAGACCTACGACTTCAACACCATGTTCCTCTACAACATCGACCTCGATCCGCTCTTCACCGGCACAGGCAGCCATCCCTACCAGCTTCAGGACAGCTCGCCCTGCATCAACATCGCCGATTCCACCACCTTCGACAGCGGCGATTTCCCTCTCGATCTGGCAGGCAACCCGCGCGATCGAAACCCTGCTCGACATCGGCGCCTACGAAAACCAGACCGTCACCTGGATCGCCAAGAACGCCGGAAACCACTGCGGAACATGGCAGAACCTCGCACAGTATAAGATCTTCGGCGATATCACGATCCCCGACGGCGAAACGCTCATCATCGAACCGGGCGTGGATATCGAGTTCCAGGGGCACTACAGGATCGACGTGCAGGGACAGATTCTCGCGCAGGGTACGCAGGATGAGATGATCGTCTTTCATCCGCTCAACACAACCGAAGGCTGGCAGGGTGTGCGCTTCGATCAGACACCCGCAACCAACCCGGAATCGGTGCTCGAGTACTGCGAGTTCGCGTATGGGCATGCTACGGATGGAAAATGATAGCCAATGGTCGTGGGCTGACGACGGAGGGGCTGTGTTCCTGAAAGACGCAGAAGGATTGTCCATTGCAAATTGTACTTTCCATTCAAATTCGGCTAATGATGGCGGGGCGTTATTCGCTTATAAACGGTAGCATGATAATGTCTGACTGCCTGTTTCTTTCAAACTCGGCATATAATGGCGGAGCAATACGCCTGTACAATTTCACAGGGCTGTTTTCAAATCTTACAATTGTCGGCAATACAGCAACTGATGGAGCCCGGCATTAGAACTCTGGGAACCATTGATTTGTCGGTCTATAATTCAATTGTTTGGGGCAATAACGGTGATCAGATAAATATCGTTAGTGAGAGTCCCGATTTCATCAATTGTGATATAGAAGATGGACAATCAGGAATTATCGGCTCCTTCACCGGCGACTACATCGACTGCCTCGACACCGATCCCGCGTTCCTCGACACCGGCGATTATCCGTACCAGCTATCCGGTCCGTCGCCCTGCATCAACGCGGGTATCGCGGACACGACCGGGCTGAGCCTGCCGGAGTACGATCTGGCCGGCAACCAGCGCGTCATGTACAATCGCGTCGATATCGGCGCATACGAGTACGTCAGCGTTCCGCCGGTGGTGTCGTCGCAGATACCGGATCAGGTCATGCAGGAAGACCATCAGATTATCGATGGCTTCGACCTCGACGACTACTTCAGCGACCCGAATCAAGGACGTTCTGACCTACGTTGCCAGTGGCTACGAACACCTTACCGTGACCATCGATGCCGGAAACTTCGTCACCATCGAGCCGGAAGAAAACTGGTGCGGCGTGCAGCACGTGACGATCAACGCCGGAGACGGTTACGACCGCAGCAGCGTTCGAAGGCGCGGCACCGCAGTCGATACCTTCATGGTCACGGTGACGCCCATCAACGACGCGCCCGTCGTGATCGATCCGCTCGACCCGATCGTGTTGAGCGAGAACGGGCAGACCTCCTTCAATATTTTCGACGTGTTCGACGACGCCGATCGGACGTACGGCGACGAATTGACCATCTCGTGGCAGGGCAACACGCACATCCAGCTTAGCCCGATCGGACGACGCGATCGTCATCGAGCCGGATCAGTGGTGGTTCGGCAGCGAGACAATCACCTTCACGGCGACCGACGACTCTTCCGCAACGGTGGATAATCAGGCTGAAATCACGGTCGAGTGGGCCGTATCGCCTCCGGCAGCGACCGATCCGACTATCGTGGATAGCGGAAACAATATCGTCCTCAACTGGACAGAGGTTACCGAAACCGCGTATGGAATGCCATTCCCGCTGGGCACGGATGTGCTGTATGTGATCTGGTACCAGCCGCTTGATCCATACGCTCCGGATAGCGACTACTACTACCTGTTGGTCAACTGCGGACACAACGTTTACACACGTAAACGTTCTCTTGTTCCCACCATTGCAAGAGGAAAGCACGCGCAGCGAAATGTACTACCATGTAACAGTATATGCCGACCCTTCGGTCAGTGTTCGAAATGCGTTCACAGCCCTTAATGAAACGCGTGAACCGGTCTTGCGTAAAGAAACTGATGCGCCGAATACGCGCGGAGAAAGACGAATAGCTCGTATCGGGATTGGAATATCGCTAATCCCAGGCATGTCCGGAACAAATATTGCATGTGTTTAATGGTTACGAAGTTGTGTCAAAACAAATAGATAACAACCAAAACTGGAGGTGGAAATGAGACGCTATGCGCTACTGTGTTTATTGATGATTCTTGTTGTTTATCTTGTCGCAGAAGATGGTTTACTGTGGGAGTCCAACGGCAAACCGTTGGTCATAAGCAGTAGTATTCGCTGGAATGGTGGTGCTGTCAGAAGCGCCGACGGTGAAGAAATGCTGGTTTGGGCTGAAACGGTTGATAACACCACGACCTGTATGGAATGAGACTGAATTCCGACGGACAAAATATATGGAGCGAACCGCGCCTTCTATTTGACGGTAAAAAAGCAGTGCTCGACCCGAGGATTGAGTCATCTTCCGATGGAGGACTGTTTATATCCTGGCTCACGGGAGATACTACCGATAACCAGATTCTCGAATTTTCGAAGTTCGACTGGGACGGATTGATGCTCTGGACGAATCCCGTTGAGTTATCAGAGGTAACCTGGGATTTCAGGCCCGTCGAAATGATATCCGATGGTGATGGAGGGGTTTACATTTTTGGGGATTATGAGGGCGACTGGATTGTTCGGCGAGTGAACGGATACGGACAATCTGTGTGGTCATCCGAAGATATTCCTCTCTTTGACCAGTTCTCTTACATATCCTCCGAACTTTCGTTATACCCTGACGGACAGGGTGGATTCATTGTGTCGTGCACCGTTTACGCGGGAGAAAGTGGATTCATGACAGGTCTCATGCGCGTCATGCCCGACGGCAGCATGCCCTGGGGAGACGATGGGTCCTGATCCTTCCCGATAGCGACGCAAGAAGTATCTACCTCTACAACGATACCGAAATCGCTTTCGCGTCCATCGAGGATACCGATACGCGAGACCTCTATCTCTATCGGTTGAATCTCGACGGCGAATTCCTCACGGACGAGCCGTTTCTGATTGACGGAGATCTTTCCTGGGGTGTAAGGATCGGCATCACAAGCGACGCGGACGAAAATCTGTATGTCGAATGGATGAATTACGAAGATAAC
>CAXXVK010000048.1:0-39217 GCA_963676915.2 Myxococcota bacterium
TCTCCGGTCTTTCCGACGGTGATCGGCTGGTGGTTTCGGCTATCGATACCCTCAAGGACGGACAGCCCGCAAAGGTGGTGCAACAATGAAACACCTCAAACGAATCCGCGCAAAAACGGCGCTTTGAAAGAAAAAAGCTGGGGATTTCGGGACGCATCGCCGATGCGTTTCAGGACAGCAAGCTTACTCCGCTGGTCGTTCTGGCCGCCCTCGTTCTGGGTTTCTTCGCCACGTCGATCACCCCTCGCGAAGAAGAGCCGCAGATCGTCGTCCCGATGGTGGATATCTTCGTGCAGGCTCCTGGATTGAGCGCCGGAGAGGTCGAGCAACTCGTTTCCACGCCCCTGGAAAAACTGCTGTGGGAAATCCCCGGTGTGGACGACGTGTACACCACCTCGCGGCCCAACATGTCCATGGCTATCGTCCGATTCGATGTGGGAGAGGATGAAGAGGACAGCCTCGTCAAGATTTACAACAAGGTCCAGGGGAACATGGACCGGATTCCCATCGGGGTCAATCCTCCGTTGATCAAACTCAAAGGCATCGATGACGTGCCGGTGATGAGTGTCACACTGCACTCGAAAACCTACGATTCCGCGACGCTTCGCCGGGTGGCCGGAGAAGTCGCCACCGAGCTGAAGAAAGTCGATGATGTCAGCGAAACGAATATCATCGGGGGTGAAGCGCGGCAGATTCGGGTCGAAGTCGATCCCGACCGTCTTGCTGGGCACATGATTTCGCCGTTGCAGGTGTATCAGGCTTTGGGTCGCGACAACAGCAACCTGTCGGCGGGTGGATTCAGCCGCGCCGACATGCATTTCCTCGTGGAAGTCGGTGATTTCTTCCGCTCGGCGCGGGATGTGGAACAAACCATCGTCGCCGTATACAACGACAAGCCCGTATATCTTTCCGACGTAGCGACCGTGTACGACGGATTTCAGGAAATCAACACCTATGTTTTCCATCGTGATGGTGCGGGCGCCGAAGGGACCATCGAAGAAACGAACGCCCCGAGTCGTCCCTTGGCCGATGAAGCCGCCGTCACCATTGCCGTGGCCAAACGGCGGGGAGCCAACGCCACTTGGTTGACCGAAACCCTGACCGAGCGCCTAGAGGAGATGAAAGGCTCCATTCTCGTTTCGGGAATCGATGCGACGATCACCCGCGATTACGGCGAGACGGCCAAAGAAAAGTCCAACGAGTTGATTTTCCATATGTTTCTGGCCACGATTTCGGTCGTGATTCTGATGTGGTTGTTTTTGGGGATCAAGGAAGCGGCGGTCGTCGCGGTGGCGGTGCCTGTCACTCTGGCGCTGACGCTGTTTGCCAGCTACTTTTTCGGCTACACCCTCAACCGTGTAACGCTGTTCGCTTTGATTTTCGCTATCGGTATCCTTGTGGACGATGCCATCGTCGTGGTGGAAAACATCCACCGGCACTTCAAGATGAAATGGGGGTCACTGGACGTGATCACCTCGTTTGCGGTGGACGAAGTGGGCAACCCGACGATTTTAGCGACGTTTACCGTGATTTTCGCCCTGATGCCCATGGCGTTCGTTTCCGGAATGATGGGTCCGTACATGAGCCCGATTCCGATCAACGCTTCGGCGGCGATGCTGTTCAGTCTGCTGGTGGCCTTCGTGGTGACTCCCTGGATGACCAAGCGCTTGCTGGCGTATTCCGAGAAACGCAAGCAAAACAATGGGTTGGAGGATTCTCACGAGGCTCATGAAGATCCCGAAGACGATGCCGGACGCATCGGGCGCGTTTACCGGAAAATCCTCGAACCGATGGTGGACAAACCCGCTCTGCGTGCCGGAGTGCTGGCCGGAGTGCTGGTGCTGCTCGTCGGATCGATGGGACTCGTATATCTACGTGCCGTGAAAGTGAAAATGCTGCCGCACGACAACAAGTCGGAATTCCAAGTAGTTATCGATATGGACGAAGGCACGACGCTGGAACGAACGGCGGCGGTCACGCGGGAAAATCGCGGCGGAACTGGTCAAAGAACCGGTGGTGCGTGACGTGCAGATGTACGTCGGCACGGCCTCGCCGATCAACTTCAACGGCCTCGTGCGTCACTACTTCCTGCGGCAGGGACCGAACGTTGCGGATATTCAGGTGAATCTCGTCGGCAAACACGAACGCTCCGAGATGAGCCACGACATCGCCAAGCGACTGCGACCGGTCATCGCCAAAATCGCCGAACGCCACCGAGCCAAAACGTTGGTGGCCGAGGTGCCGGCCCGGACCGCCCGTGCTCTCCACCATGCAGACCGAAATCTACGGTCCCGATCTGGCCGGACAATACGAACTGGCCGAAAAAGTCAAAGGACTGTTCGAAAATTCCCCCAACATCGTGGATGTGGACTGGTATGCCGAGGTACACCAACCGGAATTCCGTCTGAAAGTGGACAAAGCCAAGGCGGCGCTTTCCGGTGTGACCACCGAGCAGATTACCAACACCATCGGTCTGGCGCTGTATGGCAAAGCGGCGGGATTGATGGTCACCGAGCGGGACCGCGAGCCGGTGCAGGTGATGGTACAGGTTCCCACTTCCGGACGCTCGTCCATCGACGACCTTTCCGACATCAAAGTACATGGAAAAGACGGTCGTATGGTGGCGATTCGGGAGTTGGTCGATCAGAACCTGGAATCGGAAGATCGCTTCATCTATCACAAAAACCTGCGTCGCGTGGTGTATCTCACCGGTGAGGTCGGCGGTCAGGGAGAAAGCCCGGTGTACGCCATTCTCGACACCATGCCCGATATCGATAAGATCAAGGCTCCCAACGGACATCCGGTCAAGCAATTGTTGAACGGCATGCCGGAATCCGAGCGGGATTACACCGTGAAGTGGGACGGCGAGTGGCAGATCACCCACGATGTCTTCCGCGACATGGGTATTGCCTTCGCCATCGTGCTGGTTCTGATGTACATCCTTGTCGTGGCCTGGTTCAAGAGCTTCCTGACGCCGATCATCATCATGCTGCCGATCCCTCTGACCCTGATCGGAATTCTTCCCGGTCACTGGGCGACCAATACGTATTTCACGGCAACGAGCATGATCGGTTTCATTGCACTTGCGGGAATCATCGTCCGAAACTCGATTCTGCTTGTCGATTTCATCGAGCAGGAATTGGAAGCGGGCACCTCGCTACGTGAAGCCGTCTTGAAAGCCGGAGCCATTCGCTTCCGTCCGATCTTCCTCACGGCGGCGGCCCTGGTGGTCGGTGGGGCCGTGATCCTGCTGGACCCGATTTTCAGCGGTCTGGCGGTTAGCCTGATCTTCGGCGTGGTAATCGCCACCCTTCTGACCCTGGTTGTGATTCCGCTGATTTACTACGCCGTGCGACGCCGCACCCTGGAGAAAGCCGCCCACTGACGGCCTGGATGAAATGAAAGTCTACGAAAGGAAAACGCTATGAAACTACTGATGATTATCCTAGACGAGACCGTCCGTGACGACGTGGAAGCCACTCTGGAAAAACACAAAGTCAACGGCTACACCGAAATTCCGATGGCACTGGGAGAAGGATTGACCGGCAAAAAACTGGCCAGCCGCCTGCATCCCGGAGCCAACAGCATAGTGTTCAGCATTATCGACGACGCCCGTTTGGACCCGATCAAGGCCGACTTGTTGCAAACCTGCACGAGAAAGACCGAAAACGAAAACTGTCCCAAACCGATTCACATCGCCGTCTTGAACGTGGAGGAATTTTTCTAAAATCTCTCGGTATCTTTTCGAGAGGTTAGCCCGCATTATTCATGAGGATCGTAGCGAGACGCCGAAAACCGAAGATATTTCATGAAGTTGGAGTGATTTTTTAACGGAAGCATACTTGACAGTATGTTGAGTATAAAAAATCGGGAAACGAATGAAAGATCAAGAGTTTTCAAGTCGTAGTAGATTCTTCATGAATTATGCGGGTTAGGGAGTCCACAGGGGGTGGAACCCACAAACGCCGCAGACCAGGCTCGGTCTGCGGCGTTTCTAGTATTACAGAACCCATTGTTTTAAGAGGTTTTTAGTTTGACTATTCCACGTCGAAACTCAGGCTTACGCCGATCAAGCGGTCTTCGCGAATCTTCAAGCCCTGATTGTAGGCGAAATTGACGGAAAACATGTCTTCCTTGTACGCCACCCCGGCGGAGATGTATTGGTTGTCCACCGTTTGATCGTATTCGTAGCCGAAACGCAAGGGCACCATGTGGTTGACGATGTATTCCACACCGAAACGGACATCGACCTTCGCGCCGCTCTCGTAGGTGTAATAGCCATTGGAGGGCGGTCTCTCCTGATAGGAATCCAGCACCACGATGGTGTCGATATCCACGTACAGCTCGTCGTAGATGACGTAGGCCAGACCGCCACCCAGTTTCAGCGGCCACATATCGTAGGCGGTGTGAATCAGGTTCTGGGCCACAAGACCGACGTTGAGGCCGAATTCGGTGCGCAGCAGAATGCCCAGATCCACGTTGGCGGCGTTGACATCGTGCCGCATCGGTCGCTTGGCCCAGGCGTATTTGACGCTCGCGCCCAGCATGAATTCCTCGGTGATCGCTCCGGCCAGTCCCAAACGGGCGACGTGGCGGTAGATATCCCCATCTTTGTACGAACCAAGCATACTTCGCAGCGGATTTTGGGGATAATCTTCGGGATCGATATAGCTGTTGAGATAGTCCTGATAGGTTCCATTCAAGTAGCGGCGGCGGTATTCGTCCCAGGAGTTGTCGTTCGAGGTTCCGTAGTCGGAATTCTGCACCCAGTCTTCCACCCAGCCCACCGGCTGTGTCAACTGGGACGGTGTGGAGAGGTTGTCGTAGTAGTTGTAATCGGGATTGTAGTTGTGGAAGTTGCTGATATTCCACAATTGTTGGGAATCGTAGCCGTTGAACGTGTATCCCATGTACATCGCAACGGGCGTCGTGACCGCATCGACGACCGAGAGTCCCGCCGAATAGGCATCACCCAACGGATCGAATTCACCGCTGATATCGAAGCTGTAAATCGGGCGCTGCGCCATTCCCGCAGGATTGGTCCACCCGGCGGCGTTTCCCTCGGCGATGGCAAGATAAGCCCGGCCCATGGCCAAAGTACGAGCGCCGTGGATCTCTTCGTGGGCCGCACTCCAGCGCTGTTTGAGGGTCGTTTCGGCTGTAGCCGTGCCGGTAAAAGAAAACAGCAGCAAGCCGAAAACAAAAGTGAAAACAAGCATGTTCAACCGGAAAGGCATGGCGGTTTCCTGCAATGACACTCCCTGCGGGTTTTCGGTTCGGACAGCCCCGGCGTCTGTCCGCTTACCTGCAGGGAAACCCAATACGGACGGATCGAAACAAAACGGTTCGGGGTGCTCGCCGGGATGGTGAGGCAGCCAGCCTGTTTCGACAGATAATGAAGTATATTCAATTTAACCAAACAACGCAACCAAAACCCGAACAAAGGGGTGCATCACAAAATAGTGCGACTTTCGTAAAATCCTCTTTTTTCGTAGCGGCGAGGCGTAAGCCCGCCGTTTTTGCCTTTTGAAAGTTGCTTTTATGCCCCCAATCTCACTTTTCGGCGGGCTTACGCCTCGCCGCTACAACCTACAACCAAATGAATGAATGATTCAATATTATTGGGCCAATTCGCACCATTTTGTGATGCACCCCGAACAAATGTCGGAATAACTGGTGTTCTCTTTAAAAAGAGTAGAAGTCATCCTAAAAATACCGACCGAGGATTTCGAGGTGATTTCGAGACGAATTCGTCATTGGCGAGACGCTGAAAACCGATGATATTTCGCGAAGTTGGAACGATTTTTATACTTGATAGTATGTTGAGTATAAAAAATTGTGAAACGAGTGAAAGATCGAGGATTTTCAAGTCGCAGCAGGTTTTTCATGAATTTTCCGGGCTAGAATGGCTTCTGATAATTACAAACAAATCTTCCAGTAGGTCGGGCAAATTTCTTGCCCGACACCAGCTTGCTGACAACGTGGTTTTGTCGTTTTTGAGCTTCAATAATTTCAATAAGTTACAGACGATAAAATTGTTCAAAGTGGGGTTTTTCAATTGCCTGCTTGCCCGACACCTTGTCCATGTCGGGCTAGAAATTTTCCCGACATACCCCTACTTCAGTCGGTAATTTGTAGGATGACTTCCGATTTCCCCCACGAATCATTCAACCTCCAATCGTTCCATGGCAGTATTTTGGTCATGCTCTGTGATACAATGTCTTTCTGATCGAAGGATCAACCACCCGGAATACGGAGGCCGTCGTCGTGGAAAACAAAAAAAGACATGTTGTTTTAAGACGTTGCGAGGACTACGACCTCGACCGGCTCACGGCGATTCAACGGGAGATTCTTCACGATCTCGCGGTGCCGATCCATGGCCGGGTGTTTGTAAAACCCAATATCGTTACGGCCAATCGGGCTTACATTCACGATTCCTACACCCATCCACATGTAGTGGAAGCCATGTTGATCAACCTAGCGGACCACGAAACGGAGAACATCACCATCGGGGAGTCCAGCGGCTTCGGTATTCCCTCCCGGCTGTTTTTCCATGAATCCGGGTACACGGAGATGGCTGCACGAAGGGACGTGCGCCTGCTGAATCTAAACGAGGATCGATTGCAAAAGGTCGAGCTGAAAAATGGACGGCATCATCGGCACATGCTGTTATCCGAGCACCTAAGCAACGCCGACGTAAAAATCTGGATGCCGAAGCTGAAATATCACATCTTCGCCTCGATAACCCACGCCCTGAAATTGAATATCGGAATCCTGGTTCACAAAGAGCGAATGCTCTACCACGACCACCGCATTCACGAAAAAATCGTCGATCTGCTAGAGACCGGAATGCCGGATATCGTCTTGGGAGATGCGGTGAACATCACCTACGGTTTCGAATCGGCTCCTTACCCGGTGCGATTGGGGGTTCTCATCGGGGCCAACGATCCCTTGGCGGCGGATGTGGTGGCGGCGCATATCATGGGCTATCGCCCGGAAGACGTAAAACACCTGAAGATCGCCTCCGAGCGTGGGTACGGATCGTTGAACGTGGAGGATATCGAAATTACAGGCGATATCACGATGGACGAGTTGCGCGACCGTCCCAAAGGCCAACGCCGTCTGTTTCAGGTTTTATCCGAGTTGGATACGCCGATCACGTTCTACAACGGCAAAGCCGAGGGTACGGACGAGATCTGCGACGGAGGTTGCGAGGGAGCCTTGAAAGGGTGTCTGGGAACCATCGAAAAGCGTCGTCCCGGTTCGTTGAAAAACGCCCGTCCGGGAGCGATCGTCACGGGCGTTTACGAGGGGGATGTTCTTCATCCCGAGCATACCGTACTGATGATCGGTCGCTGCACGAGGGTCGAAGGCCGGTTGGAGGCCAAGCGCATCGTTCGGATTCAGGGCTGCCCCACGGCTGCACGCGATCTGTTCGTCAAAGTGCCGCTGATCTTTCGATTGCCCAGCCCGATGTTCGATTTTCGCGACGCCCTGCTGTTTATCCGCTTCACCCTTTCAGGCTGGATCGGGCGTTTACTGGCACGAATTATCCATACCAAATCGTCGTGAGACACCGAAAACCGGTGAAATGTCATATCGTTGGAGTTATCGGTAAGCGGAAGCAACCTTGACAGGTTGTCGAGTGAAACAAGTCAAAGATCGAGAGTTTTCACGTCGCAGCAGGTTTTTCGTGAATTCTTCGGGCTACGGTTCGTACTGTTCCAACAAATCGTCGATCATATTCTGTCGGGCGTCGTGATCTTTCCCCAAAAGCAATTCCACACTTTGGGTGGCGTTGGATTCCTCTTCCAATGAAGCGTTGCGTTCTCCCAGGCGAATCAACAATTCGAGCACTCGATTCTCGATCTGGTCCATCAATTCCGCAATCGCCTGAAGCGTCTGGCTGGTGAGATCCTGGAACGAGAGGTGGGTCATCAGGTCCACCAGCGCCATGCCGCGATCGTCGAACGATCCGGCAATGGATTCGACGTGTTGCCGTATGGATTCCGATGCGGCGCTTTGTGTGTTTTCTTTCAAGCGTTCGACGTCAGGCAGTAATTGCTCGTCGTTGTCCAGTAAATGTTCGACGATTCCCAGGATTTTGTGGGTTGCGGTTTCCGTGGTTTTCGTCACGTCGGCAAGGCAATGCGATACGCTGGGCAACTCGTGGGCCACCGTGTTGAGTCCCGGCTTGACATGAGCCAGCTTCTTGCGGGTTTCGTTGATGTATTTCGCAATACTCGCCAGTTCACCCCGAACCCGTGTTTCCAGATCGAAATCGACTTCCCCCTTGGAAAGCGCTTTGGCTCCCTCGATGATCTGTTCTAGGGCGAACTGCTCGTCGCGGCGCATCGTTTTCGCAACGCTGCCCATCATTACCTCCAACAAAAAACAAAATGGATTCAGAAAGTCACTCGGGGAAAATCGCCGCTAGTTTTTCCTGCATGATTTTGGCTGTGAACGGTTTCAGAATGAAATTGCTGCAACCCGACTTGATAGCTTCGATCACCCGGCTTTTTTCACCTTCCGCCGTAACCAGCAAAAACGGCAGGTTTTTCAAGTTCTCGTCGGCTCGAACGTCTTTGAGCAGTTCGATCCCGGTTTTTACCGGCATGTTCCAGTCGGAAACCACGAGATCGTACTCTCCCTTTTGCAACATCTGCCAGGCTTCTTCCCCGTTTTCCGCTTCGTCGATATTGCTGTACCCCAATTGCTTGAGAATGTTACGGACAATACGCCGCATGGTGGAAAAGTCATCGACGGCAAGGATTTTCATGTTTTTGTCCGGCATAACTCGATCTCCCCTGAATAAAGTCAATTCATTCCATTGTTTGCCACACAAGTTCAACCCGGCATATCGTCCACGGGATTTCGTTGAACGACACCGCTGCGAACGACCGCAAACACCGTTCGCTCGCATACATTTCAATCGGATCATCGTTAGAAAACTGGAGTAAGTTTTTCGCACTTCCAGTTTGATATCATTTCGCCTTCAACGATCAAATTTCTGACATATCCGTGAAGGCAGATAATCCCGTAGGCCGGGCTAATTTTTAGCCCGACACCTTGGCATTGTCGGGCAAGAAATTTGCCCGACCTACGCGAGACGCTTTCGATATTTGATAGAGAAATGGTATGAAAACGTCATGGATTGGGCAACGTAAATGAAAATCGAAATCCTTGGTTCCGAGGGCTGGCAACTGGGGGAGTAGCCCGAGTAATTCCCGAAAAATCTGTGACGACTTGAAAACTCTTGATTTTGAATTCCCTCACTTTTTCCTTGACTTCATTCGGTACATACTTACACTTGTCTAGTATCAAAGTGGACTTTCTTGTTGTTCAAACTTCGGGTAACCTCATGCGATTATCGACCAAAGGACGTTATGGATTGAAAGCACTGTTGGAGTTGTCTATCAATTACGGAGAAGGTCCGGTATTGATGGGAACAATTGCCAAAAAACAGAACATTTCACGAAAATATCTGCACGCGATTCTGACCTCGCTTAAAAGCGCAGGCATCGTTCGCAGTGTGCGCGGAGCCGGTGGAGGCTACGTGCTGGGCCGCGACCCGTCCACCATTCATCTGGACGAAGTATTGCGCGTGCTGGAAGGATCGATGTGCCTGATCGATTGTGTGGAAAACAACCAGATCTGTCCGGTTTCGGATTCCTGTATCGCACGGGAGGTCTGGTCGGAATTGAGTCAATCCATTCAGGAGTACCTTGCCAATCTCAGTTTGGACGACCTCGCCCGCCGGGTGCGGGATAGGGAAGTCGGACAAATGATGTACTACATCTAAACCGTTACCTGTATTCGCTCCTTGTGAAACACTGCTTCTCTTCACGAAAAGTACGAAACATCAGTATTTTCAATAAGGTGGAGTCAACACAAGGAGACGATTTCTCGACGAAAGGATACGTCATGGCAAATATTGCCGATACAATACTCGATACCATAGGAAATACCCCGCTGGTGCGCCTGCACAACGTGACGCGAGGGTCAATGGCTACCGTGCTGGTCAAACTCGAATTCTTCAATCCGGCATCCAGCGTCAAAGACCGCATCGGAGCGGCAATGGTCGAAGCTGCCGAGAAAGAAGGTAAAATCGGACCGGATACGGTACTTGTCGAACCCACCAGTGGAAATACCGGGATCGCACTGGCCTTCGTCTGCGCGTCCAAGGGAATTCCGCTGATGCTGACCATGCCCGACACCATGAGCCTCGAGCGGCGAAAGCTGCTCAAAGCCTTCGGGGCGCGGCTTGAACTGACTCCCGGCGGCGAGGGAATGCCCGGTGCCATCCGGCAGGCGGAAAAGCTTGTGAAGGAAAATCCTCACTACGTCATGCTTCAGCAATTCGCAAACCCCGCCAACCCGGAGATTCACCGCAAAACCACAGCCGAGGAAATCTGGCGCGATACCGATGGGAACGTAGACATTTTCGTTGCCGGAGTCGGTACGGGTGGCTCGATCACCGGCGTTTCGGAAGCTTTGAAAGAGAAAAATCCCGAGATGAAGTCCGTGGCGGTCGAACCCCACGATTCCCCGGTATTGGCCGGAGGTCGTCCGGGCAAGCATAAAATCCAGGGTATCGGCGCGGGCTTTGTACCGGACGTACTCAACACCGCGATTCTCGACGAAATCATCGGAATCGAAAACGACGAAGCCGGGATCATGTCCCGAAGACTCGCGAGGGAAGAAGGTATTCTAGCCGGGATTTCCGCCGGGGCCAACGTCGCCGCCGCCGTGAAACTGGCGCATCGTGAGGAAAACCGGGGCAAGACCATCGTCACGTTGATTCCGTCTTGCGGCGAACGCTATCTTTCGACCTGGCTGTTCGACGAACCCACGTAATTCGTTGAAAAGGCTGAGGAAACAAACCATTCGGCCATGATGCAGAAACGAAAAACAACGCTATCCCCGCAAAGACGACATCTTGTTTTTGCGGGGATTTTTCTATTGTTTTCGGTGTTGCTTGTTTCCTGCACGTTGGGAAGGATGATCCGCTACAACGATTCAGCGGTGGATGATTACAAGATTTTTCCCTACCGGGAACTTCATGCCTCGAAAAATCCTGCTCCGATTCCCAAAGACCCAACCCCCGATGCTTTTCCCGCAACCTTCGAATTCGACGGGAAAACACAGGATTTCGACACTTTTCTGGAAACAAACGATACGCTGGCCTTTGTCGCGATCCGACACGGGAAAATTCTGGCCGAACGTTATTACAACGGACACTCGGCCACCTCGATTTCCCTGTCTTTTTCCATGGCGAAATCGTTTACCTCGATCCTCATCGGTATGGCAATCGAAGACGGCTATCTTCGCTCGGAAAATCAAAAAGTTACGGAGTTCATACCGGAGTTGAAAGCCAACGGCTTCGACCGCGTGACGCTCCGCCATCTGCTGCAAATGACGTCGGGAAGCGATTACATCGAAGCGGATCACCCGTTTTGCGTCCATCCCTGGTATTATTACACCGAGGACATGACCTATTACCTGACGCGAACCAAGATCCTCAAAGAACCCGGAACACAATGGCGCTACAAAAGCGGCGACAACGAGTTGCTGGCGTTGATCCTGCAACGGGTATTGCCGGAAGGCACGACGATCACCGACTACATGCAGCGAAAACTCTGGGAACCGCTGGGTATGGAAGACGACGCCCGCTGGAGCGTGGACCGGCTCCCGGATGGATTGGAAAAAAGCTATTGCTGCGTAGCCGCCACGGCGCGGGACTTTGCTAAAATCGGTTTGCTGTATCTCAACGGTGGAGAATGGAACGGACGGCAGATCGTGCCCCGCGAATGGGTGGAGAAATCCACGAAACTCGATACGAGCGACGGCAGCCGGTGGAACTACCAGTACCAGTGGTGGAAGCTATCCGAAAGCGGTGAAGATTTTATGGCGGGAGGCTGGCTGGGCCAGTACATCTACGTTCATAAAACCTACGATCTCGTCCTGGTGCGGCTGGGCACAAGCTTCGGGGACATCGGTTTGAAAGGCTGGCGAAAGGTCTGGCCTGCCCTGGCGAAGAAACTTCAGGAGGAATCGCCTACGCTGCCGGAAAACTCACCGTGAATTTCGAGCCTTTACCAGGCTCTGAAAAAACCTCGATATTGCCGTCATGAGCCATCATGATCTGCTTCACCATAAACAAGCCCATTCCGGTACCCGATTTTTTTGTCGTAAATCTTTCGTCGTAAATTTTCGGCAAAATCGTATCGGGGATGCCGTGACCGTTGTCCGCAATCGAAACCATCACTTTACAGTCCTGACACCAGGCTTTAAGAAAGATTTTAGGATTTTCAATTCCATCAACAGCCTGCATCGCATTTACAAACAGGTTCGTAAAGACTCGCTTGATCTGATGCCCCTTGCATTTGATCGGTGGCAAACCCTTCTCCAATTCCTTGGCAAAGTCGCCTGCGAACTTCAGTTTGTAAATGTCCATGGCTTGCAACAAGTTGTCAATCGGCACAACCGCTTCTGCCTCGCCAATATCGCGCAAGTAGTTTTTGAACCCGATGACGATCTCCGAACCGAGCTTTATGGAATCCATAACGCTTTCTATGCTTTTCAACACGTCCTGCCACTGTTCGTCCGTCTCGGGTCGTTGGGTGGGAATCAGTTCGAGCAGGTAGCTCATTAACAGCACGTTTGAGATATCGTGGGCCAAGCCACCGGCCATAATGCCGAGTTCCGCTTTCTGTATCAACAATTCCTTTTCGTGCTCTAGGATGGAAATGCTTTTTTCAAGCTTGTCTTTCTGTTGCTTGAGCAGCATATGATTCTTGACCCGGACTTTGACCAATGGAACGCTAAAAGGTTTGTGAATATAATCTATCGCTCCAAGTTCCAGGCCAATGGCTTCGTCTTTCATTTCTCCCATAACGGTCACAAACAGGATCGGAATGTCTTTGGTCGCCTCATCCGCCTTGATACGCCGACAGACTTCGAAGCCGTCGATCCCCGGCATCATGACATCCAGCAGAATCAAGTCAGGCGGGTTTGTCTTGACCAAATCAAGAGCCGAATACCCGTCGATTACGACTTCCACTTCGTAGTCGTCGCGCAGAGCCTCAACCAGAATGTCGATATTCGCCGGTGTGTCGTCTACAATAAGTATTGTGCCTTTGTTTTCTTCCATCACAAACTCTTTGAAATGATTAGATTTTGTGAAAAATCCCGTCGATGTCCAACCTCAAACATTCACGGGGGCAAACGATTCAACTTGACTTCGTCTTTCTTGACGAAAGACCTCTAGCGATTTTTGCCCGGTAAAGAATGGAAATGATCCGGGTGAGGTTATTGGTTGTTTTGACAACGAAGGTGGTTCAGAATCTACCGAGCAAATTTATGCTTAATAAATTTTCTGCTTTTTTGATTATATAATAATCTCTGCATCCGAACAAGCCGTGGTTTGGTGAAATTGTCGAATGAAACCACCTGAACCATATCTTTTCCGAGGGCGTGAAACGTCAAAGATCGTCATTGCAGGGTGCATCACAAAATATTGCCACGCCTGTTTGGTGTAGATTTTCATAACCCTTAGAACATACAGAGAACTTCCCTCTCCTTGGGGCTGTCTGCTCGTCACAACTCGTCGTTGTCTGATTTGGATGATTATCGAGTAATTACAAGTGGTTACATCTTTTAGGATTGTGGCGCTAACAGACAACGGGTGCCATCGACCTTGTGGAGGAAAGCCCTAATCATAGTCTCACCGCCGAAGACGGCGAGGCTGTGAATTCTTCAAGAAAAGGTGAAATCTCTCCTTTTGCAACACAGTCTCCCGGACTTTCCAGTCCGTAAGACTATGGCAACCCAATTGTCTGTATTTACTATGTTTTTCAGGTTTATACCGAATAAACAGCCCTCTGGGAGAGGTTCTAGAACCTAATTTTTTGTGATGCACCCGTCATTGCATTATTTTAATTTTCACCCGTTGACGTCTTCTTCCGAACCTGCTATTGAATAGATGATTCGGAGCACAGGAAACCGGTGCGAATCCGGCGCGATCCCGTCACGGTGATCGGTGCGTTTCGAACGTCGTTCGATGCGCCCGTCAGCCCGATACTGGTCCGAATCGGTCATTCTCTTTTACGCCTCGCGGACTGGGCGGGATGGGAGTCAGGTTTTCATAACCACTTGACTTTACACTCCTTTTCTCTTTCCTTTCTCCAAAAGGCACGAACCGGTAGAGTTCAGAGGAGTATTGTGCATGAAGACCGGAACCGTTCTTTTATTTGCCGGAACCTGCAATCTCGATAGCCGTTTCGACGACGATCACGCCGCCCGACAGTTGGGTCTGAACCCACATCTCGCCCTGTTCGCCGCCCGAAAAACCGGCTATTATTCCCTGCGTGACGCGCTACGACTGCTGGTGCAGAAAGGCTGCAAAAAAGTCGAAGCCGTCCACGTCATTCAAACCCTCGACGGACAGGTCAAACCCATCGGTGAAGCTGTTCATCTTTACGGGTAACTTGTTGAAATCGAAGACATTATGGGAATGGAGAACCGGGTACCGAAGGCTGGATTCATCACCGTTTCTCCAGACCGATCCCTAAAGGGAATCCTTTGTTGAAAAGACCCTTTTCGGATGCATCACGGAAGCTATCGGTACACACGGTCTGGAGTCTCCACCTTCCGTCACGGTTCTCCATCCTCATGATGTCCTCGAAGATTTGTCTTCGGGATTTAGAGGCTCTTCTTCTATCTGTTTTACAAAAGCGCACAATGTGCCCGATTTGCGTCACAATATTCCCGATTCTCGTCACAATGTGCTCGAACTTCGGCACATTGTGACGCAAAATCCACCCTTTGTGACCCCTGTTTTTCGTGTTTTTGCGCCCTTTTGCGTGAAATGACCTACGGTCGATTTCGTACGTATTGACGCAAATATTTGCGAAACAGCACGGTTTTTCCTACGATAAAATCCCTCGATATTCCTAAAATACCTGCCCATAAAAAACGGCGGCCCGAAGGCCGCCGTGCTGGGGTTGAACATCTACCCGAGGACTACTCCTTGGGTGCCGGAGCCGCGCAACGGAAGCCGATGGTGTCGTACCCGAAGTCGGGATCGAGCGATCCACGGAACGGGCTGCGGTTGTACCGGGAGTCATCCTGGTACGAACCACCGCGCACCACCTTCATGCGGCAGTCTCGGATACAATCCGGATCGGATTCGCAACGGTACTCGCAGCGCGTTTTGTCCACGAGGTCGAGCATCAGAGACGTAGACTCTTCGCTCTCGCGGGCCACGGTCGTGTCGTCCGGCGTGATCGGATACGGTCCGTACCAGTCCTGCACCCATTCGGCCACGTTGCCGGTGAGGTTGAAGATCTGGTTGTCGCGCCAGCAGATCTTGACGCCGCCACCACCCGGAAGCGTGTTGCATTCCCAGGTGTTGTCCTCTTCGTCTTCGGTACAGGTCGGATTCACCGTGGTACAGGTCTTGTGACAGTGCTTCACGCCGTCACCGTCGTAATCGCCGCACAACGGGTGTTCCGCCGTACAATCCGCGTCGGTTTCGCAGGATTCACGCGTCCACTTGACCGCACCATTGTTCCAGTAATCCACATCGCTGGCGGAGCATTCTCCCAGTGCGAGTTCCCGCTCTTCGAGGCTCATGACGGTCGGACCAACCGGGATGGTGTCGCCCTCGGCGTTGTCGAAGTGCGCGTGGTAGCACTTGGTGATGGTCATGGTGGAATCATGCGTGACCAGAGCCAGCGCACTGGCATCGGTTTCGTCCAGCGAGATGGTCTCGTCTTCCCACGGGAACATCGTCGGGTACACCGGGTCCGAGTATGGTGCGTGGCGACGAGCCGCCGTCTCCCACATATGCTCGGTGGGCAGGTAACCGTGGTTCCACTTGCAGTACTGGTCGGCCATGCTCCACGACACGTTGATGACGGGGTAATCGCTGTATGGAGCGACTTCCCAAGTCTGCTGGTCGTCGGATTTGCCCGAATCGTAGGTACCGATGGTGTAGTAGCTATCGCGCTGGTTGCTGTCCAGAGCCACGGGGTTGAACTCACAACCGACGGCGCAACGTCCCGTGGAGTCACAGAACATCTGCGGATCGATCGCTTCGCAGGTAGCATCCGGATCGCTCGACTCGGGATCGCAGTTGTACACAGGGCTTCCCGCATCGTTGAGGAAGTCGTCGTAAGCTTTGCGACACCAACGATACTCGGCGTTCGAAACCTCTTTCTTGCCCATGTAGAACGGGTAGATCCGGTAACGGTGCGCCGCTTCGTCGTTGAAGCGCAATCCCTCGAGATAAGCATAGTCGCCCTCGGCATCGGGAAGACCGGCCATCCAGATGTCCGGCACATCGGCCAGCGGATCGGTCGGGATCTCATTGCCGGGCACGTATACCGCCCACTTCGGCGAAATGTCGATATTGATCTTGTACGGGTTGTACGGTTGAGCAACGAGGCTGTTGGGAGGTCCGGCCACACCGCAACGCAGGTCGTTGTCGGCATCGGTTTGCGCCCAATACAGCGTCGGGTTCTGATACGGATCTTCCGCACCGTTCGGATCGGGATCGGTCGGTCCGGAGTAGCTCCGCTTCAGGGTGTTGTTGCAAGCTCGTGCGTAGAAGTACCACACGCCGTTGAGCAGGTTCACGTAGCGCTTGTAATGGTCGCCGATATACGGATCGTACTCGGGATGCTCCGCGTTGCCTTCGAACGTCGTCGTGATGTCTCCCACATCCGGTCCGTACGTTTCACCCGGATACGGCGGCACGTTCACACCCACGAACTCATCGTCGGTCGGAGCGTACTCGCTAAGCTGGTAGATCACCTTCTGGATACGAGAAGCTCCGCCCTGATCTTCATCCACATGGATGATGTAACCGGGGTTCCGCGTCTCGAGCCGTTCGATGGTCCAGCGATCATCCTGGGAGGGGTGCGTATCGGACATCAAAGACACCTCAGGAGCGTTCACGTCGATCTTGACGCTGTACTTCACCGGGTTGTGCCACTGAGTGTCCCCATCGATGTAGGTACGACCCATGACGAAGAAGTAATAGTAGCCGCTACCCAGTCCGACACCCGTCACCGGTCTCAGTTCGGGATCAAGTCCCGTGTCGTTGGCCGGAATGTAGGTGCTGGTCAACTCGTTGGGGGATATTCCATCCCACTTGAGCCAACCGGGGCTGTGCGACGGCAGCGCCGGACAGACCGCATGATCCATCTCCGCCATCATCTCCGCCTTCTTGGCATCCCATTCCACTTCGGTGATCTCGTGATCCCATTTCTCCCACTTGTAGTTGTAGCAGTCCATATCGGGGTTGGCACCGAAGTGGATACGAACGTTGTTCTGGTGATCCGAACCATTGTTCGCATACCAGGCCAACTCGTTCGGATGGGAGTACGACCAGACTTTCGGGTACTCGCTGAAGGCCAGGTAGACCCGAATCTTGTACTCGCCGTAATCCGTACTCCAGATACCCGCCCGGTTACGGACCCTGGCGGTGAAGTAATAGTAACCGTCCTGCAAGCCCCAACGGGCATCCGGGTCGTCGTAGTCTTCGTCCGATTCATAGCTTCCCTGATCGTCGCAAGCGTCGTAGGGAGCCGGGACATCGGTACGATAGTAGTTGCTGCCCAGCGCCATCACGTCATCGCAGGAGTACTGCTTGTCGGGACTGTAGACGATGAACGGCTGCGACAGATCCGGCGGCTCGGCGGCCTCGGAAGGATTGATCGGCGGCGCTTCGGCGGAGTCACGATGCAGCACCCAGACGTACGCGTCGATTCCCGACGTGTCCGTGCCGTCCACGCTGAACTGCGGGAAGCTGTTCTTGGTGAGCAGGCCGTTGGGCGGGTGCGTGCTGGAGGTGATCGTCGGAGCTTCCGGTGCGGTGTTGTCGATACGTACCGTCAGTTTGATCGGATCGCTCCAGTGACCCATCGTCGAGTTGATCGCCGTGATATGGAAGTACCATTCGCCATCGGTGGTGAAGTTGGTCGTATCGTTCAACGTTACGGTGGTGGTATTTTCCATCGTTCCGTCGGGCACGTTGACCGCCGTCACGCCGGGGGCGAAGGTGGTGAATTCGAAGTCGGGATTCTGGTTGAAAGCCCACTTGTACTGCTTGATCGGCGCCGTATCGCACGCTTCGTGGCGGCTACCGGCCTCGCAGGAAATCTTCCAGCTTACCTTGACTTCGGAGGTATTGTACCAGACCGTCTCGTCGTCCACGATCTCATCGCCCGCTCCGTACGGAGTGACCGCGCCCCAAAGCGTCGGCGGGTCCGGCGGTGTGTCGTCCACGAGGATCTTGTATTTGCGTGTCGCGCTCCAGAGGTTGGCGTTGTTCTTGGCGGTCATCCAGAACCAGTGCTCGCCGTCCGTCAAGCCGGTACCGGAAGATCCAACGCAATCATCCGTGAAGCACTGGGTGAAGAGGTTGGAGGTCTTGATGTAACGCTCGTCGGGCGATTGCAGCGGGAACTGCTGTCCCACGCCTTCTTCGTCACGCAACTCGTAATAGTACCCGGCGATGCCGGAACCCGGCGCCGGATCGTCGATGCTCCACTGGAACACCGGCTGAGAGTTCGCCACCCAAGCCGTCGAGCTGGGATGCGTGGAACTGGTCAGGTAGTAGTTGACCGGATCGTCTTCCCAGAACGGTTCGGAGGTGTCGATATTGACCTGCAGGTGGGCCGTGTCGCCCCACTTCTGCGCGCCGTTCTCGGCTCGGACGTGGAAGTAGAAGGTACCTTCGACCTGTCCTAATCCGTCATCCGGTCGGACGTTGCCCAGCGGATAGAACGGCACGGTGCGTGTCAACAAGGTATCGATGCCGTCACCGATCGTATCGGGAATGCGGAAGGCATCGATCGGGTCGGCGTCATCGAAGTACCAGGAGTAATCGATGATGCCTGACACATCGTACAGACCCGTCCACTTGAAGTGCACGATCCGCGACGAATACCACTCATCCTCGTCCGGATGGCTCGTGGACACCAACGGCGGCAGTCCCGGAGGCGTGCGGTCGATCTTCGTCACCCAACAATGGCGGGTTTCGTCGAAGGTCGTCCACAAACCTGCGTTGCTCTTGCCGATGATGCAGAACCACCAGATACCGTCATCCAAGGATCCGGAGTAGGTCTGGTTGGTGGTCCAGTTGTAGCCTTCACGCAACGAGAAG
Organism: Myxococcota bacterium; assembly: GCA_963676915.2. Classification (GTDB taxonomy): domain Bacteria; phylum Myxococcota_A; class SURF-8; order SURF-8. The sequence continues at coordinate 19,175 of CAXXVK010000048.1, forward strand.
GTCATGCCAGGTGTCGGAGCGACGTTCCACAAGAACTTGATGGGGATCTTCCAGTAGGCACCGGAGGCATTGTTGGTACCATCTGCGTCGGCCGACTCGATACCGGTTTCCGAAATCGTCGGCAGAGCCGGTTCGACCGCCGTGAAGTTCTCCATCTTGCCTCGGAAGAAGTCACCTTCTTCCGCCGTCAACTGACTCTTGGCAACCGTCAACCAGCCGCGCTCGATCGAGCTTCCGTCATAGGAAATCGTCTCGTTTCCGGCGTTGACCACGGTCAGACCGGTTTCGCTACGAGCTTCGGACGGTTGGATCGGCAAAGGCCGGCGTTCCAGTTCCCAATAAGGATTGTCGCCGTTTTCTTCCTGCTTGGTCACCGTGAAGCTGTATCCCTTGATGCCGGAACTGGTGGAGAAGTTCCAGTAGTACTCCGTGTTACCCGTCTGATAGTACCAGGTGTTCTGGTTGGGATGCGACGTGGATACCAGAGTTTCGACTTCCGGTTCGGTTGCATCAACCAGCACTTCGGTGTAATCGGACGGTCCGTTGGTCCAACCGTGTTTGTCCACGGTGGTTACATTCCAGCGGTAGGGATAATCTTCATAGCAGTCCGGCAGATAGAAGCTGGCGCTCCAATCATCGAACAGCGGCGTTTCGCTCGCAACAAGCTGCACGTACGGATCGGAACTTGTGTACGGGAAGATCGTGCGGTCAAAACGCAGGGGATCCGGCTCATTGTTCCAAATCCGGAAGATGTACTTGGCGTCGTCGTCCAGGTTCGGATCGTCCACATCCTCGGCCACGAGGTCCGGGGTCGCGGAGGTCAACCAGACACCTTCCAACGGCTCCAGGTTGGTTGTGGTTTCCGGCCGCAGGTTGGCGTACCAGCTTTCGGGGTCGGTTTCCAGCACCCAGCCGGTATCGACCAGCACGTCTTCACCTTTGACCGCAATTCCATTCTGGGTGAGATCGAGACCGTTGGCCGGATCGCTGTAAAGCGCATAGCTTCCGGTATCGTCTCGGGTACCCAGCGACCAACGGAAGGTCACCGACAGCACGTTGCCGCTTTCTTCCACATCATCCAAGGTACTTAACTGGATGTAATTGGACAGGAAGGTAATGCGGTCGTTCCCCACGGAGGCATCGTCTTCGCCACCGATGTAGGAGAAGCCCTGCGGATCGGCCACCGGATCGGCACCCGGATAACGCCGCCACTGCAACGCACCGCGATAGCGAGCCGAGTCGTCGCCCCAGCCGTCTGTGGTATCCGGAGCTTCGGAAACCTGGAGTACGACCGTGTTGACGTTCTCCGCACCGTTCACGTCGCTGACCTTGACGGTGACGACCTGCTCTTCGGGCGTGTCGAGGGAGGACGGATCGTAGATCCGCACCACAGACTTGGTATCGACGATATCGAGCACTTCCGGTTCCACATTGATCTTGATCTGGTAGGAACAGGTCGGACCGGAACGGTAGTAACCGGTGCCGCTGTCGATCACCTTGTTGAAGGCTTTGACGTGCAACCAGTAGAAGCCCTTGTTCTGCACTGGGTCTTCCACAGTGACATCCAACTCGGGGTGCAACGGATCGCCGTCGCATACCGGCACCGTTCCATCCACCGGAGATCCAACCGAAGAAGAGGTCTTGCAGAGAATCTCGTTAGGCAGACTCAAACCAGGCGAGGCCGGAGGCGGCGTGGTGTTGAATTCCCAATGCCATCCCGAAATACCGGAGTATGTGTCGCCTGTGATCTCCCAATGGAAGGTCACGTCACGTTCCATGCGCCATTCGTCGGGATCGTCGTGCGGGGCGTATGCCAACACGGTCGGGCAATCCGGCTCGTAATCGACCTGCACCACGTACATCGCCTTGTAGACGCTCGGGTAACTGGTCGGATCGACCGGATCGGGCCAGGTACCGGTCAGTTCGCCCGAAGGTCCGACGCTCCACTTGTCGGTGTTGCTCAACGCTTTGATGCGGAAGTAGTAAATACCGTTAGGCAGGTCGGAGTAACTCGCCTGGTATTTCAGACTTCCCAGATCGTCCGCCGTATCGTCGGGCAGTTCAGAAGGATTCTGCGTCAGAATCCAGCTGTGCCCTTTCACGCCGGAGTGCGAGAAGCTCGTCCAGTTGATGACCAGGTTGCGGTCGATGGTCCATACTCCGTCCTGATGCGTCGTCGATGTGACGGTCTTGACTTCCGCGCCACGGTCGATTTGCAGACGGAACGGTGTCGCCAAAGCGGTCCAACGTTCTGTCTTGGACTGTGCCGCCGCATGAATGTAGTAGGTACCGGAGGCAATGTCGTTGACGTTGATCGTCACCGAGCTGTTCACCGCCAGATCGCCGCTTTCGAAGTTGGCATAGGCCGGTCCCGTCGTCGGGTCGAAGGCCGGAACATCCGCCGTATCGCGAATCTCCCAGCGCCAGCCGTTCACACCGCTCAAACTCTTGGCATCGATGGTGAATTCCACATCCCCTTCGCCGTACCAGTCATCCGGGTCGGGATGGGTGGTGGAACTGACCGCGACCGAGGTCGGACCCATGTCAATCATCACCCTCAGGTGGGCCACGTCGTTTGGATCGGTCCACCAACCGGCGGCATTGACGGCACGTACGTGGAAGTAGTAGTCGCCACTGGCCAGATCGGTATAGGTCTTTGATGTGATCAACTGTTCGCCCGAAGCGACCGGGGTATACACCGCCCTGATTGTTGAGCACCCACGTGTAACCCGTAACCGGAGCCGTATCTTCCGACAGCCAGGAGAATTCGACTTCACTCGACCGGCAGCCAGTCGTTGAAGACCGGATCGGAGTTGAGCCAGGAAATCAACGGCTTCGTGGCATCGAGTCGGATACGACGCTTGGAGGTGGCACTCCACAGTCCGTCCTGGTTGCGGGGCCTGGACGTGGAACCAGTATTCCCCGTCGGGCACGTTGGTCAGGTTCAGCGTGTAATCGTTTCCAACCCATTCCCCGTCGTGATCGGACGGCGGAGAAGGCGGCTCGTCGTAATCATCGGAATCGTCGAGAGTGACGGTTTCGCTATCCGACAGTCGCCAGCGGAAGCGATCGATTCCACCATAGGTATCGCCACCGAAGTCCTCGTCTGAACAAGACCACTGCAGCACGACGTTCGGAATCTTGTACCAGGTATCCTGACTCGAATGGGACAGGCTGGTCAATACCGGTGCCGGAGGCGGCGTGGTGTCCGGAGTTCTCGCGGAGACTTCCAACGAATGGGCAGATACGTTTCCAAATGCATCCACCGCATCCACACGGTAGTACCAGACTTCGTTGTCGTTGACTTCGTGCACGAAGGTCGTGTCGGCATGACCGGCTTCCAGCAAGCTGCCGTAAGCTTCCGATCTCCCGAACCACGGCTTTGCGGTTCGTGGTGTTGATACCGTCCACTCCGTCGCTGTCCACGCCGTCTGCATCGAAGAACAGGATCAGGCTCCTCAACTCGATGGGAGTGAAGGCGAACGAAACCATTCCGCGTTCCGGCTCCCAATCTCTCAACAGCGTGTAATCTCCGGCGTAAATACTGCCGCCAGGAACGATCAAGTCGGTGTATTCGACGCGCTGACGCTTGAAGATTCCGGTCGTCGCCATCGTAGTAATGAATACGCAGTTTGCTGATCGTCCTTTTTCCGTTGATCGGGAAGTAGATCCGCACGAGGCCGTCTTCGGTCAGATCGCTGCTCGTCCACCAAGTCATGGGATCGCCATCGACGAGGCGCGAGGTATCGCCATCCGTACCGTGAGACAACGCGCCTTCGAAAATGTTCTCCAACTCATCCGGATCTTGCGCGGCGTACACGTTGTAGGCCACGGCACCGTCCACGGCATCCCAACTTACATGGATGCGGCCTTCTTCGGAATTGAGCGGTCTCAACTCGAAGTTCGCCGCCGCGTTGTCGGGAACATCCGGTTTCGACCGTATCCGTAATCGGCGCGTAGTCCGGTTCGGGCAAGGTTTCCGTCGGACCCGGAGTGTAGCTGGAAAGCTGGTACGAACACTGGTTGCCCAACTTATCCCGAGCCGCGTAGCGCATCCGGTAGAAATTCGGATACGACAGGTCGTGCTGGTAGTCGGAACCCGGTCCGAAGTAATCCTGCGCGAACAGATCGTGGAAGTAGTACTTATAGGTCGAGGCAGGCAGACCGTCTTCGAGCATAATCCAGTCCGTCATACTCGTTCCGTCGTGGACTCTCGCTTCCACACGCAGGGTATCGACACCGACGCCCGGTTCTGGATCGCTTGCGGCGTCCCAGTATCCTTCCATACCGAAACCGGAGTCGTTGTAGCGTACGGCCATGGCCGGGCAACTCGGCGGCTGACGGTCGAGGTTCACGAGGTCGTTGAAGTCCGGGAACTCAATCGTTCCGGTTTCGTTGCCACCACCGTCACGCAACCTGACGTATACCGTCTTGGGTCCGTCCGGGTTGGCGATCAACTGGTGCAACGCCTCGGTGAAGCTGTACGACCCGTCGGCATTGACCGAACCAAGCGCCGTCAATTCACGGTTGGTGATCAGGTTCGTATCGTTGCCGATGGCGAAGTAGATCGGGTGCCAATCGTCTTTACCCGTGATTTCCACATCCACCTTGGCGGTCGTCGAACTGGTCCACTTGGCACCGTCGATCATCTGAGCCAGAATATTGACCACGGCGGACGGATCGGCATCCGGTCCGAACGGCGGGCGTGGTATCGACAACCACCTGCACCGCAGGACTCCAGCTGGACACGTTGTCCACGAGGTCGAAGACGCGAACCTTGAAGTTCCAGGGACCGTCCTCGATTTCAGCCGGAACCACGAGGCTCTCGGTCGCCGAATAGGCATTGAGTCCCTGGGTGTCGGGATCGTCGCCGTCTTTCCACCACAGCAACTCGTAGGCGTAGGTCCACACCGTTTCCGGCATCGACCTCACGCAGACCGGAAGTGGAGTCGCTGGACGGAGGCGTCCAGGTGACTTCCGGCGTATCGTCGGCCACACGGCCCGTCGATTCGTTGGTAATGCTGATTTCGGCGGTATGCGTCGGCACCTGCGTATCGAGCGTGATCAGCTTGCAGATGACGGTGCTCTCGTTGAGGGCGTCGTCGATCAAGCCGACACAGACCGTACGCGTTCCGTCCACACCCGGCAACTCGTTCGAACCCGGATCGAGAGTTACGGCGTGCATCGCCGAACCTTCGACGAACTCGTAGGTTTCCCAGTCCTCCCAAGTGGATTCGGGGTCGGTGGTCGGATCGAAGGTCGGATCGCAACCCACCTGGCAGGAACCGGCATTGCATTCGGCTCCGGCGCAGTTGGAATCGCATCCGCTAGGACAGGTGAAGCGTCCCACCGTACCGGACATGTCGGTGACCCAGATGCGGTCTTTGTCGAAACAGGCCGAATCGATCTGGATCGAAATGTCTTTGCCGGAAGTGAACACGTAGCTGTCGGAGCGAGTCCGAACCACCGGCTGCGGCGTTCCACCAATGAAGGTTACGATCGGAGCCGGGCAGGCTTCCACGTCGATGGTGCGGTGCACGTAGACCGGATCGTCGCCGACATTCTCCGGCTCGGAGGAGTCGGTCCAGTTGCCCGCTTCGTCATAAACGCGAACCTTGGCCCACCATTCGCCGTTGGCCAGCTCGACCGTGCTTTCCCAGGAATTGGAATCCTTGTCCACGATGAAGCAGCCCTGATCCTCGACGATCGTGCACTCGGCAATCTCGTCTTCATCCGGCCACTCGTTTACATCGTTGGTCCAGATCACCCGGTATTCCTTGCGACCGGAGCGGTCATCCGCCGCGTGATCCCAGGTCCACAGCGGGGTGGAATCGTTGAGCAGTTCACGCGCCGTAACCGGCTCGGGATCGGTCTTGAAGTTCAACGGTTTGTCCGGCTTGACCGTATCGATCTTGTACGGACCCTTCGTCACCCAGCCATCCACCACCGTATCGGTAGCATCGATCACCTGAGAACTGATGTTGCCCTGGTTATCGACGGGACGCAGGTGGAAGTAATGGCTGTCGCCATCGGCCAGCGTACAGGTATGGGTCGATTCTGTCACGCTGTCATTGGTCTCATCCATCGACTCGCCGTACACGGCCTGCTCGTTGCAAGCGACGAGGTACTTCTGCACGCCCGCCAGCTTGGAGTAGTTGTGCACGCGATGCACGGACACATTGTCGAGGTAGATCGTCTGGTCAGCTGCAGAAGTCGATTGATCTTCGACGATCAGGCTGTACGCACCCGGCGTCGCCGAGGTGTGAACCACAGCCGCGAAGCGACCGAATTCCCCGGCGTCGCAGGTGAAGTCGTTCATCGACTTCTTGACGTACGAGCTTCCGGCCGGAATCCAGCCGTCCGCCGTCAGTTCGTCACCGCCTCGGAAGACGACACGGTACTGACCCTCGGTTTCGCACAGGTAGTCGAAGCGCAGCAGGAAGTCCTGCTCGGCTGCCGAAGCCATGCGATCCACGTTCTGTTCCAGCACCACGTCGGCGTTTCCGTTACCACCCTTCGACACGGCTTTCCAGACGAAGCCGTTCAGGCTGCTGTCATCCGGAGCCGAAGCGCGTTGGAAGCACACGCCGTCCGTGCAATCCGTATCTTCCACCCAGCCGCGAGCATCCGAAGCGTCGGCTTCGGCTGTCTCGAAGTTGCCGTTGACGATGCCGTCGTTGTCGTTGCCGGCTTCGTCGAAGGCCACGATTGCGGCGCTCCAGTCGGTCTGCACGTCAACGGAATCGGTCCAGTCGAGTTCCAGAGTGGAAACATTCAACCAGACATCCTCTTCGTGCCCGCTGGGCGAGGTGAAGGAGTCCGGCAGGTTCGGTCCGAGCACGTCACCAAGGTTGGCGGCGACGAGCGAGAAGGCCGTATCGTCCGGGTCGCCAGCGTCCAGCGGAGCGTCTCCGCGCACCAGCGGGTAACCCGCCAGCCACTCGACCGAGCTTTCTTCGGTGGACCCGCCCTTGACGAACATCGCACCGGCGCGGCCTGAAGTCAGCAGCGCCACGTTACCCGGATGGTAGATGTCGAAGCTGGGACGACCGTTGCAGTACGCGCGGAAGCGGTTGCCATCCACGACAAGCGCCAGATGCGTCGCGCTGTCAGGCACGGTCGCCTCGCCGGTATCGCCAAGGCAAGGACCACTTGCCAGCGCCTGGGCGGTATCGGTGGTGCTTTGCGTCAGGTAGGCCCGGTTGTCGCTGCCGAGGCTCAACATATAGTATTGGGCTGTGGCATCGTACGCACCGTTGTGCATGGCGACGATACCCGTCTGGATGCTCGCCGCACCACGGTACAAGGAACCTTCGACACGCACCGGCGACGTCAGATCGCCCTTGGCCAGGATCACGCTCGTGGCATCGTCTTCGTAAACGAGTTTGCCGGCATTGAGATCCCAGTTTCCATCGGCGGCGTTGAAGTCGTAGTTTCTCAACTCGTTGCCGTTCACGTCGTCGATGACGAAATCATCACTGAAGCCGTTGGCTCTGGCCACCGCCGCACCGTGATTGTCAACCGCCGCCGCTACGGTATTGAGAGAATCCGCACCGCCGTACAGGGTGAAGTAACCCAGGCCGGAGACGTCTTCGATATTGACCATCACCGGGGCCGAGCAATCGAGCCGTCCACCGGCTGCCTGTTCCTCGGCACGGACCGTCACCGTGGCGAAGGCCATCGCCTCGGAAGCGCCCGTGGCCAGAGATATCGTCTCGACGTAGGCGTTGGAGGCATCGTACACCGAACAGGTGGCGTCGGACTCCAAAGAAGCCAGGTACAAGGTCTGTGTTTCCTGCGGGATCACGAAACGGCTACGAGCCATGTACGCCGGTTTGAGCGCTTCGGCGTCCTGATGGTTCTTCGAGGTCGAACCGTGCGCCGCCACAGGCTTGGTGGCCGTGATTGCCACACCGGCCGGGAGCAACGGCCCGACACTGCGCACGAAATCGTAGGAATCGCCGCGATCGCAGGAACCGGTGACGATTTCCTCGGAGCCGTCCGCCAACTGGTAGCTGACCGTGTAATCGGTGCCGTCTTCGAAGCAGACCATACCGCCTTCGCGCAAGGTCGAACCGACAAGGCTCGTATGCGCGGGAGCCAGCGCGAACACCTGTTCGGGGTTCGGATCTTCGCTCATGAAGGACACAAGCATCGGTTCCTGACTCTCGACCAGCAACGCCACGTCGTCGGCAAAGTCGCCGCTGACTTCTTTATGGTAATGGCGCATCAGGGATTCGAGACCCGTGAACTCGATCTTCTTCACGGCGCCTTCGTAAATCGCGACTTCGTTGGAATCCTTCAGGCTCATCAGTGTGAGTTTCCAGTCCTCACCCATTTGATCGGACTGGTTGAAGAACACGCCGAAGCGACTGCCCGTGAACCAGGCCGGTGTCAGGTTGGTCTTGGAAGCCCAGTTGACCGTCTCGACCGGAGCATCGGCGGCCACGATGGAACGCGCCGACGTTTCGCTGACACAGGTCTTGACTAAAGCATCCGCCGTTTCGGTATCCAGTCCGTTGACGAGGTTCGTCCCGTCGGCGTACGGATAGAAGCAGTAGCCGGAATCGGCGATCGTCGCGTTGAGCGCGTAGAGCGAACCGCTCTGATCGTTCAACCGCGCATTGGCTTCGTAATCGCTCCAGTCGGTTCCCCAACTGAAGGCCTGGTTCCCGGCATCGCCGGTTTCAGCCACTTCGGAAGCGACAGCGGCGGTGCGGTTGCGGTCGAGCACGGTGTAACCGGCGGCAAGACCGTACTGAGACGTGAAGTCCTGGAAGTTCGCACGTCCACGCAGACGCTGGACTTCACCGGCGGGCAACGGCACTTCGACGCCGAACAGGCCGTTCCAGTCCGGCTCGGTGGCGTGATCGTACTTGGCCCAGATACCGCTGATAATACTACCGGTAGCATCCATCTCACAGCCACCCGCGTAGAACACCCCGTCCAATCCCAGGTGCTTGTCGCTGTCGGGATCGTAGATGCAGTATCGGGCGGCATCGACGTTGCCGTTGGTATGGATCGTCAGCCGCAATCCGGCGTCGCCATCGCTGTTGACACCTTTGTCGTAACTGGGCTGATTGAACAGCACCATCGGCGGGTCGACGATGAGGATGTCGATCTCATACGCAATGGAGTCGTTCGAAACGTTCCGCGCACGGTCGTAGGTGACAACCTTGAAGAACCAGGTTCCCTTCTGGATCGATTCCGTATAGGTGAACTCCGTGTTCTGCGTCGTCGCCACTTCGGTCCAGGGATCGCCGCCGGTTCGGGAAGCGAACACCTTGTAGGCGAAGATCTCGACCGGATCGACACCGGCAATCGGAACACCCGATTCGACGGGTTGCGTCGGGTCGGTGTTGTCGAGTGCAGCATCCCACTGGATGGTCGGCAGGTCGGTGGCACGCACCAAACGGCCCTCTTCCAGCGTAGCGTCCTTGACGCTGACATTCGTGGGAGCGGCCGGCTTGTTGCGGTCGTACATGATCTGCTTGGTGATTTCCGGCGTGGTATTGGTCGCCTCGTCGGTGAAGGTCATCACCACATCCACCATGGCGTTTTGCGTCGGCGAGGAAGCGAAGAGGTTCCAGGTAATGATCTGCGGACTCGTCGCCTGCGCCTGATCCACAAGCACGGGGCTGGCGGAAGCGCGGCCAACCGAATACTTCCACGGCTGGTCGGATTCCAGCGTCAGCAGAGCCACTTCGTCCCGAGTGTACTCTTTGCCGTTCACCCACGGAGCGCTCGGCGGATAGGTGTCGTCGCGGTCGATCCAGAAATCGGCCACCGGCACCTTGCGGTCCACCTTGAAGGTAACTTCGGAAGTGGTGATGTACTGTCCCAGGTTGTCGAAGGCCCAAACCTGCATGACGTACACTTTTTCCTCTTCCAGTCCCGCCATGTCGGAATCGAACACGAAGTACGGCATTCCGCTAATGGGATCGACGACTTCGCCAACCACTTCGATGTTGGCGGCGCCTTCATCCGAAAGATCGGTACCCAACGGACCCCAGCGCAGTTCGTACGCTCCGCTGTCTCGCATACCCGAAGGAGCGGGAGCCGGATCGTCCACCGCGCCCCAGACAACCTTCGGCAACGGATCGTTGGTCAGGTAGTCGATATCGACATCGGTGGTCATATACATCGGGTCGCCCGTGGTCTTGTCCACGAGGACCGGCTCGAACGGAGCGTTGATCGAATCGACAACCTGCGGCACCGAACGGTCGATGGTGAACTGATATTCGTCGGGACCGGTGATGTTTTCGGCCCGGTCCATGACCCACAGGTACATCCGATGCGGACCTTCGCCCAATTCGCTGAGGTCCATATTGTCGTCAGGATTGTCACCCTGCACGTAATCCACCCAGTTGGAGGAATCCGCTTCGGGATCGATCGGCGTGCCGAAATCGTACAACAGATGCATCATCTTGTACGGACGTCCCAGGGCATCCGCCGGGAAGTCGTCGTGCGCATCCTGATAGGACTTGACCCATTCGTCCTTGACGAAAATCTCGCTGCCATTGGAATAGGTCACGGCGCTTTCGAAACGGTTCTCGTCGATCACCGGATAGGTCAGGTCCACCGTGATGGTGCTGCTGTCCACCGACCATAGCGACTTGTTGTCGGCATAGTCGTAGGCGCTAACACGCGTGAGGTAGTAGCCCTGCGGCAACGGATTGAGCGTGTTGGGCGGATTGGCGGTATCGTGGACACCACCGTGGAAGAACTCCGTCGGGCTGAGGAAAATGTCCACCGAGTCGTCATCCCAGGTGCCCGCCACCGGGCGGTACTGGAAGTGATACGTCGAATTGGGCCGCAGACCCAGGGTTCCCTTGTCGCCGGTTTCGGGGTCGAGCAGGATTTCCAAGCCGTCCGAATCGTCGGCGGGAGCCACCCAGTTCCAGTTCGGCGTGTCGTAATTGACATAGGCTTTGACCGGCGTAGGCGTATCGGGTTGTGCAGGAGCCTGGTTGTCCAACCAGACACTGCGTTCCATCTCGTACACGTTGTTGAGATGGTCTTTACACCACAGGTACACGGTCTTGTAAGCCAGTGCTTCCGGAGGCGTCGGCAAGGTGTGACTGACCTCGAAGGTCGGGTTGTCGATCACCGGGAAGTTCGGATCGGTCCAGGCGGTCGGGTCATCCCAGACCGGAGAAGTCCAACGGGCGTCGGTAGGATCGGGACCGTCGGGAATCTGCACGTCGGTCACGAGGTACATGTACGGCTCGTCCGCCGGTTTTTCCTCGAAGTTGTTCAAGGTCACGTACAGGGACACACCCGGATCGCTGACGGCCCATTTGTCCTTGTCGCCTTCGGTCACGGCAGTCGGCAGACCGATGGTGAACGGACAGCGCGGCGCGGAGTTATCGTACACGATGCTATCGGATACGATCACCCGGTTGTCACCCTGATCCTTGACGTTGGCATAGACCGTGTATTCGATGATCGTCTGGGACTCGACCAGTTCGATCGGGAACTGCAATTTCGGAGCGACCGTCTGCCAGGTCAACCAGCTTCCGGTCGGCAGATCCCATTCGGCATCGAACAGATCGGGTTGGTTATCCAGTTTCACCTGGAATTTCACATCACCCGGCCATTCATCGGAAGGCGGAGGATTCATGTGAATGAAGAACGTCGTCTCTTTGATACGATCGATTTCTCCATCCTCATTACCCAACACGAACATCGGTACCAGCGGCGGCACGTCGTCCAACGTAATATCGTCGGACTCGGCCACGGCGGTGGTGTTATGACCACCGTCACGCGCCAGCATACTGACGGTGCGCACGGCTTCGCGCTCATCATCGGCCAACTCGGCCAGCTTCCAGACCACCGGGCTGGTGAGATTCATCCATTCGCCCGGTTTGAACGTCTCGGTGGCTTCGTCGTAGATGCCGTAGCCCAAGCCATCGTTGTTCGAGAACTGCACCTGTACGAACGGCCAGGGGTTCTCGTCCACGGCTTCGGGGAACAGGCGCACGAGCGAGGTGTTGACCCGCGAAGGTTCGGGATCGCCCGCTTCGTCGTCGATGGCTTTGATCACGATCGCCAGATTGATAGGCGCGTACACGTCGTACTGGGTTTCGGCCTCGTAATTGAGGTTGTCTTTGTCCGTGGTGTTCTTGCCACCATCGCGCACTCTTACGAACACGCGTTCTTTTTCTGCCGTCGAAACCGTGTTTTCGACCAGCACGGCACCCGTGTAATAGATGTAATAGCGACCGCCTTCGTTCACCACGTCGGCGAAATCGAAGATTCGGCGGCTGGATACGGGCACGGCGTTGAAGTCGTCGATCTTGGCGTCCGAGTAGGCCACTTCGATCGGGTACCACTCTTCACTGACGGGCACTTCGATCTTGAGCGTGACGGTCAGCGACGTGGTGTTGCCGGAAGGCGAAACCACGTTGTTGTCCGGGTCGAGAATCACCACGGCGGGATGATCCGGTTCGGTGATTTCAGGCGCGGTACCGTCGAAAGTAATGACCTGCGTTTTGACTTCCGTCTCGTGACCCGGGAATCCCGGCGGATCTTCGTATCCGTCACGGAACTGCACGTAGACGGTCTTGTCACCGTCCACGGTGTCGGCCAGCGTGTGGGTCGTATCGAGATGATCCAGTGCGTCTCCCAAAGCAACGTAGGGAGAACCGGCCAGGAAGGCTGAGCTGTTGGCTACACGATAGTAAACAGGCTTCCAAGTGTCTTCCCAATCCAAAGCGAGATCGACGATCTGCCCGTTGGTAAACAGCGTGCTGCCCGTCGCCTGATCCGATACGAGGAACGAAGAGTCCGGCGCCTCGCGATCGAGGAAGATATTGGCCAGAGCCGGAGTCAGGTTGTAGTTGCCGTCCGGCACATCGCCGCCACCCGGTGCATTATCCTTGACCCAGACGTACACGGTTTGCGAACCGTCCAGATCTTCGAGCAACCAGTCTTCCGGATCGGGATCGTATGCCTGCCACGGCGCGTTGGCCGCGATCCAGGCATCCATCTGCGCCCGGTCTGTGATGGTATCCGGTCGCGTGTTCGAAATTGCCATCCAGGTGGCATCCGAATCGTCGCTGGTGATGTGGAGATCCACATCCCTGTAAAGGACTGTGTGTATCACCCAGGTTGTTGATGTAGAACGAAACCACCGGGGCTTTGATATCCACGTTGAACGGTCCGACCACGTGGGAATCGCTCCAGTTGTCCTCATGCGCCGTATCTTTCGTGCGCAGGAACAGGTAGTACCAGCCACTCGTCAGAGCTTGTCTGTCGAAGGAGACTTCACCTGAAGCGAAGGTCAAATCGACACTCGGCCGTCGGGTTGCTGTACCCGGAGACATCGCCCGGAGGCGTCAGACCATAGTACTTGAATTCCAGGTCCATTCCTTCGATAGGCGCTTCCACCTCTCGCGACTTGGAACGAAGCAGTTGCACACGTGTCGGTGTAGAATACGCCGTTGACCACGTTCGTAGCATACTGCACCTGGAGACTCTGGGTTCCATCCGGGGCGGTGAAGACACGCTCCAGTTTCTCCCAGTTGGCGGAGTCACCCATCAGGTCGCCGACGATTTCCGTATACGGTCCGCCACCCGCGTTGGGTGAAGCGTAGACTTTCAGGAACATCTGGGCGCTGTTGGAACGATAGACACCGGAAAGGTAGAACTGAAGTCCGTCCGCAGGATCGATATCGATAGAGGACGACGTTACGGTCTTCCACGATCCGGCGAGATTGTTGTTGACCTGCCAGCTTACGCAACGACGACCCTGGTAGCATTCGCCGAAATCTTCCAGCGTGGAAGACGATCCGCTACGAGTCCAGTCCACCACCTCATTGGTAGCGTCCCAGACCTCGAACGCCGGGTTGGCCACGAGGTTCTCGCTGTTGCCCCTCAATATCGTACGTTGCTGCAAACGCGGTGTACTCGGAAGACCGGGAATCCGGTTCCTGCACCGTGAAGCTGAACGTATCGAGCCGCGTTTTCAAAGAGCTGGGAGCGGGATCGATATCGATATCCGCATCCGTCAGCTTCTGCGGCGGCACCTTGTCCCAGGCCAGCACTTCGTCCACAAGGCTGCGACCGTACAGCGGCGTCACCGTGAAGTTGTCGAAACGACTCGACGTCGCCAAGGTTGTTCCGTCGGAGAACAGGCCAGGTTGTCCGTCTACCGGGTCCGTCGATCCACTAAAGACGTGATCGACGACCTTGATGTCGTTGACATAACCCGTCACATGGCGTCCTCGGACCTGAACCTTGAGATGATACCAGACACCGATTTCAAGCATTCCGCTATCGAACTCGTATCCGGCCACTTCGTCGCCGTTGTCCATCGAGGCACCGTTGAACAGATACGCCTTATGATGGTAGGCGTTGACGCCGAAGCTGTAGTGCTGATTGTATCCCTTGTAGTTGAACACCAGACCCGCCGACACGTCGGAAGAGGTCATGATCTGAACGTCCGCCTCTGCGAGGTAGGCGTTCATTTTCTCTCCGGCGTCGCCGTCGAAGTCTTTGTTCAGCAGGATCGTCTCGCCTTCATTGCCACCGACGAGATACCCGTCTGTCGCTTTGACCAGCCATCCTGCGTTGGGATCGCCACCGCTAACCCGTGTTCCGAGTTCGTAATGCTCGGCGTCATCCGTATCGGGAGCGAAATCGGCGGAAAGCGTGGTGTTGTAGAAATCGTCGCTCCATCCACCGCTGGGACAGAACTCGTCTTCCGCGCCGTCACCGTCGGTATCGCAACTATAATAGGTAGCGAAACTGTCGGTGTGGTCGGAGTACAGGTTGTCGTCCCAGGGATCCTGGTGAAGCTTGAGATCGCCGCGCTTGGCCAGCAGAATCGAATCCAGCTTGGGAAGATCGACCGCGGAAATGCGGATCGTGTGTTCCTGGCCACCGTCGAGCACGGCCGATGTACTGGCCGGTCGTCCAGGTCCATTCGTTGGTCAAATAGAATACGTTGGTCGAACCGCCATCGAGCGCGTAGCCCAATGCCTGATCCGCACTGGCGGAAGACTGACCCTGCGCGTACAGGAAGTACGCTCCGGTCTCTTCCACATAGAACGTGGATTCCAGATATCCGCCACTGGAGAATTCGGTGTACAGACCACCGGAAGCGGTACCGGAACTACGCTCGGTTACGCCGGATTGCTCGGCGAAGTCCTCGGCTTCGGTATGGATCGAACCGGGGTCGAAGGAAATGGAAAGATAGGTATCCGAGTACAGATTGAAAGCTTCCGAAGCCGTCGGTCGAGACCGGGACTTGGTGGTCACCTGAGCGATGTCGGAGAAGTCGGACTCTTTGATTTGCCCGCTGCTGTAATCACCCCACCGGCTCTTGGTCACGAAGTCGAAGGTCGTGCGGTCGGGCAGATTTCCGATCACCACGCCGTCCGCTCCGCCCCACTGCTCGTAGGTTTTCCAGATCGGCTCGTCGGAGGTCATCTCCAAGGTGACATAATTAAGGTACTTGTACCCGCTTCCAGTATCCCAGGCAATGGCGTACTGTGCCACGTCGGTGTTGTCGCCGGTGTTGATCACCAGCTTGGCCTCTCCCGCTTCGCTCAACAAGGGAGCGGTATCCATCGGGGTGACCGTCGGCGAGGGCGGCGTACCGAGTTTGTGCACGCGAATCGCACCCTTGGCCAGCGTCGCATCGTAGGGAGAATACGACGACGGGTTGTTCAGGTTGTCATATGCCTGCACCCAAACGTACCAAACACCACTGCTAAGAGCATACGCTTCGGGAATCGTGAAGGAGTTGGTCGAGGTGAACTGGAGGTCTCCAGCACCCACGGGGCTGTTGTTGTATCCCACACTGGACCAAGAACACCTTGTATCGTTTGTTGTCCACATCCCGCATACCGGAGTTTTCCCACCTTGTCGAGACCCGTAGGACGATCGCCCGGATTGCTCCAGGTAAACGTCGGGGTGGTATCGGTGGTTTGCATCGGATTGGTGGTCACGATAATCGGCAAATCGGTCGCTGTCTGATCGAGTTCCGGTGTAGCCGGGGGATTCGGCGGCAAGGTGTCGATCTTGAGAATAAAGATCGAAGCGTTGTCATTGATTCCACCCGCATCCTGGTTCTTGACGCGGATGTAATACACATCCGAACCCAACGTTCCGAGATCGATCTGCGGATCGGCACCGACAAGGCCGGTAATCAATCCGCCACCGAGTGCGCTCGTTCCCTGCAGGATCGGGTCGCAGTTGCCGGTCGTATCGTAGCACCAATAGTGGACTGCCGGGAGAAGGACCGGTCGTGTTGTCCCAACTGCATTCGACTTTGGTCACGCCGCTCTGGTATTTACCCCAGGTGTTGCTGACAAAGCCGGTGCAGGCGATCGCCGGTTGCGTCGGCTTGGAGAAATCGATTTTGAAGGTGAAGCGCGCATCGCGGGTCGCCACCGGTATCGCTGGCACGCACGACGAGATCCCAGACACCTTCGTGATCGAAGGTCAGATCTTTGTAAGGACGTCCGTCTCCACCGATGCCATCGATATCAGCCCAGGTGCAACCGGATTCGTCGATGCAATACTGGTACGTCACCGGGCTGGGTCCGCCAACCTGTTCCCACGAACAGCGGGTTGTTACGTCGGCATCCCAGACTTCATGTACGTGATTGGTACAAGTAATCGTGAACTCTTCGGGCGGCTCGTTGTCGATCCACAACGGGCCGTAATGCATCGGCTCACTTCCAGTTTCCAGCCATATCCTTGGCGAAAACGTGGGCATACAGACCCAGCGGATCGCCGGAACCGTCCACAGCGTTGCTGGGAACGGCTTTCGAATAGCTGACGATGGCCTGGGTATCGGCCAGTACCGTACCGGAAGCCAAACGAGTCGCCGTGTCGGCGGCGTTGTCGAACTCGAAATGGTACTCGGTGATCGGTGCCTCAACATCCGTTCGCGCAGCGGGAACTATAGAGAGGTTATCCACGTAAATCGATTGACCTGCGCTAAGGTTCTGCGATGCGCCAAGTTTTATGCGATGGCTTTCACTACCGCTGAATGCATCGTAGAAGGCCACCATTTTTCCTTTTTGACCGACCGTACAGTTGATCAACACTCGTCCCGAAACATTGACATCGAAACTGAAACCATCGGCCATATGCAGAGTTGCACTTTGCAGGTCGGCCAGTTGGCCATTGCCTGGGTTGTAAAGCTTGAATTCCCACGGCTTGTCGCTGGTAGAACGAGCAATAGTAATCGAATTCGGCCTTAACGGAAATTCCCGTACCATCGAGTGACGGAAGATCCTGGCCCAGTACCTCGTGGATCGTCGTGGCGTCCGAAGCCAACTCGCCGTGCCAGTAGGTTCCGGGAAGATCGTTGGAAGACGAACTCTCTTCACGATAACCGCACGATCCACTGGTACAATTGGTACTTTCTACCCATTCTCCCTTGATGGGATATTCGAACGTTCCGTTGACGATCGCATTTTCCCTGTTGTGAGCAGCGTCAAAAGCGGTTTTGGCGAAGAAATACGTCGTCGCATTCGAGTCGGGACGATTCCACTCCAGCGTTACGCTGTCCAGGTTCACCCAGTCTTCCGCCACGGGAGGTGGTGGGCTGGTCGGCGGACCGCTAACGAGCGTCGGAGCATTCGGATTCGCCCGGTCTTTGGCCGTACCGTCTTCCGCATGATCTTCATCATACAGCTCGCCAACACGGAAATTGTCGAAACGTGCAGGACCACCGTTACAGAAAATCCCGACATATCCCGTTTCGTAAACCCTTTGAATCAGCTCCACACGCGCCACAAGTACACCGTCCACATAACCCATCGCGTTGTTGCGATGCACGACGAGGCGAAGGTTATGCCATGTGTCGGGTTTGTAATGATAGGCGTCCGTTCCACGATCCAACCGTTGGTACTGGGGGAAAGTGCCGCTGAACGTAGTAATACCGGCCATCGGCAGATTTTCAGGAGAAGTCTGCGGCGAAATCTTGAATCTCAGGAAATTGTTGTTTCCATTGCGCAAGAAAACGATACCCAGCGAGTTAACACCCGGGGAACCTAGAACATCCACTTCGACAACGTAGTTTTCACCGATATCGGAACCGACTTCGGTTCTCGAAAACAGTTCGTAGGTGGAAGCTGCCGTAGCACTCTGGAGCATCACTCCATTGGAACGGTTCCACACACCGAACGGCACTTGCCAGCGGGTTGTATCCAGACTGCCGGTACCGTCGAACATGTCGATGTGACCGCCGAGTTGGTATGGACGAGAAGACCTTCCCGTCGCCTCACTATAAACATGAGCTTCCAGGAGCGAATCCATGAATAGCGGATACTGGTACGCTGCCGTCCCGGAACTCGACAGAACATTCAAGTTCCGGCCATCGGCTACGAGAGTTCGGATTGAACCGGCAGCGGGGGTTGTCACTTGAGCCACTGGCTCGTACCCGCTCCATTCGCTCAACATTCCGGCAGGCCAGTTGCTTGTGTTGACCGCCGTCAGCCGCGTCGAAGAATCTCCCGTACCACCGGTATAGAGAACACCGTTGATCCATTCGATACCCATGGAAGCCGCTTCCGTACCGAGATCGATGAATCCTCTTTGTTCGATCATATCCGTGTTGGTGAAGAGATATCGGTGAATTTTCCCATCGGCCGCGAGGCAGAAGAGATATTCCGAATCGGTAGCGATACCACCCGGACAGGCGTAAATCGTTCCCGCTCCGTACAGAAGCATTTCACGATCGTACTGCCAATCCTGACCGTTGTCGCCGACGATCCAGCGATGGATTTTGGGCGTATCGAGTGAACTGGAGGTATAGAAAACGTTCCGTTTAGGATCGTAGGCGATACCATCGTCCACTTTGTCTCCACCCACCAGGTCGCCACCGCTCAATGTCGTGACATATCCGAAATCGGCAGCATGCATCTTGATGCTACCACCCGTCGGTACGACGGAGTAGTAGTAATCACGGGAGAACCCGGTGTCGATCGCTTTCGCGTATGCCGCGTCACTACCGGCAAAGGGATTGGTCAGCATTCCGGCCTGGCTCTTGAGCGCGTAGGAACCATTGAGCTGTCCCCACGCGAAAGATGTCGCCGTACCGTTGACGTTCTGAGTCGTTGTTAAGTCGGTGGTGATCTCTTCTTTCCACGAACGGTCGAGCGTCACCGCCACCGGCGTTTGCAAACAAATCGTTGGAGTGGATCACGTCGTGGTTGTCCGTCACGGTGACCCGGATGTAATAGGAAGACAGGTCGTCGAGTTTCGTCACGTAGAAACCATCGCCGTAAACTTCTTCGGTATCGAAATTGCGGAAACGGTTCCAACCATCGAGAACCTGAAGGTCCGGGCTGCTTCCAAGCGTGTGATCCTGCTGGATATATCCGAGGAATCCGGCGGGATACGTCGCGGGCGGATCCCACAGTTCGGGGAAGTCGTCAGCCGTGCTGCTGACCGCCAATCGCGTAACTCATGATGGTTTCGTTTTCACCCGGAGCGATCTTCACCCGAATGTCGCCGCCTTCGCTGTTGAGCGCCGTGGTAGGTTCGGCATAAGCCAGCGGCATGTCCAACGGAACCAGTTTGTAAATGTATACATACCCGGACTCGGAGTAATCCGAAGCGTTTCCGGCAGCATCGAACGCTCTCGTGTAGAAGTTCAGCTTCAAGTGGCTGTTGACTTCGAACACGATCGGAACGGTGAAGCTTGTGGAATCGTCGGCAGTCGTCCGGCAACTGTAGGTCGTTTCGATTTTCTGGTCATATTGGTCGGACTGCCACCAGCAGACTTCGTAATGATCCACACCGGACAGGTTATCGGCCTGTTGCGTCCAGCTCCACGTCGGCTGCTGATCGGGTGTCAGGTGATTTTCACCGGAAACCGGCGTACCCGGAATCGGCGGAGCCGTCATGTCGAGACCGATGGTGTCGCTGACTTTGCTGGCCAGATGCAATGGGAGGTGAGCGCTGTTGCCACCGGCGTCACGCAACCAGCAATTGACCTGCTTGTTGGCGCTTTCCGAACTGGACAGTTCCCATTCCTTCGTGGGATCGAGAACACTCCATCCCAGGCCATCGCCGATG
>CAXXVK010000049.1:0-64373 GCA_963676915.2 Myxococcota bacterium
TTTTTGTCATCGAAGGCTTGGACCGTAAAACGGGAGTCTATCCCGTAGCCTCCTTTTTCTTTTTGGGAATCGAGACCTTTTAACGTGAAATCCCTTGTAATGTATTGAACTTGGTCTTTGTCCACAACCATCATCCATCCGGCTGCGGAACCACCGTATTTCTTATTGCCGACCAGTTGCATCACATTGACCGAATAATCGTTGGTATGGGTATGGAACCCCACACGACGTGCAATAAACATCGTCGGCAGCATCGTCTGGTAGCTGTGTTCGTGGTAGGCCCAGCCCGAGACGTTGAAACTGTATTTACCCAATGACAACGTGCCTTTCACTCTCGCACGAGGGATGGTGAAAAAGACGGCCAGTTCGTCGCTTTTGTCTTTGTTGAAATAGTAGGTTCCGTTGCCTTCTTTGACACCGGGGACCATCCTGCCGAATTCCAGATCCAGCTTCACACCGCCAGACTTACGGATCTCTAGGTGAATCGCGTGCCGTTTCGGGGGAATACCTTCGATGTAGGTTTGCTCGGCTTTCGGGTTATCGGGATTGCTGCACCAGATTTGTTCTTTGTCTTTGAATTCGTGGAAGTTTTTCAGCGGTTTTTCGCGGGCATAGACTCTCGGTGGCGATCCGGGCTTGACGATGGAAATGTTCGCGCCGCAGCGACCCTCACGAAGACCTATGTTCGTTTTCAGGAAATTGACGAAAAACTGGTAGCCGCTATCGGTGTGAATCTCGTAATACCAATACTCACCATAGGTTTTCTGCGGTCGTTCATGATGCCAGAAATCATCCGCCGTGACAGGCTGCAATGAACCCGTGGGTGGGTATATCGGTTCTTTCGCCATTGCAGGACCGAGTTGTATAAATAGAATCAGAAGCGCAAATCCCAAACTATACGTTCGTCTCACGGATTCCTCCTTATCGAATCGTGATCTCAATTTCCACCGCACACTCTATCGTTAACGTAACACAAACCGGCAAAAACTCCCATAATCCGCTACCTTTTTGATACAAAACGTCACGGAATAGGGTGATTTTTGCGAATCGATTGCCTTAAATGAGGAATGCGGGCATCGTCCGGATGCTCGCTTTCCAATTCTTTCAACTTTTCCAAGGCTTCCTTGATTTGTCCATTTTCTGCAAGAACCTGTGTGTAGTTTAAATGAAGTGTCATATCCTCAGGTTCATGTTTTATCGCATCGAGGAACAGCTTTTTCGCACGTTCTACATTGCCATGGTGTTGGGCGATATAAGCAAGTGTCTTGGCATTTCTCGGATCGTTGGGAAATTTTCCCAGCCATGCCATGACGGTCTGTTCCGCCTGGGGATCTTCGAGCAACGTAAGCGTCCAGGCTCGTCCTGCCCAGCCTTCATAATTATCGGGATCGAAATCGATCGACGCATTGAATAAACCGAATGCACGTCGAGGATTTTTTCCGAGCCAGCGGTTCGCCTCGTTGTTCGTTAGTTTTGGGTAATAGCGCCAGAACCCCTTATAGTCTTCATTGTCGGTCCGGCTTGCCATTGCGAGCCAACTGGCCACAGCACGGCTATATTCCTGTTTGGAAAAATACGCTTTTCCTAGCCAGTGAAGGGCGATGATGTGTTTGGGGTAGATTTCAATGGCTCGTTGAAAACGTTGGATAGCCTGGTCATATTGTTGGCGTCCAAAGAGCTGTTTTCCATAGGCCAATTGCGCGTTGGCACTGTTGGGTGACGTGTCGGCGTAGCGTTCGAAAAGGGTATAATCGTCTCCCCAGACTGTGGCGATTTTTGATTGATATCCCAGGAAAATCGCCAAAACAACCCCAAGTACCGCTGCTGGAAGACGCCAATTCCATGGTCCACGGGAAAGAACAGGAAACACCAATCCCACGACGGCAATGCATAGCCCGATCATTGGGAAATACAGATAACGCTCGGAAAAGAAGTTGGGAACCGGTGCAAAGCTCTGGACGACGAGAAGAATCTGCAACGAGAACCAAAGCAGTCCCAAAACGACCGGCAAACGGTCGTACAATCTTTTGCGGACAGCGATAATCAGAAGCAGGATGGCAGTCCAGACAGCCAGTAGCAACGGCAAAGTATCCACGTACATCACCGGAAGCTGATTGAATAACCAATCCATCGGTTGCGGGAACGGCCAGACGAAGCGCCAGAGGTAGTACACAAACAACCAACCCATGTTTAAATATCGCCAGAATTCTGGCAGCATGAGAGTCGGGTTGAACATGTCGGGGATTTCGATGGCGATGGTTCCCAAAGCTTGCCGCCTCAAAGCAAACATGATGGCAAGTGCGATCGTACCAAGAATCAACGCTGGCCACTGACGGCGAAACGTTTCTTTCCAGGAGGTCGAACCACCGGGGGCGAGACGGTCGGTCAGTACGAGTAGCGGCAAAATCATCACGCCGCTTTCTTTCGATAAAATGGCCGCAAAGAACAGAAAGAACGCTGCAATATGTCGTTTGATTCCAGGGCGGGAATGATCCTCGGGAAGCAAAACAAACAGGTACAACATGGAAAAAAACGCGCTAAGCAACGTCGAATGTTGCACGATGTTGTGAATCGTTTCGGCGTTGGCGGGATGAAGCGCAAACAGTGCCGCCGCAAACCACGGAAGTGGAGGTGGAAGCCAACGTCGGAGCAATCGAAATGCCATCCAGACTACGGAAAGATGCAACAGCAGGTTGACTACGAGAAACAGCGTTGGATCTCCACCCGAAAGTTTCCACATGGTGATGAACGACATGACCAGCAACGGTCGGTACGTTCCACAGTTGGGAGGTTCGGTTCTGCCCCAGATATCGGCTTTCCAAAGGGTTCCCCATTGTCCTTCAGTGACGATCGGATTGTCTGCGATTGCCACGAAATCGTCATATACAAAACCGTTTCCAAGGGAAGGAAGCAGCATAGCGACGACAAGCAGGCCGAGCCAGAATCCACCGCGTACGCCTTGAAAAACGCTTGGGACGTCGGTATAGGGAGCATCTAATTCGATTGGTTGGTTCATCGGTTTCCACAACGTGAGCGTACCGTAAATCGTAGATTGCTTTGGTGCTCCAAGTCTAAAGCGACAAGCCAACGAACGCAAGCAAAGCGTGGATTTCACCGAAAAACGAAAAAATTCGAATCACTATTTCTGACAGGTTGGGCAATAAAAAGTACTACGTTGCTGTTGTAGGACGCGCTGGATCGTTGTTTTACAATGGGGGCAGGGGTCTCCCTCGTGGCCGTAGACATTCAGAAAATCCTGAAAGCCTCCATCTTCTCCACGAGCATTCTGGAAGTCGGAAAAGGTTGTGCCGCAAAACGAAATGGCTTTTCGCAAGATGCGTCGCATATGCCTGAAAAGACAGGAAATTTCTTCGTCTGCCAAGTCTTCGGCCGGTCGGAAGGGATCGATTCCCGAAGCGAACAGAATTTCCGAGGCATAGATGTTCCCCAACCCCACCAAGCGATCCTGACGCAATAACCACTGTTTTATCGGTTGACGACTTCTCCCGATTTTCTGCTGTAGCAGTTTTGCTGTAAGGCGATTGTCAAGCGGGTCGATTCCACCTGTGTCGAAGTCTTTGAAGGACGAGGCAAGTTTCATCGTTCCGAAACGTCGGACATCGGCGAAATCAAGACAACCGCTATCGAAATGCAAACGTGCACGAAGATATGGAACCGATTCCGGGCCGGAGCCTATCAGCAACCGACCCGTCATGCGCAAATGAACACCTAAAAACCGATCTTCGTTTTGTTTCCCTTCAAAAACGAAAAGAATGGTTTTTCCCAAGCGTTCAAGACGTTTTACCCGACGCCCCACGATAGGAGCGTCGGAATCAAGTGCTAATTTGTGATCGAAAATTTCGATGCGCTGAAGAATCCGTCCTTCGACCGCAGGTGCAATTTGTCGTACGACGGTTTCGACTTCCGGCAATTCCGGCATGAAAGATCAGCTTACCGGTTCGAACATGGATTTATCGGCTCCGCACACCGGGCAGACCCAATCTTCAGGAATATCTTCGAATTTCGTACCGGGAGCGATGCCGCCATCGGGATCACCTTTTTCCTGGTCGTACACATAACCGCAGGCCGTACATTCCATCTTTTTCATATTCGCTCTCCTAGTGGTGGTGATTCGGTCGTTAGCTAACATAAGGTAACCGTACTTACTTTAGCCACGTACCTGGAAAGGTCAATAGATGGACCGCGAAATTGTAACGAATTCAAATTCTCGACTCGTGGTTTTCCTGGTTTTGCATCGGGAACTCAGGCGTTTTGGTTTTGTCGTCTCAGGCGGCGGGTCAGGACTTTGATGATTCCTTCGGCGATTTCGGACCGTTCGTGCATGATGAAGTAGAAATCATCGCGACCGATGACCAGAGCGACGACTTTTTCCTTGGCGGTGACGGTTGCCGAGCGTGGTTCGGAATCGAGAATCGCCATTTCTCCAACGCACTGGCTTGCACCCAATTCGGCGACTTCACGATCTCCCACGGTGACGCTGACTTTTCCGGAAACGATCAGATACAACACATCGCCCAACTCGCCTTCATTCATCAGCACTTCGCCGCTTTCGAAGGTGAATTCACGTGTGATTCTGGCAATTTCCGCCAGTTCGCTTCCTGGAATGTTTCGGAACAGGTCGATCTGTTTTAGGATCAATACCCGCTCTACGATCGTCAGCATCTTGTTTGCCTCTACAAATGTTCCTTGTGCAGACTGTACTGGTTTGAACGATCTTGCGCAAGTTTTTCCATTTTCATACTCTCTTGAGGGAAGCTCTTTACTTGAAAACGGAAACTCTGTGGCTTGGAGTTTCCAACAGGCGATCGACGGCATAGCAGTATTTCGAGAATCCCCGCTGTCGCAGGTCGAAATTGCGAATGATTTCTATAGCCCAGAATGGAACCGCACTTTCAGTCTTGATTTCCAGAATTACCGGCGACTCGTCGGCAGAGGTCGCAACCGGGTCGTCGCAGGAAATCATCGGACAATCGGGTACCGGGTCGAACGAGTCTTTCGACGGATGGCAGGTCAACCGGCGGTCGAAAGTGATACGTCCGTAGGTGTCGAGATCGCTGACATAAGGTTCTCGAAAATAACGGACGTGAACGAGAGGTTTGGCTCCGCTCATCGTAACGACGTGTTCGAAAGACGTGGAGATCTTCTCGTGACCCACTTCCGTATAGCTTTCCTCGGGACGTTGCAAAAGCGTCGGCCAGTCGGATAAAGGGACCGGGCGGCGGAACTTCCAGATCATGGAATCGTTGCGGTATTTCAACTCCAGCCAGAGGTTGTTTTCAGGACGTGTTCCATAATAGCGGACTCTGGGTTTGACGCGCCGCAACTTGCGAAATTTCACGTCGTGATAAAAAAGAAAATCCGGGGTTTCGAAATACAGATTGTTGACGGTGTAGCCTAGTATGTTCGGGTCGGCGTGGGCATCGAGTGAGAAAAAACTGCGGATGTAGTCCCGGATTTCCCGAGCCATTTGTTCGGAAATCGTATACTTCAATTCGTAACGGATAATGGTGTTGACGTTTCCCGTCATCAGGCTACCTCGTCAAGGGTGCGGTATCGTCGAGTCCGACGAGGTAGGCGAGATCCAACAGAGCATGACGCAATTGCCGCCGTTTGTCTTCCAGCATTTTTTCCGTCTCAACGACGGTTAGCTCCAACTCCAACACTTCATCGGGATACAGACTGCGATGGATACGCGCCTGCTCGATAATGTTCTGCGCTTCACGGATCATGCTCTCGGCTTCAAGCTTAAAATGCTCCCAATCCTCCAGGATTTCCATATAGAGGTTGTAGCCTTCGACCACTTCGTTTTCGATTCGTTCCGAATTGACCTCGATTTGCGCATCTTTGCGCTGTACGGCCTGCCGAGTGGCCCGAATATTCCCGGTGTTGAAATTGAACAGCGGCAGCTCGACTCCTACCATCAACTCGGCCCAGTCGGTGTTGTCTTTTTCCAGGTGATAGTTGGCTTCGATCATGCTGAACCACGGAATTCGCTGGTAGCGCTCGAATTCGTACTGATCCAGCGCCAGTTGTTTTCGTTGTACAGCGAGTTTGGTTTCGGGGCGGTTTTCCAGTGCCAGACGCACGAGTTCATCTTGGGGAAGGGTTAGCGTGGAAAGCGGAGCGGGATGTACGTGAATCGGTGTTTCCGATCCCGTCAGGCGCTGAAGGCGGCGGAGTACCACGTTGCGTTGTCTTTCGATACGCGACAGGTCGTTTTTCGATTCGGCCAGCCACATTTTCGCCTTGGTGAAATACACCACCGAGCGGTTTCCCTGTTTCACCATACCTTCGATAATTCGCAGACGTTCCGTTTCAAGTTGCAAACGTCGGTTGGCAAGCTGCCAGTGGTTATCCAGCATGGAAAACGTGGCGCAATTACGGCGGATTTTTCGTATCAATTCCTGGCGAAACCGGCTGGCTCGGACCCGTCGTTCTTCGAGTTCCACCCGCGAGGTTTGCTCGGATTGCGACAACCCGCCGGGACGTGGAGGTGTCCAACGAAGTCCGAGTTGTACCTCGTCGAAGCCTTCCGTAAAATAGCGTGTCGAAAGATCCCGTACGCGCAACTCGGGATTTTCGAGGCTTCCGGCGGAGTCGAGGCGGTAGCGGGCTACGGTGATGTTCGATTGCAAAAGCGCAAGCTCGCGACTGTGCGCCAGCCCGAGTTCGACCACTTGAGCTTCATCGAGAATTACAGCGTTTTCGTCGGATTCCGTGGAGTTCTCTTGTCCAAAAGCCGGAGAAACGATGAGAAAAATCAAACAAGAAAACGTCAGAACGTGTAAAAAACGAAACGTTTGATTCTTTTGTTCGTTCATCGTTCCCCCTTGGAAACGATGGCGAATGTTGGCGCGCCCTGGTCGGCATCGAAAGCGATGAAAGCTTTACCGCCTTCGAAAAAGGCCAGACCTTCGGCTTTTTTTCCGGGGAATGCGTTCAATATTTCCGATGCGCCGTTTGATTGCAGACGGAAATAGCGACCGATCTGGCGTTCCGTTCCGGCATTTGCGATGGTCGAAAGCCCATGCAAAACACCGGAAGCATCGAAAGCCAGCGACGAAATCGAGCCTCCCGGGGGATCTCCCAAGGGAAATTCAGCGAATCGTTGAAGTTGATTGGGGGAGAGCTTGCCTGTGTCGAGTAGTTGGCTTGGGTTGTCCAACTTCCAGACCATCGCCTTGTTTCCGTCCAAAGGCTGCTTGAGTCCGAGATACAGGCTGCCGTCCTTCCACGCTGCCCCTTCGATGTTAAGCAGTTTGCGACCATCCCGGTCGAGCGCTATAAGGCCAAGTTGCTTTAACTGGTCGGAAGTATACGATTTTTCCAATGCCGAAAGAAATTCGATGCTTTTGATGACTTCGAACGAGCGGCCTTCGCGTCGGACTTTGTATATTTTTTCGCGGGATGACTTCCGTTTCCCCTTTTTCGACGTGTTTTGACTGGAGACGAACCAAAGGATGTCTTTGGATTCGACTGCAATTGCTTCGAGATCGTTGAATTTCTTCACGCCACGCACAAGGAGCGGTTGGTTTTCCACGTTTCCGAAGCGATCCATCAGGAAAATCCACGGTGTTTTGTCGTTCGAATTCTTCCAGCCGGTGTCGTCACTCAACACGATGAAACGCTGGAGGTCATCCAGCCAGGTGAGGGCCGACGGCTCGAAGCGGGTGCGTCGCGCCAACTCAGGCGGCACGGTGATGGTTCCCTCTTTCAACGTGACTTTGTTTTTTTTGGAAGCGGGTAGGGGGGCGGCGTGAGCGGAGTGGGGAAAGTCCACGTTTTTTCCGGTGAAGCGAACGTGAACCGCTTCGCCCGGTAAAAACGGATGACCGTCGTCCAGTTTTACCCGCACTTTTCGCGCCCAGAAAATCTGGTTGCGGAACGTCAGCCGCTCGGGGACCGCTTCGAAACCGGGATGCACGAAAACCACGGTTCCGCCGAAAATATCCAAGCTTCGGCGTCGAGGTGTGATTTCGACTCGCGTTCCGGTGGCGATCGATGTATCCGCCGTTTCTGGAATATACATTTGCAGGTGGTTGGAGCGGGTTTCCTCGATGACGATCCAGGGCTGAAATGCCGCGAGGGTGTCGCTTTCCCAGGCCAGAACATCCACGACACGACCGATGCAAGGGGCGTGTAGACTCCGAGCGTGAATCCGTTCTTCCAATAGCGCGATTTCCGTTCGTAGTTCACTGACGGCAAGGCTTCGTTCGCTTAAACCCGATTGTACGAGTTTTTTCTCGTCGTCGGGTAACGTTACTCCGGATTCCGCCTGCTGAGCCTGAACTTTTCTTTCGATGGCTCTCTCGGAGGCGTTCGCCTCGGCCACATAGCGTTCCAGCCATGCACGGCGCAGCAAGAGGCGTGTCAAATCGGGGGTATGGCCCAATCCCGCATTTTCGGCGGTGCGTAGGCGCTCGATTTCCTCGTTGATGCTTTTCAACTCGGCTCTGCGGGAAGCGAACAGCGCTTTGGTTTCGGCCAAGTTGGAAAGATCGGCCTCCAGTGCCAGTTGCAATTGCTGGAATTCGAGGGCGAAACGTCGTTCGTCGGCGGGGAAGCCGCGTTCCAGTTCTTTAAGCGTTTCTTCAAGGATCGTTTTCTGCCGTTCGAGTTCTTGGTTGTCCAGGCTGGCGAGCAATTGCCCCGGCTTCACTTCGTCGCCTACACGAACCTGTAACGCACCGATTTTCCCGGCTTCAGGGACGCCCAATGTGTGTCGTCGGGTTTCCATCAGGCCGAGGTAATTCGAAGCGAAATACCACTGATGAAAGAAGTAGGCTGCTACACCCGCAATGAACAGCCATACAAGAACGAATCCGCTTGGTTTGAATCGTTTCACGTCGGACTATACCTCCACCGTTGTTTTTTGATTGTGATAGGTTAGTCCGCGCAGTCCTTTAACTTTGGAAAGCGCCTGGATCAGTCGTGTTTCGTCGTTTTCTCCTCCCAATTTGATCTGGTAGGCGCAGTCCATCCATTCTCCTTGGGAAATGTCCCGAAGGGTGACCAGTACGAAATGTTGAGAGAGACGACGCAAAACGTCCGTAACTTCGTCGAGGTGTTCGTCCCCGGAAGGAATCTGGAATCGGATAAGGCCGTCATTGCGCTTATGGGTGGCGAACGATGAACGATGCAGGATCATCGCGACCGCCGAGAAAAACAGCGTCCCGATAATCGCCGCCGTATAGCTTTGAACGCCGCAAGCGACACCTACGCCGAGTGAGGCGAAAAGAAAAACGAGGTCTTTGGGGTCGCGCAGGTTGGTACGAAAACGGATAATCGCGAGTGAACCCACGATCCCGATACCTCGGGCGATGTTGTCGCCGATGGCAATCATCAGCAGGCAGGATATCAAGCTGCCCAACACCATGCTTTGCAAAAGCCCTCGTGACCAGCTAAGTCCCTGAAATGTCCGTTCGTAAATGGCGGCCACGACGCTGGATAGCAAAAACGCCAACATGAACGATAGCAAAATATTGCGCCAGTCCAGCGCAATCGATCCGAATTGCAGTAGCAGAGTATCCATTGCTCCTCAACACACTGTTTTCATACGCCGATACAAGAGATGTTTTCCCGAAGGAAGAATTTCAGAAGTGTATGAAATTCCAGTTAGAAAAGCAATGTTCAGTCAGGATTTGCATAATCGGGGATGTCTGTAGCAACCCATTCGATACTGTATTCGGTGACCGAATTCCCGGAATACAGGTTTTCGACTTTCAGGTAATAGAAACCGGGATACATGATTTCCGAGATTTGCCAATTGTCGGAGGCATCCGCCGTAACGTCGGGACCATCCGTAGGATCGATGTACAGCGAAAGAACGGGACTCTCGGTGGAACTCCAACCGTTACCGTTCAATTCGACACGGAAATAGACCCTGCTCGTGAAACTGCTGACGTAGATGTAATACCAATCGACATCCCCCGCCGGACAGATCGAATGCACCTGTTCGTCGTATTCACTCAGAGTGACTGCATTTTGCCAGGTTTGATCGACTTCGTAGCCGTCACAGTCGCAGTTGTCGTCACCGATGCACAGGCATTGTCCGTCAGAGACCGTTAGCGGTATCTCGCAAGCTGTGGGCATACATTCCCGCTCGATACATGTAGCTTCCAGCGCTCCTTCAAACGGTTCGGCCGTGCAGGGATTCGAGCACATGCCGCAGTGGTCGTTGTCGGTGGAAATGTCGATTTCACAGCCGTTGCGGTCGTTGTCGTCGCAATCGTAGTAATCCCCGATGCAGCGGTCGATGTTGCAGGTGCTATCTACGCAAGTATAAGAAGATACATGGCATTCTCCATTTTCACAGGCTTCTGTCTGGTCGTAACAATGGCGGTCGCAGGAGCCGCAATGCCACCCATCGTCGTTATCTGGCAGATAGCGTTCACAACCATTGTCGCTTTCGCCGTCACAGTCCCCATAGTCGGTGATACAGGAAGTGATACGACATTCTCCCTGGAAACATTCGTAGTCGGCATTGTCGAAATCGCAACGGTAGGCATAATTGTTGGCTGCGTTACTGCATCCTCCACAGTGGTTGATGTCTACCAGCAGATCTCTTTCACAACCGGTACTTTTTTCTCCGTCGCAATCTGCCCAGCCACTCATGCAGGTCAATATTTCGCATTGACTGTCAACGCACTGGTATTCGTTCACTTTGTACCAGCTATAGCGTGTGCAGTCTTTATGCCCAAGATCGTCGGGGCAGCCACCGCAGTTTTCTGTATCGGTGGGAAGGTGAATTTCACAACCGTTGTCAATATCACCGTCGCAATCTGCCCAATCCGTTTCGCAGGTGGTAATTTTGCAGTTTCCTGCATAACAACTGTACTGAGCGACGTGGCAGTTTTCCCCGCAGGAACGAGGCAGGTCTGCGCAATTTGTATCGCAACCTCCGCAGTTTTCGCCGTTTTCGTCGTTCCGAATATCTGTTTCGCAGCCAGGATACTCTGACCCGGTTTGGCAATCTTCATAACCGTAGAGGCAGGAATCCACTTCGCAAGTACTGTTTTGGCACACGTAGGTATCGACATGAGGCCAATCGTAGTCTTCGCAACGATTATTGCAGTCCCCGCAGTGGTTAAGGTTCGCCGTAGTGGAGGTTTCGCAGCCGTCGAGCGGGCTTCCGTTGCAGTCGGCCCAACCTTCGTCACAAGTATCGACCTTACAGCTTCCTTCCACACAGAGATGGTCGAGGGTGTGGTTCAGGTTACAGACCTGATTGCAGCCGCCGCAGTGGTCCGGGCTGGCTTCCGTGCCAAGTTGAGGATGGCCGTAAATATCTGTTTCACAACCGTTTTCTTCGTTTTCATCGCAGTCGTCGTAGCCGCTTTCGCAAGATACCAGACGACAGACGCCTTGTTGACAGGAATACTCATCGACGTTGGACCAGTCCAATGCACCGCAATCGTTTTCGCAGGAGCCGCAGTGCTCCGGGTCCATGCTGGGGAAGGTTTCGCACCCGGTTTGCAGAGGATCGCAGTCCAGATAACCTAGATTGCATTCGGTAACGCATTCGCTTTCGATGCAGTGAAGAAAACGAATATGATAGGTTGCCCAGTCCGATTGAGCAGGTTCACAAGCCTGGTTGCAGCCCGAACAATGCAGCCGGTTCGAGGTGGTGTCCGTTTCGCAACCTTCCACTTCTTCCATGCAGTCGTCCCAACCTTCATCACACAGAACGACTCCGCAGATTCCATCGTTGCAGGAGTACTCCGCTACGTTGGCGAGGGTACATGGCTCGCAGGAGCCACAGTGGGCCGGGTTATCTAGTAAATAGGTTTCGCAGCCGTCCGAAGCCTCGCCGTTGCAGTCTTCATAACTGTTTTCACAGAGGAAACCGCAGGTTTGGCCGTTGCAGGTGGCGGAGGTGTGGTCGTATTCGGGGCAAGGTTCGCAGAGAGTTCCGCAATGGTCTACGCTCTGATTGGATACGCAGGTTTGACCGCAAAGGTGGGTGGTCAGGGGGCAATCGGTTCCAAGACCGGTGAGAGGAACCTGTGTCGTGCTGTTTTCGACATCGTTGCTTGTGATTTCAAGCACTGCGTTATGAGACCCGGACCTCTCCGGCTCGAAAGTTACAGAAAGAACCCATTCTTCTGCAAGTTCCGCCGAAAGCGTTATCGGGAATTCGATGGAAGACATATCGGGAGACAGAACGAAGGACGAAGAATCATCTCCTGTGATTTCAATGGCTTCTATGGATAACGTGCCGTTGCCTTCGTTTGAAAGGGTCAGCGTTATCGGTTCGGAGACACTGCCTGCAAGCTGTTGATCGAAATCAAGACCCGTTTCGAGTAGTTCCGGTTCGATATGCAATAGCGGTTGTGGAATTTCGGTGCAGTCGGGGTAGTTTTCATGCCCCGTGGCGCAAATGTCACACGTATCGCCATCGTAGGCTTCGTTGCAGGTGCAGTGCCCCGTTTGAGGATCGCAGACCCCGTGCCGGTTGCAACTATACAGGTTGCACAAACCTTCCACATCGATACAGCAGCGGAATCCCACGGTTTCCAGGCTGTCCGACGATTCATGAATCGTGCAGGAAGAACAGGAAAGATTCTCGGCATCGAAATCTTCGAAACTTCCTCCACAGGCGAGCGGTTCGTTTTCGTCTTCCGGTTGAATCCATTCCGCAACGTTGCCCGAAGCGTCGAAAACCTGGTATGGATCGTTCGAACTCGTCCAGGAACAGAAATAGGGATCATCCACTCGTGAGGCCGTGAGTTGGCTTTCGCCACCCAGAGGAACGGCGGTTCGGTCGGCGCAACGTCCTTCGAGGAAGGATTCTCCATAAGGGTAGGCGTGTCCTTCACCGCAGCCATAATTCCATTCCTCAAAGTGACACAGGCGTTTTCCTTGGTTGATGCAGGCGCGGGAGGCTTGTTGCCACGATAGCCAGGCCGAAGGTCGCTGACCGGCGACGGAACACGCGTACAGTTCCGTTTCTGGGGAATCGTCGGGGAATTCGTCATCCATCAGGGGATCGGGGTTGACCTCCGGTGGGAAAAACTCGTGGAAATCCGGAGGAAGTTCCTCGACGGATTGCCCGTAGAGCGTGCCATCGACATCGCAATACATGTCTTCACTGAGGACGTTTTCATACCGATCCATACAGTAGGAGAAGGAGGGTAACTCCACCATCTCTGGATGTCCGGGGCAGCAGCCGTCAATGGCTTCTCCGACACAAACACCCTCATGACAGCTATCGTTTTCGGTGCAGCCGTCGTTGTCATCGCAGGTTCGTGTATCGGCGACAGGCTCGAAAACACAGGCTTCATCACTGGATGCGGCGTAAGGATCGCAGGAATCCTCGGTGCAGTCGTTGTCATCGTCGCAGGTGCGCGAATGACCGCCGCAGATGTCCATACCGCTGATTTTATTGCAGGTTCCATCGATTATGCAGGGGTTGGAAGGTGTGCAGCTTTGTCCTGTTTGGAATTCGAAATGACATCCTGCATCGAGACCGCTTCCAGGCTGGCAGGTGATGTCGTAGCATTGCGGCAATTGTCCGGTAAAGTCCGGGTGGTTGGCGTCGCAGAGAACGGGGGCTTCGTAGCCGTCGCCGTCTTCATTGCAACGTGAACTTTGCGGAACTCCTTGAGACATTTCACAGACGACGGTTCCTGCTGTACACGAAAACTGCTCTTCCTCTTCCACATCCTGTTCATCTTCATCGCCATCCGGGAAAATAGTGTGTTCGTCCCAGGCAATTAGCGACGGTCCCTCTCCGACGGCCAACCCGTGCAGGGAATCGGCGAAGTCGAGCGCTAGAATGCTCGTTGCTGCAGCCGGTGTGCCATCCAGTGTGTGAATGTCGAAAGATTCCCAGTCGTTTCCACCGTTTTCGGTGAACAGCAATAGCGGCTGGCTTTCGTCGATTGTCCCGGCACTTCCCGCCAGCCAACCTCTTTCGAGGGATTCGAAGGAGATATCCTTCAGTTCTCGGACGGCTTTTGTGCCTACCGGGGTTTCCACTGATTGTGGAGTCGATACCGTTTGCCAAAGCCATCCGCCGTCGGTCGTTTGCCAGATTTCGTCCAGTCGTTCGCCATCTGTTTCTTTTTGTACCAGGATGAAGCCGTTTTGCGCGTCCAGGAATTGTGCTCGAAGGAAAAGAACGCTCAATCCCTGTTGCACGGCGCTCCAGGTTTCACCACCGTCAGGGGTACCCCAAATCGTTCCGTATGAATCGATCTGAGGTTCGTTGTTGTCATCGAGGCTTTCTTTGTCCGCAAAGACCCATCCTTGGAGAGAATTGACGAATTCGAGGTCGGCAAGATGCAGACCGGAGGCCGGAAGGGAAAGAGTCGTCCAGTTCTGACCTCCGTCACGGGTACGAAGTACTTTGCCACCGTCGCAGCCGACCCAGCAGGTCAGATCGTCCACACAGTCGATGTGCGAACATTGCGGATTATCCGTAAGTCTTCGAGCTTCCCAAAGAAGTCCACCATTGTAGAAACGGTACAGGCTGGTAACGTTTTCATCCCCAGCTTGTCCTCGACCCACGCCGATTCCCTGCGTAGCGGACAGAAAACGGGCGTCGTGCAGGAAAAAGCTGTCTGCCTCCGGCGCGATACTCGATGTTGCAATCCAGGAAATGCTGTAGTTCGTCAAAGAAGCTCGGAGTATCCGTGCTTCCCCTGAATCATTGTTGCGACCCCAGGCGAGCAGGCTTTCTCCATCGAATGAAACGATGTCTTCGAATGTCGCATTGTTTCCTTCTCCATGGTTGTAAACCTGCAACCAATAGGGAGATTCTTCCTCGTCTTCGGTTTCGTCACCATCCACCGGGGGATCGTCCAGGCAATAGGCTTGTCCGTCGTTATCGTCTCGGCATCCTGCTTCACAGAGACGTACCGTCTCGCAGGCGCAGCCATCCGGGCAGTTTTCGGAGGAAGGGCAACCCGGAGCGGCGAAAATCAGAGCGTCTTCCAGGCAGAACCAACCCTCCCGGAGTGTCGCCACACTGGGGAAGCAGTCCGCGTCCGGATCGTAGGAACATTCCTGCTCGTCTTCGTCTCCATCGGGACCGGGAATGCAGGACGGATATCCCACGTAACCATCGTCACAGGTGCCGCAACGTTCACCGGTGTAGCCTTCCTCACAGAGACAGGTTCCCGTTTCGGACTGGCATTGCCCGTGATTGCTACAGGTGATTGTCGTTCCCGAAATACATTCTCCTGCCTGACAACGGTCGTTTTCGGTGCAGGCCAGTCCATCATTACAAGGGGTATTGTCTTGCAAAATCAAATCTATACACGATTCTTCATCCCAATTGTACGTGACGTAATGGCAATCGTTGGAAGGTTCGGGACATGGTGGGCAGGGGGTGCGGAACGTCGCCGAAGAGCCTGCTTCCAGCGAATTTCCGGTGGCGTCGGCTACGGAACCGAGGAGTTCCCAACGGTACTCCCTGCCTGTCAAAAGCGCTTGTTGAGGAAGAAAACGCAGGGTGAGGCCGTCTTCGTCGAGAACGGAATGTCCGGGAATCGCGTTGTCTTTTTTGAAAAGCCTGAAGGTTTCGTCTGGAGTGTCGCAAACGATAGGTTCGTTAAATCGCAGCCAGATGGAGTCCATCGGGTCTACGTTTCGTTGGCCGTCCGATGGGTAGGCCGTGACGATGTACGGAGCGCGAGTATCACCGGAAGGAAGGATTATGTCGCCGAAGTCGTATACCGAGTCGGCGTCATCCACTTCGAATGCCATCTCAACGGACTCACCGGAACTGGGATGGGTAGCCGTCAGAGCGCAATCAAGATCCACGGGCACGTCTGAAAATGCGACTTCACCTGAAGCCGAGGATTGTTGGAGCAGTGTAGCACCGTTTTCGCAGTCGATACGGGCGCTTGCGCCCTCGACAGGTGTAAGTGCATCCGCTTCGAGCACTTTCCCTCGTGCAAAACCTTTCGGTGGCGTTGCGGAAAATTCGATGACCGGCATTTCAAACGGTGTATCGCTGGACGGAGGCCAGCGAAATGTTTCGGAACGTTCGGTTAACGACTGTCCCCAGGTGTTTCCTCGGAAGGCGTAGAGCGTACCGGCGGAAGTTTCGGGGATTCCTGGCACGTTTTCCAGGCTATAGCGCCCGGAGGCGTTCGTTCTGGCGGACACATGATGATAAAAGACCCAGGCTCCCTCGATGGGAGAAACGTAACCGTCGTGGGATCGTTCGATGACCATGCCGTTGATGGTATAGGTCAGCGATGTATCCGGTACGGCGAACGTTCCAAGGGCTTCGATTCCACCTTCTATGGTGACCCAGCGGTCACCGTCGGCGGTGATTTCGAGGGTTGCTACCGAATTCCACTGTAAATCGTCCTCGGAAAAACGAAGCAAGGGAAGACGGCTCCCCGGTGCGAGTTCGCTGCTGTTCGGATACTCCAGTATGGCTGCTTCACTGAAGCGGGCGTGTTTGTCGCCGATGTAGATCGCGGCGAAGCTTGCTCCACTTTCCGGTAATGGCCAGGGAAGAGCCGGAGCATGAACGCTTTGCAGCCAAAGACCGTTTTCGGTGGAGGAATCTTCAGTATCCGGCCACTCGATATCCTCGGGATCGAATCGCAGCGACGTGCCAGGAATGTCTAACGATGTGATAGCGCCGCCTTGCACGGGTTGTGCCGTTTCCGGATAGAGGCGTTCCAGAATGGCGGAAATGGCAGCGGTTTGTGACGAATAAGAGCGATATTGTGTGGAATACGGGCCGCCGAGCGCTTCCCAACCGTCTATGGAAATCACGGTTTCGTCTGCATTGGAGGTATCGATTAAAAGTCTTCCGAGAAAGTCGGTTGTTCCCAGTTCTTCGCCGTTGCGAATGGCAACCAGCGCTCCCTGAATCGGTTCTCCATTAATATCGTGAACGTTGAGGACGATGCTGTTACCCGGTTTGATTCCAAGTCCCGAAAGTTCCAAAGTAACTTGCGGTTCGGTGGCGGAATCTGTTTCGAAAGTCAACTGCGATACGTAATTCTTAGCTTCGGTTGGCGAGAAAAGCAGGTCCATCGGACAAGACTCTCCCGGTTCTAGAGTTTTTCCGTTAACCCTATCGTTGGGAGCCAGCAAGGAAAATGCCTGAACGCCGGAAGGAAACGAGCAGGAAGACAGGTTGACCGGCACATCTCCGAGATTGGTCAGATGCAAGGTCCGGTAGCTGGAGGTTCCGGTTTCTACAAGACCGAAGTCCATGTTCGAAGGTTCCAGCGTCAAGGTCGGTGTGGTGCCAACGCCTTTCAGTTTCACATTGGCCATGGGTTCGCCTGTCGAAGCATCGGAATCGACGATGACTGTTGCCGACTTCTCGCCGTCCGAAAGGGGCGAGAAACGTACTTCGCAGGAATGGCTTTGTCCTTGACCGATTAGAATCGGTTCTTCACGACTGGCGGTGCACGTCGAGGCATCCAACGAAAACGAACCGTTGTTTCTGGAAAGAGTGATGGCTGCAATCGCGAGCGTACGGTTTCCGCCGTCGTCGTTATTGTTTTCGATGATCAACTCAAGACGCTTGGTTTCGCGGGTGGATGTCGAGCCGAAATCCAATTCTTCCTGGACAATCAGCTTCGAATCACCCTGAACCTTCGAAACAACTCCGATGGTTTGAGACGGATTGAAGCGAGAATCCGAGGTGACGACGATGACGCCTTCGTCGGTGCCCTGATCTACAGGGCGGTATGCAATTTGAATGAAGGCTTCGTCGGTGGAACTCAAAGTAAATGGTAAAGACAGCTCCAACCCTCGGGCGTTCGTAACGGAATCGACGGAAAATTCAGGTGTGGTTTCGCTGCTGCGAGACACATCTTGGATGGTCACCGGATCGGTTCCTTCGATAGCGATTTTACAGGATTTGCTGACCGTTTGAAGCAAAGACACTGTGCCAAAATCGATTGTATCGCAAACCAGCACCGTACTGGAAACGTTTCCCTGCCGGTCGGTAGTATCCGAGGTTTCCCCACCGGGCGTGTTGTCGGAATCGAGTGTGTCTTGATCTCCTGCTGATGACGTGGACTCCGAACAGCCCATCCAGACCACGAGCACCAGAAAAATCACGAGGGTCCAGAGAAATTTTTGCACGTTCATCGGGAACTCCGAAAGCGCTGAGTTACGGCATGTTGTCGCGTATCGTTTTAACTGCCTGTCGATTCGTGTCGTCAAAACTACATTATAGTTAGAAATCTTGTAAAGAAAACAGAAACTTCGATGTTGCCCGAGTAGTGTTCATCTCGCCGAACTTACAAGTTACGCCCCCTCTGCAAATCACTGCATACTAATTTCAACGGAATGTAAGAACCTATAGCGATATGACGTTCTCAAGACGAAAATGTATCGAGACGTGGAAGGTCGTCCGGGGATAGATTCCAGCTTTCTTTGTCGTTGGTGCCGTTTTCCAGCAATTCCGGTCCACGATTCAAATGACGGCTCCCCATTTGTTTTCGGTTCCAGTCTCCAACGATGCGGTGGGCTTCGGTGAAGGTCGTATGGCCGGTCATGGCCTTGATGTAAGCGTATTCTTCCAGTCGCTTGATGCCGTCCTGACGAATGCGCCGGTTGATTTGCTTGATGTCTGGCCAGGTGGAAAAGAAATCGCGTACGGCGTTGGTCATGAAAAGACTTTCGAAGATCCCTGTACGCTTGGAGTATCCCGTGTTTCGGCAATGCTCGCATCCGCGTTCCACGTAGACTCGTTTCAATGTGTCGATCCCGAAATCCTTGGCGATCTTTCGTTCTTTTTCTGAGGGCTCGTTTTTCGAGCGGCAATAGCGGCAGACTCGACGTACGAGGTTTTGAGCTACGATCCCGCGAACCATCGAGGAAATCGTTCCGTAAGAAAGTCCCATCTGCACGAGTTTTTGCACGCTTTCTCCGATAGAAGAAGCATGGAAACCAATCAGCACCAACGTGCCAAGCCTCGCCACTTCCACGCAGCGTTCCAGCGTTTCGGGATCGCTGACCGGATCGACGATGATAACACCTGGAAAATCACGTATAGCGAGATTGAGTAGTTGCAGAGCGGTACGATCTCTTTCTGGATCGACCTCCCATTGGGTGATATCTTGCGTTTCATAGAGGATCGTTTTTTCGATCGAATGCACGCTCCGACCGGCAAGAAAAAGATGGCGTGCCGCGTGATACAAGGTCGTAGACTTTCCGCCTCCTCGGGGTGATGCAACCACGATCAGACCCGTTTCCTTATCCATGGCTTTGTCGAAGCGATTGAACGTGGATTTGGTGAAACCGATTTGGTCGATGCGTTTGTTGA
Organism: Myxococcota bacterium; assembly: GCA_963676915.2. Lineage (GTDB taxonomy): Bacteria > Myxococcota_A > SURF-8 > SURF-8. The sequence goes on from CAXXVK010000049.1 coordinate 19,277, forward strand.
GAACGTAAAGGTTAGGGAGGTGCAGAATGTATCGGGTTTCTTCCGGGAAAACGATGCGAGACAGGCGGATGTTCGGCAATTGTCCTTGCAAACGCTGGGGGACGGTACCACGGATTTCGTGTTGGCTTCGGTTTTCGGAGAACTGAACGTAAAACATTTTCGCTAGAGTTGCGGCGAGAGTGTCCACGGTTCTGCGTGAAAATGAAGTGGCATAGACCGGTTCGTTGTCTATCAGGTACTCCACGGTGACGACCTGCTCGGAACAGCGAAATGTAATCCGGGTGCTACGCTGGTCTACAGCATTTAAAATCAAGTCGATCAGGTAGTTTTCGAGTTTGCTCGGGTCGTCTCGTACAAGGTCGGATGGCGGTTCGGTTTTGGCGTTTGCCCAATCCTCGTTTTCTTCGTCCATCGAGAGGATCGCCGATGGGGAAATATCATCGAAATAACGATCAATGGCCTGGTGAATCTCCGAATACGAGGCTAGAGAGATTGTTAATGGTAAGGATGTAAAAGTTTGTAAGATATCGTAATGCTTTAGATTTCCAGGATTGAAAACGGCAACGTGCAGCTTTCCCTTTTCGATGCGGAAAGGAAAAAGGTGCTGTGCACGACAGGTTTCGGCGTCGAGGGATATTTCGTTGGGAACGTTGGCTTGTTGGGGATCGAGTTCGATACAGGGTTTTTGGTAGAGTTCCGAAAGGAGATCCCGCAGAGAAATAGGGTTTACATCGAAAAGTGTGATCAGTTCGACGAGAGCGTCTTCAGGCGGTTTGCCGTTCTCGACTTCTTGCCAAAGCGACTCTTCGGCATCGGACGGCAATTGACCGTCGGCTTCGAGGCTACGCAAAATTCGCTTGAGTACGTTCCTGTTCATATGGGGTCTCGTTCGCCGTTCCTGGAGCGCAAACTTTTACGATTCGGGATGATGAGAACTGACAACCGAACTATCATACACTAAGTAAGGAAAAGAAACAACTTTCCTGTTGGATGTCAAAGTTCTTGTCAGATCGCTTTGAAAGATGACGAAACATCAAGATATTCTGGATTCGTATGCCGTCTCGGGCTATAGTGCATTCGGTTCCGTGTATCATTGGGTTTTGTTGTGTGAATTGTCGTTTTTTACTTGCGATGACGAATTTTCGACGCTTGGGACCATCGAATAGGATACGAATCGGATTCACCTTGGGAAAAACAGGAGGAAGGGAAATGAAACGAATCGGATTGGCCGCAATGATCCTGCTTCTGGTACTGGCGGTTGGATGCACGACGAAATTCAGCAATACGCGCACGAAACTGGAACAAAACAGCCGAGTGGCCGTACTGTTGGTTGGCGATGACGGAACCGACTACGATTTCGGTATGGCCGAAAACTATGTGTTCAATGCGATGCTTAAGCACAACCTCGAACCGGTTTCATTGAACTCTGCGGATGTGAAATCGTTTGGTGAGTTGCATAGGGATTACTTGGGAGAAGAAAAACTGAAGCAAGAAGCCAAAGAGCCGCTCGCGTTTTCTCCCGTCTTTTTGGAGAATATGCAGGAGTATCTCTCCGCTCGAAAGATCGATTACCTGTTGTTGCTCAATTTCGATATCAGCGGATTGGACGAACACCTTCAGGCCATGCTCGTTCACGTAAACGACATGAAGATAACGGCTAGTAAATACTATGATTTCAGTATCATGAGCCCGATGTGCACGGGAACTTTTTTCGTTTCCTGGCTCTATTGTCCGTTCCTCATGGCTCGCAATTCCGAAGAAGCTTCCTATCTGATGATCAACGAAATGTTGGAAGAATTCATGGGAATGCGCGTGTCTTCTTCGCAAAGATCGAAACGACGCTCGGGCAAATCCCTTCGTTCTCGTGCTCGTCAGCGCAAGGCGACTCCCGAACCGGTCACGGGTGAAGAACCCATGGAAGATGAAGAGGAATTTGACGACGACTACGAATACGGCTACTAAGTCGGTTACTCCTTGAATTTCGTTTCGAGGATCGTTGTGGTACTCTGACATATTTTTCCGACTTCGGAAGGATTAGCTGAATTCTCCCAATCGGGAAATCGAAATTCACGTGTGTTTTCAAGATGTTTCAAAGAAACAAAATGGCTCGTAAATTGCATATGATATGGAGTCGGTTCTTTGAAGCCTTGACGGTTCTCGTTTTTGCGGCCTTCGTCGGCTGTGTGATTCCTATGGATATCGAGGAACGCGACGAATCGGACACTCGGGAGTATTGGCCCGTAATCGTGACGACGACTCCCGCCGTCGGTCGGGTAGAGATTTCCCGTGAGTGCACAGAGTTCGAATTCAAGATCCTCGAATATACCAAGCCACCGGAAGACGACTACATCAGCCAAATCGCTACAAGCTGGCGGTGGTTTCTGGATTATTACGAATCCACCGACCAACAGCCGCAGATAGGTGGGTTGACCTATTCGATCAATCCGTCCTTCCTTTGGGCGGAAGATTCGGAAGTTGCTGACGCAACGACGAAGACGCATTACATCGAAGTGGTGATCAGCGACCGAAATTTCGATGATTCCGACCCCGAGGAACAACCTCGCTTTCGGATAACCCAACCCAATGCGAGAACCGATACGGCTACTTGGATATTGATTCCCACGGAAGGCCCGTGCCCGACGGAGGAGTAAAAAGACCGTTGAAACGCTTGATTTCCATCTTTGTGATTGCATTTTGCTTGCTGGCAACGTCTCTTGGGTGTGTCGATCGACAAGATTTGGCTCGTGACCCGGATGGTCTCAACCTGGATAATTCCACCGGTACGGTAGGCTTGTTGATTACGCCGCCCCAGAACACCGGAATTCCCGTGCAAACCGTGTCGAGTTTGGATCTTCCGTCCTTCAATGGAACGATCCGATTGAAGCCAAACTATCTGTATACAGGCACTGTAACGGGGGACGACCTGCCGGTTTCTTCATGGATCAAATTGGCTCGTGTAAACCAAGGTGACGTTTTAGGGCAACGGCTTAGCAGTCCCAGTGTCTTTACCGACGACGAAAGCGCCGAGTTTTCTCTAGCGGCTTTGGCCGGAACCTACGATCTGTTCGTATATCCCAACAACGAAACGGCTTTTCCTCCCTTGATTTTGTATTCCGGGGTTGTGTTGTCTGAAGATACAAGCACGGCCATTACGTTTCCGAAAAACGTGATCGAGGTAAATGGGCGGATCGTGGATGCCGAGGCAAACGGTTTGGGAGGTCTGCGTGTCTGGGCCGAAACCAGCGGAGAAAGCAATTGGTATCGTAGTTCGAGAGAAATTACCGCCGATGGAGGGAGCGCCGGAGAGTTTTCTCTGAAACTCCCGGCAATCGATGGTACGTATACTGTTAATTTTACGGGATTTTCTTCGGAAAGCAATACCGCTCGCGAGGTGGATTCTTCCTTGTATCCCGAGGTAAACGCAGGGGCGTTGATCGAAATATTGGATGGTGAACTGTTGATTCCGCGAGACGCCTGGCTCGATTTATCCTATGAGACTTTCGAACCGTTATCTTGTGTCTTGAACGGTCGCCTGTTGGATGATGAAGGAGAAGCGGTTTCCGAAGCACAAATCGTTGCTGCGACCGCAATAGGCGGTGGCATTTTCGAGCGTTCTGCCGTATCCGATACGGACGGTCGTTTCAAATTGAGCCTGTTGCAAAGTGTCTACCAGGTGAAAATCACTCCTTCCGGCGATTCCGACGCCGCTTTCACGATCCTTAACGACTTGTCGTGCAAGGTCGAACAAAGGGATATCGATTTCGAACTCACCGAGCGCATTGCTCTAACCGGCACCCTCACCGATTCCTCGGCTCAACAACTTGCCGGAGTGGAAGTTCGGGCCACACGCCAATCGGGTAAAGATAACCAGGCCAGCTATACCAAATCCGCTTTTACGTTGCCGGACGGCAGTTATCGTCTCAAACTGGACCCCGGAACCTACGACGTGCAATTCATTCCTCCGGCGGAATCGACCTTCTCTCGGGCCTATATCGGAGATGTCGCGCTATCGACGCAAGCCACACTCGATCAGTCATTGGGGCAGGGCACATTGTTCGAAGGCAACGTGGTGGATGACAACGACCAGCCTGTTGCGAATGCTTTTATCGAAGTGTTTCGAATGAGGCAGGAATCCGAAACCGCAGAGCCGATCGGAGAAGGTTCGACGGACGAAAACGGAGTTTTCCGTATTGTCGTGCCGTAGTTCTTTACGTATATCCACGTAAAACTTGTGAGGGTATTGACCTTTTCCCTCCTTTTATGCTTTGTTTCATGCAGAGGTTCCGCACGTTCGGGGATTTCCCGAAAATTTCTATAATGGATGACGGCACGAATGAATCGTTTCCTTCCATTCACGGCGCTGGCTGTGTATGCCATGACGCTCGGTTATTTTCTTCTCGTGAGAGACGCGTTGTTTCTCTCGCCGACAGCTTTGGATGAAACGTGGTTTTCTTTTCTGTTGTATCGTTTTGAAGGCGGCTTGGACTTCCAGTTGTCTTTGGGACCAAACGTTTATGGTTCGGTGTTGGGATTGATGGCTTGTGGTTTGTTGCAGATTCCCATATTTCTGCATGCTTTTAAGCCGAAGAGCTGGAGCGCTCCCGTACCGGAAATTCTCCTGCCGTTTGCGTTTTTCTTATTGATGTCGCTGCTACATGACGCTTTGGCAATTGCGCTCGTGTGGAGCGCAATTACCGGATGGCTGTTTCTTCAATTTTACAGATGGAACGATGCCAAACCGTTGTTTTTTATTGGCTTTGTTGAAGGACTCGCTTCCTTTTCACTTGTGTTTTCCGTGGCTTTGCTCGGACAAATGGCGGGGACTTTCGAGGTTTCCAAGCTGTTTTCCCAAAATGCTTGTTCTAACTTTTTTGCTTTGAACGCTCTCGAAATTCCTGCACGATACACGGTGGCTAGCAATTTGGGTGGAATCTCCTGGGGCGTAGCGGTGATTTTAGGCATGGTCTCTCCGTGGATTCTTCGACGCCGAGAGATTTGTACCGTTTCGTTTGGAGTTTCCTGGGTGCTTTTTTTACTCGCCAGCGGCTATTTGGTTATTGTGGCATCTCCTTGTTTTGGAATCGAGAATCAATGGCCGATCTCGATTGAAATTGCCCTGGGATTCTCGGCGCTTGTTGGATTGGGCTGGTTGGTTTCGAGGACGTTTTGGGAGCGGTTTTCTCTCAATTTCTCATTGATCCCTAAAGCTTTTTCGCGTTTTTCGTTTTTTGCCGACAAAGGAAAGAAATTTCACACTGTAGGTTTTCTCGTGTTGGCCATGTTGGTCTTCGTATCATTATTGCTGGCATCGCTTTTCGTTCCTGTGGAGATGCCATGAACCTTTTTGCATTTTCTATCATTCATTTTATTGCAATTCTTTCGTTGGCGGGATTTATAGCGATTCGGTCGAATCGTTGGCAAAGGATTCTGAATCGGATCGTTTTGACGGGTTTGTTTGTGGCAGCGCTTGCGGTGTTCGGTCGATTTCTTGAGGGGCTTGCTCATATGCCGACGGAAGTCCTGCCCGCATATGAACCCGTGGTAGAGGATTGGGTAAAACTCTCCTGGTGGAGTGACGCGGGGCTTGTGCCTACTTTCGGATTTCATCCGACGGGGCTGGTTTATTTCCTCGCTGGGTGGCTGTTGTTTTTGTGTCAAGGTTGGGATTTGCACGAAAAGCCATTGCGTTCACGAATGGCTTGGATTTTCGGAGCGATTTTGTGGCCGTGGCTTTGTTTCTCGTTGGATTTGTTCGGTTTTTCCTTGATCGGACTTCTACTGACGTGGAATTTTGCGTGGTTTGATTCAAAGGAAGAACGGGACGAGTTGAAAGGCCGATTGTTCGCCTGGTTGCCTTTGGCGGGGATGGTGCTATTCGTCTCTGCTTGGCTTGCGGCGGCATCTTCCGTAATGGTTTCTCTGGGAATGGGAACGTTTTTCGACCTGGGAGCCGAGACGATGCCGCTTTCTCGACAGAATCTAGCGTTTTTTCTTGGGATGGGAGGATGGCTGTTGACCTCTGGCGTCGTTTCTCTTGTTCCGTCTCGAAAAAACAGACTATCGAACTTGAATCGGAATCTTTCTGTTTTGCTGGGATTTCTGGCATTTGGTCATCTTTTGTTGCTTTTTCCCGAAGCCTTGCGGAATCATGCACCGTTTCTACTTGGAACGGCATGTTGTATCGCGCTTGTGGGAACGTTCAAAAACATGCTTGGTAAAACATCGCGAGCCGTTTGGTTGCCGTTTCCGGTGGCGCTAGCGTTGGGCGCGTGGTCAACGTTGCAGATGGATGGCTTCGTGGCGGCTCCGCTCTTGGTTGTTTCCGCCGTGATGACCGTAGCGTTGGGTTCGTTGGAGAATGAGAGCGGGATGTCTTCCCGCTGGCGGATGTTTCTGGCCAGTGGCTTGCCGTTTTCACCTATGTTTCCGGGAATGTTGCTCGTATTGATCGCATGTGTTTTGCAGAACGATCCTTTGATTTGGGGCGCTTTTGGCGGAATGCTCGTTCTGTATATGACGGGATTGTTTCAATTTTTAAAGCGAAAAGGGCAGGGGGGCGAGCCAGACAAGAAAGAGAATCCGTGGCTTCGGGGCGTTTCTTGTGTTCTCGCTTTGGTTTTGCTTTTGCTGTTTGTGCGTTTTTTGCAACTGGCGGCGGCTCCCATGGCGTTTCAACTTTTCCGCGTTTGGCCGAGGTAAATGTTGCGTTGGTTTTCCTCCATTCTTGGCTTATTAGCCCTGACCGCTTTGGTTGGCAGTTTTACCCTGTCCGGGGAATTTTCGTTCCCGCAAGCTCATCCGTCTCTTTGGTTCTTTGGTCGTATGTGGCTGTTGTTGTCGGCGGTTTCTTTGTTTCTTCCTTGTCAGAAGTTGACTCGATTTCGGCTTGTTTCACAAGCTCTAACGATCATCGCGGGGGGTGCGGCGCTGATTTCTTCCAATATGTTGTTAACTTTTATCGCCCTGGAAATAGCCCTGTTTTCCATAGTTTGGGAAAGAATCAAATCGCTTTCAAAGCTCGCTCCTACAACCTTTTCTCTTTCTATGATCTCGGGATTTCTACTGATGGCCGTTTCGCTGGCCTGGATCGTCTCAACTCTGGATGTTTCCGGAATCACTGAAATTTCCCAGCGCTTTTTACCACGACGTTCCATGAGATTCGCCGCTGTGGGGTTGTTGTTCGGTGTGGCGATGCAGCTTTGGGGTATAGGTTGGGGAAGTGAGTCGGAGAACGAGTCCAAAAAGTTCGACAATTCCGAACTGCTACGGCTGGGAATACCGATCCTTTTAGGAATTCCGGTGCTATGGAAGATTTTTCATTTGGGAATTTCGGTACACGCGGATTTCTGGAGTGGACCATTTCAGGTATTGGGTCTTGTTGGCTTATCGATTTCGGGCGTAGCTGCCGTTTTGGCGACCGGTTTCGTGCAACGATTCAAAAGAGTCAGCCTGGCGGTTTTGTCGGGGATGATCGTCTTTCTTGCCCAACCTGGAAACAATTCCTGGTATCCCTTGGCGGCTATTGCTGTTTCCTGGTCGATCGGAGTGTTTCTTGCTATGGGGTTGCAGGAGCATTCCGAATCCAAGCCCCCCAAAAAAGATTTTACTGAAAATACAGGCCGTTGGTTGGGAGTGGCGGCTCTTGCTTTTGCTTGCGGATTGCCGTTGACACTTGGGTTTTTAGGTCGTTTTTCATCCAGCACGATCTTGCTGGCTTCGGAGCAATTTTATGCCGGAGTCGGTTCGATGATCGGGTGGTTTCTTTGCTGGGTTGCTATCGGCTCCGAAATTCTACACCGGAAGAAAAGCCTCGTTTTTGCGAAAAAATGGGGCTTGGCCTGGGTGATTGCAATTCTTCTGGTGGGTCTGGTTTACAGCCTGTTTCCAGGGATTATGGAGTATTTTCCGGGAGTTCCTCTTCTGCTGGTCTGAGGTCTTCGGGAGGTGGAGGGTGTAAGCCTGCGTCGAATTCTTCGGGAGAAATCTCCCGGTATTCCGCCGGAGGTTGCAAAAAGGACTCGGCCACCTTTTTATGCTGCATATCCGTTGTGATTTCTTCACGCAGCTTCAGCACATTCTGGTATGTGTCCAATTGCACATGCTTCATGTAAAGTGGCATGGTGTAGCCGTCTTCTGGCAGAAGATCGGGGCGCCACTCGTAAAACGGAGTATCCTTGTCACGGGTCCAACATTCTTCCATGTGGACGGAACCGTTCTCGACTAGCATGTCCTTTTTCCACATTTCGCAGGATTTACCTGCAAACTCCCGTTTTTCACCCATGGGTAAATACCCGATTTCACTCAAAGGCTGGGAAGGTGTCAGGGGGAACTCTCCTGTCGTTCGTGTATAGACCGCCCGGAAATGGTCGAGGTTCAGGACGACACCTTCTTTTTCCCAGAAAAGACTGCTCAAAGCGACCTGCCGTTGGGATTCTAAGGTCAATTCAGGAATCGAAGGATTGACGACCGAATCGAGGGTTTCGATATGCGATTTTCCGGGAATCCCGGTGGTACGTTTCTTTTCGTTCAGGCTGATCATAATGCCGTTGGGTTGTCTCGTCTGAGTCCGAACCTCGGTGAGGAACTCCCAGCCGTCAAGCAGGTTTTCTGCAGGAGCATTTTTCAACGCGGGAGGTTCGTTGAATACCGTCGGTTGGCATCCCTCACAACCCGAAAAAAAGAACACCGAGAGCAACAGGAAAATCAGTGGTGTAAAAAACCGGTTCATAGCGTCCCTTTATCGATAGTCCATTTGGAGATCGGAAAGTCTCAATACCTTTTGCAGCTCTGCGACTAGCGAACGAATATCGGCGAAATTCGCCAAACCATCCAACTGGCCAACGAAATCCCGATGCGAACGTCCCCGTCGATAGTCCGGTTCGCGGGGTGGATGACGCAAAATGCGCTCCATGGCCTCCACATCGGGATGGTGCAAGAGCGTAGTGGAATAATACAATAGGTTACGCCTCAGGTACAGAGCCGAACCGCCGATTTTGCGATTTCCAAGCACGAGATCCGAAATTCCCGCGATTTCGCAGGGAATCTCCAGTATGTGCAGTCCTTGGCACATCCAACGCGAAATCCTTGCAAATCGTTCGTGGACATTGCCTGGTTCTCGTATCGGAAATGCCAGTGAAACGATGATGTTCCCCGGATCGAGCCACACGGAACAGCCTCCACCTCTTCGGCGAAAAATCGGAATGTTTTCCGAGCGGCAGTAGTCTAAATGCAATTCCATTTCGGGGCGGCTCGAACGTCCAAGGACGACAGCCGATTCATCGCAGATCCGCACCGAAACTTCACCTTGGCAGGAGGCTTCGACGTTCGCAAGCAGGTCTTCGTCTCGCTCGTATAAAGGAAAACCTTGCAGCATTTTGGGGGGATGGTTCTTCATTCCATACTGATTTTATGTAAAAGTTTAAAACGATATTTTGTTACTTCTTTAAAGTAATGAACACATCGTTATTTTGTCAAGAATCCGAAGAAATGAAAATTTCGTTACAAGGTCATGATTTTCCGGGGAAACTCTTGACACTTCGTTGCTTCTCGACGTACGTATAAAAGGATTGAATTTCTTGGCTACCCGTGACGGCCTTCTGTCGTCCGAAGTCCCAGAGATTTCCTCGGGGTTCCTCACTCCGGGTACGGGTTTAAGGAACATCTACAGGATGAACCGCATTTCGAAACCTCGTAGACCTGTGTCAGGTTGGAAAGGAAGGATTAGGCATGGCAAAGAAAGTCTTGATTATGGGAGCCGCCGGGCGTGATTTCCATAACTTCAACACCGTTTATCGCGACAACGACGAGTATGAAGTCGTGGCATTTACCGCCACCCAGATTCCCAATATCGACGATCGCCGCTATCCGCCGGAATTGGCTGGAAAACTGTATCCCAACGGAATTCCGATTCTTCCCGAAGAGGAACTCGTTGAATTGATCAAAAAGCATGAGATCGACATCGTAGTGTTCTCTTATTCCGATGTCAGCCACGAAAAAGTCATGCATCACGCCAGCACCGTGATTGCCGCCGGTGCGGATTACATGCTGTTGGGAGCAAAAGACACGATGGTTGCTTCCACCAAGCCGCTGGTATCGATCTGCGCGGTTCGTACCGGTTGCGGAAAAAGCCAGACGACTCGTTACGTAGCGGAAATCCTTGAGAAAAAAGGCCGCAAAGTTTCGGCTATTCGCCATCCGATGCCGTACGGTGATCTGGCGGCACAGGCGGTTCAGCGATTCGCCGAGAAGGCCGATCTCGAACGCCATGAATGCACCATCGAAGAGATGGAAGAATACGAGCCGCACATCGAAAGCGGTCGCGTCGTGTACGCCGGAGTCGATTACGAAGCGATTCTGCGTCAAGCCGAGCAAGAGTCGGACGTCGTATTGTGGGATGGTGGAAACAACGACCTGTCGTTTTACAAATCCGATTTCCACATTGTCGTCGCCGACCCGCATCGTGTCGGGCATGAGTTGACCTATCATCCCGGCGAAGCCAACCTTCGCATGGCGGATGCCGTGGTCATCAACAAGGCCGATACGGCGAAGGCCGAGGACGTCGAGCAACTCAAAGCCAACATTCGTTCGGTCAATCCCGATTGCCGGATTCTCGTGTGTAATTCGCCGGTTACGGTGGATAAGCCTGAACTGCTCAAAGGCAAACGGGCGCTCGTTGTTGAGGATGGTCCGACCCTGACTCACGGCGAAATGACCTTTGGTGCAGGCATTGTTGCGGCGAAAAAAGAAGGCGTTGGCGAGTTGGTCGACCCGCGTCCCTTCACCGTTGGCGAAATCAGCGAAACGTTCGAGAAATACCCGGATATCGGCGTGTTGCTTCCCGCGATGGGGTACGGTGAGCAGCAGGTCAAGGATCTGGAAGAGACGATCAACAAGACCGATTGCGACGTGGTGGTCAGCGCTACGCCGATCGATCTCAGCCGTATCGTGAACATCAACAAGCCGCTCGTTCGCGTACGCTATGCTTTGGAAGAGCAGAATCCGGGTGAATTGGCCAAATTGCTCGAAAAATTCTAAAGACTGCATTTCGAAAATAACAAAAGCCGGGAGTTTTTCCCGGCTTTTGTCGTTTCAGATCTTTTTTAACGAAGCGTTACCAGATTTTAAAAGGAACCTGGATTCCGGTTGTAACGACATCTGCCGCACGGGTATTTTTTCCGGGGATCAGAGACAGGAAGCGCACGTTGCAATACAGTTGGAACGGAGCGCCAAGACGCATGAAACTTAACAGCGCGGTTCCCGAAATAAAGTTCTTGTAGCCCGGTCGCCAGTATTTTTCCTTGTCCCAGTCCCATTGCTCGAAATTCGAACGCCAATCGGTCTGTTGCAGATACATGAACGTGTAATTGAATGAGATCGTGATCATCGGCGGAAGATTTTTAGCTTTTTCCGCATCGCCGTCCACAAGCCAGGTTCCCCATGCCGGACCTTTGTAAGGCACGATATCGGCTTGTACGCCGAAGCCGGAGAAATCGCCCGGTTTGATGGTATAGGTGTCGCCAACGAAGGGTTTCTGTGTTTGCAATAACGGATGCTTGGTGCCTTCGGCAGCGTCGCGTTCGCGAGGGAAGAAGACTTCGTAAAAGACGTCCAAACCAAGGGTAAGGCGATTGTCGAGTTCTTCCTTGAATTTCTTATCGAAACTGAGATGGAAAGCCAGATCGCCCATGGTGTGGAGATCGTACATGGAGGTTCCGACCGAAACGACTTCTTCCGGGTCCGCTGGGGAACCGGTGGGAATCACGCCACTGATGGACAAGGCGCTGTGGAGGTCGAGTTCCTGCATTTTATCGACGCGGTGGCTCCAACGCCAACGCAGTCCCAATACCATATCGGAGAGTTTTCCTTTGTTGCCACTCCATTTTTCAGGCTTGCTCTGGCCCATGCTTCCGGCCCAGGCCCAGAAATCGTCTTCGCTATACGGACGGCCGATCTGTCGTTGGTAGTCGCCGGTTTCCCAGCTCAGGCCGGGATCGACTTCGCTATTGAGTACGACGGGAATTCCCAGACCGACCGAAAGATCGTCGAGGATACCGTACTGCAACTTATTGATAAGAATCATGTATTTGGCTTTGGGGCGAACGTGGATGACGCCTTGCTTGCCTCCGCCTGGCTCGTAACGGTCGATGGCTTCGAGGATCGGTGCCTCGCTGCCGCTGTTGTCCCAAATGCTATCTACATAGGAGTAAACGAAAGCCTCGTCCAACATGAACAACCCTTGCGGCAGGGTTTCGGTGAATCCTGCCCAGGCCATGGATGCAAAACCGAAAGAGACTGTGGAAAAAGCAAGGGAGATCAAAAGGTTACGGAAGGTAGTGCGTCGCTTCATTTCGCACCTCCTTCCTCAAGGAAGGCTTTTAGGTCGAAGGCCGTAAACGGTCCATCCGAGGCGGGAACCACTCCAAGCGACCAGTGAACCACCCGCTTTTTCGGCTCGAATACGGCGGCGCTCATCGAGTCCCGCTTGTCTACAAGATCCGGAACCTGAAGAATTTCAATCGCTTTGGGAACATCGATAGCCCCGTAGTTTTCTTCGATCTTTTCACCCAATACGTAAAACGTTCTCAAGGATCGGAGGAAATAGCCGGTCCAATTCATTTGTTTCGGAGGTTCGAAAGTACTCATGATCGGTTGGGCAGGGATGTCCTGGACATTCTTCTGATAATGGCTGGAGATGCGCAGGTCGTCTTCGTGAACGCTGGCCCATGCTGGACCGTCTTCCGGGTTACCCTCTGTCGGTGTGTAGTACATGAAACCGTCACGATCCCCGAAGTCCGGGTGTTCCTCGGTATCGAGCACCGCCGAATCGACTTCGATGGCCATCATTCCGCCTTCCGCGTCGGCGAGCAGGAAGTTCCAGCCGTAGCTATGCTTGAGACTATGGATGTATTCAGCAGCTTCCTGGACCGTAGAATAATGGGTCAGCACGTCACGCCCGACCATTCCGGCGGGGATGCCTTCGGCCAGCATTTTCACGCCTTGCATGGCCGAGGAAAGACCTACAAGGTCGGGATTGTCCAGCAAATCTGCAATATTCTCGTAGATCTTGGTCAAAGCTGCGCCAACCAGCGGATTGTCGAGAGAATCCGAATTGGTGAATCCGAAACTAAGTCCTTCGGAATTCATCCCGGAAAATCCCCAAATGAGTCCCGCGAAACCGAGCACAACGTGCGGATAGCCATCATCGGGCTTGTGGACGAATAAAATCGAATGCTTGTGCACCATGTCCGAGTCCAGCAAGGCGTAATGGTGCGCCATCAGCGGATTTCCGTCTGCCGTGGCCGTATTGCGCAGCGCGAAGCCCAACGAGGTAGGCTGGCTGTTGGGATCGACTGCCCCCCGGTTTTCTATCTCGCTGGGTACTTGGCCATAACCTTCTTTTTCGTAAAAACCTTTTGTTGTGAATACGACGCGTTCGTCGCGCATATAACGATTATGGAAAGGCTCCGGGCTGTAGACCGGCGATTGGTCACCGGCTTGGATCAGCAACGAGACTTCGCTGGCTTCCGGCCAACCTCCCGGCGGAATAAACGTAACTTCTATCGGGTAGTTGCAGACTTTTCGATAAGGATGATCCTCGGGCAGTCCATCGCCGGTAGCTTCGGAGCCTTCCACTTGCTCCCATTGGATCGCATCATCGGTGGCCACATACAATGTGTCGTTCATCTGGATGCGGATGGAATCCGGGTTTACACAGCCGGGGTCCATCGACTCGGCGCAATAGATATCGAGACATTCGATGCCGATACGAGGTTCCAGGCAGGAATTGAGGGCTTCTTCCGTAAAATGCTCTCTACTGACGAATTCCAGATTCTGATATTCCGGTAAAAGGCAATTGGTTTCTACGCAGCTTCTATCAATCGTGAATTCGGTTCTGGGTTTGAGATTTCGGGGGTCCATACAGGCGAAACCCGGCAGGTACAAGTCTTCGAGCACGATTTTGATCGGGGCGTCCGAAGGAATCTCGACGAGCGTGGCATAAAACGACGTTTCATATGGATCGATCGGTCCCTCGTCAGAGTCGTCTACGAAGCCGCTACCGTCGTTGTCAAAACCGTCTTGCGTCAGGTCGGCATCGAACCAAAGTTTTTGGATTTGGGGATCTTGAATGCCCTGAATGAACGAGACGATTCCGCGAAAACCCATCATTGTGTCGAAAAACGTATTCAGTACTAGAATGTCATCGAGTTCCATATCTGCGCCATCGGCGATGCCTTGCATTTCATCCTTTTGGGCATCGCTTAAATAATGGTCATACAGGTATCGACCGCTCTCTTTGACCATGACGTAGGAAAACTTGCCGTCCCGATATTCCTGTTCGTTGTAAACGGGAAGAACCGGAGCGATGCTGCCTTGTTCACGGTTGAGGTAGGGTAAAATGGAAGTGGTCAGCATTCGGGTGTAAAGGGAGCGAACGTGAGATTTGAACTGAGAGCCGTGTTGGTAGCCTCTTTCGTAGGGAGTGCCTTCCAATACGGCGAATTGCGTATAGGAAGGTTCGGTTGCTTTTTCGCAGGAGATTGACAGGAAACCCATAAGCATTAGAGAGATACAAAGAACAACCAACCACGATGATTTCTTCATGATGACTCCAGCTCGATAGTCGAACACCAAAAGGTCAACAAAGATATGCCCATACGATATCTCCCCCCCAAACTGGCCGTTGGCCAACGCGAGATGATATTTACAATGACATTATTTTTACAACTGCGTGTAAAGGGATAGTCAGCGCTTTGAAACCTAGCTTAACTCTGAGATGCTGTCAAATTCCTGCGAGAAAAAAATGTCTTTTCTGATATTTTAATCAATATGACAAAATGCTTATATGTTTCTGCGTGTATTAAATAGTATTTCTCCTGTAAATATCATGGAAAAATCATAGCTTTTCAGTATTTTACCAGAATTGAATTGTTGACTCATGACGGAAAAGGCTTGCTCCACCGTTCAGCTCCGTCTATAAAGGGTGCAAACGACTGGCTCGGAATACGTAGGAATTCGTATCACATCCACATATCATTTAAGAAACTACCGCAAAGGAGGACGTGCAAATGGAAACGATCATGGCTGCGAAACTGGCTGCCGATGCTCTCATCGAAAAAGATGTAAAAGTCATTTTTACTTTGAGCGGTGGACATATCACCCCGATTTACCAGTTTCTTGAAGGTACCGACGTACAACTGATGGATACCCGTCACGAGCAATCCGCCGTCTTCATGGCGGAGGCATACGGACGCCTGACCCGCAAACCGGGTATTGCGCTTGTCACCGCCGGTCCCGGATTCACCAATGCTCTGACTGGTATCGCCAATGCTCGTCAGGCCAACAGCCCCCTCTTGCTGATTTCCGGCTGTGTCGGCGTGCGCTGCAACGAAAAACTCGACCTTCAGGATATGTGCCAGGCTCCCATTGCCGAGCCGATGGTCAAAAAAGCTCTCGTCTGTCATCGTCCCGAGCGTGTGCCGGAATTCATCGACATGGCCTACCGCATCGCGTGCACCGGTCGTCCCGGTCCTGTATATCTTGAACTGCCGGTTGACGTTCTCAACGAGCAGGTCGATGCTGCGCGAGTAAAAAGAACTCATACCGTAATGGACAGCCACCCCGTGGATATGGCTGCTGCCGAGAAGATTCTCGACATGATCTCTCAGGCCGAAAAGCCGGTGATCGTTGCCGGAAACGGTACCTGGTATTCGGACGCTTCCGCCGAGCTGCTTGAATTCGTCGAAGGAACCGGCGTTCCCGTGATGAACTCGGGTATGGGACGTGGCACGGTGTCCGACCTGCACCCGCTGTGCTTCGAATCCGGTGTGGGAACTCGCCCCGGTGCCTCTTTGCTGGCCCAGGCCGATTCCGACCTGTTCATCTTGCTGGGAACCCGCTTGAGCCTGTTCTACATGTTCGGCGATATGATCAGCCCCAACGCCAAATTGATCCAAGTGGATGTCCAGGGCGAGGAAATCGGTCGTAACCATTCGATCGATTTGCCGGTGGTCAGTGAAATCAAAGGCTTGTTGGCCGAAATGAATCGCCTCATCAAAGAAAAGAACCTTACGGAAACGCTGAAGGGTCGTTACGATGTCTGGATCGAAACCCTTAAGATGACCGACACGATGTCGAAATCCGCTTTCGAGCCGCAATGGGCCAGTGAAGAAGCTCCCATTCACGCCCTGCGCCTGGCTCGCGAAGTCAACGAATTCATGGATCGCGACGACGATACCGTGGTTGCGGATGGCGGCGACACGCAAATCTGGATGGGCATGACCCGTACCACGCGCACTCCGGGTCATTACCTGGATTCCGGCCTGTATGGCTGTCTCGGTGTAGGTCTGCCTTTCGCCAATGCGGCGCAGTATCTCAATCCTGGCAAGCGCGTGTTGTTGATCATCGGTGACGGCGCGGTTGGTTTCAACTTCATGGAATTCGAAACGGCGCTGCGTAAAAAACTGCCGATCGTGGTGGTGGTCGCCAATGACCTCGGTTGGGGCATGATTCGCCATAGCCAGGAATTGCGCATGGGCCATGCTATCGAAGACGGAACCTTCATCGGCGAAGTGCCTTATCACAAAATGGCGGAAGCGCTTGGCTGCGTAGGAATGTACGTCACCAAGCCGGAAGACATCCGCCCGGCGCTCGAAGAAGCTTTCGCCAGCGGAAAACCGGCGTTGATCAACGTGATGACCGACCCGACGACCGTAAGTCCTGGTAGCCTCGCCCTCGCGAATGTTGGAGCCTATAAGTAAATCGGAAGTACGTATCGAACATGCCGCAAATGAAAAGCACAGGCGTTAAACGCCTGATCACGATTGTGGTGGCGGTCGCCTTTATGGCGACCGCCTTATGTTGTGCCGAACGCATGGCCCGGCACGAAAAAAATATCTGCTGGTGGAATGAGCAGAATAAAACGATCGAGAAAGCCCCTCGATACGAGAAGGTATCTCTTCAGTCGTTTTATCTGCCGATGCGGGACGGGGTGAAAATCGCTCTGGATCTCTATCTACCCGACGGTTTGAAGGTAGACGAGAAACTGCCGACGGTCTTGATCCAGACGCGCTACGTTCGCCGCCAGCAGTATCGTTGGCCGTTCAACCAGATCCTTCACGGCCGTTTCGACAAAACCATAGAAACCTTCGTAAAGCAGGGATATGCCTGGGTTTTCGTCGATGCTCGCGGTTCGGGCGCCTCCTATGGCACACGTCCTCATCCTTATTCGGAAGACGAAGTGAAGGATGGTGGTGAAATCGTGGATTGGATCATCAAACAACCCTGGTCCAACGGAAAAGTCGGGACTATCGGCAACTCGTATACCGGTGGGTCTGCGCTGTTTCTCGCCACGTTGCAGCATCCTGCTGTAACGGCGGTGATGCCGCGCTATGCTATGTTCGATCTCTATTCCGAAACCGTGTTTCCCGGTGGTGTGCACCTGGAATGGTTATCCAAAACCTGGTCCACGCTGGCCGATGCGCTCGACACCAACGAGCTGGACCGTTACCTTGGTGCCGGTATCAATCTGGTGACGAAAGGCGTGCATCCCGTCGATGGAGACGAAAAACGTAAGCAATTGATGGAAGCGCTGGAAGATCACAAGAAAAACGGCAACATTCACAACCTGATCGGGGGGATTACCTTCCGGGACGATCACTCCGCCGCCATGCCGGAACGCCGGGTGGACGATATCAGTCCCGCAGGGCATCTCGATCGCTTGAACAACCCGGACGCATCCTATTACTTTTATACGGGGTGGTATGATGCATCTTTCCTGTTGTCGGAAATCCATTTGTTTATGAATGTGACCGACTCTCGGCGTAAGCTTACGATCGGTCCTTGGGATCACGGCGGATACCACAACATCAGTCCTTTCGCACCCAAGAATAAATCGATTTTCAACCACGATGCCGAAAGCCTGCGGTTTTTCGATTATCATTTGCAGGGAAGTGCTACCGGTATCTACGATGAATCGGTGGTTCATTATTTCACGATGGGCGAGGAAAAATGGCATGGCTGCGAAAGCTGGCCACCGCCCGGATATGAAACCGTTCCCTATTATCTGAATGCCGACGGTGTGTTGTCCATGGAGGCACCGGAGGACGAAAAAACTGCTTTCGATCCGTACACCGTAGATTTCACGGCGGCAACGGGATCGTCCTCGCGTTGGGACTCTCTGGTAAACATCCGTCATCGCCCCATTCGTTACCCCAACCGGAAAAAACGGGATCGCAAACTCAAAATCTATACGTCCGAACCTCTGGAAGTGCCTACCGAAGTCACGGGACATCCTATTGTGGAACTGTACGTATCTTCGACGGCAACGGACGGCAATTTCTTCGTTTATCTGGAAGATGTCACCCCTAAAGGCAAAGTGTACTACGTTACCGAAGGTCTGTTGCGTGCCGTGCATCGTAAACTGAGCGACAAAACGCCTCCCTACGAAATGGCTGTGCCGTATCGGACGTTCGAACGTGCAGACGCCATGCCGTTGGTGCCGCAAGAGGTTGCCAAGCTGGAATTCGATCTGTATCCGACTTCGTACCTGTTCAAGGCGGGGCATCGCATCCGTATCGCCTTGGCGGGGGCGGATGAAGATCATTTCGAAGCCGTACCCGATACCCCGCCGGATCTGCGATTTTATCGGGACGCCGAACATCCATCACAGGTTCGTTTGCCGATTCGGATTCGAAACGATTTGCTGCAAGAATAAGCCGGATGGCTCGAAAAAGATTCTTTTGACATAATTATTAAGGAGTTTCCGACCGTATGGAAACCGCCGCTTTGATTGTCGTGGCTTTTGCGTTGGCTGTTGACGCCTTTTCGGTAGCTACGGCCAGTGGCTTGGTGCTGCCGGAAGTCGGTTGGCGGCGAACCTTGCGCCTTGCCTGGCATTTTGGCTTGTTTCAATCCTTGATGACCCTGGCCGGTTTCGGGTCAGGAGAAGTTCTGCGGATGGTGGCGGCGTGGCTGGTTCCCTGGATTGCCTTCCTTTTGCTGGTGATTGTAGGGGGAAACATGCTCGTGGAAGGCTACCGTTCCGAGTCGGAGGACTCTCCAAAGAAAAAGAAAGATCCCACCAAGGGCGGCATGATGGTGTTCCTTTCCGTAGCTACGAGCCTTGATGCCTTCGCCGTAGGCGTGAGCCTCGCAACGGTGGATTTCGACCTCGTGTTCGCACTTCTCGTAATTGGATTCATGGCGTTTGGTATGACCGTACTTGGCATGAAACTGGGAGAAAAAATCAAGCGCTGGGGACCGGTTGAGCGCTACGCTCAATATCTGGGAGGTGTCGTGCTCATCGGAATCGGCGTACGGATATTGTTCGAGCACTTGGTCTAATGACTGGACAACACCCCCAGCCAGTCTTGCAGCAGAAATTCCAAACGACCGATAAACAGGCTCATACGAGCCATGATGGTGTACCCGAAGCTTGCGCCGAAGCTGATCATCAGGAAGTAGATTCCCATCTTGCTAACCGGTGCGATCGGACCTTTGTGCTCGATGGAAAAGAAGAAGTACACCAGCACCGAAAGCACGCCGACCAGCACGATGACGTTGGATAAACTGATCATGCCCACGATGGTGCCGTAGTAGGTCATGCCCGTCAGCGGGACAATCAGCACCCAGCGCAACCAGCTTTTGCGCGAGGTGGAAAACACCAGCCATTCCAGTACGATGGTGGAAACGAGCAGCCCCAGGAAAATTCCGGCAAAGGCAATCTCGAAGGTATCGCCCACAAATGGATTCTGCACGGTATAGCGGGTCTGCTTGATAATGATCGATTCCATGTATTTCGGAATCGCCAATCCGGCACTGACACCCATCACCCAGGCGAAGGTATATCGGCTGATCCAACCGATTTTCTTCGAAACCCGCAGAACCATCAGAATACCCAACACTAGCGGAATAATGCGCCAGAAGTCGTGCGGATCGCCGGGCTCGGGAACGAAAATTTTCTGAATGATTTCGGGCCAGAAGACGTTATGCCATTGCAAAAACAGCATGTAGCCGCCTGACACGCCGATAAAAATGTGCTCGACCGCTTTGAATAGGGACGTTGTCCTTGTACAACACGGAGTACATGCCGATGGTGATGCCTGCGGCGATCATGATCCCAAGACCTTCCCAGTCGGCGGGAAGTCGTCCCGTGGCCAACAAGGCCACGTTGACGACCACGAGTAGGGCAATGACCACGGCCCAGACGATGTAATCGGTGCGGGTGGTTTCTTCGCTGTGGTTCATAGCTGCCCCCTCATCCGTTCGCGTCGTGCAAGATAGCGGTCGTAAAAGAACAGCAGATTACCGAACAGTACGAACAGCACCAGCAACGCATGTACGGCGGATTGTGGACGCATTCCCACGGCGGCGCGGTCGGTTTCGCCTACGAAATTCTCGAACTCCGCAGCCCCGGCCAGCCCTCCGAGAAAACCCTGAACCTGACCGGTCTGAATGAACGGGAAGATATCCGGCGCGATGACACCCGTAACTCCGCAACCCAGTGTGAACTTGTATTTTTTCGACCGTGTAAATCACGTAGTCTTCGCAGGCTTTGTTGGAGGTTACCGTTACCACGTAGTCGAAATCCGAAAGCGAGTGTATGTCACGGGTCAGTGGAATGGAGCGCAGGTCGCGTCCTTCGGAATCTTTGCTGAAGGTGCTGTAGAAATCCTGTCCCATACCGATCATCACCGTGACGAAACCGGGCTTGTAGCCCAAAAACGCCCATTCGGTTCCGTAATCCTTTTTTTGTTCCTCGGCCACGAAACGCATGTTGCGTTCGGCGAGATCCTGCCCGTTCTGCGCTAAAGTGATGCCCACGACCTTTACATCGTGTTTGAATGCATGGCGCATGATGGCTTTCGACATCGGGTCCAACTCCGGAGCGGTACCAGGCTCGTAATCGAAAGAAATCAGCATCCGTCCGCCTTTTTCACCGACTTCACGAATGGTGTCGGCCATGGCACGCACGTTGGGTCCGGCGTCAATGGGCAGATCGAAAGGAATCAAACGGGCGATCAGGATGGAGACGAAGACCATCAGGAAGATCCAGCGCCGATCCATCTTCAACAGCTTTTGCGTGGTGGCTCTCCGCATCATTCACCTCCAAGGTAGGTGCGTTCGATGCCGAAGATGATTCGTAGCGAGGTGGAAATCACCCCAAGCGCCACACCGATGAAAATCGCCCGTTTGACGGCAGCGTTGGGAACGTCCATCAGCCACGCAGCGAGAATCGGCAGGTGATCCGAAAGATATGAGCCGATGGGTACCCGTCCCAGCATGACCACCGTTGCGGCGAGTAACAGTAATGTGGCGGGCAGCGTCCGCGCTCGAAACGTTCTAAACGAGGCGGAGGCGATGAAAAACGCCAGAATCGAAAACATCGTCGCTCCTGCTGGTAGGAATACGTAGTCGTAAATCCAGGGAATGGTCAGCGGATAGCCGCCCCCGTGTTCGCGCTGATTGAAGAACCACGAGCCATCGTTGTAAATGGCCGCCGACAGCGTAAACAGGAACGCCACGAAAAACAACAGCGAAAAGCCGTAGCCCTCGCGCTTGAAAGCGATGCGCTTCCAATGCAGGCGAAGCAGGGAAATCAGACCGATCAGCGCCGCAAAAGCATAGATAATGCGGGTGGTCGTGACCATTTCCTTGTAAACGTTCTCGCTGAACTGATGCGGAATGAAAAAGCTGGCGATCATCAGCAGTCCGCAGATGAAAGCAATCGCCAGAGGCAGAGTACGTTTGATGAGAATCATGCTCTTCCTTGCAGGCTAAAACGTTTCGAGAAGTCGAGATACCCACTGAACGCCGAAGGTCGAAAGCGTGACGCCCGCGACCATTACAGCCAACAGCGCCGCCTTGATCATGTCCTGCGCCTTGAGCGATCCAAGCAGCATCGGTTCGCGGCTGAGGTAAGCGCTAGCGGCGTACAGTTCTTCACCCATCAGCGTGTAATCGCAGGTGGTGATGAAAAACGGAAGCTGGGTATAGGCATCGGTTCCGGCAACTTGAATCGCTCCGACATGCACGCCGGTTTCGGCCATCAGCATCGATTCGGCGAAGTAATAGCCGAAGTAGAACACGGCGGCGGGGCGCTCTCGCAGCATGATGCCTTCGACACCGGTAGCGTAGGCGAATTGGTTGTCCGAAATGAAAAACACATGGTCTTCGTGGTACAGCTCAGGTCGTCCCACTTTGAGGTAGGATTCTTTGACGGTTTCCTGGCTGACGGCCATAACCACCGGATCGCGGTTGGTGACTTTGAATTCGGTTGAAAATTCCGCCACCCGTTCCGCCAGTTTTCCCAGAATGTTCAGACCGGCGATGGTCGAAATCGAGTCGATGGAGGTCAAACCGTGCACGAAGAGAATAGGGCGACCCATTTCGGTAGCACGGCCCACAGCGTCGTCCACGGCTTCCAGTCCGGCAATACGACGAATGAACAGACGCTCGGGATGCGAACGGGCAATACGAATGAAATTGAGAATAAACCCGGCCAGCGCCAAAGTCAGTAAGAGGTTGATGGTCTTATTGGTGTTGTACCATTGTCCGACGGGTTTGGCCGAAGAGACAAGCGCCTGAGAAGGGGAGCCGTTCGCATCGAATACACGAACGTAATATGTGTGCCCGGTTACAAGGGGATCGACGGGAACGTTTTCTTCCAAAGCGAGAAGCAAGGACTCTTTGCGCTTCTTGAGTTGTTCCAAGCGTCGTTTTCCACCTTTGGATTGCACCCCTGCAAGATCATCGATGGCCGCTTGTGTCTGGTCCAGCATCTGTTTTTTTTCAAAACGGCTGCGCTTGAGTTCTTCGACGGGTAGCGGGCCTTCCTTGATGACAAGAGCCTGCCAGCGGTCGAGATCCTCTCCCCATCCATAGACTTCGGGAAGTTCGGAGGCCGACTTGGTACCCGCAACGACCTTTTCGACTTCGTGCCACGGCCCGGAAGGCTCAGCGGCGATCTGAACCAATGTACTACCGGTTTCTTGCCGGTTTCGCCAGCGAACCACAATGGCGTGCCCGGAATCGTTCGGCATATCCATCGCTTCCATGTCCGGGAGAATGTCCGCCCGAGCCACGGAAAACGGCAACAACAGAGCGCAAAAAATCAGGAGGAGGATGCTTCGTTTCACGAGGACGTTTCTCCTTCTTCCGGTTTTTGGGATAAGGTTTCTATTTTATCCATCAATAAGGGAAGTGTGCTTTTTCGTTCAAGCAGTTCGGCCAGCCGATTGTAGGCTTCGGGATCGAAAATCACTTCGGCGAACGGTTTTAGAAAGTGCAACGCCTGAGAGCCGACGAAGTTCAGAGGGCGAAACGTTTCCAGTGTCATTACGGCTACTTCTGCCATACCACGCCGAACGACGACCTCGGCCAGACGGTCGAGCAGGTGGTGGTCGGCGTCCGAAAACGGCTCATCCTCGGGAATGGCGAAGGCGTGGACCGCCTCAGCTTTGATCCGTTTCCAGAGCGTGGGCTTTTTCGATGTGTCGTCGGGCATAGTCCAAAACGTTTTCGGCTAACGCGTCATTGCAACGGAGATACAGTCCCCGGAAGGCATCCAGACGATGAGGCCGGATGTCGCAACCGAGAAATACACCGCCGGGAATTTTCACGGCTCGTCCGAAGTCGTGCCACGGCTTGCGAGTGGTCCATATGCCGAGGTGGCGACGAACGCCGTTGGGATCGAGGCGAAAGCTATGATTCGAAAAATAGGGCGCCATGGAACCGACCAGCAGCACCGCGCTGAGCAAGCCCCAGGCCGCTTCCGCATATACCATACCGATTGCGCATGGAAACGCAACCAGAAGCGACAGCAAAAGCGCCGTTTTCGTCCACTTCTCTTCAACGACGGGACGGCTTTCCCAGGCGATCGACGCCGAATCGTTGGGAGATGTCATGGTGAAGAGTCCTTAGATTTCAAGGACTTGTGAAGAATCACTTCCGTATCTACGTCAACTCCGAACCTTGCGGCAGCGCTTCCCCGATTGACTGCGATTTCCAGCCGTTTCGACGATCCGACGTAGGCCAGAGCCTCTCCCGTAGCCACTTCGGAAAACGTGCGTCCCAAAGGAACGCAATGTTGCTTGAACGTTGCATAACTATCCGTAATTACAATGGAAACGTTATCGAAGCTGTCGTAGTTCAAGCGAATATCGGTGATCAGGTTACCGAAACGATCGAGTGCAATGACCCTCCCGTGGATGTCGCCGGAATCTTGTTCGACCGAGGGTTCGGGGAGAGTTTTCAGGCTGTGGCGCGGTGAGCCGAGACGGTCGATGGCAAGCCCGCAAGCCAGATGCGCTGCGACCGGTGCGAAGATGTCCCGACCGTGGAAAGTGCTTGATATTTCAGGGTAAAAGTAAGATTTGTTTTTCAACGCTACGATGCGTTTGACATCTTTGAGAAAGCCGAACAAGCCATTGTCCGGGCCGACGAATACGCCCGTTGACGTTTCGATTGCCACGCCTTCCCGGCTGGAACCCACTCCCGGATCGATCACGGCGAGGTGAATGCTTCCGGCAGGAAAAAAAGGCGTGGACGATTCTAGCACCAAAGCGGCGGCATCGAGGTTTTGAGGTGGTATATCATGAGTGATATCAATAAGTTGAACTTGCGGACAGATCGAGAGAATCACACCTTTCATCTGACCGATATAGCCCATCTCACCACCGAAATCGGTGGTCAGCGTAAGAATTGGAGGAGTCATCACAGCGGCTCCATTCATAAATGGTTCTTATTCGCTTTCGTACCATTTCGATACGTTTCGACCAAGAAAATGTGCAGGGATATGGAGGAATTCGGTGAACGTAAAAATTTGCGGTGATTTACCTCAATATGTCTAACCGTAAAAGCTAGAGTTTTCATTCCATTGGTCGAAAAACGAAACCGCTGTGAAATCCGCATATCGGGTGTGAAGTCTTGCGGCCGAAAGCCAAGGCTGTGTTCAGTGGGGTGGGATTTTCCATCCTTCCACACTGTTCACAGCCTTTTCGTGCTTGATCGTGAGGGAACAGTCCTCATTGTTTGATTCAATTTTCGACTGCGTTGCTACTGGTACATTCGGTCGATTTCATCCTCAAACTGTTCCATAACCACTTTGCGCTTGACCTTCATTGTCGGAGTCAGGGTGCCCGACTCGACGCTGAACGGCGTCGCGATCACGGTGAAGCGTTTGATCGTCTCGTAACTGGGAAGTTGCTTGTTGACGGTCAGAATGTCCTTCTCGATGGCTTCGACGATCTCCTGCTTGGCGGCGACATCTTCCGGTTTCAATCCCTGCCAACCCTTCTCCTCGACCATTTTCTTCATCCAGTCTTCATTGGGCACGATCAGTGCCACACAATAGGGACGCCGATCCCCCACGACGCAGATCTGCTCGATGGTAGGCATGGATTTGGCAATATTTTCAACGTTTTGCGGAGCAATGTTCTTGCCGCCCGCCGTGACGATCAGATCCTTGATGCGGTCGGTGATTCGCAGATAGCCTTCCGAATCGACCTCTCCCACATCGCCGGTATGGAACCATCCGTCCGGATCGAGCGCTTCGGCCGTGGCCTCGGGTTTGTTGTAATAACCTTTCATCACGTTGGGACCGCGAACGAGGATCTCACCACTCTCCGCGATACGAACTTCCACACCCGGCAGTGGCTTACCGACCGTTCCGAACTTAAACTCCCGCTTGCGGTTGTTGGTCACCACAGGCGAGGTTTCGGTCAGACCGTAGCCTTCGAGAATCAGAATCTTCGAGGCCAGCATAAACCGTCCGATATGTGCCGCCAACGGACCGCCACCGGACATCATCAGGCGCACGCTACCGCCCAAACCCTCGTAAATCTTTGAAAACAGCAGTTTGTAGGCAAGACGATACTTGGCTTCCAGCGCAATCGATGGAGTCTCGCCACGCTCCAGACACCCGACATAGCGTTTTCCAACAGCTATCGCCCAATCGATGATGACCTTTTTAACAGGAGACGCCTCGTTGCGTATCTCTTTGATTCCATTGTAGATTTTTTCATAAATACGCGGAACCGAGACCATCATCGTCGGCTTGACTTCCAAAAACGCCTGCTTGAGGTTTTTGATATCCTGCCAGATGTAAACCACGCCGTCACCATGATAAAACGCCGTGTAATACCCGATGGTGCGTTCCAGAACATGTGAAAGCGGCAAAAACGATAGCGCCCGCTGATGTCCCAACACGCTTTCCCGGTTGACCCGATACGTGGTTTCCACATTGGAAATCAGGTTTCCGTGGCTCAGCATGACACCTTTCGGCGGTCCCGTCGTCCCGGACGTATAAATGATGGTGGCGAGGTCGTCGAGCGTTACTTCGGGCCAGGATCGGTCGAAAACCTCTTTGTCTTCAAAGGCTTCTCCAAGCTCCAATAGGCTGGCCCAGTCGAGGATATCTTCCGCTTTTTCGTGCTCGTCCAGTGTGTCGAAAACGACAATCGGCCCCAACGACTCCGCCGATTCCCGTGCTTCGATTGCTTTTTGCATCTGTGCTTTCGTCGAAACCAACAGCACGCTGGCACCGGAATCATTAAGAATATAAGCGACTTCCTCGGCTAGATTGTTGGGATAGATAGGAACATCCGCCGCTCCGAGTCCAAGAGTTGCGATATCCGTCATGTACCATTCCGGTCGATTTTCAGACAGCAGACCGACGCGATCCCCAGACTTTACGCCAAGGCTTGCCAATCCCAGAGCGGCTATACGTGTCTGACGAATGAACTCCCGGCTGCTCCAGGATTTCCACTCTCCGTCGAGCATCATTTTACAGAGCGGTTCGTCCGATTCACCGTTGATTCGATCCAATAGCATAGCAGGAATGGACTGAAATCCCATCGTTTGACCTCCCCTTGGAGCCTGTATTTTTACGAATTGCGCTTTGGAGCGATATTCTATGCGTATTCGTTTCAAAATCGAAGGCTTTTTTTCTCTTCCCGAAGGATTCCTCTCAATTTTCGCGCCTTTCGGCCATTTCCTTGCAATCATCGGCCTTGTGGGCTATAGCAGCACTGTAAATTTATAGATCATTTTCGGCATGGAATTCGAACTTTATCAGGATTGTAAAACATTGAAAAAAGCTGTCATTTTCATCGATGGGTCCATCCTGCATAACCAGCTTAAAGGTATTGGTCTTCAGGAAAGAGACATCTACTGGCAACAACTCTTCCAAAGCATCACTCCCGAGGACTGCGAACTCGTGCGAGCGTACTGGTACCAGGTGGACCGGGTAGCTCCCGTCAAATGGTATCCCAACCAGTTCGTGCGCTACTGCCCGGAACACTTGAGTCCCGAGCAATTCGAGTTGCAATGCAAATCCTGGTACGACGACGAATGCCGCCGCATCCGTGATATGCATGATTTCCTCTACAATGCGATTTGCCTGAACAACGACCAGATCGAGTTCCGGTACGTCGGATACCTCAAGGTCAATCCCTATCGAATGGAACGTCTGGGGGAATCCGGGTTGGATATCGGTCTTGTGGTCGATCTCGTCACCCTGACGGATAAATACGATACAGCAATCCTGCTTTCGGGTGACCCAGGGTACACCCCAGCGATTCAATACGTGAAAAATCAGCTTAAACAGATTCATTTCGTAATGATTCATAAAGGCGAACCTGCCACCGGGGATCGGGGTGGTGCTCGTAACCTGCGGATTGTCGCCGATACGGTTGATCTGCTATTCGAATCGGAAATCAAAGATCCTGACAACGGATTTTTGCTGCATCCTTCTCGTGAGCCAATGGCGTAATAACCGGTGATCTTGAGAAGAATCTACAAGAAGCGCGTTCGAACTCGTCCAACAAGACGAGAAAAAAGACGATGAACACCTTTCGGGCAACACGAGATGACCTCCGAAGTAACATTGTCATTGATTCGAATTGAAAAAAGAGTAAACTTTTTGACCGTTAAAAAGATTGGACCGTTGTTTTTTCTTGCATGGTCCCATTGATCTTCGAACCAAAACGAGGAAACCGATGATTCATCAAGCCGAAACCTCCTCTCCCGTTCCCATTCCGTTTTTCTTGGCAATTCTGATTTTGTTACTAGCCGTCTTCGCCGTTTCCTGCCAGGAAACCGAAAAAACATCGTCCGAATCCGAAGTGGCGGTGATCGGCGATCCCGAACCCATCATCAACGGTCAAACGTCGCCGACGCTTTATACTGACATGCCCAACAGTGACCAAAATTCCGTGATGCGGCTGATTTTCACGTCAGGAATGTCGCAAGGATCCTGTACTTGTACATTGATTTCCCCGAAAGTCGTCCTGACGGCTGCGCACTGTATTCACCAGGACAGCGGTACCCCCGACGCCAGTCAGTTCGTCGTGCTCGTTGGTCCCAATTCCTATAACTACCTCGATTACCTCGAAGTCGAATCGGTACATTACAATTCGGATTGGGCACCCAATACGTACGATCAGGAACGGCACGATGTCGGCATCGTGATTTTAAGCAACCGTTACTATGATACCGATCCGATTCCGATCAAAACGGGAGGCGTTTCAGCTCTCTGGTACCAAAACATCCAGGCCGTCGGTTATGGAATCACAACGAACAACGAGTCGAATCCCCTACGCTACTGGACGACACTGCCGGTCGAATACGTCGGCAGCGGACAAATTACCGTCAATGGTCACGGATCGACTGGCATTTCCAGTGGAGATTCCGGTGGGCCGTTGCTGTACGACTTCGGTAACGGTATCCAGGTTGCCGGTGTAGCCAGCACATCCGCCGATGGCTTTGTATATGAAGGCAATTATGCCTCGGTCGCGACTAACGAAAGCTACATTCTTTCTTTTATCAACCAGTATGACAACCCCACCTGTCTGGCCGCCTGTGAGAACGTAGATTGCGGAACTTACAACGGATGCGCCTGCGGTTCCTGCGATCGCGGGGAAGAATGTGTCGGCAATACCTGCGAACCGATGCAGGCAGGGGAGGGCGGTGTATGCACCTCGCTCAATCCGGGCAATGAATGTTCCACAGCTGCGGACTGCGAGGGCGAAAACGACATTTGTTTAGTATATAATAGCCGTTACAGCGAATGCGCCGAACGTTGTGGACCGGAATCCTGCTCGGATCGTGAAGACGACGCCTATTGTGCCCCTCTATCTTTGCAAGGTGGTGGTTATTTCAACATTTGCCTCGAAAATAACCCGGAAAGCTGTACGAACGAATATGAAAGCTGCACCACGACTTCGGGCCGTTCCGGTATCTGTATGCAACTTTACACCAACGGTCCCGTCGGTTGCTACATCCAATGCGAGACGGTAGAAACCTGCCCGGAAGGTACGGGTTGCCAACCCTACGATACGCCCTCCTGCGAAGATATCTGTGCAGGAGCCGATTGCGGAGCACGACAAGGCTGCGACTGCGGCACCTGTGATGATGGCGAGGAATGCATTCAGAACCGTTGCGGAGGAAACTATTCCTGCGAGGAAATTTGTGGTCGAGCGCAACTGGAATGTGGCGAGTATGGCGACTGCGACTGTGGTTCCTGTGAAAGTGGCGAAGTCTGTCAGGATTACAAATGCGTTGCAAGTGGCGTAGACTGTGAAGTGCTTTGCCAACGTTATGAATGCGGACCGGTCAGTTCCTGTGATTGCGGCGACTGCTCCGAAGGCTATGCCTGTGAGGATAGTACCTGCGTCGAATGTACGGCTTCTTGCGATGGCAAAGAGTGTGGCGATAACGGGTGCGGCGGTGTTTGCGGAACCTGTGAAGAAGACGAGGAGTGCGTCGAAGGTCTATGCAAAAGCTGCGAGGAAGTCTGCAACGGGCTGGAATGCGGAGTATACGATGGCTGCAATTGCGGAACCTGCGAGGCTACACAGGACTGCGTAGCTGGTGCGTGTATCCAGGGCTGCGTTCCCTCCTGTTTCGGCAAACAATGTGGTGCCGATGGTTGCGGTGGCACTTGCGGAACTTGTGCCATTGGACAAACTTGCAATGCCACCAACGGTACTTGTGAAACCCTGGTGGAAGACGGTGACGAGGACACTGGTGGCAACGACCAGTTCACGGTCGGAGCAACGTCCACCGGTTGCCGCATGAACGGTCCCGAAACTTCGGGATGGTCTCTTCTGTTGGGAATGGCGCTGCTGATGTTGGCTTTCCGCAGCAGAATGGCACTTCGGTAACCCCCACAATACCAAGCAAATCTCTAGGCCGGACGTCCATGCGTCCGGCCTTTTTTGATGCACCCAAGCAATTATTCACTCGAAAATTACTGTTATTTCGAGCCTCTTGCATACATCCCGAAGAAAAATTTTCGGGGTGCTATAGCCTCACGGATCGGAAGGTCCGGGAGACTGTGCAAATCATTGAAAACACAGCCTTCCACGCTTAGCGCGTAAGACTATGGCACACATGGGTTTTATAAAAACCATCAAAATCCTGATTTATGCTAAAGCCACATTTCAACAATCTTTTGCAGGTGTCTTGTATAAAGTCACATCTTCGGGCTACAATCCAGCCGATCATGACCTTTTCGAAGGCACGATCAAAACCAATCAGACGACCTTGAATCTTTTCCTTCGTTTTTTCATGGATCAGTTATAGAGTCTTGCGATAAAGCATGACCTCGTAACAGACTTTGGTATGCGATCTCACAAAAGAAAGGTAGGTGCTACGTGAAAGCTCTCGTGACCGGTGCTGATGGATTGCTGGGAAGCCACCTCGTCCGAAAATTGTTGGCAAAGGACATCGACGTTCGCGTGTTCATTCTTCCGGGAAGTAATTCACCTTCCCTGGATGGTCTCGACATCGAACGGATGGAAGGAGATCTTCTCGGCGAGGCCGAAGCCATCGACAAGGCCGTTTCGGGATGCGACTACATTTTCCATTGTGCAGCCATTACCGACTTCTGGGCGTCTGACGAAATCACCTGGAAAGTCAACCTCGACGGCACGAAAAACCTACTGGACGCCGCCATAAAGCACGAGATCAAACGTTTCGTGTTCACGGGTTCGGCCAGCTCGTTCCAGTTCGGTCCACTGGCCTATCCGACGGATGAAACCGCGCCTTTCTCCCCAGAATACAAAGGCGTTTCCTACATGGAATCGAAAAGCGCCGCCATGAAACTGGTCAACCAGTACGTCGCCGAAAAAGGATTGAGCGCCGTCACTATCTGCCCGACGTTCATGCTGGGCGAATACGACTGGCGACCCAGTTCCGGCGAATTGATCCGGCAGTTCATCAATCGGAAAATGCGGCTGGTATCTCCCGGTGGACGCTGTTTCGTGCTGGCCGCCGACGTTGCGGGAGCCATGGTATCCGGTCTTGAAAAAGGTGGAAACGGAGAAGTCTATATCGCGGGTGGAACCAACCTTACGTACATCGACTTTTTCACAAAAGTTGCTGAAATCGCAAAGGTTCCCAAGCCTATCGGTGTGCTGCCGGGTTGGCTTGTCAAAGCGGTTGGCGCGGGTGGATCGCTGTACGAAAAACTGACGGGTAACAAAGTGACGATCAATTACCACATCGCCCGGATGTCTACCATGGGAACGTATTACAGTTCGGCCAAAGCGGTTCGCGAACTGGACATGGAGCAAACGGATGTGGAAATCGGTATCGAAGGCACCTTGCGCAGCCTGAAGGAATACGGACACATTCAGGGATAGTTTTTCATTCTCGACATTGTTTCTTTTCACGACCCGGTTCGATCCACGATCCGGGTTGTTTATTTTTTCTTCTTTCCCTTACAATCCTTAAAAAATCCGAAAAAAGGTTTGAATTCAATTCGTTCGGGCGTAGACTACTACGAAATAGCGATAGAATTTGGCGACTCTCCGAAAGGTTGTCTTGTTATGCGTGTTGGATTGCTGGGAACGTGCCTGGGGGGCGTTGCGCTGTCTCTGTTTCTGTGCCTACCGGTCTTGAGTGCACAACCGAAATTCAAAAATAACAATCAGAAATTCAGACCGTTAACGCTTGCAGAGGAAAAGAAACTCGAACCTGTCAAACTTGGCCAACCTCCCGAACTTACAGAGAAAGAACAAAAAAGGATCGAGAAGGGAAGAATCGTTACGCACAAGATCGCGGAAAAAACCTTTCGTGCAATCGGAATTGTCAATGCGCCTCCTGCGAAACTTATGGCATTTATGAAAGACTATCCCGCCCGTGCCGGGAAAATGCCCCACATCACGAAAATGAGAGCGATCTGGAATAAAAACATGGCCATTGTGGATCAAACGATGAAGGTAGCGCTAAGTACTTTCGAATACCGTCTCAGCTTTTTACATTATGGAAATTCCTATATCGAGTGGGAATACGTCGAAGGTGATGTCCGCGACACACACGGCTACTGGAAGTTTTTCCCACAGGACAATGGCAAAAAAACACTGGTCGTGCAACAGATCACCACGGACCCTGGCATTCCCATGCCGAAATCCATTTACACTCTGTTGACCAAGCACTCCCTGCCGAAAGCCATCAAAGCTTTGCGCAAAGCCGTGGTCAACTAGGCGTAATCTTTAGAGAATTTTTTAAAAAATTCCGGAAAAAAAGAAATGCGGGCCGATAGCTGGATTCGGCCCGCAAGAGAAGAGGGATTGATTCCGCTGAAGGAATCACCACGCGGCCTGACACCTGGGAAGCTCGCGCAGGAAAAAGGAGGGGGAAGCCTGATTCGTTTCCCCAGGTCGAAACGATGCTCTATCTGACTATGCAAACATAAGGCCAAATGGAACTGGGTATGTCGGAATGGCTCATTCGTGCATGATTTCTCCCAATTTCTTGGGGATTGGGACAATTGTATTTTTACGATTTAGCACAAAACGACGCAACAAGGGCTAGGTGATGCCAAAGATTTTCACGCCTATCGTTTGAAAGCCTGCGCCAATGGAGTACACTTGAGCTATGGAAATTGTCTTGAAACGGAGGGAAGACCATGACGCAACTTCATCTGCTTTCGGACCCGGATCAAACCGTTTATCATCTTGAATTATGTCGCAACCATCTGAACGGGGCCCATGCGGCGATTCTTCCCGGAGCGCCCGAACGAGCTGAATTAATTGCGGGATCGTTGGAGAATCCGCAAAAAGTTGCAAGTCATCGGGGTCTGGATAGCTGGACCTGTAAACTGGATGGACATCCGGTGCTTGTCACCAATACCGGCATGGGAGGTCCAAGCCTGGAAATCGTGCTTCAAGAGCTTATCCAACTGGGACTCGATACGTTTCTACGGATCGGAACTACAGGCTCGATTCAGGAAAACGTCCCTTTGGGTTCGCTGGTGATTTCAGAAGCCGCCATTCGTTTGGACGGCACCAGCGACCACTACGCCCCACCATGCTATCCAGCCGTAGCGGATCTGGACCTGACCATGGATCTCGTACACTCCTCGGAGGGCTTCAGCCGCCCTGTTGCTCGTGGTCTCACGGTTTCGGCGGCAAGTTTCTACTCGGCCCAGGAACGCTACGATTCCGCCGCTGGGTACGTGATCCGAGCCAACCAAGGTTCCCTCAAAGAATGGCAGGCACTTGGCGCCATCAATTACGAAATGGAAGCCGGAACGCTGTTTACGCTCTGCCGTACCATGGGTCTCAAAGCGGCGGCGATCTGCGCGGTGGTAGCCCATCGAACGCAGTCGGAAACCGTCGCCCGCGACATCATCCGGGACACCGAAAAAGCCTGTATTGAGGTCGGGCTGGCGGGGCTTTCACGCTATCTGAGCCGAAATTCTTCGCACAAATAAGAAACGACGTGGACTTTTTCTGCCGAATGCGCACAATAGAACCATAAGTTTGGAACACCTGCATCGAACGACGAAACGGCATGGGCAAAAAAAATTCGAAAAAACACAGCGATCCCCCAGGGATCAAAACCGTGGCCCGAAACCGGAAAGCCCGGCATTTTTACCACATCGAACAGAATTTCGAGGCGGGGGTGGTGTTGCAGGGAACCGAAGTCAAAAGCCTGCGCGCCGGGCGCGTCAGCCTGGTCGATTCTTACGCCCGCATCAAAAAGGGTGAACTGTGGATGATCGGCGTCCATATCGACGAATACGAGCAAGGCAACCGCTGGAATCACGAACCCACGCGAGAACGCAAACTGCTGATGCACAGACAGGAAATCCGTCGTCTGGAGAAAAAAATCAACGAGCGTGGCTACACGCTGATCGTACTGTCGATTTATTTCAAACAGGGAAAAGCCAAGGTCGACATCGGTCTGGCGCGAGGAAAGAAGCTGTTCGATCGTCGTGAAGACATCAAAGAGCGCGATTCGAACCGCAACATTCAACGGCATCTGAAACGGGATTTTCAGTAAAACGAATCGTTTTCGATCGTTTTTGGGCAAGACTGTTTCATTTCGATCCCAAAACCTGGTTGGCTAGATGATTTCATGGTTTGTTCTTCCACATCCGGAAAGAAAGAACACGGACCGTCCGAGTTCGTAAAAACCGCTGCCGGAGCACTGTTCCTGTTGGGTACCTTTGTGTTGCTGGCATGGATCGAACGGACGACGTGGATCTTCGCCGCCGGTGTCGTTTTGACGCTATTGTGGATTCTTTTAAAGACATTTTGGGCAAAACGCACGATGTGGCGCGTTTTGATGGTTTTGGCGACCTGCTCTACGGTTCTCGTCGCCACGGATGGACTGTTCCGGCTTGGGGGATTCGAACTTCTTGGAGAACGACTGCAACGGCGGTGGGCTTATTTCTGGAATGAAGATCCCTTCGAGGACTTATGGGACTACGGCGATTGCCCACGTTTTCAATACAAACCAGGACAAGACAGAGACGCCAACGGCTGGTTACGTTTACAAACCGGCGGAAAAGAAGAAACCAGGCAACGACTGTACGTGATCGGTGATTCCGTAGCCAGCGATACTCTGGCGCAAAGCCTTGTTTATGCACTGGAAACCACCGGCACCGCAGCCGAAGTGGTGGACACCACCGTGGGAGGTTACAACCAGCTCGATCAGGAATGCATCTTAGACCACATTTTGCAAGAAACTCCGCAGCCGGATCTCATCATCTACGGCATTTGTCTCAATGATTTCAGGGATTTCGGAATCCGCTTGAATCTCGGCGCGGGAACCAGAAATTACGTCTGGGGTGCGTCGTTCGAAGATCGTCTGGATCGTGCCGGATACATTCCTTTGCTGATGGAAAGCAACACTCCCTGGGTCGAACAACAGCGTCTATGGATCGAGGAACGCTGGGGAGATGCGGCGGTGTTCGACTTCGCCGACCCGGATGCGTTTATGGAAGCCCTGGCACGAAATGCAGCGTTGGAAGAGAATCTGCACGCTTTGGAGCGCGTCGCCCGTACACTGCACGAGCGAAACATTCCTCACGTCATTGTTCCGTTTCCTTTCAACTATCGGGCCGATCCCGATCCGTTGAAACCGCTGTACAGTGAAATCGTGCAACGGTTGAAGCAACAAAACCTCGTTTGGATAGATCTCACCGGCTGGGTACAAAAATTTCGATACGAGGATCTGGCCCCGCTCTACCTGCAATCGAAGGCCAACCACCGCGCTTTGGTACATCCCTCCTTGGCCACCGAGAAAAAGCCTGCCACATCCCAACGTCTTCAACTGGATACCGTGCATTTCAAGTCCGGTGTGATGGAGCTGTTTTTGTTCCAAATTCTGCGCAAAGCAAACGAACACTATCCCCAAAAAGCGTTTGGCCGTCTGCTCGTTCCTCTATGGAGCAAAATGGTGGACGGTGGCCTCGATCCACGCTTGCTGAGTTTCGCCGACCCCAAACGTCCACAGGTTTCGTTGCTGCCGCATGTTGGCACGCTTCCGGAAGATTTTGATGGCAAGGCTTTCCAAAATCAAAACTTGCCCGGCGGCTTTCGCGTGGTTCGAATCCGGCAAGACGCCATAGAGGCTCGTTTCGAAGTAGCGGATACGGCGGGGAAAATAGCCTTTTCCCTACGATTATTCGTCAATGACCAATCGCTGGCTCTGCGCGAACTTCCCCGACACGTCCGCCTCGCGGTGGATCTTCCCCCCGAAACGTCGATGCCCGCCGGAGGACCGCAGGCGGTTGAAGCCCTCGGCGATCGAATAGAGAAAGCCCTTTTGTCCCTTCCTCCAGGAAAGTGAACTTCATGAGATCTGTACACTCGCTCCCCACTTTTTCCTTTTCCTCCTGGATGTTTTTGTGTGTCGCGTTGTTTGCATCGTTTATGGCTTTGGCTTGTTCGGATGACGGACAAACCAACACACCAATGGCCGATTCGGAGGTGGGAAACAACGGTGAAGAACAAAGCACAAACTCCGGTGAAACTCCCGTTGAACCGAAAAAAGTTACCACCCGTTCCGTTTCCGCAACAAATATTGCTTTGTACTGGGAGGTCGAAGCGTCCTGGGACGAAACCGTTTCGCTCGTCGTAGAACGAAAACTCTCCGGTCAGGATACGTATGTCGAAGTCGCTCGTACAGCGGCAACCTCCGGCAAATTTCTCGATCTCGCGTTGGCTTCACAAACCGGGTATGGGTACCGGTTGAAATCCTGCCGGGGAGAGAATTGCTCTTCCGCCGTAGAAATAGGAGAAACCCCGACCCTGCCGTCGGTTCTTCCGGGATTCGAGATTACCCATAAATTTCAGGGAGAAAGCAACGATGAACTGTTCGTTTTCAATGTGATGAACTGGGTCGATGCGGAATTTTATGCGGTCATGATGGCGATAAATCGCAACGGCACCGTGGTCTGGTCCCTCCAGGATCTACCGGGTGGGCAGGTTTTCGAAACCCAACCCATGAGCGACGGAAGCTTTGCCGTGACCACGGGAGAATCTCTGGCAATTTTCGACCAGGACGCCACCGAGCTATATCGATACTCCGAGGACAACGTTCACCACGATATCGACGAACTCTCCGACGGAAACCTTATTTACCTGACGTGGTATTCGGCAACCGATTCCAATAACCTTCCGTTGCTGGCTGACAAAATCCACATTCTCAATCCAAGCACCAACGAAATCGTCTGGGAATGGTTGGCGGAAGACCACATTTACACCGGAGATTTCTGCGAATTCTGCATCTTGACTACGTATAAAGATTACGGCCACGACTGGACCCACTCCAACGCGATTCATTTCGATGAAGAGCAAAGCGCTATTTACCTGAACGTTCGAAACCTGAACCGAATTTACAAAATCGGCTATCCTTCCGGAAAAATCGAGTGGATCATGGGCGACGGCGGCGACTTCGGCGAGGGGCTTTGGTCCCATAGTCACGATCCGCTATTTTACGAAGACGGGCATTTTCTTCTGTTCGACAACGGGTACCACAGGCCGGACGGCACGAACTGGTCGAGAGTTATCTCCGTGGCATATGATGAGACCGCCAAGCAGGCGTCCATCGATTGGGAGTACCGCGAAATTCCTGACTTTTTAACGATTGGATATGGAAGTGCGCGATTCACCGAACACGGAGTTATGGTCTGCGACGGCGCAAACTCCCGCCTGTTCGAAACATCGACGGAAGGTGAGATGCTGTGGGAGATGACCTTCGAAAGCAATATCTATACGGTCTACAAAGCCAACGTTCTCCCACGATCCTTTTTCGAAAACTGGGGAAGCTCTACCGTGAAAAAGTAAAGAGGGTTATTGCTCCAAACTGCCGATGAAATCCCGAATGTCCTCGATATCGTGTTCATGCAGCCAACGGGCGATACCGTCCACCGTGTCGGGCCAGACTTGAGGATCGACGAAACCCGCCGTACCGATCTGCACCGCCCTGGCACCCACCATCAGGAATTCCAGGGCGTCGCGAGCCGACGCGATACCGCCGATGGCGATAACCGGAACCTCGGTTTTCGTACAGACTTCCCATACCATGCGCAACGCTACGGGACGAATAGCCGGACCAGAGAGACCGCCGACCGTATTGGCCAGCACCGGACGGCGGCGTTCCAAATCTACCGCCATACCCGTGATGGTGTTGATCAATGACACGGCGTCGGCTCCCGCTTCGTGAACCGCCGAAGCCATTTCGACAATATCCGTCACATTCGGCGATAGTTTGACGATCAACGGCAGTGTGGACGCTTCACGCACCGCACGTGTCACCTGAGCGGCGGCTTCAGGCTTTTTGCCGAATTCGATCCCGCCCGCCTTGACGTTGGGGCAGGAAATGTTCAGTTCCAGAGCATGCACGTCGGGTACGGAATCGAGACGGGCGGCCAATCGTGCGTACTCGTCGATCGTTGTCCCAAAGATATTGGCGATCAATGCCGTAGAGGTGAGGCTCCGAAGGAAAGGCATCTTCTTTTCGACAAAGGCGTCCACCCCGACATTCTGCAAACCGATGGCATTGAGCATCCCCGACGGGGTTTCACAGATGCGCGGCGGTTCGTTGCCTGGTCTTGGTGCAAGGGACAATCCTTTGGCGGCAATCCCGCCCAGTACGCCCGAATCGAAGAAATCTTTGACATCCTCGCCATAACTGAAACATCCGCTGGCGGCGATGACCGGGTTTTTTAAGTGTAGACCACCCACCTCGACACCGAGACGAACACCATGCCGCGTTTCAGGTTGTATCTCGAAGCTCATGCTTTCTCCTCGTGTTTCGTTTTACCGTAGTCGGCCAGCGATTCGGAGGAAAAGACCGGTCCTTCCCGGCAAACGCGGACGAAATTCCCCTCCCGATCCTTCACCACACAGCCCAGGCAAACGCCATACCCACAGCCCATATGCGCTTCAAGACTTAGACTGCATGGCAGGTTCGCATCTTCACATAGAACACCAACCGCTTTAAGCATTCCCTCAGGTCCGCAGGAATAAACATGCAACGGCTCGTCGGCTTCATCGATCAACGATTGAAGCAGTTCGGTAACCCTTCCGTGATGTCCCTGTGAACCGTCTTCGGTCGCCAATCTCAGGTCGTTGGTGAATGCGGCGAATTGCTCCAGTGCAAGGAGGTCGTCCCGGCTGCGACCACCGATCAAGGCGGTCATCGGGCGATCCTTCATGGCTTCGGACGCGCCGAAAGCAATAAGCGGTGGGATACCGATACCGCCACCGACCAGCACGGCCCGAACGTCTTTGGCGGGAGGCTCGAAACCGTGACCTAGCGGACCGATAAGATCGATCGGTGTCCCGATGGCGAGTTCTCGATAGGCGTGTGTCGCTTTGCCGACCGCTTTGATCAACAAACGAAGTTCGCCTTGAGGGTGTTCCATCGTAGGTGGTGTTTCCCGATACAGGCTGAACGGACGTTTTAAAAAAGGATCGTTCGTGCCGTGGACCGAAATCATCACGAACTGCCCCGGCTTCCAGGGTTTTCGAAAACTGTTTTCCAGCGCCAGTTCGTAATAATCGCCACCGTGTTCGAAACGTCCTGTCAAATGAGACAAGGTTTGCAAGGATTCGTTCATCGGTTGGAAAGTTCCTTATTCTTCGGTTTCATCATTGAAATACAAATCCATCAAAATCGCGTCTTTTCCTTCATCAATGTAATAATTGGCCCGCCGTCCCACGGGACGAAATCCCGTGCGGAGATACAGGTTGATTGCCGGGAAATTGTCTTCGCGGACTTCCAGCGAAACATGGTGGCAGTGCTTGTTTCGGGTTTCGTCGATCAGGCATTCCATCAGCAGCGTTGCGAGACCACGTCCTTTGAATCTCGGTTGTACGGCGATGTTCATCAGGTGGGCTTCATCCAACACCACCCAGTATACCATGTACGCCACGACGTGACCTGTAAAGCGATCCTGAACGATGCGTTTGACGGATCGGGGGTTGCTGAACTCGTTGACGAACAGATCCGGTGTCCAAGGCGACAGAAAACTGATGCGCTCGATGTCCAGCACTTCGTCCAGATCGTCCAGAACCATCGGCCGGACAACCATTCGTTCTCTGTTCAGCGGTTTTTTCATTTCGATACACCAAGCTCGTGCAACGCAGGAAGCGGGTCGCTGGGCTGGTCGAACTTGACCAGTTGGTACACGCGACCACGTTCCGCCAGTTGCTTGATCCACCGTTCCAAAGCCTGTTTTTTTTCTTCCCGTTCCATGTCGAAACGAAGTTTTTTCCGAAGGGATT
The DNA here is from genome assembly GCA_963676915.2 of Myxococcota bacterium. Taxonomy (GTDB): domain Bacteria; phylum Myxococcota_A; class SURF-8; order SURF-8. The sequence continues at coordinate 59,305 of CAXXVK010000049.1, forward strand.
CCACTTCTTGTTCTCCGACAAACTCCCGCGCCGTAATCAACCGCAGACGTTCGGCGAGCTTTCGTTCGTCCAGGCGGACAATCAGTTGCAGGCGTTCTTCCACGAAATCGTCGATAAGTCGATTGCGTAACAAGCGAGAGACAAGTCCTTCCTCAGACAGTTGCATACGGGTAAGAAAATAGCGATAATTGGCCAACTCCAGAAAAACGCTTCGAAACCGGTCGAGCAATTGTCCTCTTAAAGCATTGGAATCCTTATCGTTTTTTCTGTATTCGATGCGCTCCGCCTCCTGGCGCAGCAACTCCCGCGATACCATATCGTCCATCACGGCTTCCAGGTAATCGGGCGGCAGACGTCCTCCCCAATACGCTCCTTTTTCAGCCAGACGAATGCGGGCTTCCTGTTCCACCTGCGTACGTGTAATGGCAATATCGTTGACCGCGCAAGCGACCTCATCCAGAGGTGTGACATGGGATTCCGGCATTTCGGTTTGCATCGGAACGCCTGCCCACAACAACGCGGTCAAGAGGAAAATCACGCGTCCTCCAGTTCGGCCAGAGTCAACACCGCTTGCAACAGTGCATCTTTTCCCGTTTTTTTCAGCGAGGAAAAAACAAACAGGTCCGTAGGTTGCAGACCCATGTCACGGGCTATTTTGAATCGTCGGTTGTTTCCTTGCTGTTTGGAGAGTTTGTCGGCTTTGGTCAAGGCAAACAGCACGGGAAGTCCTTCTTCGGCCAACCAGGCGATCAAGTCGAGATCTTCGCCGGAAGGATCGCGGCGGATGTCGAGAATCACCACGACACCGGCCAATTGTTCTCGGGTGGACAGGTAATCGCCGATCAACTGTCCCCACTGTTTTTTCAAGGATTTGGAGACTTTGGCGTACCCATACCCCGGAAGATCCACGAAGCGCGCTTTTCCGCCCAGGTCGATGAGGTTCAGTGTCTGGGTGCGTCCCGGACGTCCCGAGACTTTCGCAAGCGCTTTACGACCTAGCAAGGTGTTGACAAGACTGGATTTTCCGACGTTGGAACGTCCCGCGAAAGCGATTTCCGGAAGATCGTCTTGGGGCAGTTGGTCCAAACGACCTGCCGAGATGAGAAATTGAGCTTGTTTCAAGGCTTTCACGATGAGTTACCTTCCCATGGTTTAAAACCCGATACAGATTAAAACCACCCCATGTTTTCGTCAAGAAAGGAAGTGGCGTCCATAGAAATCCGGGTGAGATTTATTTTATGGGGAACCTATTGTTGGAGCAGGATTGGTCCCTGCTCATCGCGCTTTACTTGACTGTCCTTCAAAAAAATCCTCGTTCGAGAAAGAAAAAAGGGTGGAATCTTCCACCCTTTATAAATCCACGAGAACTCGTCGAAGTTACGGAATTTCTTCCATAGCTACTATTTGTTCGTCTTTGAACTCTTTCATCTGCTTCTGAGCTTCGGTGAGATAGTCTGTCATCTCCAGGTAGGTTTTGGCTCCGAGGTGGCCGGGGCTTTCCGTCAACACCTCGACCATCACCGCTTTGGCGGCATCGTGATCGCCTTTTTTATCGAAAGCCAATCCTTTGTAATATTTGGCTTTGATAAAATCGGCATCCATCCCAAGTGCTTCGTCGAAATAGGCAATGGCTTTATCGTAATCCTTGTCCATATCCATTGCGATGGCTCCCCGGATGAAACGAGCGCCCACGCTTTCGGGATTGTTCACATCCACCAGGATAAGATTTTCCTCGGCGCTTTGGCGATCGCCCTTGATGCGGTAGAAGTCCGCCAGCACACGCCAGCTCATATGGCTGAGATCCCGAGACAGAATCTTGCTCAAAACGATATCCTCGCCTTTTTGGATGGCATTTGCAGAATCATCGGTCCATTTGTCGACGATTTTGTCGATTTCCCGCAATTGGTCCTGCATTTTAATGACTTTTTCCTGAGCTTTGGCTTTGTCCTTCCAATCCTTGACCTGTTTCAGATCGGTCTGGGCTTCGGTCAACATTTTCTGGATGCCATCGCGTCGTTTCGTGATGTACTGAAGTTCCTGACGAAGGGAATCTCCCCAGGCCAACAGCATCTGACTATGCCAGCAAGGCAGTTCAAGATTTTTGGGATAGCGTTCTTCCAACTCTACGAACACCCCTTCGGCACTTTCATAATTGCTTTTATCATCCGATCGAACAAGACTTGTGGCGTGATTGAACAATTCCTGGTCTGGTTCGGTCATTTTATTGCCGAAACACCCCGTCAGTATCAGAGCCAGAACTGTAAAAAGAACCCAGCATGCTTTCCATTCGTGTTTTTTCATGTTCTTCCCCGTAATTTTTTGTGATTTCCATCAGTCTTTTGGTACCCAAATTCTAAAAGAAAGTCAAGCCGGTTCGGGAAGAGATAAATGTACGAAACGTTGGCTTCTTTATGATGTCATCTTAGCCCGCATACTTCATGAGGATCGTAGCGAGACGCCGAAAACCGAAGAACTTTCATGAAGTTGGAGTGATTTTTTAACGGAAGCAACCTTGACAGGTTGTTGAGTATAAAAAATCGGGAAACGAATGAAAGATCAAGAGTTTTCAAGTCGTAGGTGATTCTTCATGAATTATGCGGGTTAGCCGCCATAAAACATACTAACGATGCTGCTGCCAGAAAAAGCAGCGTCGCGCCAACTCCCAGAAAAAGAACCAGCAGCGGTGCAAGTACGGCGGCCAACGTCGCTCCGAAGTGATCGACGCCGTTGGCCCAGGCTGTCCAAGAGATGGTTTCGCCCTCGAAATTCATTCGGGCGTTGCTTGTTCCGAAGGCAAACAATCCCCCTGATATCCCACCCGTCAGCGCCAGCAACACAGCAAAGACTGTAAAACCAGCGTTTATCTGTAATGCGCCCAACACGACCAGCGCCAGAAGTCCCGGTAGACCGAGCGCTATCCGTTGTAAACTTCGCTTTCCGGCGTTTCGGGATACCAACCAGGTGCCTGCCGCCATTCCTGCCATAAACATCGCAAGCAGCATACCCACCTGATGGTACAGTTCACCGAAACGGATCTGGTAAGCGAGGATCAACGACAGTTCGAGCATCACTCCCGCTACCCCGGATAAAAACAGCCACGGAAAAGAACGCAGCCTCAAAAATCTTCTTGTTAGTGCAAGGGGAATTCCAAGGAAAACGAAAAATACAGCACTCAGTACAAACAGAATTTTCGCTCCCCTTTCTCCCGAAAAAAACGCTTTCGGGACAAGCATCGGAGCGAAGTTCTCCATCCATTGCGCCAGCGAATGCATGACGAGCGCCGGATGGTCCTCTGTCACCAGGAAACCATTTGTGGTGTCGGTGGAAAAAGTCTGTCGCTCGAAGCGCGATTCCAGAGCTTCGGCGGTGAGGGAACGAAACCTCGAAGGGAGATTTTTCAGGCGTTGGGTCAGTTCGGAACGGTTTTTGGGAAATCCAGATTCACCGGAGAAAACAAGATACGAACCCAACTCCGCGATATCCACACTTTCATGTCTTGCTTGCGCCAACGTCGCCGCTACCATGGATTGCTGTTCGTTTCTCCAGGGCGAACGGTAGTTTTCTACCGCGCCCAAAGGCAGGAACACAGCCCGCACTCCCTGACTTTTCTGCGGGGTATAGCGTGTCTTTTCGAAAAACGTTTCGGTATAGCCATGAACGGCGGAAAATGTATCGGCACCTTCGTGAAGATTCAGTAGCGCCAGACATTGCATGGGAGGGCGACAAACCGTTCGGATTACCTCCAGCGGTTCGCGAAAATCGAGCGTCAGACCATCGGGCAAGCCACGAGGACGATAGGTTGCGACTTCCAGCGCCACTTGCTCTCGATCTCGTAAAATCTGAAGAACGTTCGGAAATTCTTTTCCCATCGTTTCGACGATGTACGCCGACCGTGCCACGCTCCCACCAAGCACCAGGAACAGCGGATTTTCCACTTTGGGAAAAGAGGAAACAAGCAACGGGAGAAACTCGCGCTCCGCCCGTTCACGATCCAGAGCAGCAGTGTGCAGACGTCCGTTGATAAACAAATTCACTTCGGAACCTGTTGAAATAGCAACGGTTTTTCCATATGGGGTTTCTAGGTGATCCACAATGCGATAGCCTCGCCAGACGATGTTTTCGAGAAACCATGACGAGGCAGGAATCCACAGCAACACGCTCAAAGCCAATGCGGCAACAAGCCAGGAAAGAGTCTTCCGATCTTTTCTAACGAATCCTGCGGCAGCAATACCCAAAGCCACACCACCCAGAGCCAGCAGCACGGCGGAGTCGAACACAACCAGCGTTAGCCCGCCCCCAAGCACAGCTCCCAGCGCTTCGTACAGATAGACCCGACTGGCTCCGTCGGTATGGGATGGAAAGGAGCGCGCCAACTCGACGAAACCGGCTCCTTGTACAACACAAGCCGGAGCGGGGAGCAACAGAACGGCGGTAAGCAATCCTCCCGGACCAGGTACAGCGCCGGGTGGCAAGCCGATTAGTCGGGGAAACAGTTCGACCGAAATCTGTGTCGCAATGCCAAGCCACGGCGCGAGAATCAGCAAAAATGAAAGCCAAGGAAAGGAAGGTCGAAGCTTCGGCAACCAGGAACCGATTCCGCTCCAAAACAGCCACGACGCCATAACAAGACCGATGACGACCTCATTGCTGCCGAATACTGAGAGAAATTCTCGTAGCAGCACGACTTGAAACACCAGTCCGAAGGCTCCCAAAGCCACGGAGGACGGTGCTTGCCAGTTGAAGCGCTGCATGGAGTTCGTCATGGTTCGATCAGGGAATCATGCCTAAGGATTTTTCCGAAAACACGATGGCGGTAAAGGTATAAATCAATGTGGCGGGATCTTTCCAGCAGTTCCGTTCCATGCCCGCCTTGCCGCAGGTTTGTTCGAGAAAGGTCTTGCGGTCCCAGCCCCATTCGATTGGAACTTGCGGCAATAGCAGACCGGAGCGCCCCTGTCTTTTCATCACCAGACCGTGGGTTCCGACCGACACCTTTTCGGCGATTGTCCAGTAGTTTCGGCGGTGTAAGCACCGACACTTCCACCGCAATCGTCGGTATTTCTTCGGGA
>CAXXVK010000050.1:0-33839 GCA_963676915.2 Myxococcota bacterium
AAATATTTCCGGCGGGGAACGACACAAGACCGTTTATTGTTTCGATGGTGCGGAGGATGTCAGCAGCGCCGGGGTAGAACATTTGGTCTTTACCGCACCTGCCGACGATACGTATACCTTGGTTATCGATGCTGCGCAGATGTCGACCCATGGGACCGCCGATTACTCGCTTCGGAGACTGACTCCCGACGATCCGCTAGCCGGTGGAACACCTGCCTATGTGGCGGGGGATGATGGCTATGTGGTGTTGGGTGCCGAGGCTCTGGACTGGTACGAAGCCCGTGTCACCTGTGAAAGCGGATCGGAAGCACTGGGTATGGAAACCGTGATGGATGACGACCGGTTGGGACGTATACAACAGGCTTTCCAGAGCGTAGGTAATGTCGCTGTCTGGACGGATCTCAACGACCGTGCCGTGGAAGGTGAGTTCCACCATAGTGATGAATCCGCCGTATACGGAGGTTACCCGTTAGAGCAGTCCATCGAAAACAACGGAGAAAGCCAATCTTTCGTTTCTCTGTCTTTGGGAAATGAGTCTGCATGGATGTGCCGTTCTTGGGATGGTGAGGACGTTTATCCATTGTGCCGTAGGGATTTCGATATGGAGTGTACGGATATCGTCACCTCGCTGACGTTATCTCAACTGGAGGAAGGCGAACAGTGGATCGACTCTAAACGCAGCTTTTTCGGGAGTCTGCTGACTCCGAAAATCAATGCGGATTGCGGTGAAGCATCTCCGCTTGGTGTGGGTTCTGAGCAGTTGATCCGTATCGTTCCCCAAGGGGGAGAAAACCTGGAAGTCAAATTGCTTGGGTATTCTTTCGACGCTCTGTTGGCCGTCGTGCCCGGATGCGATAGCTCGATGCAGACCTGCCTTGCCAAGGCGGACGAAACGCTTGCGGCAGGGATGGAAACCGTGCATTTCACAGCCGAAGATTCCCGGCCTGTGTTTGTCGTAATGGATACGAAGGCTCGAAACACTTCGGGAAGCTGGCAGGTGATGGCGAGGCTCATGCATTCGGAGGCTGCCACAGGAGAAACCTTTACGATTGGCGAGTCGGAATATCTGTTGGGAAGCGAATCCATGTTCTGGCTTTCGGCTTTGGATGCCTGCCGTAATTGGGGTGGAGATCTGGCCGCGCCGTCCACGACAGCGGAGCGGGATGCTTTGCTGGTCGAGCTGGCTTCTCGGGTTCCGGCTTATCGGCAGGTATGGAGCGGTTTGACCGACAAGCCGTTCTTTACCGAACCGGATGTGGCCGAGGACGACCCCTGGAACGATCGTTTGAGTTGGACGAACGGAGAAACGTACGATCCTTCGGTGCACTTAACCTATACTCATACCGACGATAAAGATTGCATGGTGTATTACTATCTCAGTTCAGGCGAGTGGAAGGATATAGCGAAAAACTGCGAAGAGGACAGCGATCACAAAGCCTTGCCGCTTTGCGAGCGTTGACCTGAAGGTGTTCTCGAAAGAATCATCATTTCACGATAGAAGTTGACTTGCAGCGTCAAACCCTCCAGAATAATCCTATTCTAGGAGGAGTTGTCTGCATGTTGCGATTTGTCGTATCTACCGTCATTTTCGTAAAAACCGGCGTGTGCCTGTGGTTGTTGGTTTTATTCGCCATACTGGCAGGATGCGCCGATGCGGGTGGTGTTGCCATGGTACTCGTTCCGGGGGATTCTGTAGAGATTCCAGAGGTTTCGCAAACCGATGACGATTCGGATATAGCGGAGAGCTTTCCCGATGAGGACGGAATAAACATCCCTCCCGCCGATCCCGATGAGGAAGATATCCCGCAAGAAATCACGGATGAAGACGAATCCGAAATGGACGAAGATGAGCCGGATTTGGATGAAAATGAACCGGAGAATGACGAAGCGGAAGTGGAGGAGGATGCCGAACCGCCGTTGATCGAGTACAACTTGTTTCCGTTTGCCGGTGTGCGGGTCGAGCCTTGTGAACGTGAAATGGGACGTACTAACATAGACAAAAACAACGCGGTGTGGAGCGATGGAGAGGGGCTTACCTGGTTCGGAGCGTTAAACGGGATTTGGATTTATAACAAGGAACCTTCTCCATCGCTGCATTGTGACGAAGAGGTGGGAGAAAAGGTTGTCTGTCTCGATGGTCGCCGAGTCGGAGACGAAACCGAGCTTTGGGCCGGATTTGCACGGGGAAAAGTTGGACGATGGCGAAATGGGGGCTGGCATTTCGAGACGGTTCCTGAAGCTATTCAAGATGAGGTTGTTACGGGAGACGACGCAGAGGAATTGGAAGAATGGCAGGGGATGATCTGGGCTTTGGACGTGCATGAAGACGGCACGTTGGCAGTGCAGGGACCGCTTGGCCTGGCGTTGCGAGATCCATCAGGAGTCTGGATGGTCGCCGATTGTCTCGGCGTAGATTGGGGTATGCCTGTTGCATCGGATACGACGTACTACCTGAAAATCGATCATCTTCCGTTCGTCGGTCTACGATGGATGGAGGATCGGCTACTCGCCGGTGCGAATCGAACGGTGGTGGCTATCGACAAAAATTCAGGAACCTGCGAAGCGATTTGCACGACCGACGAGGGCCAGCTTGCAGTCGCTCCGGGAAGAACGGACCGGGTGATTGTTGGCAGGAGTGTGCAGGGGGGGCACGATTACCGCGGTCCTTGGGCGACCATTTACAATTATACTGGAAAGGTTGGAGAATGCCATAATGGCATTTGGAGAGAATCGACAGAAATCGATGACGAAGTATCCACTTTCTTCGATTTGAATACAGGACTGTTTGTTGTTGAAGGGTCGGCTCGTATAGGGATAAGAACCTATATCGGTTGGGTACAGATATGTATTATTCGAGTTGGTTTACACTATTTTCATGCATTTCATGAAACAACTCGAAAATTTGCTGATGAATTTTTTTCGTCAAATTACTGTAATGGGCTTGGTTTTAATCCATATCCTGGTGTAGGTGCATCGTTCGGATTACGCCAAAACCTCTGGTTCGACGAAGAGGAAAAACACGGTTGGTACTCTTTCGGACCAAGCCGAATCAAACTGAACCGTTGAAAAACGGGACGATACACAAAGTCGCTACGAAATTTTATTCGTGGAAAAATCCTGTAAGAACAGAGGGTGTTCTGTATGTTGCGAACCGTTGTTTCCGTAAAAACCGGCATGTGCCTGTGGTTGCTGGTTTTATTCGCCATACTGGTGGGATGTACCGATTCGGGTGGCATCTTCATGGTATTCGATCCGGGGGATTCTGTAGAGATTTCAGAGGTTTCGCAAACCGATGACGATTCGGATATAGCGGAGAGCTTTCCCGATGAGGACGAAATAAACATCCCTCCTGCCGATCTCGATAAGGAAGATATCCCGCAAGAAATCATGGATGAAGACGAATCCAAAGAGGACGAAGAGGAGAACGAGCCGGATTTGGATGAAATGGAACCGGAGAGTGACGAAACGGAAGCTGAGGAAGACATCGAGCCGCCGTTGGTCGAGTACAGCGTGTTTCCCGATTCAGAGGTGCAGATTGAACCTTGCTTACGTGATCGGACTCATTCTTCCATGCACATAACGAATGCTGTATGGAGCAATGGTGTAGGACGAACCTGGTTCGGAGCTTACAACGGTATTTGGATTCATGACGAGGAGCCTTCTCCGCTATTGCATTGTGACGAAGAAGTCGGAGAAAAGGTAATTTGCCTGGATGGTCGCCGTGTCGGAGACGAAACCGAGCTTTGGGCCGGATTTGCGCGGGGCAAAGTCGGACGATGGCGAAATGGGGTCTGGCATTTCGAAACGGTTCCCGAAGAGATTCAAGATGAGGTGGTAGAGGATGACGACGTAGATCTGGAAGATTGGCAAGGAATGATCTGGGGATTGGCCGTACACGAAGATGGCACGTTGGCTGTCCAGGGACCGCTTGGTTTGGCCTTGCGCGATCCGTCCGGCGTTTGGAGTGTTCCGAGTTGTCCCGATGTAGATTGGGGGATGCCGAAAGTAGAGTACCTTAAAGAGTTTGGTACTGCACACTACATTGATCGACCGCCTTTTGTTGGATTGCGTTGGATTAATAATGCAGTATATGCAGGCGCATTACAAAAATTATATGCCATCGACCTTGAAACAGAAGTTTGTAGTTTGGCCTGTTCTGCCGACGATGGTCAACTTGCAATCTTGCCGAGTCGAACCAGTCGGATGCTCGTTGGAAAAAGCATAATTACTCCAGAATTTCCAATGGCTGATTGGGAAAATTCCTATCATGCTACCAAATACGTTGGAGAGTGCCTTGGCAATGCCTGGCATCGCATATATGTAAATGAATCCGATCCGGATGATGATGTTGAAATGTCTTCGTCAAGCGATTTGATTTCAGGAATATTCCTTGCGTTTGGCGCAGTCAAGGGTGGAATCAGTTTTATGTTTACTCCTGAATGTCGGTATTTCACATACGCCAATTATCGTTATATGGGTGAACTCCATGATTTTTGCTATCGGGATGACAAATTAGCACCATATTCTAGACAGTGTCGACACGAGAAAACGATTTATCTGGACAAAATCCTCGGCTTCTCGATATATTTCTATTTACTAGAATATATCGAGAGGAATTACCATGGAAGCTGCCTACCATCGTCACGATATTTCCGATCACGTATGGAATCTCCTGGAACCCCATCTACCTGGACGCTCCGGCGAGTGGGGAGGCGTGGCGGAAGACAATCGACGATTCATCAATGCTGTTTTCTGGATTCTGCGTACCGGTGCGCCGTGGCGTGACCTACCCCCGGATTACGGTGGCTGGAACAACACGAACCGTCGTTTTTGCCGATGGCGCGACAAGGGAATCTGGGAGAAATTGCTTGAGATCCTCATTGACGATCCCGACTACGAATGGTTGATGATCGACGCCAGCCACGTCAAAGTGCATCCTGACGCCGCAGGAGCGAAGGGTGGCAATCAAGCGATGGGCCGTACAAAAGGGGGCTCAACAGTAAGATACATTTGGCCGTGGATGCGCATGGTAATCCAGTCCGAGCGATTGTTACAGAGGGTACCCGAGCAGATTGCAAGGAAGCTTGCGCATTGATCGAAGGAATCGACGCCGAGTATTTATTGGCTGATCGCGGCTACGATACGAACGTGATCCTTGAAAAAGCCGAAAACGCGGAGATGGTGGCAGTCATTCCTCCGAAAAAGAATCGGAAAGTTCAACGACCATACGATAAAGAGCTTTATCGTGTTCGACATCTGGTCGAAAACGCTTTTCTGAAACTGAAACGATGGCGAGGAATCGCTACACGATACGCAAAAAACGCGGCATCTTTCCTCGCAGCCGTTCATATCAGATGTCTCGCTCTCTGGCTTGATATCTCGTGACGACACTGCCTAAGACACTTAATTTCACTTCAGGGGGTGGTTTGCAAGTTCATTGCACATCCTCTGCATTAAATCACAATCTCTGGTTTGACGAAGAAGAGGAACACGGTTGGTTTTCTTTCGGACCAAGTCGCATCAAGCTGAACCGTTGAAAAACGGGACGAGCGAAGCGAGTCGCTACGAAATTTATTCGTGGGAAAGCATTTTGACAACAAGGGTACCGTGCATGTTGCAAGCCATCGTTTCCGTAAAAACCTGCATATACCTGTGGTTGCTGGTTTTATCCGCCATACTGGCGGGATGCACCGATGCGGGTGGTGTAGCCATGGCACTTGTTCCGGGGGATTCTGTAGAGATTCCAGAGGTTTTGCAAGCCGATGACGATTCGGATATAGCGGAGAGCTTTCCCGATGAGGACGAGATAAACATCCCTCCCGCCGATCCCGACGAGGAAGATATCCCGCAAGAAACCATGGATGAAGACGAATCCGAAATGGACGAAGATGAGCCGGATTTGGATGAAAATGAACCGGAGAGTGACGAAGCGGAGGTGGAGGAGTATACCGAGCCGCCGTTGGTCGAGTACAGCGTGTTTCCCGATTCCGAGGTGCAGATTGAACCTTGCTTACGTGATCGGACTCATTCTTCCATGCACATAACGAATGCTGTATGGAGTAATGGTGAAGGACGAACTTGGTTCGGAGCTTACAACGGTATTTGGATTCATGACGAGGAACCTTCTCCGCTATTGCATTGTGACGAAGAAGTCGGAGAAAAGGTAATTTGCCTGGATGGTCGCCGCGTTGGTGGCGAAACCGAACTTTGGGCAGGATTTGCACGGGGTAAAGTCGGACGATGGCGAAATGGGGTCTGGCATTTCGAAACGGTTCCTGAAGCGATTTTGGACGACGTAGCAGTCGTAGATGGTGTGGAGAATCTGAAAGATTGGCAAGGAATGATCTGGGGATTGGCCGTACACGAAGACGGTACGTTGGCTGTCCAGGGACCGCTTGGTTTGGCCTTACGCGACCCGTCCGGCGTTTGGAGTGTTCCGAGTTGTATCGATGTAGATTGGGGGATGCCGGAAATCATAGAAAATGATCATCACGGATTATATCCTCCTTTGGATCGACGACCTTTTACAGGGCTTAGTTGGGTTGGGGATACTTTGCATGTTGGTGCTTGGCAGGCAATATTCAAGATCGATAAGAATTCTGGATTATGTGAGAAGTCGTGTACGACCGGAGTTGGTAATATTGTCGTAATACCAAGTAGAGCGGATAGAGTACTGGCAATCCATTTACAAGGAGAGATTGCTCCTTATTCTTCGCTAGGGTCGCATTTGTGCGGAGGTCGAGCGAAAGTCTTTGGTGAATGTCGGGAAGGTACATGGTCTGAGGTGGAACGCCAGGTTATGGGTGGAAGTATTGCGGCAATGGATTTACAGACGGAATTGTTTTATGCAGTAGGTATTGTTGGTAGTCGGTATGTTTGGCCAATTTGGGAATATTATTGCACAGTGGGTAATTGGGTGGTTTACAAGGGGGAAAGAATTCAGAGCAATCATGATTCTTTATTATGGACCTATTGTAGTCTTCATGGCTGGGTATCTACCATTGACCTTTGTCATGCCAATTCAGCTCTTGGTCAAAACCTCTGGTTCGACGAAGAAGAAAAACACGGTTGGTACTCTTTCGGACCAAGTAGGATAAAAATAAATCGCTAAAAAACTAGGACGAGCGAAGCGAGTCGCTACGAAATTTATTCGTGGAAAATTGCAATGCCGTTTTCTTCGCAAATCCGGGAAAATCCATGAAACAAGTGGGTTATTCCTCGTTTTTTCGGAAGTCCTCCCGCAGCAGATCCATGATCACCTCATCTCGCCATTGTCCACCGATGTAGCGGTGTCGACGAAGGCGGCCGACTTCTTGAAAGCCTACTTTGGTATACGCTCGGTGGGCGCGGTGGTTGAAGTCCCAATGGTAGAGGATGATTTTGTGCAGATTGAGGCTGTCGAAACCGTAGCGGACCAGCATTCGCATGGCTTCGGTGCCGAATCCGGCGTTCCAGTATGGTTTTCCGATGAAAATCCCCAGCGTGGCGAAATGATGCCGGGGGTCGATGTCCATCAAGCTGGTATTACCGATCAAAACCTTTGGATTTTTTTGCCAGATTGCGCAATGAACCGTCTTTGCCGGGTCGGCGTTGACCATTTCTTCGAGGAAAGCTTTTTCTTTTTCCAGGGTGATCGGTTTGTGCCAGAGCAGGAAATTGGCGGTTTCCTCGTCGTTGATCCAGCGGGCATACAAGGGGGCGTCTTCCGAACGCACCGGGCATAAATCTATCTTGTCACCGGCCAGAAATACCGGAGGGTGGGACGATTGAACGTTCATGGTTTGATCCTGATAATAACCTGTCGAATCGACACTGCTGAATCGACAAAAACCGCGTCGAGTCGATCAGAATTGGATGACAACCTCGTTGCCGGTGCTCTGCTGTCCTCCGCCACCGTCGCTGCCGCAAATGACACCTGCACCGCACAAGGCTCCTGCCGTCGCTCCACCGGCCACGACGACACCGACGATGGTCCATAGCCACCAGGCCTTGTACAAGGGCGTTTCGTCGTCTTCCAACTCGGTGATTTCCTCTTCGACGACGGGAGCCACATAGTTGGGCGTCCAGCGCGTGGCGTTGGAAAACAGCCGGTCGAGATGTTCGTTAACGGCGGAAACAAGGTTGGTTTTTCGTAAGTTGTGCCGTTTTTGCAAAGCACGATGCCGACCTTTGTCGGGGATCTCGTTACCGTATTCATCCGTACCCAACGAACCTTTTTTGGCTCGCATGTCGTAATAATACGCCTTGATGTTCATATCGCCATCGTCCATGCCGACGCGCATCAGCAGCAGGCGATAGCTTCGGACCACTTTGCTCAGGCGAGCGACATTGGTAAACATTTCGGCATGCTCGAACTTCTTCTGCATCGCCTTGACTTCGCTGATAAAGGGATAGTACTTTGCCACCTGTTGCAGATCGACGGGTAATTCTTTGGCGATCCCTTTATAAATCGTGCTCTTCGTACGGTAATCTTTGTAACCGTCCATGCTGACTTTGATCGAGTGCTCACCTACGGGAAGATCTCCGATTTCCAGTGGCGTAAGTCCTTTGAACTGCCCGTCTACGAAGACTTCCAACCCTCTCGGTTTCGACTCGGTGATTTTCAACGTGCCCATTTCCATTTCTTCCATGGACTTGCCGGTTTCTTCGAAAACCTTGCGTACGTCGGCGTTATCCAACATGGGAGGCTCGGCTTTGGGATCGAAAGACAGCATGTTGCGGAACGCCTCTTCGGCCTTTCTTTTCTGTTTGGCCAGAATCATCGAGGTTCCCTGGTAGCCGTAGGCTTTTGCGCTTTGGGTGCGGTATTCGACGAACTCCAACAAGGGCTGGCAGGCAAGAGCCGTTTCACCGAATTGTTTGGCCGCCTTGGAGTATTCCTCGTCCTCGAACGATTGCATGGCGGCTTTCATCTTCTTTTCGATCTTTTCCGCTTCGCTTTTTTCATTGACGGTGGAACGATCTTTTAACGCCAGATTGGTTGGAACGAGGCGAAGTTTGGAGTTTGTTCGAAGCCATGAGCGGGCCGTGATGCGCACTTGGGCGGCGGCTTCGTCACTGAGGCGATCCTCGGACATGACAACGAGAATGACCTTTTTTCCACCTTTAACGCCCGGTTGGAAGGTAGATTGATCCAACGGAGGAAGAATGTATTCTTCGTATTCTTCCTCGGCTTCGTCTTCCTCGTCATCTTCATCATCCGAAACGGTGGCAGGCTGAGAGGCGGGTTTTTCCTCGGAGGCCTCGTCTTCGGCGTCCTCCTCATCCTCGTCTTCTTCCGCTTCGTCCTCGTCATCCACTTCGTCTTCATCCTCCTCGGCCTCGTCGCCGAGAAGTTCATCGTCGTCCATTTCGAGAAGGTCGAGGGCGTCTTGCGCCTCCGCTCGCTGAACGAACCCGATTCTCAAAAGATCGAGATTGAGGAATTGCACCAACAAGACGATCTGCATCCACGTGAAAAACCGCCAAAAAGGACTGCTTTTGAGCCTGATCATCGAACTCTCCACCAAAAAGTCAGGAAATTCTATAGGAAGGTTACAACGATAAATTAGGCGATGCCAGCTTTTTTTAGGTTCAACGCGGAATTGGGAGGAATGGTTGTTACCACAACACCTTCACATCTTGTTGAAGCAGGATGTAAAAAGCCGCTGACCACATGAAATTCGGAGCACCGATTCCTTCCCCTGTTTGTGAATTGTAATACTCATAGGTGGTTTCATGGGCAGCAATCATGGAAAGGGTATGCTCTTTTAGTTTCGTGGCTTGTTCCGTCAGTCCATAGCGTTCGAGACCCCATATGGCAAAGGCATTGGTCACCACCCAGACCGGACCCCGCCAGTAATTTTCAGGCTCGTAAACGGAACTGTTCGGCGATGCCGTCGGCAGCATGAAAGGGGTTGCAAACAGCGCTGGATCGTCAAGCTTCGTGGCGACGGTTGCGGCCTGATCTTCGCTGGCGACTCCTGCGAAAAGCGGCATAAATGTAGCGGGAGAGACGATAGAAGTCGGCTGGTTGTCTGCAATCGTCAGGTCGAAAAACATTCCTTCTGGTTCATTCCAGAATTCGTCACGAATCTTAGCGGCTAGCTCTTCCGCTTCTTTGGTCCACTGGTCCTGCTCTTCGGACAAACCCAGTTTACCCGCCATGATCGCCAATAGGCGGGCATCCATAACCAACCAGCAGGCAAGATCCACGGCTTCTACTGGACCGTTATCCCAACGGGGCGATGTGTCCCAGCCACTGTCCGTACCTTCCCATTCGCACAAGCCGTCCTTGTCGGAATCTTTGTTGGAATAAAACCACTCATGATTGGCTTTGAAGGCAGAATAGTCCTCGGCCAGATTCTTCTCGAAGGTCTCATCGGTTTGAGCCAGAAGCAGAGACGCCCAGGTGAGGAGGGCCGGAGGCTGCGTGCCTGGATTGATGCTGTCGAACCAGATTTCGCGGGAAAGGTGCCCATCTTCAAGAGGTTGGGAAACGAACAAATCGATCTGACTTCGTGCAAGTTTGCGTGCCTGAGAGCCGCCGTTGAGCAACGTCAAAGCATGAAACGCCGAGTCCCAAAGCCACACCCCTCGAAAATAATGCCGTTTGCTGGGAGTGATCGCCTCGGTTTTCCAATAACCGACAGGAGAGACCACGTTTTCCCAGAACAGATACCAGGCGTTGGCATAATCTTGATCCTCAAGCTTGTCCGTCTGGGGTGCTTCTCCCATCCATTGACAGACATCCCACTCTGCGGCTTGGATGAGGCTCGGAAAATCCTGCGTCTCGTAGCTTTTGATGGAAGGCTCGTTGTTTTCCGACAGGTTCACGGTAAGCAGCCACTCTTTGGCAGCATTTTTTTCAAGTAGATAGGAAAAAGACCATTTTTGCTCGCTTGGATCTACCGTCACGGAATCCGGTTCGGGAAAAGGACGCAATGCGACGTTCCAGGTAACGGGTGTCGGATCGCTCCAGAGGTTGGCATATTGGTCGGACAACGTAAGGTCCAAGCCGCCGTTGGCGGCGTTCTCGATGGTGCCGCCAATCGTTTCAAGGGCGCTTTTGCCTACAAACTCGATTGTTACATCCTCGGGACCGTTTTGTGCGGAAAGATGAATTACAAGCGTGTTGTCATCCGCGTAAAGCGATGTTTCTACAAGGGAAACGGAACCACAGGAACTGCGTCGCTCAAGAACCGCTCCTCGCCATTCATGACTTTCCAGTCGACATTTTTCCGAAGCGATCTGCACTTCCAAGAGCGGATCGAGAATCGGCCTGAAGATGTCGAAATGAGACATGAAGTCCGAATACTGACGCCAGTACAATGCTGCGGGGCTAAATGTTGCGTCATCTCCTGTATCGGTCTGGTCGAACCAGAGATAGGATTGCGTGCCTTTTCGGGCAAGGAGTCGTTTCGAAGTAGGGATTTCGGGAAATCTGCCGAAGGGGCAATCTTCCGTCTCCAACTCATTTTCGAGCCAATCCGTATCCCCCTCGTTAGATGGGTTTGTGGAATTGGATGCAGAATTTCCGTCACAGGAAGTAAAAAACAACAAAGAAAACAACAAAGTAAGTGTCAAAGAAATCGTAATTATTTTCAATGGTTTTGCCGTTTCTTAGAAGAACCTACACACATAGGATCACTTTCGTACCAATCCAATGTGCAGAGATCGAACACTACCAAATCATCTTGGGGACTCCGCCATCGCGTGTCAAGATACAAAACCCAGCGTCCTGAAATTCGTGGTTTTAATTGCAATAAATTTGTTTCTGCAATCGGCCTCGCTTCTCTTCGTTCCAGGTCGTACAACCAGATATCAGAGTTGAAATAGTACCCAAAAGAATCTCTTCCTCCATTGCGAAAATCAGTCCAAACTACGCGAGATCCGTCGATATCGGGATAGGTTTTTTGATGGGGTTGGGGATCTATGGTTATTCTTTCATTTGAAAAAAGGTTGTAAGCTCTTAAAATAGATTCCCCGTTCGGATTTAGAGTTCCGAGGAAAAGATCCGAAATCCATACAATCCAATTTCCCGAAATCGCTGGATCTCCAGTATAGCCTTTAGTTTCGTTAATTTTTTTCAATGAGGATGAATCATGAAGATCTATAAGCATAACATCTGTATATTCATTGCTATAGTTTCGAATCCAAACAATTTTCTCATCTGAAGTTCGGGCAAGGCAGTCTGAGGTTGAACTTGAAGACGTTTCAATACTTTTTAACGTTCCATCCGCAATGTTGTAATAGTAAAGATCCGGAGCAAATTCAATCCACACAATCCAATTTCCGTGCATGTCCAGATAATCACCAACATCTGTCGGATAACGAATTTCACCGGATGATATATTATAAAGCAACAAATCTTCCCGATTTTCTGGATCTCTATGGATAAGGCGTGTATTGCAAGCAACTGTATCTTTATACACCGTTGGGTAGACACAATCGTATTCCGAATCAGGAAATTCCTTGATTTCGCATGTGCCGCACGGAAGTTTGCAGATATGCATTTTCCAATCGTCATCACAGAATACCACAGTGTTTTCGTGGATATCGTAATTGATGAACGGCATATCGATGAAATCCCCATCCGTGGTCAATCGTATTTCTCCCGGTAAAAGTAAAGGATCATCTTGTGGTTCGCATTCTTGTGGGATACCTTCTTCGACAGGTTCTTGCTCTATTGGGAAATCTGATTCTTGATCGCACAAGTCCAAGTCTTCTGTTTCAGAAATATTCTCATTGTTGGGTGTTTCAGTTGATATACAAATGGCGTGATTGTCTTCGAGGATGCATTCATCTGGAAAACAGTCCACATCTCCACAATTATTCGAGGGAGAAAAATTTCCCTTTGTTTCCTCTCCAGCACAGGACAAACTAACGACGACAAGGAAAATTAACGGTCCAAGCTGAAGAAATGTGAGCAACTCTGTATGATTTAGGAGTACTTTCACCGTTTGTTCTGCTTTGGGTTTACACGAAGTCGAGTGCCATTCCTTCATTATTGGACGATCTGGTTATCGAAAAAGTATATTTCTTTGCAAAGTATTTCCATCAATCTACAAAGATTACCTAAGAATTTTCAGCACGTTTGAGTGCTTTTCGCAGACCCGAGGGGGTGATCCCCAGCAAGTGGGCGGCAGCGTTTTTGTTGCCTTCCGTTCGCCGCAAGGCTTCTTCGATCAGCAGTTTCGGTGCTTCGCTCAATGTCGGTAACGTTTCAAAGAGAGAAAACGGCGACTCGGCCGATAGTTCCTGCGGGGAGGCCGATGGTGCTTCTCGATGCTTGGAAATGTGCTGGTGAAACGTGTTGAGTGAGAGCATTCGGCTTTTGTGAGAACTGACCGCTTCGTAAACGATGCTTTCCAACTCCCTGATATTACCGGGAAAATTGTAGTGCTTCAGTACTTGATAGACTTCTTTGGGGACCGTTGGCTTGGGTTTGTCCAGCGCATCGGCGGATTTTTGCAAGAAATGTTCGACAAGTAACGGGAGGTCGTCCAGGCGTTTTCGTAACGGTGGGATGTCGATGGCGTGAGTCTGGAGACGGTAATACAGATCGGCTCGAAAACGTTCTTCTCGCTGCAAGGACAACAGATCCCGGTTGGTGGCCGCTACGATCCTTGCGGAAGATGTTTTAGGGTCGTCGGAGCCGATCGGCAGGTATTCATTTTCTTGCAGCAAACGGAGTAACTTAACCTGGCTCGGATGCTGTAAGTCACCGATTTCATCGAGGAAAAGAGTCCCGTTGGCGGCGGTTTCGATCAGACCTGCCCGAGGACGATCCGCGCCGGTAAACGCACCTTTGATATGACCGAACAGGGTGTCGGAAAACACGTTGTCATCCAGACCGGCGGCGTTGACGGCTACGAAGCGGCCTTTGCGTCCCGAGGCTTCGTGAACCGCCCGAGCCATAAGTTCTTTACCGACCCCGGTTTCTCCCGTGATCAATACCGGACGATTGGAAGGCGCCACGGTTTCGATATACCGGAAAATGGACAACATTGCGGTGTTTCGGGAGACGATCGATTCGAACCATTCCGGGTGATCGATTTTGTTGTCCATCACCCGTTGACGAAACGAAAAGTATTCCGTTCTCAACTCGCTTAGTTCAATGGCACGCAAAACGCAGGAAATCAGCCGAGCGCTTTCGAAGGGTTTGACCAGGTAATCGAACGCTCCGGTCTGAATGCAGCGGATGGCGGTGTCCATGTCGCTTTGGCCGCTCACGACGATGGCCGGAGTCTGAGGTTGCTCCGCCATGATGATTTCCAGCAGCTTTTCCCCTGGAAGATGCGGCATGGTCAGATCCAGAAGGATTACGGAAAAGGAGTGCTTGCGAATCCAGTCTGCCGCTTTTCGGCTGTCCTGTTCGGCAATTACGGGACTGATATTGGCGGAGCGCAACAGCAATTCCATCGATTCGAGGACGATCGGTTCGTCATCGACCAAAAGGATGGGCCAGGTCATGTTCTGAGCGGTGTTCATACTTTCTTTGTACCAAATCGGGCGAAATCCTCCAACTTATTCCCACGTAGTGATGGTGGACGAAAGATTCGATTGAATCGGCACAAATCAAGTCTATCCCAATTTTTTGGCTTGCAAATACCTGGAATGAATTCCCCGCTTGTCGAAATTTTTTTCAAACAGCGTTTGCGGCAGATCGTCGGACCATTCGCTGTTTTGCCAGTCGTGTGTTTGACGAGTCAATTGGTAGGGGGATTGGCCGAAAAGTTCCAAAGCTTCCTCGAAATATTCGAGGTGATCCGTTTTGAACTCGACCTTTGCATCCGGCTTGAGTACGCCTGCCATTTTCTGCACGAATTCCCCGGTGACCATTCGTCGGTAGCGGTACCTTTTGCGCTTTGACCAGGGATCGGGAAAGAACAGAAACAGTCCGTCCAACTCATTGCTATCAAACAGCCACTCTGGATAATTCGCATCGAAGCGCAACAGGCGGATGTTTTCCAGTCCCATGGTATCGATACGTTTCAAGGTCTTGAACAATCGCTTGAATTTCAACTCGATACCGAGGAAAAACCGGTCGGGATGACGTTCGGCCTGATCGGTGAGGAAATGCCCGAGTCCCGTGCCGATCTCCAGAAAAAGTGGCCGATTTTCGGTGATTTGGCTCCACGTTCCTTTGTTCGCCATGGCCTGAAGAGGATGGACGACGAACCGTTCGTATTCCATCAAACGGTCGAGGTAGGGATTGGTTTTGCAATATCCTTCTTCATCGTAGAAGGGGCGAAGTGGAGCAGGGGGCTTTTGTCGCTGTTTAGCCATAATATGTACCGCGATTCGGGAAATAATCCAGTTCTATCGGAAGGCACTCATAGCATTAAGTATGGGTTATAGAAAAGAAAAATGTATCCGGTCTATCAAAACCGTTCCGGTGAAAGTCGTGGAAAAACGGAATGGAAAAATGAAGGGCGATCCGGCAAAATCTTGACTTTTTCCGGCAAGTGAACATGATCGAAATGTGATTTTCCGTTCCGAATCAGATACTTGGAATTCGAGGAGTATGCGGATGCCCAGTCTCGCCGAAAAAATCCTGAAAATGGTCGATCAGGGCATCAGCCTTTACAAATCCAATCTTCCGGGAATCGATTTATCCGGGAAAAATCTTCGTGGAGCCGATTTTTCCTTTTCGAATCTTCGTGGAGCCGACCTGAGCGGTTGCAACCTGATTTGCGCCAATTTCGAAAATGCCGATCTCACAGACTGCAATTTGAAAGATGCCGACCTGCGGTACGCCAATCTCACGCAAACCGTTCTCGACGGTACCGTACTGGATGGAATCGAAGATTTGAGCGAAGTCACCCAGCTCAAGCCGCGAAAACCCAAAGAGAAAAAGACGGCATCGCCTCCGAAAAAGAGCGAATGAACAACGAAAAAAGCGGGATGAAATTCCCGCTTTTCATTGCGTGTTCAAGTGGAAATCGAATGAATCAGTAGTCGATTTCTTCCAGCATTTCGTGGATTTGACTCACTCGGTAGCCATCTGGATATTTATCGAGGTAGCGTTGAGCGTAGCGCTTTGTTTCGGCAAAAAGACCGGCGGTGAAGTAACTGCTAGTCAAAGAAAACAAAGCTTCTTCGTATAGGCTGCCTTCTGGATAGCGGTCCAGGTAGAGTTTCCAGACCTGTCGGCCTTTATCTTTTTGACCCAAACGGTCATGCAACAGTTGTCCACGGCGATACAACGCTTGGGGGGATAACGTGCCTTTGCGGTCCAGTTGCTCGGCTTTTTCGAATCCGGCGAGCGCATCTTCATAACGTCGATCGGCAGTAGCGACTTCGGCGGAGAAAAAGGCGATTTCGCTTTTCAGCCGTGCTTCGGCAGGAAGACGGGTCGCCCGGTCAAGCGTACGGGCGGCGAGACCGAGTTTACGGGAGCGGAATTGTTCGCGTGCTTCGGCCAGCAGTTTTCCAGCACTTGCCTGGGGTTTGAGAAGTTCGGGAGAAAGCACTGGTGCAGGGGTATGTCGTTCGTCGGGAAGTGTAGATAAAAGATCCGTGATTTCAGGAACATCCGACAAGGAAAGCACCTCGATGCCTCCCTCGGAGTTTAGACGAATTCCATTATGGGAGGAGACGTAAATAGGTTGTCCCTCTTCAGAATCCGGAATGTGTACTGCGACTTTGCCTTTTTGCACCACCACCACCGTTTCCCCGGTGACGTTTTCCCGCCAGACGGCAAACTGTGTACCTTTGACAACAACAAGAGCTTCATCCGTTGCTACGGAGAAACGGCGGTCTTTGGTAAGTTTGTCGATGGAAAGGGCGACCATTCCGGAAGAAAGCTCTAGGACACTGCTTTTTTCCTTACGGTCGAAATGTATTTCCGCGCCACGGGCGGCTTTGGGATCGGGACGAAGGAAGAAAAAGCCGAGATCGTCCACTTCGACATCCAGGTTTCGGTTGCTGGCCAAACGGACGCGGGAACCGGCCAGAAACGCTTCAGCCGTATCGTTTTCGTCGAGAAGTTCGGCAAAAGAATCGGAAGGTTCGGGAGCGGGATCGGTCAGCGTAGGCATGACATCTTCCAGCTCGGCAACCATATTCGGTACGGGGTTGGGATCATCGAACTGAACGTGAACCGGACCGAAGAAGAACACTGCAACGGCAAAAGCCGCCGCCGCTGCCATGGGACGCCAGCCTGTATATAGGTACTTGAATAACGGGATGATCCCACGGTTTTTCTCAAAGGATTCGGACACGTTATACAGGAATTGGCTACGAGCCTGAAACATTTCATGGCGAGTCGGTGAAGACTGCCACGTCTCGACAGGTAGCGTGCAAAGCGAGTGAAGATATTGATATCGCTCGAATTCTTTGGTGCATTGCTCGCAATGATCGAGGTGCTCCTGCAATTCGGGAGGAGTTTCCCCGCCGTTTTGCTGCAACAATGCGTCGAAGTCGGTCAAGCGGTAGTGCGTATGGGTTGTGTTGCGGCTCATAACAGATTCCCGAATCAAGGTTTAGAGATCGAAGTAAAATACTCGTTGTGTTCCATTTTTTTCCAAAACATCTTGCGTGCCTGATGCAATCGCGACCAGACAGCCTGGACGGAACAGTCAAGAATTTCGGCGATTTCCGCCGAACCCATCTGTTCCATTTCCGCAAGGACATACACCTGCCTCAATTTCGGAGGCATGGAATTGACAACATCGTATACTTTGACAAGCGCTTCACGGTCGAGCAGATCCTTTTCACTTGAAGGGTGCGTCGTGTCTACAACAACCGTGCCTTCGAACAGGCTGTTTCGATCGTCCCGGCGGACTTTCTGCCGCAGGTACTGATTCGAGACGTTCATGCAGATCCTGAATACCCAGGATGTGAACTTGGCCTGCCCTTTGAAGCTTTTCAACGAACGAAAAATTTCCATCAGCGCTGTTTGCACAACATCTTCGAGTTCTGCCGTACCAGGTCCGAGGAACCGGGCCATCATCCGACGCACGACCGGGTAGGTCATGGCGAAAAGCCGATCCAGTGCGGCGCGTTCACCGCGTCTGCACCGCCTCAACAACTCCGGGTCTGGGTTGTCGTCTCGGGTGGTATTCCCTTTTGAAGCAATCAGCAAACTCAAAAACATCGTGGCGCTCCCTGAAATTCACCCTATAGGTTGATCTTCTTCGGGAATCCTTGCATTTTTTTTATTTATTTTAACCAATCCATGGCCATACCCAGTTTCAGGGTCATTCCGAAGGTTGGTTCGAGGTACAATCGCTCACCCAGAGCGGCGTATTCCTGACCTCTGGGGGTCCAGAACAGCGAGTAGTTGGCGAACATCGAAATCTGATCGGTAAACAGGTAATGGTACCCTGCGGAAAGCCCCATGCCGATGACAGTTCGATGCACCTTGCTTTCTTTCAACATGCCGCTGGGATCTTCGAGCCTGAGACGGCTGTAGCGTGCCTGGGCATTGACTTCCATGTACAATTCCTGTCCCTTGGATTCCCAATAATATCGCCCACCTGCAAAAACGGGAATGGACAGAAAGTCGATGTCGTAAATTTCGTGATCGATGCCGAAAGGTGGGTAGATTTCCGTCCCGACCAACATGGCGAAAGGAGGAGCGGCAGAGTAAACGGCTGTCATTCCGAAGCCGATACGGGCGTTTTTTCCACTTGGCATCCATGCGCCGGAGGCGGCGAATTCCGTTCCGAATTTCGCCAGAACGACCCGTTTTCTCGGCAACAATTGAGCGGTCAATTCCACCGGTTGGGTTTCGTTTTCTATGGCGGGTTGTTCGGTAGCAGGGTAGGGCGCTTCCGGTGATGGCATGTCCTGCAAGGCGGTCAACAGGTTGCCCCAGATCGTGGCCCATAAGGGAGCCAGCGTCATTGGGTCGCCATCGATGGGTACGTCCCGCTCGACCCAGTATTGGGGATATCCGGGAACGGTAGCGAAAAGGGCGGGTTGGTCATCCCGGCGGAAAAATCCCACCACGACCAGAATGCTTGGGTTGTCGATACCTTGTTCCAGGATGCGACGAATGTTGCAATAGCAGTCATCGGAGATTTCCCAGGCGATGGCATCGAACGGTCGTTCAAGATGCTGTGCCAGATAGTACATGGCTTCGGAACTGATTTTCTCGGCACGTTTTTCGGGAGGGCGGACCCATAGCAATGTAAATGTCTCACCCGATGAAAAATCGAGAACAGGGGCAGGGGGAGGAGAAGTCTCCTCCGCAACGACATCACCGAGAAAAGTGAACCATATACCCGCAAAAATGGTTAAAAACCGTAGGAACAAAAACGTCCTCGGCGGTTTATGGTTCGGACTCTCGTTCATCTGGTCCCATTGGGCAAAGGATCGGCTAGCCTGGGTTCTTTATGAATTTTCCGGGCTAACTTGGGGAACTTCTTTTTCGCCGAACACGCGGTTCCAGAAGGTTGTCAAAACCCACACGACAGCCGCGCCGAAAGAAACGAAAAGTAGTGCCCCGGTCAATAGCGTCTGAATTTGGAAACAAAGGTTCGCCACCACTTGCCAGATTGTGGAGGACAACCATCCCATGGCTGCCAGTATAAAGCAGACGGCCAAAAGCGCAAATGAAAGCACGATTCCAGGCCACCACGCAGTTCGCATGTCGCTTGGTGAGGGCGAAAGATGGGAGCCGACCGAGAGGAGAACGTAGAGGTAGAAAAAGAATTCGAAATCCATCGTCTCTGCGGCGCGGACGAGTTCGGACACGAATCGGCCGGTGCTGTCGAGTAGAGAAGAATAGAATAGGTGCAAAATTCCAAGTGTTTCCAGTGGGTTGACGAACTTTTGCGGTTCGGTTTGCAGCAATTGTGGGTAGAATTTCCAACTTACGAAGTAAATCACCAGCGATCCGCCGACGAAAGGAGCGAGCGAAATCAAAAAGTTACCGGGAATTCGCTGGTACCAGCTTTTTGGATCGTAGGCATGATCCACCCACCCCAAAGAGAGGTTTCTTGAATCCGGTTTGAAAAGCGCGAAATCGACGATTTTATGTCGTGCCAGAACGCAGGCGAGGTAGTGGCTGTATTCATGGACTGGGGTGCCGATCCATGCGGTGGCTAGTACACCGGACCAACCAAAACTGCGGTACAATCTATAATTGATGAATTTTCCCAGGAAATACAAAAGAGTACAGATCACAGCAAGCGGAAGCAGACAAGTTATACCAAGCAGTAAAATACTGTTCGACGTATCCGCTAACCAGACGAGTATCCGTACGGTGGTGTGATCCATGATTTCGAAACGTCCCAGAGTCCGTAAACAATATATTGAATATTGTACCATGGATGTTTCTTAAAATCGATAACTATCTCATTTTTCTTGCATTTGAATGCTTTTCAAGCAGGGGAACAGTCTCATTTATAGACTGAATCCACAAAGACGGAGCCAATTTTAAACGGAATTCTCCTCTAAGAAATATGTAGGATTCTACAATTTCACGACCTACGAAAGGCGCTAGTCCGGTATAGGTTCCAGGTCGTTTTCTCCAAACGCTTTTAAATGCGCTGGATGAACGCCGGGGCATTGTTTGCGCCAGCGACATTGGGCGCAGGGTTCGGGATGAACCAGACCGAAATCCTCTAAATCCTCTTTGAAAGGACGTTGGGCTACGGCTTCGCGGCAGTCTTGCGGGTATCCGCAGGGAGGAAGTCGACCGATGATAAACGGCTGGTTGTTTTGGCAGAGGTCGTCCAGCTTGCGTAACTCCTGAAACGATGGAGATAACTCCCCGTAACCCCAGCCGTAGCCTTTGTCGGGAAACCACAGTCCGACGAAGTATTCCCAGCCCTTTCCTTCGCAGATTCGCGCCGTTTCGAGAAAGTCGTGAAGGTTCTGGCGCATCAGGGGTAGGTTGAGTTGGAAGGCGACGCCGTTTTTCTCCAGGTTTTCAATAGCTTTGAGCAAAACGGCCAGTGCTCCCGATGTTTGCACGATACCATCGTAAGTAGCAGCGTCGAAACTATGTAGTGGCAGGAAGACTTTGTCCAGACCGGCTTCGGCCAGTCGGGCGACGTGCTCATGGTCTTGCAGTCCGCTACCTGGAGCTTGTACCTCAACTCGTTGAAAACCGGCATTTTTTGCTCGCTGAATGGTTTCTTCGAGATAGGGATTCAATGTGGCATCGGGGCCGTGAATCAACAGGGTAGTGTTGAGGGAAGCCTGCCGTTCGATCCAGCCGAAATTCGGACGTGTCAGTGCGTTTGGAGCCAGTCGTTCCGAGATCGACAAATGTAAGTCGAACGCCGCTTGTTTCCAACGATGAAAACGGGAGAATTTCTGCCGGTAGTGATCCTGACACAGCAGGCAACGTCGGCCACAGCGGGAATGAAGCGAAATCTCGGCCCGACCTTCCGGGGGGCGGGATAAATCGTTGAAATTCTTGATATCCGGCGTGCGTGCTGTTTTCGGCAATTTTCCGGCGAAAAGCGTTTTGGGAGGTTTGGGCGTATCTTGGGATACGAGGCTTACAAGGAGCGCTGCATAGCTTTCGGGAGGCTGCACGGTGGTGTCGTCGGGAGGGTTGCGCAAGATACTGAAATCCACATAGTTTCCGGTGACATCCGACGTACCATGACCGCCGGGTCGCACTTCGATCCAGACTTTTTCGTTGTCTCGGAGATAAACCAACAGAAAGCGGTTGGGTTCCTCTATCACTCGTTCGAGATCCCAGCCATCGATTCGAGCGTTCAAGCCTACATCTCGTATCCAGGCCATCGATTCGGAAATGTTGTTTTCACGCATGTAAGTTTCGGTCCCTGCCGAAAGTCTGGACCAGTCCTTTCAGCATTTCTATAGCCGCGTTATCGAATTGACCTTGCATCAGTTTCCAGCGCCAGTTGTTTTCAATCGTTCCGGGAATATTGATCCGGCAGGAAGAGTCCATTCCGAGCACATCCTGAATGGGAACGATGGCCAGTTTCGCCACGGATGCAAAAGCCAGCCGCATCATATGGTAATGACAGAATCCTCCATCCGTGGCGGTAACTCGCCGGAAATAATCGCGTTCTTTCTCGGTGGCGGTGGTGTACCAGCCGACGGTCGTGTCGTTGTCGTGGGTTCCGGTATAGACGACGCTCTGCGGTTCGTGATGGAAGGGCAGGTGCTCGTTTAAGCCGTCGGAAGCGAAGGCGAATTGAAGCACACGCATGCCGGGTAATGACCATCGTTTGCGCAAAGCGGTTACTTCTTTCGTAATGATTCCAAGGTCTTCTGCTATAAACGGCGCGTCGCCCACCTCTTTTTTAACGGCATCGAAAAAAGTATCTCCCGGTCCTTTCACCCATTCGCCGTCTTTGGCCGTTTCCGCTTCGACGGGTATTTCCCAATACGATTCGAACGCCCGGAAATGATCGATGCGCAGGCAATGTACGAGGCGCAGGTTTCCACGCAAGCGAGAAATCCACCAACGAAAGTTTTCGTTTTCGTGGTGTTTCCAGTCGTAAACCGGTGTTCCCCAACGTTGACCGTCCTCGGCGAAGAAATCCGGTGGAACCCCGGAGACGACCGTGGGTCTTCCTTGTTTGTCGAGTTTGAATTCCTGGGGATGCGCCCAGACATCGGCGCTGTCTCGGGCGCAGTAAATCGGAAGATCGCCGATCAGTCCGATACCGTTTTGCTCCGCCGCTTCCCGTAATGCGTCCCATTGTTCGAAGAAGCGAAATTGCAGATACTGTTGATGCAGGATCTCGTCGTTATAACGTTTACGAAATTCCACCAAAGCGTTGGCGTCGCGAGTGCGGAGG
This sequence comes from Myxococcota bacterium, assembly GCA_963676915.2. Lineage (GTDB taxonomy): Bacteria > Myxococcota_A > SURF-8 > SURF-8. The sequence goes on from CAXXVK010000050.1 coordinate 22,722, forward strand.
TCTTCCGGCCAATCCCACCACGGAGACAAATTCTGCGTTTCGCGAATGGCGGCGAACAAGGTCCATTCGTCGAGCCATTTTGCTTCTTTTGCGACAAATTCATCCAAACCCGCACGATTTCGTCCCGAAAGAAAAGTCTGGCTGGCTTTTCTCAAAAGGTTTTGACGATTGCGGGCGATGCCCTCGTAATCGATGATCGAACGTTCCTCGGTTCGTGCCGAATCCAGGTCTTTTTTATCGAGATCCCCCGTTTCGCAGAGTGTATCGAGGGAAATCAGCCACGGCGATCCGGCCCAGGAGGATTGTGCAACGTAAGGGTTGCCATCCGGTGACGGTCCCAGCGGCAGAATCTGCCACCAGCTTTGGCCACTTTGCTTAAGAGCATCTAAAAAGGCATGAGCTTCGCAACCCAGATCACCGATGCCGTTGGGACCGGGAAGACTGGCGATGGGAAGCAGGATACCGGCGGAACGTTCGAACTTCATTGATTTTCCATGAAAAAAGGGGCGACAAGCGCCCCTTTCATTAACGGTTCAGGTCGCTTCATCCTCGTTTGAAAGCGGAAAGTCCCGCGAAACGAGCGGAATCGAGAAGTTCTTCCTCGATGCGAAGCAACTGGTTGTATTTGGCGATCCGGTCGGTACGCGAAGCGCTGCCGGTTTTGATCTGTCCGACGCCTGTGGCCACAACGAAATCCGAAATGAAGGTGTCTTCGGTTTCGCCGGAGCGGTGCGACACGATGGAAGTATAGCCGTTGTTACGGGCGAGGTCGATGGCTTCCAGCGTCTCGGTGACGGTGCCGATTTGGTTGAGCTTGATCAGGATGGAATTGGCCGCGCCCATTTCGATACCTTTGGCGAGCCGTTTGGTGTTGGTGACGAACAGGTCGTCGCCGACGAGCTGAACCTTGTCGCCGAGTTTGTCGGTCATGGCCTTCCAGCCGTCCCAGTCGTCTTCGTCGTGGGAGTCTTCGATGGACAGGATCGGGTATTTCTCGACCCAACCGGCCCAGAAATCGGCCATGGCGGCGCTGTCGAATTCTTCGCCGGTGGACCATTTGAACTTGTAGATACCGTTCTCGTAAAATTCGCTGGCGGCGGCATCGAAGCCCAGGTAGATGTCTTCACCGGGTTTGTATCCGGCTTTTTCGATGGCTTCCAGAATCAGTTCCACCGCTTCCTGGTTGGACTTGAGGTCCGGTGCGAAACCGCCTTCGTCGCCTACGGCTGTGGAGTAGCCCTTGGCGCTCAGCACTTTTTTCAGTGCGTGGAAAGTCTCGACGCCCATCCGCAGGGATTCGTGGAAGGTGTGCGCCCCGGCGGGGATGATCATGAATTCTTGAATATCCACGGTGTTTGAGGCGTGGGAGCCACCGTTGAGGATGTTCATCAGCGGAACGGGAAGGGTCGAAGCCTGCACGCCACCCAGGTAACGGTACAGCGGAAGGCCGATGGCTTCGGCTGCCGCACGAGCCGCCGCCATGGAGACGGACAGGATCGCGTTGGCGCCCAAGGTGCCTTTGTTTTCGGTGCCATCCAGTTCGAGCAGCAGGTTGTCGAGGCCGATCTGATCGGCGGCATCCAAACCCACCAACTGAGGCTCGATGGTTTCGTGTACGTTCAGAATAGCCTTGTACACGGATTTTCCACCGAAAGCGCCTTCGCCGTCGCGCAGTTCGAGTGCTTCGTGTTCGCCGGTGGAGGCTCCGGAAGGAACGGCGGCGCGTCCCAGTGCTCCACTGGACGTAATGATATCGGTTTCGATCGTGGGATTTCCACGCGAATCCAGAATTTGGCGACTCAGGATTTCTTCAATAATCGTCATGGGTTACCCCTCTTCAATTGTGGGCGAGTAGCAAATCAGGAGTGCTTTTTACTCCATCATCCTTTTCTACGAATCTTTCTTCTACCCGACAGGTTACGGGCCGAGCGGCGCTTCGTTGCCTGTTCGGACATCGTGACTTTTCCGTTGGCGATTTCTCGCAAAGCCACTGTTCCTTCTTTGTTTTTCGGATAGTTGACGAGTGCCTCATCGCCTTCGAGAAGCATTTTGGTCCGTTTGGACGCCATGTGAATCAGCACGAAACGGTTGTTCACTTTTTCAAGGCAATCTTCAATCGTAACTCTGGCCATATTGCATACCCGTCGGTTCAAGTACTAAGGACGAAACATCATAATGACATCGAACGCAAGTTGCAAGCGAAAATGCAGGAACTCGCCGGGAATTTCAAGGAAAAATCTCGTTTTTTTCAATATTTTTCCCATTTCGATCATCTATTGAGTCTATCTTCAACGCTTTTGTGTTTGTGGTTCGGTTTTCCCAACCAGCCTTTTTTTCTGAAATAAAGAACCATTCCCAAAGCCATGGCAGACATAAGACCCAGAACCAAAGGATAACCGAACCTCCAGGAAAGCTCCGGCATGTTCCAGGGAGACGTTTTCGCGTCGAAGTTCATGCCGTACAGTCCAGCAATGAAACCAAGTGGAATAAAGATGGTGGCGATCAGGGTCAGAAGACGCATGACATCGTTCATGCGGTTACTCAGACCCGACATGTAGACGTTGACCAGCTCTGTGGCGATTTCGCGGTAATGTTCAATAAGATCGATGACTTGTAAGACGTGGTCGGAACAGTCGCGCAAGAAGGGCAGTGTATCTTCTTTGAAATAATCCACATCACCCCTAAGCAGCGGTTGAAAGACATCGCGAAGCGGCCAGACGGTTCGCCGTATCGCCGCAAGATCGCGTTTTACCTTGTAGATTTGCGCCATGGTGTCTTCGTCCCAGGAATTCAGGGACTCTTCTTCGAGGGCTTCCAGACGGTCGCCGTAGGTTTCCAGCAAAGGAAAATTATGGTCCACGATCGAATCGAGCAGAGCGTAGGCTAAGTAGTCCGCGCTGCTACGAATGCGACCTTTGCCTTTGCGAAGCCGTTGCCGTGCGCCGTCGAACGCATCGTTTTCGCTTTCCTGGAACGACAGCACGAAGTTTTCGCCCAGAAACAGGGAAATCTGTTCGGAATGCAGCCGGTCACGCCAACTATTGTATCGAGCAACGAGGAACAGGATGTCGTCGAACTCCTCGATTTTAGGACGTTGGCTGCTGTTCAGCACATCTTCCAAGGCCAGGCGATGAAGCTGGAAAATTTCTCCCAGTTTGCTCAGTGTGTCGAGGTCACCCAAACCGGAAACGTGAACCCAGCTTGCAGGCCATTTTTTCCGCAATTCCGGTATTTCTTCGGGAGCTGTCACGCTGCGTTCTTCAACATTTTCGTCACCGGTTTCGGGAGAAAAGCCGAAAAATCGGATGGTCGTACGGGTGGCGTCCGGAGCGGTTTGCAACGTACCGGGTGCTTCCCCCGGATGGACGGGGCGAGAGGCTCCTCGAAATCGATCGAACGAGCGAGGAAATTTTCGTGCCATGGAATGTCTCCCGTCAGGCGATGTTTCGTAGGTTGTCCAGTGCGCGGGTTACCGGTGGATCGAAATGGACATCCACCTGCGGGAAGGCGATGGTAATGCCCGCATCCTTGAAAGCGAACCAGATGGCTTTATTTAGTTCCGAGATATAGTAGCGTCGCCGCCAGGGGCTGGGCAGCGCCACCCAAAGGGCGAAATCAACGGAAGAACTGCCGAATTCCGTCATGTGTACCGAAGGCTCTTTGCTTTTGACGCGCCACGGTAGGTTTTCCACGATGTCGGTTAGAACATCGATCACCTTTTTCATGTCCGAATCATAGGTAACGCCCACTTTTGTGCCGATCCAGTAGAATTCGTCTTTGAAGGTAAGGTTTTTCACGTTGCCTTGGGACAGGATGGAATTCGGAATGATGATATCCTCCTCAAGCAACGTTCGGCCCACCGTGGTGCGAATTCCCATTTCAATGACCTTGACGATGGTGCCGTCCACTTCGAGGATGTCGCCGGGTTTGATGCTGCGTTCCACAAGCAGAATGATGCCTGAGACGAAGTTCTGTGTCACGTTCTGCATGGCGAAGCCGACGGCGATGGCAAACACGGCACCAGCGGCGAACAGCGCGTTCATGTTGATCCCGACGGTCTGAAGGGCGATTCCCAGACCGACGAACATGATCAGGTAGTGCATCAAACGCAGAAGTGCGGCAAGCGTCCCTTGTTTGTTCTCGAATTTTTTATGCAAAGCCTTCTTGAGAACGCGTTGCAGCAGAAACGAGGCAAATAGCGCCAATATCGTTATTAGAACGAATGTAAACAGAGACAATAGCGTTACCTCTGTACCCGCAAGGGTAAACAGAGGTTTGGTAAGCCAATGATTCGCCCATAGAGAAATGGTTTCCTGCGTCATGTATGGTTCTCCTTTCACACAGCTTGCCTTAATATATCGTCAATTGGACAGAGTAGTTCGTTTTACGAAATGTCTGGTCCATGGATTGATCGCGCTTTGGAAAATTCATCCACTATGAAAAGGTAAACAAAGATCCACCAAAAGGCAACGTTTCCGGTCGGACGAGAATAGGAGCCATTGTACAAAGACAAAGGATAAACTTGCGTGTCCGACCATCTTTCTTCTAGAATACTAACGTGATCGGTGAAACGATGACGAGATCGATAAAGTGCTTTCGTTCCATCGTTCCTTTTCGCAACTGAATTCGTGGTTTGATACTACTACATCGTTATTTTCATTGATTCGAGGAGAATCATGTTCCGTATCTGTCGGCGAAAAACCTGAACGGAAATCGTTGAAATCCGTGGGATTTCGACACGAACTATCAATCGCGAGTCTCCGTAACCCGCCGATTTTAACCCTTCATGCGCGGGCGAGGAGATCGCCTCAACTCGCATGGAGGAATCATGAGCGAACAACCTGTGGATTATCGCCCGATGTGGACCGAACTGGGTCTGGATCTGGATAAGCACGACGCGTTGCTGTCAGTGCTGGGCCAGGCGTATCAGGATCTGTATCTGTCCCAGAAAAACCGTCCGGAAGGCATGGCGTATTTCGATTTCGTGATGAGCGAGGTCCACGGCCTTCGTATTCAGGAACTGATGAACGCCAAAAAGGAAGGCCGCCTCGTTGTCGGCTCCTTCTGTGTGTTCGTCCCCGAGGAACTGATCCTCGCCGTAGACGGCGTTTCGGTGGGACTGTGTGCCGGAGCAGAATTCGGTCTGGAAGCCGCCGAGCGTTACGTGCCTCGTAACACCTGCTCGTTAATCAAATCCGCCTTTGGCTTTGCTGCCGAAAAGGTGTGTCCATACCTCGCTGCTTCCGACATCGTGGTTGGGGAAAATACCTGCGACGGCAAGAAAAAGAGCTACGAAGCCTTTGCCGATCTCGTAAACGGCTTTTACGCCATGGATCTTCCCCAGGTAAAAAGCGAAGCGGGCCGGGAGCTGCTGAAAACGGAATTCTTGCGGTTCACAAAGCTGTTGGAGGAACGCTCGGGCAAAGCCATTACCGTCGAAAGCCTGAAAAAAAGCATCGAAACGGTCAATGCCAAACGTCGCGCCATGCATCGCCTGGCGGAGTTGCGAAAAGGCAATCCTTCCCCGGTTTCAGGCATGGATGCCCTGTTGATCAACCAAGTGTTTTTCTATGACGATCCCGTGCGCTTTACCGCCTCCGTCGAAAAAATCAACGACGAGTTGCAAGACCGCATTCTCAACGGCAAAGGCGTCGTCGAGAAAGGCACGCCGCGAATCGTCGTGTCCGGTTGTCCGATGGCGGTTCCCAACTGGAAAGTACACAGCATCGTCGAAAGCTCCGGCGCGGTGGTGGTTGGGGATGAATCCTGCGTCGGCGAACGCGGAACCCAGAACCTTACGGATGCCTCGGGAGACAGCGTGGAAGCCCTCATCGATAATCTTGTGGATCGCTATTTCGAGATCGACTGCGCGATTTTCACACCCAACCCGAAGCGGCTGGAACACGTCAAAGAGATCCAGAAGAAAACGGATGCCGACGGCGTATTGCATTACGGTTTGCAGTTCTGCACGCCTTACCAGATGGAATCGATGCCGTTTGAAAAGAATCTTGAAGAGGCAGGGATTCCCGCATTGCGAATCGACACGGATTACAGCCAAGAGGATGTCGAGCAGATCCGTACGCGGATTGAAGCGTTTATCGAAAGGATCAAATCGTGACGGCGCGTGTTGCGGGAATCGATATCGGATCGCGTACCATCAAGCTCGTGGTGTCCGATGAGAGTCGGATCGAGCGGCAGGAGGTTCGTCCCAATTCTCACGATCCTATCGCCGTTTGTCGCGAACTTCTCAACGGGGAAAGCTACGATCGTCTTGTTGCGACGGGCTATGGACGGCACCTTTTCGAGCAATACTACGATTGTTCGGTGGTGACGGAAATCAAGGCCGTTTCGCTGGGTACCCGTGCGCTTTTTCCTGAGGCTCGAACCGTGTTGGACATCGGCGGGCAGGATACCAAGTGCATTTCCCTCGATGACGCCGGGCGCATGACGAAGTTCGAAATGAACGACAAATGCGCGGCGGGAACGGGGAAATTCCTCGAAGTGATGGCAACGGCTCTGGGATACACGATGGGTGATTTTATCGGAGCGGCCCGAAATGCGGAACAATCCAGGAAAATCAACGCCATGTGTACGGTTTTTGCCGAAAGCGAGGTAATCGGTCTCGTAGCCAGGGAAACACCCCGTGACGAATTGGCCCGTGGACTACACGAGGCGGTTGCCAATCGAGCGGCGGCGATGGCGAAAAGGCTGTCTTTGAAACCCGATATCGTGTTTTGCGGTGGTGCGGCGAAAAACACTTGTCTCGTCGAGTTGTTGCAAGAACGTCTCGGACAACCGTTAAGTGTGGCAGATGATACTCAGATTGTCGCTGCATTGGGTTGTACGTTGGTTTCCTGACCGGTTCGGACTGGAAAAAAAATTGAACAACTTCCGAAAAATCGGAAGTTTGGGGAAAGGAACGCGTGAAACGAACCTCCCCAGGATCGCTTCGTCCCCTAGCGTTCCATCGTTAAGCGCGTTTCCTTTCCCCTTTTTTAATGCGTACAGTGAATGAATCAGTCGTTTTCGTCCGGACGTCGGCGAGCGCTTTTAATTTGGCTGCGGTGTTTTTTGGCTTCCAGACGTCGGCGTTTTTCGGCTTTCGGGGTTCGAGTGGAGATACGGGGTTCCGGTTCTTTCGCCATCTCTTCAAGACGTTCGTACATGCGGTTATACGCTTCTTCGAGGTTTTGGCTCTGGCTTCGTCGTTCGGTTGCCAAAACAACGGTGTTCGTCTGCAGGTGGGTTAAGCGCACACCCGTTTCTCGACGGTTGCGGTGTTGTCCGCCTGGACCACTGGCGCGGATGAACTCTACCCGGCATTCCTTTTCCAACTCTTCTCTAAGATCCTCGGGGATCATCGTTCTAAAACTCCTTTTCGTGTCCGAAAAATAAGGGCTGGAACCATTGCACAGATTATTGAAAAAATCCACCAACAATTTTCGTGGCACAAAGTCGAACGATTTCAACGATATCGACGTATTTTATATATTCAATACAAACATTCTGATGCTTCGTTTGTCAAGATTACCTGAAAAATGCCGACTAATATAAGTGCGCCGGGAGTACGGGTCTGCTTGTGAAGGGAGTAACATGATGCAGAATAAACGGAAGAACAAACGGATTCAAATCAAGGAATGTTTGGAAATCGAAATCGATATGCATTCCGAATCCAATTTCTACACCGGTTTCGTCACCAACATTTCCTCGGGAGGAATTTTCGTGGCGACCTACGAGCCGGAATCCGTTGGAGTGAAGATTCCCATCAAATTCAATCTCCCCAATCATGATGTAGATATCAACACTACCGGCGAAGTCCGATGGAGACGAGAATTCAACCCCTGGTATCCGCGTACCCAACCCGGTATGGGCCTTAAGTTCATCGATCTTCAGTCGAGGGATCAGCAGGCTATCAACGAGTACCTCAATTCCATTCGAGAACCCTATTTCTATCCCGAGGAAGAACTTTCCACGGGTTCCGATTGATCCAAAGTATAAAAAAACGCGCCTAAACAATACTGTTTGGCGCGTTGCAGTTTCTAAAGCGGTATAGATGCCGCTATTTCTTCTTCATGGGCATTGGCGGAGTCGCCGGTGCAACCGGTGCACCAGCGGGAGGCGCGGACATCCCGGCCGGTCCCTGGTCTCCCATGCGCTCCTGAACCATCTGCATCAGTTCCATCATGGTTTTCTTGGCATAGGTTTTCGGTGGCTGGAACGTGTCGGCGGCAAGCTTCTTTTGTTCCAACTTGGTGATCGTGATCGTCACCTGCGGACGAACTGCCGTCGCGTTGAGTTCGATTTTCAGCGGGTAGCCTTTTTGATAAATCTTCTTGAAACCGTCGAAAATTCCGGCCATCATCGGGTTCGCGCCCATCATGCCGATAAATTTTTTGTAGGTTTCGATCAGTTCCTTGTCTTTGATTTGATCGCTGACCCAGAACGTTGCATCCGGTTTTCCGTCGTGCAGCAAAACGAGTTTCGTTACCGGATAGCCGGAAACTTCGGCGTGCTCGTTGGTTTCTTCGACGGTAAAGCGTCCCTTTACGTCGGGTTGTTGCTGCATCATTTCGATGGTTTGCTGCATCCGGGCCTGCATTTCGGACAGTTTGTTTTCCACGTACAGCTTTTGCTGGTGAGACACGTTGATCAGCAGATCCTTGTCCCAGTCGAGGATCAACGAGGTCTGTAGCGAATCCGCATCGGAGCGCATCCGGTTTTTCTCGATGAAGATCGTGGTTTTTTCAACATGACCCTGGACCTTGTCTTCCTGGGAGATGACCCAGCCTGCCTCGGCGGGTGCAAGTGCCGAAAATGTCAGGAAAACGAAAGCGAAAAAGATCGTAAGTCGGCTAGTGGTTCGGTTCACGGGAATTCCTTTCATCATCGTATAAAATTCGGAAACGAAGTGGTTTTCATTGTCGGTCGAGATACAAGCGCCAGATGTTCAGCCGTCCTTTGTTACGAGCTGTATCATCATGGAACATCAGTTTCCAGGTGCCTTTGGCGGCTTCACCGGTGAAATCGTCCAGCGAACCCGGACCGCTGACACTGGAAAGCAGGTCGTAGATCGTCACGAGGTTAGTTCCTGACTTGTTCTTCAATAGTGTAACTTGAGTGCCCGAGGGGCTTTCCAGAATGAATTCAAGCTCTTTCACCTGTGGATGGGTGATCGAAATGGCCACGTTGACATCCGCCACGGTGAAATCTTCGACCACTTCAATGGTGCTTTCAATCCAGTTTTCGGCGTCGTTGTCGGTGATGTAGATCGGGAATTCATCCGTTGACACGAAGATTTCGCCCGGCACTGCCGTAGTGACGTTGATTTCCACGATTCCTGGCGGCACCGTTGGATCGGGAACTTCAGCGAGAATGTAGGTCAATCCATTGTGTACGGCTCCGCTCGCACGGATCAGCCCTGTAGTGAATACGGTGGCGACATCTTCATCCAGCGAACGCCAGGTGATGAAATCGGAACCTAAGTTCGGTTCGTAGTCGGTATAGCCTTCGTCGAACACGCCCTGAGCATAGGCCCGAACCGTGCGGTTGGGGAAGATCGTCACGCTTTCGGGATCGATGGCAACTTTATCAAGTCCCACGACGATAACTTCGTAAGGACCGGTGCGTTCCTCGTTGTATGCCGAGGGGGAACGGGCCACTTTCATCCGGTAACGTCCGGTGGTTGGGCAGGTGAAGACCAAGGCTGGATCGTCCGAGCCACCGCCCCGTCCGTCGTTGGAATCCAACTCGGTAATGCCGTCGAGATCCAGAACCCAAAGCTTGGATTCGAGGTCCGATACTACGTTGTCCGTGCGGACTTCAAGCAGCAGCACTTGATCCTGAACGCAGGGGAAACGGTAGTAGACTTCTTCATCCACGTAAAGAATCCGACCTTCCTGGCGAGTGGGGATGTCGAGCGAATACTCGGTCGGTCCCAACTCGATCTCGAATTCCATCGGACCCACCGTGTTGTTGCTTCGGTCGGCTTCGAAAAGTTTCCGTGACCAGTCCGCTACGAGAACGGCCGAATACGAACCCCGAGCCGCCTTTGGGAAGGTAAATTCGACGTTGGCGAGTTCTCCCGGATCGAGAGCAGCCATGCTTTTTTCAGCGTAAGGGGTTCCGCCTCCGTTGGGGTCTTCCTCTTCGGAAAGGTACGCGCCTATCGAGAAACCGCCCGATTCGACCATTCCAATGTTGCGCACCGTGGCTGTGAGTATCAGGGTGTTGGTTTCGACATCGTACGAGCGAGCGAAGTTGTAAAGGGAAAGGTCCGTGGGTGTCGAGGAAGCAGGAGAAATTTTCAGAGTAAAATCACCCGCTTGGTCGTTATAGCTGTCTACGGCGATGTAGAATCGTCCGTCGCGGGGAGCGGTGAAACTGAATTCGTCGGTATCTCCTGCACAGCATTCGTCTGCTCCGGCTAGGCAGGAATCGGGCAGGCTGTCGCAATCCTCGAACAAGTATACAGCCGGGTCGAAGTGTTCGGTCAATGGAGTAACTTTCACTCGCACGCCTTGTCCTTCAGTCAGATCGATGGCGTACACCGCGTCGAGGCCGGAGGTAATGACGGCTTCTTCCGTTGCTTGATTCCAGCAATGGCTATCGGTTTCCAGTAGATTTTCGCGGTCCAGCGTGCTGCCTTCGATCAATTGATTAAGCCCTACAACCTGTGCTGCGCCGCAGGCGGACGAGCAGCTTCCCTCGTTGCAACGCATACTTCCACGGCAGAGTTCGGCCAGAGTGTAGCGGATACCAAGTTCGTTGCATTCAACGACATTGCCTTCTTCGCAGGTGATTTGCCCGGCATCGCAAATGTAGGGGTAGCAATCGTCACGGTAACAGATTTCATCGTCGGCACACAATACGCGAGTATAGCCTTCTCCATCGTTGTTACAGATTTTCAGCTTGCGTCCTTCGGCATAACAGGCACGGGTTCCAGGTACGCAGAATTCTTCGGAATTTCAGGCCATTCGGGTTCCAACTCGGGTTCCGGTTCGGCTTCTTCTTCCTCGAATTCCGCAGGTTCTTCTTCAGCCTCGTCGATGTCTGCCGGATGTCGGTGGTTTCTTCCTCCAACTCAATCGTTTCTTCTTCTTCGTCAAACGATTCGTCGGG
>CAXXVK010000051.1:0-44005 GCA_963676915.2 Myxococcota bacterium
TCGACACCGCCCATCTCCAGCCCTAAAGCTTCTGTATAGAATTTGGCGGCTTCATCGAGATCTTTTACCGCAACGGCGATATGATCGATTTTTTTGACCATGAGAGAACTCCTTGGAATGTCAGGGGTACGTTTTTATTAAAATAACGCTTTTCTCGAAATCCGCAACGGGTTTTTGTTCGTGAAAATCAATCGGGTAGAACATTTCATCCCGTGAGGCATGGCAAAGAGTTCTTTGAAGGTACCCCCCATTGTGGTAACATTTTTCCGAAAACTTCGTATGTTTCAAGCTTGGTTTCTTACGCTTACTCATTGTTTGAAAAACATGAAAACGTAAGAATATCAGTTTGTTGCACGATGTTCGCTTTTTCGATAAAGGCCATGACCAGGATAAAATCGACAAGAAATACGGACTTTCGCGGGCCGAAAGCATTTTTACGATGAAATCAAATGATGCCCATCGATTCGCCGCTTTGGTGTTGATGATGGAGAAACAATGGTCGGCAACACGTTTGATGCTGACCAACGTAACGAAGGTTCTGCCGGAAGACGGCGTAGTCGTCCTGCTGCTCAACGGATGCGACGAGCCTGACGCGATTCGGGAGGACATCGCCCGTCTTTTTCCGCAAGTGGTGTTTCATGTCAGCCGTGAAAATCTCGGTGTGGCCGGAGGGCGGAATTTTCTGCTCGACACCCGCGAGGCTCGCAAGGCCGACTATCTGTTCATTCTCGACAACGACGTACTGATCCCCGACCGCTACTTTCACGACATGATCGGCTTTCTCGACAGCCACCCGACCTGCGGCGTGGCGGGACCGCTGGTGTTTCGCGCCCACCCGGAAACGCTGTATTTTTTCGAAAACGGGGCCGATTCCTCGGGCGAAGCGTTTCGCTTTACCAGTTCATCGTTGGTGCGGCGATATCTTGAGGTCGGCTACCCCGCTCCGTTCTGGTTCGGTATGAACACCGACTGGAAACGGGCGTACGGCTCGACGTTGGAAGACATCCGACAGAAAGCGAACATAATTCTAGGACGCCAGCCGGGGTTTTCCATCACCCATACCACCAACCCGGATATTCTGCGCCGGATTCGTGACGGAGAAACCGCCATTGAAACCAGCAACGTATCGGGCTGTTGCATGGGCATGAAACGGACGTTGATCGACGAGATCGGCCACTTCGACGAACGGTTTCATCCCTACGGTAACGAGGATCGGGAATTCTCGATTCGGGCGCTTAAAAGTGGCCGATCCAACTACGTTTATCCCAAAGTGGCGATGTTCCACGGTTTCGATGAACGGCAGGAGACGACTCAAGATTTCAAATCCATGAAGCAGATGATTGAAGTCGATCTGCTTTTGCGGCTTTCGGTGCTGGATGGCGCGTTCGAGCGTACGTTGTCTTTCGGAGCCTATGCGCTGTATGCTTTGATCCGTCGTGGACTGAGAGCCTTGCAGAGTCGCAACGTCGAAATTTTCACGGAAACGGTGGAGGCGATTTCCGACGCCTTGACGATTCACCGCACCCGCCGTCAGGCAGAAACGGATGCTTCTTGATGTCGATGACCTCCGACAGGGAAAAAGTTTCCCGAAAAACCGTGGTTGCCGAATCCGTCAAAATGACGCGAATCGAGCCGGAACAGGCTTGGTGGAAAATCGATTTCAGAGAACTCATAAGCTTTCGCGAACTGTTCTATACCCTCGTCAAACGCGATTTCACCGTCAAGTACAAACAGACCCTGTTCGGCATTTCGTGGGCGTTGATCAAGCCGCTGTTTTCCACCTTCGTGTTCACCATGATTTTCGGAAAAATCGGCGGGCTGTCCACCGATGGCATTCCGAAACCCTTGTTTTATCTCGCCGGATTGAGCATCTGGCGTTACTTCGATCAATCGCTGGTTATCGGTAGCGGAAGCTTGATCGGCAACCAGTTTCTGTTGACCAAAACCTACATTCCCCGACTGGTCGTTCCGATCACCAGTGTTTTCGTGGGGTTGATCGACCTGATGATCGCCGTGCTACTGCTCGTCGCCATGGCGCTGCTATACGGCGTTCCTCTAGGCTCGACGGTCGCCTATCTGCCGCTGCTGACGCTGATGGCCGCCCTGAGCGCGCTGGGGCCGTCGTTGCTGTTTTCCGCGTTGAACGTGCAGTTTCGCGATATTCGGCAGCTTGTGCCGTTTATAGTGCAGTTCTGGATGTACATTACCATCATTCTCCCGTATAGCGCCGTGGCGGAATACCTGGGACGATGGAAGTGGCTGTACGGCTTCAACCCGATGGCGGCGGTGGTTGAAGGCTACCGCTGGTGTCTGTTCCACGCGCAAATGAAAGGCGCACCGGAATTTCCGCTGGAACTCCTGATTCCGGGATTGTTTTCGATGGTATTGATGCTGGCAGGCGGATTTTTCGTGTTTCGCTGCTTCGAGTCCCGCTTCGCGGATGTGGTTTGATGAAAGGAAATTCCTTGGCCCCGAATCTCGCCATACGTGCCGAAAACCTTGGAAAATCCTACCGTCTGGGAGAGATGCTCAACCTCACCAAGACGCTCAAGGAAACGATATCGTCTTTTGTCAAAGGTAAGAAGCCAACGGAAGCGGACAACTCCGGGGAGCGTGCCAACGAGGATATTTTGTGGGCGCTGCGAGGGGCGAGCTTCGAGCTGTCGCCCGGTGAGAAACTGGGCATCATCGGACCCAACGGAGCGGGAAAAAGTACGCTTTTGAAGCTTTTGTGCCGAATCACGCCACCAAGTGAGGGATTCGCCGAAATCTACGGACGGGTGGCGTCGCTGTTGGAAGTCGGCACCGGCTTTCATCCCGAGTTGACCGGCCGGGAGAACATTTTTCTCAACGGTTCGATTCTCGGCATGAAACGAAAAGAGATTATGCGCAAGTTCGACGAAATCGTTGCTTTCAGTGGTGTGGAACGATTTCTGGAGACGCCGATCAAGCGTTACAGCAGTGGAATGCGGGTGAGGCTGGGGTTTTCGGTCGCGGCACACCTGGACCCGGAAATCCTGATTGTGGACGAGGTGTTGGCCGTCGGAGATTCGGACTTTCGCAAGAAATGCCTGGGCAAAATGAACGATGTCTCTCGGGAAGGCCGTACGGTGCTGTTCGTCAGTCACAACATGCAGGCCATCAATACGCTGTGCGACCGCTGCCTGCTGCTCGACCATGGCCGGGTCATCATGGACGGACCGACGGAGGAGGTCGTCAAAACCTATGCTTCGTCGGGAGATGAAAACGCCACAAAGTCCAGCATTCGTTACGAAAAAGATTCGCCGAATCCTCACTGGATTCAGTCGGTTTCGCTACGGCTGGAAAACGGTCGGGTCGCGGATCGTCCGATCGATACGAAAGAAAACGTCTCTCTCGTTATCGAGTTCGGACATCGGCAACCGCCGGAACGACCGTTGTACGGAGCGTTTTATATTTCGGATGCTTTGCACCAACCGATTTTCTTTTCCGATAGCAGGGACCATGCCGATTCGTGGCAACCGGGTAGCGAAGAACGCGAAGTGGATTCTTTTTGCATCCAATGGCGTGATTTGGCACTCGCTCCGGGACTGTATCACGTGACGGTCGGCCTCAACGAAGAAGTCGGTGGACAGATGGACCTGAAAGAAAAAGCCCTTTCGTTCGAAATCGTCGACCTTCACGGGCACCGACAGGATCGACCGGGATATTTTTATCGAGAACTTCCCTGGCAGGATTGGAAAGAAAAGGAAAACGGCGAATCGTAAGCCGTTTTCCGTGATCAAAGGAAACAACGTGTCTTCCGACGTAAAACCCCATTTTGCGCGCATGAGTCTTTCTCGCGATCCCATGATGTCGCTTAGCGAGAAACAAATCGAGGCAATTCGACGTTTCGATGAAAAAATGAAAAACGGAACGTATCGCATGGTGGATGTGGCCTCCATGAGTGGCACTTCCCCCACGTCGTCGGATGCTATGCTGTTAGCCACAGCAGACCGCTATGGGTTGCCCATCGCCACGGCAATCGACAAAACGTCGGGCCTGGTCTGGGAAAACCGGTGCTTGGACGAAAAAAGCCTGAAGCGTTTTTATCAAGATGATTACCGAGCCATTTACAAAGACTGGTTCAGTCCGTCCGCTGCATTGAATTTTACCTATTTGGAACAGATTCGCAGAGGATTGAACTACTTCGACTGGATCGCACGGCAGGACATTGCGCCGCTGGATTCGTCGAGTGTGTTTTTCGACGTTGGATGCGGCTTGGGAGGCATCGTTCAGGCGTTTTCTCTAGCGGGAGCGGGAACGTGCATCGGCGTGGACTACGGAAAAGAGTTTCTGGAATTCGGTCGTTCCAAAGGTCTGACGCTTCTGGAAGGATCTCTCGAAGAGCTGGAATCCCACGCCCCAGCGGATGTAATCGTGCTTTCCCACGTGCTCGAACACGTACCGGACGTGATCGGGTTTTTATCGAAGGTACGAGAATTGTTGAAAGATTCGGGAGTGCTGTTCGTCTCCGTCCCCGGAATTATCAATATGGAAGCCTACAACAACGACTTCCAATTTTACTTGCAAAATGCCCATTTGCACCACTTTTGCAAAGATACGCTGGCGGCGGTAGCCAGTCGCTGCGGACTCGAAGTCATTGCGGCGGACGAACAGGTTCGGATGCTGTTGCGAAAAAACGACGCTCTGGAAGCGATCCCGTGGAATCCCGAGTGCTTTGAGCGCATCCTGCGATACCTGGAAAAATGCGAGGAGATCGTAGAATATCCCGACGCGCTGTATCCCGTGAAGGTCGAGGGGCGGTTCAGCCGTATCCGAATGCTCAATCGCATGTTGGACGCTAAAAATATGAGACTCATTCGTTTCAACGACCAACAACGGGATTTGCTGTCTAAACTCTTGAAACCGTTCAGGTTGTAACCCATGAGGATCGTTCACTTTTCCACGACAGGACTTGCGGGGCAGCCCATTTCCATCGTTCGGGCTTTGCAACGTCATACCGATTGGGACGTTCATCTGGTAACGTTGGAAGTCAACGAAACTTTTTCCAACGATCTGGCGTTTTCCCGCGATCGGGAACAGGTGCTGGAACTTGCCGACAAGGCGGATATCATCCACCTTCACAGTTACCTCGATCTGGCATCCACCGAATTTCATCCCATCGATTTTTCTCAATTGAAACAAAATGGTACCACCATCATTCGGCAGTTTCACAGCGTACCTTCGTTGATTTCCCACGTGACCGGCTGGGACGAGAAACGGATTCATTCTCAAGAGATTCCAAGCCTTTGCATCGCGCAGGCACCGGAGCGCTATTATCCCTATGCAAGGGTGGTTCCTCTGGTACTTCCCTGCGACGATCCGTTGTACCGTCCTCTAAAAACGTTTCAGCCGGAAGTGGATTTGCTATTCTGCGCCAGTATCGGACGTGTGGCCTGGAAACATCGCTGGTGGACCAAGGGATTGCCCGAAACACGCTATCTGTTGCAACGCCTGGAAAAACGAACCGGATGCCGGTGGCAGATCATTCAAAACATGCCACTGAGCCAGGTCATGGAACGCAAACGGGTGTCACGCATCGTACTGGAAGAGATGGTCACCGGAACCTACCATCAAAACGGGTTGGAAGGTTTGTGTCTGGGGCGTCCCACCTTGGCCTATCTGGATGCCCGCACCGAGCGGGTGATGCGAGAAATCAGCGGAAGCAGCTCGACGCCGTTCGTAAATTGTTCTATCGAACGAGCGTATCACGTGTTGAAAGATCTGCTGAATGAGCCGGAACTCTGTGAGGAAGTGGGCCAAAGCGGTCGAGCCTGGATGGATCGCTATTGGAACGAAAAAGCGACGGCAAGCCATTTCATCGACACTTATAAAACCTTGCTCGACGATCCGACGAAGATCGTGCGCCAACCCGCGTTATCGCTGGAAAGTAGCGAGAAAACCTATGTCGCGGTGACATTGCCGGATCTCGACTGGCAGGCACGGAAAAAAGCCTATTGGGCTACGCTCCCGTTACATGGAAAATGGCATTTCTGGTCCACTCGGCAATACGAACGAATGCGCACCGTGTTGAGACTGATTCATTACAATGTAACGCAATATGTACCGGATTGGCTCAAAGATCCGATCAAGCAACGGTTGGGGATTCCAACGTCGAAAGAACAAAAACGCCAATGAAACCGAACCGTGACAATCAAGCGCCGACGGTCAGCGTCGTGATCCCGGTGCGGAACGAACAACGCTATGTGGCCGAAGCGCTGGACAGCATTCTCAAACAGACGTTTGACGATTTCGAAGTGATCGTCATCGACGACGCCTCGGATGATGAAACCCCGCAGATTCTAGCCAATTACACAGATCCTCGCGTCCGTATCAAGACGAATCCGCAGGCTATGGGTGTCGGTGGTGCGTTGAATGCGGGGCTGGCACTTGCTCGCGGAACATACATTGCGAGAATGGATGCCGACGACATCGCCAAGCCGCAACGTCTGGAAAAACAGGTGGCGTTTTTGGAGCGGCATCCCGACATTGGGCTGGTATCGTCGAATACCTGCATCATCGATGAAAACGGAACGCTTCAGGAAGAAATCTATCCCGGTCGCGGTTTTGCACCCGCAGCGCTGCGCTGGGAGTTGTTCTGGTCTTTTCCCATCGTGCACCCAACGGTGATGATGCGTGCCGACCTGCTGAAAAGCGTGGGGGGCTATCCTCCCAATCGGGTCGCAGAAGATTACGCCCTGTGGATGACGTTGCGAAATGTCACGAATTTTCAGGTTTTGGACGCCGTGCATCTATCCTACAGGCGCCATTCCAACCGGGTGACGGACACCAACCGCAGCCCTTTGACCACTTGTATGTTGCGCAGCACACGCGAAACGCTCGAACAGTTCGTTTCGGATGTTCCGCCGGATTCCGTCCTGATGCTGGCCAAGCGGATGCGTCCCGACGCGCCGACAAACGAAGAAATCCATGCCTGCTGTTCCCTGCTGATTCAGGTCTATCGGGCCATGCGTGCGAAGGAAAATTTTTCCGGCAAAGATCTGGAACAAATACGGCACCTTGCGGGGGATCGATTGATAAGCATCCTGGAACGATACAAATCCATGGATCGTCGAACGCGGCTGATGGTCTATCGTCACCTGTTTCAGATGCGACCGGAACCGGATCTGGTTCGGCGGTCAATCAAAGATGTTTCACGGACGCTGCTTGGAGAAAGAATCTGGCGACTTTTACGCATCGTCTTGAAACGAAATCGTCCCGACCCTCCATGATGTCCTATCTTTACAGACCTTTTACGATTTGTTAAGAATCACTATACCGAATCCGAGATTCCGTTGTCTATCGAAAGCTTGGGAGCGGTTGAACGCACGACAAAGGGATTTTCGAGGAGAATTCGTACCATGCAGTTCAGAAACAGCCGACCGCTTCCAACCGTTCTTCGGAAAATATCCCATGCGCCCGGTCGATTGCGACGCGAGGCGGCTTCGTTGCGCGGACGCGTGGATCGCCGTTTGCGAAAAGATTTCGACCGCTATTCCGAGCTGGCCTGGGAGCGTCTCCACGGCGTTCCGTTGATCAAAAACGTGCAGATTCAAACGCATTCGATCTGCAATGCCAACTGTGTTTTCTGTCCGTACATCGAAAGCTGGCACCGAAAACACCCCGGAAAAATGACCGAAGAACTTTTCGACAAAGTGCTGGAGGATCTTTCCCCCTTCGCCATGGGTATCAATCGCGGCAAGGTCGCCCCGTACCTGATGCAGGAACCTTTGCTGGACAAGAAGATTTTTTCGCGCATCGAGAAAATCTACCGGACGTTTCCCGATACGATGGTCGAAATCAGCACCAACGGAATCGCGTTGAACGAAGCGACGGCGGAAAAACTCATCGATCTGTTTGCCCACCGTCGGCACCAGATCTGGCTTTCGCATCATGGTATCGACAAGGAATCCATGAGCGGCATTATGAAAATCGACTACGACAAAGCCACGAGGAATCTGCTGAATTTCGTCAAGCGCTGCGACGGTCGTTTGAAACTTCAGATTCGTGGTGCCGGAGAAAGCCGGGGAGGCGGAAAGCTTTATTTCACACGCGATCAGTACGTGAACTACTGGCGTAGGATTTTTGAGAACGAGGGCATCAACATGAACAATGTTCATCTCAATGCTTTCACCTATCACGACCGCGCCGGGACGATTTTCCGCGAGGAACGCAACGCCAACAGCAACAATCGCGGAGTTATCCGGGTCATCGATCGCCAGCATCCGTTTTATTGTACGCGGGTGGACGAGTGGATTCATATCATGTACGACGGCACCTTGCGCCTGTGCTGCATGGACTATCACGCCGAGGTTCCGTTACCCAACCTAAACGACATGACGGTTATGGAATACCTGAAAAGCCCAGAATTTCAACAGGTTCGGGACATGGTAGAGGGGCGGCGAGAGTCGCCGGAGAATTTTATCTGCAAACGCTGCACGTCTCCCGGAGGATGATGGGAAACGAAAGAGGAATACATGCCGGTTGCAAAACGATTGTCCGATCTTTTTCCCTATCACGAACTGAGGGAAAACGGCTATTACGGCCACGGGAAAATTCTTCGTGAGTACGCCGGAGTTCGCCTGCCGTATCGTATCAACGGCAGCATTCAACACGGCTGGCACGAAGGAGCGGGGATATACTCGGCCCCGGAAAAAGACACCGACGAGCTGTTCGGGAAACGTTATTACGTGTGGACCACGGACAACGTATTGGCGGCGCGCGAACGGGGATTCCGCAATGTGGTCGCTTTGGGGGCACCTTTTATCTACATGCCTCCGATGCCGTGCATCGAGCCGAAACCCTCGAGCCTGATCCTCTTTCTCGGTCACGGCAGCGAATGGGAACCTCTGAACGATCCCATCGCCGATTACCGGCGCTTTTTCGAAACCCATGCAGAAATCCTGGCGGGATTTTCCAACGTCACGATTTCCTTGTATTGGCTGGAATACGAAAACAAAGACCTCGTCCGATACCTCGAACGTCTGGGACTGAAAGTCGTCACGATGGGTCATCGGGATAACAATCCGGCGTTTTTAGACAACTTCCGCCGCCACGTATCCGAGCATGAGTTTTTCGGATCGAATTATTATTTCACCGCGACGTTTTACGCGCTTCACATGGGAATGAAAACTTTTGTACTGCCAAGCGATTTTGACTTGAACTGGAGCGATTTTCGTCCCCGGATGGACGCAGTGCAGGAAACGATGATCGAACGCTATCCGCAACTGCTGTATTCCAATTTCAACGGGGAGTGCCACCGCTGGATTTCCGATTACGAATTGGGTGTGGAATACAAGCGCAGTCCCAAAGATTTGCGCAGAATGTTCGAGTGGTCGCCCCGAGTTTCGCGAAGGATCTCTCGTCCCTGATGCAAACTTCACCACAAAAAGCCCGAAAAGCTCTTTCCCGTGCCAAAAGACGAGTATTGCATCGTTCGTAAAGACGGAAATCGTTGATAAAAAACGGCCCTTCGAAAAACCGAAGGGCCGTGAATGTCACACGAATCCAAACCGAAAAATCAATCCCCTTCCCAACGTGTGGTGGTGGGATAGTTGTAAATGATTTCCGTGGAATTGAACGTCAGAGTGATCTTTTTGGGAACAGCGTCGAGTTTGGCAAAATGCGCCTTGAATTCCTGCGATTCTCCCGGACGCAGCAGTTTGATACCGATTACCACGCCATCGCCTTCACCGACGGTAAAAACCAGATCGGTGAACGTGAGCGATGTGGGGTTGAGGATTTCACCGGTGACATCCATACCCGAATCCGTTTTGACGGCTTGAAGATTGACGACACCGAACAAGTGCCCCAGAGGCGAATAGCCAGGCGACGGGAGCGCAATGATTTCTCGCATCGGCTGGTTGAGTTTTTGGTTGCGGGTTTCTTCGAGACGTTTCGATAATGATCCCACCGACTGCTGGATGCTTACAACGGCCATTGTGTTTTCGTTGATAGTGTCTTTCATCTTCGATTGAATCACCAATGCAAAGATGACAAGCAGCAATATCACCAATATTGCGGTGATCGGGTTGGTTTCCCCCAGACTGAAAAAGTACCGAATCCAACCTACTTTTTCTTTGTCCACCGTTCGAGTGTTGTTCACAATGGTTTTTTTGTCTTGATCGGACATGACATCATCCTTTCCCCCACGGGACAAAAAATATTGGCAAATCGAAGGAAAACACCTTCGCGACGAAAAATCGATGGTCGATGCACATGTTGTGTTGTTTCCGGAAGTCCTCTTCAAGTATATAAGTATTCTTTGGATTTGCAAGAATTTCGCATTAATCCCCACAGAACATACTTTACTGAAAGAGCCATCAATCGAAAATTTTCATTCGGAGCGGAAACGTAACCCTGTTTTTCCATGTAAAAACACGTTTTTCTGTTCCTCCCACGAAATTGACATCGGGAAAACGGCGGTGGTATCCTACACTCTCTTTTTGTGGAATTTCGCAGCGTCGAATCTTCACCGAATTATCGAAAATGGGGGGATTTTTTGAAACGAGGAAACCATGCTTGATTTGAAATACGTCGTACAAAACCTGGATCTCGTTCGCGAAAAACTGGCGACCCGCCACGCCGAGGACACAGTGGCCCCGCTGGTTCCCCTGGCCGAAAAACGTCGTGAGATGATCGGTTCGATCGAGGCGTTGCGAGCGGAACTCAACGCCGCCAACAAGGAGATGTCCGCCCTCGCCAAAGCCAAGGATCAGGAAGGTTTGCAGGCCAAGCGAGGAGAGCTCAAGACACTTTCCGAGCGCATCAAGGCGATGGACCCCGAACTGAAGGCCGTGGAAGAAGAGATCGAAGCCGTTTTGCTGTCCGTTCCCAATCTGCCGCTGGACGAAACCGTCGTGGGCGAAACCGAAGACGACAATCCGGTGCTGCGCACGGTAGGCGAACCCACCCGCTTCGATTTCGACGCCAAATGGCACGACGAACTCGGCGCGACGCTAGGGATTCTGGATACCGAACGAGGCGCGAAACTCGCCGGAGCGCGTTTTACCGTGCTGATGGGTGCCGGAGCGCGGTTGGAACGAGCACTGTACAACTTTTTCCTCGACACACATACCTCCCGGCACGGCTACAAAGAAGCACTGGTGCCGTTCCTCGTCAATCGCAAGACGATGACCGGTACGGGACAGCTCCCCAAGTTCGAGGAAGACCTGTTCAAAGTTGAGGGAGACTGGGGTTACTACCTGATTCCCACCGCCGAAGTCCCGCTGACGAACCTGCATGCCGATGAAATCCTCGACGAAGACGACCTGCCGGTAAGGCTTTGCGGTCTGACGGCCTGTTTCCGTTCCGAAGCGGGGTCGTACGGACAGGATGTTCGAGGCTACATCCGCCAGCACCAGTTCAACAAGGTGGAGTTGGTACACCTGTGTACGCCCGAAACATCACGAGACGAGCACCTGAAACTGCTGCAACATGCCGAAACCATTCTGCAAATGCTCGAACTTCCCTATCGGATCGTTGAACTTTGTACCGGCGATCTGGGCTTCGGTGCGGCACGCTGTTACGACCTGGAGGTCTGGCTACCAATGCAGGAGAAATACCGGGAAATCAGCTCCTGCTCGAACTGCGGCGATTTCCAGGCCCGACGAATGAACCTGCGCTATCGCCCCAAAGGAAAGAAAGCCAAGCCGCGTTTCTGTCACACACTCAACGGGTCGGGACTAGCCGTGGGACGTACCGTCGTCGCGATTCTCGAAAACTACCAGCAGGCGGACGGCTCGATTGTGGTTCCTGAGGTGCTGCGTCCCTACATGGGCGGATTGGAACGCATCGAGTAGTTTTCACACAAGGTCGGGCTGATTTTAGCCCGACACTTTGTATTGTCGGGCGAGAAATTTATCCGACCTACTATCCCTACAACCAGTCGTTCATGATTACTGTTGTATCCAAATGATTTAGCAGTGATGCATTATTCTGCCAACGTGCTATCCAATACATGGCGTACTTTCAGAGCCAGTGTTTGCGGTGTGTAGGGTTTGGCTAGAAATTCCAAACCCTTTTCCAAAATACCGCGCTGTGCGATGACGTCTTTCGAATATCCGGAAGTGTAAATGATTTTTACTTTCTTGGATATTTCTTGGATCTTTCGGGCCAATTCGCGACCATTCATGTCAGGCATGATAATGTCTGTCAGCAACAAATCTATTGACCCGGTATACTTCTCGATTTGCGTCAACGCTTCGGGGCCGTTTTCTGCGCTCAATATATTGTAACCCAGTCGGGCAAGTATCCGAGTCGCAATTCTTCGCACCATCGATTCGTCTTCTACAACCAGTATCGTTTCTTTGCCTTTCGGTAAATCATCGAGAATGGATGATGGTTGGATGGGTTCGGCTTTCATACGTACGAGAGGAAAATAAATCGAAAACGTCGTGCCTTTTCCAAGTGTGGAATCCACCTCGATAAATCCACGATGCTGTTTGACGATCCCGTAAACGGTGGACAACCCCAGTCCGGTACCCTTGCCTTCACTTTTGGTGGTGAAAAATGGATCGAAAATCTTGTTTTTCGTTTCTTCGTCCATCCCTTCACCGTTGTCGGTAAAAGTAAGCCTGATATATTCCCCCGGAACGGTGTCGGGGTGCATTTTGCAATAATCCTCATTACACTCGATCTCTCCGACCGCGATGGTTAAAAGCCCACCGTTCGGCATGGCATCCCGAGCATTGACCGAAAGGTTCACGATGATCTGCTCGATTTGACTGGGATCGGCTTTGATTTTCCCCTCAGGCTGTTCGGACGAAACATCGATGACGACATCCTCGCCAATGATTCGTTCGAGCATTTTCAGCATATTTTCGATGTGCTCGTGCAAATCGATGACTTTCGGTTCGATGATCGATTTCCGGCTGAAGGCCAGCAATTGGCGAGTGAGATCTGTGGCACACTGGGCGGCAGACTGAATTTCTTCCAGCGTTTCGTATATCGGATCACTACGATGGAGATCCATTTGCGCCATGACTACATTTCCGGTGATTCCGGTTAGCAGATTGTTGAAATCGTGGGCCACACCTCCGGCCAGTCGTCCACCGATTCCATTTTTTGCGCCTGCCTCACCTGCTCTTCCAAACGATCCCGCATCCGCTCGGCTTCTTTTCTGGCTTGGATCTCGCTCAAAAGGTCATCGTTGCTTTTTTTCAGTTTTTTCGACTGTTTTCGCTCGTTGACCAGCAATACTTCCAGTCGCCGCATAACAAGCCCCGGACTGAAAATCATCACGATCGCCAGCAACAGGTAAATCGTTACTCCTTGGAACCAACTGGATGCACTGAGCGAATTCAGCCCGATTCGGGTATCGAAGGGAATCCAACCCGTGGTCATTCCGGAACCGACAAGGGAAATGCTGGCGGCACAGACGAGCATCGTAGCCACTCCGGCACGAATACCGAGGAAAATGGACGTCGCCATACTTAAGGCAAGAAACAAAATGATCCCAGCACCGGGAATCCCGAAGCGCACAAGCAAAAATAATGCGAAAGCATAGATAAGAAACAGAGCAATGGAAACACGATAAACATACGCCAAGCGTTGGCGAAACCAAAACAGCACAAGTAAAATCACATAGCACAGGATATACAACGCCAGAACGAACCAGCGATCCATTTGTACGCTTTTGTAAATCCCTCCCAAGAGAGGAACGGTGCTGACAGGAAAAACGATCAAAGTGAGCAAATCGAAAAGATTTTGGCGGACGTCAGACAGAGTTTTCGATTGCTCAAGCTGCGAAGCGGATAAAAGATGATCGATGGCTTTCCGAAAAACAGACATTGTGTCAATACTCAGTTGATGGATTGCATTCTTTAAAAATACCGATCTTTGTCAAGGTCGGTTACAGGTTCTATGACTCTCTCACATGGGTAAAAGTCACGTTTCCGCGAACTTCTCAAGCCCAAGGGGGTCTTCATATCCCATATACATGAATACTTGTCAATTAGTTAAAAAAGAAACTTTGGCCTAAAGGCGGAATTGAAAAATTCGTGTGCAAATTCCCGGGTTCGGTGGTACACAGGGACGGCCTGTCGTTGGATTTTTTTGGGGAGAACAAGTGAGATCATGAACGAAATCGAGATATTGGCACCATTTGTCACGGAAGCGCGAAAACAGAAAATCGCGGCCGTGCTCGAACGTCGCACCCGCTCGTTGACCGTTGTGATCAGTCGCCTGAACAAACCCCACAACTACATGGCGATTTTCCGAAGCTGCGAAGCCATGGGACTGCAAGACGTGCATGTCGTGCTGGGCGATGGCAGCCCCGGAAAAATCAACCGTGACATCACTCAGGGCGCGGACAAATGGCTCAGTGTCACCTATTGGTCCAATCTGCGAACCTGCCTCGAAGCTTTGCGTTCCCGTGGATACGCGATCTATGCCGGTGGTCTGACCGAAAACTCCAAGCCTCTGGAATCCCACGACTTCACCCGCCGCGTGGCTTTGCTGATGGGCAACGAACTGCTCGGGCTGGACCCGAATGAAATGGCCCTTTGCGATGGATGCTTTACCCTGCCGATGAAAGGGTTTACGCAAAGCTACAACGTATCGGTGGCGACAGCCTTGGCCTTGCAAAAAGCCGAGGGGTTGCTCGAAGCCCATCAGACCATCGAAAGACTCTCCGACGAGGAAAAACTGGCTCTCACCCGCCGATGGTACCGGTTATCCGTCAAGCACGCCGATGCTATCTTGAAGCAGCGGATATCTTCTATTTAACTATTTTTAGTAGATTCAGAAGATAGTCATAATTCCTATCACTACAATAAAAAGTCAGAAAACCACAAACCTTATATTTTTCGTTGACACCTTGTGCCAAATTCCTACAATTATGAGTAATATCATACAGTTTTCGCAACGAGGAGGTGGACCATGCCGGAGATCGATCCGAAGAACCTGGAAAACACCGCCAAGATAAAAGCCATGCAGTTGGCACATAACCTCGACTACCACAGTCTTCCCAAAGACGAAAAACGACGTAAAAGTAAACCGCAGAACAAACCAATTAAACGTGCGGATCTACGTCTACGCTTTATTGCGGATTTTATCGATGTCGGAATCTTCGTGGCCCTCGCCATCAACTGGAACTGGATCGGACCGATCGTCGGCGCCGCCTACCTGCTGTTCCGCGATGCGTTCAAAGGACGCAGCCTTGGAAAACTGCTGGTCGGATTGCGTGTCGTGAAAATGGACAACTGGCTTCCGGCAGGTGTCACCGAATCCATCTCGCGTAATCTGGTTTTGGCTATTTCCGGCTTGTTTGCCATATTGGGTGGAATGGGTTTCGGCGCTTTCGGTGTCGTGCTGGTGGTTCTTACCGTATTTGTGGCGATGCAAATCAACAAAAACCCGGATGGCCGACACTTGGGCGATCAACTCGCCGGGACAAAACTGCTGGAAACCCGAACGGCAGCCGCGTTGAAAGCCTAGACAGTATCGTCACATGCTATATAACTAAATGGTAAGTCTTAGTTTTTATTAGTATTTTATAAATCCAAAGTGTGCCATAGTCTCACGGACTGGAAAGTCCGGGAGGCTGTGAAAACCTTGGAAAGCACAGCCTTCCTCGTTCCGCGAGGTAGACTATGACACTCGATTTCCAACGATTTTTCTTATTTTAAGGAGTAATACACTTCTTAAAATAACCCGTGATGACACGATCTAATGTTTTCGGGCTTTGACCACCAGAAATCCGGCGAATCGTTTTAAAAAGCTACCCGCAACGGCAAATTCACCCAGGCGCAGCAACGAGCCGGCGAAAGGAAGGTCGTGGGCGGCTGCCATCGGGGTGAGAATCCTCGTGCCTTCGAACCCGAGAATCGTTACGTTGTTCGGCAGGGTCGAACGAATGGTTTCCAACGTATCGTAGCGAGTGAACACCTGCCCTTCATCGGTGTCATGACCGATGGATTTTTTCCGCAATCCCTTGACCAGCCTGCGCACCGAATCGCGGTTGTAGAACTCCAGCACCAGAACGCCGCCGGGACGGGCAACACGAACCGCCTCGCGGACCGCCTCCGTGATTTCCTGAACATGCGCCAGCACTTTGAAGGAATACACCAGATCGAAGCTCGCTTCCTCGAACGGCAGAGCCTGGGCCGGAGCTTCGTGGACATTCAAACCCTTTTCACGAGCAGACAGCAGCATTCCGGGAGACAAATCGACGCCTGTTGCCTGTTTTGCACGAGCGGCGACGCGCTCCAGCAAACGACCCGTACCGCAACCGATTTCCAACACACTTTCGCAGGGAAGATAAGGAGCAAGCAGGGATAGGGCGGAATCGTCGAGAAAACGGTGGTATTCTCCCTGCCGTGTGCGATCGTAGGATTTCGAAAACTCGTCGTAGTAGGTTTTGTTGTCAATCACGGGGATATCCTTTGGCTGCATCTGTTTTCAGATTCATGATTTCACCAAAATCAGGATGAATCCACCTTTTTCCTGAAGTATTTATCGAAAAATTTTGATTCGCTTGAGCCTCTTGCATAAATCCCGAAGATAAATCTTCGGGATGCCATCGACTCACGGACCGGAAGGTCCGGGAAACTGTGCAAACCATTGAAAACACAGCCTTCCACGCTTCGCACGAAAGACTATGACAAACATGGGTATTCTAAAAACCATCAAAATCCCGATTTATGCAAAAGCCACGTTTTTCAGCGAGGCGCAACGCCTACCCGTTTTCGGATTTTATGGCCAAAACGCATTCCCGCCAGACGCACGAATAGCCAACCCAAAGTAAACGGTAGCGTTTTCAGATTCATATGACTGAAACGCCTATGGTAAACCGGTTCCACCACGCATTCCACAACGCGGGCGTTTTGGAGACTTAAAAGCGTCAATAGGCTGTTCGGAACACCATAGCCCGGATAGATCCTATCCAACTCCAGGCGCTCCAGGGTTTCTCGACGAATTACGGTATAGCCGCATTGACTGTCCGAAATGTGCTTGTATCCGGTAATTTGGCGGGTCAGAAACAAAAGCAGTTGCCCGGCATAATAACGTTCCCAGGGCATGTTTTTTCTCACGTCCGGGTGGTCGAAACGATTGCCTTTGACGTAATCCGCCTCGCCATCGATGAGCGAATCCAGCAGGGTTGACAAGTCGCCGGGAGCCATTTGACCGTCACCAGCCATGACGGCCACGCAATCGAAGCCACGCTTGAGAGCTTCACAATACCCGTTGCGGATCGCTGCGCCGACGCCCCCACGCTGATTTCTCTCAATGATTTCTAGACCTTTGTGGGAGCAGTCGTGGTGAAGGGCTTGTGCCGTGCCGTCATCGCTGGCATCGTTGACCACCAGCACACCGTCAACGAACTCCGGCATGGTTTCGACCACCTGCACGATGGTGTTTTCCTCGTTATACACGGGAACCACCACCCCGATGGATTGTCCTCGATACACCGGAACTACTGGATACTAAACGGGTAATTGATCGTGATCGAGCCACCCGAAGAAGGAAATTCCATCCGACCGAGGGCGTCTATTATGCATTGGGACAACGGTGAGTCGTCGTATTCCCGAGTAACCACTTTGGACGTCACGACGCTTCCCCGACGATTGATACGGAAGCGAACCACCATATCGCCTTGGGGAGCACCTTTTCCATGTTTCTTGATGCATTTCCCAATGGTGCTGCGGTTTTTCCGCAACACTTTGCTGACCTGCTTGCGTGACAAGGGTGGAACTCGATCGGTATCGTTCAGGTCCAATTCGCCGGTTGTTGGAAGTTTTTCCTCGGAATCGAAATCGAACTCGGTGACGGCACCGTTTTTGTTGCTTTTTGCCGTTTTCTTGGAGCGTTTTTTCTTGGCTTTTTTCTTCTTTTTCTTTTTGGCCTTTTTCTCGGCTTTTTCGTCCGTTGCAGCTTTCATTTCCTCTTCGGAAGGCGGTTCTTCCTCAGCGGCCTGCATGTCGATTTTCGCGTCGTCGATCATGACCAGACGTTCGAATTCCGACTGCATTTCTCCGTAACGGTCCACTTCTTCCACATGGAACCATTCTCCGATCACCGGCAGTCTCTGGAACCACGGAGGAGTTGGAATCACGCCGTAAAACGCCAAAGCCGCCGCTCCGGTAATCAGGAAAAACAGCCAGGCAAACATCATCATCGGCATCAGGTTGCGACGACGGGTTTCTTCGGGTTTCCATTCCTGCTCGTAGACTTCCTCTCGCGAAACCTTGAATCCGGTCTTGACTCCGGTGGTTTCCGACAAGGTGTGGGTACGATCGCCGCCTACTTCTTTTTCTACCAGATCTTTCAACGTAGGGGCGATGCTGTCGGAGGAGGCTTGGGCTTCGCCTGTTGACTCTTCCTCTTCCAGAAGAGAGGCGAAGGAACGTTCGCTTTCTTCCTCCTCGTCCGAATCACGGATCAATTCAGCGAAAGAGGTATGCACGTCCGCATCAAGCTTTTTCTTCCCGGCTTCTTCTTTTAGCTGTTCTCTGCGTTCGACGATCGGATCTACGGGAGCTTCCGGTTCTGGATCTTTCTCGACCACTTTTTCGTGCAATTGTTCCCAAACACTGGAAAACTCCGAAACGGTTTCGATCTTGGCCCAGTTTTCCATTCCGGAACGCCAGACGAAAATCTCGCCCTGGGGACGAACACCCAGCACTTTTTCACCGATTTCCGAAATGGTGATCGGTCCGAAACGCTGGTTTTCGAAGGCTACGTACCAGATCGGTTTTTCATCTTTCGGTGCAGCAACTTTTTCGGCCTTGGCGTCGTCCATTACTTCCTGGACCTTCGCCGCGCTCCATACCTGTGTCCCACCCTGCTCGGGTTGCTCTTTTTGTGTTTGCTGAACTTTTTCAGCCTTGGCGTCGTCCATTACTTCCTGAACCTTCGCCGCGCTCCACACTTGCGTTCCGCCCTGCTCGGGTTGGTCTGCTTGTTCTTGCTGGTCTTTTTCGGCTTTGGCGTCGTCCATTGCCTCTTGGACCTTCGCCGCATTCCATACCTGCGTTCCACCCTGCTCGGGCTTATCTGCCTGTTCTTGCTGGGATTTTTCGACCTTGGCGTCGTCCATCACTTCCTGGACCTTCGCCGCGCTCCATACCTGCGTCCCGCCCTGCTCGGGTTGATCCACTTTCGCCTGTGCAGGCTCGGCCTGTGAAGCGGGAGCCGCCGCCTTCGCGGCAGGGGTTTCTGCCGAATCGATGGCTACGGAAGTGCTTGCCGAAGCTTTTCGCACAGTGATGATGTGCCCGCAGCGTTTGCATTTGAACTTAAAGGACCGACCCTGCACTTTTTGGTCCGGAATGTTGTATCCTGCTTTACAGTTGTCGCAATGAATTTTCATTTCGTTATCCGGCTTCACTCCATACGAAGAAAGATTCGAGCGATTCAGTCGACAGGGGACAATGGTGCCCCTGCATCACGACATGAACGCACTTGAAAGGACGGATCAATACTTATTATACTCTTTAGCTATTGAAATCTCCAGAAATTTAGCGATCTTGTCTCATGCTCCGAGTTTTTGGGAAAAGAAAATCTCCCTACACTCGAAACATTTTTCCCACACTGGGAAATGATGTTTTCCAGAATTTTCCGGGTTTCTTCACCTGGGAAGCGCTTTCCCCCCTTTGAACGGTGACAGCTTCCTGGAGTTGCTTCGAATCGTAGAAGCGAGAACCCGTTTTTCGACCACCTCACGTTGAATGGTCGGCGTAAACGCTGCTTGTCAAATAGCAAGAGATATTCCTGCTCGGTTCATCCTTCGATCACACTGCTTGTTTCTTTCACATTCGAAATAAAAAATCAATGAAATCCTGAATGTTACAGAGATCACGGACAAACGAACCTCTGGGGTTGGAATCTTTTCCCCCAAAAAAGACTTTCACCTCTTTCCTTTTCAAAATATCGGTTCATTTACCCGAAACACAACCGGAAATCGTTCCCCTTTCCCCTGAACTCATTCCTCATAACCCATGACCAAGACACACAAAAACCCCGAAACCGTACGGTTTCGGGGTTGAAAAGCTTCGTTGTCTCAGAGACTTAGAGGCTTTGGTCGATCAGCTCGGCGATATCGAGAATTTCCAGGTCTTCCTTGCCGACGGTCATGTTGGAGCTATCCAGCATAATCGTGCAGTACGGGCAGGCCGTGGCCACGACGTTGGCGTCTTTCGCCACGGCGTCGTTGATACGCAGGTCGCCGAAGCGTTCGCCCGGATTCGTTTCCATCCAGATGCGTCCGCCACCACCCTGGCAGCAGATGCTTTCCTTGCCGAAACGATCCATTTCCTCGCGCTCGATGGACGGAATGGCGTCCAGCACGTTACGCGGGGTGGAGTAGATCTCGTTGTGGCGTCCCAGATAACAGGGATCGTGGAAGATGACCTTTTTGTTCAGATCGGTGGCGGGCTTGATTTTGCCTTCTTCGATCAGTTTCTCGATCATCTGGGTGTAGTGCATCACTTCGAATTCACCGTCCAGTTCCGGATATTCGTAGCGGAACGTGTACAGGCAGTGAGGCGACGTGGTGATAATTTTCTTCACACCCTTCGACTTGAACAGCTCGATGTTGTGACCGGCCAGTTCCTGGAAAGTTTCCTCGCCACCGAGCTTGCGTACGGACTCGCCGCAGCATTTCTCTTCGTTGCCGATGATGCCGAAGCTTACGCCGCCTTTTTTCAGCACGTTGGCGATGGCTTTGGCGATCTTCTTGCTTCGAGCGTCGTAGCAGGAAGTGCAGCACACGAAAAGCAGGTATTCGGTGTCCTCGGTGAATTCGGGAACATCGAGACCATTGGCCCAGTCTGCGCGGGTAGCGGGATCACCCTGCCAGGGGTTTCCGTTGCTCGACAAGCTGCCGATAACGGGCTTGTAAGCGTTGGGCACGGAACCTTCACCCACGAGCATCGAACGCAGGGCGCGGATGTTCTCGATGGGGTTGGCTTCGCGGGGGCAGCGGATCTTGCAGATACCGCAGGTCGTACAGGCATACAGGATATTGTCGAGATTCGTATCCCTCTACGCCGAGTTGACCCATGTGCTGCAATTTGCGGGTGTTGAACTCCTCGGAAATCTCGCCTTCGACGAGACGCCAGGGGCAGGAGGTCACGCACAGGCCGCACTGCATGCACTGATACAGCGTATCGCCGCCGGATTCAACGACGGCGTCTCCCAATTCCGGGATCGGCATTTTCGGTTCGTCAGGCATTATGCGCTCCTTTTATTGAACACGCGGAAACCGGAGGTCATTATACCGTGTTATCCGGCTTCCGCTATGTTTTGGATCAGCGGTTACTACTCTTTGTAGGGGTTCGGACCCAACTCTTCGAGTTTTTCGGCAAAATCTTCCCACATGGCGGGAATCTTATCGTAATCGTTGATGCCGATCTGCTCGAAGCGGATGCGCTCGGATTCCAGCATCAGGCGGTCAAGAGTCTCCTGGACTTTCGTCATACGGATGTTGGCCAGCTCGCTGCCCTTGACAAAGTGGCATTGATAGTCGTCACCGTACTTGCAGCCCATCAGCATGATGCCGTCGATGCCCTTGGCGAGCGCGTCGGCGATCCAGACCAGGTTCATCGAACCCAGGCAACGCAGCGGAACTACACGGAAATACGGATTCAGCTTCAGGCCGTTATGGGCAGCCATATCGAGCGCGGCGATGGCGTCGTTCTCGCAGGCCAGCACCAGCACGCGGGGGCGTTCTTCGAATTCGTCCGGCACTTCCATCGCCTTGATCATGTTACCGATCATCGGCACGGAGTAATTTTCGAACGTAATCACGCGCTCGGGGCAGGCACCCATGCAGGTACCGCAGCGGCGGCAACGGGTCGGGTTGGGCAGCGGCGTGCCTTTCTCGTCCTCGTCCAATGCGCCAAAGGGGCATTCCTCGGTGCAGCGCTTGCAGCTCGTGCAACGCTTGAAGTTGATGTCGGGCAGCGAGAAGTCGCCCCACACGGGGGTGGGTCGCCTTGCCTTCGGCTACCAGTTCGCAGATCTGCACGGCCTTGGTCGCCGCACCCGCGCCGTCGTCGATCGCCTGGGCGATATCCATCGGCATACGAACCGTACCGGCAGCGTAAATACCGGTCCGTTGGGTTTCGTAGGGGAAGCAGATGAAGTGGGAGTTCGGGAAACCGTAATCGCGTTGCGGCAGTTCCGGTCCCTGGCGATACTCGAGGTGCAGCAGTTCGGCTTCCAGCGTGGTCGGCACGAGACCGGTGGCCAGCACAACCAAGTCGGCTTCGATAAACAGCTCTTCGCCGAGCAGTGTATCGGTGGCCATGACGTTGAGCTTGCCTTCGTCGCCTTCGTCCACGTCCTGGACTTCGCCTTTAACGAACAGCGTGCCCATCTTCTGGACTTTCTTGTAAACTTCCTCGTAGTGACCCGGAGCGCGGATGTCTTTGTAAATGACATAAGTCGCGATTTCGGGATTTTTCTCTTTGAGGTAGGTCACGTGCTTCAGCGACGCACCGCAACAGACGTTGGAGCAGTAGGGCAGGTGGTCGTCGTCTCGACTTCCAGCGCATTGCACGAACACAACGGATTCGAGATCGTCGCTGATTTTGCCTTCCTTGGCCATCTGTTCGAACTCGATGTTCGTGATGACGTTCGGCTTGCCGTAACCAAGGTGACCCAGCTTGGTAGCATCGTAGGGCTTCCAACCGGCGGCCAGCACAAAGCTGTCGGCCTTGACTTCCAGCTTGTCTCCACCCTTGTTGATCGTCACGTCGAATTTACCAGGGGCACCGACGATGCGACCGATTTCGGCGCTGAGATGCACCGTGATCTTGTCGTTGGCTTCGATCTTGGCGATCATGCCGTCCAGATCGATTTTCTCGTAAGCGGCGATGTCGTAATCACGCGGGAAGACTTTGAACAGCTTGTTGGCGAATCCGCCCAGCTTGTCTTCCTTCTCGACCAAAACCACTTCCTTGCCCGCCTCGGCAGCACTAAGCGCAGCGCTGATACCGGTAGGACCACCACCGATGACAACGATGCGCTCGTTCATTTCGTTGGTCTGCGGCGTGGGCAGCTTGGCCGCTTTGGCCTTGGCGATGGACATGCGAATCACGTCGTTGGCCAGTTCCTGGGTGGCGACTTCATCGTCGTCGTCCTCGTCGTCCTTGTCGTGCGTCCAGGCCACGCCTTCACGCAGGTTGGAGCGTTCGAACGAACACGCTGGGGAACTGGAACAGTGCGGTTTTATCGCGGCCCGAGCAAGCACCGATCACCACGGCATCCAAGCCGTCGGAATCGATTTTGCCGTTGATCAGGTCCAATCCGGCTTTGGAGCAGAGCGCCTCGTGGGTTTCGACGAACGCGACTCCCAATTCCTCGGCGGCTTCGACGACATCATCCATCTCGAATTTTTCGTCGATTCCACAGCCAGTGCAAAGAAAACATCCAATTTTTTCAGCCATTTTGGAACCTCCCTAACCGCGACTCGATTTGATCGCAGCGCCGGTTGCATCCTGCACCGATGTGGCCACATCGACGGGCCGTTTGACACAACCCGCAGGATAAATCGCCGCCGTTTCCGGATCAGCCACCAGAAAACCGAATTCGTCGTAGGTCAATCCCTCGCAGGGAATCTTGTTGATGGCCGTCTCCGGCACCATGCCGGTGGCCAGGACTACCATATCGACGGAAACTTCAATGATCTTGTTCTGTTCCATGTCCTCGGACACCACGATCAGATCGCCGGAGTTGGCGTCGTATTTGATCGTTCCGGGTTTGCCTTTGACAAGGTAGGTCTTCTCGTCGTCCTGCACCCGGCGATAGAAATGCTCGTAGCGGTGAGCGCGGATATCGATGTAGAAAATCCAGGCTTCGCCGTCATCGTAGGCATCCCGTACGTAGGTGGACTGCTTGAGCGACGCCATGCAGCAG
Source organism: Myxococcota bacterium (assembly GCA_963676915.2). Classification (GTDB taxonomy): domain Bacteria; phylum Myxococcota_A; class SURF-8; order SURF-8. The sequence goes on from CAXXVK010000051.1 coordinate 23,884, forward strand.
ATGCCCGAGCAATAGGGCAGATGGCGCTCGTCGCGGCTACCGGCGCATTGCACGAAGGCTACGCGCTTGGCTTCGCGTCCGTCGGAGGGGCGCAGCAGTTTGCCTTTGGTGGGACCGTTGACCGCCGCCAGCCGTTCGAATTCCACGTTGGTGACGACATCGGCATAACGATCGTAGTTGAGATAATCGATCTTGGAAGCATCGTAGGGAACCCAGCCGGTGGCCCAGATCACCGAACCGACCTTGAGGGTCATTTCCTTGGTTTCCTGTGTCAGATCGACACCTTCGATACCTTCGACCTGCTTGCGCAGTTCGTCGTTATCCAGCACGGAGGAATCGACGACAGGCAGGTAAGGGAATGCCAACTCGTGGGGAACCTGGACCGGCTTCTTTTTGTCCATCCCGTAGTTGTACTCGTTGGGCAGAGACGCTTCGAGATCCTCGAAAGGAGCGATGGGATTCGTCAGATCGTCCTTGATGTAACGAGGCGTGACCTCCACCGTAACCGTGTAATCGCCGGATTCCCCTTCGATCTTCTTGACTTCCGACAGCGTGAAGACGCTGATCTTGGGGTTTTCTTTGATACGACGGTAGTTGATTTCAAGACCGCAGTACGGAGGGCACAGTTTTGGGAAGTACTTGTTCATCCCGGCTACCCTGCCGCCCAATGTCGGGCTTTTTTCGACAAGGTATACCTCGTGCCCGAGTTCTGCCGCCTCGACAGCCGCAGTGGTCCCGGCGATTCCGCCACCGACCACCAGTACGCTGGTGTGATGCGAACTCATGACAGCTCAACCTCCTTCAGAAAATAACAACCGATCAATGTGTCCCGACCGCCTCGCGGCCACGACAGATATCCAATGAACCACGCCGCACGGTCCTCGTACGACGCTGGAAAATCCTAACTATTTCACAGTCTTAATGGGTCCGGCCTTCTCCTTGAGCAGTTTTTCCTGCTGCTCTTTGAGCACTTCCGCTTTGACCTTCAACGTATTCTCTCCGAACATCACGAAACGTAGCCAGTCGAAGGCGAATTTCATCAAATCGAGATCGTCGGTTTTGAAATTTTCGACCCGCTCGGCATCGAGATCCTCGAACTTGTCCAAAAACGAACTGTTGAAGATGAAGCGCCGGAACATGTCCGGGTTGTAACAAGCCATGAAATACATCTGCAACTGTTGGGGATAGAACTTCCGCCCCACAGTAAAACCTTTGTGCAAACTGAATTCACGGAAAGGCTCGTTGTTCCGGTCGAATTCCTCGATGCCCTGCTCTTGGATGTACTCCGCGATCGTGTATTCGTTCGGCTCGTTCAGACCTTTACAACCTTCGTCCTGAAGCAGAAGAAAAATTCCTCGCCTTCGGGATTCTTGTCGGTTTTCCCGGACGCCATACCCAACGGATACATACGGCAGGCCCAGGGACGGTCTTCATATACCGTACAGCCCTTTTCACCCAGGAACGGGCAGCGTTTGTTGTTTTCCTCGTCCATTTTGATGACGATCATCGGAACGCGCTGGCCCTCTTCGTCGGGTTGCGTGACGAGGGTGTATTTGGAAAGAAAATCGTCCGAAGGAATATCCAACGCTTTTTTGAGTCGAATCACGTCGTAAGGGGTCAAAAAGATATTGACATCGCCACAGCACTCGCCGAAGCAGCTTACGCCGGGATGGCAGGAAAACTTGAATTTGTCGTCTTTATTCAGGCGCGGATAATCCGCCAGGATCGCGTCTTTCATGTTCTCGATGCGGCGCATCGTTTCTTTGTCGGTCATACTCCCGAATCCTTTACACGTTGAAGTCTATGCAGAGAAGATAGAAAAAATGGCCTGATATTTCGTACTTTGGCTCAATCTTCGATGATTTTGTTCTTCATCGCATCGATCGACCACACGGGGAACGATCCTTCCGAGCCGGTCTGAGGATCGACGCGGTACCGGTAGGATGCCGAAACCTTGTTGTGTTCGCGCATCCATTCCCAACCATTGACGAAAAAGGGGCATTCATCGTTAAAACAAACATACAGAAATTGAGCTTCCCAATGGGTTTCCTCGGGAATCTCCATGCGTTTGGTGACCTGATTGCAATGGGGACATACAGGATTCTTCTCGATCATCACCAGCTACCTCATTGAAAATACGGTTGAATTTGTCGTATCCTCCCCCGAAACGGATACCCTAGTTCAAGCAAAAAAGAGATGAGAAGATAATAGAACTCCGGGCGCGGTGAGCGCCCGGAGCCAAAGAGTCTCCTTCCAGGAAAACCCGGAAGGAAGTCTTACGAATGATTACTCGACGATCTGCTTGATTTCACGCTTGATCATCTCCCATTCGCCAGTGGCGGGATCGTACTTGCAGTTCGCGAAGTACTTCCACTCGTTCTCGTTCATTTCGGGGAAGTCAGCGCGATAGTAGTAGCCCGGCCAACGGGTCTCTTCACGGAACTGGAGGGTACGCATGTGGGATTCGGCCTGCCAGGTGCGTTGGACGTTTTCCCAGGCGCGCATCAGTTCGTTAAGATCGCGGGCAGCCAACTTCTCGGAGTCCTCTTTGAGGTACGTGAGGTTGGTCATGCCGATCTCGAGGAGATGCTTGTTGGTGGTGAACTGCATCGAAACGCCGCCGGCATACTCGTCCATCAGTTTCTGGAGGCGAGTCATGTAGTCCTTCGGCAGGATGTAGTTCGGGTTGACGGCAGGATCGGTCGTGAAGTTTTTGTTCGCTTCGAACGTGTCGAGCGGCTTCAGGATCGTGGCCTTCAGTTCCTCGATTTTGGCATCGTCGAACGTGGGTTCGGCGTTGTTGTCGAGGATGTAATCGATGGCGCCCTTGGCGGCGATGCGGCCTTCGGCGTGCGTTCCGGAGGAGAACTTGTGGGAGCTGGCTCCGGAAGCGTCACCGGCGGCAAACAGGCCGTTGACGGTCGTCATGTTCGGGTATCCCCAGAAGTACTCGGGGCAGGAGTCGGTCAGATCCTTGGGACCGGAAACCCAGGCACCGGAAGCGCCGGAGTGGGAGCCGATGAAGTAAGGCTCGCACGGGGCGATTTCGGAGGGTTTTTCTTCCGGCTGCACGTTCGTGGCGGCCCACAGCAGAGCCTGCGACACGGTCATGTCGAGGAAGTCTTCCCAGGCTTCTTCTTCGAGGGTCTTCATTTTCTTTTTGAAGGCTTTCTCGGCTTTCTTGGGATCGTCGAATTCGGCTTTGACGCCTTCGGCGATGTTGTTGATCGCTTCGGCGGTCTGCATGTAGATCGGGCCCTTTCCGGAGAAGAGGTCGATCATTCCAAGGTGGTTACGCAGGCAGGCCGGAATCGGCTTGACCAATCCGTAGGGGGCGTACTTCTTCAGCTCGTCGGCGTGGGTCTGCATGTAGGCTTCGCCGAAAGCGTTGGTCGCACGGGATTTGAACAGGAGGAACCAGGCACCGACCGGGCCATAACCGTCTTTGAAGCGGACGGGGATGAAGCGGACTTCCTGGCAGGTCATTTCGGCACCGGCGCGCAGCGTGAAGTACGCGGAGGAACCGGAGTTGAACGGCGGATACCAGGAACGACCGGCACCTTCACCGACGGACCGCGGACGGAAGACGTGCACAGCACCACCCATGGCGCACAGCACGGCTTTGGCCTTGAAGACGTAGAATTTCTCTTCACGGGTGCTGAATCCGACAGCGCCGACGCACTTGCCGTTCTCGACGAGAGGCTCGACGATGAACACGCGCTCGAAGTACTCTCCGCCGGCTTCGGCGAGGGCGTTCTTCGCGGCTTCGGCGACGATCACTTTGTAGGATTCGCCGTTGATCATCAGCTGCCAGCGGCCTTCATGCACGTAATTGCCGTTTTCGTCCGTCCAGATGGGGAGGCCCCATTTTTCGAACAGGTGAACGGTGGAGTCCACGTGACGGGCAATGTTGTACACGAGGTCTTCACGGGTGACACCCATGAGATCCTGGCGGACGTATTTGACATAGTCTTCGGCGGTGTTGTCGCCTTTGGCGATGCCGACGTACTGGTTGAGGGCGGAAAGGCCCATGGCGACGGCGCCGGAGCGATCCATCGCAGCTTTGTCAACCAGGGTGACTTTCAGACCATGTTTCTTGGCCCAGTAGGAAGCTTCCACGGCCGCGCCGCAGCATCCCATACCACCACCAAGAAGAAGCAGATCAGTGTTAACGGTTACAGTTTCAAAGTTCGCCATTGAAGAACCTCCTTACTTCTTCACCGTGGGGATTTCATCACCACCGAAGGCCGCCGGCTCGTAGGCCAGGGTCTTGTCCTTGATGTCTTCGGTCCCCGTGTCGAAACCGCCACTGGGTTGGGCTTCGCCTTCCGGAGTGGTGCGGATCGGGAACTTGAAGCGTTTCACCTGACCATTGCGGAACTTGATCGTCCACATGATGTTGTCAGATCCACGCATCGGCACAACGGAAGCTCCGAGGGGCACGAAATCCGCGTAGCCACGAACGTCAATCGCCTGTTGCGGGCAAATTTTAACGCAGCTGTAGCATTCCCAGCACATGTCGGGAGCGCGGTTGTACGCCTTCATTTGCTCCTTGTCCAGGACCATCAAGTCGTTGGGGCAAATGTACATACATGCAGTCTTGTCTTGACCTTTGCACCCATCACACTTCTCGGTGATCACAAAGCTTGGCATGAGACCTCCTCACTTTGGGTAGAGTAGACCAAACCACCTCGGCTGGTCTTTCCATGGTTAAACACACACACAAAAACACTCTCAGGGACACATTTTGGCTTTCGCCAAAGGGTTCGGAATTTTTTCGTAAAAGTCATTCGGGCGTTTCACCGATCATTCAAGCCGCTTGCGCGGTAAAACTAGAATGAATCACCATTCATTGGCGGTATGGTTAGGTCAATCAGGAGGATTTGTCAAGTAAAAACCGAGACTTAGGCGTCCCATACTTTGTGTGCAATTCTTTTTAGTCGATCCATCATTCACTCCCTCGAATGGGACTTTGGTGAAAAAAAAACATCTCGCTTCTTACAATTTCAAAAATTCCATTGAATGGATAAATCTAAAAGTCCAATGATTCTGACTTCGTGCCCTTCGGAGTCCATTCACGCTTTTCTTTTAACTATAATATACAAACGTGACGATACATTGGGTAAAAATCCCGGAAATCATCGGATGCCATACACCGTGAAACGATTCCCGAAAAAAAACCATTTTATGAAATTTTTCGCCCACCCCAACTCGTTTCGCAATTCCTGTCGGTGAGATATTCAATAGAGCCGTTGTCTCTTACCGGCGTCCAGGAATCATCCATACCTTTCGAAGAAAAAACCGTCCTGATATTTCGACGGCTTCGTGGACTGGGAAAAAGTCCATGGATTCAATGGTTCAAACCAAACTTTCGATTGCCATTCGGCATCTTCCGTCGTACAGTGGAAACGTTGACAACAAAACCCATCCATCAAAAAGGAAACGAGCCATGAACGGATGTACGTCCCTTGTAGGCTTTGGCTTGATTTTTCTGCTTTCGCTCCTGTGCGGCTGCGACGATTCGGCCAGCACCTTGGATCTCGGCGGGGATTCTTCCTCCTCTGGCGACATCGACGCCACCGAATCCGACACCGAGGACGACTCTCCCGTTGCTGCCGATGATGACCTGGAAGAGAATGAAGCCATCGTCCCCGCCGATCTCGACGAGATCGAATCGCAGCCCGAGGAGGAGTTCGACCCGGACCCCGAACCGGAAGTATTCGACGAAGAAGAGGTAGAACCGGAAGCCGACCCGGAACCGGAGATCGAAGAAGTCATCTGCGAGACATCAGAGCCGTTCGACTATTCCTGCCACCCCAGCGTTCCCGAAACCTGTCCCGGAGGTATGTGCGTCCTGGGAACCTGCATCGGTCCGGTGCTCGATGCCGACCGCTGGGACGATTGCGACAACGGCACTTGCGATCCCTGCGAATTCTCCTGCCGGGCGGATTGCGGACCGGACTTCGTGATGACCGGTGAGAAAGACTATGAACTGGAAGATACGACCCTCACCGTCTGGGTGCATGGATTCACGAACAAAAGCAACAGCGATCTGGAGCAAATGGTTTACGGCGCGGATCGTAGCTGTAGTGGAATTTTTGAAGCGTTTTCCCGGTACGGCCACGAGCGTCCTTGTGGCGAGAGCAACCCCACCGCCCCCAACCAATTCGCGAAACTCGAATATTACGGTGGTATCCCCGCCGACTGGCTAACCGACGAGCAGGTCGCGGAAATCGAGCAATATCCTTATACTGATGGCTACAGCCGCCTGCATCGTTACGGATTGATTCTTGCCTACTACCTGCGCCACAAACTCGACGTGACCGGGGCAACGCATTTCAACATGGCCTGCCATTCGATGGGTTGCATGATTACACGCTATGTCATTGAAAACAATATGGAAAATTTAGCCGCCGAAAACCGTTTCGTACGCTGGTTCACCAGTGCCGGTGTACTGGCCGGGGCACGCCTGGCGCGTCTGTACGACAACGAAACCGTACGCGACACAGCCTCGGCCATCGGTCTGGACCAGGGCGACTTCACGATCATGAACCCGGATTTCTATATGGATAACGTAACCACCTGGAATCACAAGCTGTACGACCTCGACAACCCGCTGTTCGAAGGAATGATCATCCACAACGGCTGCGCCACCGATCCACACATCGCCGAAGCAGGCACAATCCGACTTCTCGACCTGAACAATCCCGGCAACGAACCCAACGACGGAATCATGTTCACTCTGGACGAGTTTTTCCATACCCGTGGACCATTGGCCACCATGCAGCCTTCCTATTCGGAACCTTTGCCGCCGACCCACACCTTCACGTATGTGGACCATATGACCTACCCCGACACCGGAGCCGCCGAAGTACTGGCCACCGCCGTACTGTTCCACAAGCGAAAAGTGTTTATCGAAGTCAAAGAAGTGACGCTCTACAACGATCTGGAAAAGCACGAACTGTTCGACGGCAACGACGGCCAGCCTCCCGCCGAGGTCGCGGTGGAAAGTCAGGTTCGGTACAATCCGTATATTCTCGATACGTATGGCCAGAATATTCTGGTTCACGACGACCGGGTGGACAACCGTTCGACGGAGATTTTCATCGTCGAGATGGAAAACGCTCCGATGGACCCGGATTATACGGTTTTCGCAGGACCGATCTTCGACCAGATGACCGAGCTGTATCTCAAGGTCAGCTTCCTCGAAATGGATAGCTACGCCCGCTTCGGCATTTCAGAGATGGGAATCTCCCTGGACCCCCACGACGAGTTGATCGGTTTCGAGGGACAGATACAACTCTATGACCACGACATCCTTTGGGAAAACGACAAAGCGAAAGTCGTTCTGGAAGTGAATGTGGTGGATATGTACTGAAATGACTCGAAAAAGCACGGTTTTCCAACGAAAAATTCACGGTTCGGCACGTCCAATTATTATGCAAAAGCCATTAGATCTCAAAAAGCGAACGATTAAATTGGAGCACCTCCAAACAGTGGAAATTAAAGGGAATAACTGGGAGAAGTTTTTCCTGTAAATTAGCCAAGAAATGGAAAAGGCTAGACTGTTTTCACAAAATGGATACAATACGGTTATAAAATCCAAAAAAGATTCTTTCAGGATCTTTCGTTTTCTGGCGGGTGAAGGAAAGGTTGTCGGCATGAATAAGCAAAGTTTGCGATTACTCGTTCTCTGCATAGGTTGTTTTTCCTTTTTCGCGCTTTCCGGCTGCGTTGTAGAGGAAGTGGGCGGGTACGGTTACAAATGCAACGACAACGGAGTCTGTCAGCAAGGTCTTGAATGCTACGAAGGCCGCTGCGTTCAGTACGAACAACTGCGCCAAGCCGAAGGAAGCGGCACCGAAGGCAACTCTTGCAACTCCGACGGCACCTGCAATTTTTCCGATCTGATCTGTTGCAGAAGCAACGATGCCTACAACTTGAAATGCGTTGATCCTTCCCTGTGCAACTGGAACGAATCCGACGACAACCCCTCCACTGGTGGTGACGAAGATATCGTGGAGGAATCCGAAGAGGAAGTCGAGGAAGAAGCAGACGACACGACGACGAACAAGTACAATATCGAGTGGGTGTCTATTTCGGGTGGGGATTTCATGATGGGGCCTTCGCCAAACGACCCTAGGATCGATGACGAGTTTATAGATATAACAGTAAGAGAGCTACCTCGTCATACTGTGAACGTTCCAAGCTTCGAACTGATGCGACTTGAGGTAACCAATACACAGTATGCTTTATTTTTAGGGGACAATAAAACCAATAGTTGTTTAGATGAAGATTGCATTGACCTCGATAATCCGCGTATAGTTCACAATGAAACCTCGAATCATTGGGCTGCAAATGAAAGTTACGGTAATCACCCAATACGACTGGTGACATGGTTCGGGGCAAAAGCGTTTTGTGAAGCGGCGGGCGGTCGTTTGCCCAGCGAGGCTGAATGGGAATATGCGGCGCGAGCCGAGACGACAACGAGCTACATCTGCGGCGATGAGCCAGATTGCCTGAGTGATATTGCCTGCTGGAATCAAGCGCAAACGACGGATTGTTGCTCGGTGGGGCTGTATGATCCAAATAACTTTGGATTATCCGACATGTTAGGTAACGTCTCTGAGTGGGTAGAGGATTGCATAGATTATAAGCTCGATTACAACAATTATCCTTCAGACGGCAGTGCCAGAACCTCTTGCAGTTCAAACCCTGAAAGAATACATCGCGGTGGCAGTTGGGATCCCCCCGAGCACATTAGCTTACCCGAAACATTGCTGGTATCTTATCGAGGCAAACAATTTCCCAATGACCCATCCATATACATTGGATTCCGATGTGCCCGAGACGTGGAATGATGTAAACGCTTTTCCTTTTACGGAAAAGCCATAAGTGGAAAACCAGGAAATGGGTAAGCGAAATTTACTATTTACCACTTTTTTTATTGGATGTTTTTCTTTCAACGCGCTCTTCGCCTGCTCCGCAACAGACGACGTAAATGAATACGGCAATGAAGGCAAATCTTGCAATCCAGACGACACCTGTAATCTACCCGATCTGATCTGTTGTAAAAATGACAATGCATACCATGGAAAATGCGTTCGAGCTTCCCTGTGCTACTCCATTGATTTCAATCCCAATTCCAATGGCGGCGACCTAGATATCGTAGATATAGAGGAAGACGAGGAGGAAGTGGACGACGACACGACGACGGATGATTTCAATCTCAAATGGGTATCGATTCCAGAGGGAGATTTCATGATGGGAAAATCGATAAACGACACGAGAGATGAATCCGATTATTACGTAAGAAGAGAGCTACCTCGCCATACAGTGCACGTCCCAGCCTTCGAGCTAATGCAGTTTGAAGTCACAAATGCGCAGTATGCGAAATTTTTAAACACCATAGGAAACAATACGTGCTTAGATAAAGATTGTGTTGACTTGGAAAATATTAAGTTTCGTTTAACCTTAAACATAGATGACACCTGGTCGGTGAGTGGAAGCTATATCGACCGCCCGATAACACTGGTTACATGGTACGGGGCGAAAGCGTTTTGCGAAAAGATCGGTGGACGCTTGCCTAGCGAGGCGGAATGGGAATATGCGGCGCGAGCAGAAACGACGACAAACTACTTATGCGGCAATCAACCGAGTTGTCTTGATGATATAGCCTGTTGGGATCAATCAAATACGTTGGATTGCTGCACGATGGGACAGTACGAACCAAATAGTTTTAGATTATTCGACATGTCGGGCAACGTCGCTGAGTGGGTAGAGGATTGTGAAGACTTCGATTATGATCGAACTCCTACAGACGGCAGTGCTTATTATGGCAAAAAGTGCAACGACTATAAACAACGCATAGTTCGCGGTGGCAGTTGGTCTCCTTTTGAAAACCATTACGACCATGATCCTGAAACATGCTTGCTCACATCTTACCGAGATTTTAGTTATCCATTTTCTATGTCAACGAGCATTGGATTCCGATGTGCCCGCAACTTGGAATGACGTCATCACTTTTCCATTTGGAAAAGTATAATAGAAAATAGTCCCATATACTGATGATAATGTTTCGTTTTTTAGCAGGTAAAGGGAAGGTCAGGACATGAACCGACGAGATTTGCTATTTATCGTTATCTGGATTGGGTGTTTTCTTTTTAGTATGCTTTCCGGCTGTTCCTCAGACTTGGTGAATGGATATGGCTACGAAGGCTACGATTGCAATCCCGATGGTACCTGTAATTATTCCAATCTGACCTGTTGTGAAAGCAACAGTGAATATTACTGGAAATGCGTCCCGACTTCCCAATGCAACAGTTGGACCGGCTCGACAAGCGATCTGGATATCAATACGGTCGTTCCTGCCGATAAAGACATTGTGGAATCTATGGAAGACATTGAGAAATCCGAGGAAGATTCAAGTTCGGAAGAAGACAACAACCCCGTGACGGATAAATACATGATAGACTGGATAGAGATTCCAGATGGAAATACCGTATCAAGTTTCGAAATGATGCAGTACGAAGTGACGAATCTACAGTACGTGAAGTTCTTGAACACCCTTAGAGGTAATAACTGTTACGATTATTCATGTGTAATTTCGAGTGATTGGAAATGGCATTTAATTTATAATCCTGACATCTTGAACGAGACAGGCGCCTGGGGTTCTTGGTCGACAGATGCTGAACACGCAAATCGTCCAATGTACTTAGTTAGTTGGTGGGGTGCAAAGGCATTTTGCGTTGCTGCGGGAGGACGCTTACCCACTATAGAAGAATGGAAGTATGCAGCACGTGCCGGGACGACGACGACCTACTATTGCGGCGATGATTGGAATTGTTTGGATGATATTGCGTGTTGGTTTCAGGAGGAAACCTATAATTGCTGCCCGGTGGGACAATACGAGCCGAACGACTTTGACTTATACGATATGAGCGCAAATGTTAGTGAGTGGGTAGATGACTGTCAATATGATGAGATTTTGGGTACCAGTTGTTCCATTATGGGTGGAGATTGGTATCCCCATAGCTATTTACCAGAAACCAAGGTAACATCATCTTCAGAAAGCTCAATGGACGCTAATAAGGGAACACTATACAACGGCTTCCGATGTGCCCGAGACGTGGAATAAATACACTTCTGTAATCTCTTCAAGTGACGCCTCTGCGTTTCGTAAAGAACGTCCAGCCTTTGTAGATTTTGAAAAGCCCGCAAAAATAAACGATTTTTGCGGGCTTCTTATCGTGTGCCGAAGATTTACCACTCCGGTCCGATCCAACCGTAGTAACGGCCCATCCAATACGGCAGCAGGTAGTCGCAGCCGGTGCGTTCTTCGCCCGAATCCACGCCGCCGTCCAGGTCGAAGGGGCTACGGTGCCAGATCACCATGTCCGGCTTGCGCGAGTAACTCGGAAGCGGATAGAGCGCTTCGTCGGGTTTGTCCGGGTTGATCTCGATGTCGGGATTCTTCGAGTTCTCCACTTTCCGATCGCGTAACGGCGGATCGGGGAACACCGCAACCTGATACAAGGAATGATACAGGGCTTCGGCATCTTTTTCGCCGGTGGAATACAGATACCACGAGGTTTTCACCGGGTTGTGTTCTTTGATACCCCGCCGGTTGGGGGTGTCGTCGTCGAGATTGAGCCACAACGTATCGCGGAAAACGGCCTTCAAATCCTCGAAACGCTGCTGATCTTCTTCCAACCTCTGGAGAATAAAGAAGTTTTCGTACGCCATATAGGCGTTGTACCACTTGGTGCCATAACCCATATACACCCACATGGCTTCCCGCATGATCCGCAAATATTCCCTGTTTTCATACAGTTCCGTGAAATACTGGGCAAAGCGTTCCTCGCCGCTGGCATGATAGGCCGCTTTGAACCACGCCAGCGCACTCACGGCGTCCAAGCCGTTGTCGGTCGGCCAGCCTTCCCACCATTCTCCATCGATCTGACCAAAAGACGTAACTTCGCCGTCCCGGTCGATCAGCATCAGGTTGTTGTCCCACAAGTGATCGGCCAGATTCACCAGAAAATCACGAGCCAGCGCCTTGACGTCTTCGTTTTCCACCATGTCGTACGCTGTGGAAACACCCAGCACCGCACCGGTCATCTGGTCGCGGCTGACATCGCCCCGCCATACGTAGTCGGTGTACTCGCCTTCTCCGGCGTAACGAATGCTTTTGGGATCTTCCGTGTATTGATCCTCGGGCCACAATCGGCTCCAGTCCTCTTCCCATGGCCAGTCCAGACGTCCGTAACAACGACCCGTCAAGCCTTTGACCTGGGTAAGTTCCTGGAAAAAGCTCCATCCTTCAATCTGCTCTCGGATCGTCGCCAACGACTCGTCCGATTGCTCCACCGCATGCCGAAACGCCATGGCCGCCGTGCATTGACCGGACTGGAACGAGCAATCCCCGCAGGTCGTCAAACCGTAGTCGCCGTTCGGGTCGTCGGGTTTGGTCAGGTTGAAGCTCAACCCTCCCCACATATGGCGGTTTTCGTAAATATCCTGGTACCCTCTGGCACGTTCGGCCATCGAACCGGGATTTTCGGGATCGCCGATGCGAAGTCCGAAAAGTTCCTCGGCGCTCGTACCTTCGGCATCGGTGGCGGAAAGCACGAAGTAAAACAAGCCTTCTTCGGTCGGTGTCCCGGAGAGTTTGCCGGTTGCGGCGTCGAGGGTAACGCCCGGCGGAAGCTCGCCCAGCGTCAGGTTCCAGGAAGTATAGGGCTCTTTTCCTCCCTGGGCCGAAAAAGACACGTCAAGCGCTTCCCCTTTGGGAGACACCGGTGGGAAAAATTTGACCAAGCCGAAAGGCTGTTCCGGCTGTGCCTCTTGTTCCGCTTCCGTCGTTTCGGCTTCTTCATCTCCTCCCTGAACCTGGGAGGTATCGTCCGAGTCGTCGGAACAAGCCGCCAATAGGACGAAAATTCCTAAAACGGCGATGAGTTCCAAACTTTTTCGTAGTTCCTTCATGGTGTTTCTCCTTCGTTGAAACAGAAGAACACAGGGTAGCGAAAAATAAAAAAAACTCAAGATTCCTAAAGAAGGAGATGCAAACTGGGTGCATCATTAAATAGTGCGACTTTCGTAAAATCCTCTTTTTTCGTAGCGGCGAGGCGTAAGCCCGCCGTTTTTGCCTTTTGAAAGTTGCTTTTATACCCCCAATCTCCCTTTTCGGCGGGCTTACGCCTCGCCGCTACAACCAAATGAATGAATGATTCAATATTATTGGGCCAATTCGCACCATTTTGTGATGCACCCATGCAAGCTCGGGTGTGGAATTTTATGGAGGGAAATCGTCTCGAAATCCTTGGGAGCTATTTTTAACCCGCATACTTCATGAGGATCGTTGCGAGACGCCGAAAACCGAAGATATTTCAAAAAGTTGGAGCGATTTTTTAACGGAAACACACTTGACAGTATGTTGAGTATAAAAAATCGGGAAACGAGTGAAAGATCAAAAGTTTTCAAGTCGTAGTAGATTCTTCATGAAGTATGCGGGTTAGGATGGTTTTTAAACGATCGCTTAACTTTTACCCTTTCACACCACCGGCCGTCAATCCTCCGACCAGGTGCTTTTGCAGCACGAAAAACAACCCCATCACGGGCGCACTGACGAGAATCGCTCCGGCAGCGAACAACCCCCAATCCGTGGAATAGCTTCCGACGTGCCGTTGCAAAGCCACCGGTAAGGTGAAGGCCGTCTCGTCTCCCAAAAACGTAGCGGCAAGGATGAACTCGTTCCAGGCCGTCATGAAAGAAAACAGCGCGGTGACCGCCATAGCGGGACGCGCCAACGGTAGGATTATTTTCACGAAAATGGTCCAACGGCTCGCGCCGTCCATCAATGCCGCGTCCTCTAAATCTTTCGGAATCGTATCGAAGTAGCCTTTGAGCATCCACACGCAAAACGGAACCGCCGTCGTTGAATACACAAGCGTCAACCCCAGCATGGAATCCAGCAAACCCAAGGTATCGAGCAGAATATACAACGGCACCGCCATCACCACGCCGGGAAACATTTGCGTTACGAGAAACAGCGACATCCCCAGCTTCGCCCCCGGAAACGTAAATCGGCTGAAGGCGTAAGCCGCTGTGGTTGCAAGACCGATTCCCAACAGGGTCGTGGCAACGGATACCGCAATGGAATTGAACAGCCAGTGGCCGAACAACCAATGCCCTGCAAGATCCTGAGCCGTGACAAGCTGCCGGAAGTTGTCGAGGCTGAACGTCGTCGGCAGGGGATTGGCGGAAAGCGAGAACGCCTGCGAGGGTGTAAGCGCCATCTTGACCACCCACAACACCGGGTAGAGCGTCGTCATGCAAACGGCGATCAGGAAGAGATTGACCAGAATCGCCCGTTTGATGGAAGGATTGCGATTCATGTCCGTTCCTCCTTTACGAGTTTCTTCGTACCCCAACTATAGGCCAACAATACGAGGAAAATCAGCGTCGCATAGGCCGCCGCATAGCCGTATTGCTCCTGGCGGGTGAACGCCCAGCGATAGGCTTCCGAAATTAGGATTTCGGTGGACCCGTCCGGTTCGCCGCCGGAAACAAGATAAATGATATTGAACATGTTGAACGTCCAGACGCTTCCTAAAATGACAGCCGGTAAAAGCGCCGGTTTGACGAGTGGCAACGTGATTCGGAAAAACCTCGTAAAGCGTCCCGCGCCATCGACTTCCGCCGCTTCTTCCAATTCCGACGGAATCGCCTGGAGCGCTCCCAGCGTCACAACCATCATGAACGGGAACCCAAGCCAGGTATTCGTAGCAAGGTTGGCGGCAAACGCCGTCCAGAAATGGCTGAACCAGGTCACGGGTTCCACTCCCAGCCAGACGAGCAAACCGTTAACCGCTCCGAACTGCCGATGAAACATGCCTTTCCAGATCAACGCCGTAATGTAGTTCGGCACCGCCCACGGCACGATCAGCAAAACACGGTACACTCCGCGCAATTTCAGCCATTCGGGGTGAAGCAGCAGCGCCAGCGACAACCCCAGGCTCACATGCAAAGCCACGTTGGCAACGGTCCACATCACGGTAACGACAAGCGTAAAATAGAACGAAAGCGGATCGGTTGCCGGGTAGTCTTCACAGGCGAGAATGCTACCGAAGTTGGACAATCCCACAAACGTGAATTCTCCGGCGCGATGGGCGAAAAGCGACACCAGCGTTCCCACGAGAAACGGAACGAACACGAGAAGAATCATTCCGACTGCCGAGGGTGCAATGTAGGCATAGGCCGAACGATGACGCCACATGTCCGAAAACGTATCGGCTCGTTTCATTTTGCGCCAGAACACGACAGTCAGCCCTAAAACAAGCACCAAAGCACTCAACAGGTAAACCAAAGGATTGGCCGCTTTCGGTGCAGGGCGCGTAACGATTTTCAGGTTTCTATCGGCCTGTTCGAGCGCTTGCTCGGATGTAGCCGCGCCACGCAGCACCTGCCGTAGCGCCTGGTTGGCAGGCTCCCACACCGAGCGCATCAATGGATGGTTGGGCATGGGTTTCGTATCGTTCACCTGCTCTTTGAAACGCAATAGGTGAACCATACCTTCGGATCGGCTTGTGTTTCCCGGTGTTTCGTAGGCTTTGTACGCAGCTTTCCAGGCGACGGTCTGCCGTCCCTGCTCCAAACGCCAACTCGCACCTTTTCCCGTCGTCAGAAACCGGGCGAAACGCCGAAGTTCATCAAGATCCCGCTTGGAATGTTGTGCGACGAAAAGCCCCTCCACCGTCAAAAACGGCATAGCCCGTTTTCCGGTCGCGGAAACCACAGGCAAAGGAAACACTTTGTATGACGTGGAAGAATCGATCTCTCCCATGAACCACGGCCCGTTGATCACAAGAGCGGCTTTGTCTTCGTTGAAAAGTTGGGATACAAGCGAAGAGGTCGGTTCTGCCGGAAGAATTTCACGGTCCGAAAGATCCTTCACAAAGGCCAACGATCGCGCATTTTCGGGACGATTCAGCCGTACCGTTCCATCTGTGGAAAACAATTTCCCGCCGAATCCGTACAACCATGCGGCGTGATGGTAAAAATTACCCACCTCGTAGGCCAGACAGAATTTTCCATTGTACTCTTTTTGGAACTTTTCGCAAAAAACCAGCAATTCATCTGTGGTTCGAGGGACGTTCGCTTCCTTGAAAAACCGGGGATTGGCGAACATCGCGGTACTTTTGAACGACAGCGGCCACCCGTACAAGCGATTTTCCACGGTCAGCGCGTCCACCGTAGCAGGAAAATAGCTCTCCTTCAGGACCGACGGATTCTCCCCTTGACCGAGGGGCTGTACGATATCGGATCTCACCCAATCCCCAAGACGCTCGTGAGCGGCAATGAACAAATCCGGCCCATTGCCGCGAGGAACGGCCGAGGTCAGCTTGTTGCCATACGCTTCGAACGGCACGGCCAGCGGTTCCACCTTCTCGCCGGGATGCTGAACGTTCCATTCCTGGATCACCCGTTCGAGCGCCGCACGTTCCTCGCCCCGGTAACTGTGCCACAAACGAAGGCTTCGAGTCTCCTCCGCTCCGGCGTAAAAAGGCAGAAACACAAGCAACAACACAAACAGGCACCCTTTGACAGCCTTTGGCACGAACGGACGGGTTTTGTAACAAAACGTTTTCATGCTCATTCGACCGGAACCAAGGCGTTTTGAGTTTCAGGATCGAAAGGTTTGACATCCGAAGGATCGACGGCAAACGTGATCTCCGAACCGGGTCGGACCTGCGGAAGTTCATTCGCCGCCACATGAGCGATGATTTCCCTTTCTCCTACTCGTGCATGAAGATGAAGATCCCAACCTACCGTTTCAATCACCTCCACCGTAGCCGTGATCTTTCCGGGCAGTCGTTCATCCAACCGCAGTTCGTGCGGACGAATGCCTATATCCAACATTTCCGGCAGGTTGGCACCAGCGAATTTTTCACCGATGGGAATGTCTACTCCTTGCCCTTCCAACATCCCGTTTTTGACGGTGACTCGTAAAATATTCATCGGCGGCGATCCGATGAACTCCGCGACAAACCGTGAGATTGGTCTTTCGTACAGATTTCGCGGCGTATCCACCTGGCGTGCAAACCCACCTTCCAGCACGCAAATACGGTCGGCAAGCGTCATGGCTTCGATTTGATCGTGGGTGACGTAAATCATCGTCGCACCGAGCTTTTGATGGAGTTTTTTCAACTCCACCCGCATTTCCGCCCGCAGGTTCGCATCCAGGTTGGACAACGGTTCGTCGAACAGAAACACCCGTGGACGCCGCACGATAGCGCGACCGATAGCCACCCGCTGGCGCTGACCGCCGGAAAGTTGCTTGGGGTAGCGATCGAGCAGCGTTTCCAAACCCAGCATTTTTGCAGCATCTTCGACTTTTCGGGCCACATCCACCTTGGGTTGTTTACGAACCGTCAAAGAAAACGCCATGTTGTCGCGTACGGTCATGTGCGGATACAAGGCGTAGGACTGAAACACCATTGCCACGTCACGGTCTTTCGGTGCCACACACGGTTGACCCGCCTCTCACCGATGAAAAGCTCTCCGCCGGTGATATCCTCCAGCCCCGCAATACAACGCAGCAACGTTGATTTTCCGCAGCCACTGGGACCGACCAGCACCAGAAATTCTCCGTCCGAAATCTCCAGATCGATCCCTTTCAGGATATGCACGTCTTTTCCGTAGGTCTTTCGGATGTCTTTTAGCGTCAAACCGGCCATGATCGTCGTTCCTATTGCACTACGAGAATTCTTACGGATTGCGCGGGCACCGAAAGGTCGAGCGTCCCACCTGCACCCACGGAAAAACTCGAGGAAGAATCCAGCACATCGGTCAATACCGTCCCAGGAGCGAATGAAACCGCCATGGCGCCTCCACCCGAATCATAGGCGTTGGTGGAACTGCTTTTCTCCTTGTGAGCATTGATCGCCACAAGCACCGTTTCATCGCCGTAGGTTCGCTCGAACGCGAACATCCCCGCATCCGTTTCGCTTTCTGTGTGTTGGCTGGACCATACAACCTTCATTTCTCCGCGACGAAGCGATGCATAACGTTTTCGGGCATCGATGAGTTTTCGAATCCACCGAAACGTGCTTCCCGACGTATCGAAACCCGAGCGCCACAAATCCTCGCGATTCGCCGGATCGTTTCCGCCGTTGAAATCCTGCTCGGTCCCGTAGTAGAGGCAGGGAATGCCGTCCATCGTCAAAAGCAATGCCAATGCGGCTCGAAGCGTTCCCGTATCGCAATGACAGTCATAGAGATTCGCATCGCAGCTTTGCCCCTCCGGAAGACAGGGCAGATTTTCCGAAACCGTCGTCCACAAACAGAAATCTCGGCAGGTCGTGATTGTCGAGGAAATTCACTAAAAGCTTGTAAGGCGGCACCAGCGCTCCTTGTGCATCCGTCGGGCCATCCACGTTGGGCGTGATACCGTAGTTCTGATTTTCTTCCGTTACCGTGTCGCCGGGGAAACGGTAGCCCCAAAGATCCTCGATTCCTTTCGTAGCCTGCCCCGACTTGAACACGCCATCGAACGCCGTGAATTTTTGCGAAAAATAGAACACGGAA
This sequence comes from Myxococcota bacterium, assembly GCA_963676915.2. GTDB lineage: Bacteria > Myxococcota_A > SURF-8 > SURF-8. The sequence continues at coordinate 42,475 of CAXXVK010000051.1, forward strand.
TCCATCTCCTGATTTTCCGTAAAACTCCCGATCAAAGCATCGTTTCCGTCAAAAGCTTCTCCGAACATGAAAAAGTTCTTTTTCCCGGCAATCTTGGCCCGTTTGCGAATTTCGGGGCAGAAATACTGCCAGAACTCATGCTCCACATGCTTGATCGTATCGATGCGAAAGCCGTCGAAATCGGCAGCCTCGATCCAGTAGGCGTAGGCATCGACCAGCGCGACCCGTACTTCGGCAAGCTCCGTGTTGATATCCTTCAATCCACCGGGGAAATCCCCCTTTGTTTCCTGAAGCCTCACGTAGTCGTAACAGGCCGAATCGTGGTCCAGTAGGCACCGCTATCGTAGGTGGTCTGGTCGATCACTCCCGCACCGAGGCAGGCGTCCAACTCGCGACCCCAGACCGTCACCCGCCCCATGCGGTTGTACCAGTCGTCGTTGGCGAATTCGGGTGGCCAGGGAGGTACGCGGTTGATTTCCGGGTTCCAGATCCATTCGATTGGCGCACGTCCCGACGCCCCCAGCGACGTAACCGCCTGCACGCCCCGACTGTCGAAATCGGGATCCCACTCGGTGGTTCGCGTCAAAGGCGATTGTGTACCGCTACCCATCACCAACTCATTGGGTTGACCGTTGCGGTTGATATCGTAATAAAAAAGCTGGCCGATATGATTGGTGACGATATCGAGAATCACCTTGATACCCCGCTCGTGGCAGGCATCCACCATCTCGCGCAATTTCGCCAGGTCTCCGAAATGCGGATTGACCTCGATGAAATTCTGCGTCCAATAGCCATGGTATCCGGCCACGCCCGCATCTTCCTCGACGTTCTTGACCACGGGAGAAATCCATAAGGCCGTAACGCCCAGTTCCTCCAGATAGTCGAGATGGTCGATTACACCCTGATAATCGCCGCCGTGGTAAGCGGCGGGAGAATCGGGAATCACGTTGTAATCGTTGTTCGCATCCCCGTTGGCAAAGCGATCCACCATCAGTTGGTAGATGATTTCATCCCGCCAGTCTTCGACGTGGTTGGTCAGAGCTTTATTGCTCGCCGGTTCTGGATCGACACAAGAATACGCAAGAAAACGATGACCCAAAACACCGGAAGGATTCGAATGTATCTCATGATTTTTTCTCCTTACCGGTAACTGCTGCTATCGAGCCACCATTCCACCTGCACACCGAAATAGTGCTGCCAGGAGGCGTCCCGCCGAGCATCCCAGGCCGGGAAAAGATCGAGCGCCGCCCCGTTCAGGTGACTGGCCGTATAAACCAAGCGAAACTGCGGACGCTGGTACATGCCGCGATCCAACGACAAAGCAGGCATGACCGAAAGCTGCCACACTTGGGGTATCAACAACCGCTCGTCATTCGGTCCAAGCCCGTTTGGACGCTTCCACTGGTGGGAAACTTCGAAAAGCTGATGAAAGTGCCTCGTGATAAAAACTCCCGGTCGCACCACGGCGATGCCTTCCCAGTAATCGTCCAGATCCTCGCGGTTGCCGTCGGCATCTTCGAAATAGCGCCCA
>CAXXVK010000052.1:0-154458 GCA_963676915.2 Myxococcota bacterium
GCCGATACCCTTTCCGGGATTCCCAAGAAAAAAGATTCCGCCGCCGAGCATCTTTCCGACCGTTGCTCCGGTATCCGCACTGCATTGAAAAGTCTCGTCACCTTCGAGGTTCCGGCCAGTGTCTATTGGTTGGACATCCGCCGACGCTCGGTTGGTTTGCACGCATCTCCCCTGGATGTCGCGCCGATTCTTCAAGAGGTGATGTTCAACCGGGGACGCTCGCTGATATTCTGTTCAGCCACGCTTTCGGAAGGCGGCTCTTGCGACTATTTTAAAAGTCGCCTGGGATTTCCCGAAGAGGTGCGCGAAGAACTGTTCCAGTCGCCGTTCGACTACCGTACACGAAGCGTGCTGTATGTCCCGTCCCATTTTCCCGGATCACCCAACGAAGCTCCGTTTAGGGAAAAAATGATCGAGGAAATCGCTTTCCTCGCCGGACTGGCCCAGGGAAGAACGCTCGCCTTATTCACGAGTTACGCAAACTTACGATTCGCCGCCGAGCAATTGGGGGATGTTATCCCTTACCCGATCCTCTGCCAGGGAGACGCACCACGCGCCCAGCTTCTTGAAGAATTCCGCGACGAGCCGGAAACGGTTTTACTGGCGACAAGCAGTTTCTGGCAGGGCGTGGACGTGGAAGGCGACAGTCTGCGTTGCGTCGTGGTGGATCGTCTACCTTTCGAAGCTCCGGGAGAACCGGTCACCGAAGCCCGAATCGAGCACCTGAAACAACAGGGAGCAAGTCCGTTTTTCTCCTACCAACTCCCCATGGCTTCCATTCGACTGAAACAGGGCTTGGGGCGATTGATCCGCAGCATGGAGGATTGGGGCGTCATGGCGGTCTTGGACAGACGAATCGTACTGAAAAATTACGGCAAACGTTTTCGCGATTCTCTTCCCGAAATCCCGCTTGTCCACAAGCCCGAGCAGGTACAAAGTTTCTGGAGACTGCGAAAACGTTTCGAAGATCTTCGAGAAGACTGAACGAGAGGACGGTATGAGCCACCCCCATCACGGCCTTCGAATTCTGGCGGAAAAAGACGAAAAACTGCACGAAGCTCTCGATCCCGAGCTTTTACGCGAATGTCACGAAGGCTGGGCCGCCGATACGGACCATTTTTCTCCCTGGACACAAAACACACTCGAATCACTTGGCGTGGTTTACGAGTCAGTCGAAAAAAACTTCGAAACGTTGATCTGCGGCACGTGTACGTCTTCGTTCGATGTGGCTCGAAAAGCCATCGCCGCCAACGAACTCGGATATTGGGGTGGCGTGTTGGCCATCAATCAAACCCAGGGACGTGGCCAGCGGGGACGAACCTGGATCTCACCGGCAGGCAATCTCTATGGTTCTCTGTTCTGGCCGAACCTTCCTCCGAAATGGCAAACGCTGATCCCGCTTATTACGGGTTTGTGCTGTGCGAAAGTGCTTGAATCCAAAGGACTTTCTCCCTCGCTCAAGTGGCCCAACGACATCTTGATCAACGGCCGCAAAGTCGGCGGCATTCTGGTGGAAGATCGCGGCGGCGATGTTCTGATGGCTTGGGAATGAATCTCGTTTCCGCACCGGATGACGCTTTGATGCGTTCTCATCGCGTACTGCCAGCCGGAAAACTCTCGGATTTCGGCCTCATACCTCGTCCATTATCTCTCTGGAAAGACATCGTGCAGGAAATCCGGCGATTTTCAGAAGCAATCGATAAAACCACCGATACACGTCCTTTCCTTGAAAATGTCGAGAAACGTCTTACCTTCTTAGGACAACGCATGATCATCCGTGATGCCGGTGAAGACGAATACGAAGCGATATTGCTCGGTCTAAACGAATTCGGCGGTTTGCGAATTCGGCGGGGAAACCAAGAAACGGTTCTTTACTCGGCCAACGTTTTCCCTGTATAATCGAGTCCAAATCGAGTCCACCGTGGGGGAATTTTAGAATGTTTGCGCATTTTGTATGGAAATGCCTTCAAGATGGAGTTTTGCGATGAAGCCGAAATCTTACGAACAGATCCTTGAAGAAATCAAAGGGAAACCGATTCTCGTGGCCAACCGGGGTATTCCGGCCCGAAGAATCTGCCGTTCCATCCGCGAAACCCTGCTGGCGCTTCCTATCATGACCGCCACCGACGTGGACAAAATCAGCCCTCCGACGTCCGGTGCACGAGAACTTTTATTATTGGGTGAAAACCCGAGGGCGTACCTCGATCTCGACCTGATTTTGCAAAAAGCCAAAAAACGAGGCGTGGTCGCCATTCATCCCGGCTGGGGATTTTTAGCCGAGGACGACTCTTTCCCCGAGCGCTGCGAGGAGGCGGGAATCATTTTTATCGGACCCTCCGCCGAAGCCATGCGCATGTTGGGCAACAAGGTCACGGTCCGCAACATAGCGAAAAAACTGGGAGTTCCCACCGTTCCCGGCTCCGAGGGAGCCGTAACCATCGAAGAAGCCCGCGAAGAAGCCAAACGTATCGGCTTTCCCATTATGCTCAAAGCGGAAGGCGGCGGCGGCGGTCGCGGTATCTACGAAGTTTTTTCCGAGGATCAGTTGGAAAACGCCTTCGAAAAAGCCAGTGCACTGGCGCAGGCGTCGTTCGGCAATCCCAGATTGTTTGTGGAAAAACTGCTGGTGGATGTCCGCCACATCGAAATTCAGGTCATCGCCGACCGTTACGGCAACATTTTCGCCTTCGACGAGCGCGACTGCACCGTCCAGCGCAACCACCAGAAACTCGTCGAGATCACGCCGTCTCCCTGGCCGGGAATGACGGAACAGTTGCGCAGCCAGTTGAAAGCCTGGGCCGAAACCCTGGTACGCGATGTCGGCTATTATTCTCTGGCAACGGTCGAATACCTCGTGGAATCCGACGGCACACCCTATCTCATCGAAGTCAACACCCGCTTGCAGGTAGAGCACGGCATCACCGAGTGTCGCTACGGTCTGGATCTCGTCGAGGAACAGATCCTCGTCGCGTTGGGAGGAAAACTGCGCATCGGTCCGCAACATTGCGCGTTCAATCACGCCATGCAGGTCCGTATCAACTGCGAAGATCCGCAAGAGGATTTCTCGCCCAACTCCGGCGAAATCACGCGCTATATTTCTCCCGGTGGTCAGGGAGTCCGGCTGGATTCCTGCGTCTCCGCCGGGTACGAATTCCCGCCCGATTACGACTCCGCCGCCTCTCTGCTGATCGCCTACGGATCGAGCTGGCCGAAAATTCTCGGTATCATGGACCGGGCTTTGGGTGAATACCTGGTTTCCGGGGTGAAAACCACCATTCAGTATCAACGGAAAATCATCGAGAATCCGCGTTTTCGAAGTGGTGAATACTACACCAAGTTCATTTCCGAAACCCCTGAATTGACCAACTACACGTACAAACAACCTCAACCGTTGCGACTTTCGCGGATGATCTCCGAGATTTCGGCGAAAGGGTACAATCCGTTTGTAAAATTGGACGAATACCGGGGGAGAGAGGACAAACGCCTCGGTCGTTTCGACATCATCTTACCCGAATACGATCCCGACAAAATCGAGCCGAAATATCCACGCAGGGACCGAAAAGCCCTGCTCGATCAGGTGCGAGACTCGGGAATCGTCCACTTTACCGACACAACCACCCGTGACATCACGCAATCCAACAGCGGGAACCGCTTCCGTCTGGCCGAAGACAAACTTGTCGGCCCGTATCTCGACGAATGCGGCTTTTTCTCGTTGGAAAACGGCGGTGGCGCACATTTCCACGTTGCGATGCTGGCCAACATGACCTATCCCTTCAGTGAAGCGGAACAATGGAACACGTTCGCACCGAAAACACCGAAACAGATTCTTATCCGTTCCACCAATGTTTTGGGATACAAACCACAACCCCCGAACCTGATGCGCCTGACCGGCGAGCAGATCTGCGAGCAGTACGAAATCATCCGTAGTTTCGATTTCCTCAACGATATCGAAAGCATGCGCCCCTTCGCCGAAGTGGCGCTTGCCTCGGACGCCAATGTTTTCGAACCGGCGATTTCGTTGAGTTGGGCCAAAGGCTTCGACGTTCCGCATTACATGTCGGTGGTGGAACGCATTCTCGACCTATGCGCGGACGTGGCGGGCGTCTCCACCCGTGAGGCCGCCCGACGGATCATCCTTGGTCTCAAAGACATGGCCGGAGTCTGCCCTCCCCGCTTCATGACCGAACTCGTTTCGCAGATTCGCAAAAAATATCCGGAACTTATCGTACATTACCACCGGCATTACACCGACGGTCTTTTCGTTCCCGCCGTGGGTGCCGCCGCTGCTGCGGGGGCGCATATTGTGGATACCGGCATCGGAGCCGCCGTGCGTTGGTACGGCCAGGGCGAGGTACTTTCCACCGCCGCGTATATCGAAGACGAACTCGGGCTGAAAACCGACCTCAACCGCGATATGATCCGCCAGACCGGCTTTGTCCTCAAGCAGATCATGCCCTATTACGACCGCTACACCGCACCGTATTTCCAGGGTATCGATTACGATGTCATCGAGCACGGTATGCCGGGCGGAGCCACCTCGTCGTCCCAGGAAGGCGCGATGAAGCAGGGGTACATCCATCTTCTGCCGCACATGCTGCGCTTTCTGGCAGGAACCCGGAAAATCGTTCGTTACCACGACGTGACCCCCGGCTCGCAAATTACATGGAACACAGCATTTCTGGCCGTTACAGCCGCCTACAAACGCGGAAAAATGAAATCGGTGGAACGCCTGCTCGATGCACTGGACCTGGTGGTCAGCACCCCGGAAGAAGAACTTCCCGAAGACATCAAATCCTTCCGGCTTCGTTTTTACGAAGACAGCAACGATTCTTTCCGAAACCTGCTGTTGGGCCGATTCGGACGTCTTCCGCTTGGCTTCCCGCCGGACTGGGTGTATGAGAGCGCGTTCGGTCCCGAATACAAAAATGCATTGGAACAGCGAAGTGAAGCTTCGCCGCTCGACCGTGTGCCACCGGTGGACCTGGACGCCGAACACAAAACGTTAGCCGATACGCTGCAACGGGAACCGACGCACGAAGAATTCGTGATGTACCTCAATCATCCGGGTGATGCATTGAAAACCATTGAATTTCGGGAGACTTACGGCGATCCCAACCTTGTGCCGCTGGACATCTGGTTCGAAGGAATGGAAGTCGGTGAGGAACGGATTTTCCACGACCATTACGGCAAACCTCACCAAATGACGATCAATCATATTTCGAAACCCAACCGGCGAGGCATCGCCGTGGTACGGTACACCCTCGATTCCGAACAACTCCTGTACGAAGTCAAAATAGCGGAGCCGGTCGGAGCCGCCCTGGATGGCGGCATGGAAATGGCCGATCCCGACAACCCCGACCACATCGGAGCGCCGGGTAACGGCGATCTGTGGATTATGCATGTGCGACCGGGCGACGTGGTGCGAGAAGGACAGGAAATTTTCAACATCGCCATTATGAAACAGGAAAAAGCCGTCCTCGCACCGAAAAACGGCATCGTCAAGCGCGTACTGAAAAGTGCGGATTTCAAGAATGACAAGAAAATGGTGTCCGTCAAATCGGGTGAGCTGCTGGTGGAACTCGGAGACGTGGAAGCCTCCACGAACTGTCCCAACTGCAACGCGACCCTGGCACGGAGCAACGCCAAATTCTGCGATCAGTGCGGCCACGAACTGACCTAGTTCTCGGTTCGTAAGAAAGAAAAATCCTTCTTTCCCTCTTGCTCTTGAGAGTTTCGATGTTAATATTGAATCACTTTGACAAGCGAGCCGGGAATTCGAAGTGCATTTTTGTTTTTCATCTTTTGTAATGGTTATTTAATAATCAACCCTTCAAAACGAACGTCTCGTTTGTTTCATTAACCGTATCGAGAGGAGGACCGACATGACGGAACGATGGCAAGTGTACAAGTGTGAACTTTGCGGAAATATGGTGGAAGTACTTCGCGCCGGTCCAGGTGAGCTGGTCTGCTGCGGTCAGGCGATGAAACTTCTCACCGAGAACACCACGGACGCCGCAGTGGAAAAACACGTCCCGGTCGTGGAAAAAACCGACGATGGGTACAAAGTCAGCGTCGGCAGCGTGGACCATCCGATGGAAGAAAAACACTTCATCGAGTGGATCGAGCTGATTGCCGGTGACAAAAACTACCGCGAACACCTCAGCCCGGGACAAACGCCGCAAGCCTTCTTCAAAATCGACGCCGACAACGTTACGGCGCGTGAATTCTGCAACCTGCACGGCCTGTGGAAAAAATGATCGGCAAAGCAACGTCTCATAGTCATTAATGCACTATGAGGCACTATGAAAAAACCCGCCTTTTCCGGCGGGTTTTTTCATGGAAGTACAAGCAATAAGTAGGTCGGGCAAATTTCTTGCCCGACAATACCTGATTTTCGTTGTAGGTTCTCCAACCTTACTGTTCAATGACCTCGACGGAACCGATCATCAACCGGTTCTCTTTGTCTTTCATAGGATGAGCGCCAATCTTGTACCGCGTATTGCCCTTGAACATCCCAATGAACACGTCGATCTTGCCTTTATCGATGTTAGCCGGAACGTCGATGCTGAAAACATCCTTGATGCATTCCCCAACCTTCCAGTTCGTCGTCGGATACATGTTGTCCGCCGGATGGTGATCGCCTCGTAGCCTGAACTGTGTATCGCGCTCGGCATGGATGAAAATCTCCATGTTCCGTCGAACGGGACTGTTGGCTTTGAAGTAAAGAGTTATGTCCAGCGTTCCCCCGGCATCGATCTGCTCAGGATCGAGATTGTAGCCGTACAATTCGATGTTCTTTTCAATAACGGCGGGTGGCGAAAGTACATGCTCGGGTACCCAGCATTCTTCAGGCTCCCGTATGTATTTCTTTAATTTGGCTTCGCGCTCTTCAGGGGAAACACGGTCGCACTTGCCACTGTTATCGCAGTTGGATACGAGCCAGAATTCGGGCCGGTAGTCCTCGCCCTCCACGCGATCGTCCGAAAGTTTCACGAGTTTCTCACCGTCCGAAACCTCCTGCCACAAGGCGGAAAGCTTCTTGAAGTGCTTTTGCTTCTCTTCGATGATGATAAAGACCCGTTTTCCCTTGTATTTCTCGTAGAAACGACGAACCGAGCCAATATTGTCGTAGATCCGGTAGCGGCGATAGTCGTACTTTTTCCACAACTCGTTGAACGGCATGTAGTACTTGATACTGCGCGATTTCCAGGTTTGCGTGAATTCTCCGATGGGTTCTTCCGGTCCTTTGCGCAAGTCCAGGTAATCGGCCACCAACGAATCGGCAGAGAACATCTGCGTCAGCCTGGGAATCATCCGACCGTTGATATAGAAAGCATAGGCCATCATCAGCACCACAAGGGCGACCATCATGTGCTTGGTAAAACGGCGCATCGCCAAAGCTGCGACCATCACCGCGCCCCATAGCCAATAAATGATGCTGAAGAAGATTTCCGGGTTGGCGACATTGGGATGCCAGTCCTGGAGACGTTCCGTGGTGATGAAATAGAAAATGATACGGTAGTTCTTTTTATCCAGCAGGTCCGGTGCGGCGACAATCAGAATCAGTAACGCCACCCAGATAGAAATCCGGTTGATAGCCTTTTGCTTGTCTTGTTCGAGCAGGTGATTGAGGTAATACCCAACCAGCACCGCCGCAAAAGGAATCACCGGAAAGATGTAATGCGGGAACTTGGTTTTGATGGCGGAAAAGAAAGTGAAACACAGCACGAAACCGATCACCCACACGATTTCAAAGCTGCGATCCGCGCTTTTGCGATGCCATGGAATCGCCTTGGCCAACGCCTGGGGCAAAAACGTCACCCACGGCAGGAAACCGATCGTGAAATACAACACGAACATCTGGAAAGTATCGTCGGGTTTGTCGAGTTTTCCCAACGAGCGTTCGACGTGATGATCGTAGAAAAACTTGATCAGGTAAGCGTCACCGAAACGGAAGGTCATGTAGGCGTACCAAGGCACGGCGATGGCTGAGAAAATCAGCAATCCCTTACCCATACGCATCCGCTTGAGCAATCCCCAGTCGGTCGTCAACAGGCAATAGAAAAACACCACGCCACCGGTCAACAAGATCGGTAGCAGACCTTTCGCCAGGGCAGACAACCCCAGTAAAATATAGAAATAGTAGTAATACTTGGCTTTTCCTTCCTTTTCCCCCACGAATAGATACAAAATCGCCACCCACATGAAAATCAGAAATGGGGCATCGACCATAAATGCACGGGAAATCAAGAAATACGTCGGCGTGGTCAACAAGACGAACGAACTGATCAACGCCATACGCTGGTTGTACAACCTACGAAGCAACAGGAAGGTCATCAGGAAGCCGTAAATACCTACCAAGGCTACGGGAATCCGCAACGTCCATTCACTGGTTCCGAACAGCTTGGACAACGGATAGGCCAGCCAGAAAATCATGATCGGCTTCGACCAGAATTCCCCTCGTTTGGCGCCTTCGTCCGCACCCACCATACTTTTCGGGGTGATGGAATCTCCTTCCCCGACGGTCATTTCACGAACCACTTGTCCGTAATTGGGTTCCCACTGCATTTGAAGAGGAAACGTACCTACATTCCAAAGCAGCATCACGGCGGCTACGAGGAAAAGCACCCATGCAATTCGGCTTTCCGACTGACTCATTCGTCGCTCCCTATACGTAGAAGTCGAAACGAGGAAATTAAAGCCCATAAACTAGTATGGTTCGAAAGAAAATGTCAAACTCGATTCAAAAAACAATCTTTTCGGCATCGCATTATCAGACGTTATCGGTGGTCAAAAATTAGCAAGAACCCTCACTATCCGCTCTTTTTCTCCGTTTTCAGTCGTTGCCGCCACTTCCAAAGCTGGTTCATCGCTTCCAGTGGAGTCAGGGTGTCGAGGTCCATCGTTTCGATTTCTTCTTCAATCGGCGATGGCTCTTTGACTTCGATGATACGTGGCCCGAAAAAGCTCAACTGACCCGTAGCAGCCTGCTTGGTCGCACCGGCCGTAGCTTCCTGCACCCGATTTTTGCCGAACTCCCCCCTTTCGAGTTCCTTGAGCACCTCTTTCGCTCGTCCTACGACGTTTTCGGGCAACCCGGCCAGTTTCCCTACCTGAATACCGTAACTGCGATTGGTTGCGCCAGCTACAAGTTTACGTAAAAAGATAATCTCGCCCCGGTATTCCTTGACCGCAATATTGTAATTCTGAACCCGGGCTTTGGTAATCGCCAGTTCCGTAAGTTCGTGGTAGTGAGTGGCGAACAGCGTTTTCGCTCCGATTTCGTCGTGCAGATACTCGGCCACCGCCCAAGCGATGGACAAACCGTCGAACGTGCTGGTTCCGCGCCCGATTTCATCGAGCACCACTAGTGAACGCGGTGTGGCGTTTTCGAGAATCGCCGCCGTTTCCGTCATTTCCACCATGAAGGTAGACAATCCGCGAGCGAGGTTGTCGCTGGCCCCTACACGAGTAAAGACCCGATCCACGACACCGATTTTCGCCCGTGTGGCCGGAACGAAACTTCCCATCTGCGCCATGATCACGATCAACGCCGCCTGTCGCATAACCGTGGACTTACCGGCCATATTGGGACCGGTGAGCAACAATACCTGGTGGTCGCGGTTGTCCAACCTCAAGTCGTTGGGAATGAAACGCTCTTCTCGGTTGACTTTCTCGATCACGGGATGACGGCCTTCTTCGATGAGGATTTCGTCGTCCTCATCCACCTCGGGCCTGACGTAGCGCTCCCGCACGGCAAGTTCCGCCAGAGCCGACAAGGCATCGAGTCGGCCTACGACTTCGGCGGTTCCCATCAGGCGGCCAAAACGCCCGCCGACCTCCTGCCGCATCTGCTCGAAAAGCTCTTCCTCCAGTTTGATCCGCTTTTCCTGCGCACCAAGCACCTTGTCTTCGAACTCTTTCAGTTCGGGCGTAATGAATCGCTCGACGTTGGTCAACGTCTGGCGGCGCGACCACTCGGGCGGCGCGTTTTTCGCCTGGGATTTCGCCAGTTCGATAAAATACCCGAACACCCGGTTGTATTTGATTCGCAGGTTCGCTAGCCCTGTTCGCTCTTTTTCCTGGGCCTCCAAAGCGGCAATAGCCTGCTTGGCATTCGTCTGCAATTCTACCAGTTCATCGAGATCGGCACGAAATCCCTTGCGGAACATCCCACCCTCGCGGGTCGTGGCGGGTGGTTCGTCCACAATGGCGTTGGCAAGCAATTCTTGCAGATCATCTAAGGCATCCAGACCAGCGGCATCTTCGAAAAGCAATGTATTTTCATAACTTTGCGCAAACAACCGCAATTCGGCGACCGCCTCCAGCGAGGACGCCAGAGCGACGAGATCCCGTGCATTGGACTGGTTGAGGCTGAGACGCCCGGCAATGCGCTGCACGTCGCCGATACGACGTAGGATGTCGCGCAGATCGCCTCGCATAACCCCCGACTCGACGTACTCGGATACACGAGCCAGACGCGCATGGATCGCTTTGGGATCGACAAGCGGATAATTCAGCCATCGCCGCAGCGTCCGTGCCCCCAAGGCGGTACGGCTGAGATCGAGCACACCGAACAGCGAACCGCGCTTGGTCTGGCCGATCAGAGTCCGTTCGAGTTCGAGATTGAGTTTGGTGGATTCATCCAACTGGAGGTAATCGCTGAGAAAATACGGTTTCAAACTCAGAACGTGGGCGGCATCCTGCATTTGAGTGCGTTGAACATAGCCCAGTAACGCACCCGCTGCACGCGCTCCACGAGGAAGTTTTTCGACACCCAACGCGGCCAGCGATTCAACATTGAAATGGCGCATCAGGCGACTCTCGGCCTGTTCCGGGTCGAACGCCTCGGCCTCTTCCCAGTTGGGATAGCAAGGTTGCGCCCACGTAGACCAAGAGCGGTCGATTCCGCTTTTCTTGAGAAATTCCGGCAAGATGGCTTCGGTCGGCTGCAAACGAACCAACTCGGTTTGCAACTCGTCCACCCCCGACACTTGTGTCAGGCGAAATTCGCCGGTGGAGAGATCCAACACGGCCAGGCCGACGGATTCACCGGGACGGGCAGACTCCAACCAGATCGCGGCAAGGTAGTTGTTGGCTTCGGCATCGAGACTTTCCGAGTTTAACGTGGTTCCGGGCGTGACGATACGCACGATTCCCCGCCGCACCATTCCTTTCGCGGCTTTGGGATCTTCCAACTGCTCGCAGACCGCAACTTTATGCCCTTTTTCCAACAAACGATTGATGTAATTGATCGCCGCATGGTGGGGAACTCCGGCCATCGGAACCGGATTATCGGAGGATTTGTCCCGGCTCGTCAGTACAAGGTCCAATTCGTTCGCCGCCGTGGCGGCATCGTCGAAAAACAGTTCGTAAAAATCCCCGCAACGGTAGAACAACAGAGCATCGGGATGCTGCTGCTTCAATTCCAGGTAGTGGCGCATCATCGGGGTTTTGGAACTCAAATCAGACCTCCGGGTCGAGCCGTTATCTTGTCGAAATCGCTTCGAGCCTACTCAACCATATTGGAGGAATTGACGCAACTTGTCTTTGATTTAACCCAGCTTAAGTTTCATGCCGCCGGGAGTTTTTTACGAAAGCGAACAGCCAACCCCAAAACGAGCAAAACGAAACCCCATGAATTTCCTGCAAAATTCCCAACTCCTCGACAATTGCCGGAACTTGTGAAATCCGTGTCGGGATTTTGATTCTGACTCGGAACCGAACTCGAACCTTCGTCGCCATCGGCAACCGGTTCCGGCTCTACGATGCAACGTCCGTCCTTGCATCCTGCGTCACCGCAATCGCCGCGAAAGTGCCACTGACCATCGTCACCACAATATTCGATTTCAGTTCCTGCACAGCGGGTTTCCTGGGGTTCGCAAACAGCGATTTCCTCTTCCTCGTCGCCGTCGCTTTCCGGCTGATCGATGATTGGGCAATCCCAGTCGCAAGCGCCATCGTGACAGGTATAATTACCTCCGGTGCACTCCTGACCGAAAGGAGGATCTAGATTCGAGCAGTCGGCGTCCACCGTGCATTCCGGCTCGATGGCACAGTTCAGATCACATACCCCGGACGGCAAACAACGCCAACCGCTGCCCTCCCCGCATTCTGAGGGAACGGTGCGATCCTCGCAGTCTTCATCCAACTCGCAATCCACCATGTTGGGACAGTCCCACACACATTCTCCAAGCCGACAAGCCCATTCTCCGGAAGATCCGTCCGAGCAGGAACCGGAGGGTCGGGAATAGCAATCCGAAGCTTCGCGGCAATCCAAAGCGGCGCGTAAAATCGTGTGGTCGATGACTTCTCCCAGGAGATTTTTGACTTCGATCTCCAACGTGGGTCCGTTCACATGAAACAGCGCGTAATGATAGGTTTTTTCCCGATAAGCCCATTCGTGGGGATACAGCAGCGTATTGTCGGCATCGCAATCGTACAATCCTGCTCCACCTCCACCGGACACCATGTAGGCCAAGCCGTTGTTTCCCGTCCCTCTTTCGTAGTAGTGATCGTGACCGCTCAGGATCATGTCAACGCCGTACTCCTGAAACTCCGAAAGCATCTGGCGAATCTGTGCGTAACCGGAGCGTCCTTCCTTGGAACTGTACGGACCGCTGTGCACGGCAAGAAAGATGAAATCGACATCGGGATTGTTGCGAGCCTGGCTGAGATCGTTACGCATCCAGTTCATTTGCGTCGAATCCAGACAGGCGCTTAAAAACACGGTTTCGGGACAAAGGTATTGCGCACGAACGTTGACGAATTCATCCACCACCGTAATGTGCACGTTGGCGTAGGTCATCGAGTAATACAGCCCCTCACTGCCCTCGGGTCCGCCGGTCACGAAAAACCGGCTGAAATGGTCTGCCGCACCTTCGTATTCGTCGTGATTGCCGACCGTCGGTAAAAACGGATGATTCGCCATCAGGTCTTTTTCGATATCGAAAAAGGTATTCCACAGGCTGATATCCTCTCCGTCCGCCACAAGATCTCCGGTATTGATATAAAAATCGAAATCCTCTTCTCCGATCAGATCACTGGCCATGGTGTGCGCCTCGTGCCCGGAGCGCGTATCTCCGAACAGGACGAAGGTAAAATGCTCGCCCGACATCGGAGCGGTATGGAACCAATAAGGACCGGCTTTGCGTTCGGAACCGACATCGATAGCGTAATGGTAGGTTGTAGATGTCTCCAGATCTCGAAGTGGCACGACGTGACGACTGCCTTGTGGCGATGGCACTTGATGGTCGAGGTTGTTCGGAGTGGTTCCATAGCGCACCACGGCTTCGAAGGAACCATCCAACTCGAAAACAACGGTTACACCATGCGGACCCGGTTGTTGAAGATACGGTCCGTATCGAAGATCCGCTGCGCGTACAACCCCTGGTAACCACAATACAAACAACACGATAATAACGAGTAAACGAAAACAGGATCGCATGATGAACCTCTCGTTCATTATGTGGCTTTTCTAAAACCTCACCGATTCTTTCTTAACACAATTGTAACATTTTTCTAACAATCAAACAGCGAAAGCATCCGAAAAAGTGCCCATTTTACCTTGTAGGAGGAAACCGGACAGAGCCTCTTGTCTTTTTGGCTTGCCTGCGGCATGATCGAAAAATACTTACGATGCAACGAATAAAAACAGGAGTTAGACATGGCAACATACAAAATAAAGCCACTGGTGGTCGGACTGAACGAGACGGACCAGGGCATCATGACCTATCAACGATTTTACGGCGAACGCATTCACCTGCCGATCTACGTTTTCGCCTTACTGGACGGACCGAAAAAGATTCTTATCGACACGGGCCTGGAAGACTTCATGGTTCCCGAAGGTGTGGAGAAAAAATACGGTTTTTCGGTACAGCATTTCGAAGAAGCATTGGCCTCCATCGGATGGAAACCGGAGGATGTAGAGATCATCGTCCACACCCACCTGCACAACGATCACTGTGAAAACGACTATCTCTGTTCCAACGCCAAAGTCTACGTTCAGAAAGCGGAATTGGAGGCGTTGCACAACCCACCGGCCATCGATCATCGGTATTACGACGACGTATTGGATGATGTGGAAGTGATTGAAGTGGAAGGAGACACCCAGATCGTTGACGGCGTTTCGGTACTGCTGACTCCGGGTCACTCCAAGGGTGGACAGTCCGTTGTGGTCGATACCGAAAAAGGCAAAGCGTTGATTACCGGTTTTTGCAGCAACGAAAAGAATTTCCCCGAAAACGGCCCGGCCATCGTGCCCGGCGTGCATCTCGATGCAATGGAATCCTGGGAAAGCCTTCAGAAAGTGAAGGCGTTTGGGGCCGAAATCCTCATCCCTCTGCACGCCCTTTGGGTCGGTGCGGAAAAGACGATTCCCTGATTCGGTAGTCCAAAGGAAATTATCATGCCCCACGAACTTTCCACGCGATTCGAAACCATCGACATTCCCGGACTGCGAGTTGGAAACGCCCAGGATCTGGAAGCACTTACGGGTGTCACCGTAATGTTGTTCGATCGCCCGGCCCCGGCAACAGCGCATTTATGCGGGAAAGCCACCAGCACTCGTCAGGCGGACGCCCTGCGCGTGGATCACTTCGTCCCGGAAGTGGACGCTTTCGTGTTTACGGGGGGAAGCGCCTTTGGACTGGACGCCACCGGCGGTGTGTTGCGCTACCTGGAAAAAAAGGAACGTGGGTTACCAACACGGTACGGACACGTTCCGATCTGTCCCACTGCCGCTTTGTACGATCTTGGTTTGTCCGGCATGACCCGCCGCCCGGACGCAGACATGGGCGAAGCAGCCTGCCGGGATCTTTCCGAGACGAGCTTCCGGGTGGGATCGGTCGGGGCAGGATGCGGGGCGACAGTCGGAAAACTGTACGGTCGCGAACAGGCCATGAAAGGCGGGCTCGGGACGGCAACCATCAAAGGAGACGGCTTTACCGTTCAGGCTATCGTTGCCTGCAACGGCTTCGGTGACGTTCTCGATGCTAGAACGGGAAAAAAACTTGCCGGAGTACGTCAGGCACCGGATAGCCTCGAACTGGCCGATACGGCTGAAGCCATGCAAAACAGCGCCATTTCGGGAGGTTTTACGAAAAAAGACGCCCAAAACACGGTTTTGTGCGCCGTGTTCACAACCGCGAAACTCACCAAAGCTCAATGCCTGGAGGTTGGTATCCTCGCCGAAGAAGGCTTGAAACGCTCGCTGAATCCGGCGGGAGCGCCTTTCGACGGCGACGTTATTTTCGTGGCAAGCCTGGGACAAGACAATGCGGACATCGAATCTTTGGGACATTGCGCCGCCGAAACGCTTTCCGGTGCCATCGGGCAATCCGTTAGGACCGCCGACGGTTTCGGCGTGGTTCCGGCATGGCGCGATCTTAAACAGAAACCATAGCAACCTATTGTTTTAAAAGGATATTTCCCCACACTTTCGCAATGGAGATTCCCTTTTCTTCCAAGAAAAGCTCCCTCTTCCTGTAACTATTTACATCTCTCAAAATACCCATACAGCGATTTTCCTATTGTCTTTTGACTCCTCTTCGTTCATAGTAAATCTACATTCCATCAGCACAGTTTTCTTAACCGCTTTTCAAGGGAGAGGTTCCTATGTCAGGAAAAAACGGTGTAATAGGTCTATTGATTGTATTGTTTCTTCCCCTATGGCTTGCCTGTGGCAGCGACGACGATGACGGAGGCACCACGGACCTCTGTGCAGGTGTCGATTGCTATGCAAACGCCACCTGTGACACCTCCGACGGCTCCTGCGCCTGCGATGCGGGGTATGAAAATTGGGTAGATGGCACCGGATGTTCCGAAGTTGCGGATTTATGCGCGGATGTCGATTGCTACGACAACGCCACTTGCGACAATACCGACGGCTCCTGCGTTTGTGACACTGGATACGAGAACTGGGTGGACGGCACCGGATGCTCCGAAATCGTCACCGATTTGTGCGCAGATGTCGATTGCTACGACAACGCCACTTGCGACACCTCCGACGGCTCCTGCGTTTGTGACGATGGGTACGAGAACTGGGTGGACGGCACGGGATGTTCCGAAGTCGTCGACCTGTGCGAAAACGTCGATTGCTACGCAAACGCCACCTGTGATGACTCCGACGGCTCCTGTGTCTGTGACGATGGGTACGAAAATTGGGTGGATGGTACCGGATGTACCGAAATCGCGGGGGATCTGTGCGATAACGTCGATTGCTACGACAACGCCACCTGCGACACCTCCGACGGCTCCTGCATCTGTGACGATGGCTATGAAAACTGGGTAGACGGCACCGGATGCACGATGATCCCTTTGACGACCGAACGTGACGACAAGGGAGTCTGGTTTATCGAGGGTTCGGTAGACGAATCCCTTGAGAACGTTTTCGAAGCCATGGGATACGCCGTTGCGACGGACCGTCTCTGGCAGGCGGAAACCTACCGCCGTACCGCTCGTGGTCGTCTTGCCGAAATCTTCGGTCCCGCCCAGGTCGAAACGGATATCTTCGTCCGAAGCATCGGGTATTCCAACGACGAGTTGCAAGCCTTCTTCGATGGACTGGATGACGAATCCAAGACGATCATTCAAGCCTATGTGGACGGCTTCAATCGCCGTATCACCGAAGTCGCCGCCACTCCCGCCCTGATGCCTTTCGAATTTACCGCCATGAGCCAGGTTCTAGGAGTCGAATTCGGTCCCGAGCCATGGAGCGTCCTCGATGTCATGGCCTGGATGGCGATGCTGCAACGCAATTTCGACCCCGAAGCGCTGGAATCAGCCCAACTCGAAAATGCCGAACTGTATCAGCAACTTTACACTCTCTATGGCGACACAGCCGGCCCGGCGATGTTCCAGGATCTGCGTTGGGAAAACGATCCGCAGGCGCTGAATTACATTCATCAAGAAGATACCACCGTCTCTCAACACGGACCCGTTCGGGTGAATCTTCCCAACATGAGCGTTGCTGCTCGTTCCATTAAAGAACGCAAAATCAACGCCATCGAAAACATGAAGAAAATCAATAGCTACGTAAAAATGGGAAGCTACGCGTGGACCGTCTCCGGCGACAAAACCGAGTCGGGCAATCCCATTATTTACTCCGGTCCGCAAATGGGCTTCTCGGTTCCCAGCATCACGCTCGAAGGCTCCATCCGCGCCGCCGGAATCGAAGTCTCCGGTATGTCGATTGCGGGTATTCCGGGAATCATCATCGGTCGTACGCCGCATCATGCATGGTCCATGCAGGTCGGTCATGCACACACGACGGATTTCTACGTTGAAAACGCCGCAAACGTGACCTTCAATCGACTGGAAACCATTAAAGTCGCTGGTCAAGAAGACATAACCCTTCCCGTCTACCGCTCCGCACACGGACCGTTGGTCAACCCGATTCCCTACGATCCGAACAACTACGACGCCAACACCCAAGGTCCGCTGGTTTCCTGGAAATACGCCCACTGGGGAGAATATGAATTCAAAGCGGTTTCGGCCTGGCTCGACCTGGCCCGCGCCCAGAACATGGACGAATTCGGAGCAGCCGTAGAAAAAATGGGGGTAAGTCAGCACTTCTGCTACGCCGACAACGATGGCAACATCGCGTACTGGATGTCCGGTCGCGATCCCCAACGCCCCGATGGCGAATGGCGTTTCCCGCAACCCGCCGAGAGTCCCCTCGAATGGGATGCTTCCGTACTGCGCGCCCGCGCCACGGACCGAAACACGACCAAAGGCTACTACGGCGGCTGGAACAACCAGGCGGCGGCGGACTATCCCGGCTCTTACAACAACCTGCATTTCGCCTTCGGTCCCTTCCATCGCGCCCATGTGATCGACGAATACCTTTCGACCCATAATGACCTGACTTTCGAGGAAATCCGCGATCTGGCATTGAACATCGCTACAACGGATTCCTTTGGCGGCGGTGGAAATCCCTGGCCCTGGGTAGCCACGAAGTTTGCAGAAACGGTGAACAGCGCGACGACTCCCGAGCGGGCCGCAGCCCTTAACCTGATCGAGTCCTGGGACGGACATTTCGTGGATGGAGGAGCCACAAGTTGGGCCAGCGGAACCGACCGCGCCGACGCCTGGATACTGAGCACGGAGTGGATCAACGAAGTCCTGCGGCTGACCTTCGCCGACGAGCTTTCCGGTGATATAGAACAGCCCGAGCAACGGCTGTTCAACCTGCTACTTCATATGATGGATGACAGCGCCGACAGCATAGCCGTGCTTTATCCTTCGTGGCTTTCCAACAGGCTTACCACCGAAACGCCAACCCTTGAAGATATCATTCTTCAGGCGCTGGACAACGTTCTTGCCTCCCTGGGAACACAACCCTGGGGAACCGATGAACGGGGAACGATCGAATACGAACACGACCTGATCGGCGTCCTGCACAGCATGCCGCTATCGTCCCGCTCCACCTACGCGCATTGTGTGGAAATCGGCGAAGATGGTCCGGTGCGCATCGAAAGCATGTTCCCGTTGGGCGAGTCCGGCAACATTTCGCTGGAAGTCATCGACACAACCCCCACCCCGGTACCCGACGATCACTTCTTTGACATGGCCCCGGTCTACGACGCCTTTGCACCAAGGGATTTCCCGATCTTCGATTAACGACGGATCAAGCCGGAACCGCTTCGGCGGTTCCGACTCCTAACGAAAACGCCCGGTCCTTCTTTTGAAGAACCGGGCGTTTTTTTGTGCGGTTTTCATGTTCTGACACGGCATGTATCAAAGCATCTCATGTAGGTCGGGCAAATTTCTTGCCCGACAATGCCAAGGTGTCGGGCTAAAAATTAGCCCGACCTACTGCGTCATCCGGGAAACGGAATAGCCGGTGGAGTAATGATGATTTAAAGAACCTCTTCCTCGACAACGATTCCGAGATTCTCCAACTCGTCGAGCACCGGGTTGTAGATAGCTTCATGCACTGGTGCCCAAACACCTTTGAGCGTGATTTTGTCTTCCAGAATCAATTTCGTTGCAATGGCGGCAGGCAAAGCCACGGTACGCGCCATGGCGGAATCTCCGCCCGGTTGTCCGAATTCCACCATCTTGCAATCCACCTTTTCCCGAACGCCGTCGGTTTCGATCTCGAACTTATGCAACAACACGATCATATCGCGCTCGCCTTCGGCAAACTGCATCCGGGCTTCCATCTGCTCGCACAGAGCGTCCAACGGAGTATCGATTCCCTCTCCGATGGGGGTATCGATGAAGTAGCCGAGGAATTCGAGCTTTTCGATCAACGGATCGTCCTTGCCGAAACGTTCGATCAGCGCTTGTTTGGGATTCGAAACGCCACCCAGCAAATCCCCTAGCAGCATTTTCAAAGTCATGCCGTCGAGATCCTGCGTTTTTGTGTCGAACAGACCAAGATCGATCATTTTCGCCCACGAATCGCAATGACCGGCATAGCGGATCGTCCCCCGGAACATGGTCTGTGCTTCTTCAAGACCGTAAGTTTCGATATACGCCAGCGAATCGCGGTTGGGATAGAGCTCGAATTCTCCCAAACCTTTGATCGGCATCGGCCAGCAGGTCCGCAATAACTCTTCACCGGGAACGGAAACGGTTTTGCCGCCTTGCTTGAAAATCGCCGGATTCGTAGCGGCCAGCAGAACGCCACGAGGACTCCAGGAAAATTTATACATCAGCGGATTGTTATTGGCTTCGGGTGACGGCAGCCCTCCGCAGGACGAGGAAAACTTCATCACTTTTCCGCCAGCGGCATGGGCGCGATCGATCACGCGCATGGCCGACATATGATCAATGCCGGGGTCCAAGCCGATTTCATTGAGGAACGTCAAACCTTTGTCTTTGACTTCCTGGTCGAGCGCACGCATTTCCGGCTTGATGTACGAAGTCGTAACTAGATGTTTTCCCAGTTCGAGGCAAAGACGCGCCACTTCCAGATGATGAATCCAAGGCAACAGGGAAACGACAAGATCCGCCTCGCCA
Organism: Myxococcota bacterium; assembly: GCA_963676915.2. Lineage (GTDB taxonomy): Bacteria > Myxococcota_A > SURF-8 > SURF-8. The sequence continues at coordinate 19,969 of CAXXVK010000052.1, forward strand.
ATACTCTGTTTGAGGGCGTCCCGGTTCTGCACGTCCAGGGCGTGGGCCTGGCCATCGGGATGGTCCTCGACCAATTTCCGGGCTTTTTCCACCGTCCGACTCGCCACCGTCACCCCGATACCGGGCTGATCCAGCAGATAGCGCACGAGAGGTCGGGCAACCAATCCGGCTCCTAACACGAGAACGTTGTGCATGGGTATACCTTTCTTACCTGGAAGAAACGGTGGCGTCGTGCAATTGAGCGGAGATTTCCAACGCTTTGCCGACTTCCTCGGCCACCTTGGGGTTCTTTATCGCCGAAATAGTACGTTCGAGAGCTTCGATAGGCGGAACACCGCCCAGACGCGCCAGAAGTCCCGTAGCAGCCGCCATCCGATTGGCTTTGCTAAGACGGAACGAAGCGTCTTTGAAATCACAGACTACCTTCCCTGCTTTCGTTTGTACTTCCAGCCCATCTTGCAAAATCAACAATGCCGTTTCGGGCAATGCTTCGATCATGTCGCGGGATTGAAGCAATCCTTCTTCGGAAAGACACAGCACGGCTTGATAACTTTCGACACCTAAGTCATTGATTTTTCTTTTAGAAATTTTCAGCGACGACAACGAGTGTCCCGCCTGGACCGTAATCGGGTAATCGTCTTTCTGCGACACCCACATCCCGCAACGAATCGCAGCCAGTCCAAGGTTGGCGGCAGCACTGATCACTTTCATCCCGGCGCTACCCGCCAGCAAAATGTTGTATTCCTCACCCTCGAAATCCAGTGCATGGGTCTTTTCGATCGCAGCCCATTCAGAAGTTCGGGGCGTTTCAGGCCAAAGCGTGCGAAGTTCTTTGGCATATTCGGACCGGTCGCGCTGAATCAACACACCGGTAGAGCGTCCGTTGTCTTCGAGATATTGTGCAATGGCTTTCTTGTTGTAGCGGTTTCTAGGTCCATAATACGAGGTGCAGATCTCCATGATTTCCACCACGGAACAGCCCTCGTGCCGCATGGCTTCTGCCATCGTTTCGGCGAGATCCTGGTCATTGTAGATCTTTCGGGCAACGAACCCGGCTCCAGCCGTCACGGCGATTCCGGCGAGATCCATGGGGTATTCCAGATTCCCCGCCGGAGTGGTGGCCGTCAAGCCGCCGTGGGGCGTTGAAACGCTGTGCTGGCCGCCGGTCATGCCGAAATTGTTGTTATTCATCACAAGCACGGTTACGCCGACGTTGCGCCGGGCCAGATTCAACAGGTGATGTCCGCCGATACCGCAGCCGCCGTCCCCGACAAGAACGACGACGTTCAGTTCCGGTCGAGCAAGTTTGACACCCGCCGCATAGGTAAACGAACGTCCATGCAAACCGTGAAAGGTGTGCACATCGAAAAAGCGGTCTGACAATCCGACGCAGCCGATATCACTGACAAGCACCGTCCGTTTAGGATCGGCGTTGTTTTTTCTCAATGCCTCGTCCAGGGCTTCCAACACGAAGGAATGAGAACAGCCCGGACAAAACGGAAGGTCGCGACGATCCACATTCAGGTATTTCATCTCACAACCTTTCCATGATCTCAGCAGGGGTGATGCTTTTGCCATCGATACGCTGGAGCGAATCCACATCTTTGTCTGGGAATAATCGTTGCATTTCACGCAGGTACTGGCCGTGATTCAATTCGGGAACGAGAAGTTTTCCATGCGATGAAACCGCCTCGACAAGTGCTTTTTCAGGAACCGGCCACAACGAACGAACGATGACGAGCGACACCTTGGTGTCCTGCCCTCTTGCCAGACGAATCGCTTCCCGCGAGACACGAGCCATCCCGCCATAGGCTACGATGCAGGTATCCGCTCCATCTTGTACATCCGCTTCCACCGATTCGAGGCGATCCGCTCGAAACAGGATTTTGTCACGCAGGTGATCCAACGCGGCCCGAGCCAACTCAGGTTTTTTAACGAGCAGGCCGTTTTCCCCGTGGGTGGAGGTATTGATACGAGTCAGGAGATCGCCTCCTACCGGCGAGAAAGGCGGCACATCCTCGGAGTGTTCGTGCCGATAGGGAAGAAACCCCGGTTCGTTCGGATCGGCCTGAACCATCTCGATTTTGTCCGGCTTCACGAGGCGTTCCGAATCGACCGTCTGGCGACTCATCACAAGGTCTTTGCTGGTCAGCAGGATCACCGGGGTTCGTAATAAAGCGGCCAGATTGAAAGCTTCGCAGGTTTGAACGTAGGCGTCTTCGATATCCACCGGGCAACGAACCACCATCGGATATCCACCCGACGTTCCCCAACGGGCGAATTGCACGTCTCCTTCGGCGTTGGTCGTCGCTCCGCCGGTCGCCGGTCCCATTCGCTGAACTACGACGATCACAAGCGGTAACTCCGCCATCAGTCCGAAACCGATCTGCTCCGAATACAAGGACAATCCAGGTCCGCTGGTGGCCGTCATTACGCGCTTTCCGGCGGCGGCGGCCCCCAGACAAAATCCCATGGAGGCGATTTCGTCCTCTCCCTGGACACCGATGCCCTGGACGTTCGGCAAATCCCGCAGCATGGCGGCTAGAATACCCGAAGCGGGAGTGATGGGATAACCGGCGAAAAAGTCGCAACCGGCATCGATGGCGGCACGGGCGATGATATCCGCACCGGTAACATAATATTTCATGCGCGTTCTCCCACTTCGTCGGCCTGGCGCGTTTTTTTGAAACGGTGCCTCCATAGTCTTTCAGCAAACAACCGTTTCACCTCGCAGTGTTCCCCCTGAAAACACCGCTTCTATTTTCTTAGCCATACTCTTTGTGGGAAAGCAAGAGGTGTCAGCACCCTGTACAGTGAAAAATCGTCACATTTCGATATAAATCCCAATTATAAGTGATAATTCGGCACTTAAGACCCTCTCCCCTTACGAGAGTTTGACCTTTAAAATTCTAGTGAATTATGAGAACAAAACCGTCGAAATCATCAAATTTTCTGCTATTTCCATTTTTATTTATAGGGGTGTGCGAATCGGATAACTGTAATTATGTTCAGCATTTAAATTATATTAAGTATAGATATCAAGAGGTTACGATTCACATGGATTCAATGTTTGACAAAGAATTATATTCAATAGAAAATTTGAAATCGAAACGTCATGCGAAAAAATGAAATAAGCGGTAGGGAGGAACCCGGTTTTTTTCATGTTGCCTGACGAATCGAGACTGCGGCAAGACTTCACATGCGAAAAAAAGAGAATGCGTCGAAAACCACCGGTGGGAGGGGGTTGGAGACTGCATGAGTTTTCATTGCCGGAATGTCCGGGAGGATGTAGAGTCAAAGGAGGGAAACATGGTCACCGTGAAAAAGTATGAAACGTACGAGGATTTCCGAAAAGAGGAATTCAAAAGCCTGCAAACCTTCTATGAAGATCTTGAAGACATTATGGAGCAGGATCTCTTCTCCCATTTCGAGGATGAAGATGAGTCCGGAAATAGTAAAACATCCCGCCGTGGACGCAGGAAACAGTACGTATTCTAGATCCTTACAAAACGACACTCTCCTAGCGAAAAACCTTTCCCGAAGTCGGTCTTTTCGGGTTGTCGTGTATAGTTTCGCTTTCATACTGCTTGCAGGCTGGTGCACGTCCTGTCTCGACCCTGAATACATCAATTTACCCACATTCAGTCAGGCCAGGGAAGAAGTTCTCAACGCCTGCAATGAAACGGTGCGAGTTCCCTACACTCCCGGTACAGACGAATTGGAATGGTATTACGAGCTATGGCTCGGAGAATACATGAAGGTAACGAACTACTCCCGAGCGGTTCTGTTGTCGGTAGTGGTTATGACGCGCATCGAACTGGAAGAGGATTCCATTAGCTGGTATTGGTATGTTTCCAGCGACTGGATGTATCTTCCGATGGAATTGACGCTGGAACGAACCGAGGATGACCTCGCCTTGTCGGAATCCTTGAATAAAGCGTTGCAAAATGGAGACTACACTCCCGTTTACACCGTTTCGCCACTCGCAAAACTCAAAGCTCAGGAAACGTTGACGACCACCTGCAACAGAACGTTTCAGTTCAGGGACTGCCCTGACCTTCGTATCGAATCCGGTCGTCTTTACTTATCCGCCACGGTATATGGAGAAGATCCAAGAAAATGCCGGGGATGGATAGACCTGGAAAACCAGGTCGTCACCTGCCCCGAAGATTGTCCCTGAATGGGAGCGCTTTCGAAAACACTCCCATTCGGAAAAAGAATCAGTTTTGGTCGATCGGATCGTCGTCTTCGTCGAAATCTTCCTCTTCCATTTCATCGAAGAACTCTTCCAGCATTTCTTCCGACATCGCCTGAACGTGTGCTTCCACATGAATCAGCACACGATCCATTCCTTCGGCGAGGCGGCCTTCTTTTTCAGTATGCTCGATAATCGCCGCCGCTACGGGACCGACGAGGTCGACGTATTCGAGGCAGGAAGAACCGAAAGTATTTCCCTGCTTGAGCTGCTCCAGAGAATGTTCACAGAACTCGTGCCATTCTCCTTCCTGAGTCAGTTCACTTAGGATTTGCAGAGATTTCTCTAGCGGCACACCCGAGCCGATCATGCAGGAAAAATCCGTCCAGAACATCAGGTCTTCAATAATTTCCATCATTCGTTCCTTTTTCACTCGTAAATACAGTTAATGACATAAAAACTTACCTTCCTGTTCTTAGCGATACTGGACTCTAAACGCAAGAAAACATACGTTTTCAAATGGACTGAATCCATCGAACAAACAATCGGATCATTTTCTTTCCTTACGAAACCATAATTTCGAACAAAGAGAGTCAAAAATCACAAAAAGTTGTTGAAAATCCTACCCGGTTCTGTATAACTTGCAATCCGTGGTTTAGGACTAGACGTGACGGCTGTTCGATACGCGAATCGCGCTCGTAATACACGGAAACGGAAGCTGTTTTTTCCCGAACGGTTTAGGGTGCCGGTAAAGGGTACTCGTCAAACCAACGGGATTGCGGAGGTGGAACGATGAACCTGATCGACAAGATTCAAATGCTCAAGCACATTGCCATTTGGCGCTTTACCTGGAACCGACGCGACATCCATTTCCGTCCGTCGCATCTGAATCCCGAAAAATTCCTATCGGGTTACGAAGCAGCGCAAAAATTCAAAGATGGCCAGACGGTCGTTTCCTGCGGAATGGCGGGACATGCGCGTTGTTCGATTTTTTACTGGTCGGTCCGGGATCTCTTCGAAGCCACCAACCATCCCAAAGATCTCACCTGGATCACGGTCGGAGCGCAAGGCTCACGCGGTCGCGTTCCCGGAACCATCGAGGAATTGGATCTCCCCGGCATCATCACGACCTACATCAGCGGCCATATCGAAACGGAAAAATCCCTTTTGAAACTGGCGGATAAGGGACTTCTCGAACTGCACACCATGGCTCAGGGTATGCAATCCTTTCTGCTGGAAGCCCAAGGAAAAGGTATTTTCGAGCTGGAAAGCGATGTCGGAATAGACACGTTTTTAGACCCTCGGGTAGGCAACGGCTCAGCGGTTTCACCCAACGCCAAACAACAGTTCATCGAAGCCAAAGGCGACAAACTCGTCTATCGCCTGCCGAAAATCGACGTTGCGATCTTCAACGCTCCGTATGCCGATAAAGAAGGAAACATCTACTTCAAAAACGCTTCCTCGCTTACCGAAAACTACGAGGTTACCGAAGCGGCTTACGCCAACGGCGGGCTGGTCATGCCTTGCGTCGGCGGAATCATCGAGAAAAACGAAGCCGAAATCAGCATCCCCGCCGAGAAAGTCAGTTACATCGTTTATAATCCGTACAATGAGCAAACCGGCTCCATCCCGATGAGTCGATACTGGCCGATGTTCACCGTCGGTGCCAAACATGATGTGAATGATGCGGTCGAGAAGCTGAAATTCGCGAACAATGTTCTCAAAATCACTCCGGTTCGCGGAGACGTGGAAAACGCCATGGCCCGCCTGGCAGCCGATCTGTTCCTCAAAGAATCCCACAAGGGCGCTTTCGTCAACATCGGTGTAGGACTTCCCGAAGAAGTCTGTCGCCTGCTGTACGAAAACGGGCTGCACAAGGACGTAACCTTCAGTTCCGAAACCGGCGTTTACGGTGGATTACCGACCATGGGAATCTTCTTCGGAGGCGCGATCAACCCGGAGCGCATGGAGGGATCGTCCTGGATGTTCCACCAGTACGAGGAAAACCTCGATGTCACCAGCCTGGGCTTTTTGCAGGTTGACAGCGAAGGCAACGTTAACGTTTCCAAACGAGGGCCACGGATGCTCGACTACGTCGGCCCCGGCGGCTTCCCCAATATCGTTCATGGCGCGAAAACCATTCTGTTCATTGGTAGCTGGGCGGCACATTCCAAAATGGCCGTGAGCAATGGCCAATTGGTCATCGAAAATCCCGGAACGCCGAAATTCGTGGAAAAAGTGGACCAGATCACTTTCAGCGGCAAGCAAGCGCTGAAAATGGGGAAAAAGGTGTACTACATCACGAATCTCGGACTGTTCAAATTGACCGAAGCCGGATTGCAACTGGTGCAGGTCATGCCGGGAATCGACATTCAAAAAGACATCCTCGACACCACGAAAGCCAAAATACTTCTTCCTGAAAACGGAGAAGTTCCCATCGTCAAAAAATCGGTGGTTACCGGCGAAGGATTCGAACTAAAGTGGGACGAATAAGTTCGTTTTCACTTGGTTTCGACTCTAAAGCATTCCGTAAAATCCCAACAAAATATTAGGAATGTACGGTTATTGTTGACGGGTCGGACATCATTTGCTATCCATCGAATCGTCTTGGTTACAACGCAACGCATAATGAAGATACAATGATATTCAACAAGGTCACTTTTCAAATCTCCAACCATTTCTCCAGTTCCCTCGAATGCTCGTAAGTACTCGATTTGTGAAAGGAAACCGAACATGTCATCGAACAGCTATCCCAAATTTTTCTCCGAGCGCATTTTCTCCAACGAGGATGTTCTCAAACAAACCGTGAAATCCGGCACTTGCGTGGCTTCGGGTTTCGCCACATCCGAACCTCTGGCCTTCCACCACGATCTGTGGGACCACATCCAGGCAGAGGACATTACCGATCTCGAAATCAAAAACGCTCTGTATATGGCTCCGCACAAAGTCTGCGTTGGCGATGCCCTGCAAAGCAAAGGGAAATTCTACGATTTCGCCAAAAAGGCTTCCACGTCGTCGATTATCGGCAACCTGGCCCGCAAAGCCAACGCCATCACGCAGAAAACCGAAGGTCTGGGTAAACTGGTCGATCACTACCGGGAACTCAAAGAACGACGGATCGTCTTCACCTCCCCGTTCATCAGTGGTGCCACCAATATCATTATTCCGGCCAACGCCTTGACCCGCAGCATGTACCCGGAATTCGTCAATCGCAACACAACGCGCATGGGTATCACGCACATGCAGTCCATCCACTTCCCCGATGCCGTGGATTCGATGGGCTACAGCCCCGAAGGCGAACCGATGGTCGATACCTTCGCCGCCCCCTGCACTCCCCCCGATGAAAACGGCGACATGAGCCACGCCCTGGCTAATGGTGCTAACGGCGAAATCGTCGAAAAAGTCATCAAGGACGGTCGGATCAACCTCATCCTGTACGTCAACCCGAAACTTCCGTTCACTCGCGGATACAACGACGCGAAAAATACCTTCAATATCAACGAGTTGGAAATGCTCGCGAACAATGGAAAACTTTTCGTCGTTGAAGACGACGGCAAGATCCCCGCGCTTCCGGCCAACTCTTTGGGCAACCCGCTTCCAGCCGAAGAACAAATCGCGCAGCACGTTGTCAACCACATCGAAATGAACGGCGACTACACCAACGGCCGCGCCATCCAGGTCGGATTCGGCGGCACGGGCGTATTGGCCATTAAAGGTCTGAAAGATTCGAGCTGGACCGGTCGCAGCTACACCGAAATGATGGAACCGTTCACGATGGATCTGTTCGAGGCGGGCAAAATCTCGGGTAGCCACTTCATCGAAAAAGACGGAACTCGTACGCAACTCGACGGCAAAATGGTTTGTACCTTCACCATTTGCGAAGAAGGCGACGATTTCTATCAGAAAATCAACAACAATCCGAATCTGATCGTGGCCGCTGCGTCCCGCGTCGTGATTCCCGAGGGATTTTACTACGGATTGGGAATCAACAACTGCCTGGCCGTGGACTTCCACGGACACGTCAGCTCCGGCGGTCGTGGCAAAAACCACCACTCCGGTGTCGGTGGCGGCGCACAGATTTTCCGTGGACTCTCCAAGGGTGGCCTCGGCTACCTCTGCATGAAAGCCACCCATAAAAATTTCGCGGGCAAACTCCGCTCGTCGATCTTCCCCTTCTTACCTGAAGGAACCCCGATCAGCCACATCGGTCCCGACCTGATGGGCGGACGCGACGGCGCACGCTTCTTCCTCGTCACCGAGTACGGCGTGGCACGGCTTTCCGGTCAGAACCAGCACCAGTTCATCAAGAACATCATCTCCGTGGCCGATCCGCAGTTCCGCGATTGGCTCAAATACATGGCTCGCAAGGAATTCGGCGTCAACATCTGATCGCCCTCCCTTCACGATGTCTCAAGCCGTCGGATCTTCCGGCGGCTTTTTTCGTGCCATCACGAATACATTGAAGTCGGTTCGTCTTTCTCCTGGGAAAACTCGGTATTGAAACCTATCCCATTTGTTGGTACAACGGGACGGACTCGCAGGCACGTACCTATATGGATCGAAAGTGGAAAAATGAAATATCGCGCATTAACCATCCAAAAACGTACGCTGATGTCGAACGTCGTGCTTGGTTGCGGATTGCTTTGGTTGTTATCGGGCTGTTTTGTGGACAGCCAGTGCCAATCGAGCGCGGATTGCGCCTCGGGAGAAGTCTGCATCAACGGAGACTGCCGTTTCGAATGCAACGACAACGCAGACTGCGCCATCGATTACGAATGCGTAAATCATTACTGTCTCTTCAGTGAAGGTTGTATCGGTTGCCCTTATCCCGATGCCCCCCAAGCAACGTCTCGTTGCGAGCACGGCGTCTGCGAAATCCTCTCCTGCGACGAGAATTGGGTGGACGCCAACGACGATCCCCGCGACGGCTGCGAATGTACGCCAACCAACAACGGGGAGGAAATCCTCGATACTCTGGACAACGACTGCGACGGCCTCACGGACGAAGGCTTCAATTGCGAAGAAACCAACGACGGCGTGGAAATCTGCGACGGAAAAGACAACGACTGCAACGGAAAAATCGACGACGGGCTGGTCTGCTGCCCGGATGACATGCTGGTCGTCGGCGATCTGTTCTGCATGGATATCTACGAAGCTTCCCGCCCGGATGCCGAAGAAAATAACATCGGACAGGACGAAAGTCAGGCGACATCCCGCCCCGGCGTTCTGCCATGGACCTACGTCACGGTAGAAGAAGCACGCCAGGCCTGCCAAAATGCAGGAAAACGGCTTTGTCATCCCGGTGAATGGCTGACCGCCTGCGAGGGAGACACAGGGTTGACGTACACGTATGGAAACGAATACGACAACCACATCTGCAACGGTATCGACGCCTATTGCGAAGATCCCGAACCGAACTGCGATTACTCCACGACCGAAACCCGTTATCGATTGATGCCCACGGCATCCTTTCCGCAATGCCTTAGCCCGGATGGCGCTTACGATGTCAACGGCAATGTCTGGGAATGGGATGCCACGACGAACAACAGCGGCGAGTTGGTCGGACGAGCTCGAGGTGGAGCGTTCAACTGTATAAATTCACGAAAACAGCATACATGTACGTATGAAAACTACCGATTTTATGGAGAAGCCCAACCCAATGTAGGGTTCCGCTGCTGCAAATGATGAGTTGGAAGCGAAAGAGTGACGGCATGAAACGGTCTCTTCTACGCGTTGCGGTTTTGCTAGGCATCCCATTCCTGCTGGCCGTGTCGGTCAATGCGTTTCGACCGACTCCGTTGGATTGGCTGGCTAAGGAAGCGTATGAAATCTTTCAGGATTGCCCCGAAGCCACGTCCCAGGCCGAAGCGGTGACACTCGAATTCGTCCGTGGGAAACAAACATCCGTCCTCTGGGTCGATGCCCGTCCCGAGGAGGAATTCGCGAAAAGCCACCTTCCCGAAGCGGTGAACGTCGTCTACGACACACTGTTTCCGGTGGCCGAAGAAGACCTGCAAAACCTGCAAGCCGTTTCCAAAGGGAAAACGGTCGTCGTTTACGGTACGGAAGGAATCGGGAAATTGCTGGCCGACGATCTGGCGTCCCAGGGGATGGTTGGGGTAAAATACCTTGAGCCTACAGCCGACTGGAAAACCTTGCTGATAGGGAAAGCACCATGAGCGGACAGGCAAAACAGCGTTTACGCACGATAGGAACCGTTTTGGCGTTGCCGTTGCGGGTTTATATCGGAATCGTGTTCATTATCGCGAGTTTGTATAAAATTTCCGATCCGTATGCCTTCGCGCTGTCGATCGCAACTTACCAGATTCTCCCCCTGTGGAGCATCAACCCCTTTGCTCTACTGCTGCCGTGGGTGGAACTGCTGGTGGGAACCACGATGGTACTGGGTCTGTGGACACGCGAAAGCGCCGCGTTGATCAGCGGAATGATGGTCATGTTCCTTGTCGCGTTGACCCTGGCGCTTACGAAAGATCTGCAAATGTCCTGCGGTTGCTTCGCATCCCAGGAAGCCGCCGACGAAATCGGCGTTCATACGATTTATCGCGATCTCGCATGGCTGACAGCGGGACTCTGGACCTTGTTTTTCGATGATGGGAGGTTTGGCCTCGATGGGTGGTTCTCGTACAGAAAAAGGCGAAAACATGCGAATTGAAAGAAAATGGCGCCGTTTGTTCGGACTTCTGGCGGCCTTCATCCTGATGGCTCTACCCCTGTGGAGCATGGCGCAGAACGATATCTGGACACACGTTCCCGGAGCCGACCGTCTTAAAGCGGCGCATAAAGATGTACTGACCCAGGTTTTCGCCAAAGCCAATTGTTACGCAGGATGTCCCGACACCCTCGCCAACTGCCTTAAAGACGCCCCCGAGGAGCCCGCCGTCAAGAGGTTGGCAGGCTTCGCCGTACGAAGAGCACTCAAAGGCGGTACGGTGGAATCCATCCTCGAAGACATCAAAAATCGTGCTGTTTCCGTCTATCCTCCCAAAACGTATAAGCCGGATCTCAAAGGAATCCCCGCTTCGGGAAATCCCAAGGCCAAGATTCAGGTCGTAGCCTACTCGGATTTCGAATGTCCTTATTGCAACGTAGCCCTGCCCGCTTTGCGCAAAATCACACAAGAACGTCCGGACTTCGCCGTGCTCTATTTCAAGAATTTCCCCATCAAATCGCACAAAGCCGCCATTCCTTCCGCAACGGCTTTCGTCGCCTCGCAAAGCCAAAACCGATATTGGGAAATGCACGACTGCCTCTACGCCAAAACCGAACTGTCGGAAGAGGAAATTCTCGACTGCGCCCGCAAAGTCGGACTCGACCTGAAAATTTTTGAAAAAGACCGCAAAGCCAAGGCGACTCTGAACCGCATCCGCAAAGAAAAGAAGGAAGGCATTTCGTTTGGAGTGCTCGGCACGCCGGGGCTGTTCATCAATGGAAAATTCTACGTAGGCCCGAAAAACTACGATGACCTGTTGGACCGCCTGGAGGAAGAACGGGATATCATCGAGGGACGACAATAACCATCCGTCGGCTCGTAGCCGTCCCCGGAGGATCGATTTCATGAAAACCGCTTGGATTCCACTTGTATTTTTCATTTTTTCACTTGTATTTCTCGTTGCTTGCGACGACGGCGGAGGCTCCGGTGTTGCCATTGGAGAAGACAAAGACTGGGGCGACCCTTACGAATGGGAAGAAGACATCGAGCCGGAAGTCCTGGAATTCGAACGAATCGAAATTCCAGAGGAACTCAACCAGGGTGTCACCGACCGTCCCTACCTGCAATGGCTGGTCAAACAGTGGGATTACAACGATGAGGACGTTCCCTTGGGTGCCACCTCGATTACGCCCCGCGTTCCCTCGGGAGCCTTTCTCGGGGGATCGTTCGGACTGGTTCGCTGGGACGATGAAAACGAACTCTTCATTCCCATCGAAATCGCTGACGAGGATGAAACTCCCGAATTTCAGGTACTGCACATCGTACCGGACCCGACTATGGCATCGTTGCAGTGGGTTGTAACAGCCGATCGTCTACTGATGTTGCAAGTAGGCAATCCCGGACGCCCCGACACGTTGCAGGTCCATTGCAAGGATCTTTCGGGAAGTCTACGAACCTTAGTATTCCGAGGCAGCGAAGCCTATCTGGCGACCAGTTCCAAACTGTACGAAGTCCGTAACAATCCAGGTGCAACGAACAATTGTGTGGTCGAGGATCTGCCGTTTCGGGAATCGATCGTAGATATTACCGCAAACACCAATAAAGCCATGGCAATGATGACCTTCGACAACAACATGGAGCAACGTCACAAGCAACTGTGGATTTACTCCAACGGACATTGGGCCGACGACCCGGTGTTGTATACAGATGGTTTGATGCAAAACGACATTCGTTCGATGCAAATGACGGATGACGACGAAGTGCTGCTGATTTCTTCCGTAGGCGTGCAGGTTTACGACATATGGGATGACAAACTGACATTTCTCGCCTCGGGAAAAGACGGTTTTCCCGAAGTTGAACTATGGGATCGAACGACGGATGAGGAAGGCGTAGAGCTATACGCAAGTGACTTCGGCGTGTTCCGCAAGGAAGCAAACGCCACTCGTTGGGAAGTCTTAACGGGACCACGCTGGCTTCCCGATGACATGGTAACAGCCGTTGGCGTATCCAACGAAACAACACAGCACGAAGCGAGCGAACAGGCAAAAGCCGTCTATCCGATCTTCGCGGCGACACGCTCCGATGACACTACCAATGCAAAATCCGGTCTGGCGTTTATTCATCGAGAAGAATGGAAACTCAAAGATAAAGAAGCCATTTTCCGCAAGAATATCGAGGACCTCCACCGGCGGATGAACGCTTTCGTAGCTCCGTTGGATCTTCCCTACTCCGGCTCGCTGGAATTGGCCGAACCTCGGATCATGTCCCGCGAGGGATTGTGGTCGGGACTGTATGTGCTGGCCGAAATCTGCCGCTATCGTGAAACCACCGGAGAAGACGAACGCCTCAGTGTCAAGGAAAACGCATGGCCTATCATCTCGAAAATCCTCGAGATGGAAAAAGCGACTTTGGATGAAAACGCCGACGGCGGCTATCTCCCCGCGACGTACGCGCCTGTGGAAGACGCTACGGGAAACGGCTGGCATAAAGGAGATAAGAACGCCTGGCTCGAAGGGACAGACGCTGCCTCGCTAGTAGGCTGGGTCATGGCACTGTCTCTGTTCCATGAAGAAATGGCCGACGACGATCAAAAAGCCGCCATCGAAAACCTGCTGCTGCGCGTTGCCATTTATCTTGCCAACAACAGTTGGCGCTACATCATTCCAGGCGGCGATACTCCCGATGGGGCGGATTTCTCCGAAACGATGGTGGAAAACGATAGCTACGGTCCTCTACGCGCCTTGCAGCTTCTTGCGATTTTACGAGCCATTTATTCGATCACAGAAGATCCCTTTGCGTACGAAGCCTACGTAGACCGAGCCTGGACCGCAACCTACGCTCAGAAAGTTTCCGAGCAGAAAACAGCGGGATCGGATCGTCAGGCCGACCATGCCGCCGACCTGGAAGCCTTCATGGCCTTTCACCTGCTGCTGCATTATTCCAACTTCGCCGAACTGCGCCCCATGTACGAAAGTGCACTGAAATCTAGTTGGGAGTTGGAACGCAACGAGCAGAACCCGTTTTTCAACTTCGTTGCCGGGGCAGTATTTCATGAAAACATCGATGTCGATGCCGCCATTCTAACCCTTCAAAAATGGCCGCTCGACCTTCTGGATTGGAATCAGAGCACTTGCTGGCGAAAAGATCTTACAGCACTCGACATCGATTGGCAGGGTTGGGCGCAAATAGCCGAAAAACTTAACGAATACGAACGTCCGTTGATGCGTCTCGATTCGAATCCCTACCGCTGCGGCTTCGATGCTCCAGCGGATTCCCCGGAAGGTGGACGAGTGCGGGATTCCGGTGTGAGCTGGTATGTGTCCTACTGGCTGGGACGTTCTCTAGGCTTCATCCTTTAGAAAGGCAAGGATTTCCATGGCTTCGGCCACACCTCTGAGCGAACTCGGGCTGATTCTAAGTTACCGCTGCAATATGCGCTGTCGCTACTGCCCTGTCTTCAAAAAGCCGGAAAACATGAGTCTTGAGGTGCTTGAAAAAGCCCTGGAAGTCTTCTGCCAGGAGCCGCCGCCTGAACAACTCCGCTTTTTCGGCGGTGATCCGCTATTGTCATTCGATCTAGTACGCGAAACCTTCCGCCTGACCAATGAAATCTGTCCCGATCCCGAGCAATTAAATTTCGAACTGACCACCAACGGCTTGTTGCTTGACGACGAAATCCTGGAGTTTTTCCATAAAGAGACGCGCTTGGGTGTCGTCATCAGCCTCGACGGATGCCGCGAGGATCAGGAACTCAACCGGCGACCCATCCACGACGGCGATGGCTCCTTCGATTTCTGGCCCCATTACCATCATAGTCTGCTAAGCCTTCCTGGCTTCCGCTGGGTCAACATGGTGATTGCCCCGAATACCGCCGCCAACGTTTTCGAGAATTTCTCTTTTCTTGTGCGTGAAGGATTGCGTTCGTTCAATTTTTTACCGGCGTTTTATCAACCCTGGGAAGCTTCACAACTGCATGATCTCGAACATGGACTGTCTCTGGTTGCGAGTTTCCTGGAACGCGCGTTAAGAAATGGCAACACGTTTTTCATTCGCAATCTCGACGTCAATCTGCCTCACCCGCTGTATCGAACAGGACGGACCGTTGATACGGACGGCGAGGTCTTCGATAGCGATATCATCGTCACAGAACCGTTCATGAGTCATCGGGAACGTTTTTCACTGGGAAATGTGCTCAACGCACACAGTCCCGACGATTTTTTCGACGCCCCCGAATGGTCCTGGGACGATGCTCACGAGGCATTGATCGCCCCGGACATCCGAAAAGCCACTGCCCAAGCCGACGAGATCCTGGGAAGATTTGTCGAACGACTGAAAACCATATAATTTCAACTGAAAATGAAAGTGTGAAATGCCCCCTTCACGTTTCCAAACACCCCGCTTTCAATGGATCGTTCTACTTTTCCTCTTGCTTGTTGTCAGTGGGGTGAATTTTTGGCGGGCAGTGCATATCGATCCCGTGGAAATCGATGTCCCTCTTCGGATCATGACGGCCATTTCCTGGTTGGAATCTCCCCATTGGCCGGGAACCGAATTCTGGCTTCCACTTCACCGGATGCTGCTTGGAGTCTGGCTGGGAATTTTACCGGAAACACCCACGTTCGACACTGTAGCCAAAGGACTGTTGTTCGGACAAGCCTGCTATGTGCTTCTCGTGTTGTTCGCCTCTCTACTGGCCTATCGGTTGGAAAAAACCTGGTGGTGGATCACCCCCCTTGGCCTGCTTCTTGGACCGCTTTATTGGGAACAGAGTCTCATCCCCCTCGCAGAACTTCCCGCTACGGTCTTTCTCGTTTGTTCGTTATGGCTGATTCACAAGGCTACGGAACCTCAAAAAAACGCTCGATGGCTTCTCTTTGCAACCATATTGATCCTATGCGCCGAGATGCTTCGATACGAGCTATGGGCCGTCGTTCCTTTCATCGTTCTCGCCATGCCGAAAAGCCGCTGGAAATTTTATTTCCTGATCCTTTTGGCCGTTTTCCCATTGATGTGGATGTTCGGACATTGGACGGTTCATCACGATCCACTGTACGGTATCCACAAAGCGGCAACGTGGCAGCAAGCCAAAGGATTCGAAGCTATCAATGGATTTCAGGAAGGCGCTTCCCGAACGGCATTTTGGCTCAATACCGTAGGTTTCGGTGCAGGATTGCCAGTGGTTTTACTTGGAATCATCGGTCTATTTTCGTGGAAAACCAGCCGTTGGAAGACCTGGACAGCCGGACTCGCTGTTTTCCTCCTCGCCGTCAACCTCTTCGGGTTGTTATCGGGCACCAGCCTGCCGAGGTCACGATACTTCCTGCCAGGACTGACCTTGCTGGTCGTTTTCGCACCTTTGGGACTTGGGATATTGCAAAACCGTTTATCCAATCTTTCA
This sequence comes from Myxococcota bacterium, assembly GCA_963676915.2. Lineage (GTDB taxonomy): Bacteria > Myxococcota_A > SURF-8 > SURF-8. The sequence goes on from CAXXVK010000052.1 coordinate 36,232, forward strand.
AGACGTTTACAACTCCTTGTCTTAGCCGTCATAGTGGTTTCGATGCTTGTTTCTCCCATGGCGTTTTTCGCATCATCCCATCGCTATGTCCCGGAAAACCGCCCCTCTTACTCCGACACGCTCGCAAACTCCATCGATACACTCGATAGCAACCTGCCGGTTTCCATCGTTTCCGCCCAAAATGCGTTTCAATACTTGCTGGCGCTGAAACTCGAAGGAAATCCCTTGGATCGAATCGCGATTCTCGCAACGTTTCCGGACCGTTCTCAGTTGAAAACATTGTTGCAAGAAAAACCGGCTGGGTTCCTCATCACGACGGCACCGCTTTCCAGTCAAGAACAATCGCTGCTACCCAATCTCAAACGAATGTCTTTCCCGGACGATAACAACCTCTTTCTGTTTCGATACGGAATACCATAAACCACGGATTTTCTCGGGATTCCCAAGGAACTTCTTCGAATTTCCACTGAATTGTGATATGAGTCCCGCCAGTACTACATCATTGGACGGCGTTCGGCATCTGTCGTCCAACGATCGGCCGCATTTGTGTTCAACTTTTCTAACATTCGAGGTGTACGATGGCGAAAATCGGAGTGTTGACCTGCGAAAAAATCAAAGATATCCACTGCATAGGCTGTATCAAATGCCACAAAGCCATTTCGGAGAAAGTCGGAACCTTCGCCAATCATGACGATGAGATCGAAGTTGTTTTCTGGGCCGGCTGCGGCGGATGCCCCGGACTGTTTATGCCGAAAATGACCATTACCAACGAAATGACTGAAAAACTCGGACGCGAATACGATGTCGTGCACATCGGTACTTGCATGGTCAAAGCCGTGAAAACGGCGGGCTGCCCCATCGATCTGGACGACATGAAAGCGAAAATCGAGGGCAAATGGGGTAAAAAAGTCATTATCGGAACTCATCCCTGGTAAACAAAAGCTAAACCTCAAAAAGCCGAAAAGCCCATACGGACTTCTCGGCTTTTTTTGTATCCTTAGAAGGCGATCTTCTTATAAGACCTTGATAACTTTCTGAATTTTCTTATCGACTTCTTCAACGAGTTCCTGCATGGCCTCGTTTTGAATGACCTGGAACATGGCTTTCGGATTCGCCATGGACACCACCACCGAACCGTCATCCTCTTCGAAAACAATCACGTTGCACGGCAGGATCAGGCCGACAAATGGGTCTGCAGACAATGCGGTGTGGGCCAGTTTTGGCTGGCAAGCCCCCAATATTTTGTATTTTTTGAACTCTATTTCCAGTTTCGTTTTCAGCGTGTTCGTGACGTCGATTTCCGAAATCACACCAAAATGCTGGGTTTGCATGGCATCGGAAATGCGCTTGACCGCTTCTTCGAAAGAAACGCCATCCAGTTTTTTCGTGTAGCCGTACTCGGGATAAATCATGGTAACCTCCTTCTCACTTCGTTGTTTCTATAGAGCCAACGTTGAAAACTTACGTTGCGCTTATCTGAAAAGTTTTCCTCTTGATACTTTTCCCATATTTTACAAAAAATCCTATCAATTGTCATGGAACCTTACCTCCGAGCCATAGACAATCGTATGCATCGATGTTGTGGTTCTTTCTCAAGGAGGTTCCTGTGGACGCACCGGAAATCATTACGAAAAACAAAAATGCTTACCTCACCCTGTTGACCGATCCCGAGGCTTACACCCGCCTGGACGAAAAAGACGACGCGATTTTCTACCGAAAACCTCGCATGATCGAACATCTTGATTCGTTGGCGCTATCCACCATCGAAACCTTGATCGGCGTGCTTGGACAGTACGAGAATCCCGAAATTCTCGATTTGATGGCCAGTTTCAACTCCCATCTCCCGGAAGATCTCAACCCGTCCGGTGTTACAGGATTGGGTATGAACCTGGAAGAGTTGGAGAAAAATCAGGCTCTGAGCGAACGCGTGATTCACGATCTGAACCGGAATCCCAAACTTCCTTTCGAAAATCAGCGCTTCGATATCGTCCTGAATGTTTCGTCGATTCAATACGTCCGAGACCCCGTGGAACTCTTCCGTGAGGTGGGACGGGTTCTGAAACCTGGCGGATTGTTCCTGGTGATCTTCTCCAATCGCATGTTCCCAACAAAAGCCGTACGCTCCTGGGAACGTGCGCAGGATGACGAGCGGCTGAAAATCGTCGAAGCCTACTTCCAACGAAGCGGGGAATTCGACCTGACCGAAACCTTCGCCTCCATCGGAAAACCCCGTCCCCAGAACGACAAGTACGCAGGCTACGGTATTCCTTCCGATCCCGTATACGCGGTATATGCGTTAAAACGCGATCCCGTCGGTCTGGGAATGAAACTCCCTCCGATTACTCTGGAATACGAGGAAGCGCTTGAGCCCGAGGAGCTGGAACGCCGGATGAGCGAGATTGGCGAAACCGGATGCTGTCCCTACTGCGGCGAGCCTTTGAAGGAATGGGCGATTACGGAAAATCCCCATACCACCTGGACCAACAACCTGATGGTCTGCGTCAACGATGCCTGCCCCTACGTGGTTCGCGGCTGGGATGTGATGTTCCGGCAAGGCAACCTGGGAACATCGTACCGACTCACCTACAATCCCGAAAACGGTCGAGCCATTCCAGTCCCGGTGCCGAACCTCAACGTCATCAAAAACGAACTCGTCGAATAAAATCCGACTCACCCCTTACGGCGGTTTTTGCTAAAACCGCCGTAACTTTATAGTTCTTTCCAGCTTTGGCTTTCTTTTTGCAAATTCATTCCGTATTTGGATGTTCACGGGATGGATCACAACATGACAACGGCTGCGGAAAAGACTGGCGGACACGGCGTAGAAGCGCTCCATATTCTTCCACTGATCGACTGGTTTACGGCTTCGGAAAAACTGACGGGTGAAGCAGGAGTTTCCTATCTCTTGCGTACAGGTGAAGCGACCATTCTATTTGACGTGGGGTTCAATCCATCCGGTGAGCATCCTTCCGCTTTATTACGAAATATGAAAGAACTCGGGGTCGAGTTGGAAAGTATCGACGCCCTTGTCATCTCCCACTTGCATCTCGACCACGTAGGCGGCATCGTTCCGCAACGGAAAAAAACCTTCCGTCTCTCGGGTGAGCCAGTGGAACGCAGCGAGTGGAAAGGCTACGTTCCGACCGATATGCATCACCCTGTGGTCCCTCTCCAACAGGTTGAAACTCTTACGGAAATCTTTCCTGATGTCTTCGTGCTTCCCCCTTTGGAACGCGACTTGTGGTTGATGGGAACCATCCGGGAAATGACGCTGGCGGTTCGCATCAAAGATTTTGGATTCGTGTTGGTTATCGGCTGCGGACATCCCACCGTTCCACGAATCCTGGAACAAGCCAGGCATGAACTCGGAGAAATGCCCGTCGCCGTTGTGGGTGGTCTTCATTTCCCTGTCGACGGTTCCCGTATCCGCAAATTCGGCATTCCACTGCAAAAATACCTGGGAACCGGTCCTCGCCCTATCCCTACTCTCAAGGTGGAAGATGCCCGCGAAGCCGCCGAGCACCTGCTTCGTTGCGAAGTAAAACAAGTCGTTCTTTCCGGTCACGATACATCGGACATCGGTATCGAGGTTTTCCGGGAAGTATTGAACGACCGGTTGTCGATTATTCAAGTCGGCAAAACCGAGACGTTTTCGTCCGTCTCTTGACCGGCAAAACGTTCCATAAATGAAACACTGTCACAGTAACAGTCTCGTTCCGTGCAACACTCTGTCTTTCAAATCGTGCAATTGATGGATTATCTTTCAAGATTTTTTGGCACAAGGCATGCAAATTCATTGTTGCGGATATTGTCAAACCTGAGCGAGTGTACCGAATGAATGTCGCCATTGCCCTATTTGGAAACGAAATCTCACCTCGGCTGGATTGCTGCACGAGTCTGGCTTTCGTTTCGCTGGAGGGCGATTGGAGCGACGCGGAACGAATCGATTTCAACAGCCAGGAAGATTTTCGGCGGCTGGAAATTCTCCTCGACAGGAAAACCGACAAACTTTTATGCGGTGGCATTCGTCGCCGCGACTGGATGCTGCTGAGCGGTTCGGGCGTGGAAATCCTCGCGAACCTGACCGGCAGCGCGCAACTACGGTTTCAGGAGTTGAAATCGGGGTTGCTGATACCGGTACTTCCGTCCTGGAAACGGGCGGGCGGTCCGTGCCGACATAGGCAGGGACGAAACAGACAAGGAGGGCAATCATGCCGGGATATGACAAAACGGGGCCGCAAGGCCAGGGGCCGATGACGGGACGAGGCTTGGGACGCTGTCAAAACGATGGGGAAATTCCCACTCCCGATAAAAACCAGACCGACGAAAACGGAAATCTGCTGGGAGTAGGACGCGGAGGTCGTCCACGAGGTGGCGGTATGGGTCGCTGCCGAGGCGGTCGCGGACAGGGACGCGGCCAAGGCAGAGGTCAAGGTGGCGGACGAGGCCAAGGCAGGGGAGGCCGTCGCTGATTCTCGCTTCGAACGTCGCTAAAACGAAAAATCCCGGATACAAACATCCGGGATTTTTTTATAACTTCAAAATGTTACCGACGGATTTTCAAATCCGACAAGGGATAACTGACGCAGCTATGAATGTAGCCCTGCTCCCGGTCGGATTGCCGAATTCCCGTATCCGGCGGCATATAGACCTTTCCTTCCAACAGCTTTATCCGACAATGACTGCATTCGCCCGAACGACATAACGCAGGCGTCTTGACTCCATGACGTTCCAGCGAATTGATCAACGGTTCTCCGGCTGTTGCTTCTATCGTCGGTCCGTTCTCTACCTGCACGGAAAACACGTCGGTTTTCTTGATATCTTCGGGCCATCCAGGCATGGAGGCTGGATTTTCGGGCGGTCCGTAGGCTTCTTTTCGGATCTTGTGACCGGGAATTTCCAACTCGCGCAGTTCTTGTAAAACGAAATCATACATTGCGTTCGGTCCGCAGAGCATGAACGTGCAGCCTTCGAGATTCCCGACATGCTTGCGAATCAGATCGGCGGTCAAAAAACCTCTGACGCCCTTGTATTCCTCTTCCGGTTCCGACAGCACAAGCGCGTAATTGAAACGCGGGTTGTCCTTCGAAAACGCATCGAGTTCCCCGGCAAATACCGTGTCGGCGAGAGTACGGCTTCCGTAGAGCATGTGAATCTTCACCGGCCAGTTTTTCGAAGCGTGATCTCTCAACAAGCTCATAAACGGTGTAATCCCGCTGCCTCCGGCCAGAAACACAAGGTCACCCCGATCGATCAACGGTTCGTGATAGAACTGCCCGGCGGGACCGGTCGAAACCATTTCGTCACCGACCTTCACACGCTCAAGCAAAAATCCAGAGACAAAGCCGTCGGGCTTTCTTCGCACGGTCAGGTCCAGGGTTTCACTTCCCGGTGCGGAAGAAATACTGTAGGGACGGCTGGTATGTACGCCATCGATTTCCACAAACAGATTGACGTATTGCCCAGCACGAAACGGCGGAAATTCCCCATCCAGACGCTCGAAACGGAAGGTCTTCGTGCTTGCGGTTTCTTCTATGATTTCAACGACTTTGATTTTCATGTACGACGGATGCAGGCGTTGCACCACCCGACGAACAGAGTTTCTGTAGTCGTCGGAGGTGTAATCCGGTCCTTCGGCATCGCGGACGCGACGGGAGCGAAGATTCATTGGGTCACGTAACGGCCGAGATCTTCCAGCCAGTGAACGAATTCGGAGGCCATATCGGGTTCCTTTGCTCAGTGGGTTCGAGGTTTCGATTTCATGGCGATCATCCGGCCCGCGATCTGCCCGGAAAGCATGGCAGGAGAATACCCGCCGCCCGGCTTGCACCAGGCACCGACGAAAAACAGCCCTTTTTTCGGCCCCTGCGGATTCAGACGTAAAATCGTATGGTTATACGGAGTGTTGTTGAAACCGTAAATCGCGCCTCCAAGCGTGTTGGCGTATCGCATGTTGGTAATCGGCGTTGACACTTCGACCACTTCGATGCTGTCCCGCAATCCGGGAACCACCGTCTCGGCACGGTCGATCATGAAATCCGCTACTGCGTTCTTTCGGTCAACATATTCATCGGGCGGAATCTCCATCCAGGGTTTTCCATACAACAAGGCGGTCAGCACAGAAATCGATGTGCCCGGCGGGGAGATATCGGGCCAGACCGAATTGTAAAACGTAAGCGCGATTTCGCCCGGATTTCCAGCTTCGTGGAACTTTTCGTAGTCTTTTTCGTAATCGTAGCTGGAATTGATGAAAATTTCGTGATCGTCCAGTCCGAAATCCTCTACCGTCTTGGTCGCAGGCAATGTAGACATTGAACGACGAGGGCGCGAGATCGTTGACCCGAAGTCCATCCATGTAGGAACGAGGAACGTTTTCCAGCCCGACGAGATCCACACAGGTGGAAATCGGGTCGGCATTGGAAACCACGATGTCCGCACGGTATTCCTCACCCGTTTCGGTACGAACGCCGACAACGCGGTCTCCCTGGGTAAGGATTTTCTCTGCCCCGCAAAGGAAACGAACCTCGCCGCCGAGTTCCTCGAAACGTTCGATAAAAGCATTGGAAAGCGCTTGTGAACGACCCTTGGGATAGGTCGCACCCAAAGTGATGTAAGAACCAAGTGCCAGCGCGAAATAGAAAAACGATACCTTTGCCGGAGGAAGCCGAAATACCCCCAATACTGTGAAATCACGGCTCGCGCTTCGGGACTTTCACATCACGGTTGAGCACCTCACCCCCACGTCGCGAAAAAGTAGCGTGGCAGGCTTCGGATCTTGAATGGCAACTCTGCGATTTTTTTGAGGTTTTCAGGGAAACGAGCATATTGCAGAGCATCGAGCGTACCGACTTCGGATGTCAACCGGTAGATGCGATTCATGAAACGACGAATACCGTCCGCATCGTAGGGAAACGCATCGCATAAACGTTTCGACATACGCGGTTTTTCCCATAGGAAGCGTAATGTCCAGTTCGGGGAAAACCGAGCGGTAGAGATAGGGGATGGTCAGGAAGTCGAGTTTCTCCAACACGCCCAGGTATTTCAGATAGGAGCGTAGCGCTCCGGGTGACTGTTCCGTGCCGATGTCGGACAACTCGTGCAACGCTACCTCGAATTCGATGCGTCCACGAACGAACGTCGTCGCGTAACCACCCGGAATATTGTGCTTTTCAAGCAACAATGTCCGATACCCTTTTCGGGCCAGAAACGTGGACACGGGACAAGCCGCCCAAACCCGCTCCAATGACAATCGCATCGTATGTTCCCGTCATAACCGCACTTTCTCTGGAATGCGCAACGAACCGAAGCGTTTCCCACAGAAGGAATCTTCCGGTCATCGAAGTATTGCGCGTTTTTCAGAACCCTGGAAACGTTACCTTTTCCATGAAAACCGTGGGAAGGTCATCTGTCAAGAAAGAATTTCAGAGAGAGTTTTTCCATTTTTCCGGGGTGTGAATTAAAATGTGGAAAATGGTATTTTTTCGCACGAAATTCGTTGGTTCAGGTTTTCAACCTGAACCGAAACGTTTAGGGGCAGGATAAAATCCTGCCCCATCATATCAAGAATTTCAGGGAGAGTTTTTCAAAAACGGCAGGGAGTCGGGATTCGTAGGTTAGGAGATTCTCCACCCGACAGAGAAAAATCAGGCTTTGGCAGGAAAATGCAATTTTATGACGGCTCCACCGTCCGGGTCGTTATCCAATTCCAATCGTCCACCGTGCAAAGCGCAATTCGGCGAACGGTTTCAAGCCCCAGACCTTTCAGGTGTACACGCTCGCGAACCAGTGAATCACCGTTCTCCATGGCTTTCCTGGTCCATTCCAGGAATTCTTCGTCGATTCCCGGTCCGTTGTCCCGCACTTCCAGACAACGCCGTCATCCTCGGAAAACAGATGAAAATACACCTGTTTTTGCTCTCCGCCATGTTCGATCACGTTGCTTAACAACTGCTCGACCGCTACCAGCAACAACTCGGGATGATGCCGTACGACCCCATCGCCGAAATCGTTACTCCATTCGAGTGGCAATCCTCGAAACGCCACCAAGGGACGGTTGCGGTCGATAGCCTGATCTATCGTCAGACCTAGAGGGAGTTCGGGCAACTCTACGGTGGCGGGAATGTCCCGCAACATGAACAATCCCAACACGTTACGGCCTCAAACGGCCAAGTGAGGCAACTTCGTGTTCGGCACTCACCAGTCTTGGCGTTACGTCTCCACCTTTGGAAAGGTCAAGTTTTGCCGCCTCAAGATCCAATTGCAAACGTTGCAATGGAGTTTTCATGGCGTGACCCAACGTGGCGGTCAGGGACTCGATTTCCTCCATCGTGCGGTCCCGTAGCGCCCTTACGTTGAACAACAGGGCATAGCTCCACACAACCATTCCCGACAACAACCAGACCGCCAGACAAACCAAGAGCAGCACGGGCAACCATGCCACACGCTCTCCGGGATGATCGATGGAAAATCAGGGCAACCGACACGATCACAGGCAACAGATCTACACTACCCACGATCAACGCGAGTTTCCAAAAAGATTTCGTACGTTTGAGTTTGCCTTCACTCATCGAGAGAAAATCCCTGATGTCAAACCGATGTTCTTTCTATGAAATCGCTACGTTCTTTCTTCTTTTTCGGCCCCATCGTGCGGGAATAAAATCCGGCGGGGAACAAGCAGGCCGTCCTCATCGCCAATTGCATCGGCAACGGGAATTCGATATGCAGCGCTCCGGCCTGGATTTTTTTTGTGGATATAACGGGCCGCTTTCTCGGCAGGCCATAGAAACGGTAGTGGCTCTTTGTTGACCTTGGTCATCGGTGTATCGACGAACCCCGGACAAATATTGATGAAACGGATATCCGAGCGCGGTGAGCGTCAACGAAAGCCTTCGATCATCACCCGTACCGCGCTTTGCTGGCTGCATAGGCCGGGCTTTGAGGCAAACCTCGGTATCCAGCCAACGAACTGACGGCAGCGATTACCGTGTTTTCGGCATCCCGATAATGGGGATACAAAGCGGAAACCCAGTTCAACACCCCGAAATAATTGGTTTCGAAGGTCCGCCGATGCAAATCGACATCCACTTCGGTTCGCTTGTCGAGTTCGCCGATTCCGGCATTCAAAATCGCGATTCTCGGAACAGAGTCAAGTTGCTCCACGACGCGGTTCACTGCATCGCTATCCGTCGTGTCACAAACCATAGTACGAGAAATTCTCGCCGAGTTCTTCTTTGAGCGCCAGCAGTTTTTCTTCCCCGCCGGGCGACTCCCACCACCCGGTGATTTCTCCGGGCGTATTCTCGGCTCAAAGCTTCCCCGATTCCCGAGGAAGCCCCGGTGATCAGTACTCCGTCCCGATCCAGCGATTTCGCCATATCATCCGTCCTTTCAGTCCTCATACGGCTGGCGTAATGATCTTCGTTGAAAAGTCACAGCTACTGTCGGAGAGGCAACGATGGTCCACAGTTCCTTGCCGTGAGTCTGGAAATACCGCCCGACCATGTTGATCATGTGTTGATCGATATCATACTGCTTGTACGGAGCCGGAACCACGAAACCGTGCGCTCCTTCCATTTCCAGGTAAGGAATACGCATGGCGGAAACGCCATATGGACTTACCCACTTGCCGTCGCCCTCGTCCGTAAGTTTTTCGAAGGTCGGTTCCCGATCCATACGACTTTCCGTCACGTCCCACGGACGGCTTTCCACCGTAGCCCGAAGAGGCGTTCCCGCATTGGGAGCACCAAAGACATCAAGATCGTTGTCCAGATTGTCCGCATCGAAGTTGATGAACGCGGCTCATTGAAACAACTGTTGTCGAAGTAATTCAGACCTTCGATGGCTTCCAGACTTTTCGATTTGATCAAAAGGTCATTTTCGGAATAACTTCCGCCTTCACAGAACAATCCGTCCATTCCGGTCGCGGTTCGAACATTTCAATCATTCCGGCAGCACGGGCCACGTTGATCTCAACCGCCACCGGTACGTTCATATCACCGTTTGTGGGAATCACAAGATTGTTGACGTGTGGCGTCCAGCCTTCCCCTTCACGCGCCTTACGGAATTCATACAGGGCAGCGTCCATCGGAACGTCACTGAAATCAAAGGGACGCTCGAACTGGTAGCGCATGTAGGCTACGGGGTCGGCCGGTTCGAGGATCATCGACGAAATGTTCATCAGACGACGGAATTCGGGCGACTGCCTGACTTTTCCAAGACCATCCGCCGGGGACACCAGACGGTCGCCGGTTGATAGAAAAAGCCCTGGTAAAATCCACCGGGGAACGGCGCTCCATCGGTCACATCCAAATTCTGCGCCCAGGTATCGATAATTTCTTTTACGTGTCCGTCCTCGCCACGAAGTTCGATATGGATCAGGTCGCCCATGCCGACGCATCGGGAATCCACTGCAATTCACTACGCAGGTGTACAGTCGCCGTTCTTCCTCGCCAAAGCGGCGATTTCTTCGTCCGTCAGGAGATGAACCGCTGCAAGCCATCGCGTTCGGCGACGATTTCTTCTACACCTCTGAAATACCACTCGTCGGCCATTCCCAGCGCGTGGCGTTTTTCCACACCGTCCAACGCATCGGCGGCATAGCCGGACACGGCAGGTGAGATTGTCATCCAGCACGCAGAACCATTCGTCGCCCGAAATCTCGTTGACCACCACCACCCGGTCGCCAGGTACGGCGGGGTCCGTCGCTGTCGGCTTTGCTGCGAGCGAAATCCCGCATGAAATAGTCGTGTACGCCGTCGTTCGATCCCCACCAGCGGGTATTGTCGGCACGATGAAGCCGAAAGACAACTGGTCGCTGTCCGCCACGGGTTGTGCAAAAACAAACGGTCCCATAAAGGAAAGGAACACAGCCTGGATTACGCCTTCCTGAATCGTGCGTAGACCTACGTCGATCAAACCGGCTCCTCCGGCCACCGGAGCAGCGGCCGTAATCGCCGGATCGGTCGGCGGACAACAGCGCCGTGATGAAATCCGCCCAGCGACTGACCCCAGGGGTAGTAATCCTGGTTGGGACCACCGAAATCGGGGACACCATTGCCATCGAAGTCACCGGCGAGGGTCGTGAGCGTCAATCCCGGCGAAGTATTTCGAATCATCCTCGAAGGAACTTTTCGACCAGGAGGCGGAACCGTCGAAACTGCGCATAATACGAATAAATTGCATCGTATCGATAACCGACTGTCGCACGATGTCGCGAGTATGGAACGTATCGGCGGTCCAGAAGTCACCACCCGAGTCAGGAACACCATCGTTGGTTGAGATCCCGCGCACGTCCCGTCGAAAGGCTTTGAATCGCCGGACGAATGTACAATGAATCCAACAGACCGAGAACGACCGGATCTTCAAGGAATTGCGGAGGAATCACCAATCCGTGCCCCACCGAATCGATACCGCAGGTCGCGATTCCGTAATAGGCCATCAGAGAGGCGAACACCAATGGCTTCGAAACGGTTGGTGGAATATCCGTGAGAATAGATGTTCACCGGGAAAGGCTGCTTGTAGTTCTCGGTTTCACGCGGAATCATGCACCACCATGTCACTTCGTCGTGACCGACGTGGGCTTCCCCGGTTTTCGAATTGATACGGAACGATTCCTCGTTATCTCCAACGTAGGCATCGCTGTTGTATCCGTCCTGATCGTCCAGGAAATACGGCACGTCGAAACGTCCCGAAAGGATGTGAGAAATGCTGTCCATCGTCTGAACCAGGTAGGTTACCGATTCGTCGGCGTGCTCGGGGCTGACGATTTCGCTCAACAACATATTTCCTGCGATTTCAAGCACTTGCTGTAGATTATCGATAGGAAGCAAATACTGGTTCCGTTCGTCGATGTCGGTTCCTTCCAGATCTTCCTCAAGCAGAGTAAGACGGTCGGCCTGAATGGTCGCCGGTAATTGCTCGGCCAGCCAGGCAAACGGTCCGACACCATACAGTCCCTTACGATCGCTACCAGATCCTTGGTCACGGTCTGCGTGGTGTAGCTCCAGGTGAAGGCTACGTCATCGAGAGACAACGTAACTTTCTTCAAGCTGGCGTCGCCTTCCATCGTAAATCCTTCGGACAACACTTTTTTTAGCGGACTGAGTTCTTCGGTCTGCTTGACGTGATTGATGGTATTGAAAGGACTCCGAACAGGATTGCCTGCACCCGCCTCGCCGAGCAGGCGTTTGGTCAGCACCACCGCATAGGTGGTTTCTTCTTCCAGAGGAAGCAAGGGTTTGGCAATCAGCGTATTGCTTTCGTTTCTCGAAAAACGTGATCAACTCGCGCCATACGTCATCATTACTTTCCAGCGTATTGGGTTCATCAATCACCCCGTCTCCGTCGAGGTCGATTCCATCTACCGTCTCGTCATGGCTTTCGAACAGCAGGTTGGTGCCGTCGTAATGACTATCGCGGATTTCGTTGCGCCATACCGGATCACAATAATTGAAAAAGCCGGTGGATTCTTCACGAGTGTACGGCGGTTCTCCGTTGCTGGTCAGCGGAACCCAGTAATTGTCCTGCGTCCATGCTTCCTCGACACACAGGCCGCGTTCCTCGGTGTAGGGATCGCCGGGAACCGGCTGCATCAAAACCGGGAAATTGCCCTGCCCCAGATCCAGCGGAATCGCCGTACCGAACTTTTCGCTGTTTGGATCGATATTGAGCAGATACATCACGTCGTTGGACGGTTCGAGGTTTGCATCGTGGTGCCGCTCGATGATGTTCTCCAGATCCAAAGGCCCCTCGAAAGGAACCGTGATCGGCTGGAAAATTCCGAAACCATTGAGATCAACGGCCTTTTCTCGCAAATCCCGCTCCAGGGCGGTCGGTGCGATTTTGCTGATATTGACTCGCCGACCGGTGGCCATGGATTCTCTCATGAATCGTCGCCAGATTGTTCGGGAAAGGGATTTCGGCAAAAGGTTTATGGTCGAAATCGAATTTCAGTCGCGGTCCATCGCCGGAAGAATCCGCCTGAGCCAGCCCCCCGCCGCTCTGGTCGCAGCCCATGGCCGCCAACAAAAGGAAAAGGATCGTTACTGCCTGAATTATTGGATTGATCGTTCTCATCGTTCGCCTGTTTTCCGTAAAGTCGTGTTTCAATTCCACCTTGTGATGGCTCCAGCCTTACCAGAGGACGCCCACGCGTCCTGTGACCTTGGAAACGGGGTCCATTTCCACCCCTTGGGGACTGTTGAAGGCATCGCCCGGAAGGAAGTGAGCGAAATCCAGATTGACTTCGAAACGTACCAGTTCGCCTAGATCGTAGCTGTATCCGGCTCCGGCGTTGATTTCCAAACCGAGGTTTTTGCCGGGGTTTCATCGTTCCCCAGGTAAGAGGTCGGCGAGCCGCCGTTCTCGAAGGTCGGCCAGGGAGCCTGGAATTCCTCCGCCACACGAGCATACAACAAACCGAGTTTGAAGGTCGTACCCCATTTCGGAGGCTTGATTTTGAGGGTCGGATACACGTAAAACGCATTCTGCACGCGCCCTTGGGACAACAACTGCTCGGTGCCTTTCGGGGGAGTGTTGCTGGCGTTCGGGATCGTATACCAGTGAAGCACCGCGAGCACTGACGGCCTCCATCACTTCGTCGAAAAGAATCATACCGACGTTGTAGTCGGGATCGAAAGAGAAGGCGTAGTTCGTCTCGTCGTAGGAATTTTTATCGCCGGAAGCATAGCCGACTTCGAACATCGGGACGATACCAAGCTCTGTGAAATCCATCCCCAGACGCCCAACGGCACCAAAAGCTTTCACATCGATACCGTCCGGCGCTTCGTAATTGGTCACCCGGTCGGTGTGAGCCATCATGTAAACGCTTTCGAACGCCACCAACAACTGATAGGCCGGGCTACCGAGATCGATCTTGAAATCACCATAAAAATCGACGACATAGGCTTCCAGGGTGTCGCCGTCATCGTCCTCTTGGTTACGATATGCGAAATATCCGCCACCCTTGTATTTCTCGGAAAAATACACCATCGAGGCTACCGCGCCCCAGGCCATATCGCCATCGAGCAACTCGGCGTTCTCATCCCGATAGGTCAGGTCCGCGCCAACCGCTACCAGCAGTTCCTTGGCCCATTTGGCATCGGTCGCCAAAGAGAACGGCGCGGTTACGAACATCAGCCGCTCGCTCAAATCGCCGTGGTATTTCTGTCCGAAACGGTCGTCATCGGGTTCGCCGTCGTTGGCAACGAGTCCCAATCCCCAGTTGGATGCCATCTGGCCACCTCGCAACAAACCGACCGGAGACATCCATTCGAGGTACAGTTGCCGAAAATCGAACTTCGTGATGTCCGCCCCGTCGTGGCGATCCCGGCGTCGCAGGGCATCGGGATGTTTGAAACGAGCCGTATCCCCCCAAAGCTGACCCCGGAAAATGTCGAATTGCGACTTGATTTTAAGTTGGATATTCTCGAAGCGAATCCCAGGATTGACACGGAATTGGTGCTCGCCCCACAGGCTTTGTCCAGCCGTGTTGCGGTCTTCGTCCACGGGGAATTCATCCATGAATTTGATCCACTGCCGATAAAAGCCCCCGTATTCCAACACAAGACCTTGGGCCAATTCCACTTCGCCTTTCGGAATCTTGTGGGGACGAATGGTCTTAACCGGTGCCGTTTCACGAACCTCAGCCGCTTCTTCTTCCACAACAGGAGTTTCCGGTTCGGCAACAACCGGTTCGTCCTCCACCTTTGGAGTTTCGGCAATCATTTCAACAGGTTCAGCAACAGGGGCACCCTCCGGTGCGGTTTCTTGCACAACAGCTTCGGAATTCGGAGAGACTTCCGTAGGCTGTGGCATCTCCTGTGCCGATAAAGAGCTATGGATAGCCAAAAAGAACAGTCCAACCAGAGCAAGCGTTCTCATCGTTCACCTTTCACATATAGTTACGTTTGGGTATCCTTATCGAAAAGTTTGCCGCTTTACATGCTTGCGGCCCAATCCAGCTTCAGAAGCAAATAGCAGATCAATCCGTATCCGGCAACCACAAATCCCAATACCCAAAGAAGGGCTTTGTTGGGATGACGGTTCAGCGCTTCCCGTTCCTCGTCGGTGACATCATCCAACTCGTCCCAGTCCTCACGCTGTTTCGTGTTGGCAAGGATTTGCAAGAGAATGACGAACACGACCAGAACTCCCGATGCAACCAGCATATACAGCAACGTAGTTTTGCGTTTGTTCTGCCGATCATTGAAGGCATCCCGCCGCTGGGTTTCGTTATCCATCAGCAAAGGAAGCAACAAGTATTCTTTGGGAAGTTGAGTCAACACCAAACGCGCCATGGCCTCGGCATCGACGGGAATTTCGTCGAGTCCCATGTTGTTGATTTTCTTCAACCATGGCTCAACGACATCATTGGGATACGAAGGGCTGTTTTTCACATAAGACCAGAATTTCAGAAACGCTTCGTGCTCGATTTCCTTCATTTTATTGAAGGCTTCGATATCTGGTTTCGGTTTTTGTCGCGCTTTTACGATGGTTTCGTTGTCCAGCTTGGTCAACTCCGGCGAACAGTAGGCATAAAAGCCATCGAACGACGTTCCTGGCTGAAGGAAATCGTATGCCGCCTGGACGTAAACCATTTTCTCGGTCCCGACCGGCAGCCGTAGTTTGATGGGTAGCTTGGCTCCATGAAGCTCGTATTTGGCCGAGTAAATCCAGTTGCTGCCCTTGAAAACATCGATATACACCGGATCGCTTTGCAGTCCTTCCAGATCGAATTGCAACGGTTCGTCCACCCGGTACAGATGCTTTTTGGGACGCATCAACAGTTTGGTACCGACGGGAGCAATGAGATAATCACCGGAAAAAACAGTCTCTTTCGGATCTTCCAGCCTGATTTGAACCAAACCCTCATCCAGAGAATGAGGATAATAATCGAACTCGGCCAGTCCCATGACATCGGTAGTGACTTGAGCGATTTCCTTCCCATGGGATTTCACGATGGCGGCAAGATCCTTGACCGGTGTAAGACGATCGCGCACATAGGCGACAAGCAACATCGGATTGCTCAAATTCGGAACCAATCGGCCATTATTCGGCAAAATCTCCACATGAATCGGCGGAGCGAAGCTATCCGCTTTCAGTGGTTTTCCCGTTTCCATCTGTTCCGGTGTCAACTCGGCGATTTCCACCGCCCGAGGCACTTCCTCACGGGTAATATCGATATTGAAACGAACTTCCTGCGGAGGATAAGGATCGGCCTTCACAACGGCCAGAAATTCATAATATCCGGGACGAAGGTTGGGAAGATTCTGTTGAATCTCCGCATAGTCTTTTCCGGCGCTGTACGCACTGCCGATCACCCATGGACGCCCACGCGAAGGATCGATAACACTCAATTCCACGCCGAAATCTTCCAACGGGCGTTTTTCCGCGAAACCGTAGGCAAAAAACCGCATGGTCAGACGTTCGCCCGATGGATAACTCTTATACCCCTGGACACGCACGAAGAAATCGAGCTTTTCCTGACCTACTCGAATGCCCCAGGAAAACAGCCCAAGGAAATAGAGCACGAGCAAGGCATAGAAAAATTTGCGCCTTCTGGACGCTCGCATCTGTGCCGCGTAATCGAAAGAATCCTGCATGACGTAGCCTGACATTTTCAAGAAAGAAAAGTGGGACGATCAACCCGAAGAATTCATGAAAAACCTACTACGACTTGAAAACTCTCGATTTTTCATGAATTATCCAGGTTCACGATTTCATAACATGCCCCTGAATGGGACTCAAGGGTTTTTCGATCTTCCTACACTCCTTGGGTGCATCACAAAATGTAGCGAATTGGCCCAATAATATTGAAGCATTCATTCATTTGGTTGTAGCGGCGAGGCGTAAGCCCGCCGGAAAAGGAGATTGGGGGCATAAAAGCAACTTTCTAAAGGCAAAAACGGCGGGCTTACGCCTCGCCGCTACGAAAAAAGAAGATTTTACGAAAGTCGCTATATTTTGTGATGCACCTACACTCCTTACAAACCCGGCATAAACCAATCCTTCATGGAAAATTCATCCATTGCTGAAAAATCGGTTTCTACGGTTACAAAGATTCGAGGAAAAAGAAGATCAGACGAAAAATTCTCGAATGCGTTCGGGCAGTTCCATCGGATCGAAAGGTTTGGCGAGCACACCCAGAGCCCCCAAAGCTTTAAGGCGCTCGACTTCGTCCCGGTGGTGCGTTGCCGTTAGAAACAGCACGGGAATGGAATGAAGTTCCGGGTCATCCCACAGCTTGCGGCAGGTATCCGGACCATCCATTTCCGGCATCATCACATCCATCAGAATCACGTCCGGTCGAAAAACTTTCGCCTTTTTAAGTGCTTCCTCCCCGGTCGCCGCCAGTTCGATGTCCCATCCCCCCACATCGCGCAGACTGATTTCACCGATGGTTCGGATATCCTCGTCATCATCGACCAGAAGAATTTTGCGAATCTCCATGGTCCTTCCTTCGTTTTTGCGAAAGCAAGCCTCTTTTTGCCCCCAAAAAAGGCTTGCTGTTCACCTACTTGACAAAACTCAGGTCCAGGTTCTCCTCTGCAGCGAGATCGAGCAGTTCCCTCTTCACTTCGGAAATGGGCGAGGATTCGGGAACGGTCGCAATGAGTTTGAGATTGAACAAAGGAACGGCACTGATCGGAGCCTGGGTAACCTCGGTATCGAGGCGTTCGATATTTACGTCATATTGATGGAGCAGATGAACCACGGTTTTCACGATGCCCGGATGGTCCATTGCGGTGATTTCGAAACGCAAGGGTAATGCGGCCCGGCGAGGTTTGGAATCCGTCTGGCGAACGTCGTACACCGAAGCGGAAAGCCCCACACCCTCCAATTGCCTGATATCGTCCCGAATCGAACGTTCCTCTTCGGGAGAACAGGTACACAAGCAGGTAATCGTGAACTGCCCTCCCATAACCGCCATTCGACTGTCTTCGATGTTGGCGTTTCGCTCCGTCAGATACTGGGTGACATCTTTTACGATTCCGGGGCGATCCAGGCCGATGACAAAAAAGATCATTTTTGAAAGCATCGTCACATTCCCCTTGTTTTCCGGTCTATCCCATTCGCACCAAAATCATTCCGGCGCGTTTTCCTGTTTTTTCCTTTTGACACTCACATGAAGGTTATCAAGCTGCTTTTCATCCACTGGCGACGGAGCGCCGGTCATCAGGCAACTACCACTCGTGGTTTTCGGGAACGCGATGACATCACGAATCGAATCCGTCCCTGAAAGCAGCATGACGATGCGGTCCACACCCAAAGCAAGTCCACCGTGCGGCGGCGCTCCAAAACGCATGGCTTCGAGCAGAAAACCGAACTTGGCTTTGGCTTCCTCTTCAGAAAGTCCAATAACTTCAAAGATTTTCTTCTGAACGTCCTCCCGATGGATACGGATAGATCCACCGCCCACCTCGTTGCCGTTCAATACGACATCATAGGCTCGGGAAAGCACTTTTCCCGGATCGGAATCGAGCAACGGCAGGTCTTCGAGACGAGGCGAGGTAAAGGGATGGTGCAACGCCACCCAACGTTGTTCCTCTTCGTCGAACTCGAATCCTGGGAAGTCGGTAACCCACGTAAAGGCGTAGACATTCGGGTCGATCAAGCCCATTTCTCCGGCCAAATGCACACGCAAACGGCCCAGAGATTCATTGACTACCCCGGATTTCGGATCGGCAACGAACAGCAGCAAGTCGCCGGTTTCCGCTTCCAATTTCGAGGCAATCGCGGCTTTGACATCCTCGGGCAGCTTTTTCGCCAACGGTCCCTGCCAAGCGCTATCCTCTTTGATTTTCGCCCACATCAAACCTTTGGCTCCGAATTCGCCGACATAGGCCGTCAGAGCGTCGATCTGTTTCCGGCTGCGTGCACCCTGCCCTTTCGCGTTGAGTCCCTTGACGATTCCCCCATTTTCCAGGGCAGAGCTAAAGATAACGAAATCACTGTTTTTGACTTCATCCGACAGGTTCTTCAACTCCATGGCGAAACGCACGTCCGGTGCGTCTCTGCCGTAGCGGTCCATCGCCTCGGCATAGGTCATTCGCGGGAAAGGCGTGGAAATCTCGATGTCTCTCAGTTCTTTGAAAACCAGCGCGAACAGCCCCTCGATCAACTCGTAAATTTCCTCTTCGTTGGCGAACGCCAATTCAAGGTCCACCTGTGTGAATTCCGGTTGGCGATCGGCACGAAAATCCTCGTCTCGGAAACAGCGCGTAATCTGGCAATAGCGATCGTAGCCCGCGATCATCAGAATCTGCTTGAAAAGCTGTGGCGACTGCGGCAGCGCGTACCATTCGCCTTCGTGAATTCTCGACGGCACCAGGAAATCCCGAGCACCTTCCGGCGTGCTTTTGGTCAAAATCGGGGTTTCGATCTCCAAAAAGCCGTGATCGCTGAAATAGTTTCGCACCAACTGGTTGAATCGATGACGCATGATGATGCGTTTTTGCAGCGGGCGGCGGCGAAGATCCAAGTAGCGGTATTCCAAACGCAGGTTTTCTCCCGCATTGGTTTCGTCTTCCACCTGAACGGGAAGCGGATCGCTTTGAGCGAGGATTTCGACGTTCTGGGCAACGATTTCAACCAATCCGGTAGGAATATTGGTGTTGACGTTTTCCCGCTTTACGACTTCACCCTCTACGGCCAAAACGAATTCGTTACGAATGGCTTTGATCGCTTCCATCCGATCGCCGAAAATTTTCGGATCGATCACGATTTGTGTAATCCCATAGCGGTCGCGCAGGTCGATGAACAGAACTCCGCCATAATCCCGAGCGGTATTGACCCAGCCTTTAAGAACGACATTCTGACCGATATCCGTCTCCCGAAGTTCTCCGCAAGTATGCGTTCTCTTCGTCATTTCAAGCAATTGTGACACGTTTACACTCCAGTTTCGATGTGGACCGCAGTCCAAGACTTATCAATCATTCAAGAGAATCAAGAAGAAGCTTCAATGTACCAACGCCACGACAGGGAAATCAAGGGAATCTGCATCTTGAAACCGTCAATTTCAGCAAAAATATTCACGCTTGGAATCTTTTGAAAAAAATAAGGTCAAAGCATAAAAAATAAATCTTGACTTCCATGCGAAGTTTCCCTAAAAGAGTTGTCACCTTCGCATTTGGGCGGGTAGCTCAGTTGGTTAGAGCACCGGCCTTACAAGCCGGGGGTCCTCGGTTCAAATCCGAGTCCGCCCACCAAGCGGTCCGGACGACCGATGGATTGAAAACGGAATACGGGGTGGTAGTTAAGTTGGTTATAACGCTGGCCTGTCAAGCCAGAGGCCGCGGGTTCAAGTCCCGTCCACCCCGCCACCAAAAAACCGGCCCCATTCACGATGGAGCCGGTTTTCTTTTTTCAATCCTCGGTCCCGGACTATTTTATCCTTCAAGCTTTTTCGTAGTTTCCCCGTCTACTTTCTCTTTTGCGATTTCCGCCATAGCCGTCAATGAGCCCAAAACACCGGTTGCTTCGTAGGGAATGAACAGCTTGGCGCTCGGTGTATTGGCAACTTTTTCCAGTGTTTCCAGGTACTTGATTGCCACAACACCCTTGTCCGCCTTCCCGTCATGAATTCCTTTGAACGTTGCTCGGATGGCGTCGGCCTTGGCGGCTGCCACTTCACGAATCGCCTGAGCCTCACCCTCGGCATCGAGAATCTGCGCCCGGCGGCGACCTTCGGCGGCAGCGATGGCGGCATCGCGTTCACCTTCAGCCAACAGAATCTGTGATTTGCGCTTTCCTTCCGCCTCGGTAACGGTAGCTCTACGGAAACGCTCGGCTTTCATCTGACGACTCATGGCCTCTTCGATTTCGCTAGGCGGATGAATGTTTTTCAGCTCGACACGATTGACCTTGATACCCCATTTGTCGGTGGCTTCGTCGAGGGTAGCGCGCAACTTGCTGTTAACCGTCTCCCGACTGGTCAACGCCTGATCGAGTTCCAGCTCGCCCATAACGTTACGCATACTGGTAATGGCCAATTGACGAATGGCGAGACTGACGTCTTCGATTTCGTAGCTGGCACGAATCGGATCGGCGATCTGATAATAAATCACCGAATCCACCTGCATGGTTACGTTGTCATTGGTAATCACCGGTTGCGGTGGAAAATCCATCACCTGCTCGCGCAAATCGATACGGCGATTGTAGCGTCCTTCAAGACGGAACAGTCGGGCTTTTTCGATAAACGGCCAGATATAATGCAGACCCGAATCCAACAAACGGTCGAATTTTCCAAGTCGTTCCACAACCACGGCCTGAGCCTGCTGCACGACAGTCAAGCCGGAAACGGCCAAAATGATTACAAGTCCGAAAATCACGAGCAAAACAACGATAAATGCACCCATTCCTGTTTCCTCCCATAAAAAGGTTTCGGCAAGCGAGTTTCACTCACCATTCAACTTCAAATTCACATTCTTCGTTGGACAATCAACACCAACATGTTGTTATTTCTAGGATAATCCCTCATTTTCTTCCGGAAGTGACACCACAAGCTTGGCTCCGTCCACTTTACGAACAACCACTTTGCCCCCTTCGGCGAGTTCCTCGTCATTGGCACCGATAGCCGACCAGATTTCCCCACCAACTTTGACTTCCCCGCGCTGGAATTCACCCTTTATGGGCTTCACAACCCAGGCAGTCTGACCGATCAGGCGATCCACGCCGGTCTTCAATTCATCGTCTTTGGATTTCTTTATGTACTTTCGATACGCCCATTGCATGGAAAACACACAAACGGCACTACCAAAAACGAAAATTCCGAGCTGAATGTAAAATGGAGCTTCAAGACCTGCAAACAGCGCGGTAACGTAGGCCGCCACACTGAAAGGCAACGCCCAAAACCCAGTGGTGAATACTTCGACAATCAGCATGATCGTTGCGAAAATCACCCAGAAATGAACCCAGCCCAGCGAATGCAGAAAAGCGTCCATCGATGGTTCCTTTTTCATGCGGTTTTCAAGAACGGAAGCGGTACGAGTCGTTCCTTTGTATCATGACGCCTCTTCGTGTGCAAGCTGTAACGGCCTTGCGTCTCTTGGAGGCTCGCGTTATGCTTCTTTTGCAAAAAGGCGTCGTCCAATGCGCCTTTGAATCATTCTCCATATTTTAAAGGAACACCATGAGCCAGCCGACTCTTATCTGCACCGCCGGTCATATCGATCACGGAAAGTCCAGCATGATCCGGGCTTTGACGGGTTACGACCCTGACCGATGGAAGGAAGAAAAGGAACGGGGTATCACCATCGACCTGGGATATGCCCACCTGGAAGGCAATATCGAACTGATCGACGTACCGGGCCACGAGAAATTCATCCGCAACATGGTCGCCGGAGCTTCTACGGTCGATTACGCTTTGCTCGTAATCGCCGCCGATGACGGCATCATGCCGCAAACCCGCGAACATTTTCAGATTTTGCAGCTTCTGGGAGTCAAAGGCGGCTTGGTAGTGCTCACCAAATGCGATCTGGTGGAAGAGGATTGGATCGATCTCGTCGAAGACGACATCCGGCAGTTTCTCGATGATAACGGCTGGGAAGATACTCCCATCCATCGTATCGACAGCCTCAGCGGCAAAGGAATCCCCGAACTCAAGCAATTGCTGCTCGAATTGGCGAAAACCAAGCAAAACCTCAAAGGTGCCGCAGCGTTTCGTCTGCCGGTGGATCGAGCGTTTACGGTCAAGGGATTCGGTACGGTGGTGACCGGTTCCGTCGTTCAAGGACGATGCCGGGTCGGCGACGAATTGGAACTGTTACCGAACGAAAAGCCGGTCAGAGTCCGAGGTTTGCAAAACCATGGCAAAACGGTCGAGGAGGTCAGCGCCGGTATGCGCGCAGCGATGAACCTGCATCCGCTGTCGGTGGATGAAGTGGACCGGGGAACGGCGGTCGCCGAAAAAGGTTTTTTGCAGACCAGCCAGACGTTCGACGCTCATTTCCATCTATTGGACGATCAACCACCGGTCAAACACCGGCAAGAAATCCGCATACATCTGGGCTGCGCCGATATTTTAGGTCACTTGTATCTATATGAAATGAAAGTTCTCGAACCGGGTGGAGAAGCCCTGTGCCGGATTCAATTGGAAAAACCATTGGGAATGCGACGCCAGGACCGCTTCGTCATCCGGCGGGTCAGTCCACAATCCACACTAGGCGGCGGATTCGTTATCGATCCGGCTCCCCGTGCCATGAAACGCAAGGCCGAGGTGCTGGCTATCCTGGAAAGCTGCCGTTCCGACGACGCACCCAAGCGTCTCGAAGGCATCATTCGCTCTGCACGAGAAATCAGCCTGAAGGATCTTTTCACCCGCAGTGACATGCCGGAAAACGAAACCCTGGACCTGCTCTTCGACCTCGAACTGGCCGAGCGCATCGTGCGATTCGAACAAAACAGCGAACCGCACTTTGCCCCGGTGGAACAAGTGGACAGCTTTGCCGACACCTGTCAGCAAGCCCTTGAAAGTTTTCACAAGAAAAATCCCTACCGTTTGGGAATTCGTCGGGACGAACTGATCAGCCGAGTAAAATTCCAGGGATCGAAAAAACTGGCTCGACGCCTGCTCGATCTGGCCAGCGCCAAGGGATTGCTGGAAAATCCGGCAAAACTTGTCTATCGGCAAGCGGGTCACGAAACGCAATTGACGAAAAAAGAGAAAAACTGGCTCGCCGAGATCGAATCCAGCTTACGAAAAGGTGGAACCGCCCCTGCCTCTCCCAAGGAACTTGCAGCACGAACCGGAGCACCGTTAGGAACGATTCGCGGACTGATGATGTACTTGACGGATATGGGAAAAGCCGTGGCGCTGGAAAGTGACATCGTGTTGTCCAGCGAAGCGATCGACGGGGCCAAGCGCAGTCTTTGTCGCTTGTTGTCCGAGAAGAAGAATTTTAGTGTCTCGGAATACAAAGAAGCGATTGGAAGCTCACGTAAGTTCGTGATTCCACTATTGAATCGCTTTGATGCCGAAGGTTGGACCCTGCGCAACGAGGATGTACGAGGTCCGGGAAAGAATTTCGATCGACTGGTAGCCGAATGCGCCGCCCCTGATTCCTCCCCGAGTGAGGAGGAATAGAGCTAACAGGCACTGAAATCAGAAATCAGCGGACGTCGCGCACGCAACGCACACAATGCGGACGACCTTTGGAACCGAATCCCGACAGTCCGCTATCGAAAAAGACGACCCAGGCATCGTCGGAAGAATCATCGAAATTGCTTTGGCTCCAGTAGGCTTTCGAAGAGCTGCGGAAAAAGCGGGTGTTGATCGCAGGATTGTTTTTTTCACGGTCCACGATGGTTTCCAACTCATCGATGGTCGGCAAATGCCAGTCTTCATGTCCATTGAGGCTCAGGTTTTCACAATAAGCCATGGCCGAGCGCCAGGCTTTTCCTTCCGAATAATCGGACTGCCACATTTTTCCGGCGTTTTGGTCGATCACCGTGCCATCGCCAGTCGAAGAAAACTGTCCGACTCCGTAAGCGAACAAAGGAATCGAAACGATCACAAGAAGGAAAGCCAGGGAAATCATACGTTTGGGGGTCATGGCGGCCTCACAGGGGTTGGAGATTCAAGTTGCGACTATATAACCTTTTCTTCCATATAGTCCGGCTTTCGCATAATGCAAACACCGTACCATTGCTTATTTTCTTTCAACCTATTGAATTGTCTTGGGATTTTCTTACGATCGAACCGAAAGGAAGAAAGAGAACCCAACGCAGCAACGAAAATAATTCGTTGTTTCGTACATCAGACGAAGGATATGCGAAAATCTATGTTTGTTTTTTCGATTTCTTTTATTTTTTTGAAAAAGGTTGAAACGGTCCCTGAAATTGGAAGGGATTCTCCAAGCTTTTCACTAAAAACGATCCGTTCCCCGAACGATATCGACAACGGATCGAGCAGCGAAACGAGCCATCCGACGATTGGCGTTGGCAGCGATCAAACGAGCGAATCCTAGCGCAACCTGTGGTCTGAAATAGAAAGAGCGCAAGAAGCGTCCCTGCCATACCACAAGATCGTCCCGCGTATGGGTCCATGGAAGACGAACCCAGGGCAACTCGGAACGATCCGTGTACCAGTCTCCCATGAGCGTACCGTCTCGTTCGGCATCGAAATAGACTTGCGTACCGGGATAAGGCTTTAGAATCTCTAACGAAACGGCGTCAAGAGGCAGGCTTTTCGCAAACTCGATGGAACGGCGAATCGTCTGCGGTGTCTCTCCCGGATAACCAATGAAGAAGCCGCCATGCACCCGCATTCCGGCTTCTTTGGCCAGTGTCACGGCACGCCGAGCATCCTCGATGGTGGCCCCTTTGTTCATCGCTTCCAACAAACCCGGATCGCCCGATTCCAGTCCGAAACTGATCATCCGCACTCCGGCTTTGTAAGCATGCCGCAGCAGATCTCTGTCCACACCATCCGTACGTGACTTGATGAACAGTTCGAGATCCAAGCCATCCCGAAGCATCCAATCGAACACTTTTCGCGCCCGCGAACGTAACAAGGTGAAGTGATCGTCATCTACATCGAGATACCGCACTCCTTTTTCGTAAAGCTGCGTAATCTCCAAATAAATATTCTCTGCCGAACGAAAATACACGCCCGTCCGTGCAGAATTGTAACAAAAATGGCAGTTCTTCGGACAACCGCGTCCGGTAACGATGCTATCGAAGGGGCGCGTGGTGAATAATTGGTAATAGCGATCCGCTTCGAAGACATCGGCCACCAGAGAGCGATCGGGAAACGCCAACTCATCGACCTTCGAAGTATCGACACTCCCCTGCCCTATCGCGATTTCTCCATTTTTCCTGTAATAACAGCCTGGTACGTTGTTTGGTTCTTGCCCAGCGGCTATCGCTTCTACCAGCATACACAAAGTCTGTTCGGCATATCCCGACAACAGTGCATCGGCTTCGGGAATGTCTTGCATCGTCCGTTCAGGCCAGGCCGTGGCATGAAGTCCACCCAGAACGATGGGAGTTTGAGGAAGGGCCTCGCGCACGGCACGAATAAGTTGTGCCGTCGGGTACAGAATATCGGAAAACACGGGAAAACCGACGACCCCTGGTTCCATCCGACGCAGGGTTTCGACAATACGGGAAGGCGTCAGGTTCCAGGCGTTGGCGTCCAAAACCTTCACGCCATGGCCTTCTCGTTCGAGTGCAGCACCCAGGTACAAGAGGTTTTTCGGAGGATGCACTTTTTTGGCCATGCGATGGGGATCGACACGCGGAGGATTGACCAACACGACGCCGGAACCACCTAACATACCGTGTTCTTTAGGATTTCCAGGCATCATGACTCATCCTTTACAGGCTGGGAAGGCACCGCATTCAAACGAAACGGAAGATGCAGAAGCAGGATGGAAGCCACACCCAAACCGGTATCGATGACCACTTCGGACAAATGCATCGCCACCGCCGCCGGAAGCGCTTCGGTGGAGGAGACTCCAAATAACGACAACGCCGTCACCACCGCAAAATGGTAGACGCCCAAAGACGTTGGCACGGCGGGAATCGCAGCGGAAAAAGCAACCGCACACATCACCAACAACGTTTCAAAAACGCTCAATTCTAGACCGAACGCCCGAAGAGCAAAGAAATAAAATGCGAATTTCAAACTCCGCTGAATCAGCGTATAGACAAACGAAACGAGAAAAACTCTGGCATTCCGAATGGTTGCAAGACCATCCAAAAGTTTATCCAGTGTATTCCCGATTCGGATACGCCACGCAGAAGGCAGATAATCGACCAGTTTTTTCAATACAAAACGTGCATGGCGAGGAAACAACGCCAGAGCCAAAAGTCCTAAAGACAAAATTGCCAACCCAATCAGCGGCAATACGTGGAGTTCCGCCGCCAAGGTCGTACCCGGCTCGATCCAAGAAAGTGCAATGAGAAAAGCCGCGAGCAGCACGCCGAGGTCGAATAGCCTCTCTACCGCCGCAACACCCAAGGATGTGGCCAAATCAATGCGATGATTTCGAGCAACAAGCCAGGTTCGGTACAACTCGCCCGCACGAGCCGGGATCGCCAGATTAACCAACGTTCCCGCGCAGAGATAACCGAACAGAGATGCAGGGGAAATGTGCCGAAACGGCAACAAAAGCGTTCGCCAGCGAAAAGCACGAACGGCGGGAATCGCTGTGTAGGCAGCTAGACCAAGCACGAAAAGCATTGGATCAAAGCGATTCAACATATCGGATACATTGGAGAATTCCACGTTTCGCACCGCAAGCACGGCAAACAACGCCGATAATGCAAGCGCTAGCGGAAAACGTATGGAAAAACCTCCGGCTTTCATGCCGATCCTTTTCGACTAACGGTCAATGATCGCGTTTCAAGGCGCTCCACAACATTCGTCCGGCGGTTTTCATACCACGCAACAATTCGTCTTTCGAACGAACACGCCGAAGCGCTCGGAAAATGTACGAAGGCCGATAGTAAAACAGATAATACCCGCAGCGGGTCCAGAATTCGATTTCCGTCTCCGACATCGCCGTCCATGGGCTGCCCATACGGCGAAGGACACTACGGTCACGGATATAATCGCTCCAGAAATCCTCACCCGTTTTCTCGACGACTTCCTTGTTGAATTCCGTTTTCGGCTTGGCGATGGTCCGTGAAAACTGGGCGTAATCCAAGTCGAGATCCAAAGCGAAGCGGATCGTCGCCAACACCGAGCTACGAGTTTCACCGGGCAGGCCGGTCATGAAAAACCCCAAAGGATTGATCCCGGCGGCCTTGGCATCCGTGATGGTCTGTCGGATGCGATCCACCGTGATTTCCTTACGTGTAGCCAGGAGTTTATCTTCGTTGGGCGTTTCGATACCGAAGTAGATTTTACGACATCCTGCGTTGGCCATCCATTGCAGCAGCCGGGCATCCACCGAATCGACACGCGCCCGACAGGACCACTCGAACTCCAACCCCCGACTTAAAATTCCTTCGCAAATCTTCTTTGCCCGCTTGCGTTCGAAAGGAAAATCCGCGTCGAAAATATCGATTTCACGCACGCCGTAACGGGTGACGCACTCTTCCATCTCATCCAGCACGTTTTCGGCGCTACGACTCCGGTAGCGTATCGGCGCAATCGCGCAGAATGTACAACGGTGGGCACAACCTACGGTGGTGGTCATGATGGTGAAATTGCGCAATTGGGAGGTAATCGAATAATACCGGTCGTTTTCAAGCAGATGCCGCGCCGGAAAGGGAAAGCTATTGAAATCTATAGGGGTTGTGTCAGGTGGCGTGTAGTAGAAACCGTTGTCGTCGGAGTACATCAGGCCAGGGATGTCACGGGGTGTCTCGCCGCGTTCCAGCGCTCCCAGAAGCGCGGGTAAACTATGTTGCGCGTGACCCGCTATACCGTAATCGATCACGCCATGGACCATGGATTCCTCGGGATACAAACCCATGTTGATGCCCCCCGCCAGGATCGGAACATCCAACGCGGCTTTGATCGCAACCGCCCAGTCGAGGGTATCGTGAAACATGTAGGTCGTAAAATAAAACCCCACGACGTCCGGCCCGAAATCCCTCAAACGTTGGATGGTCTGCTCTACCGTAAGATCCAAAGCGTTGGCGTCGATCAGACAAACCCGGTGCCCGGCTTCTTCCGCGAAAGCAGCGGCATACGCTAGGTTGATGGGTGGAAAACGACCGAAATCCTCATCGACCACCGCGAGGTTCTCGGCGAAAATTTTATGTGCATAGGGAGCAAAAACAAAAGCTACGTTCATCGTGTCCGTTGATTCCGTTCGATCCGACGCTCATATACAAAAGGGCAACCATTCCCATAGATTATAGATACGTTACGCGAATCGAATCCGAAAAGCAATGACGACAGTTGGGTGCAGGAAATGAAAAAAATCAGGCCAGCAAGAGGTGTTTTTCACCCAACGGCATGACCTCGCCAATTCGCGATGTATGAGCATATCCGGCCTGAATCAATTCATTTTTCAGTCTGTCGGCTTTGTCCTCGTCAACAGAAAGCAGCAAACCACCCGACGTCTGCGGATCGGCCATCATCATCTTCAAATTGGGATCGAGCGAAGGTAGATTCAGCGTCGTATCTTCGGTAAATCGCAGGTTCCGAATCACGGCACCGGGAACGCAGCCCTGGCGAATCAGTTCCGGGACTTGTCCAAATGTAGGAACGCGGGCGGATTCGATACGCAACGTCACTTTCGACGCCTGCGCCAACCGCATGGAATGTCCTAGCAGCCCGAAGCCAGTTACGTCGGTCACACCACCTATTCCCGTCTCTTGCATTGGCTCCACAGCATAGCGATTGAGCTGCTTCATGGTTTCCTTGACAGGAACGTACTCTTCCTCGGAAACCATACCGACTTCTTTTCCCGCCTTCATCACTGCACCGCCCAAAGGTTTCGTCAGCAGCAAAACCTGTCCAGGACGCGCCCCGGCGTTGGTCAACAAACGGTCGGGGTGGACAGTTCCCAGTACCGCCAACCCATACTTGGGCGGATGATCATCGATGGTGTGGCCCCCAACCACTAAAGCACCGGCTTCCCGTACTTTATCCTCTCCACCTCGCAGAATTTCCGCAAGAACCCATTCAGGAAGCTTTGTTACGGAAAACATCATCAGGTTGAGCGCCATCAGCGCTTCTCCACCCATGGCGTAAATATCCGAAAGGGCGTTGGCGGCAGCAACCTGGCCGAATTCGTACGGATCATCCACAACGGGTGTAAAAAAGTCGGTTGTGAAAATCAGGGCAAGGTCATCTCGAATCCTGTAGGCTCCGGCGTCATCATGGGTTTCGAAACCGGTTATCAAGTCGGGATGAGAAAACCCCGGCATTCCCCGAAGCAACTCTTCCAGCTTTTTCGGATCGAGTTTGGCGGAACATCCCCCATATTCCACACTTTGGGTCAATTTGATCTCTTTTTTCGCGTTCGCTTCCATAGTTTCACTTCTTTAGAGATATGTTCGAAAAAACGCCCCGTTCACGAAAGGTGAACGGGGCGGAAAAGACGTCATCGTCAGGCCGATAAAATCAGAACATCATTCCGCCACGGGAACGCAACGATAGCGAACACGCCAGACGGTATAATCATCATCCATCGTTTCTATCGTCATTTCACCATGCTTGTTGACCACCAACTTTGGATAATCGGGGTAGGACTCATCCGTTGGCATCGGTTCGGCAAGTTCCGGTATTTCGTAAATGCTCGTCCCAAGATTGTTGACGTAGCTGTCCGTATACCAAAGGCTGTTGGATGCATAATTGAAATATGTCCAGACATTCGGATCACTAATGGACTGCGCAATGAAGTGCGGTGCAAGGTTTTTATCCAAGGCACCAATAACACGATAACCCAACACACGGTTGCCATCGGTATTGACGTTTGCAATGCGGAGCGGAGCACTTTCAGTGATCCATTCCCAAACGCCGTCTCGTCTTTGCCAGTGATGCAAAACCCAGCTATTCTTGTTTGCTTGAGTGACACCGACTCCCAATGCCAGGAGGTTCAGATAACCTTCACCTTCGGTGTTCCAATGGAACAGTTGTCGAATGTCCAGGTTGAGATCCTCGCTACTGACCCACACATTTGAAGAGACCCAACCTACATCTGTTTTTTCATAGTATTCCAACGAATACGTCGCTCCAGTTGCTTTCTTTCGAGCAACGAACACGGAGAATTCATCTTCCCACATATTCACTGTAGTCACGGCTTCCGTCAAAGACGTTCCCGCCTCGCTGACCTGCGTGTTGTCAATTTCAGCTATGGTTCCGTAGCCCATATTGACAATCAACCCCGATCCGTACGTATAAGCCAGTCGAGTATCTTCACCAGACTCATCAAGCACCAAATTACCCGGCAGGTAATTCTGACTGGATGCCCATCCACTTGGGTGAATCGCGCTTGCATCGTCTTTGGTCCAGGGAGTGTCTGCTTCTGCAACGTTTAGCAGGAACAGTTCGTGATCGACGGTATCTTCCCACAGGAAATAAGCTGTCGAATCCTCGCCCACAATAAAATCGGTCGTTTCCAGGAAATCCTCATCCACATCATCTCTAACGATTTGGGCACCACCTTGAGGAGGCCAGACATCGGAATCCGAATAATACAGATCCTCATATCCACTGTCGAGATCCGGTTCGGCGATAATCCGATGCAGGTTCCCATCGGCGTCGTAAGCCATTTTGACAGTCTGTTGGAGCATCGTCACGATTTCCGGGTACGAGGTCCAGTTGTCGGCACTGGTTTCCACATGATGATTGAGAACCTGATAATTGTCGGTCAAGCTGACAATGTGCGGACCTCTAAATGAAAGAGGCGGATTGGTCTGAGGTTGTAACGCGATGGAAACCCGAGAGGCGGTTTTTTCCCACGTCTTGTCGAAGGTTTCATCGACATACGTCACCCCGCAAGGATTATTGCCAGCTTGAATTTCGAAATACCCGTAAAGATCCTGATTGGCGACCACGATTCCGAAATTGTTGTCTTCAATGTGTGCGACACGGTAATCACCGTCCAAATGCGTCTGAGCCAGAGGCAAAGGTTCATATCCACCACAAACGGAATCGCCGTCCACGACAAATTCCAGCACGGCATTGATCTTGTCACCGAGCTTTTGGGAGAGGAAAATCGCAGAACCATTGTTCGCCCCTTGAACCAGCTGTATTTTCTGATAGGGGCTTGTTCCCTCAATCCTTTCGTTGAGATTGATTCGACCTTGAGAATCATGAGTGAACGAAGAAAGATTCTGAGGATCGATGGCATAAACGACACGATAACTCTCCGGAGCATAACCCGGTGTCAGTTCAACAAAAGCCACCACAAATTGTTGATCCGAATTCACGGCAATGGACAGCGGCCACGACGCCTTGCCCCAGTCATCGGCATATTTGAACAATTTATCGGATTGGCTTCCACCTGTCCAACTGCCTGTAATGGTCTTGGTCATGTAGACCACCCCAAACGTCGGATCTTCGAAAACGAGCCAAAGTTTATCGCTACGAGAATCGATCGTCACCTCGTAGTTGTAGAAATCCTCTGCTCCAATGGTCTGAAGAAGCTGAGGCTCGTCCGCACCCCAGTATCCTCCTCGATCTGTGGTGTAATACAGTCCTTTTTCCTCGCGGTCGTAATAAAAGACATGGAAGTTGTTATTGGAGTCGATAACGATTTTCGGATCCGAGGAAATACGCGGAATTCTTGGAGAATCTCCATCATTGTACATGATGACTTCTTCACTGGTCCAGATGTTGCTCAGGTTTTTGCTTCGATGCATCAAAGCCTTGCTCGCACCATCCACATAGAAAATGTGGGGATTCCCCGAATTGTCCGTCAGAACTTCCAGTCCCGTCCGACCTTTCATTCCACCGTACAGCAATTCCCTGGTCCACCCGCAATACATACAGGTTTCGTAGAAACACTGACCGGCATCCCGTTCACGTGTATAGTCGCCAGGTTTATTGAATCCTTCCGGCAATTCGCAGGAAAAACCGAATTCAGGGGCAGGTTGATGCTCGCACACCCCTTCTCTAGTGCATTTTTCACGCCCATTGCATGGTTCGTCGTCTACATCGCAATATGCTTCAAGTCGAGCAATGTCGGCATAAAACGTGCACACACCGTTGAGACACTTTTCATCTCCGTTGCACCAGTTTCCATCGTCGCAACTCGTACCGTCATCGAGGATCTGCCCCGAAACACAGTAACCACTCAGACAGGTTCCCACGTTGGTGCAGGGGTTTCCGTCGTCACAGACCGAAGAATCGGCAACGGGTTCACCACTGTAACAGACTCCAGCCATGCATACACCATCACCCGTGCAATCGTTTCCGTCGTCACATGCCCCGCCATCACTGAATTCGACTGGTCTGTCTTCGGTCTCAGTCTTGTTGCAAATACCCGAGGTACAATAATCATTGATCGTACAGGCATTCCCATCGTCACAAGGTGTATCGTCGGCAGCCGGGTTTTCCAATATGCATGCACCATTTCCATCACAATACCCACCCGTGGAGCATCCATCGTTTCGGTCGCAACGAGTACCCGAAGGAGCCTTTTCTCCCGCTTTGCAAACTTCCCCCTGACAGGTTTCTATACCATTGCAGATATTACCGTCCGAACAAGGAGTACCATCATCCAACTTCGTGCTAATCTGTTCACATTCTCCCGCTTTGCAAACTCCGGTTCCGTTGCAAACATCCCCATCATCGCATAGCGTTCCATCCGGCCAGATATCTCCTTCCGGTGGTAGGGAATTCGGGTCTACGATACAGAATCCATCCGAGCAATGCTTGGAACCATTGCAGATATTTCCATCCTCTTCGCATTCCTTGCCATCTTCTTCATCATTACCAGAGCAAACCCCGATATCATTACAAGCATCACCGGTTGTACAATCATTGCCATCATCGCAAGAAGAACCTTTTTCTTTATTTGTTCCTACGCAAACCATTTCGTTGCCAGCAATTATCGTACAGACATCGTCTATCGTACATTCGTTGCCATCATCACACGTCGCTCCCGTTGCCGGCGCTCCCGCAAGACAGTACCCGTTTTCACAGGTTTCTTTACCGTTGCAAGCAAAGCCGTCGTCGCAGGTGGCATCTCCTTCTTCACCATCTACGCATTC
The DNA here is from genome assembly GCA_963676915.2 of Myxococcota bacterium. Taxonomy (GTDB): domain Bacteria; phylum Myxococcota_A; class SURF-8; order SURF-8. The sequence continues at coordinate 69,853 of CAXXVK010000052.1, forward strand.
ATCTCCCGTTGGAGTATCGTCTTTGCATTGCCCCAAGGTGCATCCGGCATCGCACTTTTCGGTCGTCGCCCAACGCCCGGTAGATACGCATGTCACGACAAACGAGCCGGAACATTTGCGGGCACCCACCTCACAAGGTTCCGAAACATCGAATTCGGGAATTTTCTTCTCCAGGTCGGAACAAGCTGTTCCAAAGAGAACCAGAAAAAGCAACAATGACAGATACTTGTTCATGTTCACCTCTTTGAGATGGAATCCCGCAACTACTCGACTGCCCAATTAAAACGCCATTCGGCAGGAGCTTTTTTCATTAACGACCGAGATCATACCATGAGTGTCGGTTGGATGCAAAGTTCCACAGGGGTCTTTTCGTGGGGAATTTTACTGAAAATTACCGAAAACTTCCCATAATGAACAACGATGGATCATTCATTAAAAGACTCCTGGGGCAACCAGGGGAAAATCCGCTTTCGTACGGCTCGAATCTGCGAGCGCTTGTACTCGGCGTGACTCGCCCTGCCTCGACGGCTTTCGATGTAGCTGGCTTTATCGAGAATCTGAACTTCGAAAGGAAAGAAAAAGCGGTATTCGATCACGTCTTTATTCGTTTTTCGAGCCAGCATTCGGTTGATGGGAGCCGAACGCACACGTACCAGTTGACGAACGGTAAACTGTATGGAGTGATAGCTAGTGCTCGAATAGAGATTGCGCTCTTTCAGAATCTCTTCGGGCATGTTCGAATCGCAGGTTTCATCGTTTCCGATTCGATCCAATTCCCGCATCAGTTCGGTTTCGTCGATCTCCCCGGCACCGAATTTCTCGAACCACGGATCTCCGAGTTCCCGGAAACGGGCGACATCAAGCAAAGTGTTCCGTGAGCGGGTAGATTTCACGTTGGCAAAGGCAATCGCGAATTTTTCGTGAAAGAAATTGAGCGCCATCAAGGCTTCGGCCTTGGTAAAGGTCACGAAACGGAATCCTAACCGGTCGAAGATATCCGCCCCGATGTGCTCCCGTTTGTGCAAGAGCTTCAAAGCAGTGCTTTCGTGACTTTTCTGGCTTTTGATATCCAAAATATAAAGCCGGATTCCGGTCTCGTCCTCACCGAGATACAAATCACCGGTGGGATCGGTATAAACCCAGCGCAAAATCACGTTGAGAATCTGATTCTGAATATGCGGGAAAAAGTGCAGGTCGAGGTCGTTGGTGACGTGCGTCATCGTGTGCATAACACGCAGCACCGAGCAGGACCAGCGTTGCAATTCGCCATCTTCCGTGGAAGCCCAAACCAGCAGTTGCGCAGGATCTTCGGCTTCCCGAACGGCAGGAGGCATCTCCAGGCTTTCCTCGGGTTTATCGGGGTTTCTCAGCAGGTTTCGTTCGATAAAACCCACCGCCTGGTTTTTGAGATTGAGGATTTCATCGAGATCCGATTGACGCGCGGGATCGTAGCCGTAAGCTTTTAAAAAATTGCGGGCTTTTTCCTCGGTATCGGTTCGAAGGCGTGGCAAATCGATGGCCGTACGCTCACCGAGCAGAACGTCCAGAATATCCCAATCGAAAAAAGATTGGCTCCGGTTCTCCGCGTCACCGTTCATGACTTCTTCCGTTACCGTTTGTGGATCATGCCTCACCGTACAAAGCAATGCGGGTATGCCTCGAAACGGGATAATTTGCAAGGTCTTTTCGTAAAATCTTTCGTATAATCACCATGTTTCGATGATTTTCGGACATTTCGAGCAAAATCACTCGAAGTTGATGTCCCATGCGTGGATCCAGTCGAAGGGGAAACGAATTCCCAGTTCATCATAGGCGATAAACAGACGCTTGTTCTTTTTCGGCGTGAGCGGATAGAGCACTTCGTCACCTTCAACCGTCAACTTCAGATGATAGTCCGAAGGATCGATCGAAACCTTACCTTCCACCCAATACACGTCACCGGGTTTCGCGTTTTGCGACACCTTCCCGCCCCCGAGATCCTGCTTGAATTCACCTGAGCGGTGTTTTTTGCGCTTTTTCGCCTTGCCGGTCAAACGATACATCAGAGGTCGTCCCGCCAAATCGATGTCATCGACCAGCAAAGACAACCTAAACCCACCAGGAACCGGAGAAGCCATACAACCCCATAACTCCTGATTTTGTCCCAGCTTTTTCACACGCAACCCCAACTCGGGGAAGTTTTTCTTAAGTTGTTTGTAAAGCTCTGCCTTTTCAACGCCTTGTTCCCGCCACAAAGCGAGTTGAGCTTTCGCCTCGTCCAAGCGCTCATTTTCTTCGCTGGAAAGCCGATGACAGCTCAATGGATATTGAGGATTGGTCTCTTTCAGATCCAACGGAGTCAGTCGGTCTTTGATGCGCAGCCCGAAGGAAAGATCCCATTCACCACGATGAAACGCCAATACCGTACGAACGATGTAAAGTCTCCCGGGAACCCACTCAAATGCCGGAATCCTGGGAAGAATCCGCATTGTCGTGTCTCCCAACTCTTTACGAAGATCGTGATCTTCCTGCCTGGGCAATCCGTACAAGAACACCCAATAACCAGTAGAAATCGGGCGTTCGGCAGACATCACCAGCGTCAGTTCCTTCCGTCCGTCCGCCAGATCGTCCACACGGAATCCGTGCCATTGGATCGGGCCGACACGACTTTCCTTGCGTGGAGAGGTCAGCAAAGAGGTGACATCGTTCAGATCCACATTTTTCCCCAGAGATAACGCGACGTTATACCGCGCAACTGCTGCCGGCAGATCTTTGCGTGCCGGGTCGATACGTTCCTGCCAATATTTTACGCTGTCTTCCTTCCCCCATTTGAGCGAACAATCCAGCGACTCGTCGGGATCATCCACCAGTTCGTAGGGACCGTGCACCATCGAGGTAAAATAGCGGGCGAAATCGGAGCTCGGATGCACCACCTTACGTTTGACCGTCGAGTGATCCCAATCGCCGCGAAGATCGAAAATATAGAATCTGCGATAGGAAATAAAAGAGTATTTCTTGCACAGATAAGCCAGCATGTTTTCGTTCATATGATGGGAATGCACGAGGTAACGGCCATATTTTCCCGTGCGAACCATCGACTTGAACTGCTCCTGCTTGATCGGCTTGAACCGGCGGTCGATGTAATAGTTGAATTCCATCCGCAATCCACCCGCCGTGACCAGCACGTATTCGTCCGGCTCACTGTTTTGCTGCACCAGCAATCCGGCGAGATCGTAATCCAACTCGTAATCGAACTTCGTACCCGACTGCATGGACTCGATCGACTTGGAATACTCATAAATAGGATGGGCGCGCTTGACGAAAAACTTCGGTCCACCGTAAACCACGGCGGAAAGACCGAAAACCACCAGAACTCCTATCGAAACCGGGCGACTGAAACGAGCGACGAGTTTTCCCAATCGAACCAGTCCTACACCCGAAGCAAACGCGAAAAACGGCGCCATATACCAAGCGGTGTATTCGTGAATGTAGGCGGCGGACTTCAGAGGAATCGCGTAACATAGTCCGGTTCCAAGGAACGAAAGGATGTAGCCGTCTGTCCGATCGACTCGACGTTTCCATAACCGTGCAAGGAGATCCACAAGGTAATAGGATGACAATAAGTAAGCCATCGGCGTGAAAAACGCGTAATAGTAGTTCCAACGCTCCATCAGTTTCTTGTAGGGAACCAATCCTCCGCCACCCATTTTGTGGCGTCCCATAAAGAGGTTGATGAAGCTGTTCCAACTATCCTGCATTCCCTTCAAATGCCAGATCACAAGCCCCAGGGTCACGAACACCGCCAACACGAACACCAGGTGAAATCCCCAGCGTTTCCGGTCGTGAGACAGGCGTGCGATTCCCGTAAACAACCAGAAAAAGAAGAGAAACGGGAACATCGGATAGTCGGAGAAACACCCGGTAAACATGAACAGAAAAATCATCGCCGCATACACGGGACGAGGACTTCTCAGGTATCGTTCGTAAAAGAAAATCATTCCCGCCATGGAGGCGAAAATCCCCATCTCGTAATTCACGAAATTCAGGTATGTCGAATAAATGGGGATAAACGTCAGATACAACAAGGAAAAGAAGATCTTGTCGTATCCCCAGAGATTGCGGAACCCGAAAAACAAAAACAGCAGCGCCGCCCAGGAAAACACCGCCATGGTGAAACGCGCCCGGCTGGGAGCTTCACCGAAGACCTTGAAAACCACGGACAGAGCCAAGTTTGTCATCGGCGGATGATGCCAGTAGTAATTGAATCGATCCGCTTTGCCGTCTTTACCGTAGTGTTCACCAAGGTTGTCCATCGTTCCAAGTTTGGAATCGATGTAACCATAGCGGAGGTAATTCTGTGCGTTATGCGACCGCCTCGCCCCAGCCCAGCCATGATGATGAAACAAGAAGTCCTGAGCCGTATTGGCAAGACTGAAAAGCATGTAAATCGCGAACAGAGCCGCGATCAGCGAAAGCCAAAGCCAGCGGTACGAAGTCCGCGTCTCTTCCGGCATCGTGGGATTTATATCGTTGTAATCCATGAGTTCAGGCTTTATCCAACCGCAGCTCATCCTTCTCGGGTTTCTTCATCGGTGTAAATAGCCATACGACATACCCGAGCGACCCTAGCAGCAAAAAGAAGTTTACAAACAGCAACAACGAAAATGCGACGGCTTCTTCATGACCTACACCAACCGTCGAAAACAAATAAATCAGCGTGGCTTCCCTCGTGCCGATCCCCGAAACCGTCACCGGCACCAGCGCCACAAGGGTGGCAATCGATATGAAAAACGCAATGTTTCCATACGATACGGAAATGTTCAAACTCGATGCCAGACACCAACACCCCAGAAAGAAGCCGATGTAAATGACAACTGTCATCAGGATCGGAATCACCAACCGGGGCTGGATCATTTGTAACGTAGCCTCTCGGAAACTGGCGAAAAGCTCGTCTGCATCCGATTTGAACTTACGAAACAGCATCGCCTTGAACAGCGTATCCAGGATTTTCCCAGCTACCGAGCGTCGAAGCGCTACGAAAGAAAACCCAAGAATTCCGGCACTTAACGCCAGAAACAGGCAACCGAATCCACCGATGAGATCGAGATGCCAGATTCCGAAAAATCCTACGACGAACAGCAACTCGATATCCATCAAGCGGTCCGCCAGCACAGAACTCAGCCCAACCGATTTCGAGGCCAATCCATAATGTTTGACCCAGAGAATTTTCAGAAATTCCCCGACTCTCGCCGGAGTGATCATTCCGAAATATTGGGCGGCCGTATAGATTTTCAAGGCGTCCGATGCACGAGCAGGAATTTTCTGCAAGCGCATCAAATACCACCAGCGCAGCCCTTTGGTCACGATCATGACAAGGTTCAGCACGATGGCGAGAACAAACATCACAAGGTCGATATGCTTAAGAATTTCGAGGAGTTTCGACCAGTCTACCCGCCAGAGAATTACAACGAGAATCACAAGCCCCAACACACGCAGGACTTTCGTTGGTTTCAAGGCGGTGGCTCCGTCTTTCACCGGCTAATCCCCCGGAGAACCTCGCCGGATCATCGAAATCAGATCCGCGAGGATGCCGAAAAAGAACAGAAGAAATCCGAAAACGAAAATCACAACGGCGGTATTCGGGAACCGCCCGTAAGCGAAAATCCCGAAAATAGCGTACAACATTCCGAAAACACAGAACAAAAAGCTTCCCGGCAGAAAGATTTTCAGAGGATTGAACAGCGCCACCGAGCGGATGATCAGCATGATGGTCTGCAATCCGTCGCGAACCATGTTGACGTTGCTTTTGCGCCCCAACCGTTCGAACGTATTGATCGGGACCCACTTGATTGAATATCCGCCCAGCAAGAACGCCATGGTGCTGGTTGTGGAGATGGAAAAGCCGTTGGGATAGATGTGGAGAAATTCTTTGAAGGCTTTGAGGCGGATGATTCGAAATCCACAGTTGAGATCGGGAATTTTGGTACCGGAAAGGTAGTTGGCAGTCAGGGAAAGCACCTTTTTGCCAGGCATCCGGCTAAGTTGCACGTCGGAGCCTTTTTGACGCACACCGACCACCATATCGTAATCTTCGGCATCTTCCACCATCCGGGGAATGTCTTCCGGGTTGTGCTGTCCGTCGGAGTCCAGCATCATGATGAAATCCGTCTCGGCCCTGCGCGCTCCCGCTTTTACCGCTGCACCGTACCCCTTGTTATAGGGCTGTTGTAGCAACGTGCAGTACTCGAATTCTCGAACGACATCGGCGGTGCGATCGGTCGAACCGTCATCCACCACAAGAATCGGCCATTCGTGCTCTTTCGCTATAGGAATCAGTTTTTCCAGTACGTTACGAATCCCGACTTCTTCGTTGTAAGCCGGAATGATAATCGACAGGCTCAATTTCTGATCGTCCATCGGACTCCTCTCCAAACGCAACAGGCCGTATCAACTCCAGATTTTCAGATGATCCCCTGCGATGCGCATCAACTGGCCCAGTTCTTCTGTGTTACCAGTCATTTTAAGCGTTCGAAGTGCTCGTTTGGGGTTCAGGTAGTATTTCATGTACGCCTTGCGAATGGCAGCCCGGATGTCGTCGGTCGAAAGGTGATTGTAATTCACTACGGCGGAATAATTCTGGTCAAAATCTTCCCAGCTTGTTGAAAGCAACCAGTCGTTTTCACTGGCAATTTTGTTGAATTTCGTACCGGGATACGGTGCCGCAACGGCAAAATTGGCGAGATCCAACGGAAGCTCGCAGGCGAAATTCATCGTGCGTTCCATCGACTCCTTCGTGTCGCCGAGCAATCCCATGATGAAGTAGCCCCAAACCCTGATCCCGGCCTTTTTCGTGGCCAAAACGGTTTTTCTCGCCAACTCCACAGAGGCTTTGCCACCTTTTTCCACAGACTTAAGCACGTCGTCGTCGCCGGATTCGATACCGTACGCGATCATCCAGCAACCGGCACGCTTCATCCAACCCAGCATTTCTTCATCTATGGTATCCACGCGACTGTTGCAAATCCAACGAACCTTCAACCCGTTTTCCACAATCAGGCGGCACAGGTCGAGAACGATTTGCTTGTCGATCGTGAAGGTATCCGAGTGGAACATGATGTTATCGACACCAAGCGTTCCCAAATGGACCAATTCCTTATAGATCGACTCCGCCGAGCGTTTGCGCACGCGACGTCCCCACATGATCGGCTGTCGGCAATAATTGCAGGGATACGGGCACCCACGAGAGTGAAGCACGAAGGTGTAATTGCTGCCGATAAACGGCAACCGGTGCTTTTCGACCGGCAACAGGTCATGAGCCGGAATCGGCAGGCTATCCAGATCGTCGATATACGGACGTTCCTCGGTGACAACGGGTGTGCCTTCCTCATCGCGAAAAGCAACCCCTTTGACCCTGAAAAGATCCCCTTCCTTCTCTACCGTTTGGATCAACTCAAGGATGCTGCCTTCGATTTCCCGGCAGATCACGTAATCCAGAGAAGGATATTCATTGAGAGTCGCTTCGGGCAACGCCGTTACATGAGGACCACAAGCAATGGACTGCGCCCCAACGGTTTTACCGTAATACGACGCCATCAGGTCATTGCTGACAATCGAACTGATCGGGTTGGTAACAACCCACCGGGGCCGATGCTCGACGAGGTATTTTTTGACGAACTCCCAGTCATATCCGGAAGCGATACAATCGAGCAGATCCACAGTATACCCGGCTTCCCGCATGATAGCCGCCGGATAGGCCAAAGATGTCTGGGGCCAGATAGTCCGTTCGCTGCTACGACGCCCCGAACGGTTGACATCGCGAATATAGATATAGTCGTCGGGTGACGGCGGATTGATAAATAGAATATCCAACATGATTCAATCGTCCTTCAGTCTCGTTTTACTCCGTGTACGAACATCCCCCATCCCAGGCGACGCAGGCCCGGAATTTTACCGATCAGACGATCGAAATCGACGAGTTTCTCGGTCACATCGGGGGTAATGGGCAAATATTTCGAAAAATCGATCAGATCAGGAAAACCGCATAGAGGATATGCGATGTAACCGAAGAATTCGACGTTTTTTACCTCGAATTTCCGGCTGATTTCCCTGACGAGTTCGTTGGCGTTCATGTTGCGGTGGTCGTCGGAAAAATGTTCGCCGTGATTGGCGATTTTCCGGGGCAGTTCGCTAAGTACGGACTTGTTGGTGTCGGCGATCACCATTTCCCCACCCGGTGCAAGCACTCGGGCCATTTCTTCGATACCACGCCTCGGATCGGGCAAATGATGCAGCAGCGAGCGAGCCACGACAGCCGAAAACGTCCCGTCCTCGAAAGGCAGGTTTTCGCTGTCGCCCACCAACGCTTCTCCCAAACGAAGCTTGGCTTTTTCAATCATCATCGGGGAGATATCCAACCCGGTGATGCGTTCTTTCATTTCGGGATAGACAAAACCTAAAATGCCGTTTCCGCAACCGTTGTCCAGAATCCGGCCTTCGACCGCTTTCGGAGAAAGCATTTCCACCATTCGCTGAGTCCAGCGGGTGTGATAGCAACGGGAATGAGGCAACAGGTAACGCTTTTCTTCATAGTCTTCGGACACGCGATCCTGCACACAGACTTCCGCTTCCTTCCATTCCCTGCCGCATTTTTCGCATTTACCCATTTCGGTCACGTCCTTCGGCACTTAATATGCCTCTCCAATATAAACACCTACGAAGTCACGCATAATAAAAAGGTAGACGGTCGAAGTCAAGGGAAAGAAAGTATCGAAAATGTTCGAGTATTTGCCATCGAACAACAGCCCCACTCATACAATATTTTGGCTTGTGCCGTTCACGAAAAACCTGCATCTCGAATACGATTTGCAGTAGTATAGAAGGAAAAATCAAGGACATTCTGACGAAGCGGTGGTTTGAAAATGCGTGAAAACCTTTTGGGGAAAACGACGGTGATCCGACCACTTGAAAAAGCCGACCTGAAAACGATTTGGCATTGGTGGAACAACAGAGAGCTGATGGCGGAGGTTTTGGCAGAGGATTTTTCCATCAGCTTGCAAGAACTCGAAGAAAAGTACTGGCCAGCCTGGGAAAATCCAGCACCACACGGACCTTTCATTTATCTAATCTGCCTGAACCAAAAACCTATTGGGGAGATAAATCACACCTTGCATAAGAAAGAGGCGAACCTTGCAGAAATCCATCTAAAAATCGCCGAACCGACATTGTGGGGAAAAGGTTATGGAAAAGATGCATTGACCACCTATTTGGACTACCTATTGAAAGTAGAACATATCCATCGCATTCATGCCAAACCAGGCAGCCATAACAGACGGATGCAGTCTCTGTGCCGTAAACTGGGGTTTACGGAAATTGAACGTGTTGAGATAAAAGAAGTTATGGGCAAAAAATACCACGATCTCCAGGAAATCACGTTTGAGTTGACACAGGAAAAATGGGAAAAACGCAATCCGCATTCGTTCCGAAAAAAGTCCCCAAACTGATTTCATTCATGGATCGGGATCTAGACTCCCAACGGTAATACCTGCCCTTAAAACGTCGAAGAGGAAACCACAACCTGATCCCGATGAATTTCCGTACCTTCGTAGCGATACACGACGGTATAGGTCGAACTCGCCAAGTCACGGATTTCCGTAGTAACTTTCAAGGGAGACGAACTGCGGTTCCATCGCGAATACACTGGTATTTCATCCAATGTAATCATATCTCCATCGATCTGTACATCCACATAAAGTTCCCACAGGCCAGTATTGTATTCCCGACCTTGATGCACAGCATCGAATCCGGTGCTGTTCGCGACGAATTGCGTGCTTTCTCCCGAGGCTGAGGCTGTGTGATTCGTGATTGCCGTTACGTTACGCGGTACGACCACCGTGTCGGACAAACGATCTCCCAACCGGGTTTCCAGGGTAATCGTGTAGGAAGCGGGAAACAGGGAACCAATCGTATAGACAAACTGTCGTTTGCAATATCCCGAGCTGCACTCATCGACCGTAACGACTTCGAGAACTTCCAGTTGATTCTGCTGCTGATCGAATTCGAATCTCGGAGTGCTCATACAGATGGCATCCGGGGTACTGTCGCCGATGTGGTGAACGATCACCTTTCCGTTGGACCAATAGGCATGTAACGCATGAGACGTATCGAAGGAAAAGTCATCCAGGCAATCGGTACCGGGAGACTGAACGCTCTCCAAAACACCCATTTCCGGTATGGGAACCTCTATTTCCTCTTCTTGCTCCGGTTCCAGTTCCACTGCGGCTTCCTCTTCCTCCTCGTCCCCATCCGTCAGGTCGGTTTTCGCTGTAAAAGAAAAGGAATAGCTACCCAACTCGTTGTCGCTTTCGTCCATCAACCCTTCTTCGAGACGAATGGTATACGTCACGCCTTCCTGCAACCAGTTGGAGGCATCCAGCATCATGGACAACGACCGGTGATCGTCCTGCCAATCCGCCGAGAAAACCATCGTCGTGCCATCGTCGCCTTTCCAGCTAAGATCGTCTTCCAAATCGAAAGCGTAGATTTTCATTGGCTCGGAAAACGCTACCAACACGTAATCCCGATCGAGCGAAACGAAAGAGCCATCAGCAGGATCGGTATACTCGACTTCGGGAAGCAAATCCTCCACTTCTTCCACATCCATATCCGCCGGAGGTTGCCCTTGGACCGTGAATTGGAATTCGTAGCCGGAAAACTCGAAACCGTCCTCGTCGAAAATGTCTCCGCCTTTTATCGTGACCGTGTAAACAGCCCCTGAAATCAGAGGGTTGATCAGGGTCAGTCGAAGTTGCCGGTTCAACGGGCGTTCCTGTCCTTGGTAATCGATCGTCCCTGCCTGGTCGATCCAGTCATTCAGATAACTTTGACGCTCGCCGTAGGTTTCTACGGTCACGAGGTTTCGCGTTGCTACGTTGGGATGGGTCCAGACCGGACGAGAGAACACGATATCAATATTGAGCAATGTCCCTGGAACCACTTCGTCTGCATGGGGAGATGTGGACAATACCGTCGGTCCGGGGTCGATCTCTTCTTCCTCCTCCAAATCGGCATCCGCGCCATACAGACAATCTCCATTCTCGCAGATCTTTCCTTGAGCGGAGCAATCGGCGCGATCTTCCCAGTAATTGTCTGCACAGACCTGTGCCACCTGAAGCCGATCCGGGTCGCAACGCTGCACACCGGATTGGCATTCGATCTGGTTTTCCAGTTCCGTAACGGGCTGGTCGTCATCGGCTTGCGGACCGGAGCCGCCGCTATCGGAGCATCCCGCACCGAAGGCAACGGCCAACAGCAACCACCCCACAAGGATCAAACGCTTTAAATTGCTTATCCCCATGTCAAACTCCCAGGTCCGTCCATCCATTCATCTCTCTTGGGGTGAGACGAACGTGTTGCGAATTTTTCGACCCGTTTTCGCCCCCACAGCGAATTTTACGAGGATTCTTGAAGGCTTACATACCTTTGATAATGTACCACTTGTCATCCATCTTTTCCAGCACCATCTGGTTCGAATCGTTTTTGGCATACCAGATTTCTTTGTCGAAGTTGTCTTCCATCTTCGGCTCGGCGCCTTCCATGACCATTTTTTCCTCGAAACGAGGCGGCGGCATTTTGAAGTTCAACACAAAATTGTATCGGACCTTGGCCACGTTTTCGTCTTCGGAAAACTCGATTTTCTTATAAATGATGGTCAATTTGATCGACGTGATCTGCCGGAATTCCTCGGATTGAAGAAAATCGAGCAACCCATTGTAATCATAGTTGTTTCGGCTGTTGGTATCGCCGTTTTTTTCGAAATAGTTGTTCGATGCCAGCGCGGTGAGCATATCGATGTCCCGGTCCTCGACCGCGTGCCGATAACTTTCGACCACTTTGATGATCTCACGGGTTCTCGAATTGTCTTCGATCTGCGTGCCTTCGATTCGTTTCTTACGGCATCCCCCGGCAAGCGAGAGCAAAACGAGAATCAGCAAAACCATCGTAAAAGTATGTGTCGTGAAACGTATCATTTATTCTTCTCCTTGAATTTCCTTGGTTTTATCCGTCTCGTCTTCGGCCCCTTCGTCCGTGCCTTCTTCGGCACCTTCGTCGGCTGTATCTTCTTCTTCTACGGCGTCGTCTTCTTCTTCGACCGCAGTATCTTCTTCTTCAACGGTATCTTCCTCTTCCACAGCGTCGTCTTCTTCCAACTCTTCCTCGTCCTCTTCCACAGTAGGTTCGTCGGATTTTTTACTGTTGGTAAGATCTTTGGTCAAACGATCCCTTGTCTTGTTTTTCAACCTAGAACGAACCTTTGTGGGTGACGCATCTTTCTTACCGTAATCTTTACTTGCTTTTCTAGCTCTCGGTTTCTTCGGTGTAGCTTTTTTCGGTGCTTTCGGTTTTCTTCGTTCCAGTTTGGCTTTTGTTTTCGCTTTTCGTTTGCCTTTGGAACGGAATTTCAGCTCGGCCGCTCGGTTTTTCTGCCAGACCGGATTTTCCAGACTACCCTTCATGGTGAAATAGTAAAAACCGTCCGCTCCTTCCGCGCTTTTGTTGGCTGACAGAGCGATCTGGAACAAATCGTTCGATTTCAACAGGCTTTCGGAGATTTTGAACCGGAAATTGATGTTCGCCACCGAACGCCCCAAGGGAGTACGCAACCGGACCGAACCCGTCGAGTCCGTTTCGATATCGGTTTTTTCGTGCTCCCATCGGGTGAAGTCGATCTTGCTGTCCTTGATCTCGATCGCGGTGATCAGCTTGCCGAGGTTCACTTCGGGAAGATCCAAGTTCATTTTGGACATTCCCGGCACCGGGACTTCCATTTTTCCCGGTCCCAGCACGACACCGAACATTTTGATCTCGCCCGTTCCCTTCGAACGCTTGATATCTTTCAGATCGAGATCCAGGTCATAGTCCAAATCGATTCGACCTTTGATCGGCAAATCCGGTAAGTGGGCTTGAAGAGAAGGATTGGATTCGAAACGAAGCCCTTTGGCATCAAGTTTCACGACATAGCGCTGCTGTTCCTGATTGATGCGAAACTGACTTTCGATAACTCCGCCGTAGATTTCGACCTTGGCGTCCCCTTCGATTTCTCCATTCAATCCGGCCATCGGAGACAGAGAAGCCTCCATGTACTGGATTTTCATCGGCAAAAGCCGATTGGGGTTGGGTGCATTGGGTTTATCCGCAATAACGACTTCCCGAGCCTCGACTCCCAGTGGGAAATTCAGCCCCAATTCACCGATGGAAATATCCATGTTCTGGCGTTTGCTGGCTTCATCGACGATTCGCGCCTTCACTTGCTCGGTTGGAAACGTGAAAACCAGAGCTACGGTAAAACACACGGATGCAAAAGCCGGATAACCGAAAAATTTCAGCAATCGCTTTTTGTTACCGAACAGCGCCGGTATCCAGGAAACGAGGGCGAACAGGATTTTCTTAATCTTATTCAACGGTTCCCCCTAGGCTTCCATAGGTTTGAGCGTCGCGACGTAAAACGTTGCGTCGATCTGCTCTTTGTTGTCGTAACGTCTCTTCATACTTAAACTTTTCACGAATACCAGGGTATTGGTTGCATCGATTTCCCGAAGCAACAACAGGAGTTTTCCCAATTCGACTTTTTGCAAAACGACTTTGGCGGTTTCTTCTCGAATATTCTGCTCACGGTCGGTTTTGCCACGTGCCATCGACAGGGTTTTGTAATCCATGCCGTGTTTTTCCAGCAAGCCACCGACAAAAGAGTGCAAGTTGACGCGGTTGTTTTTGATATCGTCCGTTTTGTTGCTGGTCTGTCCTTGTTGGGACTTGTAGCGATCACGTAAATCCACGACCTGCTCGAAATTCTGTTTTTTCTTCGCCAGTTTTGTTTCGTACGATTCAATTTCGGAATGAATCGTGCTGACAATCACCGCGATCAGCAAAACGAAAATCCCGGCGACCGCTCCCAGCATGATCATCTTCTGCCGGGAGGACAGGCGTTCGAAAAACATTTGTATTTCCTGAAGAATAGCTGTCATCGGATCTCCTTGGGAACCGGTGGCTTATCAAGTCGCTCCGGATCGAACTTGGGTGGAATCGGTGCTTTCGGACCGGGATTCCTCATGGGCATCCGAGGCTGAGGAGGCAGTACCGACGAATTCCCTCCCGGCTGTCCTTCGGGAGTTTCCGGTATAACAGGGGGAACCGGACTGACTCTCCCGCGAATCTCCTTCTCCGGTGTTTGTTGGGGTTCAACCACCGGCTCTGGAGACGGAACCGTCCCAACCTCTGGGGATGCAACCGGTTCAGACGGTTTTTCTGGAGTTCCCGGCTCGGCGCTTTTCTCGGATTCCTCGGGTTCCTCGTCCTCAACAGCGGTTCCCGTACAATCGACATGAATGGTGATCGAAAATTCCGTCTTTCCATCCATCGTTTTCCGCGTCGGACCGGGAGCCAGTTTGTTGAAACAACGATGGGTTTTTACGCTCTCCGTCACCTCACCAACCACAGGCAGTGAAGACACTTTGCCTTTCAGCTTGATCCGATTGGTTTCCACGGTCAATTCAAGCACTTCCAACGCCGGGTCGCTTCCCGTCATGGAGGTATCGCCTCCCGCAGCACCCGCAGCGGCATCTCCCGGAGCCGCGACCGGCTTTTTCAGTTTGCGCACGAGGTCATCGTACAATTCCATCACGGACGGACTCGGAAGCATCCCACCGTAATTGGCCGAACCCCCGCTGGAAGGATCGAGGCGGCTCATGATTTCATTCATGCACTTTTTGCCGCTTTTGATCTGAATTCCAAGGGTTTGTTTGCATACCTGACCGATGACGTCGTTCAGATCTTCCTTTTCCTTCCCCAATACGTGAAAATTCGTATAAAGATTCGCCGCCAGGAACAGCAGAATTACGGCCATCGTGGCAACGATATGAAGCATCTTGCCTTTGATAAGCTCGAAATCTCCTTGGTACGCGAATTCCCCACGGCGGAAATTCAGACGGCGTTCGGCTCGACCACCGAGTCCGATCGTCGCCAGTGCGGCAGCCAAACTCATTTCGGGAGCCAATTCACGCTTTTCTTCGGAAAGACGGTCGAATTCCCCACCCAAGTACACCAAAGAATCTGTAGGGATCTGCGTTTGTTGTTCAACATACTCGACCAGGTTTTGAAGTCGGCTCGAACCGCCCGTGAACAAAATCTGCTGAATTTCCGTATGTTTCTGCACACGATAGGAGCGCAACGTGTGTTGCACTTCCCGCAACCACCGGTTGATGGAAGCTTGCAGAATGTTGCGTGTCTTGGGATTTTGTACGTCGTCTTCGATTTCACCGAACGAAGGCAGCGAACCTTCCCGGTGTTTGATGATTTCGGCCTCGGGAAACGTCACGTCCAGCCCTTCGGCCAAAGCCAGCGTCACATCCTGTCCACCGAAAGGAAACGTTCGGGCGAATTCAACCCGGCCATCCTCAATAACCGATACAACGGTCTTCCTATGTCCGAAATCGAGAACCGCCACGGGTCCGGCAACACGTTCGGCGGGAATCATGTGACGGAACAGATTGACGGGAACCAGAGAATCGACCGTCACGACTCGTGGTTCGATGCCGATATCTTCCAGGTTATCGATATATTCCCGAAGCCGCTGACGCTCTACGACGCCAAGTACGGATTGCAAACGACCGGGTTCCCGGCGAGTAATCTGGTAGTCGAAGGTTTTGCCATCCAGTGGAAATGGCAGCAATTCCGATAAAGTAAACGGCAACGTTCGCTCGAAAGCCCGCACATCGTTGAACGGAACCTCGTGCATCTTGATGGATACGCCATCGCCATCTAGCGCCGTATAAAGAGCTTCCCAGTCTTCTCCGTAACGTTCGAAAAAGCGCCGTAATTCGCTTTGCGGATCGTTGACATCGTCTTGGTCGGAAAAAACCGTAAAACCCGGTTCTTCCGGCAGATTCTCGTCTTCACCAAGCGCTTCGGATTCTTCCTCGACTTGTTCCACTCCGGTTTCTTCGTCCGGTTCTTCTTCCTGAATCGGCGTGGCCTTGACCATCGTCCGAGCCTCCACCATCTCCTCGGGTCGAAGGCGGTGCTCGATGAAATCGACGATTTCCCAGTTTCGGAACGTACTGGAAATCACGGCAGCTTTGATGGAGTAGGAACCGATGTCGAGTCCTACGATCTTCTGCGGCATGTCACTCCTCCCTATAATAGAGCAGCGTGCCGTCGCGCTTCATGACAACATGCAACGTGACCATCACCTCACCCACATCACCCTGGGCATACACGGTGAACGTCTCCGGCTTGACGGTAATCATACTCTTCAATTCTTTACGAGCCTTCGCTTCGTCTTCCAACTCGATATCCAGATAATCCCCGGCTCCCGTAATCGTATTGATGAAGTGGTTTTCGTTGTTGAAACCGTAATTTTCATCACGGAACGCGAGAATCTTGTTTGCAAACGATAAAAGGTCTTCCTCGGTATAGAGCAGATCGGGGGTGAACTGCTCGATCAACGAAACCAACACCTGCGGATCGGCGGTGTTGACGTTGATTTTCTGGGTACGATAGACAGTAAAACTTTCGGCAAAATATTCCCAGAATTCATCGGTGACACCTGCCACCATCCGCAATTCTTCCAGTGAATCGAAAAAGTGGTTCTTGATCGGATAGCGTTTTTCTTCCTCGATATCGTCGTAACGATCCCGCTCGTCACCACCGTTGAAGCCCTGACGTTCCAAATCGGGATCGATCCAATCGAGAATCGAAGCGATCATCTCCTCGCGGTCGTAGTAGTCCCCGTTTTCATGAGGATTTTCGAACATCATGTTGAAACGGGTCGGACGAAACAGCTTTCGAAGCTGATCCTTGAACATTTCAACACGCTTCGTGTTGTTCGGACGAATATTGATGTTGATCCGCGATTCCTCGTCTTTTACGTCGGCGTGGAAGTGACCGTCGAAGTTACCGAAACCTTCGGCTTCTCCCAGTTGCAGGGCGCTTTGCTCGTTCACCGCATCCTTGGGTTCGCTTCCGGTATCATCCGAACCGCCACCCAACACCGGAGCCAACAGGTCGTTTTGCTCACTGGCTCCGAAACCGCCTCCCGCAACCATTCGTGCCAACCCTGAATCGATGGGAATCAACTGCCACAACTGAATGTTGGGTGGATTACCGCCGAAGGATTTGGCGAATCGTTTCAACATGTTATCCACTGTGCCTTGCAGGTGGATGATCAATTTGGCAAAAGACAGCGCCGAGCGGGCCATGTAGTGAGCTTTCAGCGTATCGCGCTCGTTGGCCGCCAGAGAAATATAAACCCGCGACTCCCATTGCATCTGCACGGTCACGGTAATCAGGATCACCACCACGGAAAGCACCATAATCAGTGCAATCCCGCTCCGGCCTTTCAAGGCTTCGGACCGACGGGCGGCTCGGTAGGCCGTGCTTTGTCCCGTCTGGGGTGTCGATGTGTCCCGTTTCTCTTCCATACTAGCGGCTACAACCTTTCTTGAAAATTACAAGGCATTGAAATCTATCGGTTTATTCAACATCACCTGAGTTTTCGTGTAAAACGTGGTTCGCTCTCCTTCTTCATCCTGAATGGTCAGTTCCAAACGAATGATCTGTGGCAGGGTGTTGGACTGTTCCAGTTGACTGGAATCCCATTCCTCGCCCCATTCCTCTTCTTCGTTTTTCCATGCATAAACCTGAAAATCCACGACATTTTCGCACAAAACCTCCACGGTGCCGCCCCAACCGGGTTCGTGGTCGATGTAATCCTGCTGACGACGCACCAGGTTGAGTTGATCGCGAACATCAGGATCTTCCTTGAGGAAATAGCCGATTTCGCACTGGTCCGACACCGGTGAATTTTCATAGCGTCGCCAGTTGGCGAACGCCGTGAAATCCAGACGATCGCCGGGAGAGTTATCCTTGATTCTGAAAATGTAGTTCGGGCTTTCGTCCAAATTCGGATTGATGTGCTTGGACAAGTACGCCATGTTCACTTCGCGACACATGCGATTCATCGCCATTCGGATCTTGTGATAGCGCTCGTGAATCTCGCGAAGTTGCCCGGGAATCTCCAGCGTATGAGCGAAAGAGGCGTAAATCACCGTCGTGATCATTCCTAGAATCATCGTGGCGACCATCACTTCCATTAGCGTGAAACAGCTACGCGCACGAGTCCTTGACGAAACATGTTTCGCCAGGACTTTCAGAGATATGGTTTTGCTCGTGCGTTTCATTCTGTCGCCTATTTTTTTGTAGCAGCCGAGGTTTTACGAGAATCGGCGGTGCTCTCCAGTTGCGCAGCTTTCGTCACGTCGATAAAGTGTGTCGTCACTTGAAAATCTCTCGTATCGCCTCCAACGTCCCAACTGACGGTCAGCGCGCATTCGCGCAAAGAATTCTTGATCATGTCGGTGATGAACGACGCCGCTCCCATCATCAAAGCGGCATTTGGGTTTTCGTCCGCACCTGGAAACGAGTCAGGAATGGGCATTTCCACCTTGGTGATCTCGGCTTCCCAGGAAAACTCCGGCCAGCCCTCTTCTTCGAACGTACCGGACATCGATTCCTCGAAATCGCCGAAGCCTTCCTCGAACAGTTCCCTTTCGATATCGATCATCTTGCTTCGAGCCAGCAACGTCGCCACGGTGATATCCCGCGTACGCATTGCCGTTTCGATGTTGCCGCCCTGCATCTCGAAAATAGCCACGAGACTGATTGCCAGAATGCCGATAGCCACAACGACTTCGAGCAACGTAAAGCCGGAGCGATTGGAAAAGACGGAAGTCATTACCATTCCTCCTCATCCATCACCGGCTCGGGAATCTCTACCTTTTCGTTGTAGATCGTCGCCAGTCCCGTCAACGGATGCACGACCAGCGACCAGATGCCCATGTCGTCTTCGCTCTCGGCTTCGAGGTCGTCTTCCTCGACCAGATAAATCACCGCTTGTTCCACGTACCCGTGGGGGAAAAAGTGCATGTAAACCTTGCCATGCTCGACTGGCTCTTTGAGTCCGGGGGTATACATGCGGTAAATCGCGACACCTTCAGGCAGTTTTTCCTTTTTCGACAACTCGGACTGGTAGCCGCCGAACTCGGCTTTTTTCTTCTTGAATCGCTTGGCGAAATCGTTCCACCCACTCCAATTGGTGCTTGGACCGAATTCCTCGTCTTCCTCATCCGGTTCCGGGTTGATCCCCAAAAGGTTATCGCTGAACAAACGGTCGAAAATGCTGTCCTCTTCCTCTTCTTCCTCCAATTCCTCTTCGGGGGTTACGGCGATTCCTTCTTCCACATCGAGCGGATCTTTGCGTAAAAAGAAGCGATCCGGCGTGGATTCGGGATAGTAAACCCCTTCGTCGAGATCGAATACGAGACGAATGTAAACCTTTTCCAACACGGCGCGGTCGTACAGGTATTTAAGGTTTCCGGCCAGCTTGTTGGCTGCCGTGCGCATGTGCACGCGGGTCATATTGTTGATCGTCGGTATGGAAATGGCGAAAATCATCGCTACGATGAACACCGCCACGACCATCTCGATCAGCGTGAAACCCCGCCGGTTTGTGCCTTTTCGCACCATGTCGGATCGATTCGTTCCGTTTCGTTCGAAAGAGGATTATTCCTCGTCATCCGCCTCGTCGAGCTGCCAGTTGCCGATATCGTCGTTGCCGCCTTCCGCGCCATCTTCGCCGGTGGACCAGATATCCACGCCACCTTTGTTCTGGCTTCCGGGATTGCGGTACTGATAATCGTTGCCCCAGGGATCTTTCGGAACTTTAGGCATGTAAGCCCGCTTGCTTCCGCGTCCGGGAGGATTGGCCAACTCACTGAGACTGCTTGGGTATTTTTTATTATCGAGCCTGAAAAGGTCGCAGGCCTGCTGGATACTGCCGATCTGAATGCGTGCCGTACGGTCACTGGCTTCACCCAGCCGCTCGAAGACGGCTACGCCGACCAGAGATCCGATCAGGCCGATGATCACGATAACCACCATGATTTCCAATAGCGTCATACCGCTGTTCGAACCGAGTCTCATTGTTGTTGCCTCCTTGATCCGTTAGATATCCAATAACCAAGAACTATTTCACGAAAACTCATTCCTTCCAGTTGACGATATCGTCCCCCGTGCCCGATTCCTCGTCGGGACCACCGGACCAGATATCGATACCTTTACGATTGCGAAGCCCCGGATATCGGAAATAGTAATCGTTTCCCCAGGGATCGACGGGCGCTTGTTCGAGATATTTTCCCTTGAGTTTGACGATGGAATCCGGGTAGCTGCGATGATCGAGCTTATACAGTTCGGCAGCATACTCTATGGTGTCGATGTCCAACGCAACCTGTTTCGTTTCACTGTCTTCCGAGCATCCGCTCAGACACAGCACCCACGCCAAAACCGCCACGGCGAAAGCCATGACCGGCAAAGAGAGCGATGTCAACGAAAAGCCAACTTTCATTTTGTTTTCCTTTACCATCAGATTTTCCCCATGCCCTGACTGATTTCCATCAAGGGCAGCAGAATCGAAAGCACGATGGCCACGACGAGCACGGCGAGAATGATCAGCATGATCGGTTCCAGAAACGCCACCAGCGAGTTGAGCCGCGATTCCACCTGTGAATCGTAGTTTTTCGCTACGTGCCCCAACATTTCCTCCAACTGGCCCGTTTTTTCGCCGATGGCGATCATGTGGGTCACGATCGGCGGAAATTCACCGCTACGCTTGAGCGGATCGGCAATGCTTTCACCTTCGCGTACTTCACCACGCGCTTTTTCTAGTACATCCTGCAGCAATCGGTTGCTGAGAATGTTTTTCACGATATCCATAGCCGACAGCAACGGAACGCCACTGGCAAGCAATGTAGACAATGTACGAGTAAAGCGGCTGACGGCGATCATCCGAACCAACGGACCAAATAGAGGCGCTCTCAGTTTGAAGGTATCCCACTTCAACTCGCCTTTTTTCGTTTTTTTCCACCAGCGGAAGGTAAACACCAACGCAATCACCATCCCAAGGACAACCCACCAATACTGTGTCGTGAAATTGGCGACACCGATGAGAACCTGGGTAGCCAGCGGCAACGTCACTTTCATGTTGTCGAAAATCTCGGTGATTTTCGGAATGACGACGATGAACAGAATTCCTACGACACCCATCATGACAAACAGCATTAACGCCGGATAGGTCAGTGCCGAAATGATTTTGGAACGCAACGCCATCTGGTTTTCACTGAATTCCGCCAGTCGCGACATGACGACTTCGAGCGCCCCAGAACTTTCGCCTGCTGCCACCATGTTCGTGTACAGCGGCGGGAAAAGTTTTGGGTGCTCGGCCATGGCTTTGGATAAGGACGAACCCTCGTTGACGCTTTCGCGGATTTCGCTCAACACCCGTTTGAATTTTTCGTTTTCCACCTGGTCGATAATCGCGGTAAGCGCTTCGACGATGGGAATGTTCGCCCCAACGAGATTGGCCAGCAATCGGGTAAATACCGCAATTTCCTGAGCGCTGATGGTCTGGAAATATTTTTGGAGATCGACTTCCATGTCCAGCGATATACCGGACAATAGGCTTTTCTTTTCGCCGGTGGATGAACCTGCCGCCGCCTTGGCACCCTTCTTTTTGGAGGATACTTCTCTGATATCGGTAAGATAGACACCTTCGGCCTTCATCCGAGCCTTGGCTGAACGCAGAGAATCCGAGTCCACAAGCCCCTTTTTGTTGCGGCCTTTGGCATCGATTCCTTTCCACTCGAACACCGGCATTGCGGCTCCCTATTCGTCGTCCAGGGCGACGATTTCGTCCTGGGTTACGCGCATGACTTCCTCCACCGAGGTCCAGCCGCGCTTGATTTTCTCGATTCCGTCCATTCGCAGCGTCATCATTCCGTTGCTAAGAGCTTCTCTTTTGATCTCGTTGGCGTCGGCCGCCTGAAGAATCATGGTCTGAATATCTTCGTTGACCACCAACAGTTCGTGAATGCCGCTTCGGCCTTTGTAGCCCATATTCAGACAGGTAGGACACCCCACCGGACCCAAGATATTCAATCCGGCGAGATCTTCGCGGGTCATGCCCATCTGGATCAACTCGGCCCGAGTCGGTTCATGCGGAGCTTTGCAGTTTTTGCAGAGCAAACGTACCAAACGCTGGGCCATAATTCCGATGACGGAAGACGCCACCAGGAAACGTTCGATATTCATATCCACCAGACGTGTAATCGTGCTGGCGGCATCGTTGGTATGCACGGTCGAAAAGACCAAGTGACCGGTCAAGGATGCCTGAATGGCGATTTCCGCCGTTTCGTGGTCACGAATTTCACCGATCATCACCACGTCCGGGTCTTGGCGCAAAATAGCGCGCAGACCGTTGGCGAAGGTCATGTCGATTTTGCGATTGACGGGAATCTGGCCGATACCGGGAAGCTGGTACTCGACCGGATCTTCAACCGTAATGATGTTCTTGTCCGGCGTGTTGATCTTGGAAAGCGCCGAGTAAAGCGTGGTGGTTTTACCCGAACCGGTCGGACCTGTAACCAGAATGATTCCGTGGGGTTGGCTGATAAGCTGGGCGAAAATTTCGAGGTTGCCTTCCAGAAATCCCAACTGGCTCATAGCGAGCAATACAGCTGAACGGTCGAGCAGACGCATAACGGTACGTTCACCGTGACTGGTGGGCAGGGTGGACAAGCGGATGTCGATGTCTTTACCCGCAATCTTGATCTTGATCCGGCCATCCTGGGGAAGTCGTTTTTCGGCGATATTCAGATTGCCCATGATCTTGATACGGGCAGTGACAGCCGATTGCGCCCGCTTGGGAATCCGCACCACTTCATAAAGCACACCGTCGATACGGAACCGCACGACGACATCCTTTTCCATCGGCTCGATGTGAACGTCGCTGGCTCCTTCTTTTACGGCTCGGAAAAGAATGTTGTTGACGAAGCGAATCACCGGCGCGTCGTCTTCCAGACCGCCTTCGAGAATGTCCTGATCGATGTCGAGGGAATCTTCCTCTTCCTTTTTAAACTCTTCCTTGGAAAGATCCTGCCCCATCGCCCCGGCGTCAGAGTAAATCTGATTGATCGAAGACAACAACCGGTTCCAACCGCAGACTTTCACTTCAACGGATTTACCGAACATCAACCGCAAATCGTCAAGAGCGAAAATTTCCAGAGGTTCGCTGGTGACGATGGTCACATCGTGGTCATCCACGGCGATCGGTAAAAAGCGATACTGCTTGGCATAGTTGATCGGAATATTTTCAACGAGGGCGATGGGTAATTCTTCCGGCATCTTCTTCAGATAAGACAACCCAAGCTGCGTAGCCAGCGCATGGGCCAGTTCCTCGTCGTTGATTTCCTTCTGCCCCAGCAGAATTTCCCCGATCCTACCTTCCCGTTCGGCCTGGATCTCCAACGCACGAGCCAGTTTCTCGGGCTTGAGCGTCGTTTCTTTGAGCAGTATTTCTCCCAGCAACATTTCGGCGCCTACTCTTCCTCATCCGAGTCGGACGACGGCTGTTCGAACACATGCCGCATCAGGTCTTTTTTCGAGCGATATCCACTTTTTACCTCAGAAGGGGGCGACACGTTCTCGGAACTGTCCGCCTCGTCCTCACCAAGAGACAGCGGAAGGCTCTGGTCGGTACCCACTCCGATTTCGTAGATTCCGCGCTCATCTTCCGGCGTAATCAGAGTTTCTTTTTCCTGACGTTCTTTTTCCTCGGCCTGCGCCTTGGCTTCCTCGTCGGAAATCGTCTGACGGATGTGCTCGACAATACCGGTTTTCTGGCTGTAATCGGTCGAATCGATAAGGTCTTCGTCCTCTCCGTAGAAACGCTTGAGGAATTCTGCACGCTCTTCCATTTTACGTCGGTAGATGCGCTTGAAATCTTCCTCGTCCTTGATGATGTGAGGCGTGAGGAAAATCAACAGGTTGGTTTTTTCCTTGGCGTCACGGTCACGGCGGAACAAACGACCCAAAATCGGCAAATCTCCCAAAAACGGCACTTTGTCGATATCTTCCGTATTACGATCCCTCAACATACCGCCGATAACGATCGTCTGGTTATCTTTGACCACGACCGAACTTTTAGCGGCCCGCTTGGTGGTTGTGGGTCCGAGGGTTTCCGAAATCGAGACGAGTTCCGTCACTTCCTGTTGAACCTGCAGCCTGACGAAATCGCTCTCGTTGATCTGCGGTTTGATTTTCATCGTCAATGCCACGTCCTGGCGCTGAATGGACAACACCGGCTGGTTGTTGGAGTCACGGGACGACCCGGTAATGAACGGTACGTTGGAACCGACGATAATTTCCGCTTCTTCGTTGTCCGTCGTCAAAATGTGCGGTGTGGACAGCACGTTGGCGTTGGAATCGGTCTGCAATGCCTGCATCAACACGCCGAACGAAGGAATCGCGGCGTCTCCGACCAACCCTTCGGTCCCGGCAAGATCCGGTCCCTGTACGCCCACCGCCATACCGGAAAGCGTGGTCGGGTCGATGGAAATCGAACTCATCGTTCCCAATGTGGTTCCGGCGTACACCGGCACGGTTTCACCATCGATGGTCATGGTAAAACCACCGTTCATCGCAACACCCAACGAACGGTCCACACTTAAACGGACTTCCATGATGACCGCTTCGACGAACACCTGTCGGCGGCGGATATCCAGCTTGTCGATAACTTTCGTCAAAGCGTTGAAATCCTTGGTGGAAGCCACGATAACCAGGGAGTTGGTGGATTTATCCGCCGTGATTTTCACTTCGCCTTCAAACAGGTCCGCTGTGTCACCCGTTTTCGATTTTCCCTTTTTCGATCGGGAACGGCTACCTTGGGAAAGGCTTGACAAGGTACTCGAAAGTTCCTCGGCATTGGCGTTTTCGAGATAGTAGACATGCACCTGACCATCGCCCGGGATCGGCACGTCGAGACGGTTGATCATGTCGAGAATCCTCGGCATCGCCGCACGAGGTGCAACGACGATCAGTTGGTTCGTTCGCTCTTCGGCAATGATATTGGTGATCGTGACCTGATCGTCTTCAGGCTCCGTCGTTTGGGTCTTTTTTTTGCTTTTCCTTCTGGTTTTTTTCGTCGTCTTTTTCTTTGTGCTGCTTTTACCCTTGGCTTTTTCTCCGAAAATCTGGTTCAGGGTATCGGCCACTTCCTGAGCGGACGCATAGTAAATGTCGATAACGTGAATCGAGTCCCTACCGGATGGAACATCCAGCTCTTTCAGGATTTTCACCATCCGCCGAATGTTGATGGCCGTATCGGTGATGATCACGCTATTGGTCGGCTCGTATGTAAGAACTTCACCCTCTTTCGTTTTGAAATCCTTCAGGATTTTGTCCACATCCTTGATTTCGACGTGAGAGAGTTTGAGCATGTAAGTAATGACTTCCTCGGACGGCTCGGTGTCGCCACCTTCGAGGTAGGTCTTGATCGGGGAACGCTGGGCATCCCGAACGGGAATGACTTTGTAGAACTTCCCGACCCGCACGAGCGCCAGATCGCGGGAACGAAGAACCGATAAAAACGCCTGCCAAGCCTGCTCCCGTGTGACCGGGTTGGGCGAAATCAACGTGATTTTCCCGCCTTTAACCTTGTCACCGATCAGGAAGTTGATTTTGAACTTCTCGGCCATCTGCTTGATGAACTCCAGCAGATCCTGGTCGTAATAGTCGATGTGGTACAGCTCGCCTTTTTCGAACTCGGTGAACGCCTTGCGCTCGTTCATCTTTTTCTCGGCGTCTTCGCTGGTCGGAATAGGCTGCTTGACCGCCGGAGGGACCGGAGGTGCCGAAGGACCACGCGGAGGAAGTCCCAAAGACGAACCACCTGCAGAAGCCGGAGGTGGATTATCAGGCGTTGCATCCTCTTCGGTGTCGTCGACTTGATCGGCCTCGTCATTTTCCGTTTTGGCCATGTTCGTCTTTCGAGTAGCCGCAGCGTCGGAACCAAGGTTATTCTGAGACGGAGCCACGGACGACGACATACCCGCACGATTTCGAATCGCGCCGTCAACCTTCAAAGGAAGCCTGTCGTTAAGTTTGATTCCCGCTTTTTGGGCTTTGGCGTTCCGTTCCTTCAGGGATTTCGGATCGTTGCCTCGCCGCATCCTCTCCTTGAGATTCAACGGAATGCCTTCATCATCCAAAGCCTGGTCTTTCAACGCTTTATCATACTTCGGATCTTCGGCGTAGGAGTTGAAACTCCAGCACGTCGATAAAAACACAAGAACGAATGTGGACCGCCACAAGTGAGAGAAGATCCGATTGCGCCGGTTGCCCCGGTTGTCTCTACAGCCGTTCACAGGGCGCCTCCTTCACTTGGATCAAGACGTGTGGACATCTGTTTTTCCCAATAATATTCCATAGTTCCATCCATTACCGAACATTGTACTGCAACGTAACATTCCGACCGCGACGCTCCAGGTTGATCTGAATCGATTTTTCCGTTTTCAGCTTCGCGTAGATTTCCAATGCTTTTTCCGGGGAGTCGAGCTTCATGCTGTTGACTTCCTGAATAACGTCCCCGTTTTTGATTCCCACTTTGTCGTATAAAGAACCGGGTTTGATAGAGTAAATCCGAAACCCGTTTCCTTTTCCGTTTTTGAAATTGGGAACGATCCTCGCCTGGGTTGCCAGACTGTTCAGGTTCCCCATTTGCTTTTGCAATTCACCCTCGGCGATATTGAACTCGGTATCGCTGACTTTCTGAATCCCGTCGAATTCGTCACCACTATCGCCTTCCGCCGGTTTTTCCTCTGCGGCTTTATCGTCGAGATCCCCGTGGGCCAGGCATTCGATTTTCCCACCGTTCTGGAAATAAAAACGTTTTCGATACACACCGACGACCGGGCCGCTTTCGACTTTCTGACCCCACTGGAACATTTTGACCGTCTTGTCAGGCATCTGAAGAATTCCGAAAGAATGCTTGGGGTTGGCCGCAGCAACGGTTCCCATCAACGTAGCCTTCAACGACGAACCGGTGCAGGGGTAGCTTTCCGGGACGACCATACCTTCTTCGTAATCGATTTCCACTTCGGGCGGAGCATCGATGCCACCCATCAGTTCCGGCGGAGGATCGGGAGGAATAATGGCTTTCCCCACAAAGGGATCCCATAACGGATCTCGCTTGGCCTGCTTGTTTTTTGCGGAATTATGATCGACGACCTTACGAGAAACCGGTGGTATTTCCGGCTTCAACCGCAAACTGGCACCCAGCAGCAAATTGACCGTTCCCGCTGCGAGAAACGAACAGACCATGATGGTGAACAGGTTCACGGTCCAGAAATATTCTTTAAAAAACCTGCGCATCAAAATACCTTGGTTCCAGGTTATTCTGCTTGGTACAATCAAGCAGGCAAAACATCAAGAACTCCTTAAGCAATATACATGCCAGAGGCAACACAACAGAACTAACTCTCAACCATTTGAATTGACAGGGTATTTTTCACCGCCTGCCAAAGTCTTTTCTCCGAGGAAGACAAAGCTCCTCTCACAAGGACAAAATGTCAATCGGTCAATCCTCTCTCTTCGGCCAAGGACAAATTGTCAAACCCAAACTCACCTATTCTTCCGAAAGACTTTTTCAGCGGAAAACATCCGTTTCACCGAATTCGTCGCTTGATCAATTTCTCCTGCCTTGCTAGCCTATCTTGAATCAGGGAGGTGACCATGGAGCAACCCCGATGGATGATTTACGGAGCCAACGGCTATACGGGACGTTTGACGGCGAGACTTGCCATGCTGCTGGGTGAAAATCCTGTGCTGGCCGGTCGGAGCAAAGAAAAAATCGAGCCGCTCGCTCAGTCGCTTGAACTGGACTATCGGGTTTTCCGACTGGACGATCCGTTCGGACTGAAAAAAGCGCTGGAATCGGTAGACGCCATTTTGCTGATGGCCGGGCCGTTTTCGGCTACCAGCCGCCTCGTGGTGGACGCCTGCCTGCAAACAGGAACTCATTACCTTGATATCACAGGAGAAATCGCGGTTCTTGAAACGGTGCTCAACCGTGACGAGGAAGCCCGAAAAGCCGGTGTCACTTTAATTCCCGGAGTCGGTTTCGATGTCGTCCCTACCGATTGCCTCGCCGCAATGCTGGCTCAAAAACTTCCCGACGCCACCCACCTGGAACTTGCCTTCGGCGGATCGGGAAAAATCAGCCCCGGCACCATGAAAACGATTGTCGAAGGCTTGGCGCTACCCAAAGGGGGAGCCATCCGAGACGATGGTCGTATCAAACCGGTCCGTGCGGTTTGGAAGACACGCAGAATTCCTTTCCCCAACGCACATTCCCATGCCATTTCCATAGGTTGGGGCGACGTAGCTTCGGCGTATCATTCCACCGGCATTCCCAATATCGTTACCTACATGTCGATGCCGGAATCCGCAATTGTCCGCATGAAACAGGCGGAAACCTTTCAACCGATTCTGAAACTTTCGTTCGCGCAGTCGATCATCAAGCATTTCATCGAAAAGTGGGTTCCCGGCCCTACAGAAAACGACCGCCGTAAAGGCTTCAACGATGTCTGGGGAGAAGTCCGAAACGCCAACGGCCAGATCGTCACAGGTTGCCTGACGACTCCCGAAGGCTATACTCTTACCGCCGATTCTTCGATTCGCGCCATGAAAAAGGTGCTGGAAGGCTCCGTATCCAAAGGGGCGTTGACCCCATCGAAAGCGTTCGGCGCGGATTTCATTTTAGAATGCGATGGCGTGACCCGCCACGAGTTCACCGAATCGCAAACTGACTAGGATACCATTTGAACTTTTCGATTTTCCTCGGCTTTCAGAGTTGCATGGACGAAAAATGACCATTTTGACCCGAAAATTCGCGTTATGGATGATGTTGGCGTTGTTATCGAGCCTCACAGCTTGCCACCCCACAACCGCGAAATGGGATCCGGCGGTAGACTTGGAACCGGATTCGGTGCTTCATCCTACCAGCAACATCGAAGCCAGCCACCAAGGCTATGTCGAGGGACGGCGTTTGATGCAACTGAGCCGATACGAAGAAGCGGAAAAACGGCTGGCCGAAGCGGTGGATCTCGACACAGAAAACCACAAAGCCTGGTGGGTACTAGCCCACTGCCGTCAAATGCAATTCCACAAAAGCGGGGATAAAAACCAACTTGGCAAGGCGGTGCAAGCCTTGCAAAAAGCCTGCGAAAAACAACCGGATCGTCCAAATTACCATAACGATTTAGGTCAGTTGTATTTCGAAGCCGGTCGGTTTCAAGAAGCGATTCAAGCCTTGCAGAAAGCCCGAAACCAGATCCAGGACTGGCCCGACCCATACTATCATCTCGCACAAGTTTACGTTGCAATGAACCAGACAGACAAGGCTCTGAACGAGCTAGAAACGTCGATCCGCCTCAAAGAATTGTTCCGCGAACGAGCCGCGAAAGAACCTGCCTTCGAGTCGTTACAAAAAAACCAACGTTTTCAGGAACTTATCTCACAGGGTGTTGGGCAATAAATTTACCCGACATGACTACAGAAACTGTCAAATGATTCAATTCTACCAGATACTCTGCATCGGAATTTCGACGAGGCTGCTCTGGTTGGAAGTATGGTAAACTGAGTCTTCTCCCCATAGCGTTTCGATGGGGGATACCGCTTTATTGGCCACGATCCGATAGGCTCCCGAAGCGATGAAAACCGACACTTTGCCTTCATCGTCGGTCATCGTCGAATAGACTTCGCGATCATTGCCGGAACTTGTGGAGGTGTATATTGTCACGCTGGCTTCGGCGACCGCCTCGCCGGTATTGGCTCGTTGGGTCAGGATTTTCAGCCAGGTGGCATTTTCGTCCACACAGGAGCCATCGGGACAACCACAATAACCTCCCATGCATTCGCAGGTGATCGGCAGGGTAGACATGCAGCTATCCTCACCGGTGGGCAATGTCCCGTAGCACCCACAATCGATATCGCTTACCTGACAAGGTGTATCTTCACTACAGGAACGATCCCCGCCCTGCACCCGGCAATCATCGTAACAGGTCTGGTAGGATTCTCCCTGGTATGGGCTGCATTGACCATCTCCGCAACCGTCGAAATCGCAGACTTCCGTACATTGTCCGCGCTGACAGGCCCAATGCCCGACGCAATCCACCAGCCAATCCAACTCGATACAATCGTACGGCTGGTTGCATTGCGGATTCGTTCCCGTGGAGCACTGCCCATTCTCACATTGACCGGTCGTTCCATCTTCGGTTTGGCACATCGTGCCATCCGCTAAAGGCTCGTAGGTACAGGTCCAACAGTCCGGGTAGGGTAAAGATTGGATACGGACCTCCATACAGGAACCGGGATTGTAGCAGTTCGGTTGCGGTACGTTGTCACAGGTTTGCTCGTCGAGTTTACAAGCCCCCTCCATACAAGCGAAACCGGGAGGACAATCCCCATCCACATTGCAGGTTTGCTCACCAAGACAATCCTCGTTGCAACTCATGGCGCTTTCGCCCCGGTTTTCGTCGCAGGTGCCGTTACCGCACATATCGTAATCACAGACTTCTGTGCATTCCCCATCGTCGCAAGACCAATGCCCCCAGCAACGAACATCCCAACTCAACGAAAGACAATCCACCGGTTCCCGGCACTCTTCCATCTCTGCGCAATCGCTCCCGCAACTTTGATCCGTTTCGCCATTGGCCGTATCACAAACGCCGTCGCCACAACCGTCGAAATCACAAACAGGCGTACATTGTCCCTGTTGACAGGACCAATGCCCGATACAATTGACCATCCAAAGCAGATCCAGACAATCCGAAACGTCGGCACATTCCCCGGAATCCACCTTGCAATAGCCACTCAGACAAAGACCTTCCTCACCGCTTGCAGTCCTGCAAACTGTCCCGTTTTCAATGTTTTCATAGGTACAAGCCCAGCAATCGGGAGCCGGTTTCTGCACAGGGATTCCCTCACGGCAGGGATTGTTGTTTGAGCAATCCGGCTGTTCCACGTTCTCGCAAGCATCCTCTACCTGACAGACGCCATCCACACAGATTTCATAGGAAACGCAATCTGCATCTTCCACGCAATAGTGAGTCCCGCAGTCCGCCGGGCAACTGCTTTCCGACTCGCCTTTTCCGGGTCGGCAATTTCCATCGCCACATTGCTCGTCATCGCAGGTTTCCTCGCACATTCCCGCATTGCAACTCCAATGACCGACGCAGCGGATATCCCACGGCAAGTCAATGCAATCTTTGGGTAATTCACAGGTGGGATCGACTTCTTCATCGGTTTCCGGCTCGATCTCGCCGGGATCGTCCGCATCCGTGTCGCCTGCCGGAGCCAGGCATAGTCCCACCTGACAAATACCCTGCCCTCCCCCGCTCATATCGCAAGGTTGTCCCTCGTTGATGGCTTGAAGCTCGCACTTCCACTCGCAATCCGGCTCTCCCGACCATTGCCAATTGAACGCTCCGCAGGCTCCGCCATCCGGGCAGGACGCCGTTGGCATCTCACCCGCCGCGCATTCTTCACCATCGGAGGTTTCGGTATCGTTATCTCCACCCGGATCGACAAACCCGGTGCTGGTATCGGCGCTTCCGCAGGCAGCGAGTAGAATGGTCAGGCTGGCAAGAACGAAAAATAGACGGAATTCGGTACGTTGCATGGCACGAACCTCCTATGGAGTGGCAGTCGGATAGTCCTTATGGTAGCGTTCTGGAGGGCGAGTGTCAACTCCGAACCAAGGGAGAGAAAAAACCAATCCTCTGGTTTTCTCTGACCCGATTCATGCACTTCGACACCTTCGGCACAACAACCGATACAGACTCGGACTCGAAAGAATCGACCCGATATTTAGCAGGGATAATCCCTGTATGGATGCGAAATTATTCGGCTTCTTTGAAGCGAATGACGCCTTTCATGTCGGTTTCTTCGGTGTCTTTCCAACGATAGCGCCGGGTGTATTTCATACCGCCGGTGAGATCCTCGCCGAGTTCGTCATCGAAAACCTCGACCTGTTCGAGCTTCGTGCGCCATTCTTCCATTTTCTTACGGTCGCCCGCCTTCTTGACCACTTGGTATAGTTTTTTCTGATAGTCCAGCTTGAAGGGAGCCAACTCGACCGCTTTTTCCATCGCGCGCACGGCATCGCGGTATTCTTTCTGTTTGAGCGAGAATGCGGCGAACTCCTCGAAATACGTGGCATAATCGGGTTCGAGTCGAAGTTTGAGCATTTTATCGAAAATGGAATGATAATCCAGATCTTCCATAGTCACGTCTTCCATACGATCCTGTAAATCATCGAGCATATCTTCCTGGGCATCTTCATCCAGTTCCGCAAGAAGGATCGCGTTGCGCCAGGCGTTCATCAACAAACGAGCTTTTTCGTTGTTATCGAGAGATCCTTTTTTCACTTTGGCGTACGTCACGAGCGTTCCCTTGGCCTTAGACCCGTCATCGTCGATATCGAAGGAGAAGATCCACAAACCACCTTTCATTTTTTCGGGCAATGCACTTTTTTTGTCCACTTTGAACTGAGACATCGCCAACCGCAACACGGCTTGCTCGTAGGCCATTTCGCGAACTTCCCTGACCCGCTCCTTGAACGAATCCTTTTTGCTCGTCACGGTCAAGATCAGGGCACGGGTGTTTTGCATTCGCTTTTTGACTTTTTGCGTGCGTACAGCCTTAGCCACGGCTTTGTATCCACCGTCAGGCAGATTCTCGGTGCGGACGATCTCTACCTCTACATTGCTGTTCCCAAGGGAGGTGGTGAACATCGAAAACGGCTGATCGTGCATATATTCGAAGGTCAGGGTTGCAGGTTTCGCCGCAGAAATAGCCAGACGAGCCGCCATTTTTTTGGCATCCTGCTCGGCGTTTTCTCCCCATCCGTATCCGACAACTTCAATCTCTTTTTCGACACGAACGCCTTTGAATTCGTGTTTCGCCACGGTTTTGCAGGAAGTAGCACCCAACACCAACAACAACGCAACAACGAAAACGACGACAACAGTTTGTCGATTCATAACCTGACCTCCTTGACGGTTTCGGTCCTGGACTGGAATTTTCTGGGAGCGCGCACGAACACTCGGACGATACACCTTTCCCCGGATAACGTCATTAAACTGGGGAAAAATGCTCTTCCGACCCGTGTGCAGAATCCTACCGTGCAATACCGTAAGAGTCAACTTTGTATCTCGGATACGAAATTCTCGCCGGTTATCCTGCAATGAAGCGAAAAATCAGAAAGAAAACCGCGTTTTTTCATGGCACCTCTTCATTGCGACGAAAAAATCCCTATGGTATGTAAGCTTTCGACGAGCCTTTGCCTGGTGGAGATTAAAACCATGATCGAAACGGTAGATTTTCTGGTAATCGGCGGTGGATTGGCTGGGATGAGCTTCGCATTGGAAGCGGCCCAGTGGGGAAAAGTCGCCATTTACGTCAAAAAAGGCGACCACGACGCCAATACGTTTTACGCCCAGGGAGGCATCGCTTCGGTAACATCCGAAGAAGACAGCTTTTCCCGTCATATCGATGACACGCTGAACGCCGGAGCGGGACTGTGCAACCCCGAAATCGTGCGTATCACCGTCGAAGAAGGCCCGGACGCCATCCACTGGCTTCTGGACAAAGGTGTGGAATTCTCGCGGCGTCAGGACGGAACCAGTTCCTTCGATCTCGGCAAGGAAGGCGGACACACCAAGCGTCGCGTGCTTCACTCGGGCGACATCACCGGCCGAGCCATTCAACTTGCTCTTTTGAAAAAGTCCGCTCTCACCCGAACATCCAATATGTCGAACGCCACATGGCGATCGACCTG
Source organism: Myxococcota bacterium (assembly GCA_963676915.2). Taxonomy (GTDB): domain Bacteria; phylum Myxococcota_A; class SURF-8; order SURF-8. The sequence goes on from CAXXVK010000052.1 coordinate 103,616, forward strand.
ATCATGAAGCACAAAATCACGGGAGACAACCGCGACCGAAAATGTCTGGGAGCCTATGTTTTCGACGAAATTCTGGGAGAGGTCAAAGCGGTCGTGTCTCCGGTAACGCTTATCGCCACCGGCGGGGCGGGAAAAGTCTACCTGTATACTTCCAATCCCGATGTCAGCACCGGCGACGGCGTAGCCATGGCGCATCGGGCGGGCGCTCGTGTGGGGAACATGGAGTTCATCCAGTTTCATCCCACCTGCCTGTTCCATCCAAAAGCCAAATCCTTTTTGATTTCGGAGGCTTTGCGCGGTGAAGGCGGTATTCTGCGGACGATCACCGGCGAATCCTTCATGGAACGCTACCACGACATGGGATCTCTGGCCCCTCGTGATGTAGTGGCCCGGGCTATCGATATTGAACTGAAACGTTCCGGCGACGAACACGTTGTGCTCGACATGACGGCTCTGGATAAAGAATTCCTGGTCAAGCGTTTCCCGAATATCCACGCGGAATGCATGAACTGGGGCGTGGACATGACCGTCGATCCGATTCCTGTGGTTCCGGCGGCTCATTATTCCTGCGGCGGCGTGCTGGTGGATGAATTCGGCCATAGTTCGGTCGCGGGACTGTACGTCGTCGGTGAAGCAGCCTGTACGGGACTGCATGGCGCCAACCGTCTCGCCTCCAACTCTTTGCTGGAAGCCGTCGTTTACGCTCGCCGGGCGGCGGTTCACGCTCACAAAAAATACACCTCGGTTTGCGAAGCCTGGTCCAAGCATAAAATCCCGATCTGGGACAAAGGTAAGGCGGTGCCGTCGGATGAACGGGTGGTGATCAGCCACATTTGGGACGAAATCCGCCGTTTCATGTGGAATTACGTCGGTATTTCCCGGACGGTCGAACGACTTCAGCGGGCCAAAAGCCGCATCGATTTGGTGAAAAATGAAATCGATTCGTACTATTGGAAGTACACGCTCGACTCCGATTTACTGGAAGTGCGCAATATTGCAGTGGTTTCGGACCTGATCATTTCTTCCGCAATGATCCGCATGGAATCTCGTGGACTGCATTACCTGCTGGACTTCCCTGAAAAAGACGACGAACGCTTTTTGCGACCAACGATCTTATAAAAACGTTTCTCGGGAATTCCCTGTCGTTTTTCAACGTTTTTACATTAAAATCGGGACGACGTTTGCGAGGAAATCAGGCAACTTCAAAGAACTCGAGGCGAGTTCCCCGTTTTTATTGAAGTTTGCCGCACTTCCCGCTAGAATGACGAGCGTGAAAAAGTAATCGACAGAACCAACTACGTGTCGAACTCGGAGGCAAGGATGGCAGGAAGCGGGGACAAATCCCAACAGCGGGGCAGCCGAACGAAAATCTTGAATTATATCAAGATTTTGGAAGGAAACCCGAAATCGTTCATTTTCGCCCAGCTTGCAGAGGAATACCTTAAGCTCGGGGAAACGGACCAATCGATCGAAACCTGCCTGAAAGGTTTGAAACACAATCCCGATTTCACCGACGGGCTGTACGTTCTCGGTGTTGCTTATTTTAAAAAAGGCCGCAAAGATCTGGCGACCGAGGTTTTTGTTCGCATTCTGAAAATCAATGAAAACCACTACCTGGCCAAAGAATCGCTCAATCGTTTAGGAAAAAAACCGGAAGTCGAACTGGCACGAGAAAACGCCGGATTCATCCCGGAATTGGACGGAGAACCGGAAACCGAGCAAACCTCTCCCGAGGAAAAAAAGGACGAAGCACAAGCTCAAACGACAGAAAAAGAAAAACCTGAGGAAGAAAAAAGCGAGACCCAGGAGAAGACAGCAGCGTTTGGGGCTGTAATCAACGAAGAAGAGGAAGAAAAACAAGAAGATACAGACTCTTCGCCCTCCTCCAAGGAACCACCGCCTTCCCCCACAACCTCTGAAAAAAAGGAAAATGTAGAGGAAGAATCCTCAGAGGATAATGAAGACGAACCTTCCGAGGAAGAATCGGAAGAAATCGAACTTGTTGAAGAGGAAACAGAGGAATCCTATTCCGAATTCGAGATTCCAACCAGTCACGTCCACGCGCCAGAACCCGAAAAAACAGAAAAAGTTTACACCGCTCAAAAAGGTGATGGTCCGATACCAGAGGACTACGACGAAGGAAAAAGCTCGACGCAAGGTGTTTGGCTGGTTCCTCTTCTAGCCATTTTGCTGATCGGCGCTGGCGTCGGTGGGTATTTCCTCTACGATTGGTATCAGGCCAAAGTAGCATTGGAAAGAGCCGAAGCTTCAAGCGTAACCGCACATACCATGTTGGATAAGGATGATCGCGCCTCACTGCTTGCAGCCATAAACCAGTTGGCAGGCGATGCGGCGGAACTTCCGCAATATCCACACCTTTCCGGTCTGATGGTCGAAGCGTACGCCAAACTTCTACTGGACTACGATCCCAACAACGCCCAATGGCAAAAAGGACTTGAAACAAGTTTCAGCAAGCTACCCACCGATTATTCGAACAATAAAGACATGGTCGTTGGCATGGGATATCGTGCCTTATTTAATCGCCGCATTGGTGATTTGCGTTATGTACTGGATAATGCAGAGAAAAACGGCATCCGTGATCCTCGCCTAACCTGCCTCAAAGCTGAAAATCTGCTGTATGATGGTAACCTTTCCGAATCCCGTAAAATATTCGAATCGATTTCCAATAGCGGAACTCGACCGAAATATTTCGCAGCAAAAATCAAATTGTTGCAAGAAGACGCCACTGAAGCAAAATCCGATGTAGAGGAAATCCTCAAAACCAATCCGAATCACGTCCGTAGTCGACTGCTTTTATGGAAAACCTGGTTGGAGACCGATCGACCCATGGTCGAGATGGAAGCGAAAATGGACGGATGGCTTGTCAAGTGGTCCAATAAACTTCCTTTGATGCAACAGGCTGACCTGAATTACATCCAAGCACTTGTCAACAACCGAAACGGCCATCGCGAAGAAGCGATCCGCCATATGGAAAAATCCGTTCAGATCAATCCACTTCCAGCTTCATTGTATTTGCTCGCTCGGATGCTATTTGATTCAGGCGATTTCGGCGGGGCATTCAAACACGCCGAAAAAGCGGCTCAATTGGACGACCGCAAGCCGGAGCATCACGAGTTGCTTGGTCGAATTTACACCAAAATGGGACGTCTTACCCCAGCGGCCGAGGAATTCGATAAAGCGATTACCGAAGACACCAACGATGTGGATCTTCTGCTTGTCGCTACCGATGTAGCATTGCAGTTGCATACCTATGAAAAAGCCCAGGTTTATCTGGAAAGAGCCAATCGGATCGAACCAAGCGACATTGATATCCAGAAAAAACTGATCATGGTCGTTCTCGAACAGGACGAAACCCAGGAAGCCCAACGACGCATTCAACTTCTCGAAGAACAACAGGGAGAAACCGCCCTCGTCAATTATTTGAAAGGCAAATTGCTTCTGACCGAAGGCGATAGCAAGAACGCACTAAAAGAGTTCCGTAAAGGTCTGAAAAAAGACCCGAAACATTTCGAATGTCAACTGGAAAGCGCCAAACAATATCTGGATGAATTCGATTTTGAAAAAGGCTTCAAGCTTCTTTTCAAACTCGCACGTGAACATGCCGACAACGAACAGCTGATGATCCTGTTGGCTGACTATTATTTGGCAGTCGAAGACGTTCACAACGCCCGTAACATGTTCGACAAACTCCGCAAAAAATCTCCCGAAAACATGCTTTGGCCGTTGAAGCTGGCCATGGTCGATTTCCTGTTGGACAATCGTGACGCCGCGTTGAATGTATTTGAAAAAGTATTGGCTCAAAACTCGAAACTGGGGTTGGCCAACACCTATTCGGGAGCTTATGATCTGCTATACGGCGACCTGAAAAAAGCTGAAACCCTTCTGGACAACGGCATCAAATACGATCCCGGAAACCCGGAAGCCCATTTCTGGATGGGAGAACTCCGACAAAAGCTGGGAGATGAAATCCTCGCCCGCAACTCCTACGAAACGACTCTGAAAATCCAACCGGATTTCCCCAAAGCGCATTACCGACTCGCCATGATGCTGATCAAGCAGAACCGCATGGATGAGGCCCGTTTCCGGCTGAAGAAAATTCTTCCGCTTTTGGAAATGTTCCCTGGTTCCAAATGGTTGCGAGCCAAGGTTTTGTTGAGACTTGGGGAAATCGACTTTTACAAAAGCAACAATCCGGCAGGAATGAAGAAATTCAAGGAAGCCATCAAAGTCGATCCCAACAATCCCGAGGGGTATTATCTGCTGGCCCGCGAAGGCAACAAGTTCGTCAAGTGGGAAAACGCCATCAAACTGCTCGAACGAGCATTGGACATCGACAGCAACTTTGCTCCGGCCTATTTCGAAATGGGAGTGATTTACAAATTCAAAGACCGCAACCGTCAGGCAAGGGAAAGCTTCCTCGAATACCTGGAAAGAGAACCCAAAGGCGAACTGGCGGAACAGGCTCGTAGGGAGTTGAATTCCTTGTAAAATTACTGCTCTACGAGCTTTATACCCTCTGCGACAACCGACAAAATCCGGTCGAACCGCGTCTCGGACATCCTTGGCGAATGGGGAATTTGCAACGTTTCGGCAATCGCCTGCTCGGTATGTGGAAATGCTTCGGCGACACCGTGCAAGCGGGCAATGTTCCTCATGACATCATGTCCGGTATCGATGCGACGGTGCAAAAGGTAGCGTGCGAGACGCTCTCGTTGCGTTGTCCGAATCAACAGGAAATAGAAGACATTGCGGTCGGCGTCGTTTGTGGAGTGAATCACGTGCTTTTCGCCAAGAATTTCAATGGCCTTTCGCCCTCTTGACCTTCTCGTGGCAATATCTTCTTCCAATCCCTCCAGCACACTCGTACCGAAACGCGACTGAAAACCGGACAGACGGGTGTCGTCCCGTTGAGGAAGAGACGGTTTTAAGCGTTTCAACCACGCCAGAGGATCGCCGTCGAGCCGGTCGAGAAAATGCAGTGCCGGATATACCGCCAGCGTAAAAGCGAGTGGATGACTTGCAGCATCCATCGCGAGCGTAGAAGCGATGTTACGCAAAAGCTTTCGGTGATCGGCGGCCCCTTTTTTTCGCATTTGCGCACGAATCCACGACCGTTTTTCCTCGTCACGACAGACAACCGCCCCACCACCGAACAAACCGAAAGGCTTGGCATACGAAAAACTGAACAACCCGCCGTGGCCGATCGATCCCACGGGACGCCCCGCCGAAAGCGTGCCGATGGCGTGAGCGCAGTCTTCGAACAACAGCAGATCGTGATGCCGAGCGACATCCTGCAAAGCATCCATATCGGCGGGAACACCGAACAAATGCGCGGCCAGAATAGCGCGAGTCCTGCGTCCAACGGCACGGGCCACCCCCGCCGGATCGAGCGTGTGGGTCGCGGGATCGATATCGACGAATCGCGGCGTCAGTCCGCACGATCCCAGTACAGTTAGAATGCTTTCGTCCGTATAGGCCGGAACGATGATTTCATCGCCTGCTTTCAGCGAATAGGCTTGAAACAAAAGAATCAGCGCCTGCGATCCCGATGACGTCGCGATAACTTCCGGCGCTTCGATCTTCTTCGCGAACGACGCTTCGAAACGAGCGATTTCTTCCGATGAAGCGGGACGCAACGCCGCTTCGATCATCCGCCGGTAATGCAGGGACGACAGGGCGATACGTCGCCGTGGCTCGGCAAGTCCAACCGTTGGGAAATGGAACATTTCTGAACGTTCTTTGCCGTTTCGATCCGACATTTACCAGGCCCCTCCCCCGGTCGAACCGGCGCGATTCCAGGCACGATAACGTTTAAGGGCCGTCAGCAGATGCCGAACGGACAAATCCCCGCCTTTCATCAATCGTGCAAGACGAACCGGAGAAACGTATCCCATGGCATATCCCAACGAGCGCAACCGAGCGAGTTTCGCGGTTTCGGCGGGTAACTCCTCAACAAGTGGAAAACACGGCCATAAAACGGAGAAATGAACGTAATCGAACGAAGACATAGCCGCATAACGAAGAGTCGCCAAGCGATCCAATTCGCTTTCCCCCTCGAAACCCAGCATAAACGTTCCCGTACTTTCGATTCCGTTTTTCCGCAACGATACCAGCAGTTTTTTCAAATGGCGTTCGTCGATGGTCCTCCCGATCCTCCGGCGTATGGCCGAGTCGGCGCTTTCGACTCCCAACGAGATCCGTGTAACCCCTGAAACCGCCATGACTTCCACGAGTTCTTCGTCCATCAGCGTCGGCCAGAAACCGTTCGGAAACAGCAGTTCGATATCCGGCAAACGTCGCCGTATGGACTCCAATACTCGAAAGAACCACTCCCGATCCGCCAGCGGTTGTTCGTCCTCTACGTAAAACGACCGCACATCGTGACGTTCCCGCAAGATCGTCATTTCGTCCACGATCGATTCCACGCTCCTTTTGCGCCATGTCGCTTTATAGCGCGTCGAAACGGGACAAAACGAGCAATCGAAGGGACATCCTCGGCTCCATTCCACCGTGGCGTGTTTTCGTTGTCCGCGAAAATGATGGTAGGCGTACTCGTCTAGTGGAAAAACTTCACGGTCGGCAAAAGGCAGGCGATCCAATGAAACAAACTCGCTTTGGCCTTCCGGTGACAATGCCCTTTCCTCGGAAAAATACCGCACCGCCGACTCTTCGTCTCCCAATAGAACTTCATCGGCCCCATCGGGACCGACAAACGCTCCGGGATCGAGCGCTGCCGCCGTGCCGCAAACCACGACACGACAACCGAAACGTTTTTTTACCGTGCGAACGGCATCCCGTGTCGCCCGCAAGTTTCGAAGGGAGGTTTCGATAACAACCAGTCGGGGAGGTTCTGTGTCGAAAGCTTGCAAAGATTCACCAAGCGGCGTCTGCGTACGTCGTGCGTCGATTCCCTGCACGTCGGCTCCCGCTTCGCGTAAAACGGCGGCGACAGAAGCCAGACGAAGCGGATACGGACTTTCGAAGCCCAAAGGTGGCGCAAGCAGCAGAACATCCGCCATCCTAAGACCTCCGAAACAGGAAATTAAACGCATAGGTGGCGAGAAAAGCTTCGGTATCGAGATTCAACAACAGGTTGACGTGTTTCGACGCCACATAGCGCAAAATGTATCGCGGCCGTAAAAGCAGCGCTTTATAAAGCTCTTTTTGCCAGTTTTGCACGGTTTCGTCCGAAACGGCACTCATGTTGACAAGGCTCTCGTAATGACGGAACTTGCGCCAGTCGCCGGGTAGACGATCTCGGTACCGTTGAAAACTTTCCGAACCGGGATAAGCGGTAAAAAACGCCACCTGCAAAATATCGGGATCGAGTTCGAGCAGCAAACGACGCGTCTGCTCGAAATCTTCCGGGGTTTCGCCCGGATTGCCGACCATGAAGAATCCAACGGTTCGCAACCCGGCTTCGCGAGCGAAACGAAAGGCATCCCGTGTCTGTTCTACCCGGATATCCTTTTGCAACACTTTTAAAATTCTCTCCGACCCGCTTTCGACGCCGAAACTGACGGTCGAACATCCCGCCCGACGCATGGCCCGAAACAGTTCGAGATCCGCCGGTGCAACGCGACACTGGGCCGTCCAGGAAATTTTCAGATCGGCCCGCGAAATCTCTTCGCATAACGCCAAAGTACGTGCACGGTTGAACGAGAAAGCATCGTCTGTAAAGACCATTACATTGACGCCTTCGGAGCGAAGAAAGCGCATTTCCTCCACAACCGATTCCGGCGAGCGAAACCGCATCGATGCTCCGAACGTCGTTCGCAAGGCACGAGAGCAATACAAACAACGCTGGGGACATCCACGGCTCGTTTGCACGAATCCCCAACGATATCGGCCTGTTTTATTCATCGGGTGCAGGTAGCGATAGCGCCGGTTAAACCAATATCGGTGCATCGGAAACGGCAGGGCGTCGAGGTCTTTAAGCCATGGGCGCGATCCGCCAAAGTCGATAGCACCGTCCCGGTAACGTCGAATCCCCAGAGGCAGCGACCCATCCCCGCCGGAATCCAAAAAAACCAGCAGGTCGGCAACGGCTTCGTCGTATTCGCCTTCCAAGGTGAAATCGAACGGGGAGTTTTCGAATAAAAAGGTTTCGGGCATGGCATCGGCGTGTTGACCGATAGCCAGCACTTTCGTTTCGGGAGCATAACGCCTCACGGATCGAGCCAACTCGAACATAGCGGGAACGCTGGGCGTAATGCCGTTCAATACGACCAGACGCGGCGGATGACGCTGAAAATAGCGGTGAAAATCCTCCAGGAAAAACGCCCCCGTTTCGCCATCCAGCACATTCACGCGATATCCCCGCCGTTGAGCCACAGCAGCGGCGTAGCCGATATCCAAAGGAGCTTCGCAGTTTTCGGGATGTCCTACCGCTTTCCCGAACCAGGAAGGCACGCGGATCAACACGGCATCGATTAGAGAAGCCGATTCATAGAGAAAAGCACGCGGTTTGGAAAATCGGTCGATCATCGTTTCCCCATTCCCAACCATCCCGCCAATGACTCGGAAAACGTCGTCGTCGCACGACCCAACCAGACTTCCGGTTTGAGTTGCAGCAGCATGGACAATTCCACGAGATTCGCTGCCCAGCAATTGTAACACCAGACCGTATCGACCCTACGAAACGCCCGTTCGAAACCGAGTTCCAGCGCGTTGTTTTTCTGTTGGGTGCCCTCATGAGTCCGCAAACAGGGAAGCACTTCGCCATCGGGCATGATGCGACAAAACAGCATCCCACCTACGCAGGTAGCTTTCGTCGGCGCAGGCCACTTCGACAAATGTTCCAAAGCGGGTTGCGAGTTCGCCACAGGCGCACCACCACGCTTCAGTTCGATGAGCTTTCGGATCGCCTCTCGATAGCCCTCGACAGGCGGCATTTCGGAATTTTCCTTGTGACTCCACAGGGTTTGCTCGGTGGCGGGTTGAAACGACGCCGTGGCCGAGAATTGCCCGGCCAGATGTAACACGTCCTCGATTTCATCGAGATTCCCGGCAGAAAGCACGGTCGAAAATTTCAGAGGAATCCCGGCATTCCGGGCGGACTCGGCGGCCCGGATCGTCGCTTGATAGGCTCCCTTGCCTCGCAAAGCGTCGTGTACCTCTTCCCGTCCGTCGAGACTGAGCGACAACGTATCGAGAGAACGCAAATCGTCGAGGCGCTCCGGGACAAGGGTGCCGTTGCTGCCGAGCGTCACTCTCAAACCTTTGTTTTTCGCACGTTGAATGATTCGCCCCACATGCTCGCAAAGCAGAGGTTCTCCGCCCGTCAGATGGAGCCAGTAGGTTTCGCCCGAAGCGATCTGATCCACGAGATCAAGTGCCTCACCCACCGCCAGTTCGTTTCCGGCAGCCGAGCGGGAATCGCAATACAGGCAACGACCATTGCAACGGTGGGTCAACGCCCAGGAAACGAAAAGCGGTCGCCTCGTACCCCAAAGCCCCGCTTGCGCAATGCGCCCGGCCACGACGGCTTCCGTCGCCATGTTTCCTATCGTACGAAGCGTTTGCACACCTTTCGAACTCATATCCGGTTTCCTTACGTTGCGTTTCATTTCGGCATTATTCCGCGTTTGAAGCGAATTGGCAATGACAATCGCCCCGGTTCCTTGTAGCCGAGAAACGGTAGGATCATCAAACGCTCTCTTCAACCGATCAATCGGAAAAAATCCACCCTAGGCTATGATTCAGCAAAAAACCGACGGTCAAATAAATAACAACAGGCCACAACGTCCGATAACGTCTGTAAACGATAATTCCCCACAATTTCGCTAAAAATCCCAACAAAATGCCACTTCCCATACGTACCCAGAAAAATGAAGCCGTGGGATCGTTTGTAAAATCGGTGATGTCGTATTTTATAGCGGATTGCCAAAGCGGAAATCGGGCGATTCCGTCGTAGACCAAAATCCAACAGAGAAGGATTCCAAGGGAGTAGGCAAAAGGTTTTTCCAGTACAAGATTCTGTAACAGAACGAAAAACGTTATAAATACGAACACCGTACTCAACAGGTTACGAAAAAGCTCCAGCAAACTTCCATCATACCCTTCGACGGGTATGTAAAAATAGAATCGTACACTTACCATCAATATTAAAGCACCACCCGACACCATCGCCAACCAGGGAATCGGTTTGAACGATCCCATACGCTGCGCGAAACTCGACCACAGCGGCCCAAACCCGACACGCATAAGAAACAATAGCAACATCAAACAAACCGCGCTTTTGACAGGAGCCACAAACTCCCACAACGACTGGAAGTTTTCGCCATCGATCAAGCCGCTGTCCACAGTAAGCCTCACGGCTTCCATCGCAACAACCATCAAACCTTCTCCGAGTACCCAAGCAAGAATCCAGACAACGAACTGGCGTCTCCATTCTTTTCCTTGTGGACCACGAGCGTCTAGCATTCACGCCTCCATCGTCTTGGTTCCCTGATGTCACATTCGGAGTTTTTCAGTTATCCATGAAAAAAGGCCGTGCTAAGCACAGCCTTGATTCTACATTCAATCGGTTGAAAATCCGAGCCTTACTCGAAACTTTCCGGGCTGGGAAGTTCCGCGCCTTCTTTGCCGAGCAACTCGTCCAGAGAAAAGCCCTGAAACGTTTGTTGCGGAACGGGAATTTCCCCGGCTGCCGCCCAGAAAATGCGCTTGGCGGGATCGAACACGATAGCGAACAGCGCACCGTTGGTCGCGAGGCTGGAGTTGTTGTCGAACACGTCCAGGCCATAGACTTCGCCGGTATTCGGGTCTTGGCGATCACGCATCATGGTGATGAACATTTCGGGAGACAACGTTCCGTACAGACTGTCGGTAGCATCTTTCGGAAGAAGCTGTTGCAACCGCGCCAAACGATTTGCGGAAGATTCTCCGTTGGGTTCCGCATCGAGTTCGCTGGTTTCCTGTGCCAGGAAATGATTGGTCACGAATACGATATCATCGTCCAACTCGCGAATTCCTACCGCTTTTCCCGTCATTTCGAAAATGGCAGCCTGATTGTTGGTACCATCCGCCACGGTGATGATCTCTGCCGACATGTGCGATACTTCCGCAATCATCTGCCGTGCTTTTTCCAGGCTATCGGCATGTTTGAGAATCTGCGCCTGCAACTGGACGTGACTGCGGCCATCGAGAGAACCGACGGTTTTGTCCAACGGATCGGCCTCGTTGGAAGCCGCAGAAATCCCGGCCTCATTGATACCACTGTAGGGACTCAGATTTGCAGGGAAACCGATGAACGCATGGGCCAGTCCATCGCTAGGCTGGCGCACGAAAATCGTCGGAAATTCAAGGATGTAGTCCATCTGGGTCCAGTCGAGAAGACGAGCGTGATACATGCGACCATCTTCGGTAGCCGCGCCGGTGGCCACAGCCTGACTGCATCCCGGTTGGATCTTCTTGGCCAAACGCTTGGCTTCTTCTTCGGGAACTCCCGAATAGAGGAATTCCACCAGCACATCTCCGAAATTGAGCACGAGACACATGTCCATCGTCCAGCCGACATCCCCGGCGGCATCTACCATACCCTGACATTCGTCCAGCACGTCTTGATAGGATTTTTCGTAGGCCAGATCGAGCACGCCAAGGTTCTTGGCGATTTCGGGCATCGACGCCAAACCCGGATCGGCTTGGATGAATTCCAGACCTTTTTTCAGCTCTTCATGCAACAGTGTTCCGTGTTGGAATCCCATCTCATAGGGAGTACCTTCCAACCAGACGATCGTCCATTTGCCGCGCTTTTCCACTTTTCCGGTGGGAGCGGATTCCTCTTCGCTCTCCTGCTCGGCAATCAGATCGGTATCGCTATCGCCCGGAACGTTGTCGTTGTCGTCGTCATCCCCGCCACAAGCCGGAAGTGATAAAACAGCCAAAAGCAGTCCGAAAAAACAAAACATACGCCAAGAAAGATTCGACATGCTGCGACTCCGCGAAAAGGTGCTTGAAAGTTGTCCGATAATTCTCAAAACGACAGGACAATAACGTACTATCCCACCATTTGGCAATGATTGTTCCACCTTACCGTGCGGTTTCCCGATCCTTGCAACAACGGAATCCGGCGTACAGGCTGGTCCATCCTGCATTGTAAGTGCACTGCAAACGAGTGGACGCCCCTGCGCAATTGAATGCACCACCGCGAATCATGAAGCCCCGGCTATCGATATCGGTGGTCACCGGGATAATCTCCCACAGGTTTCCATTAATATCGAAAGCTCCGTATTCGTTGACGCAATCGGGAAAGCTGCCCGTCGGCATCATATGAAAACACCAGGCTCCCGATGTTCCCGCCTCACCGCAACTGTAGCCGCAACCCGAGGAAAGGTTACATTCCTCCAGCGAAATTCCATTCGAAAGACAATAGTCGTCGCAATATGTATCGACACAGTTGCAGGTTTCACGGTTGAATGTATTGCCGAAAACATAGATATTCCCCTCACTTCCGGTGCAGGAAGCGAACCATTCCTCCGGGGTGCACATTCGTTTTCCGGCCGCCTCGCATGCCGCAGTGAAAACCGGAACGTCCGCACTCGTAATGGGATTGACATACCAAGGCATCACACCGGCACGACTGACGGCGATACTGTTGTCCGAACCGCTGTCATCCACGGTTGCATCCTGCCGGGATGCTTCGTAGCGATCGATGCACACTTCTCCAATATCCACCATGTCATCCGGGCAGGCGGAGACGGCGCAGGCGGCGCTTTGTTCGCAACGTCCTTCATCGGCGAGACAGATTTCATCGGCCTCGCAAGTCTGTGCAATCTCCCAATCTCCCAAGCTTTCCTGCATCGATCCGTCGCAACCTGCACTCGTTCCCGTACAATCCCAACGGCGTTCTACCAACTGGCTCGACAACTGCGCCCCACAGAGTTGTTCCGAACAATCGTATTGCGTGAACGACTCTTCCCGACAAAGGGTTCCTTGTTCCTTAAGCGTTTGGGTTTCGGTATCGCAGCAAAGACCTTCTTCACAATAGGTGGGATCACAGCGAGGACGGTCTGCAAGACAGGCGGAAGTTTCAGCATCGCAGGTTTCCGTGGTGTCGCAATCCTGCAGGAGGCTCGGTTCACCCCAAACCAACGTCCCATCACAAGCCGTTGAAATTCCGGAGCAATGGCGATCGGCGGTTTGCTGCTGAAGATCCGCACCACATTCGTTCCCGCTACAAATCACGCGGGTATCGGCTTCGGTTTCGCAAATGGCATCCGCACCTCGAATCCGCTGGGCTTCCGTGTCGCAGCAAGGCGCATCCACATCGCAGAAATCGTTGCCGCAAACCGCTTCGGAAACACAACCAAGCTGCTGCAAGTCGCAAAGTTCCATATCCGTGCAATTTTGTACAATTTCGTACGGTCCCGCAACGGCTTCGCCCTCACATACCGAAGAAGTTCCCGTACAGGTGTTTCGGTACTCTCTCGCTTCTAGATCGGCTCCGCAGGCGGTACCGGAACAGCGGTACTCGGTGTTCACCCCAAGAATTTGTCCGCAGGGAGTCCCCTGAGGTGCAAAGGTTTCACTTTCCAGATCGCAGCATTCACCCGCATTGCAATAGGTATCGTCACAAAGCGGCCGGTCGTTTACACACAGCAACTCGACCGAATCGCAACGTTGCATCGAAGTGCAATCCGTGTGAAGCGTCCACTCGGCATACGCTCCCAACTCTCCTTCACACGCAGCGGAATTTCCCGAGCAGAAACGGGGACGGTAGCGGTTGTAAAGGTCTTTTCCGCAACCGGCTTCACCGCCATCCTGCGGATTGTCGGGACAACCGAGTTGGGATTCGGCCTGAGCATCACAAACCGTTTCGGCGGAATCGAAATGGCAGCCATCCGTACAACACGGTCCTTCCGTGCATTCGCAAGGCGGCTCGCCGTCTTCTTCATCGATAGGATCAGCATCGAAATCCTGGTCGGATTCTTCGGAATCTTCATCTCCAGGATCGATGCAACCACCCGATTCCTCTTCTTCCTGCTCGACTTCATCCGCTTCGTCTTCGCCCTCAATGTCGCTATCGGATTCCGAAACGATGTCGTCGTCATCCCCGTTGGGAACGATGATTGGAATATCCCGTTCGAGGTCTTCATCTCCGGCGCTGTCGGTCGAGGAACTTTCGAAACATCCGAAAAAAGTCAGAAGAAAACAAGCCGTTCCGATCCACGCAACTTTCTTCAATCCGCACATGACTCACCTCGTTTCCGCGCTTCGAGACCATTCACTCTTCGGTTCAACCGACAAACTGTCTCTTGCGTGCCAGCAACAAGCATCCCAATCCCAGTCCGATCCAGATCCAGGAAGTTTCTCCCGCCGTGCGACAATCTCCGCCGTCCCCGCCGGGTTTCTCGTCCAAAGGTTCCCAGTCCATGTCTCCGGGAGAATCGGTGTCATCCGCATCTTCGTCGCCATCCACCGTAGCCGCGATGGTCCCGCCCAAAGCGATGTGATCGCGAATGAAAGGCGATTTGTTGGATTCACCGGCAGTGCTGGCGCTCATATAACGTCCCCACCAGTAACTCGCCAGCAGATCGCCTCCCGGATTCAGCCGCAGCCCTCCCCCACCGTTGACCGTGAAGGGATTGGAGCGGGAATCGAAATTCGACGGCGGACGAATGGACGGATGCAAGGCTTCGGTAGCCATCCAGCTTCCGTTCTCGTTGGCGGCTTCCAAAATCAATTCGGTGACGCCATCGACGGCAATGCAGCGACCGACGGCGATTTCGTCTTCATCGCAGTTTTCTCGTCGAGTATTCCAGTATGGACCAAGTTCGAAGCCCATCAGTAGATCCGCTGTTGAATCGATCAACTCCTGCGAAACGCCGTTGCGGGTCAGGGTCATGTAAATCATGTTCCACATCGGCTGTTTGCACAAAGCGGCGGTGTGGGTTTCATCTTCTCTGTTCCACCATCCATCTTCGAGATAGCGGTACAACGCTTCGGTCACTTCGGGATCGTTCTCCAGGTACAGCAACAACCACAGGGCGATGGCGGTCATGTCAGGCACGTCGAAATTCGTGCTGGTTCCCATGTAGGTGTAGTCCATTGCACCTTCGTCCTCACCCCGATTGACGTTCGCCAGGTAATCGCGCTGGACCATCAATTCGTTGTAAAGATACTCCTCCAACTCGGGATCGCCGGTTACGTGGTGTAGTCCCTTGATGATAGCCAGGGCCATAACCGTGTTGAATTTGTTGAACGTTTCCGAATCGTTCGACAAGTAGAGCTTTTCGACGGATTTGGCGTTCAGGTCGTGGTACATCGTCGGTCGGCCATCGGCATCCATGATGATGAGATCATATTCCCCCTGCCCTACCGGACCATCGAGTTCGGCCAGATCGCGTTTTTTCATCAGCATTTTCCCGACGCCGAGGGCATCTTCCTGCATGCGCGTCACGAGGCTTTGATCGATGTCCGAATCGTCCTTGATCGCATCGTACAACGCCACCATGCCGAAGATCTGACCGACGAGCTGATCTTTCGAACAGGAATCGATCCAGGCCCATTCTCCCTCCGGCAACACGCCGTCGCTGTTGTCGTAGCGAAACGATCCGTTGGATTTGGGCTGCGGGAGCGGCTCGCCGTTTTCGTCGAACAGTTCGATATAGTCCCGTTCGATGGTCGGCAGAGGCGGATCGTTGGTATCTTCCGGCGTCAGGCGCTTGATTCCCCGAGCCACGAGTCCGTTTCCGCCGGTCACGACGTAAAAAACGTGCCAGGAATTCACGGCTCGCACCACACGTTCCCGTGCAAGTTCAAGCCTTTCACCCGTAATTCCCTCTCTCTTGAGCACCATGTATTCGTAGGCCGCCGCCGTCATCGCGATACCACCGAAAAACCCGAGATCGCCGTATTCACCGTAGTGGGAAAGCAATTCGAACAGGTGCGTACCCGTGACGCTCTCGAAGTCGTCGCTAGCCGTCTGTGCAAGAAACTGATCGATCTTTTCGACAGCTTCCTCGTCCTTCGGATGCACATCGAGCGACAATCCGAAGGGATCGGCATTGAGCTGATAAAACTGACGTGCATGTTGTTGCATCCGGGTATCGAGCGTCTCGTATTGCCCTTCGGGAAAGATTGGCGCGGCTTGCACGGTCTGCATAGCGCCAACAAAGACACTTAACGCGGCAAAAAACAAGCCGACGTTTTTCAAAAACGTTTGCATCGTGAAATTCTTTCGATGAGAGAAATCTTCAAGACACACAACAAGTGGTTCACGGAACTCGCCCGTAAGCTTTGTCCTGTGCCCTGTTGTACGCCGTATAAGCGGAAATCAGGTGGCAGATCCATCCCAGCAAGCCACCGGAACCGATCCAAAACCCCGGCGTGACAATCAGCCAAAACAGTCCCCGTAGAAAATCTCCGTTGTATATTTGTCCAACACCAGGAACAACCAACGACAGCACGGCAGCAGTTCCGAATGAATGATCTTGAGCCAACGTTTCCTCCTTGCAAACCGACGAAATCCTTCATTTCGTTCGAACACAACCAGGCCAAAACACTCCACGACGGAGTGCTATCCTGAAGCTTTAGACGCTTATATGCGGCACGGTTTTCACACATTGTTATGTAAAGGTGTGAAAACTCCTTCATTTTTACTAAATTTCGTGATGTGAGACAAGAGCCTCTTGACGAATCCATCCCAACGTCAGGGTTTGACGGACCAGACCGTGCCTTCCTTGGAATCCTTCACCAGAATCCCTTTCTCGGCCAGCACATCGCGCAGGCGGTCGGACTCGACCCAGTCTTTCGCTTCACGAGCCTTGGTTCGTTGCTCCAACAGGGCTTCGATTTCTTCGACGCCAATCCCCAACCGCTTCAATTCCCGTCCGGTCATGTCGCCGAGATATTCGTCCGGCGTGCGCTGCAAAAGACCTAGTACCTCGAACAAAGGAATAAGCTGTGCACGGATCGCCGCCAGCGTCGCCGCGATATCGGCAGCACTATGATCGCCGGGAGCGGTCAGCAGATCGTTGGCCAGCTTGAAGAACCCGGAAAGCCCGCCGATGGCTCGGGGGGTATTGAAATCGTCATCCATAGAGATTTGGAATTGCTCGGGAATCGCCGCGATTTTCTCGGCATCGATAGGATTTCCACCGTCGGCGGAATGCTCGGCGAGATACCGATCCATTTCCTCCAATGTTTTGTATAAATACGTTACTCGCTTTTGGGACTGGTTGAGGCGATCCTCGGAAAACAGTACATCCTTGCGATAATGGGTGGACAGCATCAGGAACTTGAGCGCTTCAGGGTCAAAGGCATCGAGAACGTCTCGGATCGTCAGGAAATTCCCCAGTGATTTCGACATCTTCACCTGCCCGGAACCATCCTCGGCAGGCATGTTAATGAAGCCGTTGTGAATCCAGTAGCGGGCATAGGGTTTGCCTGTAGACGCCTCCGACTGGGCGATTTCGTTTTCGTGGTGCGGGAAAATCAGATCCTTGCCACCACCGTGAATATCGAACGATTCTCCGAGATTGTTCGTGGACATCACCGAGCATTCGATGTGCCAGCCGGGCCGACCTTCTCCCCAGGGAGACTCCCATTTGGGTTCGCCGGGCTTGCTGGCTTTCCACAGGGCGAAATCGAGGGGGGATTCTTTTTGGTCGCTCACATCCACACGCGCCCCGGCTTCCAGTTCCTCCAAATTCTTGCCCGAAAGCTTACCGTACCCTTTGAACGAATCGACCCGGTAATAGACATCTCCGCTTTCGGTCGCGTAGGCATGACCTTTTTCGATCAAAGAGCCAATGAATTCGATCATTTGCGGGACGTAATGGGTGCAGTACGGTTCCACGTCGGGATGCAACAGACCGAGAGAGTCCATATCCTCGTTGAACGCCTGGATATATTTGTCCGTCAGTTCAGTGGTCGTAATACCCAACTCCAAGGCACGTTTGATGATTTTGTCGTCGATGTCGGTGAAATTCCGAACGTAGGTGACATCGTAACCGCTGTACTTCAAATAGCGAAAAATCACGTCGAAATAGATCGTAGGTCGTGCATGACCCACATGACTGTAATCGTAAACCGTCACGCCACAGACATACATCCCGACCTTGGGAGGATTCAAAGGGGTGAAATCTTCTTTCCGATTGGTCATCGTATTGTAAAGTCGTAGCGCCATGATTTTCCTCGAATACAGTGGTAAAAAGAGAAATCATTGTAACGGTTCATGCCCGGCGGTCAATAGTATTCGCCGGAAAGTTTTGTTCCACACCCCATTTCGGATACAAAAACCCACCGAAAATGAAATCTCCTAGAAGTCATCCCAAAATACCGACCGAGGATTTCGAGACGAATTCGTCGTTGGTGAGACGCGGAATACCGGGAGTCTTTCAAGTCGAGACCGGCGACGAAGCCGACCGAAAGCATCCGAAAGGCGACAGGAGTGTATTTTTAGGATGGCTTCAAACAAAACCGCATGTTTTTCAATGGAATAATTTCATTATTTCAATTCGGAAATAGTCAGTTCGGCGTGAATGCGCCATGACCCTTTCGGGTAGTTCTTTAGATAGTCACGGTAGGCTTTTATCGCTTTTTCACGATCCCCAAGGCTTTTGTAACACTCCCCAACCAGGAACATCGCCCGCTCGTTGACGAAGCCGGAGTGGTCGTCGATATACTCCTGGAGCGAATCCAAGGCCCGCTGTGTGTAGCCATCTTTCATGAAATTCTCGATGGCTTCGTAAAATCGCTCGACGTTATATCTCTCCAATGGTGGCAACGTTTGCAAATTCTGCGACCAATTCCCATTCGGAGATTTTCCGTTCTTCGACTCTCGCCCTCGATGTGTCGCTGAATCGGTTGTACCATCCGACAACTCCGGCAAACCATCGATATCCATCTCAATCGCAGGAATTTCCAATGTGGAATGGCTGGGGGTTCCTCCGGCAATGTTTTCTTTGTTTGCCTCACTGGAATCGGCATTTCTTGAAGCAGAAGGTTTTCCATGCACGGGATGGTGACCGGAAGGTTCCGTCCCTTTGCCCTGCCTATGACTTGGAGTATTCACAGATACGGAATGCTGTTGGGTATTTTTGCGACCTTCTGAAATCGTTGAAGAAATCGGCTTTTCTTCTTTGGGTGCTCTTACAACCACGGGCCGGTCTACCCCTTTGGACCATGTGGCGTGGTCATTCGCCGTAAGCGCTATAGAAAAAATCTTCTCTCGGTCGGAATAGAGAACTTTTCCTTTTTGCACCGATACTTTTTCCCATTCTTCGGAGCGCTTGACGTGGATTGAAAACCGCGTTCCGACCACTTCGACCGCCCCTTTCGGTGTCAAAACAAAAACAGGTTCTTTCCCCGGTCGAACCGAAAAATCCGCTCGTCCATCGACGAGCGGAACCAGTCGCCCCCTGTAGCGAACAAATGTCAAAGCCCCCATCGGATGCACGACCGACCGGACGCGCTCCCCGATTTTCATGGTCAGTGGCCGGTTTTCATCGGCATTGAAAATGTATCGTCCGGTTTCCAGTACCCTGTTGACACCTTGAGTTTCAACCGTTCCGGTCGTTTTTTCCATACTCTGGGTACCGGCCAACAAGCGAATATCGTACAGCCTTACTCCTTCCGCTACATCTTTTGTTTCTTGCGGAAGAGCATCTTTGTTTTTTCCAATAATAAAGGAGTTGGCGGATTGCTCGATCGGTCCAAAATTATCACAAACATATGTATTTACGTTTCTGCTTCCCTGGTCGATATTGGTTTTGATTACCTCAAAATCATCGAAATACGAAATAGCAACAATTAAAACTACAAAAGCAATTTCTACCGGCACCCAGATCGCCCAATTCGAGAACCTTTTAGCTGGTTTATTTTTCTCGGCTCGCCAATGAGCCAGAGTTTTTTGTCGAAGAGCGTCCCAGCGTTCCTCGGAAAATTCCACTGGCCGGTTGCATTCTCGAACCGTTTTTTCTACGAAATGAAGCTTCTTTTCCTGCACATCGGACACACGGGTTCCCTCGCGTCGGGCAACGCGCTGCAAAAACCTGAAAAGGCGTGTCGAATTGGGATCGGAAGCACTCATAAATTCTTCTCGTTATTTCCTTTCTTGTTGTCCAAGGTCAGTCTTTGGCTTTATCCACTTTCGCGTCAGAGAGAACGAAAATCTGTCGCATCTTCTTCGCGAATTCCTTTCTCGCATAATACAAACGGGATTTTACGGTGAGTTTGCCGGTGCCCACTCTTTTGGCAACTTCATCCAGGGAAAATTCCTCGATATCGTGAAGAACAAGAACCGTGCGTTTTTTCGGTCCAAGCGAATCCAACGCTTGAGCGATCAGCTCGATCATCTCTTTCTGTTCCGAAATCTGAAGCGGATTCGGCGTTGTCCCGGCAAGATGATCGAGAACTTTTTCCACATCGACCTGACCTGGTAATATGCGACGCCTGCGAATCTGCTGCAAAGCGACGTTGTAAACCAGTCTATAGAGCCACGTAGAAAACTTGCTGCGGTTCTTGAATGTCGGCAGCGATCGAAAAAGCTCCAAAAAGACCGTTTGGAGAATGTCCTCCAGATCCTGCACCGGTCCCACCACCGTATGCAGAATACGCAATACATCGGGACGAATCTCGTCGAACAGTTCACCATACGCCGATTCTTCTCCGGCGCCACAACGGCGAATCAATTCATTGACTATATCGTCACGCAATGGACTTTCCCCGACTCAATCCTAACAGAAGCTTCGATCAACCTAACACGAATATCGGGAATGGCCAATAGAAACTGACTGGGTTTTCAAAGAACGTTAGCAAAAACACCCCTTGTTTATATTAGTAACACAATACATAAAAAAGAGTTAAAAAAATTATCTCGCAGGAGAAATTTCTCCTCTACCCCTATTTAATTTATCTTACACTACCCGTCTATTTATCCACATAAACACAAACGACTGTTAAGATACTCGTTTATGTCCATTAACTCTCTCGTTAGTATCCGTGAATGGTTTCCAGAAATAGAAGCAAAATTTTTACAAAAAGAATGTTTTTGGCGTATCTCTTTGAAATAGCAGGAGTAATTTCCGTTCGATTCTCGTTGCAATCGGGTGTTTTGTCTCTTCGTTAGCGGCTTTTCCCCAAATGCATCAAGCGAATAGATTCGTCCAAAATCGCTCGAAAAATTCGCGAAACACTTTCGCTTTCCAACGGTCCTTGATTGCTAGCAATGAGTTCGGCGAGCAAATCGTCTTCGCGCCGGATATCTTTCAGAGGCAACGATTGTTCATTTTTTAGTTTGGCAATACGAAGGGCACAAGCCACTCGGCGATTCAGCAACTCCAGGATGCTATCGTCCAAGGTATCGATTTCTTTGCGTAATTCTTCAAGAGTTTCGCTAGACATGAAGATTTCATTCCCAAAAGTATCAGTAGTCTCTTCCGTAATACTCGACTTGCAAACGCTCATAAAAGGCACAAACCATCGCGACCGAAAGAGGTATCGTCACCAACCATCCCACGAAAAACAACAATCCTCCCAAGGTGTTACCACCAAGCAATAAAAGCGTCATTAGAAGTATGGAAACAACATGTTTTTTTGTAATTTCAAAGAGTTGTACAAATGCTGACAGACCGAAAACTCCTTGGTCGCACACGACCAACAACAATAATAAATTGAAAAGACCGAAAACCAGTGAAAGAAACACGATAAGAATGTACAATCCGATCGCCCAAGCGCTGTGTTCGACAAACGCACTTGGCTGAAGAAGTTCGATCAGATAATTTAATCCCCAGAAAAACAGGATCATCGGTAGAATCGTCAATCCTGCAGTAAAGAATCGTCGAAGGCCGGAAAACATATCGGAAAACCTGGTTTCTTTCCCTCGCATATCCTGAAGCGTTGTCCGAAACACCCCACCCTGAAGAACGTAGAACAACAATACAAAAATCAGCGTAGCGGCAGCTGAAGATACCGAATACAATGAATTTTCAGCCAATTTCTGCACGAACTCCAACCAGTTGCCACCTTGTACGGAAACCACGATAAAAAGAAGAAGAGGCACCCAACTGCCAACTGCTGCTGCAAGTATCATCATCGGCAACCGAAACGGGTGTTTCAGGTAGCCTTTCCAACCGATTTTCACAGCGAATTTTATCGGATCTTCCTCTGTAAGCGAGGCAACAGGAATCACCCGGCCATACTCCACAATCGTCGTCGATGTCTCTCGCATGATTTCACTTGGTCTGGGAGCCGACACTGGAGGTTTCCAGGTATTTTTAGGTTGCTCGTCCATGGCAACCGGTTGAACTTCGACTTCGACCACCGATTCCGGATCATCTTCAAGAGGCACAGCCTCGATTTCGACATAGGGAACAGACTCGGATTCCACCTCGATTTCCGGCAAGCTGTCCAACGAAGCATCGTCAATCGGTTCTGCTTCAACTTCGACAACGTCCATCGGCTCAACCGCAACTTCCGGCATTGAATCCTCGGCTTCGCCCAGGTCTTCTTCCGAAATCGGCTTATCCGACACCTTTTTTCGCCAGGACGTTTCCTGGACAATCAAGGGAAAATGCATGGCCATTTTTCCCGAACCCTGCAAAATGCCTTCTTCGTTGACAGCACCGGCAAACACCAGGAAATATTCGTCGGAAATCCCTTCTTTCACCTGAAAACGCCGGGGAGAATCGGCCAGACCTTTCACATCGCCTTCTCGTAAAGCATCTCCTAAATACGTGAAACCTTCTTCAGTATTGGGTTCGAAACAAACACAAGGCTCTCCCGAAGGTGCTTTTCCATGATACAATTTACATCTTACAAGCTTTTCTATTTCCAAAACCTGGAATAAACGAGCGTACGCGTTGTATACTGCCGGTCCCCGACCCAATTTATTTACATCAAACAATATGGCGATTTGGCGTCTCATGGTTTCTCCGACCGCGAGAAAAGAAAAGCTATCCGAATGAAAGCACTGAATCGCATTTCATCAGATAACGCAAAATTTCGTAAATAAATCTTATTTCGGTTCGATAACGTTCCGAAATTTATCGTTTTTCCTGCATGGTCTCCCGATCGATCCGCCACAAGCGGCTCGATGCGTCGAAACCATACAGGTTGCCTGATCGATCTACCGCCAACGCACTTGGACGCTGCACCACGCTTTCGGTCTGTTCGTCCTTCAAAAAAACCTCACTCACCGTCCGATCCAATCCTACGGCCAGGACTTGGTTTTCCAATGGCAATCCAACGAGAATCATTGAATCTCGATTCGAATACGCCAGGCGGTAAGGCCGGTTTAGAGATATCAATGGATCGGGTGGGGTTTCCACAGAAAAACTTCGATCCTCGTTCCCGACATAGTTTCCTACAATCCATCCTGAACTTTCCCCGAGTCGCAACGTTCTTAACATTTCGTTGCGGGAGTCGGTGAAAAACACAACCTGCTGGTTTCCGAAATCCAAAGCCAGTAGATCCGTAGGAGTATTCAAAAGCGCCGCTTCCGCATCGGTTTCAAACAAACTGTACCCACTGCCTCCCGAGCGATTCGCCTGCCGAATCCATGTACCGGTTTCGGCATCCGCCTGAAAAATCCGATTCAAAGCGGCATCGAGAATCAAAACCGTCACTCGGTCATCATCCAGTACACAATCCACTGCCACAGGCTTTTTCAGAGCGATCCACCCACCGAGATCGGCATCCATCACGCGGAATTCCGAAAATCCCTCTTCAGGATGATCCGGGCTCCATAAAACAACCCGCTCATTTCCGGTATCGGCAATAACCAACCGACCATCGGGGCAAACTGCCAAGTCGGTTGGAAAATACAACAGCTGCTCGTCTTTGCCGCTCTCTTCGCAGATTCCCGTAGCAGTCGTCACTTGTTCCGTATTTAAATCAATCTCTCGAACACAGTGATTGAAACTGTCGGCAACCCACAAACGACTGGAAGAAGCGAAAACCATTCCCTGCGGTTCACCGAAACGCGCTTCGCTTAGGGAACCGTCCAAAAAACCGTTCCCACCTCCTAAAAACGTTACGGTCGGTTCTCCAAATGCAGAACCACCAGACAAATAGACAAACAACAGTACCCATCCCATGCGAAATACAGGATTAGAACATCGTTTGACTGCGTTTCGACTCATTCCTAAATCTTGCCGGCGGCTTCCTCATCCATCAAGCGGAAGCCCTCAAGCATCAGATTTTCGGGAGAAGTCATAATCTTCTGTTCGGGTAACGTAACCGAAGTTTCCAAAGAGAACGTTCCGCTATTCCAGCGCAATAGCTGATAAAACGCTTCTTCGCCTTCGAGATCTTTATAACTGGAGTTGATTACCATTCCGCCGGTAACGAAAATCCGGCCTTCTTCGCCTTCTCCATTTTGCACGACGAGCATTCCGGTTTTCCGACCATTGGTCAGCAACTGAACGAGATCCGGCAGGGCAAGGTCTTCCAGCGATCCCGAAACGGCAGCCCGATTGACCGGCGCTTGCTCGTTTTTGGCTCCCAAGGCCGATACTCGTTGCTCCATCTGAAGGAACAATCGTTTGATTTTGGCGAGAATCACTTCGGGACGCAGAGGATGCGTATAGAAATCCTCGGCTCCGGCATCGAAGCCCTCGGTAATGATCCTGGGATCTTCGTCTTCGTTGGAGAGGAAAAGGAAATAGATTTCGCTATAGTTGGGATTCGTTTTGACAGCCTGGCAGAATTGCACTCCGGTCAGCGGCTGGGCGTTGACCTCGGAAAGAATCATGCTGACTTCGTTGTTTTTCAGGGTACTGATGGCTGTATCGGTGTCCCGAGCAACAAGCACCCGGTATCCGGCGTCTTTCAGGCGACCGATCAACGGTGTAAACTGCGTCCCCTGGGTATCGACAAACATCACGGTCTGACGTTGTCGTAATTCAATGGATTCCTGTGTAGAATCGTCTGGCCGTCCCACGATATCGAACAGAGCGGAAACCACATCCGGATCGAAGGCTTTTCCTTGGAGGCTACTGATTTTATTGAGAATATTCCCAACCTTGGTCTCTTCGCTCTCTGCCGTCCGAACGAGATCCTCGTATGCATCCAGCAAAGCCAGAATACGAGAACCGATGGGAATTTCCTTTTCCTTAAGTTTCTCGGGGAATCCTTTGCCGTCCCAGCGCTCGAACATACTTCCGAGAATAGCCGGAATCTGCCGTGGGAAATTGACGTTTTCCACCAGTCGTACAGGCGTATGAGCGTATTTTTTCGCCTGTTGGAAATCATCGGCATTGCGAATATTGGCCAATGTGGGGTGCACACCCTCTTTTTTTCCAAGATCGTGCAGGTAGGCGGCAATTACGACCAAAAACGTTTCTTTTTTACCAAGTTTCAGCTTTTCGGCGATCTGTTTCGCGAAATTGGCCACAGACGCCGAATGGCCACGGAAATTATCTTTTCGCAATTCGATCAATGAAATCAATATGTTGAGAAGCTCAATAAACACCGAATCGGAAATAATCTGTGATCCGGCGGCTTCTTTATCGGCCATGACCCGAACATCTTCGAGAATCGAGGCCTGGTTGTCTTCTGGCGGATGAGCTGGAACCTGGGATTTTCGTAACATTGGCTTGGGATGCTTGCCAATGACCGATTCCTTGCCTTTTCCCCAGTCTCCCAGGGTCGTGAAAGCTTGGTCGTCGCTTCGGTAAAAATATTTGATCGCCGCGAGAATCGCCGGCCGCAAGGCCAGATAAGCTTTGACTTCGTTACATTGTGCAAGAAGCTGTACTTCCTTGATCAGCTTCAAATCGGTAGGATTGCTCGCAAGAATCGAGAGAATCGAATTTTTCTTGTCATATAAAATAGGAAGGACGGCTCTCGGTTCGGCATACTGGAGAGGAATCATGTCCAGCACGCTACGCGGAATGGAAAGCTGGGCCAGCTTATCCGACGTCATGTAGTGGATTTTGTAACGGTCGGCCAGAACCTTCAACATATCCACTTCGCTGATATAATTCAGCGTAACCAGCAATTCGCCAAGACGTTCTTTGCGTTTATGTTGGTGTTGCAGAGCGACTTCAAGCTGTTCTCTCGAAATCAACCCTAAATCCAGTAAAAATTGTCCGATGGGCGGAAAGGTGGTCATATGGAACGGCCTGCCGCGACAAATTGTAAAGAATTGATTATAGGAAGGAGATGGCTAAAAAGTCAAGAATCCCCATCCTATCGGAGTTGACACGCGGTCCAACACTGAATCCGACACACCCGGCAGGGAATGAAAAGCGAGCTTCACACTCCCCACCGTAAGCGTGTTTCAGCGGCTTAGCGTTCTTCGATGGTCAATTTCTTGAGCACCACGTCCTTTGCCGGTTTATCTCGGGGACCGGTTTCCACACGGGCGATTTCCTTGACCAACTCAAAGTTCTTCGTCACTTCACCGAAAATCGTATGGCGATTGTTCAGGTGAGGCGTCGGAACCTCGGTAATGAAAAACTGGCTGCCGTTGGTGTTGGGACCGGCATTCGCCATGGCCAGCAGACCGGGGCGATCGAATTTGAGCTTGGGATCGAACTCGTCTTCGAATTTGTATCCGGGACCGCCGGTGCCGGTGCCACGAGGATCGCCACCCTGAATCATGAAATTCGGAATGACACGGTGGAAGATCGTACCGTCGTACAAAGGTTTATCTTTGACCTTTTTGAACGAGCGGGGATCGACCCATTCTTTTTCCCCGCGAGCCAACTCGACGAAATTCCGAACGGTTTTCGGAGCGGATTCGGGGAACAGTTTGATTTCGATGGTTCCCATGGACGTTTCCATGATGGCGAATAACGTTTTACCTGGAGTAACCAATGGTTTTTCCTCCTTTTTTTCAATCTTTTTCGTTTCGGGTTGAACTTTCTCCGCCTTCTTTTGCGCGGCGGCTACGGCTTTATTGGAAGGATTCGCATTCGCATCGTTTTGAGATTCCGAACACGATATGGCAAAAACAATAACAAGAAAAATGACGAACAGTCGCTTCATCTTCCCCTCCGGATAATTGAAAAATCTGAACGATCCAAACGATCTTTGATGACATCTACCAAGAAAAAGCAGGCAATGCAACCAGAACATGCCTGTTTAGCCGTACATCCACGTAATGAGGTTCCCTACCCTTCCATCGACCTTCGACGCTTTGCCAGCCACAAAGCACCCAGAATCAACAGTATCGACATCTCCCCCTGGCCTTGGGGAATGCTTCGACAATTGGCTCCACCGGCTTCCATGAAATTCGCCGGTTGAAATTCACAGACCTGATTCAGACAGAAATAATAAGCCGGGCAATCACTGTCCCATTCACAGGTCGTCGGCTTGCACACACCTTCACCTTCATCACAATAGTGAACGGCACTGGCACAATCATCGTCGGAACTGCATGAACGGCGAACGCATAGCCCTGTAGCGTCACATTCGTACCCAGTGGGGCATTCCCCGTCGAGTCCGGTTTCGCATCGAACGTCGTAACTGCTCGCAGCGAGAGAAGAAATTGGAACGTCAGTTGTGTCATCCGCAGGTTCGTTCGGATTGACACATTCCCCTTCCACGCATTCCAAAGCTATTTCACCGGGAAACTGGCAGTCCTCGTCGCTTGCGCAGGCTCCCCACGCAAATCCGGAAAACAGTACGAGACTTCCCAGCATTAAAAGACTTAACGTCAATCTTTTCGTCATCGGTTACCTCCTCAGAGGTTTGAAAGTAAAACGCCCAAAAACGCAAGTCAAGGAAAGCCTAAGATAATTTCGACGGTCTGTCATTAAAGCCACCTTGGCTCAAAGGTTTTCACAAATTTCCAACATTATTCCAACATATCGAAATATCTTCTTTTTTGGCATTCAAACGAAGAATTGGACGTTCCCAACACTCTTCTTTGCAATGTTTTCCTTTCTTCCTCGTGCATTCGATGATAGGAAAAAGGCAACGAAAACTGTCAGGAAAGTTTCGAGACGATGGTTGTATGGCTCACCGCACTGCTTACGATGGTCGCAAATCCGCTTCCTTCCGACGATCTTTTCAACGATCTGACCTGTGAAAAACATATTCAGCATTACGACGTCTATTCCGTCGCCGTTCATGCGGGAGAAGCGAAAAAACAGGAAATTATCTGTCCCGACCGAAATATTTCGGAAATCAAGCTTACAACAAAGATAAACGTGCTGGTGCTCGTCACCCGCTATACCTTCGAATCCCGTATCCAAGCCAAGTTCGACGATCAGGGAATGGTGGAGTTTTACAGTTTTTCCAAATACAACGACGATATCGCCGAATGGGAAGGCAAACGCGAAGGCAACTACTTTGTCATCAACGGACGTACCGGACCTTTGGACAATCTCCCTCCTCCCCAGGAGCGTCGTTTCGAACGCAAAGATTTCGCTTTCGTCAATATCGATTATTTTCCTTACATCGCTGCGCTGGTGCAGGAACAATTGACGTTTCCGGTACTGAATCTTTGGAATGGCAACCTCGAACTGCATACGGTCACGCCACATGGACTCGTGAAATGTCCCAGTAAAAGAGATCAGCGTTGCTATGAAGTCTACTACAAATCACCCACCCGAGAGGCCACCCAAATCCTCAACGATATCGGGATGATGGTTAAATCTTCCGGCACGGACGAACGCGGTCCATACCGCACGGTGGAGCGTATTCTCGAAGAGACTCCTCCACCACTGGTCATCGAACGGTTCAAAGAACCGAAACCCGAGAAAAAGAAAAGCTGGTGGTGGCCTTTTGGCGGTTCCAACAAGAAAAAAGAAACACCTGCTCCATCCGAGAAAACACCTGAAAAAACGCCCTCGTCCGAGACTTCTCAACCATAAGAAAAACCGATCCGATCGATTCATTTTTCTTTGATTGACCTCGTTCGACCATCTCGCTAACATGGTTAGAGCAAAGAGTGTTTTTTCATAACCATTTCGATATTTTTTAAAGGTTTTACAATCCGAGGAGACGCTATGGCTTCTGCGATTCAATCCACGATCCACGAACTGTCCCAAATGGCCCGTAAAGCGAAAGTTTTCGCTAGTATGCCCTGGATCGAGGGGTTGACCCCCGTAATGATGGGTGACGCCGAACGGACCACAACCTATGCCACCGATGAAATCGTCGAACGCAGGGAAGGAATCTTCAATCTCGATGAAATCGGCCTGAGTCCGCTGGATCACGGCGGTCTGTACGGTGACGGATGTTTCGAAGGAATCCTGATCGCCCATGGTCGTGTGTGGCTGTTCAAAGAGCACCTCGAACGCTGGTACCGCTCCGCCGAAATGACGCATATCGATTTCCCTTACGCCATCGAGGATATCGCCTGGCGCACGCTGGAAACCATTCGACGAGTCGGTATTGCAGACGACGAACAAGGCTATCTGCGGCCCGTATTGACACGCGGGCTGGGAAATCTAGGGATCAATCCCGGTAAATGCATCGCTCCTACGATTTACGTTGTTGCCAGCACCATCGCGTTGTATCCGCCGGAAAAATACGAAACCGGCATCGAATTATCCGTGGCGCGTCAAACCCGCCGTCCCGACCCGGAATTCGTAGATCCCAACATCAAAAGCCTCAATTATCTCAACAACATCTTCAGTTTGATCGAAACCCGCGACGCCGGACGGCTCGAAACCCTGATGCTGACTCACAAAGGTTACGTAGCCGAAGCCTCGGCAGACAACATTTTCACAATCTACCGGAAAGAGGGTTGGGAAAACGACCCCTCGAAAGTGGAAATCCGCACACCGCTGGGTGACTACTGTCTTCGCGGCATTACCCGCAACACCATTATCGATCTGGCCAAAGCCGAAGGTTACGACGTTCGGGAAGATGCTCACTTGATACCGCTCGACTTCACCGGGCCGGAAAAAGAATGCTTCATGACCGGAACGGGCGCCGGACTGATGCCGGTCACCGCCGTAGAGTGCAATCAGGTGGGAGACGGACGACCGGGACCGGTCACCAAAAACCTGCTCGAAAAACTCCGGGCCAACCAGCGAAGCACTGAAAGCGGACTGCCCGTGAATGCGACCTTCGAAGAGGTCAAACGCTACCTCGGGAAATAAGAAATCCTGAACAAACATAAAATCCCCCGGCCGAAACTCGGCAGGGGGATTTTTTTGTATCGTTTCGATAGGTTACCGGTAATTGTCCGGTGAAAACTTCGCGTACAACTCACCGAAAAGGTTCTCGGGATCGAGCTTTTTCTTGACAGCTTCGATTTCGGGACGGTTGTAAATGGTCCAAAACGTTTCTTCGTCGTAATGGTTTCGGGAAATCAGCGTTTTGATGCCGTGGAGTTCAGTGACTTTCTTCTCCAACAGTTCCGAATAATCCACATCGGGACGGTTGTTCAGCTTGCCGTAAACGGCAGCGTCGATCACAAAAGGTTCGCCCATCCGCTCGGCGTATTTGCGATCCACCCACGGATAAACTTCCGACATTTTGTAGGGTACGATCCACAGTGGGTAGAAGTCGAAATCCGTTTCATACCATTTATAAAAACGGTCGAAATTGTGTCGAGGAATGAATACGTCCACCACCACCTCGGGGCGCTTCTTCAGACGAAGGATCGACCGCAGGCGCTGACTCCAAGTAATCAGGTTCGTACTTCCCAGCACCAGCTTTCCGATCAAAGCCCGCATCGGTTTCGTTTCGAGCAGCGGAATGGTTTTTGTCAACCAATGGCATTCGGCATCGTACCGGAAAAAATACTGCTCTGCGGTAAGGTAGTCTTCTTTTCGTTCCAAGGTGCTTTTGTAAAAAACATTGAGCCATTCGTAGTCGGACAGATACGGTGCGGAATCTACCATTTCGCCCAAACACAGTACGAATTGATTTTTGCTATGAACGATACCGTCAATAAAGGTGAAATCACCCGTATCGCAACGTTCGGTCAATTCCTTCCAAAACTCTTCGTAGGTCGAGAACGTCCGATACTCCATTTTTACGTAAGGTTTGGCGGGAATCAACTTGAAAGTCGCCTTCGTCAAACGCCCCAGCGTGCCATAGGAACCATGCAGCAAGTGGAACACGTCCGGGTCTTTCTCCGGTGAGCAGGTACGGACCTCGCCCGTTCCGGTAAGGTACTCATATTCCAGGCAATTGTCATGAAAGCCACCGTAGCGATAAGACGTGGATTCCAGCGAGCAGCCCGAAATCGCTCCGCCAACGGTAATCGTTTTCAGTTCCGGCACAACCACCGGCATCAATCCCTTGGGCAGCGTGTGCCGCACCAGTTCATGAAACGTCAAACCGGGTTCGACCGTGGCGGTACGGGCGGCTTCGTCAATGTCCAACAACCGATTGAGCGGTTTGAAATCAATGGCAGGTTTTGCTTCTTCGCTTGCGTATGGATTGGGAACGAAATGCGAAATCACTTCCTTTTCGAAGCGGACCTTCTGTTTTTGCGTGGCGGCGCTACGAATCGCTTCTGCGACTCGGGCGACTCGGGCATCGTGAGAAGTCATGGAAATCCTTTCGTTTTTCTTTCATCAACTTTCGATGTTGCGTTCCCAAACCGTCTCTAATGGTGAGTTGTTCCCCAAAAGAGACCCTCCGCTATACGATTCTTTGAGGCTGTGGTCAATGATTCCCACGATCCAGGCGAACCCGTGCCTCGTCATGAGCCGCGACACCGGAAACCTCCGAAGCGGAAACGCCGGAACCTTCGACGATATTCGCCACGTAGGTATCGACTACCGTATTGATATCGCCCTCGCCATCGTAGAACATATTGGCTACCGGCACGTTGTATTCCCGCTGAATCTGCTGGAACACGCCGCTCGTCACCGATCCCGGCATACAACCGAACGGAGCGCAGTTTACCACAAGCTTCGCCCCCGATTTCATGAACTCGATGGCCCGCCCCAACGTGATGATGGTTTCTCCCTCGAAATCCATCGGCACGAAACGCTTGCCTTCCTTTACCGTGGAAGAAATCGGCGGTTCGTGACGATCGTCGAGCACCGGAGAAACGAACTTCGTCCACTGCGTCTCGTCTTTGGCGAGAAAGCGATTTTTCAAAAACGCGCCCATACGTTCCCCGAGCGAACCGGATCGGTACCCCTTGGTCCAGGATTCCATGTAAGCGGTGTAAATGATCCATTCGCTGATCGGCGCGAGCCAGGCTTCGCCGCCGGCTTTCTCGATCCGTCGGACGACATCCTGGTTGGTGAAACGATTGTTGCGAACATAGATTTCACCCACGATTCCCACAAGCGGCTTGTTCACATTGCGCGTCGGCACACTTAAAAACGCCTGTTTCGCCTTTTCTACAACAGGTCGCAGATCGACTCCTTCGGCAAAGGCATCGGAAAGATTCTGTATCCATTGTTCGTACAATGTTTCGGTTTGACCCGCTTGTTGCTCGTATGGCAGGATTTTACAGCGCATTTTGAACAGCAGATCTCCCAGAACCAGCGCCGACCACATTTTTCGGCGCGTCTTATCGTCGGTTCCGTCGTAGCTGTCGGTGCTGGTCCAGGAAACGATCGGCACATCATCCCAACCCATACGCTTGAAAATCATCCGATCCAGCGTGCAATACTGACCGAAAACGACAAGGACCGGAAGCCGTAGGCATAAACAGCGCATGCTTTTTCGGATCGCCGCCTTCCCTGGCTACAGTGGCTAAAAACGTACCTAAAGTCGCCGGACACGGCACGCACTCTCCACCCCGCGTGTGCTTCTTTCCTTCAAGGAATGCCTCGTGATCCTCCACGGGTAACGGTCGAGCCTGCATCCCCGTATTTCGCATGACAGCGGCCATGAAGTGCGGATGTGGCTCTCCCATCGGCGGCAACCAAAGCGTTCGCCCTTGCAAGGCTTTGCTATCGGTGGATGGTTTCGAGAATCCGTAAGGCTCGACTCGTTCCACTTCGTTGACGTGCAGCACGTCGGCAAACGCTTCCAAAACGCGTCAGGTATCCGGCGTCCGCGCCGTGCTCGTCCAGTTCGAGCATCAGCATCGGCTTGTCACCCATTACTTCCTCGGCGTAGGTCTGAATGAACGAGTCCGGACCACAGGAAAAATTGCTGAAATATACGGCGTAGAGGTTCGGCGTTCGAGCGATGTAACGCACCGCTTCCATGATTTTACGTCCGAAATTCCAGAACAGGTTACTAAATTCCGACCCGATCTCTTCGTCATCGATTGGGAGATAATCCAGTGGAATCACTTGGAAACCCAGTCGAGAGATTTTTTCAGGCAGCGCCAGGTTGGCCCCCGCGTCATACGTATTGTACGGACGCCCCAGCACGACGATGCCCGGCCTGCCGGACGCCTGGAATTCTTCCATGGCTTTTTTCCCGGCGTCCCGTACGCTGTCTTCGTAAGTCCGGTAGCTTTTGCGAGCCTGTTTCCAGGCACGAGCGATGTCTTTTTTCTTGCGCCCTAGCGTCTCGCCCAAATCGCCGGTAAGACGCTCGATTGCGGTTTTATCGTCCCAACGCAGGTCCAGTGTCGCCGCTACGATACTTTCGGCATCCCTTCCGTTTAGTGTCGCCGCCGAACGCAGCATGGCGGGAAGTGCAATGTTGTACGGACAAAAATAGGACTTCGTGGTTTTCGGAGAGTCTCCGGCATTGACCATGTACGGAACGAAAATCCGTTCCATGTTCTTATGTTCCAGCAAATACCGTAGATGTCCATGGGCCAGTTTGACGGGATGGCAATAATCGCCTCCCACCCAATCGGAGGACAGCTTGACGATATCTTCGTCCGTCTGGGGCGACAGTTCCAATCTGTACCCCAACTCGGCGAAAAACCGCTTCCACAACGGAGCGTAGCTGTAGGCAAGAAGAGCGCGGGGATACCCGATCACGGGAGCATCCTCGGGCAGCTTCGTCTCATCTCCTGCCTTTTCCCAAAGACGTTTTCGTTGGCGGAAGTATTTGAAATCCTTGTTGCTTTTAACATGTGTATCTTCCGGTTCACGACCGCAAAGATAACCCCAACTCGGGCGTTCGTCGAGACCGTCCACTTCGGCAAACGTGATGTGGCAATGATTCTGGCACAGCGTGCAGTCCTCGCCGGTCAGTTTCACGTCCCGGTCCGCGAACTCCAAGCCGGTAAAGCGCGTTGTCTCGCTTTGTTCGGCCATCTGACGCTTGGTGAGCAACGCCACACCCCAGCATCCCATAACGTGACAATAGGGCGAAACGACAACCTCGATATCCAACAGGTTTTCGAAGGCCGCTACCAATCCCTTGTTTCTAGCCGTCGCCCCTTGGAAAAACACCTTTGTTTTCGAGTAGTACCGGTTGCCCACCACTTTGTTCAGATAGTTTTGTACGACCGAGTACATCACCGCGCCCATCACTTCACGTCGGGAATATCCCTTGCGCAGCAATGTGCGGGCATCCTGATCCATGAATACGGTGCAACGGTCGGATGTCGGCGGCGGCGTTACGCCAAGCACCTCATCCCCCAGCGTGAACAGATCGAAACCCATCTTGCGGCTCAATTCCTCAACGAACGAACCGGTACCTGCCGCACAAACATAGTTCATGTTTGCGTTGTGCAACTGGCCGTTGACGGTGTGAACATACTTGGCGTCCTGTCCACCGATCTCGAAAATGGTGTCAATCTCCGGGTCGGTCTTCATCGCTCCGGCAACGTGAGCGCTGATTTCGTTGATGATCCGATCCGCTCCAATCACGGAACCGATCAGTTTGCGCCCCGAACCCGTGGTTCCGACGCCCAGAACGTCGATGTTTCCCCCGCGTTCTTTGACCAATGTACGAAGTGCGCGGAACAACAATTGGGTTGCCTGAATCGGAGCGCCCCCGGTTTTGCGATAAATATCCAGCACCACTTGCTCGTCTTCATCGACCAGCATCAGCTTGGTGGATGTCGAACCGATATCGATACCTAAATATCCGGAAAGCCGACCATTTTCGGGCCAATGGGTTACACGGACCTCGTTGTTGTCTTCATCGATGAAAAACGACTCTACTTCGAACGACGGATAGCGAGTCCGATGCAGTTCGAGAGGCTTGCGCAACGCTTCGGCGTCGGCGGTCTCCTCGGCTTCATCGAGTCGTGAAAGGTCGAATTCTCGGGGGACGGGCGCTGCCCCCAGCGCCGCGCCCCAGGCCCCGATTTCTTGCGTAGATTCAGCGACTTCCAGCCCTTCGGGCAGGGCTTCGGAAAGCCAGCGTACCACCTCGCGATTCAGCGCTACGCCGCCGACCATCGCGGTTTTCCCCTGTGGTTTCCTCCCCTTGAACAACGTCATCAAAATGGTCCGGGCCAAGCCCTTGCACAGACCCGACCACATCTCCTCTTTGCCGAAGCCTTCCTGTTGACGGTGGATCAGGTCGCTTTTGGCAAACACAGCACAACGGGCGGCGATGCTCGGTGGATGCTCCACCGGTTGCATGGTCGCCAGCCGTTCGTACTCGACACCAAGCCGGGCGGCCTGCTCGTCGAGAAACGATCCGGTTCCCGCCGCACACATGGTGTTGGTCTGGTAGCCGGAAAACTCCCCGTACTCATCCAGCTCGACCAGCGATAACGAACCGCCACCCACATCGATAATCTGCCGAACGTCTTCGAAGCGCGAGGTCACGCCACGAACCACTGCCGCCACCTCGTTGCTTTCTTCCATTGAAAGAGCATGGGCAACCAACGCGCCGTTACTTCCGATAATCCCCAGCGATAACGGCCGGTTGTCAATATCGGCTTCAACAAGCAACGTGCGTGCGGCACGAAAGATTTCCCCTTTGTGCGCCAGACTTCGATGAAACAAGCACGTTCCGTCCTCGGCCAAAACCACAACTTTGACGAACAAAGCTCCGACATCCAGACCTACACGCACCGGTTGATTTTTCGAATCCATTCGTTTTTTCCTTGCGAGAAATCGACTCTCGTTCATTTAAACCTGGAACATTTATGAAGAATCTACTGCGACGTGAAAACTCTCGATCTTTCACTCGTTTCCCGATTTTTATCCTCGACAGACAGTTCAGTATGCCTGCGGGTAAAAATCGCTCCAACTTCGTGAAATATCATCGGTTTTCTACGTCTCGTTACGATTCTCATAAATAATCCAGGTTAAACAATTAGTTTAACTAAATCTTTAGTTAATTTTCAGAGCAAGTAAAGCCATTCTTTCATTTTTTCAAGTTTTTTTAGATTTTCGGCTTTTCAGGGTCCGCCAATAATATCCTGAAAATCATTTCCAACAGTAGATCGCGGCGGCTGTCGATTTGGTGTTCCGCAGTGCTGTCCTTACCCATGAGGACTTCAAGAAAGAGACTATCGGAAAAATATGTAACGGTCATGCCGTAAATCGCCGTCAGCAGATGATCCGGGTCGATGGGTCGAAACACACCCATGTTCATCCCTTTAATCAAAAATGTCCTCGCTCGCTCGTACAACGGATGAAAATGGGTTTTGATCAGATCGAAAAAGAACTCCTGGTTATCATGACCGGTTTCCATCGAGGTAATCCGAGCAAAATTACGGTGGCGGCTGGCATAGTCGAAGAATCCTTCGAAAAACAGTTGGATTTTTTCGATGGGGGGAATCGGCTCGGGTGCGATTTTCCCAACCAAATCCACGAGATCCTGAATCATCCTTGTCAAAACAGCGCGATGCAATTCCTCTTTGGAATTGAAATAGTAGTGAATCATAGCACTCGTCACCCCGGCACGAGCACTGATATCCTTGATTCGCGCACCGCCAAAACCATTTTCGGCGAAAATAGCTTCCGCACTGTCGATAATGCGTTCTCTCGTGTTTTTTGTGTCTTTTTCCTCGGTGGCCAACACCTTTTCTCCCGTCCGATGCCCTGAAGATTGTCTCAATGAAAAAGCGTTTTCAAGCAAGGGGGTCAACACTCGTTACCGAGCAAAGGCCCGCTATCAGAGAACAAATCCGTCCCCCTCTATCCGTTCCTTATTCCATCTTCCTCGTATATCAACCGGTCCACCGTACCGAAATCGGTGCGGTGGACCGGCGATTGTGTCGAAATCAGTATACCCAGTCCATGGTTTCGCCATCGACCGTCAACGTTTCAGGCTTTTTCGTGCAGAAAATACCGTCAACATGCTCGATCAACTCCAGCACGGCGCTCTCATGCTGAGACATCAGCTTGCCTTGCTGGTCGCCATCCAGAATCACACCGTCCACAGGATTGTGCCGAGACGCCACGTTGTTGCTGTAGAAGTTGCCCTTCATGCATTCGGCTTTTCGCTCCGAGCACTTGCGATCCACGTAACATTGTTCCCGTTCGGTTTCGAGCACGTACTCTTCCCTGCAATCGCTTTGGCAACGATCTGCGCTATCGCACTTTCCATCGGGGAACAGCGTGATCATCTTCTGCATGGTCCCTTCTTTCATGAGACCGAACAGGATAGGAATAGCCACGGCGTTGTCTTCCGGTTCCTGTCCATATCCATGAGCAAGCAAAATAACCGGGAAACGTTTGGTATCGAGGCAGGTATGGGCCTTGGGTGAACCATCGTCATCCATGCCGTTTTCCACGTTGGCTTCATAACCCATTTCTTCATTGGAATAGTAACCCGGCGGCAAAGCGATGGAGTAATTGGCCAGCCGTCCCAACACATCGGAATAATAGGTGTATTGCTTGAGCAGGTTGTTGGGGTCCATGTCCATATCGAGAACTTCGTAATCTCCCTTGGGGAAGTGCGCATCGGCGAAACCGTACAACGCCTGAACCCGGAAAATCGTCTGGTTGGGCATACCCAAGTGACGACCGTCACCCGATTTGATGTCCTGCCAGGTCGCCCAATACCGACCGTAGCGCAACAGCACGTCATGACCCAGCTTGCCGTAATCGACCTTGAGGAAGTTGAAATCGCCGATATCGTCGCTTTCCGGCTTGAGCATTCCCATTACGGAATCGTAGCGGTTCGCATGCAATCCTTCCGACCCCAGACGAGCTTCCAACGTACCGATGAGCGTATCTCCCATGGTGACGAACGAAGCAATATCCCGGATTCCGGCGTCCATCCAAACGTTCACCCGCTTCAGATCGTCCAGCCCCATGTTCATGACATGGTGACGGGCACAGTTGGCAAACCAGTTTTGAATATTGGGGTTGTTGTCGAATTTCCCGTTGCCTTCACCGAAATCCCAAGGGCCGTTTTCGTCACCGGGTTCCGTATAAGTATCCGGAATCTGAGGAGTTCCTTCCACCCCATCCAAGCCGACATCCTCGTAGGCTTCGCCTTCGTCCCACAGACCATTGCCTTCTGTCCCAAGAGCATTCGTGACAGGGTGGTAATCGTCATCGGTGGTGTCGCCCGCCTCACCGGGACACAGGCCATCGGAACCGCAGTCTTCGAACGGCTCCCACAACTGACGCAGCACCGGCTCGCCGATGTCGCGCATTCCGTTGCGGTTGAAGTCCACCGCCAAAGCGATGTCCAACCGGTTGTAGTTTCTGCCGGGATCTTCCATCTTGAACTCACCACGACGGTCGGTCCAAATCGTACCTTCCGAATCGGTGAATTTCGAGGAACCGTCGCAAATCAGAATTACCGGGTATTCTCCAGCGGGGTTGTATTCGCGGTCGTAGAAGTTTTTCAAAGCAAAGCTGCGGTAGTTTTCATCCAACGAGCGCGAACGCATCCGACCGGCCAGCATGCGAACCTGGCAGGTTCCATCCGGCCAGTTTTCTTCCAACGTTCCATCCGTGAAATACGTATGCTCGTCCGCCGGTACGCCGACCTCGGAACCTTCTTCCGGCAGGACGCAAACGCCCCATTCGCCGAAAGCCGTGACGCAGCTATCGTTTTTCTTGCACAAAACGCGGCATTGTCCACTCGGCCACTCCGACTCCGGGGTACCGTTGGTGTAAAAATCCGCCTCGGAAATGAGTTTGTTGTTGTAGATACAGCCCAACCGAAGCCCATCGTCTCCAAAGCTACAATCCGTATCGTGTTTGCAGGAACCGCCGCTCTCGGGATACACCCAGAGTTTGCACGCTTCGTCCCGATCTTTGCCGTCTTTGTAGATTTCGTCGAGGTATTTCAGGTCGGGGTTGAGCGCACCAGGAGCCAGGTAGGGGGAATCCTGGGAATAGCTGGTGGGATTACCGAAGGAAAACGAAAGATCCTGGAACAGTTGGACGTACTCTTCACGGTTGAAGTTGCCGCCCTGATCATCGAAGTACCAGTTGTTATAGCCCATGGCGTGCAAATCGTTGAAAAGCACGTAAATACAGCGATTAACCAACTCTTCTTTCAATTCGGCTTGCTCGGCTGCCGTCAGGCTTTCGTCAGTCACAACAATAGATTCACAAGCTTCGAGGTGCTCGGGCGGAGCACTCATCGCCGCTTCTTCATTGTAGAAAAAGTCGCTTGGACGACCCAGGAACCATCGCCCCGGAGGAGTCACGGTATCGGTAGAACGGGGAATTCCTTTGGGACGATACCAGAACTCGGGATTCGTCTGAAATCCTCGCCAGCCACATTCCGCTTGTTCGTTCTTGACGAAAGCATCCAACTCCTCGGCTGTTTTCCAGACCGGATTGTCGCCATCCATCACCATATTGCCGTTTTCGTCGTACTTTTTCGTAATCTGATCGAACGTGCAGAAGCCACCAAGATACAGATCGTGAACGTTCTTAATGAACTGGTCGAACCCCATCCAACCACCCATCGGGGCAATGATGTCGAACCATTCCGAGTTGTTGAACCCTACGAGCGCTGCACCGGCCGAGCCCATCGAAATTCCCGCCATCGCTCGGTAGGTAAAGTCCCGTTCTTTTGTTTCCTGAATCTCGGAACGCGCCACGACCTGATAGGTTCCAAAATGGATTTCCATGATAGAAACCACTTCCCTATCCCGATCGATCTTGACCCGAGAAAGGTTTTTCGGCGTAAAGAAGGGGGCGTTGGTATCGCCGTTCGTCTTGCCGTTGTCGGGATCGAGTTGAATCAAGACGTTGATATGATAATCCATCGCGTTTTCCGGAAGTTTATCCAATGAAAACGGTAACGTAACAGCGACATCGCGGCGCAAGTCGGGGACATCTCCGTCCGTCACAGGCGTGGCTTTAAACGTGACCGCCGGACCAACTGCTGTCCATCCGTCCGCAACGAGATCGTCTGCCGCCTGAATCGCGACGTTCACATCCACGACCGCATCGTCGTTTTCGATATCGATCCCTGCGCCATCCAGTTCTTCCCCTGCAGCGCAGTACTGGACATGTCCGCCACCGACTTTACCCACCTGCAATTCGGGCTGATGTTCACCGCTCTTGCATTTGGTGGTTACAACCGTTTCTTCCAATTCCTCTTCGACAACGATCTCCTGATCACCGTCGATCGGACCTCCTGAGGAGCTATCCGAGCTGCATCCTATTACGGGTAGGACCAATAGCCCAACCGCCAACAACAGCCAACCATCGGAAAAAGGAAAGAGTCGCTTCATGTTTTTCTCCTCGGATGAGTCACGATGCAAAGGGGCAAAATGACGAAACAATTTATTCCGGTCTTGTTAGACGTTCGATCAACCTACCAAGTTTCTTTTTGAAGTCAAGCCGACCATACCGAAATCGTACGAGTTTGAAACTTCGACAATTTCCATGAAAACGGTACGAACTGATCAAAGTCTTCGTACTATCTAAAAAATCCCTTTAAAACGCAAATAAAATGATATTGCGCCCAACCTCTGAAACGTCTAATATAAAATTTGTGAAAATTTCACCGATTCAAAGACAAGCTATTGGTATTCGATACGCAGGAAGAACGGGAACTTTATCCCTCTACGAGGTGTAACGTGAAGACGTTTTGGTTGATGTGCTTAAGTGTGGCTTTCTTGTTTCTCGGGGCTTGCGACGACATTTCCGGTCTCGTCGATCCGGTAGGCGACAGAGATCTGGATTTCGGCGACATCGAAATCGGCCCTCCCTGCGATTCCTCATTCGACTGCGATCCGGGGTATACCTGCCTTCAAGGGTATTGCATACCCACCAATCCCAATACAAATCCCGATAGCGATACGGAAACAGAAGAAGAAGCCGCCAACGAAGAACCGGGCGGCTCTTTTTCCGTCGACCCAACCCTCGTCAGCTTCGGCGCTGTGGTCATGGGTAAAAGCGACACCCAGATTGTTACGGCGAGCAACAAGGGCAACGAAGACATCCGCATCGTAACCATCGAGCTGGATCTTTCGTCCTCCAGCGAATTCCAATTGGAGAATGTTCCCGAGGGTGAAACCGTGTTATCACCGGGCGACAATCTGCCAATCACGATCCGATACAGTCCCGTTGACGAAGGCGCGGACGAAGGATTGCTGCAATTCCACTTCACGGGCGATCCCATCAAAGGAAAAGTCGATATTCCCATTCAGAGCCTTTACAAAGGAATTCCCAACATTCTCGTAGAACCGGAATCCATCGATTACGAAAAAGTGTCTGTCGGCCAGACTTCCGATAAATGCCTGACCGTAACCAACGAGATTCCCGACGAAGAAAACATGGTGCTCAATGTACTAGGTGTGGAGTTTTCGACGGTCAACAGCGGATTTGAAGGTGTGGATCTGCCGAGTTTTCCCCTTGCGGTTCTGCCTCGTGAAAGTGAAACCCTGTGTTTCCGCTTTTCGCCTACGTCGCCGGGAGTTCACGAAACAACGCTGATTATCGTCAACGACGATCCCTACACCGAAAACGTAGACGACAACGACGCCCGAAAAGAAATTGCACTTAAGGGAAAAGGTACTATTGCACAACTGGAAGTCACTGAAAATCCAGTGAATTTCGCACGTGTCAAGGTTAATCAGGACACCGAACAGGACGTTGTTTTAAAAAACATCGGCGAAGAAAACCTTGTCATCACCGAAATATCTCTCACCGATGATGGAGAAGGATCATTTCATATCGGGACTCCGCTGGAAATTCCCGAAGGCGGATTGACACTCACTCCCGGACAGGAAGAATCCTTCGACGTGATCTTCAACCCAAGCGATGTAGGTGCCTATGAGGGTTCATTCTCCGTGTATTCGAATGATTACTACGCCCAACAAAAGGTGGTTGAACTTTCAGGGTATGGAACCATTTCCCGACTGACAGTGCGACCTTCTTCTCGCGAATTCGACGATACGCCTGTTGGCTCCAGCAACCAAGAGGCTGTAGTATTCGAAAATGAAGGTGAAGCCTCGGTAACTGTCTATGGTCTTGGATTCACTACGGATTCTGTCTTTTCGCCCGTCGATTCCGGGGTGTTCCCCTTCCAGCTTGAAGTACAGAATTACAAACAGGTCTGGTTTAGTTTCTCTCCTCTGCTGTCGCAGGACTACACCGAACACGTTCCTGTGTATTCCGACGACTCCGGCGACGAATTCGACATAACCTTCAGCGGACGCGGAATCGCACCGACGTTCGAAATCGATCCTCCCGGAAACCTGCTCGACTTTGGAGACGTAGTTGTCGATGCGGAGGCGCAGAAAACGCTGACAATCACAAACAACGGCACTTATAACCTTGAAATCCTTGATCTTTTAATTCTTCAGGACGACAACGGCCCGTTCCGGGTCACCCCCGGTTCTGGATCGGGACGGGACACGCTTTCCTTCACCGTCTCACCAGGAGAATCCCAAACGATTCAGGTCTTTTACGAACCGACACAGGACCAGCAACCCGATCAGGGAACTCTGGTGATGTGCAGCAACGATCCCTCGGGAGGCGAGCCACTTAACTGTCCAAGTGGTGAAAATGCCCGCGAATATCGCTTTACACTGGTCGGCAACGGTATTAAACCCACCCTTACGGTCGAACCGGACCCGGAAGATCCGATCGATTTCTCCAATATCATTATTGAAACCGAATCCGCACCGGCACATTTTGTCGTCACCAACTCCGGCACAGGTTCCTTACCGATTTTGTCCGTAGATGTGGTGGGTGCGCAGGCAAGCCGTTTCGAAATCTCCGGGCTGGAAGACCGCGTATTCCCCGTCATGCTGGAAAACCACGATACTTCGGGTGAAAGCCTTCCCTTCGACATCGTTTTTAAGCCTTTGCAGGAAGAAGTCAGCGAAGCATCGTTGCGTATCACAGCAGAAAGTTACGGTGAGTCGGTCAAATTCATCGATCTCGTCGGCACGGGTTACGGCTGCCCTTCACATACGCATAACTGCGGACAACAATGCGTCTTGAACAGCGACCCGGACCACTGTGGAACTTCTTGCACGCCATGTGAAGTTCCCGCCAATGCAACGGCAACCTGTAACGGTGTGGAATGCGGTTACCAGTGTATCGACGACTATTCCGACTGCAATGGGGAGTTCGATGACGGCTGCGAGTCGCAAATCGATACGGACATAGCCCATTGCGGACACTGTGATACATCCTGTCTCAAAGACAATGCCCACGTCGATTGCGTAGACGGCAATTGTGTCTTCCTTGGCTGTGAAACCAACTGGCGCGACTGCAACAACGACATTTCCAGCGCGGGATCAGACGGTTGCGAAATCAATATTTCCGAAAACCCGAATCATTGCGGCTATTGCTACAGCCCGTGTTCCATTCCCCATGCCGTCACGGAATGTGTAAACAAAACCTGCACGTTCGTGGAATGCGAGGAAAACTGGGGGGATTGCAACAGCAACGCCCACATTTCCGGTTCGGACGGCTGCGAAACCAATCTACTCGAAAGTGCCAACCACTGCGGAGATTGCTCCACCAGTTGCGAAGTGGACAACGGCACGACCGAATGCTCGGACGGAGGATGTCTCTTCACCGGCTGTAACAACGGCTATGGCGATTGCAACGAAAATGCCGATATCATGGGTTCGGACGGCTGCGAGGAACAATTGAACACCATTGTTCACTGTGGTGCCTGTGACAACGGTTGTGCCTTCGAACACGCCTCGGCGCGATGCGTCCAGAGCGAATGCCACATCGACCGCTGCGAGGACGACTGGGGCGACTGCGATGGCATCCAAATCCCCATAGGAGGAGGAAGCCGAGGCAACGGCTGTGAAACCGACCTCACCACCAATCCCGATTACTGCGGCGGATGCGATCGCAACTGTGAAGACATGTACTACTTCA
Source organism: Myxococcota bacterium (assembly GCA_963676915.2). Taxonomy (GTDB): domain Bacteria; phylum Myxococcota_A; class SURF-8; order SURF-8. The sequence goes on from CAXXVK010000052.1 coordinate 147,607, forward strand.
ACAGCGATACGGTGTACGACTACCTATGCCAGAGCCGCCGTTGTCTCATCAACAACTGCCAACATGGTCACGGAGACTGTGACGGTCTGGTCGGCACAGGTTGCGAGCAGGATCTGCTCTCCACCAATAACCATTGTGGCGCTTGCAACAATCGCTGTACCTACAACGCCTGGCCCAATGTCGAGCAGTACGTCTGCAATGAAGGACTGTGCGAAATCTATTCCTGCGTGCAAAACGATACGAACCGCTATATGGACTGCAATCACAATCCGTTGGACGGCTGCGAAGCGGACATCAATAACAATACGAACCATTGCAACTCCTGCAACCACAGTTGCAACGACCTGCAACACGTTCAAACAGGCCAGTGCGTAGACGGACAATGCTACGTCGAATTCTGCGATCCGGGGTGGGCCGACTGTAAGGACAACATTACAGGCTGCGAAACCGAAACCCTTTCCAACATGGACAACTGCGGCGGCTGCGGAAACGTCTGTGTTTTCGACAATGCCCAGGGTCACTGTATCGAGGGAGAATGCGCCATCGAGCAATGTGCCGCCGATTACTACCGTAACTGCGACGAAGACGGCTCCAACGGCTGTGAATCGGATATACGTATCGACGAGGACAATTGCGGCGAGTGCGGCAACGAATGCCTGTTCCAGAACACCACCCGAGCCGAATGTTTTAGCGGTGCATGCATGATCTACGAATGCCTGGAAGGCTTCGACAACTGCGACGGCGCCGGTGAAAACGGCTGTGAAATCGATCTGCAAAACAATATCGATCACTGTGGAGACTGCCTGATCGCCTGCGAAGCCGACAACGCCGTCTCGGAATGCAGCGAAGGTGAATGCTCCATCCGTCTGTGCACTGGCGACTGGGTGGATGCCAATGGCGATTACGAAGATGGCTGCGAATGCAAGAGCCTTGGATACGACGACTATGGCGACGGTTCCGATACCAATTGCGACGGTGTGGACGGAGACGCGGCGAACATCAAATTCGTAATCCCCAACGGTGAAGGCTCGGGCACACGAGACGACCCGATGGGCGACATCCAACAAGCGATCAACAGTTCCACATCGGGTGGAATGGTCTGGGTCAGCCGAGGCACCTATTACGGTAAAATCATCCTTAAAAACGGCGTCCACCTGATCGGCGGTTTCGATGTGGCAAGTGACTGGGCGCAAGCCAGCGGTAACACGGTAACGCTTTCGATTAGCGACCCGGAAGGACCGTACAACCGACAAGTCGGCATGTACGCCAGTGGCATTACCTCATCGACCCATGTCGAGCACCTCACGATTTCCGTGGCGCGCAATTATGAAACAGCAGCCAGCAATTACGGCATTTGGATCAAAAACTCCAATGAAAACCTACACTTCAAAAACGTTACGATCCAAACCGGCAAAGCAGGCAATGGCGCTACCGGGCAATCCGGCACGCCAGGCGGAGAAGGCTCCAACGGTGACGTGGGACAAGAGGGCTGCGAATCCAGCGGAGGCGTTTTCTGTGGCACTTGCGCCACCCCAGAACCGGGGGATGGAGGAGCAAGTTCCTGCAACGCAACTGGTGGCAATGGAGGAAGCCCCGGTATCGGTGAAGGCAAAACGGGAAGCAACGGCAGCAGTGGAGTCAACTCCAGCGGCACATCACAAAGCAACGGAGGCAGTGGCGGTGAACCTTCTGAGGACTGTCGGGAAGCCCACATCGGAGATAGCGACTGTGATGGCTGCGACACTTGCTTAGACACCAACGGAGACCCCGGAAGTGATGGAACCAACGGCAGTACCGGCACACACGGCGCGACAGGTTCGGGAAGCGGCGAACGCAATGGAGAGTATTGGCGATCGACCTGGGCTGGAGACGGTGCCGTAGGTGTTGACGGCACGGGCGGCGGCGGCGGCGGCGGCGGTGGCGGCGGATGCCACAACTGCGACAGTACCGGATCTGCTGGAAGCGGAGGCGGTGGCGGCGGATGCGGAGGCACGGGAGGAACCGGCGGCCAAGGTGGTGGCGGTTCGTTCGGCGTGTTCATGATCTATTCGTTCGCTGTGTTCGAAAGCTGCTCGATCGATGCCGGTCCCGGCGGCGATGGTGGCCGTGGTGGTTACGGCGGTACGGGAGGAGACGGCGGAAATGGTGGAGGATCTCCTTCTTACGGCGGCAGCAGCGACCAGGACGACGGTGGCTGCGGCGGTCAAGGAGGCGATGGTGGCCGTGGCGGTAATGGCGGTGATGGCGGCGGCGGCGGCGGCGGACCTTCGTTCGGCATGTACCTGCTCGATGGCTCCGAACCCGTACTCGACGATACAACGCCCCACGCCCAAGGTGGCGGCAACGGAGGAACAAGCGCTTCCCCGTCGAGTTGGGGTGAAACCGGTCCTACCGGTGGCACTGGTCCGTAAGATTGAAGTCCAAAAAACTGAAACGTCACGGTTTTTCGTGACGTTTCGTAAAAATCAGTAATATTTTACAAGGTCGGATAAATCATCCGGCCTTTTTTATTTTTTAGCCGTCATTGGCGAACACAACGAACCTGCATTTCAACGGCAGTATTTCCGGCGATGATCCCTCCTGTGTGAAAAACAATCTCCCAATATCGGTTATTTACATCGTTTTCCACAAGATCGCTCGACCACGTTCGGTCGCACGGACCTTCCAATTCGACGATTCGGTAGCACCCATCCTCGTCGGGACCAGTTGCCCCCTGACAGCCGTTGCAGTACGTCAAATCCTGACAGGCAAGATCAAGACAACCATCGTCCACCTGACAATCGCCACCGACCACCGTATAGTCACAACCTCTAACCAGTGCTCGTAGCTCCGCTAAGGTCGGAAGCCTCCAGTCATCGTATCCCGCCCAGGTCAGATTCTCGCAGTAACTCTTCGACGAAGCCCAATCCAGTTCCATTCCACTCGCAGAATTCTGCCAGATCAGGTTTCCCTCTCCCTCATAAATGGCCTCGATTGGAGTATTTTCCTCCTCCTGTTCACTTGTCATGTCATCTTCGACAAGTTCTTCCTCCGACAAGTCCTCCTCACCGGAAATGTCGCTATCGGAAACATCTTCCTCAGCAGGGGTGTCTATTTCCACGAAATCTTCGTCGCCGGTTTCCAGCTCTATCTCGGTATCCCCACCGGTCGTATCGCCGTCGTCATCTTCACCAAAGCAACCGGTCATAAGAGCGAGAAGCAGAAGACCCATCCCCCAAATGACAGAAAAATCATGTTTCATCGTTTCCCCTCCTGCCTATTGTCGTTTCAAGAATTGAACAAACAAATGTATTGTACCATATAACCTATGGAAAAGATACGACTTCTCCACCATCTGTCAGCAGATGTCAAGCTTCGTTATTGGCATTGGAGGTGCTAAAAAGTTTTCCAACCGTTCAGCTTAAAAAACTTTCCTGACCTGAAAACTCCCGATTTTGATGATCTATACCTGATACGTATCCCACGCCAGGCATCTTCGGGAACGCTTATGATTATCCATACAGGGTACTCAAAGAAGTGGAGATCCGTCTCGCTATCAAAGAGTTCGTCGAAAAACATTTCCTTCCTGCAAATTCAACGATGAGGTCTGGAAGAATGAACCGATTTCTGGCAAAATACAAAGGTGAAATCTGGAACATCCTGAAATGAAAAGGAAAAGGCTGATGAAAAATTCAGCATTACGTTCAATACTTCTCCTGATTATTGGAATAGCTATATCTGCTTGCGACAGCAACAGCATACGATTTCAGGATCCCGATGAGGACCAGGAAACATTCGAAGCCGACTTCGTATCCGCTGATGCCGACGAAACAGGGAACGGTGAAATGGACAACGCTGACGAAGACAATCCATCCGACGAGGATTGGGATTCGTATGAAAACGAAGATACATCACGCTGCCGAAACGCTCTAGCTCTTCATTGCGGCGACAGCTATTCCCACAACATGTCCACTCAGGGACTTCCCAATGAATGGTTTGGCTATAGCTGCACTCAACGGGGAGAAGGAGGCAACGAGGCGATTTATTCATTTCAGACAGATGTACAATGCCAAGTTGAATTGCGACTGACGGATTTGCAAGCCGATATCGACCTCATGCTGCTAAACGCCTGTGATCCCTGGTCTTGTATCTCGGCGTCTCCCACTCCTATGGATATTCAACAGGATGAAGAGATTCGATTCACCGCAGAACCCGGCCAACGGTACTTCGTGGTTGTAGACGGATACGCGGATGCCTCCGGCAGCTATTCTCTCTCGTTGGATTGCTCCTGCGAAGAAACAAACTGCATGGACGCAGGAGGTTTTTGCAATGACTACTCGGATACCTGTTCGATGGGAACCAAGCGAGCGGATCACCTGCATTGCGAAATGGGTGTCTGTTGTGTTCCGATGACCTGTTCGGAAGCGGGAGGCACTTGCTTTACAGAAACCTGCCCACAGGGGTGGGAGATCCCGCGTTATGGCGACACATTCACCTGCGAAAATGGCGAAACCTGTTGCGTGGAGGATTCAGGAACCAATGAATGTCCGCAATATCGTGCATCTTTGGCACAGTGCCCTTTCCAGTACTTTCACGGATCTCTGGACTGGCCGGACTGCCCCGAACTCATGATCTGCATGGACGAACCCTGCCGAACCGATGCTGATTGTCATTTGATGGATTCCGCTCAGTTGGGTGGCACCTGCGTGACAGGAAACTGTGTCTACTGCTGGCAGGACAGTCAATGCCCGGATGAAATGGTCTGTCGCGGCGGTCGCTGCCTGAAGAAAGCGAATGACTGCCCTGAACCCTCGGACTGCAGAGGCGAAAGTTGTAGGCTGGTGGAACTTTCCGAGCAAGTCTGCCCGGTTTGCGTTTGCAACACGGTATTCGACGACTCCTGCGAACGTGACGAACAGTGCCAACCTTTGTCACATCACTATTTCCAGCACTGTGTCAACGGGCGCTGCGCCGAGTGCCGCCACGACGAAGAATGCGCCGAAGGGTTGCAGTGCCTGCCACCGGGTCTTTGTTACTCCATGACGGAACATCCATCCTCCCTTTACGGCTCCTGGCTGATCGGCTGGTGGGGTGCACTAAACCACTACAGCTACTTCCGCTTCGAACCCAATGGAACACTGCGCCGGGGCAGTTACACCTCGAACAACCTTTGGATGGACAGCATCATGCTTGACACCTGCTCCTATGGCACCGAGTTACCCAGCCCATTGCTTGGAACCTGGGAGCCTGAAGTAACGCAGAGCAGTCTCCTGATCATCCGAACGCGCTTTCAGCAATGGTGCACGCAGGGGATGGACCAACCGGAACGCTGGCAAGTGATCCTCAATCCCAGTGGCGATTCTATCTCTCTCGTCTCCATCGACCATCCAGGCTCCATGAATCTGGAAGGCTGGCGGGTCGATCCGCAGGTCTGTACACCGGACTTCGCCGAATGCGTTCTCCCGGAATTTCCATTGAAGTAACGACCTTCAAAATTTCCAAGAACCTGTTTTGTAGTGATAAATGTAATATTCCTCAACGTCCACTCCAAATCATTTGATGAGTCCCGTATCATGTGGTAGTTTCAAAACCATTTTAATAAAAAAGTCACTCATAATCATACCTTACTTATATGGTGCATCGCATGAAACTCGCAGTTTGGTTCGTACTCTTTCTTCTGTTAATTTCGTTTGTTACCGGTTGCAGTAATGAAGGAGAGATGGAAGACATCAACCCCGATTCGGATTACGAAACCGATGCTCGGCCATCGATCGATACCAACCTCAAACCGGAAAACCTTGCTCTCCAAGCCCTTCCCGATCCCCCGTCCCCTCCTTTACCCCAGGGGGTGACTTTGCGGGTGATGAGCTACAATATTTTCGATACTCGATACGCTTCGGCAACAGCCATCGGTGAGATGATCCGAACGTACGATCCCGATCTCGTCGGTTTGCAGGAATGCGACGACAGTTATCTGCCCCAGATCGCCGAGGCCGCAGGAATGGAATACTATGACGGCTTCGAGGTAGCTCAGCTTTCGAAAACCCCTTTGGAAGAGTTCACGCAGGGAACATTGGATCTTGGTGGTCACTATACCCGATCCGAAACGGTTATCGATGGTGTGCGTTTCGTTTTCTACAATGCACACTTGGACTGGAATGCCGTGGGGAATCTGCAGTTTCGTCAGTTTGCCGATGAAGTCATCGGACCTGAACCGGTCAAACACCTCGTCCTGACCGGCGACTTCAACGATGAGCACTACAGCACGCAAAACACAATCTTGGAGGAAGTCGTCACGGACGTTTTCACCTCTTTGGGATTCTATCCCGGAGAACGGATTTCATGGCCGTCTCTCGGTTTCGACGACACCGAAGGCTCTCAATTGATCGATCTGATCTGGTGGCGCAATGACTTTCCGGCCATTGCGCTGAACGCGGATGTGCTGAACATCACTCCATTGCTTTCGGACCACAAACCGGTGATTGCGGATCTTCTTTATCCGCTCGAAGGTGCCGAGGCATTTGGGGAAGATCCTTTTGCTTCGTATCGAGCGATCGATAGAGATTTTCCATCCGAGGAGGAACGCCCACCGAACCTGTTGCAAAATCCCGGTGCGGAAGAAGGTCTCGATGGCTGGACGATTTTCAACGATGCCCGTGCTGAAAGTGAGCGTGAAAATCAAAAACCTCGTTCGGGACAGAAGTTGTTTACAGGTTGGCTGGATTCGCCCGCTGACGTATCGGAGTTATCCTCTGGTACGCAAACGGTCGACCTCTCCGAAATGGCGGAAATCATCGACCAAGGCCGGGGGCAACTGCTGGTTTCCGGGTGGTTGACGACCGGATATCAAACCGACGAGAAGTTTGGAGTCGT
>CAXXVK010000053.1:0-198745 GCA_963676915.2 Myxococcota bacterium
GAATCCGCCGCCGTTCGAGTCCAGGTGCTCCCGTCCATTCCCAACTGTACCGTGTATCCCCTTCAAGATAGACGATTCGTCGACGATCCTTGTCGAAGAACATATCCATCCGGTTGTCCGCACCGGGATGCGTGGACGGCGATTCCTCTTGCCAGCTACTCCCATTCCAGATCCAGGTATCGTTAAAATAGCTGTACCGATAACCACCGAACAGCAGCATGGTGCCATCGTCCGGGTTGTATGCCATCGAAGCGTTGTATCGGCTATCAGGTTTTTGCCAAAGACTGACCGAAGACCAATCCGTTCCATCGAACAGCCACGTTTCATTGGAAGTGGAATATTGCTCTCTACCACCGAACATCACAATCTGTTGGCGGTTTCGTCGTAAACCATCGTCTGACCATATCGACCATCCGGGACCGTCGCCGTCTCTTCGAGAGTCCATGACGAACCGTCCCAGCTATAGGTTTCGTCCGAAAATTCTCCATCTTCCTCAAGACCACCGAACAGATAGATCTTTTCTACACCGGATTTTCCGAAATAGGCCATTTTGTGCCCATATCGAGCACTGGGAATATCTCCTGAGGGAGATAGCTGAGTCACCCTCCGTCGGGTGTCCATTTCCATGTGTCGTTCAGGTAGGTATCGTTGTCACCCAATCCACCGAACAGAATGACTTCGCCGTTTGCAGCATCGTACTCCATATCGTGGTACGCCCGAACAGAAGGCTTCGTCCCCTCGCTACGTTCGACCCAGTTCATATCGAATTCCCGGCCCGCACAGACACCGCTCGAACAGACATCGAAAATCGTCGAGCTGTCACCGTCATCACACTCGGTGTTGTCCGCCTGCCAGCTCCAGTCCTGAGTCGCCTGGGTTTCGTTGCAAACAAGACAGGAATCGGCACCAGACGAGGTTTTGACCTGACCGTCGGTCCAGCAATCGTTATCGATGAAACAGCCTTCGACCACCGAGTTGAACACACAGGCTCCCGCAGAACAGACGTTATCGGTACAGGACATCGAATCGGTACAGGAAATGCCGTCACCCACAAGACTCCAGTCCGAAGATCCGCCCTCACCCGCAGGATTGCAGCGCTGGCAGTTGTCGTCTCCCACATCGTCTTTCCGGTCTCCATCGGACCAACAGGCGGAATCGATGAAACACCCCACAAGGATCTCGTCCACGAGGCAACTTCCCACGGAATTGCAACTCGTTGTGGTACAGGTATCCCCTTCCACGCAACTGGTTTCATCCGGGCAGGTGTAAGTCATCGTGCAGGATTCACCGGCATCTTTCAACGTCCAGCTTCTCTGACCGCCCGATCCATCGGGACGACAAGCCTGGCAGGTGTAATACCCGTCGAAGCCCGCAAGTCCTCTTCGTCGTAACAGGTCGATCCGATGAAGCACGTCCCGTCTTCGATCTGGTCGTGGGTGCAGGTTCCGCCACCGTTGCAGACATCGATGGTACAGGAATAGGCATCGTTCCAGCAGGCGACTTCGGACGGCACGTTGGTCCATCCGAACGATCCTCCCGATCCGCCGGGCTTGCAATACACACAGGAATTGTTTCCGGTGCCGCCCCGCCGGTCGTCCTCGCTCCAACACTGGCTTTCAATAAAGCAATGACCCTCCAAAGCCGTGTCGTGGGTACACGTACCTGAGCTGTTACAAAGATCGACGGTGCAATAATAGCCGTCATCGTTGCAATCCATATCCAGGTAAATATCGGTATCTACATAACAACTGTTGTTCGGCGTGTTACAAGCAGGTTCGACGCACTCCCGGTCGTACACACTGGTATTGATGTACAAGTCTCCGCAACCGCTGTCGGAAGTGCAGTCCACACACAGACCATCTCCGTTGCATTCATCGGTTTCACCGGTGGCGGAACCGATTTCGCACGTCGTTCCCGTATCGTAATCTCCGAATTCGCAAAGATGATTGTTGCACTGCTTGACCGTACATTCCAGATCCCGTTCACCCCAATCCAGATCGTCGCAGGCGACCTCCGCCTGTACACAGTCCACGCAGTTGCCCACACCGTCGCATTGGTCGTTGGTGGAGCAGGAGGTTCCCCAGGCTTTCGGGGTCCAGTCGTACAGGTTGTCGGCCTGACACCAACCGCAACGCTTGGAATGCTCGGCAGTATTTTCGGTACCGAAGTAATGACACTCTCCGTCGATGTAACACGTTTCATCCACAAGAGCATTCTGGTTACATAGTCCGTCATTACAACTTACGGCAGTACACCATATGCCGTCGTCTTCGACATCGGCGCATTGCTCGGTGGTGTAACAGTCGATGCAATGTCCCGAAGCATCGCACACGTCGGGAGGATTACCGGAACCGTTCCACTCACCGTCCCGCTTGCATCCGAACATTTCGGAAGCTGTATAGAGGTAGCAAGTATGCGATTCCTGATCGCACAACCAGGCGGCGCATTCATCGTCGTGGTCGCCGAGATCGAGATAGGAACAAGCGATGTCGTTGAAACATTCGACACACGCTCCGTTCAGGCACTGCCCTTGGTTGTCCTGGCCACAAGCCGTTCCATCGTATTTAACCTGCCACTCCCGGCGCTCGGCGGCACATTCATCGCCACAACTGGTCGGGCTGTTGCAATACTCGCAGGTGTTGGACGGATTGACCTCCAGATGGCCATAACACACGCCGTCGATGAGGCAGGTACCCGGCATCACGGTGTCATGCTCGCAAACACCCTCGCTGCTGCAGGAATCCACCGTACAGGTCAAACCGTCGTCGGTGCACGTTTCCCCGCTGTTGGTCGTCGCATCGTGACGGCATTGTTCCTGGTCACACACCAGCACGGTGCATTCCAGATTGTCGTCGGGGAGATCCGAGCAACCGTTGACATCGATGCAGTCGTAACAATAACCTGTCCTGCATTGATCGGGCGCCGTTCCCTGGCCGTCCCAGATGCCTTCTTCCTGACAGGCAGAGCCGTCTTCCAGCAGGGACAGATTGCAGGTGTTTAGCAGACATTGGCGGCTGACGCATTCCTCGTCCTTGCCATCCAAGGTGAGATCGTAGCAGCCGTCGATATTTACGCAATCCAAGCATTCGCCCTGAACACCGCATTGGTCCGGCGGAACGCCTTGCCCGTCCCATTCACCCGTTCGGGAACAGCCATCCGCCTGCTGAGTATCCTCGAAACGGCAGGTTCGGCTAAGAGAACAGACTCGGTTGGAGCACTCACTGTCGCGGCTTCCCCACGCCAGATCCGAGCAACCCGAGTCGGTCAGACAATCGCTGCAATAACCGCTGCCGTCGCACTGATCGGTACCGTCGCCGGTTCCGTTGCTCTGACACGGCACTTCAGCCGGTTCGAAATCGTAGCCGCATACGTTGTCCTGACAGGCCAACGCCACGCATTCGCTGTCGTAAGAACCGAGATTCATATCCGTGCAACCGCTGGCCGTCGTACAATCGATGCAGTGCCCGGCACCGTCGCACTGGTCGCTTTCGTCCGATTCTTCGCCCGCAGCGGGACCGGAGCTTTCACAAAACGTGTCGGTCGGTTCGAAATCCAACTCGCAAGCATCGTTCATGCAAGCCCAACGGGCGCATTCGCCGTCGATACCACTACCCAACGCCCGGTTGGCGCAGCCCTCGTCATCCACACAATCGATGCACAGCCCTTCGGTCGTACATTGATCGGGGGCAATGCCCTCACCATCCCAGGTTCCATTGACCTTGCATCCGTCTCCCGATTCCTCGGGAAGAACAAACTCGCAAGTAAAAGTTCCGATATTGCAGGTTTTCTCGGCGCATTCATCGTCGCGCTCGCCCATATCGAGATCTTCGCAACCGTTGAGATTGATGCAATCCACGCACGCACCGGTAAAATTGCACTGGTTGGTGGCAAGATCGGAGCCTTCCGGCTTGCAAGCCGTACCGGGAGGAAGTTCCTGGAACAGACAAGCGCCGCCTGAGCAGGACAACTCGCCGCATTGCGGGTTCGCGCGTGCTCCAGTCGTAATCCTCGCAGCCGGTCAGATCGAAACAATCCTTGCAGACACCATCGATACACTGGTCCCCTTCCCCACAGGCCGAACCGTTGGTCAACAACGTCCAACCGTTGGGATTCTGAGAGATATCGCAGACCTGGCAGGGATTGTCGGGCCGGGCTTCACCGTTGGAATAGCATTGGTCGCCGATCACGCAGGAGTCCACGCCGGTCAGGTGCGTACATTCGCCCTGGGCGTTGCACAGGTCGGTGGTGCAATCCACGCCATCCTCGGAGCAAGGTTCGCCATCGTGGGCATCGAGATCCATTTGGCAGGTATTCTGCTCGCAAACGGTTTCCACGCACTCCATCCCGCTGGTATCGACTTCGGAACAGGCTGAAACATCCAGGCAATCCAGGCAGAATCCCTCTCCGTCGCACTGGTCGGAGCCGTCACCTTACTCCGTCATCCTGACAAGTCGTTTCCCTTGGCAAATGTTCGAAAACACAGGCATTCGAGACACAACGCCGTAGCGTGCATTCCGTGTCCCGCCCTTCCAGATCCAGGTCGCGGCATACCGCTTTCATCGATACACTCGATACAGCTTCCGTTCAGGCATTGATCGCCATCGTTGCAAAGACGTTCCATCGTTTTTGTTCGTCCAGTTCCAGGGATCGTCGATGCGGCAACTCTGACAGGGATCGTCGGGATTGTCCTGATTGCGCACAAAACATTCGCCACCAATGAAACAAGTATTGTTTTTGATCGTATTGTGGGAACATTGTCCGAAAGCATCGCAAATGTCATAGGTGCAATCCAATCCATCTTCAGTGCAGGTTTGTCCTTCCCGACCCGCTGTATCGGTGATACAGGCGTTGTCCTCGCATTGGATCTTCGCACACTCCAACTCGTTGGCGACATCCGCGCAGCCTTCGAGGTCGAAACAATCCAGACAATCGCCCTGCACGCATTGGTTTCCGTCGCCACAAGCCGATCCGTCTTCCTTGGCACTCCATTCTTCTCGGGATTCGGAACTGCAGGTTTCGCATTCGCTATCCGGCTTTGCCTCCCCAACTTCGTAACAGCTTCCATCGATCAGGCAATGAGTTGTTTTCACACGAGTTTCGCAAACTCCTGCGAGGCAGATACCGGTCGTGCAGGGTAAATCGTCCCCCGTGTCGCAGGTTTGCCCGTTCAAAGCCGCCGACCAGTTGCGCGGATCGAGATCGGGGTTGCAAAAGCTACAAGAATCCTCAGGATTATTATCCTGACTTGCATAACACACTCCACCAATCAGACAGGTTCCCGTCTTGGGCTCATTGCTGCACTGCCCGTTCGTTGCATCGCAAAGATCCTCGGTGCATTCGTAGGCATCCGAGCAGTCTTTCGGTGTATTCTGGCATTCATCGCCGACTTTTTCATCAACGGTACAGGGGTCGTGGTCGTCGCATTCCGTCGGCGTGACGTTGCCACCTTCCTCCAGCCGGAAGGACCATTCTCGGTAAATCCCGGTCTGCCCGTCGGCGGTCTGCACGGCCACCATGATGGTAATTTTCGTTGCAAACAACCCCTGGTTTTCGCTCAACAAACCGGACAACAGGAAAAATGTGCTTCCGTCTTCGGTTTGCGCTTCGACTCCGATTTTTCGGTAATTCTGGGTATAGGGTAGAGCTACCAAAGCAGAAGAAACCTGGTTGGCCATGGAGGAATCCACCGCAAGTTTGATCTCGAACGAACCGCCTGGGGAAACGGTACTGGGGGCTACGATACTTTTAACCTGGGGTACGGTTGAAGCGGCGCTGCCATTGGGATACAGCCCCGTTTCCAATGTACTTTCGCTGAAGTCCAGGTTCTCAAGAAAAGAATCGAGATCCATCGCGGTCAATGAGGAAACCGCGACCTGCCAGGACTGATATGCCCCAACATTGCCGTTGGTTCCTTTAAACGCCACGTTCAGTTCAAAACTACGTCCTTTCAAAAGGTCGTCTCCAACAACCTTGCCGAACAGTTCGACCCGGTAGGAAGTACCGACCAGCACAAAATTCGCCGGAAGCTCGATATATCCCTTATATCCTTTGGCTTTGATTATCACGCTGTCGATTTCATCGGGATTGAGCGATGACATCGTGACGGCGAACGTCTGCCCCAGTTTGAGCTCCACGGGAGCATCGAACAGGCCGGGCTGAGGAGCAAGTTCGGCATCCGACAGTGGAGTAGGGGGTACATCCACGACAACCTTGCCATCCACCATTTTCAGCGCCTGCAACAGGGCGTTGTCGTCCAGCAAACCGGTGGTTTCATCCACATCGCTTCCTCCGCATCCCCACAGAAGAAGGCTTAGACAAAACGAAACGAAAACAAGCGAAAACATGCGAATCATGCTCAAACTCCCAGGCAGGCATGGAAAAAACAAGCGTCTCATTCGACTTCGTCAAGAACGCTTCCATACTACTTAAGTTGGGAAAAATCCTCAACTAAGTTTTATGCGAAGTTTACGCTCTCTTCTTGATTTGTCGGGATTTGGTCCTACTTTGAATGAAAGTTTCTATTTTCCTTGTATGACTCGTTTTAGAAATCCAGAATCGCGGGAAGAACCCGTCGAGGATATCGGCGCAGACCAAAACACGAAACGGAAAAGAGGATGGCTCACTCCGAAATCCTATGTATAGCCCTTTCAATGGTCGTGCTAATGGCCTACCATTTGTATTACCTGTTTCAATACCGGCGCAATCCGACGTCTTTGTCCCAGGGTCTGGCCAACCATCTGCGCACCTCCTGGGTTACGGAAATGATGAAAAAGGAAAACCACACCGTATCGGTTCAGTCGTTGCGCAACTGGATCATGGCTTCGAGTTTTCTGGCGTCATCCGCCATTGTGTTAAGTCTGGGAATGCTGTCGGTGGCCTTCAAATTCCAGGACTTCCCGAAATTACACAGAATTTCGGACTGTTCGAAATGCAGAGCGACGTATCCTGGCAATTCAAATGGCTGGCGCTGGCCGCCGACTTGTTTTTCGCGTTTTTCAATTTCACCTTGGCGATCCGGCACTTCAACCACGTCAGTTTTCTAATACACCTCACGCCGGAAACCGACGAAATCGTCACCCACGAGATGATCGTCCGTTCCATCAACGACGGCTTTTTACACAACTCCTTCGGAATGCGTTGCTACTATTTCACGATTCCGCTCGTGCTCTGGCTGTTTTCTCCCCTGTTCCTGTGTTGTCGGCTCGGTTCTGCTGATCGGGGCGCTGTTTATTCTAGACCACAACATTTAATGAAAAAGCCTATGAATTCCAAACGCTTCCTCTATTTCACAGACCCGCTGTGCGGCTGGTGCTTCGGGATGGGACCGGTCATCGAACGTATCCTCGAAGACTATTCCTCCCACTTTTCTTTCGAAATTCATCATTACGGGCTTTGCCCCGGAGAACGCGCCTTGACCGTCTCCCCCGATCTACTGGACGGATTTCGTTCCGAAGTCAAACGCATCGAAACACGCACGGGAGCGAAGATCACGCCTAAATTCTGGAATTTGCTGCAAAAAGAGGGTTTTCGGTACGACAGTCTCCCCGCCACCCAGGCAGCGCTGGCGGTGCGTTCCATCGATCCGTCACGAGAGTTGGCTTTCGTGCACGAAATGCAACGACGCCTGTTCACACAGGGAGATGATCCAAGGGACGAAAACCGCCTGGCCGAAGCCGTTGAAGCGGTGGGGGTAGATACCAACTTATGGCGCGAACGCTGGCAAACTCCTGAAATTGCAGAGAAAACCGAATCGGACTTCGACCTTGCCGACGACCTTGGGCTGGAAATCGTTCCCAGCCTGCTGTTTTTCGGAAACGAAAAACCAACGCGCCTCTGCGCCGGCTTCACCCCTTACGAGGATCTCAAAGCGAGAATCGACACGGCGCTGGAAACATCGAACCTATTGAAAATCAACGAGTTTTAAAGCCTACCCAGGTCAAGAACGGCAACCCGCGCACATCGTCCATTTCAATAACCGAACCATCCTGAGACACGGTAGCTGTTCCAAGTGCCGACCAAACCCCTTCGCCTACACTTTCATCATCCCAGTTTCGGGTACCCGAACCACCAACCACGTAAAGGTCCACCACGTCCCCGGCGGTCAGTCCCGCTGTATTGGGAAACGTGATCGACGCCCCGCCTTCGTCGGTAACTTCGATTTCGGGAGCGAAAGAGAGCAGCATAGCCGGAGGATCGTTGGAATCGATAAAGCAAGGCCACCCCTGGTTTGCATCGTCCCAGACCAGCAGATTCATATCTTCGTAGCCGTAATCAAGCAAGAACAGCTTGTCGGGCACGACGGTCAATGTCGCTTCCGTTCGAAGCGGTTGATGACGTGCTCGTTCCGTGTCGTTTCCCAAGGTATCGCGGGTGCAATCGGGAGCTTCTACCATACGAATCGCTTCCGGCAACACGAAGGCTCCGTCCGCGTCCGGCTGATAACGGCACGATGGCGTGGCATAACTGGGTTTCAAATAGATTTGAACTCGTACGGCGAGTTCCTGAGCGCAGGCGTGCGCGGAAGGAACCGTTGCAAGGAAATTGCCGTTGGTGTCAGTGGCAACCGGGCTGAGGCAGGATTCGCCGCTGGGGTATTTGAAAATGCAGACAATCACCCGCGGCATCGTCCATGGGTTGCCCCTGGTTATCCTGTATCGTACCGGAAACCGTTGTAAGCCAGGTACCGTCGCAATCCGGAATTTCTTCTTCAAGCTCCGGAATTTCCTCGATGTTTTCGGAATCCTGATCGGTTTCCACCACGGAATCTTCATCTGCCGGTGGAAGTTCTTCTTCGGAGGTAACATCTTGATCGAGATCCCCGTCATTCGTCGAGGAATCGCCATCGTCTCCGCAAGCGAATCCGACCCATGAAAGGCATACCACCAACATCCAGAGTTTCAACATTCGCATCGTTTTCGGCTCCATAGAAAAAACCGCCCATGAGGGCGGTGAAAAAAGTATGTTTCTGCGCTATTTGTTCAGATTGGCGGTAGCGATTCCCACCATATTCATGATGTAATCGCCCTGAGTAGCGATGAGTTTCATATCGCTCATACGAATTGCGGCAACCCAAGGAATGCCCGTCGCTCATGTCGTTGCTCCAGACAACCCGCTCCCGGCGCTGTTATCGGTATCCGGAAATACGATATCCACCCTCGCAATTGTAGAGATCCACATAATCGTCAGCGTATTTGTTTGTTGCCGGAACGCCTTGAGACGAGGTATCACCCACCACAAACAGGAATTCCCGCCGAAAGATCCTTCAACTGGTCGATGAATCCGCCTTCGTTACACAAATATTCATTCATGTACGATTTGCAGGCCGAGCACCAACCCGCCATCACAACAACGAACAGAGTTTTCACACTCGGGATGCTCGCAACGGAATTTACCGAGATCGAAACCAACCTCCAAACCTTTGTTGTAGGCTCCGGGCCAGGACATCGGAGGTACGGTTCCAGGTTCGGGCGTGCTTTCTCCCTCCACCGGTCCGAGGAAGTAGTACGGTCCGTCGGGATAATCGCAAGGAAGGTCGTCCCGGCTCTTCCATGTGCACGTAACCATCTTCGGTAATGAACGAATCGATGTCGAACAGATCGAAGCACCAGCTTTCGCCGTTCTCCACGCGGGTCGTGCTTGTTTGAGTGATGGTCACTTCTTCCATGTACATGGAATCGAATTGGGCGGTGAAATCTTGGCCGATCGCCGTATCGATATTCGCAACGTTCAGTTTGCTTCCCGCACGAGGCATGTAATAGCGTTCGCAGGGTCAGTGTCCCGGTCAACTGGTTGACACTGCAATTCTTTCGTAAAACCACACAGTTGGAGCAGGTTTCGTACTTGGTATCCTCTTCCTCGAAGACCAAGGTTCCCACTTCATCGAAACCACCGGCACTCGGGGTAATCGTCATCTGGAGGAATATCCAAAGGCGTCGTGTCACTGCTAAAGGCCATATACAGGTAGTAGGGATCGCCGTCATCGGTCACATAGCGAGTGGATTGATTTTTCACGTAAAAATCCCATCCACGGCAACCGGGATCGCTAAACGGTTCGCGCTGCTCCACATCTTCGTCGCCGCCGGAACACAGGCAGCTCGTGAAACCTTCCTTATCCGCTCCGCATCCAAGATGCTTCGCTCCCATATCGGAACAGTAGGAGGTGCAGCTCGAAGAGGTCCAACTCTCTTCTGGCATTCACAAAGGATGCGACTGTTGACACAGAACGATGCATCCGTTTCTTTGCACACTCCTAAACAGGGATCGATGTACTCGTTTTCTCCTGTATTTTCAGGAGCCAATTCGACATTTTCGGAATCCTCGTCACCGTTCGTACCGGTGGAACCTCCGTCGTCACCGAAGCAGCCGAAATCGAAAGCACTACCACGACCGAAAAAACGACCCACAACGTGTCCGCAAACCTTTTCATGATTTTTCCGTTTTCTCCAAAGATGTGTCCAAAAGATTCCGATTGGGTTTCGTCGTCATGATCCGATCGGAACGGCATCTCTTTTTCGTTGTTTTGTCATGTCTTTTTGCTTCGTAGGTGAGGATACATTGAAGACGGCACAAATCAACAGCAAAAAGATAGACCAAATAGAAGTATCGCAGGTAGGAAATCCTGTCAATGGTATGAAACATTTTTCAAAAAAAAGACACTCCAATACGAAAACCGATGATTGTCCCACTTTTCATCAGCCGTGCACGACATTCACATGAATGGAAAACCGAAGGGTTTTAATCGTTTTCCCGCATCAGGAATGAAACCACATCAATTCGCTAAAATCATGCCATCCCGGTACGAACGCCAACGCCGGCAGAGACACCAACAGGCTCGGAATTCCAGCGGAACGGCTGCTCGGGCAACTCCATCCCACTTTGGCGAGCTTCCACCAATTGACGGTAGAAATCGAGCTGTCGTTCAAAGGTCACCGGCCAACTGAAATGGCGCGCCACAAAACGACGTCCACGCAATCCCTTGGTTTTGCGTTCGGGATTTTTCAACAAGCCGATCGTGGAATCCACCAGGCGTTCGGTGTCGCCATGGGGAACCAGCGTTCCGCATTGGGAGCGCGTGATCCAGTCCACGTACCGCACCTTTGTTCGCGCCGATCATCGGCACGCCGGAACTCATCGCTTCGACGGCGGGATAAACCGAAGGTTTCCCAGGCACTTAGCGCGGAAAATCGCGTCCGACGAGGCATACCAGCGCGCCATCTCTTCCTGATCGTCCACGAATCCCAGGTAGTGCACGTCATCGCGACCCTCGACGAGGGTGTTTCAACTGCGGATATCGGGGACCGGTCCCCGGAAAATACGAAAATGGAACCCGTCCTCATCGGCGATGCGCGGCAGCGCTTCGGAGTACTTCGTTGATTCCTTTTTCTTCCAACAGACGATGGGGGAAGAAAATCAACGGGCGGTCCTGGCTCGCTCCGTATGCGGCACGAAGCTTCTCATCCCGTTTTTTCGGGGTGGGAACATCTCGACATCCACACCCAAAAGGCGTTTGCATCACGCGATGAATGCCCTGTCGGTCGAGTTCATCGAACCACTGCAGTCCGCGCTTGCGAACGTCGCCGTATACTTGCCGTAGGTCCGCCTTGCCAGACTCCAGCCGAGCCCTTCGGGCGGTTTTTACCACCAACGGATGCACCCGCCCTCCGATGGTTTCGAAGTAGGGCAGTCGGAAAATCGGCGTGCCAGAAACCGGTAATCACCGCATCCAGCCCTTTGGCGGCGGATCGGATCAGCCAAGGGATCGAGATAGGGACTACCCGCTTCGATAAGGTCGGGATTTTCTTCGGCGAAAATCCTTTTTAATTTCATAAAGTTAATCACGTGCCGGTAATTGGGAGCACCGGGAATAGCAGGGGCTTTGATATGACGCAACACTGCGAAACCATGGCGCTCGGTTTTCGTCACGATCCGACGGTACGGCCAGCACATAGCGGACATCGGGACGATTGCGATAATACTTCAGTTTCTCCATGTGATAAGTACGAACCCCGCCACCGGTGAAACTGAAAAAATTGTTGAAATCCATGATGCGCATCACTTGCCGACCCCTGGATCGATCCCAAACCGCCACCCGGCAGCTTTTCGAGAACGACACGTCGGTTTTTGTCTTGATAGGAAGCTTTCCACATCACGGCACCTGCCTTTTATGAAACGGTCCGCAATCCCGCTTTATTGGAATTGCGTCCCTGATTTTCGAGTGTTACGCGCAGCAACGTCCTCATCGAAGATTCCCGAAAGACGCCGCGCACTCTGTTTGGCCGAAAACGTTTCGATAAACTCCAGATCCCGTTCGGCCTCGAACGGAGCGGTCGAGATTCCAGGCCTGCGAAATCCCCACGCGATGTCTTCGACCGAACGGGAAGTCAGGCTGATTCCGGTCCGGCTTTGCGAACCAGCCACCGCAATTCGCGGTTTTGCGTCAAATCGAGCAAAAAACTCCCGGAAGCCAACGAGTCGGCCCATTCCGGGGGGAGAAAAGGATCGTGCTCGGTCGATCCCAACAACAACGCATCCGCCCGTTCGAGCCAGGCGCGCTTGGTAGCGGAGTTTTCGCCGGAAAGACGATGCAGACTCAGTTCGAGTCCCATGTCCCTCGCCAGTACTTCGGTTTCGTTCGCGATGGGTTCGCTCACCACCAGACGAATCCGTTTGGAAGGTACATACGACCGAGACAGAAATCGCCGTACTCCTTTGAAAACATTGACCTTTTCTTCGTCCGAAAACGTTCCTTCCAGAAAAATCGTAAACCTGTCGTCGTGCTCGATCTGTTCCCCCTCCTTGCAGGTGGGGCCGAAGGGATCGTAGAGCACGCCAAAACGCTCGGGAGGAAGATTGGGGGAAACGCTTGGCATAAGTCTGGCGAGCCCTGGCGAGAATTCAGCAGAATTTTGTCGGCTGCCTGCAAAATATGCCGATCGAGGGCATGTTCAGCCTTCCCGAAAAGGGAAAAATCCTTGCCGCCCACCGCGTCGTTTTCCATAAGTTGCGGGGAAAAGTCCAAGGAATAACGGAAGCTTATAAAGCCGATGAACGATGTACCCGATCGTCGCAGCCGTGCGTGAAAAACCGCTGACGAACAACGCTTCCGTTTCCGGGTGCTTTCTCAAGGTCTCGCCACAAGCATTCAATGCTTTGGGAAACAGGAAAGGGCAACGCCGTAGAAGATCGTAACGAATGGAAAATATTGGATAATTTTTTACCAAAGCCAAATTTCGAAAGGTACTGAGAATCTCGTTCGCTCTCTTTTTTACTCAATATCCTTCCATTACCGCAAACCGGAGAAAGGCTTTCGTCTCCCGATTCATAAATAAAAGAAACAGAAGAAGAAGAAACCGTAAAAAGTAAAGGATTCCAACCCTGTGCGGGAAGATTGCGCACCAACCGCCGCAAACGTCCGTGATCGGCCCGATCCAGAGCCGGAGCGATGACCAATACCTTGCGCGAGGTATCGAATCCACTATTTTTCACGACGTGCAACATGCCATTCACCTTCAAAGCAAAAAATGCTCTTCGCTAACCTTATAGTGCCAAACCCTCTAACCTACTGGAATTGTTGATTAAAATGAATTTGTCCTCACGCACGTACACCTTCAATTCATCAACTTTTGATCCATTAGTGGGTTTCTGCACCGCAATCCTTGCAAAAAAAATACATTTTTTGCTTTTCCATTGAATGTAATTCTAACACAATCCTTTCATTCCCTCCACAAAAAACCCCCCGGCCAAGACCGGGGGGTTCGAGTTTCGATCCGGGAACGAATCATTCCCGAAAAGTAGTGATGGTTTACTCCTGGCACGGTCCCAGGCGCATACACCAACCATAGAGGGTTCCGCTATCGCCTGCGCCCTTATCTTCGAGTTGAAGCGTCCAGGTTCCCAGGCTGCTTTCCGCAGGATCGACGACCAACGAGTAGGAATCGCTGAAGCCCTGATATCGCGGTATGACAGAAATCACATTTTCGGAAGGTGTAACGAGATCGACAACCATGTCACCCGGCCAGGTGTGGTCGATATCGATGGTCATGCAGATTTCGCTGACCTGCACGTCGTCTTCTATCACCATCTGGGATTCTACCGGAGTGTTATCCTCAAGCGCTAGAGTAAGATCCGTCAAGCAGACTTCTGGAGTCTGATCTGTCAGACAAGCCTGCTCGGTTTCATCCACAAAAAGCCTTCGTCACAGACGCACATGAAGTAATCGGCTTCCATTTCAAGATCGATCACACAATGGGAGTTGGCCGAATAGAGGCTACCGCAATCCACGTCAGCGCAATAATCGATCTCTGTGCAGCCTACATCCATCTGCCAGTTTTCGTAATGCTGTCGCACACACACTGGCCGGTACCCTGATCGCAGGCGGCGTTGTCGAAGCATTCGACTTCGTAGCACAGGTCATTGACACATTCGCTGAGTTCTTCGTCCCAGATGTAGGTTTCTTCGCAGAAGCACTCGTAGGCCATAGGATCACTCGTGCTGTAGTTCCACTCGCAAACCATGTGCGTTTCATCGGGATCGCCACATACCGGTACTTCAGCATCACAGGGATTGATGTGCTTCAGGATCTGCACATCATACGGATTGCAGACATCCGAACCGTACGGATAAATCTGGAGATAGTAGGTTCCGGTAGCCGGAACCACGTAACCGGTGATTGCCTCGTTGTCAGAGCTGCTGGCAGAAGACCGCTCGTAATCGTACGATCCGCTGTTAGGTGCCGCATAATCCCACAACCTGATGTCGATATCGCCCAGATCGTCGAGGAACAAAACATTGATGGTAATCACCTCGCCCTCTTCGAGGTCGAAGCTGTACCAATCGCGATCTTGTTCTTCACCGTAGGCTGAAACACCATGGAATTCGACACCCAACTCACCGTTGTCACCGACAACCGAATCCAATGCCAAGGAGGTTGCCGCATCCGAGGTGTCGTTGTCCTCATACTCATCGTCGTTGCAGGAGAACACGCAAACTTCACCTTCCATGACGTAGTTGTCGTCACAGATGCAATCGCCCGTCAGCGGATCGCATTCGGAGTGTTCCGGGCATTCTGCTTCGGCGCAGAGATCCTCGATGCATTCCTCGGTGTCTCCCCACCAGATGTAGCCATCGGCACAGACACACTCGTAGGCAGCAAGGTTACTCGAGGTCGGATTCCATGCACAGGCCTGATGCGTCACTTCCGGATCGCCGCAAATCATCGGATCCTCATCGCAAGGACTGATCGGTTTGATGACGTACAGCGCGTATGATTGCACATATAGGTGCCATACGGTTTAATTTCGAGATAATACGTTCCACCTTCTTCGGAGAGGTAGAATAATTCCTCGTCGTCACTGCTAGAAGACGAAGACGCCAATGCTCCGATATATATTCCGTTCTCGGCTTCGTAATCCCACAGTTTGATGTCGATATCGCCCATAGAGTGACTGAAGTAGGCACCAACCGCCACGGCTTCACCGGCGGCCAAGTCGAAACGATACCAGTCGTAGTCCTTGAGGGAAGAGTTTTCGGAAGCCGAAACACCGGAGATAAACGCTCCGAGTTCGCCGTTGGACCGACAACCTGATCCAGTGTCAGAACAGCCGCAGCACCGGATACATCATTGTCCTCCGATGTGTCGTCCTCACAGTAGAACACACATTCGTCACCGGCATCTCCACCGGTTTCCAACAGGAAGTTCTCGTCACAGACGCATTCGTACCCGAATTCGGTTTCCCAGTTAACCATGCAGGTGGCATGATCCTGGCAGCTTACATCGTAAGTGATGCAAGGATGCTCGACGCATTCGGTTTCCTGCTTGTTCCAGACGTAATCCGTGGCGCAATCGCAGGTGTAATGACCTTCACTCGCGGGATCGAAAGAACATACCTGGTTTTCACCACATGGATCGGCGTTGCAAGGATGGCTTTCGACGTACAGTTGAATCTCGTACGGGAGGCAAAGCAGCGGCTCCGAATCGCCGGTCTGGAACCACAAAGCCAATCGCGTAGGATCATCGATGCCCAGGGTGAACTCGATCACCTTACCGCCTTCAACCCGTGTACCGAAGGCAACGACATCGAAAGTAGCCGGATTGATGAGGAAGAAGCTAGGAGATCCAGCTTCGGTGTCGTACCCGACAGACGCGTAAACCGTATCTCCAGGCATGGCACGGAAATCGAACCGGTCGGGAGATTCCTGACCTGCCAACACCATATCCGTCGCGGTGAACGGGGAAGTCTTCCACCACCACAGGCTCGTTCATGTACATGTCTTCTTCGCAGAACAGCTCGCAAGCGCCTTCTTCACTCTCGGTGTAGCCAGGCTCACAAACACATTCGTTGTAGGTCAAGTCGCCATCACCCAGCCAAGGAGCGAAGGTGCACTCTTCATGCTCGCCACAGGTATCTTCCGTGCAGGAGTCTTCCAGAGGCGCGATGTAAATATCGTACATCGCGCAGCTTCCACTGATGGGATTGTAAATCTGCATCAGGTAGAGGCCTTCCGTGGGAGCCTGCAAGAAGATGTTGGTGCTTTCTTCGAGGTAGTAGGAGGAAACCGGCTCGGGATACTGATCCATCAGGCTTTCCTGAGAGTAGAAGTTCACGATCAGCTGAGCATCATCTTCAATGTAGATCGAGGTAACGAACCACTGTTCGGCCATGAAGTAACCGGAGAACCAGTCTTCGTTGACTTCACCGTCCCAGTTCTTGGCGACAAGGTCGTTAGCGAAGCTTTCCTGCGTCGTGTCGATAACCACGGAGCTGAATCCGTCGTCGTTCGGCTCCAGGTAGTCGTCTTCGCACACTTCCACACAGGCTTCCGCTTCGTCGTCCCAGGCATAGCCTTCCATGCAGACACAGCTGTAGTAGTCGGGAGCGGCTTCCCAATCGTTGACGCAGATCATCATCGGGTCAATGGTGGCACAATCAACCTGACCCAGCGAGCAGTAGTCGATTTCCGTACAAGCGCTGTCGGGATTGCCATCTTCCGGCATTCCTTCGAAATGCTCGTCGCAGTAGCACAGGCCATCGGCTTCGTCGCAGAAGGCATTCATCGGGCATTCGACGCCCATGCAGTTGCCTTCGACACATTCGCCAAAACCGTCATCCACGAAACCGTAATCGCAAACGCAGGTGAAGAAGGATTCTTCCTCCAGAGCGATTTCGCAATGCGCGTTGTCCTGGCAGATCACGCCGTCGCAGTAGTCGATCATTTCGCATCCGTAGTAAGGATCGAAATCGGCATAGTGCTCGTCACACAGGCAGATACCGCTGTCGGGATCGCAGGTGGAATTCATCGGGCAGTAGTTTTCGAAGCAGAGATCCACGTCGCACATGACGTCGGGATCGCCCACGAAACCTTCGTCGCACATGCATTCGCCGCTCATCGGGTCGCAAGTGGCGTTGGTGCCGCAGGTCACATCCAGGCAAGGATCGGCAATGCAGCCACCGAAGGCGTCGCCCAGGAATCCGCCGAACGGGTCCGGCTGGTTTCCGGGATCGGGGAGATAGCCGTCGTTGCAAACACAAGTGACAGGCGCTTCTTGCTGGGCACCTTCACCGGTGTAGTCCAACACGCACTGGGCGTTGGTACCGCAATCCATCTGGTATTCCTGCCCCAAGATCGTGCAATAATCGATCGGCGTACAACCAGCATCGGGATCACCCATGAAGAATTCGTCGCAAACGCAGGCTTCTTCGTAGGGGTCGCAGAAGGCATTGTCGCCGCAAGTTATTTCGACACAAGGATCGGCTACGCATTCGCCGTCCACTTCGTACGTACCGGGATCGCATTCACAGACGTAGTAGTCCGGGAGCATATCCAGGTCTTCCACACAGGAACGGCCTTCACCGCAATCCACTCCGGCGCAGTAATCGACCGGCACACAGCCATCGACTTCATTCCAGGAGTAATGCTCGTAGCAATCGCAAATCCCGAGGTAAGGATCGCAGGTTCCGAACTCACCACAAGGCATGTCGGCACACTGATCGGCGAAGCAACCCAGCGTGTAGGGATTACCCAGGAAGCCATCCTCGCAGTAACATTGACCGTTGGACGGATCGCACAGCGAGTTCTCGGGGCATTCCGCGTTGAGACAAAGGTCCGGCAGGCAACGGCCGAGTTCGTCGTTCCAGGGGAAGCCATCGTCGCAGACACACTCGTAATAGTCGTTTTCAGCCAGTTCGAGATCGATTTCACAGTGGGAGTATTCCGAGTACTCCATGCCGCAGTCGATGTCCATGCAGTAATCGATCGCCGTGCAACCTTCGACGGGATCGCCTTCGAAATGGTCGTCACAGAGACACTCGTAATAGATATCGGCAATTTCCCAGTTGACGTTGCAGGTGGCGTTGTCACCGCAGGTTACACCATCGCAGTAGTCGATTTCGGTGCAGCCGGTATAGGCATCGCCTTCATAATGCATGTCGCAGACACACTCGTAATATTGGTCATCGACATCCCAGTTGATTTCGCAAGCCGCGAAATCGCCGCAGGTTACGCCGTCGCAGTAGTCGATCGGCGT
Organism: Myxococcota bacterium; assembly: GCA_963676915.2. Classification (GTDB taxonomy): domain Bacteria; phylum Myxococcota_A; class SURF-8; order SURF-8. The sequence continues at coordinate 18,524 of CAXXVK010000053.1, forward strand.
GCAGGCGGAGTCGGGATCGCCGTCCGTCGGGGTGCCTTCATAGTGCATGTCGCACTGACAGGAACCGTCTTCGACGTCGCAGTAGGAAAACTCGGGACATTCGACACCAAAGCAGCTGCCGACCACGCACTCGCCTTCGCCATTGTCTACATACCCGTAATCACAGGTACATTCGTAGTATTCCGGCACGACTTCGTAGTTGACCTGGCAGCTGGCGTTGTCCTGGCAGGTTACGCCGTCGCAGTAATCGATCAGCGTGCAGCCATTCATAGGATCGAAGTCACCATAGTGCTCGTCACAGAGGCAGTAGCCGTTGGTCGGATCGCAATAGGAAAACGCCGGGCATTCTTTGTTGAAGCAAAGATCCTCTTCGCAAGCCGTATCCGGGTCGCCCGTGAATCCTTCGTCGCAGGCGCAATCGCCGGTCATCGGATCGCAGGTGGCGTTGTCGCCGCAGGTCACGTTCAGGCAGGCATCCATCACGCAATCGCCGGTTTCCGTATCCAGGATGTAATCGTCGTCACAGACGCATTCGTAATAATCCATGTCCATGTCGAGATTGATCACGCAGGAAGCATTATCCTGGCAGTTCACGTCGGCGCAGTAGTCGATCATCGTGCAGGCACTACCCGCATTGTCCGCCACGGGGGTTCCTTCGTAATGCATGTCGCAGTAGCAAAGGGTATCCACCGGGTTACAATAGGAATTGTCAGGACAATTGACCGCGACACAAGGATCGGCGGTGCATCCACCCATACCGTCGTCGATGGTTCCGTCATCGCAAACACACTCGTAGAAATCATCCGCAACACCGAGATCGATTTCGCAATGTTTGCCCGTATCGCAGCTCACGCCATCGCAGTAATCGGTGGCCAGGCAGCCATCGGTCTGATCCCAGGTGTAATGCGTGTTGCAAGTACAAATACCGTCCATCGGGTTGCAAGCACCGTTGTCCCCGCAGGGAACGCCGACGCACAGGTCTTCGTAGCAGCCGTTCGTGTCGTAGGGATCGCCCAAGTAACCCGTGTCGCAGGAGCACAGGCCGGTGGTCGAATCGCAGGTGGCATTGTCACCACAGTTCACGCCTTCGCAAAGATCCGGCAGACAGGCGTTGAAATCGGCGTTCCAGGGGAAGCCATCGTTGCAAACGCACTCGTAATAGTTGTCTTCCTCGAGATTGACGACACAATGGGAGTTGACCGAGTACAGCTGACGGCAGTTGACACCGGAGCAGTAGTTGATCATCTCGCAACCCGTATCGGGATTACCAGCATAATGCTCGTCACACACGCACATCCAGCCGGCATCCAGCTCGTAATTGATTTCGCAATGTGCGTTCGTGCCGCAGCTTTCGGTTGCACAGTAATTGATACCGGTGCATTCGGTCGTCGCGTCGCCTTCATAATGCGTATCGCAAACACATTGGTAATTATCTTCCAGTTCGAGATCCATTTCGCAATGGGCGTTCGTGCCGCAGGTCACGCCGTCGCAGTAGTCGATGGCGGTGCATTCGGTGGTGGCGTCACCCTCGAAATGCTCGTCACAGACGCATTCGTAATAATCTTCGAGTTCCAGGTTGATGACACAGTGGGCGTTCGTGCCGCAGGTTACGCCATCGCAGTAATCGATCAGCGTACAGCCCGCATCCGCGTCGCCTTCGTAGTGTTCGTCACAAACGCAATCGCCTTCCACACAGGAGGCATTGTCACCGCAGGTCACGTTCGTGCAAGGATCGACCGCCGTGCAACCCGCATCCGGATCGCCTTCAAAGCCATCGTCACAAGCACAGTCGCCGGTCGTGGTATCGCAGGTGGCGTTGTCGCCGCAGGTCACGTCCGCGCAGAGATCGACAGCCGTACAACCCGCATCCGGGTCGCCTTCATAGCCATCGTCACAAGCACAGTCGCCGGTCGTGGTATCGCAGGTGGCGTTGTCACCGCAGGTTACGTCGGCGCAAAGATCGGCCACAGCGGTACAACCCGCATCCGGGTCGCCTTCGAAGCCATCGTCACACACGCAGTCACCTTCGACGCAAGAGGCATTGTCGCCGCAAGTCACGTCCGCGCAGGGATCGGCGGCAGCAATACAAGTACCGTCGTTCTGGTCGCGTTCGTATCCCGAAACGCATTCGCAACTACCGGACACACAAACTTCGTTGGCATCGCAGGTCACGTTTTCGCAGGGATCACCCGGCTCGCCGTCATCGCTGCCGCAACCCACGGCAACCAACATGGACATCGTGAGAAGGAGAATCAGTATCTTGTTGGATAGATTCATGTTCCTTTCCCTTCCTTTCCCAAAGGTAAAAAAATCAATCGACTCAATATGATACAGCGCAAAATCTGCAACGCGGGACTCCCCACGGTTTTTGCTTCAATCTTCAATTCAGTAAAAAGCGTGCATCAAACAAGATAGGCGAACCGACTTTTCCGGTCAAGCGAAAAACATTTTCAAGCAGCTTTTATCCTTAAGAGAATATTGCGTTTTTTCTATTTTCGATTCGAGCGAAAATACTTATCTATCTGTTATCTTTACACTTTGAAGAGATTAAAATATCAGCATTGCGCGAGCCGGTGCCGCTTCCGCACCTTCGATCCTCAACGGACAGCACACCAGCGTGCAGCGCCCTTCGGGAACACCTTCCAGCCACAAACCTTCCAGGATCAAAACGCCGTTTCCCAGCAACTCCCGATGTACGGGAAATGCTCCGTCGGCTCCATCTTCAATCGAAAGAGCATCGATTCCGACAAGTTGCAGCTCTTTTTCCACGCACCAACGCGCCACGGCAGGCGTCACAGGCGAAACAACCGAAACGTCCTCCGGTCTGTTTCGAATTCCTTCGGGAAGCCGAAACAGCACGGCATCTCCCGGTGAAACATCCAAACGATCGAGCCTTTCCGTAACGGTTTCGTCGTTTTCGCGCCAATCGACGACAAAAGCCTTTAAAAAGCATGAAGATACACCAAACACTTCAGACGTCGCCCCGTTCGGGATGAAATGCGACGGAGCATCGAGGTGGGTTCCGCTATGAAGTGAGAGCGTCAAACGACTCAAGGTGTAGGGATCTCCGTGTTCCAGGTCCGAAATTCGCTCCAAACGAACCTCTGGATCTCCCGGATACACCGCCATCCGAGGTCCAAGCGGCAAACTGACATCGTAAATTTTTTTATCGTTCCACATGGTTCCCGTTAAACATTGTGATTTGAAATATTCTGCGCAAACGAAATTCTCCAGGCGACAAAAAAAGGCTCCCCGCAGGGAGCCTTGGAAACAACCATGCCCGGAGAATTTACAGGATGTCTTTCAGTTTGGGCGTGGGCTTGAAGGCCACAGTCTTGCTGGCCTTGATTTTGAGGGGTTCGCCGGTCTGCGGATTGCGGCCCATGCGAGCTTTGCGCTTACGAACGTTGAACGTACCGAAGCCCGGAACCGTCAGGCGTTTTTTGCGCTTGATCGAAATGGAAATGATTTCGAAAAGGTTGTTCACGATTTCGTTGGTGGCCTTCGTCGTCAATTCGAGATCGCCCATGCTGGCTTTCAGTTCCTCGATCAGGGCTGCCTTGGTTTCGACGGCTTTGGGCTTCCATACTTTCTTCTTCGGTGCCTTTTTGGCCGGAGCCTTCTTGGCTGGGGTTTTCTTGGCGACGGCTTTCTTCTCCGGAGCCTTCTTGGCTACAGCTTTCTTCGCCGGAGCCTTTTTGGCTGCAGCTTTCTTGGCCGGAGCTTTTTTGGCGGGTGCCTTCTTTGCCTTTGGCATCTTCCTTCTCCTTCGTCTGGGGTTAAAGTGAGCGCTGTTTAATAATTATATTTTATATATACTTGAAAGTTTGAAGAGTCAAGAAAAAAAACGATTTCAGCCTTATTTTACAAGGGGTTGCGTGGTTTTCATGATTCGCCAATTTGCTTTCGACTCGTAAAAAAAAGGTGCACCCCAACACAAAAGACATCATTTCTTCTATATTTTCAATAGGTTACTCGTACCACCCCCTATAAAACAAGGCTGCAAACGGCTGTTTTTCGGGAAAAAGACAAAAATTCGCCAAATTTCGCACACTGTTGCTCCATGAACTTGCACATCCCCAAAAATTCCATCGTTGCAGATCGTTGTTGAGCGCCAAGAAAGGAAGAAAACGATTCGGAAGCCCCTTTCGAAATTCCTTTACAATTCATGGAAATCAAACAAAAATTTCTTCATAAAATGGCAAAATGATTTTCATGAATATCCACCTGTCGGCATTTCTTCGAATGGTGAAACGTTTCGCTTTCTGCAAAGGAAAAGTCATTGAGAAATTCAGCCCGCAATCAACAAGCTTTGTTTTCGACGTATCGCACGCCTTTTCACCAGTGGGGTTTATGGCTTGTCCCGTTCATGGCACTGTTGCTGCTTTGCGCCTGCGGTTCGGACGACGAATCCGACAATAACGGAGGAGCAGACAACGACGAGGAAGCCATTCCAACCGAAACCGACAACGAAGACTCCCCGATTTTCCGTTTCGTCGTTCTGGCAGACACCCACATCATCGATGAGTATTACACGGGCAGCGAGACCTCCATTTACAACACCGAAGCGTATCTGACCCAGATTCAGAGCTATATCAACGAGTTTCCCGAAACACTGGACATGATCCTCATCTGCGGAGATGTCGTTCACAACTATCCGTCCAGTGACTGGGATTTTCTGATGGACACCCGCACCCGTTTCGACATCGCCAGCGACCTGATCGACGGCTTCGATATTCCGGTGTATATCGGTTTCGGCAACCACGATTACGACATCCGCAACGTGACCCGCGACTTCACCCACAAGCTCTACAAAGAAAAATTCGGCGTCGATCCCTACTATTACGTGGATCACAAAGGCTATCGCTTTATTCACATCAACAATTTTCTCGGCGACACCTGGAATCCCGAAAGCGAACTGTACGACACGGATTTCGGCTCGTTGGGAGCGGACCAACTGGAGTGGCTGGAAAACCTTTTGAAAGAAGGAAAACCTACGTTCCTTTTCCTGCACTACATGCTGCCGCTGATCCAGGAAGACGAGTTCGGCGACTCGGACCTGAAAGACCTGATCAAGCAGTACGGGGATACTATCGAGTTCGTGTTTTCGGGCCACACCCACACCTGGATGGATTTAGGCGACGATTTCGGTGCCCCCAACTGGGTGGTGGCTTCCTGCCGCTACGACCCGGATGCCTACCTCTTCGTGGAAGTGAACACCCAGACGGGCGAATTCTATTTCCTCAACGAAGACTGCTTCGGACCGCTGTCCGCAGACACCCTGCCGTATTTGGGCGGCGAGGGCTGCGGACGCTGACCGAGCGTTACGGCGCACCGTAAATCGCACTGTCCTTGGGGTACTCGATTTTGTAATCCAGCACGATTTCGCGGTTTTTCCCTTTGGGAATATCCAGCGTCCAGGTGAGTACACCGGGTTTCTCTCGATCTTTTTCGAAACCTTTTGTCGTCTTTTCACCCAATTCGACGCGGATTTTCTCGTTCTGGGACACAGAATCCGTTCGTGCAGTTTCACCGACACCGCCTTTGTGGAATAGGTGTTGCTCACTTTGATGCTGTAGCGGTACTGCATTTCGGTGGATTTCTCGAACACGCCGCTCTCCGAGCGTTTTCGGTTCAACAATCGACGTTCCACCCGCACCCGCTCATCGATACCGAACGGCAGGGTCAGTTCTTCTCCGGCCTGGGTGGTTTGCAGGCTGGCGCGTCCCACGTAATCATCCTGCATGAACAGGTTCATCTCTCCCGCTAGCATCGGGAAATCGAAACGATTTTCGGTTTTGGCGGCAAGGTAGGCGTGGGGGCTGATCTCGGGCGCTACCTCGTAATGAGAAGCCGCCTGCCAAACCTTGGATAACAGGAAAATCTTGTGTACCTGGTTATCGCTTGGAATCCGGCTTTTCGTGGGAGCGGTAAACGTCGCCATCCCTACGGTATCTAACGTCGCTTGCGCCATTTCAAATCGTCTTCTTGCATCGTTGCCAGTCAACAACGCCCCCATAGCTCCAGTTCCGGCCAACATAGATTCGTCTTCCATCGCTTCTGGTGCAGTTTCTTCTAGCCTTTTGCGACTTTTGCCAAGTACTGGCTGGGGCGATTGAATGTTGACGTAGCGGGGGTATAGTTCGGGAATCGTCCCGCTGATCGACGGCCTGGCCGTGGAAAGCACCAACTCCACGTCGTTCCAATCGGTTCCGGTGTTCTGCACGACCGTGGCATATACGCCGACCTCGACATCTCCTTTGTCGGGGAAAATCCGGGCATCGTAGACCATGCTCCAGCGGGCATTCGGAACCAGGTAGGTGGCCGAAAGCGCGAAACGACCGGGCTTGAGCACCTCGACATCCACATGCGCCACGGTGGTCCAGCGTCCCCGCTTCGAACGAAGCTGATTGAGTTGGGTCTGCGCGTTTTGCATTTCTTTTTTCAACTCTGCGCGTTTTTTGTCGAATTCGCGGATTTTAGCCGACAACCCGGAAACTTTTCGACTGACGAACTCCCCGGCTTTCATCCAGTCGTTCACGTTCATTTTACGCAAGGCAAGATTGCTGGACGTATCTTTTGCGTAGGTGGAAACCAGCGACTCGACGAACTTTTTCTCGGACTGCACGGCGGAGATTTCGTCTGAAAACTCCTGATCTTTGCGCTGAAAATTCTCCAGTTGCGCCGTCAGGAGCTTGATTTCCTCATCGATTTCCTCGGTGGCGAACTTTCGTTCGAGCGCAGAGCCAAGCACGCGCACACGGGCCGAGCCTTCCCCGCCGAACTGAAACGATTCCTGTGTGGCATGCCGCGACAAGCCGACGAGATCCAGCCGGACCGGACCCTTGCCGGTGAACGTCACCGAGCCGGTCCGTTCGACCCGCGCCATAGAAGGAAACACCGTCGCCTGTTTCACCGTCGTTTCGACAGGCAGAACCGTTTCCGTCTCTACCGCTGCAACCCATGACGGGAGGATCAGACAAAAAAGACCCAACCAGAACCAGGTACCCCATCCGAACCGTCGGATATTCGAATCACGCATGGCGATCTCCCTTTTTCCGATGAAATGGAAATTGCATGTCCCTTCGGGGGACGTTTACCCAACCCGCGGCGAGTCACGATGTCTTATGTATTCAGATGCTTGAACACAGGGGAAGCGGTCTGCCAGGACGTTCATCGTGGATTTCAACGCAGAAAGAAATCCTGCAACGGCTTGATATTTAACGAACTTGTATAGATTTTGAAAACGAATTTAACGATAAAACGTTGTATTTTCGGAAATCACACTTACGAATTATAATAAATACTCAAAACTATTATACCTACCAAGATTATTATATAAAAGACAACTCCATTTCTTCGGTTTCTTTCATCTTTATTACTATTTTCAAAAGAATTCCCAAAAGTTCCATACATTGTTTTTTTCGTAAAATAGCCGGTAATATTTAATAAGCAGATCCCAAATATCCCAATAATTAGTATTGTATCCTTTACTTCATAATGCTCAAAGAAAAGGAAAACTATTACACCCCAAATAAAAGTTGGAATAAAAACCACCACCCAGTAGTTGGCTTTTATAAAATCTTTCATCCTACCCCATCTCGTCGCTCCAGCTTATCAACACGCAACTATTTGATACTTATAACCTTATTATACAGAGAACGCTTTAGAAGTGGTAATGCATACCAAAATAAACATTCCCTGCCGTCGAACTCAGCAGCACCTTGGGGTAAACGAAGAATTCCAGACCGAATTCGGTGAAAAATCCGATGGATTCCAATCCCGGGAAGAAAAATTCGACCCCCGGACCGCCCAGCACGGATAAAATATCCAGATTGTCTCCACCGGTGATGGCCGCAATTTTTCCGCCGGCATTGATATAGAAATTGATATTCTCCTCGCTGATCAAGGTGTACCAGGCTTTTACGCCACCACCGACACCCCAGGTTTCGTCTTCACCCACAACCAGCCCGGCCATGGATTGAATGCTCAGGACTTCCGTCAAACCGAAGCGAAAGGAAATCGCCTGCAAACCCGTGCTCAAAGCGCGGTTCGTCGCATTCGGATCAACGGCGGTATTCGTGCCCGGAGTCGTCACGAGATTGGTTCTTCCGGTATTGAATCCCACGAGTTGGCTGGTGAACCCGAGGCCGAATTTCCCGCCCATATCCCGGGCTTGAGCCTCCACCGAAAACAGGCAAATCACTAGGACGATGACAAGTGCTATCCGTTTCACTTCGTTTCTCCTTGTTCAGGTAAAACCTCATCGGCGGTTTTGGCGGGAGCATCGGTCGCTTCGGCGGGTTCGGAAGGATTTTCCGGCGGGACATCCAACTCGACCTTCGCCGTAGGCTGCTTTTCCTGGCTGATATTTTCCACGAGCGCCAAAAATTCTTCGTCCGGCCACAGCAGGCGAAAATCATCGTCCGACTGCAACGCTTCCATATCTCTGTATCCATTCGCCACGGCATAACGCAAAGCCTCCATGGCGCGATCACGATCCTTTGTGCGACAACGAGCGGCGGCAAGATTGATCCACGCTTGCGTCAATTCCGGCTTCAACAGCGTCACCAGCGTGAAACGGTCCTGCGCGTCGTAATAACGCCCTTGTCCCATATAGGCCACACCAAGGTTGAATTGCGTCGTCAGGTTGCTGCGATCGATCTTGACGGACTCATCCAGTTCGGCGGCAGCCTCTTTGAACCGTCCCTGAGCGGACAACACAGCACCGAGACTGCCATGCGCGGTGGCATCCTTATCATTGCTTCTCAGGTACACTCGATAATGGGCCTCAGCGGTGGGATAGTCGCGATCCTCGAAAGCCGCTTCGGCAAGCCGCAAGCGCGCTCCAGGATGATCCGGCACAATTTTTTGCAAGGCGACCCAGGTTTGCAGTTCTTTTTCCTCGTCTCCGGTTTTTTCGTAACAACGAGCCAGATCGACGTAGGTATCCGGGAAATCGGGTTTGAGCGCCCTCGCCTCTTCGAACTGCACACAAGCTTTTTCATAATCTTCAAGCATCCAGGAACACTGGGCTTTTCGATACACAGTAAAAAACGACCGGCCTTCGACGTTTTCGAGTTGGGTATATTCCTGATGGGCCAGATTGTATTCGCCCTTCTGAAACAGCCGATCTCCTCGCTGTCGGTGCATCTGGGTCAGGGAACAGGCCGCCATCAGACCCAGCACCAACAACCCACCCCACACCATAAGCCCGCGCTTCATCAAAAACCTCCCATACCGGATTCATCCAAAGGATGACAACATCTGAAAAACGTTGAAATATCTTATCATTGCGGTTTTTCAGGATCAAGCAATAATTACATTTAATGTAGTTTGATATTTTTCTTTTCGATGCAATATCTTTTCCGATTCGACTTGCACCCAAAGACGGGGTAAGGTAGATCAACACATTGTGTGGTACCAGGAACGCAGGTTCCGATGATCTGTCCCGACTTTTTTTAAAAGAGGTTTTCATGGCTTTAGGAAAACCGGACTGGCAAATTGTCCGTAAAAATTTTACAGCCGGTGTGCTGGTGGTGATTCCATTGGTGATGACCGTTTTCGTGCTTCGTTACGGAGTTACGATGGTCGATGGAATGCTGGATGAGATGATTTCCTTCGTCGCTCCCTCGAAAACGCATCCGTTCTTCCGTTTTCCCGGAAGAGGATTGTTTACTTTCCTTCTGATCACCTACCTCGTCGGCCTTATCGCACGTAATTTCTTCGGTCAGAAGCTGATCGATCTTTCCGAGCGCTTCGTGCAGCACATTCCCTTCGTGCGGTCGATTTATTCGACCTTCAAACAGATCATCCAAGCTATTTTCGATACCGGATCGCGAAGCTTCGAATCGGTCGTGCTCGTCCAGTTTCCCCACGACGAATATTATTCGGTAGGATTCATCACCGCCCCATCCATTGACGAAGTACAGCAAAAAACGAAGATCGAAGAAGACATGGTATCGGTATTCGTTCCGACCGCTCCGAACATCACGACCGGCTTTTTCATTCAATGTCGCCGTTCCAAAACCATTCCGCTCAACATGCCGGTGGATGAAGGCATCAAGTACGTGATTTCCTCCGGCATGGTGCATGGACAAAACAAACCGGTCCAACAGCCGGTCGATACCGGTGCAGCGAAAGAAAAGGTCTGACGAATGGAACCTGCGACCGCTCGCGAAAAAAATCGCGCGTCCCTACGGCTGACACTGATCGTCCTCATTCCATTGCTGGTCACTCTGACCGGACTGTTTTTCACGCGGGAACCTCATAATTCCCAAACCGTTGCCACTCCAACAACAGCACCGGAATTTGTCGCGAAAAACCTGCCGGGTGGAGAAAGCCATCCGAAACGAGAGCTTCCATTCGTCATGCTGTACGGCGACCGGAAAAGCATCGGGCAAGCACACCATGGTTTGCTTGAAACCTTCTATCAACCCATGGCAAAGATTTTAGGGCAGGAAAACACCACAATCGATTGGAGTTCCCTGGTCCCAACGGTCTTTCTGGATGAAATGGCGGAAATCGGCACAAGAACGAACCTTCCGGCAGATCGATGGGTTGCCTTGGAGGTGGCTGAACTTCCCAGAGGTGCTGCGGTGTTTTGCGCGGCGGCACGAGCAACGGGCAATACGTCGCTGATCGCCGCCGATCTTGCAAACATTTCTGCAACATCCTGGAACAACAAACCTTTCGCCGTCATGATCCGCCCCAACAAGAGGCACGCTTTCGTTTCGGTGGGACGCCCGCTGCATACCGGTGTTATCGCCGGAATGAATGATTCGGGGCTTGTGGCAGTCCTGCTGGACGGTCCCATCGAAGACAAGCAACCGGGACGACCTTTGACACTCGTCGTCAGAGACGTGCTGGAACGGGCTTCGGTCGTGGAATCGGCGCAGCAGATTATAGAATCCGCCTCGGTGACCGGGACGGGAACCATCCTCGTCGCGGATTCCGGCAGTAAAGCCCTAGCGATAGAGGTAACTCCCCGGCTGAAAAGCCCACGCCCGCCTCAAGGACATCTCTTGCTCGCAAGCAATGCCTTCGTGGCGGAATCCTCTCCGAAACAGGAGGCGGACGCCGCTTACCGCACTCTAGACAACCGCTTCCGCAACGCCCCGGACCGGCTCGACCCCGAAACGCTCGACAACCTTTTGGCGGGTGCGGTCCAACATGCTTCCACCAACCCGAGGCTGGTATTCGCTCCTTTGACGCGGGAACTGTATGTCTTCGATGTGACGGATTCAAAAGGCCGAACGGAAAGAGTGCATCTTTCGTTCAAAGATGATTTCGATTCCATTCGCTTCAAACCGTAAAAAGACAGCATAAAACGGAACAAAAACGAGATTGGCATCCTTGGGCTATTTTGCTATAAGCCGGGTTTCCCAGTCTTCACCGTGGGGAACCAGGTGCAATTCGTGACGATCTCCCGACGTTGTAAACCGGATTTCCAGCCAGGACGGCGGATGCAACTCCGGCCAGAGATCGAACCATTCCACGGCCAGAATGTCTTCTCCCTCGAAACCGTCCTCCAAACCCAACTCTTCCAGCTCTTCCAATTCTTCTAAACGATACAGATCGTAATGCACCAACGCAGGTTTGGTTTCATAACGATTGCATAAAGCGTAGGTCGGTGAATTTACATACACTTTTTCGGGAAGTCCCAAACCTTTCGCCAAGCCTTGGACAAACGTGGTTTTCCCGCAACCGAGACAACCGACCAGCCCCAGCACGTCGCCCGGTTTCAATCGGGCCGCCAATGTTTTGGCAAACTGTCGAGTCTGCTGAGGATCGGTGGTGATGAGATGGGTTTCAATCATCGGACCATCCATGGAACGGTGTCCATTCTCCCAAAACCAACGCCACTTCGTCCGCAACTTCCGCCGCCAGCACACCTGTAGTTCCACGACGACTGGCAATGCGGTCGGCGGCATACCCATGCACATAGACTCCGGCCATCAAGGAGCGCAAAGGATCGAGCCGCCGCGCCAGCAATCCTCCGATGATCCCTGCCAGCACATCCCCGCTTCCTCCGGCAGCCAACGCAGGATTGCCGGTCGGATTGATCCAGCAGCGTCCTTCGGGACCGGCAATGATCGACCGCGCCCCCTTGAGCACGACGTGACAGCCATAGCCCTGCGCCAGATTTCTCGCCGATTCCAGACGATGAGCCTGAATTCGATCCGGTGTGGTTTTGAGCAGACGAGCCGCCTCTCCGGGATGTGGCGTAAGCACGGTCATCGCCCCGGATTCGTGACGTTTCCCGAGGCAATGCGGACCCAAACCTGCCAGCAGATTCAAAGCGTCGGCATCCAGTACGAGGGGCACTTCGACCACCGAAAGCAGGTCGAGCAGGGCTTCCTCTCTACGTTCCGATTGTCCCCAGCCCGGTCCGCACAGCACCGCCGTACGATTGGCCAGCGCTTCGGTCAATTCTTCAGGTCCAAGACTTTCGTCACCCGAATACAGAGCCGTCATCGTTTCGGCATGATGGGAGGTCACAACGGAGGCGGTCGCCGAATCGCAAGCACAGGTAACAAGACCCGTTCCCGCCCGATGCGCCCCCAGACAAGCCAGCGCCGCCGCCCCGGATGTCCCCGGCGACCCCGCCAGCACCAACAGGTGACCGTAGGTTCCCTTGTGCGAATACGAGGGACGCGGAGGAACGAGGCTGCGGACTTCTTCTTCGGTCAGCAAAAACGTATCGATGGGTGCCTGCCGTAACGCCGCTGCATCCAATGAAATATCGGCCACAACAATCTTTCCGGCGTAATCCAATCCCGGATGGGTTGCCAGACCGAGCTTGGCCAATCCAAACGTTACGGTCACATCGGCACGAAAAGCTACCCCCAAAACGGCTCCGGTATCCGCGTGAATTCCGCTGGGCATATCCACCGCCACCCGATGAACATCCAGTGCGTTGAGAGCTTCGAGAACCTCGGCATACAGTCCCCGAACCTCTCGCTCCAATCCCGTTCCCAAGAGCGCATCGACAACCACACAACAGCTTTGCAGGCTTTCACGGATCTCCGGCCAATTGGCTTCGTCCACTTGTGTAACGGGAACCCCAAGCGCCGTTAGCCGATCGAAATTGACCTTGGCATCGCCTTTCAAACGCTGAGTGGCCCCCAACGAATACACACGTACGGAAAGTCCCTCGTCATCGAGCAACCGGGCCACGACGTAACCATCCCCGCCATTGTTCCCCAAACCGCAGAAAATGGCTACCGGACCTTTCGCCTGAGCTTCGAGAATCTCCCGCGCCACGGCTCGTCCCGCCAGTTCCATCAGCATCAGACCCGGCAATCCCTTGTCCTCGATGCTGATCCTGTCCAACTCTCGCATCTGCCCGGCTGTGGCCAGTAAACGTTGACGAATCTGCTTGAGGGTCAAACGCTCGATGACCGGATGGCGATAGCCTGAAGCCTCCATGATTCACCCTTTCTCGATACGGGATAGCACGGCCCGGACGATCTCCTCCGAGCACCCTGCTTCTTCAAGGATTTCGCGGGTATGCGCACCCTGCGCGGGAACATCGGTCTGCTCATCCAAACTCTGCCCGAAGACATCCGGCAGTGAAGGAAGCGACAACATCTCGTCACTGCCTTCGATCCTCTGTTCCTTGAACCAACCACGATCTCTGGCCAGCGGAGTATCCGGTATTTCCTCCATGTGCAAAATCGGCTCGGTGCAGCAATCGGCATCCGCCAGGAGATTGCTCCATTCCTCGAACGTGTATTTCTTGAACAATTCCCGCATCTTCTCGAATCCCGGACTCCCTTCCACGGCAGGATCGAAATGATGCTCCAGCAGGTCGGGACGCTCTACAGTCTTGCAAAACGCTTTATAGAATTTCGGTTCCAGCGCACTCAAAGAGATGTAACGCCCGTCTTTGGTTTCGTAGATATTGTAACAAGCCAACGAACCGGTCAACATGGTCGAACCACTTCGAGGTGTCTGTCCCGTGGCACGGTCGGTATGTCCAAACGGCATCAACATCGATGTCCAGTCGGCTATTCCAATATCGATTTTCGCCCCTTCTCCCGTAGTTTTCTGACGCAACAAGGCCGCCAGCAACGCTCCAACGGCAGGCAATGAACCACCCGCAATGTCGGCGATCTGCGTTCCGGGCATCGTGGGAGCACCGCCCGGCGGAGCATTCAGCCCCCAAAAAGCCGCTCAACGCTACGAAGTTCAGGTCGTGACCGGCTCGATCTCGATAGATTCCCGTTTGACCGTATCCACTGATGGAACAGACGATCACCTCCGGGATTTTCTCTTTCAAGACCTCGTAACCGATCCCCAGCCGATCGAGCACACCGGGCCGAAAGCTTTCGACAATCACCGGACGATCCCGTGCCAGGTCGAAAAACGCCTCTCGCCCCTCATCGGAACGCAGATCGAGCACCACGGAACGTTTGCCCCTGTTCAGCGTTGCGAAATGCGCGCCTTGCACGCTTCCGGCAAACGGAGCCGTCCGCATGTAATCGCCTGCACCGGGATCCTCCACCTTCACCACATCCGCTCCCCAGGATTGCAGAATCCAGGTCGCAAACGGACCGGGCAACAGACGTGTCAAATCGAGAATTTTGATACCTTCCAACGGCAATGCCATAGTCGCCTCCACTTTGTTGTCTACGCTTTCCACATTAGCGGGAGCTTCGTTCCAGAACAAACGAAAAACGCCGGAGTGTGGCACTCCGGCGCAATCTTTCGCGATTTTTCGCGATTCGGCTCAGGCGTCTACGTGACCGCGAACCGAAAGGACGATCTTGTACAGACCGGTCAGGATAAACATGCCGGTTGCGTAAATCGCCCACCACGAGGCCGATTTCCACCCAGGTGGGCATGTATTCGACGATGTGGCCGGTCGGATTGGGCACGAAGCCCGTAATCACAAGTCCAACACCTTTGTCGATCCACAGACCGATGAACAGCATCACGCATGCAACGGGCAAGATCTTGAAATTGTTGCGCCATTTGGGGCACCAACAACATAATCAACGCCACGATGCACAGGAACATCGAAACCCACATAAACGGGGCCAACGAATTGAACGTATTACCCATTTTGTCATGCAGTCCGATGAACATGTATTCGAAATGATGCATATGCTCAGGCATGTCGCTGTACAAACCGGTAAACAGTTCCAGCGCAACGAAGAACAAGTTAACCGCCAGAGCGTAGGTCGCGATAACCGCAAGCTTTTTGATCGGCTTCTCACCGGCGTCGAATCGGGTGATCTTGCGCAGCAACAGGCAGAGCAGGACCAACAGCGAGGGACCGGCGGCAAAGGCCGAGGCCAAAAAGCGCGGGGCCAGAATAGCCGTCATCCAGAAGGGGCGGCCTTCGAGTCCGGCGTACAGGAACGCCGTTACCGTGTGAATGCTGACCGCCCAGGGGATCGACAGAATGATGATCGGTTTGATCCACTTCGGCGGGGCAACCTGCTTTTTCTCGGCGTCGAACGTGACGCGGGTGATGAGAATGTTCAGGAACAGGTATCCGTTAAGCACGAATGCATCCCAGAACAGCAGAGAATTGGGCGTCGGGTGCAAAAACAGGTTCATGGCACGAATCGGCTGGCCGATATCGACGATAACGAACATCAGGCAGATGATGACCGACGCGATGGCGACGAACTCGCCCAGGACCGTGATTTTCCCGAAGTCCTTGTAATTGTGGAGGTAGTAGGGCAACACGACCATGACGGCACTGGCCGCCACGCCGACCATGAAGGTCAACTGGCCGATGTAGAATCCCCACGGGATGTCCCGGCTCATGCCGGTCACGCCCAGACCTTCGACGAACTGGTACAGGTAAATCAACCCGCCCATGCCCATCAGGGTCATCAGGCTGAACATCCAGATCCAGTATCCTTTGCTTCCGCTTAATGCCTTCTCAAGCATGGCAACCTCAAACTAGGTAAAAGACGTGGGGCATGGTGCCCAAAACAGGCTTCCGGCGAATGGAGTATCGGGACTCCAGCAGACGCCTGACCTCGGAGTTCGGATCATTGATGTCCCCGAAGGTAAGCGCACCGTCCGTACAAGCGTCAACACACGCAGGTTGCTGACCTCTGGCCAGTCCGTTCCGCGCAGAAGTTGCACTTTTCGACGACACCCTTGGTCCGGGTCGGGAACTCGGGGTTGATCTTTTTGATGTGCGGACGCGGGTTGCGCCAGTTGAAACTACGGGAACCGTAAGGACAAGCCACGATACAGTACCGGCAACCGATGCAACGGTGCATGTCCATCATCACGATGCCGTCCTCACGCTTGAAGGTCGCCTTGGTCGGGCAGACGCGTACGCAAGGGGGACGCTCACAATGGTTGCACATGACGGGTACGGATTTTTCCTGGTACGGACGAGCAACGTATTCGTGCTCCTGGTTCGGAAATGCATTGCCGAACGGTTCGGACCAGATCCACTTGATTTTGTCCTTTTCGCGTTCCATATCGGGCACGTTGTGAATCTTGTGGCAGGCTTCGAACAGCTTCGACAGGTCTTTGCCCGCACATTTTTTCAGATCCACCACCATGGCCCAGCGCACGTCGCCCTCTTTCAAGGGTTCCCCGGGTTTGAACATATCGCCGTCGCTCAGTGGCGCGGCAAGACCTTTTGCCGAAAGTCCACCCAAAAGGGCCAGGGAGGCTCCAGCCGTCTTCAGAAATTCTCTTCTACTGCCGCCCATGTCATATCCCCCTTGGGTTTTCGATGTGGCAATCCCAGCAGTACGGCGTCACACCCATAAAATTGTGGCACTCATCGCAGAATTTCTCCTTGCTCTGGTGACAATGCAGACAGGTGTTCGAGAGGCTCTTGTTGTACTTCTGCCCATCCAACTCGTTGTGATACACGCGCTTGCCTTCACGCACCACTTCGTCTCTCCAGGTGTTGAGAAGATCCATGTGGTTGGCGCGCATCCATTCTTTGTCTTTCATGCAATGCTCGCCATAGGCGGGTTTTTCGAGTTCGATCGTGTTCTGGTCGGGACTATTGGCCAGGTTGTACCAGATCGGGAAGGTGATGAGAACCAGGAAGATCACCAGCCCGGTGATGATTTTTCCACCGTCATACATTTAGGCATCCTCCTTCGCCGGTTCACCCTCTTCGGGTTCGTCATCGGTTTCCGGCAGTTCCTCACCTCTAAGATCCATTTCGCGCTCGAATCCGTCATCGAAGACCAGCGCGTTGCCGACGAGTTCGTGTAAACCACAGACTTTGGTTCCCGGCACCCAGTATTTCATCAGTTCCGGGAAGACCGCACGGTCGATGGCGCAGATGCACGACAGGGTGTTAACCCCGTTGTTTTCCACCACATGCTTGACCGCGTTGGCTCGGGGGAATCCACCGCGCATACGCAGTTCCATGTCTTCCGTCGCACCCAGTCCGGCACCACTGCCGCAGCAGAACGTCTGCTCACGAATGGTGTTTTCCGGCATGTCCGTAAAGTGATTGCAGACATTGTTCAGAATGTAACGCGGTTCATCCAACATACCCATTGCACGCGCCGGGTTGCAGGAATCGTGGAAGGTGACACGGTAATTGTCGTTGCGGCGAGGATCGAGCTTCAGCTTGTTGTTTTTGATCAAATCCGCCGTGAATTCACAGATGTGAATCATGCTGGTGGACTTGGCATGCTCGAAGCGGGTGCCGGTGATCGGCGAAACCGGAGTTTCGAGGAAGTCGGCAGGTCCGTTGTGAGTGTCCATGTACTGCTGTACGACACGCCACATGTGACCGCATTCGCCACCAAGAATCCATTTGCTGCCCAGCCGCTTCGCCTCATGATACATCTTGAAGTTGAGGCGCTTCATCATCTCGTGCGAGGTGAACAGACCGAAGTTACCGCCCTCGGAAGCGTAGGTGCTGAACGTGTAGTCGAGATCGAGATAATCGAACAGCAGCAAATACCCCATCAGGGTATAGATTCCGGGGTCGGCGTGGAAGTCACCGGACGGGATAATGAACAGGATTTCCGCACCCTTACGGTTGAACGGAGGATCGATCTTGCGACCGCAGAGATCCTCGATTTCTTCGAGGACATACTCCATATCGTCCATCAGGGCGTGGGGTTGCAATCCCAAGTGGTTGCCGGTCCGCTGGCAGTCCGCCACGGAGTTGAGAATCCAGTGGGCGTTGATACCCAGCAGATTGAGCAGCTCGCGACCGATGATGGTGATTTCCGCCGTATCGATACCGTAGGGGCAGAAGACCGAACAGCGACGACACTCGGTGCATTGGAAGAAGTAGTAGAACCACTCCTTGATGACATCGATGGTCAGTTCGCGTCCACCCACCATTTTTCCCATGATTTTGCCCGCAAGGGTAAAATCTTTGCGGTAAACGGCTCGAAGCAGTTCGGCGCGCAGCACCGGCATGTTCTTCGGATCGCCGGACCCTAGGAAAAAGTGGCATTTATCGGCGCAAGCACCGCAACGCACGCAGATATCCATGAAGAGACGGAACGAACGATATTTGTCCAGCCGTTCACGCATTCCTTCATAGATGATTTCTTTCCAATTATCAGGGAGTTTCCAATCCTCGTCCTGTGGCGACCACCGGCGGGGATTCGGCATTCCCAGGTACTCCATTTTTTCCGGCGCGGAAGGATTGAGATACATGCCCTCACGAATCTCGGTGGGCTTGTTCATCCAGCCATCCGCAGGCGGATTGAAGTCGTATTGAGCCAGTTCCTCTGGTTTGGGAAGTTTTGGAGACATCGCTACTCCTCGTTATCCAATGGAATGCCAACCTGTTTGAGCTTGTCCCCAAACTCCTCTTCCCACTCCTTGTAGGTGTGTACCTCGACCTCGGGGTTCCAGGGATTGATGTGCCTGAAAGCACGGCTGTTCGCCTGCATGTTCCGGGTGGGACTGAGGAAAACGCCGCCGAGGTGCATCAGCTTGCTGAACGGGAAATAAGCGAACAGCGCACTGACGAACAGGACGTGGATGTAAAAAATCGAGCCGATGGACTCGGGAACCACGGGAGAGAAGGTGACAAGACCCAGGGTCAGTTCCTTGACCGCAACCAAATCCACTTTCATGAAATACCGCATGAGAACACCGCTGAAAGCGATTCCCAGGATCAGCAGGAGCGGGAAATAGTCGGCAGGCAAAGAAATGTATCGGATTTGCGGAACGACGATCCGACGCAAGAACAGGTAGCTCACGGCGGCTACGATGATGACGTCGGAAATGAAGAGGATCGGCACGCCAATCTGGAAAAATCCGTCGAAAACCTCCATCCAATGTACGAACGCAGGAGACGGCTCCAGGAAAAAGCGCAGGTGGCGCAGGAAAATCACCAGGAACGTATAGTGAAACGCCAGACCGGCCGCCCAAAGGTATTTATTCGAGCCGTAGACCAGTTTCGGTCCGTCTTTCAGTTCGGCGCTCGTATTACGGAACAGCGAACGAAAGAACAGCACTTCCAATGCCATGCGAATCACGACATCGAACTTGCTTTGAGGGTTTTCGATTCTTTCGGGTTTGATCCAATCCAGGGATTGTTGTTGCCCGCAAGTGGTGGGAATATTAAACGGCACCGGAGTTTTCATCCAACGAACGATTCGCCAGACGAATCCCGCCAGAAACAGCGCGATGGCCGCATAGGGAATCACCACCCCGAACAACGTATGCAAACCCGCAACTCCAGCCCCGAGGTAGCCGATCAGCGTCAATGCGATGATAGCCACCAAGGCCGTACCCAAGGATAGGAAGGTGCTCATTTGCCTTCACCTCGATTCAGGTTGCTTGAGCTAGTGGTTTCAGGACTTTTTCCAAAACGTTTGCGACGTTCGGCGGAAAGTTTTTCCGCCTTCTCCAGCATCTGCTGGCTCTCTTGTATCGCATGACCCTGTTTCAACTGGGCCACTTCATCGCGGCATTGACAGTATACATCGAAACAAAACAATGCCACGGTGTCGATTTTGGATTCGAACTCTAAGAGATCCCGAAGAACGGTTTGGTCGGGTTTCGACTTGAAAAGCTGTTCCCTGATCGCGGTTTTCAATAGGAAAACGAAAACCGTAGCCTGGGAAGCTTTGAGTTGCTGAACGGCACGGATACGAACGACATCATCGAGAATCCGCATGAATTCCTCGACATCGGCATCCTCGATCAGGGCATTGAGCAAATCTCCCACGGCACGATAGGTCGTCTGTCCCACCGGATTGGCGAAAGGATTCTTCACGTTCAGAAGAAATTTCGCCGTTTCTTCCGGGTAGCAGCCAGCTATCTTCTCAAACCATTTTTTTAGAATGATTTTTTTGTTATCGGAGAGAAATTGGACCAACGCCATAATCGAAGCTCCTCAGCGTCGAAAACAACTCGAACAACACGTTCAAATCGGAAAAACGTTCCCCGCGTATAGCGAGGAACGCTCATCCGATCGATTTCGGAATCAGACGCAGCCGGTCGGCTTGGGGAGACCCGCGAGTTTGCAGGCGCCCTTGGCCGGTCCACTGGGGAACAGCGCGTAGATTTCTTTGAGTTTGAAGCCGGACTGCTTGCTCATTTTCCGGATCATCGGAGCCGTGCCGTACTCTTTGAAGTACTCACGAAGATAGTTCATGATTTTCCAGTGATCTTCACCCAGATCATCAATGCCTTCGGTTTTGGCCAGGGCAGTGGCGATTTCGGGAGTCCAATCTTCGGGATTGACAATGAAACCATCCTCATCCACTTCGACACTTACTCCACCTTCTTCGAACATAGGCATGAGATTTCCTCCTGTTAGAGATGAACCCAAGTATTCGCCGGTCATTCGGGAACCGGCAACCAAAAAAGTGCTCTTCTATGCTTCCAGTAACGGATCCATTTGCGCCTTGAAGGCAGGATCCGGTTCGAATCCGTATTCCAACGCTTTGAGATAATGCTGTTTGGCGTTTTCCTTCTCTTCGGTTTCCAAATAGCCGACCGCCAGGCAATAATGTGCCTGTGCGAATTCAGGAACGTTTTCTACGACTTTTTTACATGTGTCAATACTTTTTTGAATCTCGCCCATCATCAGATGAGCCAACCCGACGTTGGCGAGGGCGACGAAATTCTGGTCGCTAAGCCGGTAAGCCTCGCTATTGTAGTGCAAACAGGCTTCCCAATCGCCCATCGCGAAATACAATCCACCCAGATTGATATAGGCTTCCGCGAAATCGGGATTCAAAGCAATGGTCTTCTTGAATTCCAACTCGGCCTGCTCGAACATGTTGGTTTCCGCATACGCAATCGCTAGATTGAAATGCGTTTCCACCGAATCGGGGAAGAACTTCAAATATTGCAGATACCGATCGATCGCAGCCTCGTTGAATTGCTCGGGAGGTACGGCTTCCGGTTTTGGTTTTTTCGTGTCGTTTGCCATAAGTACTTATCCTTGAGTCGAAGTCGTTTCCGTTGAAATACTGCATCCGGGACAACCGGAGGCTCCGCAACGTGGCGCTCCCGCTCGGATTGAACGGTCACCGCGTCGATAGTCACGAGCGGCGTTGACCATCCCCGTCGCCCATTTCGGAGTTGCCAGAGCGTGAAGATGAGTATAGGAGGCCAAAACGTTGCCCATAATCACTCCCTCGCGCCGGTCAGCCACTCCGGCTCCACGCCGAACATGAAAAACCGTGCGTCCCACGGGAGTTTTGGGTTCATCTATTTTTGAATAATGAAATTCGTGTCCGAAAATCGTGTCGCCAGGCTCGAAAAACGGATTTTCCAGTGTCGTTTCGAGTTCGCTATACCCATGACCTTCGGGCTTTTTGCCGATCACGATTTCATAAGGAAAAACGCCGCACATCGGGTAGTTTTCTCCCTGCCAGTTCACAGACCGGCAAAGATACATCAAACCACCGCACTCGGCGTATATCGGCAAACCGTCACGCGATGCTTCCAGGATATTCTCCCGTAGCGACGCATTGGCCGAAAGCATGGAGGCGTGGGTTTCGGGAAATCCGCCCCCGATATACAAAGCATGAAGAGGCTCGGGCAATTGAGAATCGGAAAGCGAATCGATTTCCGTCAGTTCCGCCCCTTGATCTCGTAGCGCCTGAAGATTGTCGGGATAGTAAAAATTGAAAGCCCCATCCCGTACAACACCGATTCTCGGACCGTTCGCGTTCAATTCGTCCGTGTGTTGTATCGGCTCGAAATCCACGGGACGGGTCAATGCTTCGGCACGTTCTAGAATGGCGGACACATCGAGATAGTTCGAAACCGTTTCAGCGGCGAACCGTCGAACTTCCACCGCATCGTCGGACTCATGCACGGGAACGAGTCCCAGGTGCCTGCCGGGAACGAAGCGGGAGTTTTTCAGCTTTGGAATACATCCCAATACGGGAACCTTGCAGATGGATTCAATCGCTTCCGTGGCAACGGCCTGATGCCGTTTCCCCGCTACGCGGTTCAGTACCACACCGGCAAGGCGAAGTTCTGGATCGAGTGTCTGACAGCCTAGAACCAAGGCTGCAAGCGTTCGCGTGGATTTGGTCGCATCCACCACCAGCAGCACCGGAGCGCCGAGAAGATTTGCCAATACCGCCGTGGAATGGGTACCTTGGGCGTTCATGCCATCGTGAAGACCACGATTGCCTTCCACAAGGGAAAAATCTCCGCCCAAGCTGTTGCTGCCGAAAGAAGAAAGGCAGCGTTCGTTACCGAAAAGATGGGAATCGAGGTTGAAACAGTCGGTTTTCGCGGCAAAAGACAACCAGGCCGCGTCGATATAATCCGGACCCTTTTTAAACGGTCGTACGTCGGTGCCGCTTTCGCGCAACGTCGCCGTCAAACCGAGGGCTACCAGCGTCTTCCCGCTATCGCCACTCAGCCCGGCAACCACCAACCTCGGACTGTTCAACTTCATCACTTGGAATATTCACCGGTTTAGTCGGTCGTCAACAAAACAACCCCCACGGTCCGCCGAAACAGACCGTGGGGGAAAAGCATCAGAGCTTGTTACCGTAACCCCGAATTAGAACTTGAACTGCGTCGTAGCACGATGCGTCGTGGGGGCGTAGGTATAATCGTCAATGTGCTTGTCGGTGAATTCGAAACCGGTCAGCTGGAAGAATTTCTCCCAACCAATGCGGTTGATCCATTCACCCATGCGCTCGTGCTTGCGTGCGCCAGCGGCGTACACTTCGACGATCTTCTTGATGGCGTTGACCGTTTCGGGCCAGCGCGGCGGGTTGTTGGGAATGAAGGGAATGGCCAGCTTCGAGAAAGCGGGGCCACTGCGAGCGTTGGAAACTTTGCCACCAACCCAAATGGAAATTCCGTCGTACTTGGCGTTGAGAATTTTCACGCCGGGGCACATCGTGTAGCAGTTACCGCAGTACATGCAGCGTTCGCCATTGACGGTGACGGTTTTTTTCTTGGGATTGGGTTTGATCGCGTAGGTCGGGCAGGCTGCGACGAGAGTCGGAATTTCGCAGGCTTTGCGAGTTTCGTCCTCGTTGACCACCGGCGGAACGCGGTGGACACCCAAAATGGCGATGTCCGAGCAGTGCACGGCGCCGCACATATTCAGGCAGCAGGCCAACGCGATGCGAACGCGGGCCGGAAGTTTCATTTCGACGAAGTATTCATACAGTTCGTCCATGACGGCTTTGACAACGCCGGAAGCGTCGGTTGCCGGGGTGTGGCAGTGCACCCAACCCTGGGTATGGACGATGCTGGTGATCGAGGGGCCCATACCGCCCACGGGCAGTCCTTCGGCCTTCAATTCATCCAACAGAGGCTGTACTTTGCTCTCGTCACTGAGCAGATACTCGACGTTATGGCGGCTGGTGAAGCGCAGGTAACCGTCGCAGTATTTGTCGGCACGCTTGCAGACATCGCGGATAGCTTCGGTCGAGAGAAGACGACCGGAACCCTGGCGGACCGTCCACAGCTTGGCGCCGGTTTCGGACACGTGAACCATGACGCCCGGTTTCAGGATTTCATGGTATTTCCATTTCCCGTAGTTTTCTTTAATGATCGGGGGAAGGAAATTCCTAAAATCTGGAGGTCCAATATCAGTAGGGGACATTTGTATTACTCCTTTTGGCAGTTATAAATCGGCTCTTTCTCTGTACCCGAAGAAAACTTCGGATCTCAGTCTTCCGCTGTTTCTTTGACCTCTTCCTGATCCCAGAAGAAATACGGGTTTTCACGCGGATGGGCGACCATCTGCGGGATGGGCTCGACATCAAGGGCTTTGATGAAGGCCGGCATACCCAAGCGGTTGATCAACTCACCCAGACGTTCGCGGTTTTTGCCGTTTTCATCCCACCAGTCCCAGATTTCCTCGACGAGTTCTTTGAATTCGTCGTACGGCGGCTCCATTTTCATGAAGGGCACCAGCACGTGGGACAGCAGCGCACCATGAACGATCGGAGCTTTGGCGCCGACGAGAATCGTCGCACCTTTGTCCACACCGGGGCGCAGGGCTTTGGGCATCATCGAAATGCAATGCATGCAACGTGTGCAATCTTCGTTTTCGATGGTCAGTTTTTTGTTGTCTTTGTCGTAGCGGACGCAACGAGC
This sequence comes from Myxococcota bacterium, assembly GCA_963676915.2. GTDB lineage: Bacteria > Myxococcota_A > SURF-8 > SURF-8. Next base: position 43,040 of record CAXXVK010000053.1, read on the forward strand.
GGGGCAGAGCATCACGACTTCTTCCATGATGTCCAGACCGGCTTCATCGTACTTGGCCACTTCGGCGTCGTCGATGCGGATTTCGTCACGCCAGGTTCCGATTACCGAGCAGTCGGCGCGGGCGATGGCGGCCACGCAGTCGTTCGGGCAACCGGAGATTTTGATTTTGCTCTTGTACGGCCACATCGGGCGGTGCAGTTCGTCCTGATACGTGTGGGTCAGATCGTGGCACAGGCCCATGGTGTCGATGCAGGACCATTCGCAACGCGCTTCACCGCAGCAGCAGCTCGGAGTACGCAGAGCGGAACCGGAGCCACCCAAGTCCCAACCTTTTTCCGACAGTTCGTCGAAGCAGGGTTGCAGGTTTTCGGTGACGGTGCCGAGCAGAATGATGTCGCCGGTGGAACCGTGCATGTTGGTCAGTCCGCTGCCCCATTTATCCCAAAGGTCGCAGAGTTCACGCAACGCTTCGGTCGAGTAGAACCAACCGGAGGGATGGTTGACGCGCATGGTATGGAAGTGCGCGATTTCCGGAACCTCTTCGGGAATGTCGGTATAGCGGCCGATAACGCCTCCGCCATATCCGGTAACGCCGACGATACCGCCGTGTTTCCAGTGACCGACATTGTCTTCATAGGACCGCTCAAGCTGCTTCAGCAGCGCCTTGGCCATCGGGCTTTTCTCACCGGCGCGTTTAATGTCGGTAATAAAGCTTGGCCATGGTCCCTTTTCGAGTTCCTCGATCAAGGGATACTGGGTGTCTGCCATGTTATTTCCTTTCTGTGTAAAAAAGTTAGGAAACACCGTGTCTCAATACGAAAAAACACCTGAACGGCCTGAAATCACTTCATCAAAGCCACCAGGCAACATAGATCGTGCAGTCGCGGTCGGTTGGGTTCTTTGTTTAAATAGGCCCGGAATCCTTGCATGGCAAGGTTCGTCGAAAACAAACCACTTCCGAAATCCAAACGTACTCACCGACTCAGAATATGAATGAACTCTCATTCATGGGCGATTTATTTACCTATTTCATGTCTTTTTGTCAAGCAAACAGCCAAACATTTTTCCCGCACGGAGAGTTCAAAGTAGCTGGAATTATTAAGGTAACCTAACTAATAAAGCAATAAGTCTCGATTCACCTGTGTTTCCAATCGGATTAAACATTCCTAACTTTGAATGGCAGCCTTTGAAGTTATATTTTCCGCCCTAAAAGTTGTTCGGCATACCATAACTTCGAAAGGACCACGAACCCGCCCTGCCCGTGGCAAATGAACAGTTGTAAATCGAAAAAGATGTCTTGTAGTTTCTTTTTGGGTCTTTTTCAAGAAACCGAAGCACGTAAATCGATCCGTCAACCAGGAAAGGAAAACCTCACACCTTTTCTGTCAATTTCCGATTCTACATTTCTTCGGGAGCAGGCAAACCAAGGATCGCCAGCCCACTCGATAATGTATTGGCCGTGGCAGTCACCAGAGCGAGGCGTGCAAGGCGTAGATCGGGGTCTTCTTCGAGAAATACGTACCCCTTCTCCTTCATGTTCCATAACCGCCCAAACGCTTTGGCCGTTTCGATCAACATTCGCGCCAATTTGCTCGGATCGTATTTCGTTGCCGATTCTTCAATCGTTTCGGGAAACGCACCGATCAGCTTAAGAAGATTTTTCTCTTCGGGAAGATCCAGTCGGGACGGATCGAAGCCATTCAGGTCGGGTTGTCCGGCCTTGCGCAGCACCGAGCGACATCGAGCATGGGTGTATTGGACGTAAACTCCCGTTTCTCCTTGGAAATTCAGAATTCGGCCCCAATCGAACGTTACATCGTTCATTCGCCAGTTGACCAGATCGCCGAAAATCACCGCACCGACACCCACCTGCTCGGCCACTTTATCGGCATCGGGCAAATCGGGGTTTTTCTCGGCAATGGCCTTTCGGCTCAGTTCCATGACTTCATCGAGCACGTCGTCCAGAAAAACCACCTGCCCTTTTCGTGTGCTCATTCCTTTGAGCCATCCGAACGGCACATGCACCAGACGCTCCGCCCAGTCGAACCCCATTTTTTCCAGCACGGCGAAAAACTGTTTGCAGTGCAACGACTGCTGCGCCCCGATGACGTACAAAGACAGATCGTAGGAAAAACGCTCGAAGCGGTCGATAGCCGCCGCGATATCCCGCGTGGCGTAGAGGGTCGCACCGTCGGATTTCTTCAATAAAACCGGCTGGATATCGAGATCGTCCAAGCGTACGATCGTCGCACCCTCGCTGATTTCGGTCCCCACTTTCCGCTCGACCTCTTCCACCACATCGTCCAGTTTGTCGTTGTAGTAGCTTTCGCCGTCCCAGGTATCGAAACGAATTCCCAAACGTCCATACAACCTGTTGAATTCGTTCAAACTTTCGTCACGAAAACGTTTCCACAACGCCAACGCTTCGGCATCGCCCTGCTCCATTTTCAAAAAGAGCGATCGGGCTTCGGCATCCAACGACGGATCATCCTCGGCTTCTCTGGTATACCGCACATACAATTCCAGCAGGTGCTTGATGCGCTCCTGCTCCAGCTTGCGTTCGTCTCCCCACTTCAGAAACGCCACCGCCAGTTTACCGAACTGCGTTCCCCAGTCTCCCAGATGGTTGATACGTACCGTACGCCAGCCCAACGCTTCGTATAAATTGGCCAGAGCATTGCCGATCGATGTGGACCGTAAATGGTGAAACGCCAATGGTTTCGCGATGTTAGGTGAAGAAAAATCGATGGTGACGGTCTTCTCGGCAGGGGTTTCGCTCCATCCCCATTTTTCCCCACGGCTCACCGCCTCGGGCAGTACCTGTTTCGAGAGCCAGGCCGCGTCGAACGTGAAATTCAGAAACGGTCCCTTGGCTTCGACGTTCGCGAAACGCTCTTCCCCGGCGAACTTTTCGGCCAGTTCCTCGGCGAGTTCCTTGGGATTGCGTTTCATTTGCTTGGCGAAAACAAAACACGGCAGCGCAAGATCCCCACGCTCGCCGCCTTCTTCGTTTTTAATCAAAGACGAAATATCCAAGCCGGAAACGTCTAATGTTTCACCGACGATCCGGGCGATTGCTTCACGATAGTCTTTCATAATCCTGCCTTTTGGGTTCCAAAGTTCACGAGCAGACCCGAATCTACGGACGTTGTTCCATTTTTGCAACGGAATTTTGAATCTCGCGGTTGATCCATTCAACAAATGAGGTACAATGATAAGATGATTCAATCGAAAAATGTTTTTGCAGGTGAACCATGAACGCTGCCAAACTTTTGCAACTCATCGTGTTTTTGATGCTTTTTTCTTTGAATAGCACCGCTATTTCGGGCTGCGGCGATTCTTCTGAAAAAAACGTCTCTCCTGCGGACGAAGATATCGAAGCAGGGGAAGCCGAACGACCGGAAGACCTGCCCATCGAGGCGTACGATTACTGCCACGCCCTGAACCTCGAACAATGCCAATGCAGCCAGTACAGCGATTTCACCTGCAAACAACTGCGCGTCGAACAACTCGAGCGACTCGACACCTGCACCGCAGAAGACCATGAAGCCATGCTGGATGCCTGCAAAGCCCATTGGAAAAGCTTGGAAAACGCCGATAGCGTCTGCCAAAAACCCGAAATGGAAGAATGCGATCTTTCCGGTCAATGTGGAGAAGGTTACTACTGCTGGCGCGGACTGTGCCGTTTCAATCGAAACTATGTCTGCCCGGTGGAAAGTTGCATGGATGACCAAAGCTGCATCTCCCTGCTCGACAGCAATGGCTATCGAACAGGTCTGGGCGTTTGCTCGGTCACTTGCTCGACTCGGTGCGAATGCGCTTCGCACGAACGTTGCGTCGATCTCGGCGACGGACGGTCGTTTTGCGGTGCCCGCTGCACCGAAAACGACGATTGCCCGGACAATCAGCTTTGCATGACTCTGGGAGAATGGCAGGTCTGCTTCGCGAAATACTGCGATCCCCATGGTGTCTATGATTGGAATGTATCCGAACAACGCCTGGAATGTATCTGTTTCGATGGCTGGTATTGGAACAACGAACAGGAAAAATGCATCGAGAAATAGGGATCGACCAGTAAAACTTCAATTATTAGTTTCTTGTTTGTTCTCCTTCTTTCAAAAACTACCTGATAAGTGGTATAATTGTAGGTGTTGGGGAATGCTTTGCATGTCGGAAGTTATCCCGCACATCGATTTGTATTGTTCAAGGGGCCTTACAACCAACATACAAATATTTTCCTCATTTCCGGTCGATAATCGATCGGTTAAAGGGATTTCACTCCATTTTAGAAGGGGGTAGCCGATATCAATAGGTAAGGAAAAACAATAGTTTCCTGGCGAACGTGAAGGAACAACACTACGGATAATAGCGAAAGATCTCGGATGGACAAACGGTTCGTATTCAAAGAACTTGTCGATATTTCGAAACTCGAAGCGACATTGCAAAAATTCTCGCGAGCCACGGGGTTTACGACGGGTCTGGTTTCCTACCCTGAACAGGAATTGCTGATCGCCACCGGCTGGAGGGATATCTGCACGAAATTTCACCGAGTTCATCCCGATTCGAGTCAACATTGCAAAGGTTCGAATCTTTTTCTTACCTCGAAACTTCGAAAACAGGAAAAATGGAACATCTGCCTGTGTGAGAACGGGTTGATCGGTGCCGCCACTCCGATCCTGCTCGACGGCCAACACGTCGCAAGCCTGTTCACCGGACAGATTTTTCTAACCCCACCAGACCCCGAGCGTTTTAGACAACAAGCCCTTCAATTCGGCTTCGATGTGGACTCTTATCTCGAAGCTGTGAAGGCTGTGCCGATCGTCTCGGAAGATCAATTGAAAACCTGCCTGGATTTTCTCGGTTCACTTGCCGTGATGATTGCCGAACAAGGCATCAATGAAATGCGCCTGAAGCATAATGGTGAACGGTTGGAAAACCTTCTCGAAAAACATCTGCGAATTCAAAAAGAACTGGAAGAGGAAAAAACGAACCTGCGGATCACACTCCATTCCATCGGAGACGGCGTGATTTCGACGGACATCAAAGGCCGCATCACGCGAATCAACTCCATCGCCACCGAATATACCGGTTGGAGTGAGAAAGAAGCCATCGGACAGCCGTTGGACAACGTGTTTCGTATTTTTCATTCCACAAACCGTTCTCCCTGCAACAACCTTGTGGATGAAGTGCTTTCCGGTGACCCTATTGTTGAACAGGATCGCCACGCGATTTTGATTTCGAAAAACGGCGACGAATACCGAATCGCCGATTCGGCAGCGCCAATTCGAGACAACACAGGAACTACCACCGGTGTCGTTCTGGTTTTTCGCGATATTTCGGAAGAATACAGAATTCGGGACGACCTCGTGCAGGAACGAGATTTTTCCAATAGTATCGTGAAAAATACGGCAACGTTCATCGCTTCCATCGCCCCCGACGGAATGACACGTTTCATCAACCCGGCTGGAGAAGCGATTAGTGGGTACTCGGCGGATGAAGTCCTTGGGGAAAACTGGTGGTCGATCTTCTACCCAGGAGAACAGTTTCATCAGGTTGAAAAACTTCTCGAAAATTTCCAAGACAATGAAATCCGCAATTACGAAATGACCTTGACAACGAAATCAGGAGAGCATCGTATTCTTTCCTGGAATTCGCATAAACGTTTCGACGCCCAAGGCCGCCTGACCGAAATCATCGGCTTGGGAACCGACATCACCGAACGCAAACGAACCGAAAATGCCCTGGAAAAACGGATTGTTGCACTGACTCAACCGTTGGACGATACCTCTGCCATCACGTTCGAAGATCTGTTCAATATCGATGAAATTCAGAAATTGCAGGATGAATTTTCCACGGCAACCGGAGTTGCCTCGATCATCACCCACACGGACGGCAATCCCATCACGAAACCCAGCAATTTCTGTAGGCTTTGCGATGATATTATCCGCGAAACCGAAAAAGGTTGTGCCAACTGCTATCACTCCGACGCTGTCCTGGGCCGGTTCAACGAAAACGGCCCCATCGTGCAACCCTGCCTCAGTGGGGGACTGTGGGACGCCGGAGCCAGCATTTCCGTAGGTGGCAAGCATATCGCCAACTGGCTCATCGGCCAGGTCCGCGATGAAACGCAAAGCGAAGAAAACATGCTTCGGTATGCTCGTGAAATCGGAGCCGACGAGAAGGAGTTTCTTGAAGCTTTTCGAGAAGTTCCGGAAATGTCCCAAGAAAAATTCGAAAAAATCTCTCAGTTTCTGTTTACACTCGCGAATCAGCTTTCAACCGCCGCTTATCAGAACGTCCAGCAATCCCGCTCCATTACGAAGCAAAAACAGGCCGAAACCGCTCTTCAACGACAAGGCAACCTGGAAAAACTGATCTCGGAAATTTCCACCCGGTTCATTAATTTGCCCGTCGATGCCATTGACGAAAACATCGAAACCGCATTGCAGCAAATTTGTCGTTTTGTCCAAGTCGATGCAGGATACCTGTTTGAATTCGACGGCAACAAGCAATACCTTCAAATGACACATCTATGGCAGTCGAATAAAGTTTCCATCGATAAAAACGCCTTGCAGAAACGAGATATCAACTATCCAACATGGTGGAATAAAAAAATCTTTTCCGAGAAAAAAATCCGTGTCTACTCGGTATCGGAACTGCCGGACGAAAAGGAAAAAGGCTATATTTTACCTTCCGGCGTGAATTCCATTTTCGAAATCGCCCTCACGACGAAAGGACGCAACACCGCCGTAATGGGGTTTGCCTCGCACGAGGACAAACGAAACTGGACGGACGAAGAAGGCAATCTGCTGAATATGGCCGGCCAGGTGTTCGTCAACGGGCTGATGCGTCAACGGAGCGAGCGAGAACGCCAAAATCACACCGCTTTTTTACAGCATCTCGACAATTTCGATACAGCTATCCGCAATAAAACCAGACTCGAAGACGTGCTTCGAAGCGCTCTCGAATGCATTCGTGAGATTTTCGACTCGGACCGAGCGTATGTGTGCTACCCGGTCGATCCTCATTCCGACCATTATTTCGTTCCGATGTTGTCTGCGAAAAAGGAATATTTAGTAAATGGACTCGATTCCACTCCATTGCCGATCAATTCCGATGTCCGCAGAAGCTTTTCCAAAGCCTATGATCGCTCCCAAGCCTCACGCAATAACTGTCGCGGATGAGGATATGCATCCCAAATACCTCACGGATGAATACTTCGTACAATCCCAACTTTTTATGGCCATGTTTCCGACGGTGGATCGTCCCTGGCTCCTCGGATTGCACCAATGCACCCACCCTCGCGAATGGTCGAAAAACGAGCAGCGACTGTTTCAGGAAATCGCTCGCCGTTTTCAGGATTCCTTGAATTCTTCACTGATTTTGCAGAAACCTGCAAAACAATCAACGTTGGTTGTTTACGACCCTTTCCAGCGTAGCGGACCCCGTACTTACCACCAATTCCGACGGGGAAATCATTTTTATGAACGAAGCGGCAAGAGCTTTTTCGGGTCGAACCTTTTCCCCCATCGACAAATGGAACCTCGTCAACCTTCAGGAAGCCCAAGGCCTGTGCTTAAACGACGTTCTGGATCTACGAGACATTTCGGGGCGTCCTTTGAGCAGCCCATTGACGGAATTGATCGAAAACAAGCACCGAGCCATATACGAAACGGAAGCACTTGCAAAGAATCATGAAGGAGAAGATCGTATCGTTATCCTCAGTGGTTCTCGTATACGGGATAACAACAACCAAATTATCGGAATGGTTTTGGTTCTCCGGGACGTCACCGAACATCGATCCCAGGAAGCCTCTTTGCGCCACCAACAGAAGCTGGAGGCTATCGGCACCCTTGCCGGAGGCGTAGCCCACGAAATCAACAATCCGATCGGCATCATCATGAATTACGCCCAATTGATGCTGGACGATCTCGAGCCTGACAGTCCAATGGCGCAAGATGCCACGATGATCGTTTCGGAAAGTCGCCGCATCGCCGAAATCGTTAAAAACCTGTTGTCGTTTTCTCGCCAGGATATGGAATCCCACTCTCCGGCCAATTTGAACGATATTCTTCACTCCACGCTAAACCTGACGAATAAAATTCTGAGTAAATTCAACATTGCATTGGAAGTGGAACTTCCGGATGAGATTCCAAAAATCAAATGCCGAAGTCAGCAGATCATGCAGGTGTTAATGAATTTGATCACCAACGCCAAGGATGCATTGAATGACAGGTATCCCCAAAGGCACGAAAACAAACGAATTCGCATTCAGGTTTCATTCGTCGAAAAAGACGACGAAGCTTATTTAAGAACCTGCGTTCGCGATTGGGGAGGAGGCATCCCGAAATCCATCGAACAGAGAATTTTCGACCCGTTTTTCACATCCAAACAACCCAACCAAGGAACGGGACTGGGCTTGAGTGTAAGCCACGGAATCGTCAAGGATCATGGTGGAAAACTTTGGTTCGAAAATCTTCCGGGTGAAGGCGTTCGATTTTTCATGGATCTTCCCATCGACAACGGCTGGGAACTCGACCCCAACCTTTCTGAGTAGTTACGGAGTTCATAATGACCAACATCTTGATTGTTGACGACGAACACGGTTTTCGAACGACGTTATCCAGATTTATTGAAAAAGAAGGTCACAAAGCCTTTGTCGCTTCCGAATCGAAAGAAGCTTTCGATACATTGGCAACCCACGAAATCGACATCATTGTCAGCGATATCATCATGCCGGGTATCAGCGGTATCGAATTGATGAAAAAAGTCCGGGAATTTTATCCAAATATCAAAATCGTGTTGATTACCGGAGAACCCACGCTGGAAGGCGCTACCGATGCCGTTCGCAATGGAGCTTTTGACTATTTGACGAAACCCGTATCAAGAGAAGCGTTTTGCAAGGCTATCAATACGGCAGCAAAAATCAAAAGACTCGAAGACCAGAATCGACATTTCCAAGCCAACCTCGAAAAGAAGGTCGCCGAAAGAACCGAACAACTTCGTCGGTATCAAGAACGACTCGTCACCATCGCACAAGATACTCGGGAGTTCATTTTCTGTGAAACCCCTGAAGAACTGGCCGTCAAAGTGCTTTTGTTGTTTTCGAAAAGTATGCAAGCCCAAGGGGGAAGTTTTTATCTGGCAGAAGAAGATCACCTGGAACTGATTCATGCTCTCGACCACGGACACCAAAGTTCGAAACTTCCCCTTCCACTGAAACGGTCTTCTGTACTGGCAACGATAGTAAAAAGTTGTAAACCTCTGATTATCAACGACATTTCCACGGAAGAAACCTTGGAGCCTTCCGGTTGGGAAGGCTATCACAACGGATCTCTCATCAGCTTTCCCTGTGAAGACGGCAATGGCAAACTCTGGGCCGTTATCACGTTGCATGACAAAATCGACCCGCCGTTTACTCAAGACGATGTGGAACTCGGCCGCATCATCGTATCCCATACCATCGAAGCTCTACGACAGATTGAACTGAAACGTGATTTAAGTGAATCGGAACGAAAATATCGCTTCCTGGTGGAAGGCGCACACGATGTCGTTTTCCAGGTTACTCCCGACGGCACCATGACGTATATCAGCCCAGCCGTCGAACGATTCGGTGGATACAAAGCTGAAGATGTTATCGGAAAAAATGGTTTTGATTTCATATACTTGGATAGCCACAAAGAAATTGCCGCCAATGTAATGCTTCGTGCTATTGAGGAAAAAGAAACCTACCCTTTGGAAGTACTGTACAAACCTTACGAAGGAAATCCTTTCTGGGTGGAAATCGTCGGAACTCCCGTTTTCGAAAACGGTGTCCCGATACTCATTCACAGCGTGATGCGGGATATTTCCGACCGCAAGCAACTGGAGGAAGCCTATCGCTCTCTCGCCGAAGAATCGATTCAGGGACTTTCAATCTTTCAGGACAACAAAGTCGTATACGTCAACCGTACGTTGACCGAATTTGTCGGATGGAGCGTGGAAGAAGCCATCGGACAACCTGTCGAGGAATTCGCCAACAAAATCCATCGTGAAGATCGTGGGCGCGTCATTCGCACTCATGAAGCTCTCATTGAAGGGAAAGAAAAATCTTCCCGCGTGGAATATCGGATTATGCATCGCGACGGGAGTCCCCGCTGGATCGAATCCTTTGCTACCCGGATTATTTTCAAAGGGCGCAAAGCGCTTCAAATCACGTATTACGAAATCACCGAACGGAAAGAAGCCGAGGAAAATCTTTCCCAACTGGTTGCGGCCATCGAAAACGCCGACGAGGAAATCGTTGTCACCGACCTCGAAGGAACCATCCAATTTGTCAACCCGGCCTTCGAACGCATCACGGGTTACTCGAAAGAAGAAGCGATCGGTCAAAATCCCCGCATCCTGAATAGTGGAAAACATACACCGGAATTCTATCAAGAACTTTGGGGAACCATTCTTGCCGGTAACATTTGGCGTGGCCGGTTCGTCAATCGCCGCAAAGATGGAAATCTGATTACGGAAGAATCCGTGATTTCACCTATCAAAAATTCGAAAGGAATTACCACCGGATACGTCTCGATCAAACGTGACATCTCTCAGCAGATTTTGCTCGAAGAACAGTTCCGCCAAGCTCAGAAAATGGAAGCGCTTGGAACGCTTGCCGGGGGAATTGCTCACGATTTCAACAATTTACTCAGCGTCATTCTGGGTAACATTCAAATTGTGATGATGGAGGACATCGACGAGGACAGTCAGATTTACAACGATCTCGACCTCGTGCTGCAAGCCGCCGAACGGGCCAAAGACCTCGTGCAACAGATTCTCGCTTTCAGCCGCCGCAGCAAAAAAGAACGGCGCGCCATCGAGATCACATCGTTGATCAAGGAAACCGTCAAACTGTTGCGTGCCACGCTGCCATCCACCATCGAAATTCATCAGGATTTGCGGGCCTTGGGAGCAAAAGTCCTGGGCGATCCTACGGAAATCCATCAGATCATCATGAATTTGAGCACCAACGCCGCTCACGCCATGGAAAAAAGCGGTGGCGTCCTGAGCATTCAATTGAGCCGACAAACCACGAAAAACAAAGATAATCACTCCGACGGAAATAACATCGAACTGGTGGTTTCCGATACCGGCAGCGGCATCGATCCGGCAATTATCGACAGGATCTTCGACCCGTTTTTCACGACCAAAGCCATCGGCAAAGGTACCGGACTCGGACTGGCCGCCGTTCACGGCATCGTGGAAAGCCTGGGGGGCAACATCCATGTAGAATCAGAAAAGGACAAAGGTACCGAAATCAGGATTCTTTTCCCGATGATCGAAGACCCCGAGGTGGAAACCGTCACCCGCAAAACATCGTTGGCCGCCGGACATGAAAGCGTGCTGTTTGTCGATGACGAACAATCGATTCTTCATTTCGGAAAAAAACTGCTGTCTCGGCTTGGATACAAAGTGACTCTTGCCGCCGACGGACAGGAAGCCCTGCGTATTTACAAAGAACGTCAGGAAGGGTTCGACCTGGTAATTTCCGATATGACCATGCCTATCCTTACAGGACTCGAATTGGCCAAAAAAATCCGGGACATCGATCCGAACCAGCGATTCCTTTTCGGAACGGGTAACGCGTTTCACGATGACGAAACATCCGATGAACTTCCCGACGCCAAGGTGTTGAGCAAACCGTACGATATCGAAGTCTTTGTGCGAACCATCCGAACAATTCTAGACGAAAAGGAAAACCAACCCGATTAACCCAACATCCCATTATTTCAACAATCTCTCTTGACATTTTTAAAGAGATTGAGGTTGATATTCCTGTGAGTTTTCCATGAGTTGTTCCGCTGCCGTTGTTTTCGTTCGAATACAGCCATCAATTGGACACTCACTGGTTTCCACCTTTATTTCGAGGCGATCATGTCAAACGACAAACCGTTGGCCATCGTGGCTTTGGGAGGAAATACGATTCTGCGCCAGGGGGACCGGGGAACGGTCTACGAGCAATTCGCCCGAACCCGGCAGACGGTTGTGCAGGTAGGAAAACTGATCCGTCGGGGTTGGCGCATCGTCATCACCCACGGTAACGGTCCACAGGTGGGCGACCGGCTTCAGCAGGTCGAATCGGCCATGCCACGTGTTCCCGAAACACCGTTGGGGATCATTGTCGCCGAAACACAAGGCTCTATGGGTTACATGATCGGCCAAACCCTGCAAAACTGGTTGCATCTGCAAAAACTTCCCACACAAGTCACCACGGTACTGACACAGGTTGTTGTCGATAAAGACGACCCCAATATGCTGGAGCCTACGAAGTTCATCGGCGACGGCTACGACGAACTGACCGCCAAACGCTTGATGAAATCCTTCGGCTGGCCGATGAAAAAGCACAAAGCAAGAGGCTGGCGCCGAGTGGTTCCCTCCCCTGTGCCGCTTGAAATCGTCGAGCTGCCGATCCTGCGCACGTTATTGGAACAAGACACCGTGGTGATCTGTTGCGGAGGCGGAGGCATGCCGGTGTATCGGGAAGACGACGGTCGATACGAAGGCATAGATGGCGTCGTGGACAAAGATCTGGCATCGTCGCGACTGGCGACGGGGCTGGAAGCCGACGTGTTCATGATGCTGACCGAAGTGGATCACGTTGCCCTGGAGTTCGCCACCCCAAACGAAACGCCGATCGACCGTATGACGGTTTCCGAGGCTCGTAAGTATATGGAAGAAGACCAGTTTCCTCCGGGAAGCATGGGACCGAAAATTCAGGGAGCCATCGATTTTCTGGAGGACGTTCCCAATGCGGCTACCCGGCGGGTCATCATCACCAACCCGGATATCGCACCGGAAGCTATCGAAGGTCGCGAGGGCACGTGGATCGTCCCCGACCGCAGCGAAATTCCCGGCTGGCGCTAATAATTTCGAATCAATCGATCAGGCGCTTTTCCAGCCTTTTTTCGGGGGTTTGACGTAGCCGTTGAGCTTGAACCAGTTGACGGTATCCGCCAGTGTTTCTTCCAGCGGTCGTGAGGTGTAGTTTAAATCCCGACGCGCTTTGCCATCGTCCACATGCTGGCAAAAATCCATGGCGTCCAACCGACTACGCAAAATATTTGCGTCGTCTTTTTTGCGGAGTTTGACGAGGAACTCGTTGAAATCCGCGAACTTTTTCGCCAGTCCGAATGACACTTTGACCTTGGGTGGTTTGGCCGCCAGCCTGTGAGATAACTGTTCGATGACATGTTGCCATGTCGTGTTTTCTCCACCCAGAATGTAGCGTTCGCCGGTTTTTCCTTTTTCCAACGCCAAACGAACACCCTGGGCGACGTCTCGAGCGTCTACGAGGTTCGCCGGACCTTTCACGCCGACAAACAGCTTTCGTCCACCAACCACCTGAAGCAAACGACCGGAATTGGGACCGACATCGCCCGGACCGAAGGTTGCAGTAGGCACCACGGCAAGAACGTCCATCCCTTTGTGACGCAATTCGAGGATTTCCTCTTCCATCGCCATTTTCGACCGCACAAAGCCGGATTTCTCGCCATCCGCCGGAAAAGACGCCGACTCGTCGGCAAGCCCGTCGCCTGTGGGAAAACCAAGAGTGGCAAAACAGGAAACGTAAAGAATCCGTTTGATTTTCGTAACTTGCGCCGCTTGAATCATGTTGCGGGTTTCACGCAAGGCTTGTTGTTCGTCGTGTTTGGGATCTTTGAACAACGCCTGATACCCGGCACAATGCACCACGGCATCAAACCCTTTCATCGCCGCCAGCAAAGCGGGATGGTCGTCCAGGTCACCCGGCATGAACTCGATAGGAATATCCCGCAATCCCGCCAGATTGCTTCCCTGACGGTCAAAAGCCCGAACCTCGTAGCCCCGTCCGTGGAGTTCACGGACCACATGCGCGCCGATCAGTCCCGCTGCGCCGAGCACCAGTATTTTTGCCATGGTCAGACCTTTTTCGATTCTTTCACTTCGGCTTCGAGGCGCGAAATGAATTGCTTGGCGGTTTCTTCCGATTCGTGCTGCGTCACTTCGAAATGAATCGAAACGTTCAGGTTCTTGTCTGTAAAGGAATGTTTTTCAGCCTTTTCCTTCAGCTTTTTCGCCACGTTCTCTGCATCGTTTGCGGTGCAATTGGCCAGCAGAAACAGGAAATGATCCGCTTCCAGCCGTCCGAGGCAATCGGTCATTCTCATGTTGTCGGCCAGCAAACGTCCCATTTCCAACAACAGTTGATCGCCGGTTTCATGCCCGTGCTCGGCATTGACACGACTGAATCCGGCGATATCGAACAGTACCGCACTCAACGGTTCTTTCGTACGGGACTCTCTACGAATCTCCTGTTCTGTCAATAAAAACAGGTGGTTACGATTGGCGACTCCAGTCAATTCGTCGCTGATGCTCAGTTCCTGAATACGGCGATGCGCTTTTTCCAATGAATCGATGTACTTGGCTTCCCGGAAAACTTCCACCGCGCCGAGCACTTTGTCACCTTCGAAAATCGGGTCGATCGTCGCATTGACCGGCAAAGCATACCCGGCCTTGTGCAGGGCATGAAGCTGGAAGTTCTGGGACCGACCGTTGTCGAGCACCAGACGCAAGGGATTGAGCAAACCCGACAGCGTTTCACCTGTGCCGTCCACATGATCGGCGACTTCTCCCATACGGCTGCCTAGCACTTCCTTTTCGGTAAAACCGGTCAATCCCGTAGCCGCACGGTTCCAGAAGAGAATGCGTTGCTCTGCATCCACAACGAACACGCCGTCGGAAAACGTTTCCAGCAACGTAGCGACAAAGTCAGGATTTTTCAGCTTTTCACTCAGTGCGGACTCGGCCATGGCAAACCTCTTTACCCGGTGCAAATCTACCCGAAAACGTTCTAAATTGTTGAATTTCGAGTCTATGCACCTGTTTGGATCGTCAACCTAATGTTATTCTTTTTTACAGAAAAATCACGTGGATATCAACAATATTTTCATTATTGCCAAAAGGTAGAATACCCCCAAAATATAACCAATTTGAAATTCTGAAGTCTTTCCCTCCATTCACACGGTTCCCCACCGATTTTTCAATATCCTGAACTTGACATTCTCAAGCAAAGCCCTACGATGAACGAAACGTTACGACCATTATTCATACGATTGGGAGAAGCAGCATGAACCGTTTTGCAACGGCTTTGGGGAGTTTGACGCTTTTGATTCTGGGACTGTGCGCCGCCTGTACTGACGGTCAACCGGTTACGTTTGCCGGTGAAGATCAAGGCTCCGCCCACATCACCGTTTTCGTGGTTCAAGATACCGAAGTTGATAGCGTAACCAAGCGCTTCGATCCGCGCCTTAAAGGCGAATACGAATGGCGTTTGCTGCGATTGCCACGAGAAATCACTCGGCTGGAAGTCGAGGTTCAGCCCGCGAATATCGTGCGCGATATTTCCGAAGTAAGGACGGGACAATTCGAGGGAACACTCGTGCTGCCCATTGGAAACCAAACCTTCACCGCTCGTGCATTCACCGGAGGAGAAAGCGACGAAGTTCAGATCGGCGAAGGCTCGGCCCAGGTCGCCATCGAAACCGGCGTCACCGCCGAAGTTCAGATTACCGTGTACGACTCGACGGGATCCGTCGATCCACCCGTGCATGCTCCGGTCATCACGCTGCTTTCGGCCTCCAAAGTCGATCCGGTCATCGACGAAGAAATCACTCTGGAAGTGACGGCGATAGATCCTGACGACGACGAGTTGACGTATTCCTGGAGCGACGATTGCGACGGAACGTTCGGCACTGCGGATCAAGCCCAGACCACGTGGTCGAACAGTCAAAGCATCGCCTGTACGATCACGGTTGCGGTGTCGGATGGCGAGTTCGAAGTGGAAGGAGATCTGGACCTTACCGTGTATGAACCCAACAATCCCCAGGGAACCGCCGATGTCGCCGTGAAATACCAAGCCAATCCATATATATCTTCTCTTGGCTTAGGGGATCGATGCCAGTTTGGATGGTCTCCGGACTACTTGATGTGCATGATTTCGGAAGAACCTGGACTTCCTCCTCAATACGCATATGGTGCAATTTGCCGCCAGTTCCAGGATGCGACCTGCTCAGAAAATGTAGACCCGGAAACCCAGTATTACGTTCAATTCGCAACGGAATATCTTAACACTGACGCTGAAGAAGATTCCGTTACCTGGACCCTAACGGATGACTGCGGCGGAACATCCTCCCTATATTACTCTACGTTGGCTTACGGCTCGGTGACGTTTAATTGGACGACTCCAAGCGATCCCGGCCTTTGCATGTTGACTGCAACAGTGGAACAATTCGGACTGACCGACAGCGTGGATGTCGCCGTTCTCGTCGTGGAATAACGTCGGTTTTTTATTCGTTCAATCCCAAAAAGTGTCGGGTGATTTTCACCCGACACTTTTTGAAAACGATGCTTTTTGTCGGGTGAAAACCACCCGACCTACCCAACGAATCCATGTTTTCCTGAAAGACAGCGATTTTTCTCTACATTTCCATTCATACCCTATTCGTCCGGGTGCATCACAAAATGGTGCGAATTGGCCCAATACTACTGAAGCATTCATTCATTTGGTTGTAGCGGCGAGGCGTAAGCCCGCCGAAAAGGGAGATTGGGGGTATAAAAGCAACCTTCAAAAGGTAAAAACGGCGGGCTTACGCCTCGCCGCTACGAAAAAAAGAGGATTTTACGAAAGTTGCTATATTTTGTGATGCACCCTATTCGTCCCCAACCAGCAGATTTTCCTTGGCTTTTCGGCTAAGTCGTTTCATGGCCCATTCCCGTTTTCGGGCTTGCGAGGCTGTGGAAAAATCCTCGTGGTACACGAGTTCGACAGGACGCCGCGAACGGGTGTATTTCGCGCCGCGACCGCTGTTGTGACAAGCTAAACGGCGGTCCAGATCGTCGGTCCAACCGATGTAGAAACTACCGTCCGAACAACGAAGCATGTAGGTGTGGTATCCCAAAACGTTTTATGGCGTCACAGCGGGAGTTTGGGCTTTTTTGCGCTCTTTTTCGAGGGCGGCGGTCAACAAACGAACACGATAACGGAACGTCGAGCGCCAGGGATTGTGAATTTCCTCGTCAGCGACCTTTTTGTAATGCTCCAAGGCTCGTTTCATATCGCCGCCTTCCTCCATGGCGAGTCCAACCAGCAATTGCGCGTGATTGGCTTCACGAGGACGAGGTTCCATCCGCGTGATGGCCAGCAGGTCGCTTTCGGCTCGAGCGTAATCCTTCAAAGCATGATATGCTTGCCCTCGGTGATAGTACAATTTAGGAAGATACTCAGGATTCGCATAATATTTTAATGAAATATCAAACTCTTGTACCGCCGATTTCATACCACCGATTTTGAAATGGCGAAGACCTTCCTTAAAATGTTCCTCTGCCAGTTTCCGTTTGAGTTCCTCGATTTTCAGCGTCAACAGCTTGTAACTGGAGCGTGACGTTTCTGCCTGATCCAGTTTTTCGAACTCTTTAACCGCCAGGGCGTTGCGTTCTTCCTGAATCAGCTTGAGAATCTGCATCGCCTTCAGATCGGCGCTGTCTCGTTTCTCGATCAACAGTTCCAAGTCTCGGATCTGTTCGGCATCGAGGGCGATTTTCTCTTCCAGTACGGTGATTTTGTCTTCCAAGAATCCCGCCCGAACTTCGCTCAACACCACACCGGCGGCGATCAGTACGGTGGACAGCAACACCATCGAAGCCACGGTAAAATATCGGTACGACGAACGCAACTGCTCGTGAACCTGCGCCACGCGCTTGAGTTCCCCGATGGTCGAGCGAAGCTGATTTTCCATGCGAACAATCGCGTTGCGGTTGTCCAGACTTTCCCGTTTGATGAGGGTTAAATCCCTGCGCCAGTCGTCCACGCGCCTCTCCCCGTTGATGGATCTCGGAACAGTTTGTATCTGCTCCGTTTTTTGCCAGTTCTTCGAATGTACCCTACCGCCGCTTCCATTCCAGCACAAGATCGGAATACGCTTTTTTTAACGGGTGCTCCATTTTTTCCTCATAAGGATCACGCCACCGTGTCCCAACGAAGAACTTATGGTACCCGGTCTTGTATTTGCCGTTTTTATGGTTACAATTTGTGAAACAACTCATGCCATTTCAAACGCTTACGTCTTTTCTTCGAAGACTTATTGTGAGGAATACCATGCCTACCGACAAACAACGAAAAATCAACCGATCCCCCGCCATCGACATCAACGACGCTCAATGGTCCCAGTACGAAGACCTCGGACTGCAACCCTTCGCCGCCGACGACATCCGCCGCACCATCGCCGCCATGGTGGAGCACGCCGGATGCTTTCTCCCCGAAGACTTTTTCCGCGCCCTGCGCTTCGGTCTGGACCGGGAAGTCAGCGAGAGCGGAAAAGGCATATACCGACTGTTGCTGAAAAACGCCATTGCCGCCGCCGAAGCCCGACGTCCCGCTTGCCAAGACACCGGCCAGGCCGTGGTTTTCGCCGATATCGGTCAGGATGCTCGCATCGTCGGTGGAGATTTGGAACAGGCCGTCAACGAGGGCGTTGTGGAGGGGTACGGATCTTTCCGAGGCAGCGTGGTCAAAGATGCGCTGTTCGACCGAAAAAACACCGGAGACAACAGCCCGGCCATTCTCCATACTCGAATCGTCCCCGGTAACGACATTGTGTTGCACGTCGCAGAAAAGGGCTACGGCAGCGAAAACAAAAGCTTCATGACCATGTATCCCTACCCGCAAGGCGGACAGGAAGCCGTCGTAAAATACGTTCTGGAAAACGTGGAAAAAGCCGGGGCCGACTGGTGCCCGCCCGGAGTGATCAGCGTTGCCGTCGGTGGTAATTTCGAGGAAGCGCCGTTGATGGCTAAACGAGCGCTTTTGGAGCCGTTCGATATGGACCTGCTGCTCGAAAGAGCCAAATCGAACCCCGAATCTTTAACAGACAACGACAAGTTGCGCATCCGGCTGTTCGAGGAAATCAACGCCATCGGCATCGGTCCCCAGGGGCTGGGCGGCGTTACTACCGTCCTGGATGTCAAACTTCAAACCGCACCGACCCACATCGCTGGGATGCCCATTGCCGTGAATGTCCAGTGTAACAAGGCACATCATATCAGTATTCGACTGGACGGCTCCGGCCCCGTGCTTGATATGCCCAAAGCGGATTTCGCGCTTTACGCCGCAGGATTGGACGAGGATAGCGGCCCGATGCGCCGGGTGAACGTTCCCATGGACGAAGAAACTCGACGTTCTTTGCGAGCCGGTGAACGGCTCCTGCTCAACGGTCGGATTCTCACCGGACGAGACGCAGCGCACAAACGATTGATCGACACATTGGACCGGGGCGAGAAACTTCCCGTCGATCTCACCGGTCATTTCATTTATTTCGTCGGCCCGATCGATCCCCAGCCGGGTGAAGTGGTCGGTCCCGCCGGACCTACCACCTCCAGCCGGATGGACCCCTACACGCCGCGACTGCTTCGCGAAGCGGGTCTGGCCGGTTCCATCGGAAAAAGCGAGCGAGGTCAAGTGGTTGTGGATGCCATGAAGGAAACGGGCACCGTCTACATGATCGCTACCGGCGGCGCCGGCTACCTGCAATCGCGCACCATCAAAGGCGTCGAAATCCTGGCTTACGAGGATCTCGGCACCGAAGCGATTCGGGCTTTCGATGTCGAAGACTTCCCGGTGGTCGTCGCGGCGGATTCCACAGGAGAAAACCTGCACCGGACCGGACGAGAAAAATACGGCAAAATCAAGAAAGAAGGCATCACTTTCTGATTTGTTTGCATCATCCGTTTGATTTCCAATGGATGATGCAACATTTTTAATCTTTTTTCGGAATACAGTCTCTCCGAACGTTGTTTTCGGAAAAATGGAGAGACTGAATTCAGCGGCTCGTCCAGCGCTGGGAATTCACAAGCGACTTGTTGCGAAAACAGGGATCGGTTGTATACTGTTTTGACTCGAAAGGAATTTCCAAAGGAGTGAATGAAAAAAGGGGAGGCGTCAATGACTCGCACCGGCAAAATCATCGCATTGGTCGTGTTGCTGATTTCCTTCGGCACCTACTACGGTTCGAGACAGCGGGTTCTCGACATTCACGAATCCTCCATGGAATCCAGAGAAGTCCTGTTTCTCCCGGCATTGGATCTCGTCAAAGTCATGTCACTGGGTTATGAAGTCTTTCTCTCCGAACTTTTCATGGTTCATTCTCAATATTACATGTTCGATAAAGTCGGGAAATACGACGAAATCACCCGCGAAAACTTAACACAGCTTCTATGGATCGCGGCCACGCTTGACCCGAAGCAAATAAATGTTTACCAGTTTGCCGCCTTCGCACTTCCTGCGGCTTTTGGAACGTGGGGTATTTCCAACGCGGTGGAACTGTTGGAATACGGTACCCGAGAAAACCCTGACAATTCACGCATTCCCGAACTCCTGGGCTTCGTGTACCTGCTCAACGGCGGAGCACCCGAATACGTTGCCAAATGGTTTCGTGAAGCTCTTGCCCGCCCGGACCCCAACCCGAGCATCATCTGGCTACTCGAACGAACCATCAAGCCATCCCCCTGCGATGCAGAAATGCAATACCGCACGTTCGAACGCTCGTATCAGCTATCCACGGATGGAGAAAACAAAAACGAGTTGAAAAAAAAGGCAGATCAATACGCCAAAATAGCCATGTTGCAAAAAACTTGGACCAATTTCAAACAACACAAAGGACCAGAGGCCGATTTCAAAGTGCTGCTCAATCTGCTGCGTCAAAAAGGAAATCTGCCGAAAGATCCCTATGGGGGAGAGTATCTTCTTTCCAAAGAAGGCTGCGTCACCTCTTCCTCGGTCATCGAATTCCAATCCGGTCCATCGTTGCTGGAACACGTCCAGAAAGACTGGAGAAAGTACGAACCTGGTCGTGAAGAAGATGTCAATTTCAGCGAGGAACCTTGAATTCACAAATTGAACGAAAACTTTCTGCCGAAATGTGTTGGATAAATCGAGCGGAAGGAGGCGGAACATGCCGATACTGACCATAGAAAATCTAAGCAAAACGTTCCGTTCGGATTTTCTCGTCCGACGAATCGAGGCCGTCAAAAACCTGAGTTTCGACGTCAATCAAGGGGAAGTCTTCGGCTTTGTCGGCCACAATGGTGCAGGAAAAACGACGACGATCAAAATGCTGGTGGGTCTGACGTTTCCATCCGAAGGGAAAATAACGCTGTTCGACCAACCGGCAAACAACCCAGCCATTCGCAATCGGATCGGTTTTTTGCCGGAACGTCCCTATTTTTACGAATACCTGACTCCTCGTGAAGCGCTTCGGTTTTATGCCGACCTGCATGGTGTTCCGGCCAGAAAGCGTAATGAGAAAATCAAAGAACTACTCGATCTCGTGGGACTTGCGAAACACGAAAATCTTCGTATGAAAGCCTTTTCGAAAGGAATGCTTCAACGCCTCGGCATGGCGGCTACTCTCGTGCATGAACCGGAACTGGTCATCTTAGACGAACCGATGAGTGGTCTCGACCCTCTCGGACGCGCCGACATGAAAACGATCATTCGCATGTTGAAGCAACAAGGGAAAACCATTCTCTTTTCTTCCCACATTCTTTCGGATGTGGAAGAACTTTGCGACCGCGTAGCCCTGATCGCTCACGGAAGCCTGAAAGCCCTTGGAACCATTGACGAATTGACATCCTCGTACGGAAGCGGCCACGTCGAGTTCGTCGTTTCGGACAATCTCGACGACGAAAAACGCCAAAAACTGGGTTCCATGGGACTCGAAAGCGAAGCGGTGAAAAACGGATTCAAAATCATGGTGGAAGAGGAACGCAAAAACGAAGTACTCGACCTGTTGCGTTCCATGGAGGCCGATATTCTAAGGTTGGGAGTCAAACATACCTCGTTGGAAGATCTTTTCGTCGCCAGCACAAGGAGGGAATCATGAGAAAGATTTTGATTCTCACTTTGAATACTTTTCGTGAGGCCGTGCGGGATAAAATCCTGTATACCCTGATCTTTTTCGCCATCCTGTTTTCATTCGCCAGCATTCTCATGGCCACCATATCGTTGGGTGAAAACAAACGAATGCTGATCAACATGGGTCTGGCCAATATCGAAATTTTCGGCACGTTGATCGCCATTTTCGTCGGCATCAGCTTGGTTTACAAAGAATTGCAGCGACGAACGATCTACACGATCGTTACCCGTCCAATTTTCCGTTACCAATTTTTACTGGGCAAGTACTTCGGATTGTTGCTGACGTTGGCCGTACAGATTCTGCTGATGCTAGCCGTTGTGGTGTTCAACCTGGCTATTTTCGGTGGGTTGGAACGAATTCCGGATGTTTTGAAAGCACTTTGGTTGATATACCTCGAACTGGCACTGATTACCGCCGTAGCCACGCTGTTTAGCGCGTATTCCACTCCGATCCTTTCCGGTATGTTCACGTTGGCCTTTTACCTGATCGGCTCGACCAGCTATTACCTTTCCTGGCTGCTGGACGGCTCGACCGACCGCGTGACCGGTCAGATACCGGAATCTATCCAATGGCTCATCAAGGGGCTTCAGGTGATTCTGCCGGACTTCTCCCTGCTCAACATCAAAGCTCAGGTGGCGCACCAGATCGAGATTCCGTGGGACTACATGCTGCATTCCTCGCTTTATGGCATAAGCTACTCTGTGGTGGTTCTCGTACTGGCCATTTTCATCTTTTCACGCAGGGATCTAAAATAAGGGAACATCCATGGCCAATCCCCCCGCTTCCAAACGCTCCGATGTCACCGGAATCAGCGGGAAATTCCGCCCGGCCATCGAATTTGCCCGTGATCGGCTGAAAAAAGCCGATCCGGCGTTTCGGGCGTTTCAAGCCGGTGTGGATTTCGACGACCATGCGTTTCGTTTTTCTTACCTCGGACGAGTCGCTGAGGTATCTTTTCCCGAAGGCGAATGCCTCCTTGACGGTCAACCCGCTTCGGGCGTTCATAGCGTTCTTTTGCTGCACTACGTATTGCAGGGAAAGGATATTTCGCCCTCGGGACGTTGGATTTCCTACCGGGAACTTCCCGATTCCAGCGCCTACGAAGCCGCGTTTCTCTCTCGTGGACCGCATCTCGTAGCAAGCCATTTCGGCAACAACCCCGAAGAATTTGAACGCTGCACCCAAACGATGGGCGGAGAGCGAATGGACGAGTTGCCCGGTCTGGCCTTCCGTTTTGCAGCCTTGCCCCGGATTCCTTTGGCTGTGATTCTTCATCCCGGCGAGGAAGGTCTTCCAGCCGGAGGACAGATGCTGTTCGACGCCACCGCCCCCCTGATCTGGGTGGCCGAAGATCTGGCGGTTCTGGGAGAAGTCGCCGCTACTTTCTTGTGCCGTTGCACGTCATCGAGAAGTGAATGAGCTTGATGGTTTTGCTTGATTTGTCCGTGGCACCTGCCTATACTCGCGCCAGCAATGGAGGTATGCCATGGAGCTAGAAGCCTACGAAATCGTCGAACGCCTGGGAGAAGACAAATTCTCCGAGATTTTCAACGGTTTGAGCCGTAAAATGCGCACCATGCTGGAAAGCATGTTCACGAAAAAACGCAAAGGCCGAATGGTCAGCCTGAAGTCCCGCAAAAAAGGCAAGGGTCAAGCGGTAAAACAGGTCTGGCGAGGACTTCAAGACGAAAACGCCAACCAATACGCAGATGAAATCCTGCGGGCCTACTTTTTCGAGCATCGCGACCTGCTCAAAACGGCGCTGGACTTTTTCGAAATCCCGAACGAGGACGGTATTACCAACCAGGAACTGACCGCCCTCGAACAGGCAGACACCGAAACATTGCAAAAATTATTCGATGAGCTGAAATCCAAGGACTTTTCGGTGTTGGATATTTCTCTGTACTTCGTATTCCTCAAGGCGGAACATGCTTTCGACCTTACGGAAGTCCGCGAGATTTTCGACGTTCCCTCCTGATTCGAGGAAGGAATCCTGTAGTAAGATTCAGTTTTCTTGGTGTGTTTTACTGAAAACTACAATGGTTTGGGAATTTGCAAAACGCACCTACGCCCCGACTTGTTAGGTGATCTTTGCATAGACAAGGAATTATTAATTACAGAGGTTCGTTACCTAAAACAACTACCGATTAAATAATAACATTAACAAAATCATCCAATTCTAATGCACAACAGAAACGACTATTTCGATAACGCTCGTTTTATATTAGTTTTTTGGGTGATAATTGGGCATTTTTGGGGTGTGGGTATTTTTCAATACTGGAACGTCTGCCCAGGATTTCTGCGAAATTTTATTTACTCGTTCCATATGCCCTTAATTGCTTTGATTTCCGGTTATTTTTCAAAGAATGCAACTTCAGACAAGTTGCGCATCTATCTTAACCGCTTGTTAGTTCCTTTTGTGATTTTCCAAGTGCTTTACCTTCTTTGGTTTCAAATCCTAAAGGGGGAGATTGGTTCCATTCATTTACAGCTAACCTATCCTTTTCATGGTCTTTGGTATTTATGGGCTTTGTTTTTCTGGCGAATTTTTACTCCATATATCGTTCAATTGAAACATCCCATCGTTATTTCGATTTGTATCGCTTTGGCTATTGGGTATTTTTCCGATATCGGATTAAAATATGAAATTTCCAAATTGATTTGTTTTCTACCCTTTTATTTGATTGGTTTATATTCAGATTTCCGTCATTTCACATTTCTTGCAAATAAAAATTTTCAGATCCTTTCAATCTGCGTTCTTTCAACAAGCCTCTTTGCTTTCTATTTTTATATGCCTGAATTCTCCTATTGGTTTTATCTGAATTTACCATATTCTACAATGAAAGCCCCTGAAATCACAGCAGTATTTTACCGTCTCCTGATTTATTGTATAATCTTTATAAATGGTATTTCTTTTTTATCCATCGTGCCGCACAGAAAGACATGGTTCACGAAGTATGGAAAATATACGATCTATCCTTACTTGCTGCATATGCCTATTCTTTGGCTGCACATGCAACTCCCCAACATATACACCATAGCTATGCTGAAAGCGTTGTTTGGTGATGTCGGGAATATCGTTTACATCACAAGTGTGAGTGCTTTCTTGATGATCGCCCTGTCAACTCTCCCTGTACGAAATGTTTTCCGATGGATCGTCGAACCGAAATGGATCAAGTAGATATCTGGACTAAAACCGCGCCAGATGGTATTCGGTAACGCCGAAAAAGTCTTTCAGGACGTAGGTTTGGCCGTCGTCGTCCGTGACTTCCCCCTCAAACGTTCCGAATGGCTGGTGGTAGTCCGACAGGATCAGCCCCAGGTCGATGCGCTCGGCGCGTTCGCCGTTCGGCGTGAAGGCCAGCTTGCATTTACCATCGGTGGTTTCGATGCTCCAGGGCTTTAGAGTATCCTTGGGATCGAACGTAAACCTCACCCCGCTCCAGCCGCTGAGTTTGCCGTCCACCCACAATACGTTCTCGTTGTAGGTATCGTCGTTCTCGATCATGTTCTGCACGAGGTTGAGCGCGATCCGGCGACCGCTTTCGTCGAATCCCGCACAGGTGGCCCAGCGCCATAACGTATTGTAGGGATAATAGGTTTTCTGCACGTCGATCAACGCCGTGTCTCGTGCGGGGTCCAGAGTGACCCTACGGTCACCCAGTGCGAGTTCTCCCCGTACCGGCACCGGCGCTTTGTGCGTGTAGAGCGGTCGATTCTCCGAGATCGGCAGCAAGGTTACGAGTGGTTGGATTTCTTCAAGGTTTTCCAGTAATTCCACGTCGGCATGAATCCCCGGCTTGCCGCCTTTTCCGGCAATGTCGATCTGAATTCGATGCAGGCCGTCGTTCAGCCGGTTTTGAATCTCGATGTTGTACTTCCCGGACGGATACGAGCAGTTTTCGGACCAAAGCTCCCTCGACAGGTGGGACGTTCCGCCGTGGGACTGCTTGTGGTACTCGGTGATTTCACCCGTGGCGCGATCCAGGATGTAACAGAAGGTCGAACTCATGTATCCTGTGTTGACCACCGCGAAGGCCAGGGAAAATTCCGGGTGGATGATCAGGTGATGTTGCCATTGTTTGAGGCGCATCCGGTTGACGAATTCCCGCCCCACCGGCAGGCCGAAGAGGTCGGTTTCCAGCAAATTCAGGTGCTTGAACGGTGTTTCGAAGCGTCCGAACGAAACGACCCGGCCGTTTTCGACCGCTTTTTCCGGTGTGGGTTGCAGGGGCAGCATCGGGTATTCCTCCTGTGATTCAGCGGGATTCAGAGTGTTTACGAGCGGTTTTCGTTGTGGAAGAAGCAGACGATTTCAGCGGAACGACGACTTTTTTTTCTGAGGTTTTTTTCTTTGAAACCGTTTTTTTCGGGGGATCTGCAATGAAAAACAGGCCGTGTTCGGTGATCAACTTGCCGTTGATACCGATTTTGGCGCTGATTTCCTGCTCTCCGCGTTGAGCAGAGGAAGACACGAAAATCCTCACGGGATCGAAGGCCATATCCTCGGCGCTGAATTCCGCGTAATTGACGAAGATCCACTGGTCGTAGACTTCGATACGGCTGGGAATGATGTTTTCCGTACCGTATTTTTCTTTCAGTTCTTCCCCGTTTTTGAAGACGATCCGAATCGTGTTTTCCTGCTCTTTGTAGGCGAAAGGAGGAAAGATTCCCAACTGGTAGACCTTGCCTTCTTCATCGATCTCGGCTTCCTCTTCCTCGTCTTCGTCCGTTTCGGGTTCCTGTTCTTCAGGAAAGTCTGCAACTTCGGGTTCGTCCAGATCCTTGTCGGAATCACCGGGGGTTTCATTCGTATCAGGAGCGAGAAACGCCGAAGAGCAGCCCATGAAAAAGACCGCCAGCAGCGACGCAAGCCATAGTCGGACGCCTGCTTTCCCGGCTGAATGACGGGCAAGGAGTCCTGAAAAATGGAACGAAATCTGCATCGTCTAGGCGGTCTTTCGAACGGGTGAAACATCCCTCGATTCTTGGTAGAAACCGAGGGATTGTATCAAGCCCTGCGTTTTTTTCAACCTTCCTGGGGTTGTTCGTCTTTCGTGCTGGCAGGTTCGTCTTCGTCGTCACGCTCTTTGGGTTTGATGACGTTTTTCAGTGCGTAAACCAGAATCGGGCTGGAAATGGCCAGCAGGGCATAGATCAACCACATGAATTCGGGGCCATTCCAGAAATTCCGTGCACCGGAAATCACATCGTCCAGCACGTTTTCCGGACAGTAGTTCGTCAACAGTTTTCCCGAGAGCCAGCCGTTGATCGGCTTTGCCAGGAACATCGGCAGGGCGGCCAGACCCATGTAAGAGGCTTCCTGCCCTTTGGGGGCGATGGTCACGGTATATTCCGACAATCGCGGCGACCAGATGACTTCGCCGAAAGCGAAAATCACGATTTGCAGCAAAATCAGAATCAAGTACGCCTGACTCAGCGGGTTGTTTCGTACGGTGATATGCGCCCAGCTCATCAGCCCGCCGAAGAAAGCCATAAAGGAATTCCAGCCGTTGATGAAATACGTCGGGAGGTCGCCGAACACGGCAATGGCGGTTTGAGCAGGAATGACCAGCGCAAACATCGACAGAGCCGAAACGGTGGTTCCGATCATAATCAGTTTAAACACCGAAAACTTGTTCAAAATCGGTATTGCCAGAATCAAACCGATCACGATGATTGTCGGGTTGATCGAGTTGAGCAATCCGATGGGGGCTTCCGCACCCATTACGCGGGTGTAGTATTTCGGCATGACGAGGAACTGGTGGGTAAATACCAGCCGGACTCCCAACAGCAGAATCAAAAACAGCATGAACCGCCAGAAGTGCACCTGCGTAACCACGCTCATGAACAATTCCTGCACTTCTTTGAACATGTTCGCCAACATCGCGAAAAATCCTTCGTTTTCGGATTCGGCTTTTTTCTCGACCTCGGTTTTCTTTTCGGACAGGTCGATGACGTTGCCCTCGTCGTCGAGGTCGATGTTGGTTCGTAGCATGACCGAAGCCACGGTGCAGATGACGGCGAATACTCCGCCCCAGAGGAAAATCGATTCGTTGCCGTAGCTGGTACGTAAAAAGGCGATGACGTAACCCGCCATGACGGCGGCGACGTTCATGGTCAGGTACTGGAAGTTGAAGCCGGTTCCGCTGGTCCGTTTGTTGGTGTAACGACGAATCGCCACGTAGATCGCCGGAACCATCATTGCCTCACCCAAAGCCATCAGTGCCAGCAACAGGATGACGTAGATTTTCATCAGATCCTGGATGCCGAACTTGGTTCGAAGTTCCGTATAGGCTTTGACGATTTCGATTATGCGCTGCTTGAGTTCCTCGCCTTGCAATCGTTCGATGGAGGGGGCGAACTTCTCTTTGAGGTCGGGGTAGCCGTTCACGAGTCCGACAAGGACGATTTCGCGGTAAATACCCGGACTGACTTTGGAATCCTCGACGACATCCAGTACAACGTTCCGTTTTCGGGCCATCGAAACCACGGCTTGCATGTCCGTCTGGTAATCGCCGGAAAGCGGTTTCTTTTCTTTCTCGAACAACCATTCAAACTGGTCTTCCAGCTCCATTTCGGCGAGATTGTCTTCCTCCGGGTCGATGGATTTTTCCACCACCTTGTGCAACAGGCGTTCGAGGTAGATGGACTTGCCTTTGCGCAGTTCCCGATCGATATCTACGGGGAAACGTTTATCTTTGGCGAACGAGCGAATAGCCGTCATGATCTCGCCTTCGTCGGCGTATTCCTTCTTTTCACCGGTTGCGGCGTGGATTTTTTCCAACAGAGCATTTTCGGCATCGCGACGTTGCTTGTCGTTTTGAGTGAAAGCGTGGTCACCGTAGTGCAACTCCACGATTTCCGTCTTGGCGGCGTTGACATCGAGCGAATTGTTGAGGTACCAATCCTCCAGAAACGAGGTGGTGCCGATACCGAAGCGGGTGGGAATGAGAATCGCCATCGAAAACACAAGGGCTTTCTTGATGCCGATGACATCGATGATGAAACCGACGAAGAAAATCACGATCGAAATCGCCAGCGTGAACAGACCCACGAGGTTGCCGGTCCATTGATCGTCGAAACCGATGTTTTCGGTCAGATACAAGGTCAGAACGGTGATGAACGAGAAATAGGCCAGCATCTCGAAGAAATTAATCACCAGATTCAGCAGCCAGAATTCCCTCGGACACATTTTGAGAATTTTAAATTCCGCGAAATAGTTCTTTACCGCCTGCCACATCGTGTTCCCCTTCCTCCAAAATACGCACAGCTTGCAACGAATCACCAAAGCTTTCACAATGCACCGCCATTGAGGTTGGCCCTCGGCGCATCAGAAAACGAGAAAGATCCGTAACCCGTCGAGATAAATAGGACTTACCACCTTTTAGGGTATTGCGGCAAGCAAGGGGAAGAAATTATTTGGAATTCAGGTGAGATACGAGGAGAAACCTCAGTCACGTTGCGCTCCGGTCGTTCGGACACAGCGCACCGCACCATCCTCATTCACGATGCCGTTGTGACTGATGGCACCATTGTAGAATGTTACAAGCCAGGCGCTGTTTTCGTCGTCGTCACGTAGAGTCGAAGACCAGTAGAAATTCATGCAAATACCTACGACGAGTTCCGGCCAGTAACAGCCTTTCTGTGGTCCCTGATCGTCTTCGCAGCCATCGCAAGCTACCGAACGACAGGTCATTTCCAGGCAGTCGTCGTCATCGATGTTGCAGGCGGCACCGGTTTGCGTTTTCCAGCAATCGTTGATCAACGACCGCAACTCGGTAATCGACGGCAGCCGCCAGTCGTCGTAGCCGTCCTCGCTCAGTTCCTCGCAATAAGCGACGGCATCTTCCCAATTCATCGTTTCATCGGCAGGGGGATTCTGCCAGGTAAGTTCCTCGGAAGAATCGGGGTAAGGCTCCGGTTCGAAATCGGGAGCGGTAAGAACCCACGAAACGTACGAACCGACGTCCCCTCCCTGGTTTTTCAGAGCGCAGAGTAGATCGAAACTCTCACCCGAGGTGCTTTCGTCCCAGGCGATTTCTCCCGAAATGGTAACGAGGCGCTCGGCGACGTTCGTTTCGTGCTCGATCAGCAGATATGTGGACGCTTCTACGCCGTTGCGACTCGTTCCGAGAACGGTTTCCGTCACGCTATCGATATCGATCCCTTCATCCACTTTGAAAGAAATCGAAAAGCGTGGGGAGAGATCGAGGCCGGTTTCTGGGAACATGGTTTCGCCGATCAAAGGCCCGTTTTCGGAGGCATTCGGAAGAGATTTTTTGACCTGGGTGGTGGGTTGATCGAAATCCAGGCAATCTATCAATCGATCGGCCAGCGCCTGAGCGACGGTTTCCGCGTCGAGTTTATCTTTGCAGGCGACTCCAATAAAGAGACCTGTGACAAATAGAGTGAATACGATGATTCGTATTTTCATGACATCCATCGCTCCCAGCCCGATACTACCAAGGCGAAATAAGCCTTTGCACGTTTCAACATCTACATTCGACGGATCGGACAGAAAAAATCGTCGCCACATTTACGAAAAAAAGAGAAAACGAGATACCTATCCCAAAGGAATGAAAACCTCTGAAAAAACAATACGCCTCTATCGTAAATCCCCCTCTCCGAAAAAAAGCAGGGATTGTACATATAGCATTGCTCCATTTTCGGGAACCCGAAAAGTGTAAACCAACGCTCGTATCAAATCAACCCTGTTCGTACTGGAACAAAGAAAAAAGGGCGTTTATCACAATCGTTGAAAAGAAGGCGTTTTCCGGCGTTAGGGAGAGAAAACCGTCAGGTCCAGAAAAAAGATCTGTTCGCCGGTATACCTCGGAACGCGACCCATCAATATCAAGCGATCTTGGGCGGAATCGTAGGTCATGATACTGCGATGGTTTCCGAAATCCGGACCATCGGGATTGCCATCGAAAGCGCGGTCTCCGTATTCATCCGGTTCGGCCAACGTACTTCCGCCGAAATCGAGGGTCCAGGCCGCCCAGGAGTCCGATGACGGGTCGTAGGTCCAAAGGTCGTTGTGGTAGTCGTTTTGGGATTCGTCCCAGTAATCCCGCACGGTTGCGCCACCGAACACAAAAATTTTTCCACGGCTTTCGTTCCAGGCGCAGGAAATTTTTTCACGGGAAGCCAATTCTTCCGGCAGAGCCACGGAAGTAAACGAACCGTCTTCCGGATTCAGCGTCGTGACCACTCCGGCTGTCACGAGTTCGCCGCTTCCTTGCGGATCGTCGGTCAGGCCACCGAAGGAATACAGCATGTTATTTGCCACTACAAGGCCATTGCTCGTAACGGGTGGAACGTCGTCCGCAATCAACGTCCACTCGCCTTGATCGATGTCGAGACCATACAGTCGGCTTCCACCACCTGTGGGGACGCTGTAGCCGTAGATATACAGGCGTCGATTCGACCAGTCCACGGTGTAGCTGTAATCGATGGCGGAATTGGAAGGTCGCGTGCCCGACACGGCAGTCAGACGGCTTTCCCAGGTGCCGTCGCTTTGCTCTTTCAGCCACATCAGGCTGGAACTCTGCGGTCCCAGAATCAGCCATTCCTCTCCGGTTGGATCGTAGCCGATGAACTGGCACCAGTCTTCGTCCATACAAAAATTTTCACCGGTGGCAAAGGCGTCTCCCGTCGTGAAAATCCGTTGATGCACTCCCGTTTCGAGATCCACATGCCAGACATAGGGTTCGTCCGCATTGACCGAATCCCATCCGAAGGCCGTAAGCGCTGCTGTTCCTGTGGAATTACCGGCGAGCATGGGCCGGTCGATGGCCGTGCGTACCACGTCGCCCTGTTGAATCGGATCATCCAGATGCAGCGCCAGTTTGTTCCATAGATTTTCGTCGGAGGGCTCGAAGTCGGACTCTTCCGCCTGCTCAGCCTCTTCCGTAACGTCTTGTTCTTCCGCCGGTTCCAGGTCGCTTTCGCTCGATACCTCCGTATCGAATTCTTCGATATCCGCTCCGACTTCCCGGTCGAGATCTCCTCCGACCGGGGAGGTTGCGTTGTCCGAACTGCATCCGAACGTGAAAAACACGAACGAAACGAAACAAATCGCGACCAAAGACACCC
Source organism: Myxococcota bacterium (assembly GCA_963676915.2). Classification (GTDB taxonomy): domain Bacteria; phylum Myxococcota_A; class SURF-8; order SURF-8. The sequence continues at coordinate 75,112 of CAXXVK010000053.1, forward strand.
ATGAAGAATAGAGGCGCATAAAATCTCCTTTAGACCGGATGATTCATAAAAAATCCGGGTTAGGACGTGGCTTTGTCTACACCGCCGCTGATGGCTTTGGCTCCCTTGACCATGTTGTCGAAGAACACGGATCGAAGAGGTTCGATAGCCATGGCGGCTTTGTATACCGAGGTGTTTTCCAGAGCCGAAACGATGCGACCCAAGGCACGGTGACTTAGTTTCGTAGGATCGTCGAAAATCAGCGGAGCCAGACGCCCGCGTTCGATGGCCATGGCAATGGTTTTGTCGAATACGGTTTCGGGAGTGAACACGCGGCTGGCGCGGGGGGACATCGAAATTGCGCCTTTTTTGCAGGAATTGTAGCAGACGCCGCAGCCCAGGCAGAGTTCTTCGTCTCGGACGGCCCAGCGTTTTTTCTTGCCGTTTTCTTTGATCGTTTCCTTGATGTCGATGGCTTCGACCGGGCAGGCTTTGGCACATTTTCCGCAGCCGATGCAGGAGTCCAGGTCGATATCCATGATCCAGTTGGACGATACGATGGCGTTTTTGATGTTGAAGGTACGAATTCCCTGCATCATTCCGCAACAGCAGCCGCAGCAATTACAGATATAGGTTGGATTGTGCTTCACGTTGTCGGCGGTTTGGGCCAAACCTGCATCTTTGCATTGCTGCAAGATATCAAGAGCTTCCTTCGTGTCGATTTTCTCGGAGATACCCGATTTGATCAACGCCGCCGCTCCGTAGTTCATCGAAAGGCAGGTACGCATCGGACGCTCGCAGGCATCGCCAAGATGACTGTGGTGATGGCGGCAGGCGCACAGTCCGACCGAAAGCAGGTCAGCGCCTTCGATCAGCTTCGAGGCTCGTTCCCAATCGAGAATTTCCGAGTAATTTCCCTGGGGTAAGGCTTCTTCACGAACCAGCGAACGACCGATCTGGGTCTGTCCCTGAAACACCGAATGGGACAGGTCGTCTTCGTGCTTCATGTATTGCTCGAAAAGCTCGGCCAACTCCTTCATCGGGGCGTCTTCGCGATGACGCATGAAGGTGAATTCGAAAAAACCGATGATGATCGGCGCCAGCATCACGAAGCGCCGGTTTTTGTATTCGAGGTCGATCACCAACCCTTTTCCGGCCATACGGGTGACCAGCTCGTCCAGTTTTTCAAGCTCGATTCCCGTCTTTCGGCTGATATGACCCAACGATTTCGGCGACAGCGGCAGGTTGACGGCGAACGTAGCTTCCTCTTCGTTGAACAACAGCTTCAGGATTTTCATCAAGGTCGGCGAAGCGGGTGCGCCCGTGACTGTAAGATCCAGATATTGTTGTAGTTTTTCATATTGTTTGTCGGGATTGACGGCGTGACCCACCTTGTCCTCCTTGCGCATGGATGAAACGGGCACCCAGTATACAGGAAAGATCGTTTCATCCAAATGATTTGCGTCCATGAAAAAACCGGGAGAGTGTGATCGATAGACAGCCTTGGGGAGAGAATTAGGGTGAGAGAATGACCTCCTCTCCGTTGCATTTCGAACCCGAAGCGGGTAACGTGAAATTCGCCTGCCGCCGACTGTCCGTGTAGCAGGTGCATCGTATCAACCGGATTGACAATGCCGGAGGACTGTCATGAAGCCGATTCGAGTGGGAGCGGCCAGCCTGAACCAGGTTCCCCTGGACTGGGAAGGAAACGCACGACGCATTCTTGCCGTGATCGAACAGGCCAGACAACAGGATATCCGCCTGTTGTGCCTGCCGGAAATGTGTATCTGCGGTTACGGCTGCGAGGACGCCTTTTTGTCACGCGGCGTACAGCAGACCAGCTTGGAGGTTCTGCGCGAACTTCTGCCGTATACCGAAGATCTTGTGGTGTCCTTCGGGTTGCCGATTCAGTTACGCAACGCGGTATTCAACACCATGGCTTTGGTGGCGCGGGGTGAAATTCTGGGATTCTCGGCCAAGCGCCATCTGGCGGGCGACGGTATCCACTACGAACCTCGGTGGTTCAAGTCCTGGCCTACGGGTCGGGTGGCGCATCTGGAGTGGGAAGGCCAGCACCTTCCGGTGGGGGATCTGCTGTTCGACTGCGGCGGGGTGCGTATCGGCTTCGAGATTTGCGAAGACGCCTGGGTGGCGGATCGTCCTGGAAGCCGATTGGCCCAAAAAGGCGCGGATCTGATTTTCAATCCGTCCGCCAGCCATTTCGCATTCGAAAAATCCGCGACACGTGCTCACTACATACTCGACGGTTCGCGAGCCTTCGGTACAGGCTTCGTTTTCGCCAATCTGCTGGGCAACGAGTCGGGACGCGCCATTTACGACGGCGATACGATGATTGCCCACCTGGGACGTACACTGGCGCGGGGCGAACGGTTTTCCTTCGGGGATTCGGTACTGACGAGCGCCGTGCTCGATGTCGATTTGGGACGTCTCAAGCAAAGCCGCATGGTCAGTTTCACACCGGACCTGGACGACAATTCACCGGACGTGGTGCGGATCGATTTCGAGTATCCCGACCTTCCCCCGCAAAAAACGAAGGATTCGTCTTCGGACTGGGAAACCGGAAAACATCTGAAGGAAGAGGAATTCGCTCGTGCCGTCGCGTTGGGTTTGTTCGACTACCTGCGCAAAAGCCATTCGCGGGGATTCGTGGTATCGATCAGCGGTGGTGCGGACTCGGCGGCCGTGTCTTGCCTCGTCGGGTTGATGGTGCGTTTCGCGACGAAAGAACTGGGGCTGGAGGAATTCAAGAAAAAGCTGAGCTATATCGAGTCGTTACAGCATGCAACAAACGAAGCCGAGGCGACCGGAGCCTTGCTGACCTGCGTGTACCAGGGAACGCGCCATAGTTCCGATACGACCTACAATGCCGCAAAAGGCGTGGCCGAAGCCATTGGGGCGCGTTTTGCTCGTTTCGATGTGGACGGCCTCGTACGGGAGTATACGCAACTGGCCGAGAACCTGGAAGGCCGCGAACTGACCTGGGAACGCGACGACCTCGCCTTGCAGAACATTCAGGCAAGGGTTCGGGGACCGGGAGCGTGGATGCTGGCAAACCTCCACGGAGCCTTGCTGCTCGCCACCTCCAACCGTTCCGAGGCTGCCGTGGGGTATGCCACGATGGACGGCGACACCTGCGGAGGACTTAGTCCCATCGCGGGAATCGACAAAAACTACCTGCGTCGCTGGCTTGTCTGGCTCGAACAGGAGGGACCGGAAGGTCTGGAAGCGCTTCCGGCGCTAGAAGCCGTCACGAAACAGGCTCCGACCGCCGAGTTGAAACCCAAGGAATTCGAGCAGACCGACGAAGGCGACTTGATGCCGTACGATCTGCTCGACGCCATCGAGCGGGCGGCCATCCGGGACAAAATGATGCCGTTGGAGGTGTTTCGCGCTCTGAGGGGAGAGTTTCACGCCATCGAGGCGGAACGTCTGGCGGCGTGGATCGAACGCTTTTTTACGCTATGGTGCCGAAATCAGTGGAAAAGAGAGCGCTACGCTCCGGGATTTCATCTGGACGACGAAAATCTGGACCCGAAAACCTGGTGTCGTTTCCCGATTCTGTCCGGCGGATTCCAGAGGGAATTGAAGGCGCTTCGAGCCTTCGTATCCAAGGAAGACTAGAGCATGTTTCCACGACTCGTGCTGTTCGATATCGATTTGACGCTGATTCGCTCGACCTTGCCCAAAGGACCGGGAATGACCGCGTTAAGCGAAATTTTTCGGGAACTTACCGGTTTCGAGGGCGAACCTCGTCTGCCCATACCGGACGGCCAGACCGACCCGATCCTCGTACGGCAGCTTTTCGAAATGAATGGCGAATCCTACGACGACTCGTTGTACGAAACCGTCATGTCCCGCTATTTTCCACGTCTGGAAAAGGCTTTGGCGACAAATGAAGCCATACGTCTGTTGCCCGGTGTACGGGAGTTGCTCGACGAACTCTCCCGCCGCCCGGAGTTTTATACCGGGATCGTCACCGGCAACGACCTGCGCGGCGCGATCATCAAACTGACACCCTTTTCTTTACGGGAGTATTTTCCGGTAGGCACCTACGGATCGGATTCGACCGATCGGGGCGAGCTTGTGACTCTCGCCATGCAGCGCGCCCAATCCCACTACAAACAGGAATTCTTGCCTGAATTCACTTTCATGATCGGCGACAGTATCAACGACATTCTCGCCGCGAAACAGGCCGGAGTTCGGGGAATAGGCGTATTGACCGGTCACGCCAGCGAAAAGGATCTGAAACAGGTCGGACCGTGCCAGGTTGTGACGGATTTGTCGAATACGGAACAAATGCTGGATCTGTTATCGGATCGATAACACGGAAATTTTTTTGCTGGGAATCTCTCGTAGGTCGGGCAAATTTCTTGCCCGACAACTTGGGGAACCATCACCAAGCGAATCATTGGACATCGCCGGGGCGATCAGGAACGTTTTTTCTCTGCCGGATTAAGCACTTCGAGCTTGTTTTTGAATTGGATCAGCCGCACGGCGCTACCGATCAGCGGCGACACGATGCCGACCATCAGCGAACCCCAAATCAATGCCGTAACATCCATACCCAGCGAACTGGAATTGGGATTGTAGCCGAACCGAGCGCAACGAACACCTTTGGAACGCGAGGATTTCCACGGTTCGAACTTCTGTGGGCAGGAGGGAGCGGACATCGAACATTCCTCCACGAAAATCGTTTCAAATCGTGTATCAGTCATCAATTCAATGGAGCGGGAAATTTTATACCACAGCTTCCGTGTCAGCGCAAATCGGAGCGACATTTTTTCTGTGGAGGAAATCTTTTTGTGAGAATTTGGAATCCCCCCTGATGGACGGGGATTGTATTCCCGTTCTCATGTTTTCTTCAAAACAAAACAAAAAGAGCAGGATGCTATCCTGCTCTTTCGATGATAAAACACTTTGATTTCAATGGGTTGAAGATTTATCCTCACATTCAGACGTTTACTTTTCACCTTGGTACGATGGTGAATCGGGGTCGATGGGCGGGTCGGGAAGATTTTCCATCGGGCCTTCGTCGGTGTATGCGCCGTACTCGTCGTCGGTGAGTTCCACCCAATCGAACAGCGTTCCGTCGAGGTCGTAGGCCGAGATTCGCACCTTGTCGCATCCCACTTCCATGTGCAGGTAATGATGGACGTAATTCACCACGGAGACCTGGGGCAGGTCCACGCACCAGGAATCCAGGCCACCACCGCCACCACCGGCAATAATGGTGAGAAGGTTGTCACTTTTACCGCGCTCGTAGCCGTGCATGTGGCCCGAGAAATGGGCGTGGAATCCGTATTCGTTCAGCAGAGGATACAACCAACCCCGGATCGGCAGGTCGCCGCCGTAGCTTTCGCAGATGGCATCCCCCCAGGCTTCCGCATAACCCGGTACGTGACTGATCGCGAACCGCCATTTTGCGGCCTGGGCTTCCGGTGAAGCCACCTGTTCATGAACGAAAGCGGAGATCGGTGTATCGGCATCGAGGATGGGGAAATAGGGTTTGTCGGTGTCGATCACCAGGAAAAAGGCGTTTCCGTACGTGAAACTGTAAAACGATTCATGCTGAGGATCGTCCTCCGGGTGGGGGAAGGACATCAGGTCGTACCAGTTCTGATGATTGCGGGCATGGTTGCCGATGGCGGCATAAAAGCCCACTTCATGCAAAAGCCCGCGCGCCGGGCCGAACAGGCGTTCTTCCCACTGGTAGTACTCGCCGCCCTCGGAAACGTGATCGCCCATTCCCACCGCCAGATAGGGTTGGTGAGCGATCATGCGCGCCACATGTTGTGCGAAGATGTCCGGGTTGTCCTGGCTGTCTCCCCACATCGTAACGCTGAATCCCTGATCGGATGCGGGGGCGGTGTAAAAATGGTGGATGGCGGACATCCGCTCGCCGGATTGAACCTGATAGCTGTAGCGAGTGTCGGGAGTCAAGCCTTCCAACAGAATCTCGTGAACGTTGGACACGCCATCCTGGGAAACGGTGAGGTCGGGAGTATCGCCCGTTCCGTAATGCACGGTTCCGTCCTCTTCATCCACGGTGCGCCACATGACGATGATGCTGGTCTGTTGCGGTTGCATCAGATAGGGACCAAGCTCGAAGGTTTCGTCGGGTTGATCGTCCAGTTCGCGAGGTGGCACGGGACTGGTGCAATTCGAAACCTCTTCGATGTCTTGCTCGCTTTGCAGTTCCTCTTCGGTATCGGTATCTCCATCCAGAGGGTCGCCGTTCGGGGAATCGTCCGAGTTGCAGGCCGTCACAAAGATAAGAGGAAGGGAAAACAGAAGAAGTGTAAAGAGGATGTGTCGGATTTTCATGGAACCTTCCTGAGTCTGTTAGTTTTTCGTTAGATGGCATCTTTTTTGAAAATATGCAAGGAGATGCGGCAGCTTGGCGGTGTGAAAACACAAAAATCCGTGCCGTCGATGCGGATTTCGTTTCGATACAAAACATGTGGAGCAGGGTCGGGATACCTATCGAATTTCTAGAATGGCACTATTTTGTGACGCACTCCTCACCCTGTCCTCAAAATGAAAACGGGACATCCCCCGAAAAACCGTATTGCGATTTTGTATCTGGTAGTAAATACAGTGCTTTTCGAATTTCAAACGTAAAAATGATTATTTCATGTAAAAGCTATTTATTTACAAATCAAAACTTCAGGGTGCCACGGTCTTCGATTCGAAGAATCGATGGCCGCGCAAGTACCTGGAATCTCACGGCCATTGCCCTTCGGCCAAAAACCGTGCCACCCATGGTTGTGTACAAGCTTTGAAAAAATGGGGAAAGTCCTGTCAAAATGAAAATCATTGAAAAAAATCGCGACTTTCGGTACGCTTGAATGAGTGTGATGTTGCAAAACACTTCGGATTGAAGACATCCGGGCACCGAAAGCACCCCGTTTTCGGCGCGGACGGATTGTTTTGCATTTCACAGGATTCGGAAGTGACGGTTTCGTGCACAATCGAAACCGTTTCGAACGGATCCGGTAGAAGTTTCAAACCACTTAAGGTATTGGGGGACTTTCAGGAAAACGGAATTTCATCGTGTTCGAACCGAAACGATATGGCTCGTATCTCCTGTTGGAGAAAATGAGCACTGGGGGAATGGCTGAGATTTTCCGCGCTGTGTCCCAGCGTCCGGACAAATCGAACCGGCTTCTCGTCATCAAGCGGATTCTTCCCTACATTTCCCAGCAGCCTGGGTTCGAGCAGATGTTCATCGACGAGGCGGACATCGCCGGAAACCTCCGACACGAAAACATCATTCGTATCTACGATCTGGGAAAAATCGACGACACGATTTTCATGGCGCTTGAACATGTTGCCGGAAAAGACCTGCGGCAGATTTTCGATTTCGTCCGAGTTTCCGGTACGCCGATTCCTTTCGCCATAAGTGCATATGTTACCGCTCAAATCGCTCGCGGACTCGATTTCGCCCACACCTATCGTGACGAGAAAGGCCGCTCCCTGAACATCGTGCATCGCGACATTTCACCACCGAACCTGTTGGTTTCCTTCGATGGTGAGGTCAAGCTGATCGATTTCGGAATCGCCAAAGCCACGAAAAAGATCAATCGCACCAAAGCCGGGATTTTAAAGGGAAAATTCGGCTACATGTCCCCGGAACAAGTGCAAGGAATGGAGATCGACGGCCGCTCCGATGTCTTTGCGCTGGGGATCGTGCTGTGGGAAATGCTGGCCCATAAACATCTGTTCATCGGGGACAGCGAATACGACACTTTGCAGCGCATCAAAAAAGCCAACGTGATGATCCCCTCCACGTTCAACCCGAGCGTACCGCCCGAGTTGGACATGATCGTCATGCGCGCCTTGAAAAAAGACCTCGACCGCCGCTATGCCTCGGCGGCGGATTTCGCCAATGCTTTGGAAGATTACCTGCTTTATCACGAGCAGGGTTTCGGACGAGAGCAAGTGGCAAACTGGATGCTGGATCATTTCGAATCCGAGGCGATGGAAGCCGACACCAAAAAGGAAAAAGCCTTACGGATCGATATTGAAAAATATTTTCGCGGTGAGACGGAATCCACTGAAGAGGAAATCACACCGACCTACAAAAAACGTCTGGCCGAAGCTGCGAAGGAAGAAATCGTTTTACGTCGTCGCGATCCGAGCGAGTACGAAATCAGTGACGGCATCCACGAGCAAGACACCCAGCCTATAGGTTCGCACGAAGGAGGAGCTACCTATCCACTGGAGGCAGATTTCGAACATGGGATTCCTCGGACAGCCCACTCTATCCCCGGCTCCCAGGCCAATTCCCGGCCAGAGCGACCCGTACCGGTTGCCGAGGTCGTGCAAACGACTCGACCTTCCGAACCTCAACCCCAGACTCTACCGGAAATTGTCGAAGAAATACCGCAGCTTTCGCCACCCGAAAGCGTGGAAGTGTTCCCGGCAAGCGAGCCTGAACCCACTGTGGCTCCAGCAAAACAACCGGAGGGTTCATCCTCTGAAAGCCAGGAAGTGCTCACGGCTCGCAAGCATGAAACTCCTACGGAGCCCGTAAAACAACATCAGGCTTCATCCTCCGGAAGTGCAGAAGTACTCACGGCGAGGAAATCGAAGACTCCTTCGGCTCCTGCAAAACAAGCGCAGGTTTCATCTTCCGAAAGCGGGGAAGTACTCACGGCTCGCAAACCCGAAACACCCGTAGCTCAAGAGAAATCTCAACAGATTCCGTCCTCCGAAAGCGGGGAAGTCCTTACAGCTCGCAAGCCCGAGCCTCAATCCAAACCACAATCCACGATAGAGATTCCCAAGGAGAAACAGCAGGTTCCGGCGTCCGATAGCGGGGAAGTGCTCACGGCCCGCAAGCCACAGACGCGACCACCGTCTCAGACATCGCTTCCCGTTCAACGACCGATTCTGAAGTCCAGTTCCATTAGCGGGGAAATCCGTACCGCACGAAAAATGGAACCGAAGAACGAGGTCTATTCTGCACGAAAACGACCCCCTACCCAGACAACACACGTTGTGGAATACCCTGAAATTATTGAGGAAGCACCACAAGAACCTGAAGAGAAACCTACCCGCAAACCCGAAGGTAAAACCAGCCCGGAACCGTTCGAACTTCTTCTTTCCGGCGATGCGACTCTGGATGAAACGGAAGATTTACGGTCCGTACAACCAGAGACCCTGAAAGAATCCGAAAACAAAGCGGAAGAATGGTTTTTCTCCGAAGAAAATTCAGCCAACACTCCAAAAGAACCTGTTTGGGATCGCCGGAAAGTGATCGAGCAGGGCGAAAATCTGCTCTTTTATGTTGGAGGAGCAACGCTTGTAGGTCTGATCGTTTTTGTCGTCTGGGTGCTGTTTTACGGAACGTCGTAAACACGGAAGATAACTATAGCCGTGAATATTTGGCACTAGCGATAGAGAACCGTGGAAACGACGGCTGCCATCTCCCATAAAGCCAAACAACATCTTCTATAATTCCAGCTACTTACGAATAATTTTCGCTTTGGGCGTTCGGTTGCCGATCACGCGGGCAGCGGCCCAGGCCGCGGCGAATTCGCCTTCCAGTCCAAGATCCGGCAAATTGTCCGGTCCGACGATGTAGCCGTGGTCCCAGGGGAGACAGATCGTTGCGCCGTCGGGACCGTAGCGATGACGAAACGCCGCCCGGTAGATGACTTTCCGCCCGGTCAGTGCTCCCAAGCCTTCGGTGGGGTCGTCCTCGCCAGGATCGATCCATTCACTGGGAAGGTGGTCATCCTCGACCTGTTTGACGTGACCGTTGGCGAAGGGAAACAGAAATTCGAATTGTTTTCGCATACTTGCAAGAGCAGCGTCGAGACCTTCTTTGTTAAATTCCTTGACGGAAAGCGGCCGCAGCAACTCGATGCGCTCCTGATCGCTGTTGCGGTACAAGCGAGGATCGCGCAGAAACACGAAAGGAACGTCATAGGCTTCGTCGCGACGGACAACCCGCAGGTCCATACCCTCGGGAATCCCCGCCTTGTCGATCATGTAACGTTGACGAATCCAGACCGCTTCCGGCTCTACAACCTTACGTCGTTTTCGGTAAAAACGGGCGAGTTTCGCTTTGTCGTCGAGCAATGGCAGTAGAAAAGGATCGGATGCGAAAATGAAATTCTGTCCCGAATAGAGTTTGTTTTCTCCTTCGAGAACGAACAGGTTGCGTTTGCGCGTAAACCGTTGAATCGTGAAATCTTCCAGGAAATTGCACCCCTTGCTTTTCAGGCGCGCTTCGACGATTTCGCCGAAATCCTCTTTGTCGTTCGGGTAGAACACGCGAGCCAGACTGTTGGCCAACTTCCTGTACATACAAGGGTTTTCGGGGTCGGTTTCCGAAAGCTCCAACTCTCCGCGAGAAAGACCGATCAGTGTGCCGAAACCGCCGTGCTCTTTCAGACGGTCCAGTTCCGAAAATCGTTCCTGCTGTTCCAAAAGCTCCCTTTTCAGTTCTTTGCGATATTTGGAATGGCGGCGATGTTCGAGAAATCCCACGGGAAAAATCGGGTTTTCGGCGGCAAGAAAGCGGTCGAAAGGCTGAGATGCCTCGGTCAGCGAATCCAGCAGCCGGGAGGTTTCTTCACGGTTATGATCCTGCCGGAACGAACGGTCCAACTCATCGAGGAACTTGTCCTGATCTCCCATCAGGGCCGTGCGGCGACCGCCTTCGACGATCTGACAGGTCACAGGGAGATAATTCAGCGACGAGCGCAGTTGGTGACCGATTTTCATCTCCCGTACGATAGACGTCGGTAACGGGAGGTCGAGGATGTCGGGAAACACGGGATACGATGTCTGCGCCGGCCATCGCAAGCGGGGCGCACCGGAGCGTTGCCAGCGCTTGATGACCAGCACCGAGTAATGGCGAGCGCTCAAGATGCCCGCCAGTAGTTTCCCCGCGAGATTGGACCCCAGGATGATTGCGTCGTAATACTTCGTGGCCATCGGACTTGCTGTGTCCCTCCTGTCTTCGGAAGGTTCGATTATGACCTAGTTACCGGAGTTTGTCCAAAATCTCCTCAGCCAGACGATACGGATCGATTTCCCGATGAAGAAGTTTTCGGTCCCAACCATCGTATTCCGGCTGGTCGAGAATCTCTCCGATACGTGTATCCAGCCTGTCGCGCAAAAGGCCGAAAAACTGCAACCGTTCCCGCTTCAATCGTCGATCTTCGTCCAAACCGGTATGTTTCAGCCAATCGCAATGTTCTTGGACCGCCCGAGCCAGATCCTCGATACCCTCGTTGCGAAATGCAACGGTTTTCACGATACGCGGTTCCCAGATCTTTTTATCGGATTGGGGCGAATCGATCATGTGCAGCATCTGGTGAATGTCGGCCATCAGGCGCTCGGCACCTTCCCGGTCGGCCTTATTGACCGCGAAAACGTCTGCGATTTCCATGATACCGGCTTTGATCGCCTGAATCTCGTCGCCGAGGCCGGGGACCGTCACCACGATGGAAGTCTGTGCAAACCCGGCGATTTCGACTTCCGCCTGTCCCACTCCGACGGTTTCCACGAGGATCGGATCGCAGCCCAGCGCCTCCATGATCAACAGCACTTCTCCGGCGGATTTCGACAGTCCGCCCAGATGTCCTCGTGTGGCCATGGAACGAATGAAAACTTTTTCATCGTTGAAATGGCGATTCATGCGCACGCGGTCGCCCAGAATCGCTCCACCGGTAAACGGGCTGGTGGGATCGACGGCAATAACGCCCACGTAGCACCCTTCGTTGCGGTAATGCGTAATCAAACGATCGACGAGCGTCGATTTCCCAGAGCCGGGATTGCCGGTGATTCCGATGATTTGCGAGCGTCCCGTATGGGGAAACAGTGTCTGCAATACGTCGGGAACGCCCGGATGCAGATCGTCGGCGAGTCGCATCAATCGGGCCGCGCTTCGCTGATCTCCCGCCAGCACGTTGTCGGCAAGTGCCATGTTGGTCCTTTTTCTCGATGCCGTTCGGTCGGGGCGTTCGGCGAAGATACGACCGCCTCGACACGGTTTTTTCCAAAATATCCTGATTCGTTCCGCATTTGCCTGTTGCAAAGCGGAACCCGGTTAGATATCAATAATCGACTGCTTCGATTTTAGCAACCTTGTCGAAAGCACTTTTCATGGTTTTGAAACTGTTTTTGCTGTTTACGATCGTTCCTTTCGTCGAACTCTACCTGCTGATCAAGATCGGCACGGAAATCGGGCTATTGGAAACGCTTGGCTTGATCCTGTTGACCGGTGCGTTGGGAAGCTGGCTGGCCTGGCACGAGGGGTTGCGAACGATGATCCGTTTCCAGGAACGAATGCAGCAGGGAGAATTACCCACGGACCAGATGATCGACGGTCTGTTGTTGCTGGTGGCCGGGGCGGTGCTGCTCACGCCGGGATTCCTGACCGACGCCATGGGATTTTCGTTGTTGCTGCCTCCTCTCAGGGCACTCATTCGGGGATTTCTGAAAAACTACCTCGAAAAACACATGGAACTCCACACCCTGGACCCCGGTTCCATGGGGCCGGGAGGCCCGATGGACGGCTTTCCTCCGGACCCTCGCGACAATTCCAGTAGACCGCCTGATGTGGTATTGGAAAAGGATTCGTACAAAGTGGACAAGTAAACGTTTCAACTTGTTGGAATCGCTAGCCTATCCTCGTATCTCCCTTTGCAAATACCTTGCTTTGCGTTTGCGGATTTCTGTCCGTTTTTTCCTCCCGGTTTTTCTTGTCAACCCGTTGCGTTTTGGCTAACGTTCTTGACGGTTTTTAGAGCGGTTTTTATCTGATTTTGGCGACAAAAAACCGTGGAAAGAAGGGTGATCTTACTGGCGAAGCGCTTGCTTGTACGTGGTTCAAATTATGCCCATGGACAACCTGCAATTTGCCCAGGATTCCCCACTGCGAAAGGATCGCTAAAACCAGGTAAAGACGAAAAGTGAAGTTTTTGTTTTTTAAGGAGTTTTACCATGGATTCGCGGACAACACAGTTGATTGAAAAAGAAGACCGCTTTGGCGTGAACAATTACGGACCGCATCCGGGACTCGTGATGAGCCGGGGCGAAGGAGTGTTTCTGATCGATACCGAAGGCAAGCGGTATTTCGACTGGGTATCGGCGTATTCCGCCCAACCTTTCGGTCATTGCCCTCAAGATATGCTGGAGGTCAAATGGGAGCAGGAAAAGAAGCTCTGGTGCCCGGCACGCTACGTTCGTAACGATCAAGCTGCCCCGTTTTTGGAGAAAATCTGTACCTACAGTGGAATGGACATGTTCATGCCCGGCAACACGGGTGTGGAAGCCGTCATCGGCGGTGTAAAAGCCTGTCGACGCTGGGGATATCGGGTCAAGGGCATCGAAACCGACAAGGCCGAAATCATCGTCGCTCGCGGCAATTTCCATGGTCGGGACTTTTTCGCCATTTCGGCATCCGACCATGAAAGCTACAAAGACGGCTTCGGTCCCCACCTGCCGGGTATTGTTCAAGTTCCGTACAACGATCCGAAAGCCGTTGAAGACGCCATAACGCCCAACACCTGCGCCGTGCTGGTCGAGCCGTTCCAGGGCGAGGGCGGGATGATCTTCCCCGACGCCGAGTACATTCCGACCCTGCGCACGTTATGCGATCGTGAAAACATCTTGCTGTTCCTGGACGAAGTGCAGACCGGTTTCTGTCGTACGGGCAAGGCTTTCGGACATTTCCATTCCGACATCAAGCCGGATGTGATGTCCATCGGCAAAGCCCTGGGCGGCGGCATTCAGATTTCCAGTGGTACGTTGATGAAACGTGAGGTCGGAGAACTGTTCGATCCGGGTAGTCACGGCTCTACCTTCGCCGGAAACCCGGTGTCGTATGCGGTGGGAATCGCAGTGATGGAACGCATGGAACGCGACCGGCTGGACGAAGTCAGCGAAACGATGGGGAATTTCGTTCTCGAAGCGTTGAAAAAGCGCGTGGATAATCCCCACGTTGTGGATATCCGTATGAAAGGGCTGTTCGGTGGAATCGATCTCGACATCCCGGCCACGCCGGTGATTCACGAGATTCTCAAGGAAGGTATTTCCTGCAATGCGGCTCATGATCGCACGATCCGGCTGTCGCCGCCATTGATTATCACCGAGGAACAGATCGAGGAAAGCGCCGAAGCCTTCGCCAAAGTGCTTAACCGACTCTAAAACGAACCCTATGGAAACGGCATCCGATTCGTGCTATAAAAACGGAAACGTTTGAATTGCCTTTTGCATGACAGTATCGGCTAGGGTCCGTCGGAAATTTTCGACGGACCCACCAAGCCGATTTCCGGAAGGTTCTCCATGATCGCTTGCTTTTCCAAAAACGTTTCATGTTGCGTATCACGATGGCTGCTTCTTGGCTTCGGGATGCTGTTGGCAGGTTTGCTCGTGTCGGGGTGTTCTTCTTCCGGGGGAACGTCCGATTCGCGCCTACCCTCCGATCCGGTCAACAAGCGCATGGAACTGACGCTCGAAGCCTACCGGTCCTACCAGGGAACCGATCCCCTCGGGCAGGTGGTCGTCCCACCCGGTCTCGATGCCAAAGCGGCATCTTCCAGCTCCCATCCTGCGAAAAACATGATCGACAACCAACCTCAAACCTACTGGGAGTCGGATGACGATCTCGACGGCTTGTCATTCACCCTGTATTTCGGCGCGGTCGATATGGATGAAGACATGTTCGGTTTCGTCGTGGATACGAGTTGTCTCGAAAAAGGGGACTATCGCGCTATCCAACTGGTCGATTTGTCCGTATACGAGGAACGCCTTCCGGAATTCGTGGAAAAACGTTCTCCCGAAGACAATATTCACATTCCCGGAGAAGACGTTTTCGTCCGTAATGACGAGAGGATACGTCTGGCTCTGGAAAACAAAGCCGCACGGCAGGTATTTTTTCTCAAGCGAGAAAGCATCAACCCGGACGAACGCAACCGGCTGGTTGTCAACGCCCGAATCACCGGCTGGTATCCCGGCAACGACGACGAAACCTGTCTGTCAGAATTCCATCCCTTTTTACAAAATCGGGGTGGTACGGACTGAAATCACTATCCTGAAATTGGACTTTTTCATGGTTTGAAGCGCACGGGGCAACCCACGGCTTCCGTTTCCTTGAAGGGTATTTTATCGCCGTTGATCAGGGCTTCGAGCACCCTGCGGACGTACTCGACCGGCTGTTTCTTGTTGCCTTCGGGATTGTCGTCGATGGCTCCCCGATAGCGCAAAACACCCCGCGCATCGATGACGAAAATCGTCGGTGTCTTTTTTACCTGGTAGCGTTTGGCGATTTTCCCGCTGGTATCGAGCAACGTTCGAACCACCATAGCCTGGCGCAGGCACCACGTTTCCGACATTTTGGGCGTGTTGAAATAATTCGAATTGACGGCAAACCATTTTACCGGCGCATTGCTGACCGTATGCATGGCGGTCTGATCGATGCCGTTTTGCCGAGCATAGTAATCCTCTACCGTGGGGCAATCGGGGTCGGTCCATTCCAGCACGACGACGCTTCCACGATAGTCGGTTAGCGTATGGGAGTTGCCTTTTTCGTCCTTCAGGGTGAAATCCGGGGCGGGAAGTCCCACCTTCGCCCGTTTGAGCGGACGCTTTCCCGAAGAAAAAGCGATAGAGGAACAGAAGCCCAGACATGCCAGCAAAACGAAACATCCGGCAAACGTTCGAAAAATTCGGGGTTTTGTCGATAGATGCATTATTCGATGCATTTTGAAGCCTTGATCATATAGGGTTGCACTTAAACCAAAACTTTGCTATGAGAGAGAACGCTTTTTCGCAATCCGAGATGATTCTCCATAGACGTAACGTCTAGAAGTAAAATCCTACTTTATACAATAACTTCTCGACTCGGCGATGAAAAGACGGATTGCAGCATTTTTTCTTGCACCGAGGATCGACCGGAGGGCATTTTGACCACGTTGTCCACGTTTGGCATCGATGCCATTTCAACATATGTGCCCAAATTCACGTTGAATTTGGACAAACTCGCCAAAAGACGGAACGTCAACCCGGAAAAATACCGGATCGGTCTCGGTTTGAACCGCATGTCCGTTGCCGGTCCCCAGGAAGATTCCCTGACCCTGGCCGTGGAAGCGGCCCAGTCTTTGTTCAAACGATACGATATCGATAAAGAATCGGTCGGAATGCTGATCGTCGGCACCGAAACCCCGATCGATGCCGCCAAACCGGTGGCCTCTTACGTTCACCGAATGATCGAACTGAGTCCCTGGTGCCGCACCTTCGATACCAAGCACGCCTGTTACGGAGGTACTGCCGCCCTTCGTCTAGCCGCCAACTGGTGCGCAACACCTGCGGGACGAGGACGAAAAGCGCTGGTCATCATGACCGACATCGCTCGGTACGATACCGAATCGCCGGGCGAGCCGACCCAGGGAGCGGGCGCGGTGGCGATGATTGTCTCCGAGAACCCTTCGATCCTCGCGCTCGACGATGTGCCCGAAGCCGTTTATACTTATGAAAACATGGACTTCTGGCGGCCACTGTATCGCAGCAAAGCCATCGTCGAGGGGCAGCAGTCCATCAGCAGCTACCTGCACGGTCTGGACCAGACCTACATGCAATACAAAGAAGGCAGCGGCTACGATTGGGACGATTACAGCTACCTGCTGTTCCACGTTCCGTTTCCCAAAATGGCCTACAAAGGCTTCAAACGCCTGTTTCAGAAAGAAGTGATGCGGGTCAACGGGCACGGAACCGAAGAATTGAACGAGGAATTCGAACGGAAAGTGGAACCGGGGCTTTGGGCCAATACCGAAATCGGCAACATTTACACAGGTTCTCTTTATCTTTCTCTCGCCGCACTTCTGGTTCGGGCACAAAAAGACGCTGCCGGACAGCGCATCGGCCTGTATTCCTACGGTAGCGGAAGCTGCGCCGAATTCTTCAGCGGTGTTGTGCAAAACGATCCTTCCGCCTGGATCGGTCGCGTGGGTTTGAACGAAGGTCTTGCCCGTCGCGTCAGTCTGTCGTACGAGGAATATCTGCGTTTCCGTAAGGAAAACGAGCTGTTATCCCAAATCGACAGCTATTCTCCCGACGTAGTGACTGCCTGGAACCGGCACCAGTCGGTGGCGTTCTGTGGCATCCGCAACCACGAACGGATCTACGGTCTTCGAGAAGGCATCAGCGCCCGCAAATCCCTGTACGAAGAAAAAGATCCCTACGAAAGCCCGATTTACGTTGTGAAATAGGCGGGTTATCTCAATTGCGGATGCATCTGACGTAACGCTTCGAGCAACCAGCGTTCGTCCGGTCTCAACTCCAGAATGGAGGGATAGCGGAAATCCCGATGTCCCGAATCTTCTTTGGACGACCCGAAAACCAATCGCCCCACTCGTGACACTTCGTTTTTAATCGTAACGACGTTCGAAGGCAGTGAGCTATGGCAGGATTCGCCATACACTTGTCGGATTTTTCGCCAGTAGGCATCGTCGCTGAGCACGACGAAGATACGACGCATGGATTTGAGAGGCGTTTGTAGGGTCACGGCAATCCGCTTGCCTTGGCAATCGTTCCGCATTTTCTGGTATAAGTCCCCGGAAACATACAACAATGAATGATCCAACGGCTCTACGTAGGATACGGGACTTCCATCCCAATCTTTGTATGGTCTTTCGGTATACCGACCCACGCGCCAGGCCGTGCATTCGTCGTCATTTTTATTGGCAGGAATGGAATATTCGACGAAATGCCGGTCGATCCAACTGTTGATGGAACGCAGCAACGCAACGTGCTCGTCGTCGAGATCCAGAAGATAATAAGATGGAGCAAGTGTCTCGGGAAGATCCTCGCGCCGGAGCTTGACGATGAGAAGGCTTTTTCTCGCAGGACTCGATTCTCGGGCTTCGACCAACAATTTCATGGGAAGAAACAAGGGAACCGTTTTTAAAAACGCTGCGAGATCATGGGTTTGCACGCTGCGTCGGATATCTGGGTAGGTGTAGCCGCGAGCCATCAACTCTTGGGTTACGATGTCCACATCCGTCATGGTCCAGGTGGAGATAGCACGATCCGATCCCGGTCGTTTTCCGGTTTCGCACTGGTCGAGGTACGAATAGGTCCAAAGCAGAATATTCAAGAAGACGAGAAAGCCGAGAATCGGCCGAGCCTGAGCGGTGCCGATCCACTGCGTCAGTTTTTCCAACAAGCGTACGGCAATGACCGGTAAAAGCATGGCGGCGAAGGGAAAAACGATTTGAAAATAATGGTTCCACCAATAGGCGGACCCACGGCCGGTGAAGTCGAGGAAAAAATCCCATCCGTCACCGCTTTTAATAGCCGAAGCGATCCAGATCACAAAGAACACAAACGCTCCGCTAGCTAAAAAACCGCTTTGAATGGCCCAGCGATCCCGTTGAAAATGGTAGGTACGCCTCAATCCGGCAGCGAACGGCACCCAGACCAGAAGCCCGAAAAGCGACAGTCCGAACAACAAAGGAAAAGCGCTGTTTAAAAACACGAGATTCTGCACGTTAATGTAATACCCCTCATGACTATAGAAGGACACCAACAGTGCAAGGACACACAAAGAGATATAAATCGAGCGAAACGGTCGTCTCGCATAAACGGCGAGATACGTACAGAAAACGATGATGAGGAAAAAATTGATGATGTGGCCTTCTCCTGCACAAAAAAGCGTGAGCAACGCCAACCAGCGGTAGCGGGGCGCTCTGCGATGGACGTACAAAGCAAGAGAAGCCATGAAGATCAGGATGAAAAACGAGTTGAGAGAGTCGTTGTAAAGGTTGGGAAACAGCGACCACCCAAGCACCAGGTACAAGGAAAAAAGCGCCGAAGCCAAAGCAAAGCGGCGCCCGATCATCCGTATGGTGAACAGATAAACGAGCGCGGTTTGTACGCCTAAAAATCCGATCACTATACAATGAAGCTGTCGAATCGAAACGCCGAGCCATTGGTATGTTGTGAGAAAATGAATCGGCAAGGCTCCCATCAACCACCGTCGGCGCAAGCCGTCTTCGATTTTCAAGTCATTGAAATCATTGCCGGAGAAATGGCAGCGGATTCCTTCAAGGCAATCTCTGGCCCACATGAAATGCTGGACGACGTCGTCGAGAATCGGCACGCCATGCACTTTGTAGGAAAGTACCACCATGGTTCCCAACGCCAGAGTCACGGCAATGCACCAATGACGACGGAAAACGGCAAACGATTCGGGTACTTCGTTATGCCGTCCCAACAGCACGGTCAGGATTTTTCTCATCGTGCTGCGTTTTTGCAAATGACGAAACGCCGGAGGAACGGGAATCGGACCGGTGTACAAACACCGAAAAACGGTGGAGAACGGTTTAGGCAGCGGAAGAGCGAGCAACCATTTGTGCAGGATATAAACCAACAGCACCAACAACGCCAGACAGGCGTTGTAAAAGAGCATGCTTTTCAAGGAAATCGATCGGAAAAGGTGTTGAATCAGGGAGGTTTTCGCCGTAGCGGGAGCGAGGGTATCCGTGGTCGGTTTGTGTGTTGAGGAGGAGTTTTTTTCAGGGGGCGCTGCCCTGGCCTGATGGACCGAAACGTCTGGAATTTCCCTCTCTGTCGGAGAAGTGGAAGATGCGGCGACCGAAGATAAAAGGGAATTTTCCGACAGAGTCCAACACAGGGAAAACGTCAGGAAAACGAAGGCTGCAAATCCCCATCGCCAATGACTGGAAATTCCTCGAAACATAATGTCGTCGTTCTGCCCCCCGCTGGGTACGAATAACTCCAAACGCTCGACAACGGCAATCGGTTCGGTACGTTTCAGCGGATACAAAAGTAATTCAATATATGCAAACCGTATCGTAAATGTGAGGAAAAGTAAAGTAACACCTTGGGAGAATATTCGAAAAAGGGTCGATAGCGAACACTAAAAGGTGCCCGTTGTATCGAAAGTTCCAATTGTAACCGGGCACTTCAAGCGGTTGGAAATAATATGGTTTTTTAGACGGGAGAATTTCCATTTTCATGGCTTCGATTCCGAAAATCGAAGCAGCCGACCGCTTTTTTGCTTCGGCGGCATCCTAAATAAGTAATGGGCCACAGGCTCGCCTATTCGAAGAGTGCCGTCTTTTTTCCGGGCGATCCTCCACTATTTTTTTACATATTTTCCGGTACTTCGGGATTTTTTTCGAAAGCCGGTTCGACAGTTTTTTTGGTTTCGGATCAGGAAAGAGGGACGATCATGGCGAATTCGCTGGTGATCAACTGTACCCCCCAGGAAACCCGCGTCGCTTTGGTAGAGAACAACGCCACGGTGGAGTTGTTCATCGAACGGACCAAAGACCGGGGCTATGTGGGGAACATCTACAAAGGCCGCGTCAGTCGCGTTCTTCCGGGTATGCAAGCCGCTTTCGTGGATATCGGTTTGGAAAAGGCGGCGTTTCTGTATGTTTCGGACGTGTTTTCTCCCGATTACGACTATTCCAGTTTCGTAAAACAGAACGGCGAAGATTTCGAGAACGGCGGCGACAGCGACGGAAAAGACGAGGAAAACCGGTCCCAGGGACAGCAGAACGTTCGGGTGGAAGGGGATTCTTCATCCACGCCCGTTCGGGTGATGCATATCGAGGATCTGCTGAAGGAAGGGCAGGAAATCATGGTGCAGGTGGCCAAAGATCCCATCGGCACCAAAGGATGCCGGGTCACCACCAATATCAGCCTCCCGGGTCGTCACCTCGTCTATATGCCGTATATCGACCACATCGGCATCTCTCGTCGCATCACGGACGAATCCGAGCGTGCTCGTCTGCGCGATCTGATGGACAAAATCCGTCCGACGGGTAGCGGTTTCATCGTGCGCACGGTGGCGGAAGGAATGAACGAAAAGAAGCTCCGTGCCGACGTGACGCTTTTGGTGAATCTCTGGAAAAAAATTCTGGTCGATCACGACAAATCCCCCGCCCCGGTGATTCTGCACTACGACATGAACCTCGTGTTTCGTGCCGTGCGCGACCTGTTCACCAGCGACATCGACCGTCTGGTGGTGGACGATCAGGATCAGTTCAACGAAATTACCCGCTTTATCAAGACATACATTCCCAATTTCAAATACAGTCTCGAATTGTATGAAGGCAACGAGCCGATTTTCGATCACTTCAGCGTCGAGGTGGACATCAACCGGGCTTTGGGACGAAAAGTCTGGTTGAAATCGGGAGGTTACATCATTATCGATCAGGCCGAGGCTCTTACAGCGATCGATGTCAACACCGGGCGCTACGTCGGCAAACGCAACCTGGAAGACACAATCCTCAAAACGAACCTCGAAGCCATCAAGGAAATCGTCTACCAGCTTCGATTGCGTAATATCGGCGGCATCATCATTATCGACTTCATCGACATGGAGCGCGAAGCCCACCGGGAAAAAGTTTACAACGACCTTGAGGAATCCCTCAAAGCCGACAAAGCCAAGACCCACGTGCTGAAAATTTCGGAGCTAGGTCTTGTGGAAATGACCCGCAAGCGCATCCGAGAAAGCCTCGGCCGCACGCTATGCGAACCCTGTTTCTACTGCGATGGCAAAGGCTACCTGAAAAGCAAGACCACGATCTGTTACGAAATCTACCGGGAGGTCAAGCGCGAAATCGGCAACGTGCAAGGCAGTGTCGTGACCATCAACGCCCACCCGGAAATTGCGGACATGCTGATCGACGACGAGGCCGAGATGATCGCCTTTTTGGAACGCAAGTTCAAAAAGAAAATCCACGTGCGCGCTTTGGGATTTTTCCATCTCGAACAGTACGAAGTCATCGAGCGGTCTTCCAACGGCACGGGACGAGGTCGAGGGCAACGGTAGGTCTTTTCGTAAAACGAACGGAAATGGGTAAGTCGGGTGGTTCTTCACCCGACACCTCCTTGCTAAACAATAGTGAAGCTATTGGTTCTCCGAAATGATCCCGTGATAGCGTCCCATCCAATAGGCTAAAAGGTAGTCCTCGGGCGAGTACACCATCCGCTTGTCTTCGGCTCTATCCGCTGGTTCGATTTCGTAAAAGTCGAGTCGCCACAGGTAGTTGTCGAAATAGTATTCCTCCAGGGGAATTGGTTCCGCCGAGCGGCCACGGTCCAGGCGACTGATGCAGACAGCTTCCTGCTCCCCTTTGGGAATAAAGTGCTGGTATTTTTCATCCGGAAAACGCTTCATGATACAAACCGCGTTGTCCACCGCTTCGTACAGCAACGAATCTTCGGCCGGGTCGTCACCGGTCAACGCCGCATAGGAGAAGGTGAAAAAGGCGTTGCCCAGAGGAACCAGGCTAAGATACTTGGGATCGTCGGTGTGGAACATGTTGGTTCGCAGCACACCGAGCAGCCGTTCGCGCACGTTTTCGTTTTGTTCCCGCCGTAACAGGGGATAAACAGCCTGATACATCATGTCGAAGCTGTCGTAGTTCTCTTTGCAATCGGGTTGGAAGAGAATCAGCATGGTTTCCATTGCTTCGAGATAGCTTCCCAAATCGGCAAACTCGATGTCGGGACACTCCACGCCCTCGCGCATGCGCATCAGACAGCCATAGTAGAAATCGTCCAATTCGTCGTCGTTTAACGCCATCTGAGCCACTTTGATCCAACTTGCCACGAGCATTGCATTGAAACCGGGCCAGTCGTCCACGGCAGAGTAATACAAGCGGCCATGCTCGGTGACCTCCCCGGTGTGGGCGTCGATGATTTGCAATCCGTTGGAAATGATGTGGTCCATAATGGCGCGTAATCGCTCACGAATCGTTTCGCGTAGGGATTCGTCATCGAAATGCTCCATCGCAAGCGCGTAGCCCATCATCAAACCGTCGTAGCCGTCCTTGCTGACATCGTTTCGATAGCGCCAGCCTTCGTAGCCTTCCGCTGTGGAATCCGACCAGCCGGGATTCTCGGTCGATACCGAATTGTACGGTACGTCGGGATCGTCCATCGACCGGGCATACAAGCCGCGAACACCGGTTACGGCGGTAAGATGCTCCAACGCCGCAACGACGACTTTGGTGTTTTCCAAGGCTTCGGGATCGCGTGTCACCCGGTAACGCAATGCCTGGCTGGCAATATAGATGCCGCTCCATAAAATCACGTTTTCGGCGTGTTTCCAGTGGTCTACGTTTTGTAGATCTTCGGTCAGATACAGGTTGCGCATCAGGCCGTCTCCCGCGATGTGCTGTTCACGGGCTACTTTGTCGAAATACGCCGCTTTTTCCGCTAAAGTTTTCTCGATGCTGATGGATTCGCAGGTGGGGTAATCGTAATCGGGTGGATCGAAAGCGAAGGGGTCGGCTTCTTCAACCTCGGGAGATTCGCTCTCTGTTTCTCCTATCGGAACATCGGTGTCTCCTCCGATACTTTCGGTATCGTCACTCGAACAGGCCATGCACATCCACACAATTCCCAACCCTACAATCCAACTCCAAGATTTCATTTCCCCCCCTTTTACGCTTTACGAGCAAATACCAACCGGTGAGCTTCGGGTGTCGTATCGATCAATTCCGCCGGAGAAAATCCGACCCCGGACAGCCACGAACTCATCTCTTCCAACGAATAACTGTCGCCTTCTTCCGTATTGACCAACATATTGACGGCAAAAAGTTCCGCGCCGGGCGAATGGCCGACCACGGCATCCAGGATAGCGATTCCTTCTAAGTTGGCATATTTTTGCGTGATTTTTTTCAACAAGGCGCGATTGGTCGCCGTACTGAAAATGTGAAGAACGTTTCCCATCAACACCAGCGAGAAATCGCCTTCGGGCAGAGTTTCGAGAAAATTCCCCTCGGCAAATTCCAAGCCGGGTACGTTGTCGAGACCGTACTCTTTTCGAACGTGTGCGATCATCTGGGGTTGATCGAACAGCGTCGCTTTCCAGCCCCGGTCGATCATCGCCCGGCAGTAGACACCCGGTCCGCCGCCCAGATCCAGGATATGTCCGGGACCGAGGCGCTCGTTCAAGGCATCCGCGACGAGATTGACGGATTCGGTGGAGCGCGACGCCATCGCCGCCATGAATCGGGCGGTGCGTTTGGGGCTTTTTTCCTTGGGTACGGGTTTACCCGTGCGTAGTGTGTCCGGCAGTTTCGACCAGGTTTCGAACAATCCGAGCCAGTGACTGAAAGGACTGACCGGCTGCGAGCGCTCCAGATACGCTCGACCGGGAGCCGCGAGCGACAGTGCGCCGTTCTCGTCTTTGTCGATCAATCCGGCTTCGCAAGCCGCACGCACGACGATGCGCATGGCTCTTGGATCGAGGCCCAGACGGTCGAGATCCTCCACGGTGGCGGAACCTTCGTCCAGCGCTTGGAAGAGGCCGCTTTGTGTGCAGGCCAGTGCAACGATGACACGCCGGGCAAAGGTAAAATCTTCCGCAGGAGAGTGAAAGGGAATTCCCATTGCATTCCTTCGCTGTTTTGGTTATCTCAATAGTACATAGTTTTTCGGTACTTTGTTCGTTGTGTGCACCAAATATTTATAAACCAATGTAATGAAATTGTAACGAACCCAACAATGGATGGAAAGGAAATCCCATGCCGGAACTGAAAAAATTTCCCCGACGTTTCGTGGCGACCGACGCCGATTTTTCCGAAGTGTCCGTAGTGGAAAACGCCTATGACGAGGCAATGAAACAATCTGTTGAAACCTTGGATGAATTGGAGCGTTTCGTATCGTTTTGGATGGAAATCATGGCCTGTATCGACGAGGCCCGTTCCAAAAGCTATGTCTCGATGAGCTGCGACACCACCGATAAAGAAGCCGAAGCGCGGTTTTTATCGATGGTCGAAAACGTCATGCCCGTGGTCGAAGCCAAAGATTTCGAGATGAAACAGAAGTTCGTTGCCAGCCCTGCCGTGAACGACCTGCCGGAGCGCTACGAAGTTTTCGTGCGGGACGTGAAAAACGAAATCGAACTGTTCCGCGAAGAAAACATTCCACTTCAGATCGAAGGGGCCAAACTCGGGCAGAATTATCAAAAAATCGCCGGAGGCTGGATGGTGAACTGGGAGGGCGAAGCCCTCACGGTGCAACAGGTCCGTGCCAAGTTCGAGGAAACCGACCGCGACCTTCGCGAGCGAGCGTATCGGGCGGTAGGCGACGTGCATTTGAACGACGCCGGAAAACTCGACGAGTTGTACGACAAAATGTTGGAAGTCCGTGGAACGATTGCGAAAAACGCCGGTTTCGACAATTTCCGCGACTATACCTTCCGTTCCATGGGCCGTTTCGACTACACACCCGAGGATTGTTTTTCCTTCCACAGTGCCGTGCAAAAGCACGTCGTTCCGGTGGTCGAAAAAATGATGGAAACCCGCCAAGGAAAAACTCGGTGTCAACACCCTTCGTCCCTGGGATCTGTCGGTGGACGAAGACGGCCTCGCCCCCTTGCGCCCGTTTGAAAAAGCCGAAGAACTGGTGGAGAAAGTCCACAAGGTGACGACGAAAATCGACAGTGAACTCGGCGAATATTTCGGCGTAATGCGCGATCAAAAACTGTTGGATCTCGACAGCCGCAAAGGCAAAGCGCCGGGCGGGCCTACATGACCGACTTCACCGAGCAGCGCGTTCCCTTCATTTTCATGAACGCCGTCGGTACGTCGGGCGATATCCGTACGTTGCTGCACGAAGGTGGCCACGCTTTCAACCTGTTTCTCTGCCGCGAGTTGGAGCCGATCACCTACCTGATGCCGCCGTTGGAGTTCGCCGAGGTGGCGTCGATGTCGATGGAGTTGCTGGCGCTTCCCGAATACGATTTGGTCTACAAGCCCGAAGAGATCGAGCGCGCCCGCCGGGACCAACTCGGCGGAACGATCAAGCTTCTCCCCTTCATTTCGATGATCGACAGCTTCCAGCAATGGGTCTACCTGAATGATTCCGATCCCAAAGTACGGGCGGATTTCTGGGAAAACCTGGAAAACACCTACCGACCGTATATCGATTGGAACGGTCTGGAGGATTACAAGCGCATCGGCTGGCAGTATCCGCACGTTTACAAGGTGCCGTTCTACTACATCGAATACGGCATTGCGCAACTGGGAGCTTTGCAGGTCTGGAGCCGTTCGCTCGACGATTATCCCCAAGCGCTGGCGGATTACAAAAAAGCACTGGCGTTGGGAGGCTCCCAGCCGCTGCCCAAACTATTCGAGGCGGCGGGCATCCGTTTCGACATGACCGAAAACACTATCGCCCCGCTGATGGAAACCGTCACGCGGGAGTTGGGACTGTAGGCTTTTTGAACCTGCGGGAAGGTTTTCCTTCCCGCAGGGGAGTGTTGACCAACAAAATTTACAAACCAATTGTCAAATCAATCAGGTCTTGGGGGATGTATCCCTTGGCTATCGAGGTTTTTCGTGTTTCTTCCGTATGTTCTGGTGTAATGGCGACTTTTTCCACCGTCCACTCCTCGAACCGGCGGAATGTTTTCAGAAACCGATCGATGTGACCATCAAATTTCGTCAAATCTCCGACCAGTTTTTGCGCATTGCGTTTACAGCTCCCCAGACGAATAACTTTATCGTTTTCATTTAAGGCTACGAGATCGAGTTCCGTTCCGGCGCGGTCCCAATATCCTTGAATTCGACTGGATAACGGAAAATCTCCGATCCCTTTGCGGCTTCGCTCTTCGTATAGCGTCCATACCAATCTTTCCAACCCATAGCCTTCGGCATCTTCAAGACGTTTGTCCGCTTCCCCAATCAACTGGTCGAGAGGTTTGAAATTTATGGATGCCGCCGGTATCGCCAAGGCGTGTAGCCATGAACGAAGGAAATTGTCTTTGATATAAATTCGACCTCTTCGTGATCCTGTAGGAGCCATAATGGGTTGCCTACGTTCGATCATCCGGTATTTATCCATTAAAGTTCTAATGTATGATTCCACCTGTTTATTGGTTCCGCTTCCAATATCATTGGCATGGCTTTTTATCTCACCACTTGTGCATCCGGGATTATGTGCAACATATTTCAATACGAGATCCGTTCGCCCCCTTAATTCCCGAAGAAACCAGTTATCCGCTTCGGTTTTCAAAGGAGCGGAGCTTGAAAAAAACATGCGTTCCAACAATGATTTTCTATCACTGTTCAAAACTCCTTGTTCATAGCAATCTCGATAGAATTTCGGGACACCTTCAAATAAATTCCAGAGAAATAACAATCGCTTGGGGTCTTCATCCGCATGAACACGAAGAATTTCCATGACGGAAGCGATATTGAGATGCATTAGATCGATAGGATCTGTTATCCGGTTGTAAAGCGGGGCTGAACGATCTTCGAGGATGGCCACCATTTCGGTATGCAAAGAGCCAAGAACTATCAATCCACCTTTCACGGTATCCGATTGGGCTGCAAGCTGATCGACTTCATATTGAAGAAAGGAGGTGAATTCATACAAGGCTTTTCTGTGAAAGTACTGAAACTCATCCAATGCAACGATGTATCCCTGCCTCACGAGGTTGGCAAGGCTTCTGGCCAATGATCTAAGATCCGTTGGAGGAGAAGCAGGAATATTAAAAAGAGAATAAAAATCACGAACCTCCGAAAGAACTCCAGCAGGATCGGAATCCGGTATCTGAATGTAAAGACGGTGGTTCTCAGGAACGATCGTGCGGATTGCTTGATGGGCCAGCGTTGTTTTTCCAATCCGTCGTCGACCGGAAATTTTTACAAAAAACCAACGGTTACGTTCAAGAATAGACGCCAATTGCTTCTGTTCTTCGTTTCTTCCATAAAAGCCCCATTCCACAGCCATCTCTACCTCCTTAACATAAGCTCAACTTATGTTAAGTGAATGATAGCATGAATATCCTAGAATATCAATGGGTTAGGATAGAAAAACAACGACGGAAGTCCCGATTTTGGGCTTTGACACACGTTAA
This sequence comes from Myxococcota bacterium, assembly GCA_963676915.2. Classification (GTDB taxonomy): domain Bacteria; phylum Myxococcota_A; class SURF-8; order SURF-8. The sequence goes on from CAXXVK010000053.1 coordinate 102,983, forward strand.
AAAGCGGTATTTGACAACAAATACACAACTGTAATTGAACCTGATGTATCCCCCCAAATTTCCGAACCCCATCAGACCATGAGTTTCAATTTGTCGATGTATGGGGGATCGTCCTGCTCGATGATGTCAAGAATCCACTGGTTGGCCCGGCGCTTCATTTCTGCGAAAATGGGGCGTTTTTTGTCGAATGTGGCGGCAAAGGCCATGGCCTGCTCCACCGTCTCTTCCGCCGTCGGACAAGCGCGAGTGACGACATGGTGTTCTGCCAGTTCGGTCGCTCCGTAGCGTCCACCGGTGAGCATCATTTCTTCGAGCTTGTAATACGGAACCGTTTTCCGGTTGATGGCCCACATGCCGGGAAGAAACGGTATTGAAATGTTGACTTCGGGAAAACTGAAATACCCCCGGTCGGCGCGCATGAAGCGGAAATCGCAGGCACAGGCGAAAATCGCCCCGTCGCCGAAAGCGTGCCCGTTAATCGCGGCGATGACCGGCACGGGAAACGTCAGGGCGCGCTTGAATGTCTCGTCAAGACCGTACAAAAAGCCGCGTGCCTCTTTTTGACCTTCGGGAGTGGTGACCGCCGTCATGATCCAGTTGAGATCGATTCCCAACGACCAGCATTTCGGATCGCCGGAACGAATCACGAGAGCTTTGACATCGCTGTCGGCTTCGATCTCGTCGAACAGTTCCAGAAGCTTACCGACGAATCCCGGATTGTGGCGATTCTCGCCCTCGTTCCAAGTCATCAACGCAGTATGATCCACTTTTTCCCAGCTCAAATTCGCCATGACGTTTCCTTCAGGTTTAGGTCGAAGTTTTGATTTCTCTTTGTACACTCCCTTCGGTCCGGATGCAAGTCCTTGGAAAAACGTGGTATTTCGTTATATAAGAAAAGTGAATCATTTAGAATTCCTACAAGCGACCGATTGCATAACAGTGTGCCTTGCGATTTCGTCATGGTTCGAATCATTTTTTGAACCCGAGGCAGAGAATCGTTCCGTGAACAGGATGGTCGTGTGGAACGTGTGAATGAACAATCGAGTCGTCCCCCTCCCGGGTCGTTTCAGGAATGCGCAGGGGAGAGGGAATCCCAAATCGCTTGCCTGCGCGGTCATATGCTGCACTGGATCGAGCGCGGCGGGCTGGAGGTTCCCAGCATTCCCAGTGCGCTGGCTGAAGCGATGCGCCTGGCCAACAATCCCTACTCCAGTATGCGCGAAATCGAGAAGCTGATCGAGATGGACCAAGCGGTGGCCGTTCGACTGTTGCGCTACGCCAACTCCTCGTATTTCAAGGGAATTTCGAAAATTCACTCCATCCGGGACGCCATCGTGCGTATCGGGCAACATACTTTGAGAAACCTGCTGTTCGGTCTGTTTCTGGAAACCAAAGTGTTTCGGTCGAAATCGTATCAGAATCTGGTCAACGCGCTGTGGATGCATGGTATTGGCTGTGCCGTGCTTTCCCGCTATATGGCGCCGGTTTTCGATCTCGATCCCGAGGCGGCGTTTTTAGCCGGGTTGCTGCACGATGCGGGGAAAACCGCATTGATCGGCTCGGTGGTGTCCAGCAGCGATATCCGCCCGCTTCCCTCACCGGAAGTCGTGGAAATCGCCATGGACGATCTCCACACCATGGCCGGGTTGGAAGTGGTGGAACGTTGGCAACTCCCCGAAACGATCGTCGAAGCGGTCAGCAGTCACCACAATTTCCAGGGAGCTTTGCACAACCGGCGGATGGTGGCGCTGATTCAAGCGGCGGATATTCTATCGTACAAGATCAACCTGGATTGCCTTGAAGCTCCATCCGAAGAAACGCCCGAGGAGGATCTTCCGCTGGCGAGAACGCGAAAACTGCGGAGTTCCATCGAAATCAATTCGCACCCCGCTTTTCAGTTTTTGGGAATCGAAGAAGAGATCGTCGAAAAACTGGAGGAAGAAAAAGCCTCCCTGCAAGATAAAATGAGCAATCCGTTCCTGCAAAAAGCCCCGACACGTTCGGCACTTGTCGATTACGGCCCGCCGGATCGGCCCACGAAAAAATCCAACGACGACACCACCAAAATGCCAACGGTCTGGCTTCAGGAATCGATACCCTGGATCGTCTTTTTTACATTGATCACGCTATCGATGGCAATTTGGATTTTTATGTTCCAATCCAGCTAACCTGCTACACTTACCCAACGATGGAGCAGGATTGTATCCTGGTCCAAACGTTCATGACTCCAGCATCTCGGCAGAAAATGGGTTGGGTCGGTATTGTGAGAGTTAGAAACAAACAACACGTATGACATAAAAAAAAGAACCGTTCAAAACATGAGGAGCAGGATACAATCCTGCTCCATCTAATGGCATCAATCCAGCTAAATTGCTGAATACACTTACTTATTCTGCCTCATGACAAGCACCGGCAACTGGCTGTCCTCGTCGATTTTTTCGTCGATCTGCACGAATCCTTCACGCTTGTAAAACGCTATCGCCCTGGGGTTTTGCGGAAATACGCTGACATCCAACGGTCCTTTGAGTTCCCTGGCTTTTTCGATCAACTGCCGTCCCAGTCCTCGGCTCTGCCAGGCCGGGTCCACGAACAGTCCGCCGACGAAGTTGTCCAGCAATCCGATGAATCCCCACACCTCGCCTTCACTCTCGCAGACCCAGTTTTCGGCCTTTCTAAGGTATTCTTCACGGAGACGCTGTTCTTCGTCTTGCAAGAAATTTTCGGGCAGAAAGTAGTGGGATATCAGGCTGGCTTCGTACCAGATCCGCACGCAGGCGTCTTCGTCACGTGGTTCGAACGGGCGGATGGTCAACTCCGGCGGACCGAAAACTTCGTCGATAACCATGGAAACATAGTCCCGGTAGCTGCTGTTCGGCATGTCGAGCAGAAGTTTTAGCGCTTCGTGACGATTCAGAAAACCCATGCGGACGGCGATTTCCTCGATGCAGCCGATTTTCAACCCCTGCCGAGCTTCCACGGCATGGATGAAATCCGCACCGTCGAGCATGCTTTCCGGGGTTCCGGTATCGATCCAGGCCACTCCCCGGCTGATGCGTTCGCAGAACAGTTCGCCCCGCCGGAGGTATTCTGAGTTGAGATCGGTGATTTCGAGTTCTCCCCGCGCCGAAGGTTCGAGGTTCCGCACGAATTCCACCGCGCGGGCATCGTAGAGATACAGTCCCGGAACTGCGTAATTCGACTTGGGTTTTTGCGGTTTTTCCTCGATGGACAACACCCGGCCATCGCGGTCGAATTCGAGCACGCCGTAGCGTTGAGGATCGAGCACCGGGTATCCGAAAATCAATGCGCCTTTGGAAAACTCCGACACGGCGCGACGCAGGAAGTTCAATTTGCCGTAAAACACGTTGTCGCCCAATACCAGCGCCACAGGTTGGTTTTGGATGAAATCCTCGCCGATTACCAGGGCCTGGGCGATGCCTTCGGGTTTGGGTTGAACCTTGTATTGTATTGAAATTCCAAGTTTTTTCCCGTCACCTAGCAATTCCTCGAAACGGGGAGTGTCTTCGGGGGTGGAAATCAGCAGAATGTCGCGAATCCCCGCCAGCATCAGAATCGACAACGGGTAGTAGATCAACGGTTTGTCGTACAGCGGCATGAGCTGTTTGCAGACCACACGACTCGAAGGATACAGGCGGGAACCCGATCCTCCAGCTAGAATAATGCCGCGTGTAATGGCTTCACTCGCCATGGAAATACTCCTGGATAATCGAAAAACCGTTGAAAAATTTGTGGGTCGGGTGGTTTTCACCCGACAATTTTCGAAAACTGTATTTCATGTCGGGTGAAATCACCCGACCTACGAAAATCTACTTTTTCGAAAAACTCTCCGACGAGAGTTTTTCGTACAACGCACGCAGCGCGTTTCCACGGTGACTGATTGCCGCTTTTTGCTCGGGTGACAGCTCGGCCATGGTTTTTCCCTGATGAGCCATGGGTTCGAACAGCGGATCGTAACCGAAACCGTTCGATCCCCGAACCTCATGACCCACACGACCTTCGCAACGTCCCTCGACCCACCATGGCTCCTCGGAGTCTCGACATACCGCGAGCACACAAACGAAACGAGCGGCCCGCTGGGTTGGGTCGGAAAATTGTTCCATATTTTTCAACAACTTGCGGTTGTTGGCGTCATCGTCGGAAGGTTCTCCGGCGTACCGGGCCGAGTACACTCCCGGCTCACCGTCCAAAGCATCCACCACGAGGCCGGAGTCGTCGCCCAAGGTCGGCAGACCTGTAGCCTCATGCAATTGCACGGCTTTTTTCACGGCGTTGGCTTCGAAGGTATCGCCATCCTCGATCACCTCGGGCAGATCCTCAAAAGCATCCAGTCCCACGAGTTCGTAACCGAGTTGGTCGAAAAGCACTTGAAAATCGCGGATCTTGCCGCGATTGCGGCTAGCGATCAACCACTTCATGGAACAACTCCCCAAGGGCCGCTTTCTGCGCCGCGAAAATTTCCTCGGACGCTCCCATGGCCAGGTCCGTCAGGTTCTGCATTCTCTTGACATCGAAGGGCAGCCCTTCGGCCGTAGCCTGAACTTCCACGAGCCGCCCGCCACTGGAAAAAGCGAAATTGGTGTCGGCTTCGGCGCGGTGGTCTTCGTCGTAGCAGAGATCCAGCAACTCACGGCCTTCGACGATGCCGCAACTGATAGCTGCGATGGGAAAGCGAACGGGGATTTTCGCAATCAGCCCCATGTTTTTCAGTTTCGCACATGCCAGCACGAGCGCCACGAATCCGCCGGTGATCGAAGCCGTACGAGTGCCGCCATCGGCCTGCAATACGTCACAATCCACTGTGATCTGGCGTTCCCCCAGGGCTTCGAGATCCATCCCCGCCCGCAGACAACGTCCGATCAGGCGGCTGATTTCCATACTTCGGCCTTTTTTGTACTGGCTACGCCGGGTTCTTCCCAGACCGCTGCCCGGCATCATCGCGTATTCGGCGGTTACCCAGCCCGAGCCTCTTCCGGAGAGAAACGGCGGGACACGCTCTTCGACGTTCGCCGCGCAGATGACTTTGGTTTTTCCGCAGGAAATCAGTACGCTGCCGTCCGAAAATTCCTGCATGTTCGTTTCGATGCTTATCGGCCGCAATGCATTGTCGGCCCTTTGGTCGATTCTCATGATAGTCCTTTGTTTTCTATGGGTTACAGGTCGATTTCGTATTCCTTGATTTTGTACAAAAGCGCTCGATGGCTGATTTCCAGCAGCTTGGCCGCTGCCGTGCGATTGCCTTTGGTCTGGGTCAGCGCTTTTCGAATCAGATCGTTTTCGATACGATATGTCGCTTTTTTGATCGAAAGTTCATCCTCGGATATCGGCAGGTTGTAGCTCGGTTTGTGCTCGGTGATAACGGCGGGCAGATCGGTGGGTGTGAGCACCTTGTCGTCCGCCAGAATCATCGCCCGTTCCAGCGTGTGTTCCAACTCGCGAATGTTGCCCGGCCAGTGGTAGTGTTCGAGCAGTTTCAATGCTTCTTCGTCCACGGAGTCGATATCCAATCCCAACCTGGCGTTGAACCGACGAATGAAGTGGGTAACCAGCAAGGCAATGTCGCCATGGCGCTCGCGCAGCGGTGGCAGACGCACGGGCAGGACATTCAACCGGTAGAACAGATCTTCCCTAAAATCCTTGTTTTTTACCAGTTCTTCGAGCGGCTGGATGTTCGCCGTAATGATCCTCACATCGATGCTCGTACTTTTGTCCGAACCCACCCGACGGATTTCCTCTTCCTGCAAAACCCGCAGCAGTTTCACTTGGAGCGAATACGGCAGCTCGCCCACTTCGTCGAGGAACAGCGTCCCGCCGTCGGCCTCTTTGAACAATCCCTTCCGAGAACGTACGGCGTCGGTAAACGCCCCCCGCTCGTGTCCGAACAGTTCGGATTCGATCAAATGTTCGGGAATCGCGCCGCAGTTGAGCGGAATGAACGGTTTGTCGGCACGATCCGAAGCATGATGCAGGGCACGAGCAATCAATTCCTTACCGGTTCCGCTTTCCCCTTCGATCAGAACCGTGGATTTGAAACTGGCGATTTTGCGAACCATCTGGAAAATCGCCTGCATTTTCGTATCTTCCGACACGATGTTGGAGAAATCGTATTCCTGGTTGAGTTGACGGCGTAACTCGCGGTTTTCACGGCGCAGACGTTCCCGTTCCTGGGCTTTGCGAATGGTCAGCAGCACTTCGTCGGGACGGAACGGCTTATTGATGTAATCGTAAGCGCCCGCCTGAATCGCCTCGATGGCGCCTTCCACCGAGCCGTAGGCGGTTATCATGATCACGGTAGAGTCGATGCCTTCTTTCTGGAGTCGGTCGAGCAGGTCCAGACCGGTCATTTTCGGCATATTGACATCGCACAGCACGATATCGAACGACTGTTTACGCAGCAACTCCAGCCCCTCATGAGCCTGGGGGGCTGCCGTGCATTGAAAACCTTCCTTGGCAAGCACGATCGACAACATATGACGGATATTTTCCTCGTCGTCGATGATTAAAACCGTTCCATTATCCACGGGATCCTCACTTGTTCGTTCGCTTCGTGGAGTTCTTCAGGGATTTTTGCGGCCTTGCGGGTTCGCCAGCCGTTTCCTGCATGGAGACAAGGCTACCCAATCGTAACGGCAAATACAACGACTTTTTCGGCAGGATCTCGATCTGGGGTGTGTGAATGATGTTTACACAGCAAATCATTCTACCCTTTTTTTTATTTCACGCCTCATACCTACAAATGCTTGAAGCCTTTCACCATCGTTGTTTGTTTCCGTTTCCCAAGAAAAAACGTCCACTCGGTTTGTTTTTGCAGGCTTTGGTGTATGGTGACGTAATACCTCATCATTGATGATCGATTAATCCAAGGAGTCGCATTCATGGCCGATCCGAAGCAAAAACAAGGAATGAAGTTGGAAATCACGGCGGACGAGGAAACCGCCCAGGGTGTTTATTCCAATTTCGTTGTGGGCAACTTTACCGAAACCGAGATGATCCTCGATTTCCTGTTCATCCATCCTCAAACCCAGAAAGGAAAAATGCGTTCGCGGGTGATCCTTTCACCGATCCACGCCAAACGCATGTCCAAAATGCTGCAACGACAGATTCAGGCGTTCGAGGAACGTTTCGGGGCGATTCCCGAACGGGTGCCGGTCAAAATGCCCCCACCCAACGGATCGGACGACACGCTGAACTAAAACCAGCAACCGTGCTGCCCATCGATTTTCCCACACTTCCTGTGCTGTTTTTGTGAAACTTTTTTAGGGGTTGTGTGCGCTTTTTCCCTTTTTTTTTGGAAAATAGGCGTTATCTTAAACGTGTTTCATCAAGGATTTCCACGTTGGGGGACGGCAACAAGCAACGGCTGTACGGCCTTTTCCCGAGCAGGAGTCGTCGATGATCGCATGGAAGCAACCTTATTCCGGCAGCGCCGGTCCTCTGGTCAGCACCAATCCCGCCACGGGTGAGCCTTTGGGCGAACTCACCACCTTTACGGCAGAGGAGGCACGGGAGGCCATCGAACGGGCACGCATCGCTCAACGCGACTGGGGAAACCGCAGCCTGAGCGACCGCATCAAAATCCTGCGTAATTTCCAATACATCCTCACGCGAACGGGCCGAAGAGGTCTGCGAGCTGATCATGCTCGAAAACGGCAAGCCGCTTCAGGAAGCGATGGTGACCGAAGTGCTGCCGGTGGTGGATCTGACGAGCTACTTTTGCAACCACGCCAAAGGCATTCTGTCCGATCGACGCATTCCGATGCACCTGATGAAGCATCGCCGCAGTCTGATCAACTACCGGCCACGTGGCGTGATGCTGGTGATTTCTCCCTGGAATTTCCCGTTTACCATTCCCAACGGCGAGATCGTCATGGGGCTTCTGGCTGGCAATGTCATCGTACATAAACCGGCGAGTCTCACGCCGCTGATTGCGTTGAAAACGAGAGAACTGTTCGACGAAGCCGGGCTGCCCGCCGATGTCTATCAGGTGGTTCCGACCAAAGGGTCCGTTGCTTCCGAAATGATCGAAATGGGCGTGGATTACGTCAACTTCACCGGTTCCACCGCTGTAGGGCGGCAGGTATCCGAAATCTGCGGACGGCTGTTGATTCCTTCCAGCATGGAATTGGGCGGCAAAGATCCGTTGATCGTCTGTGCGGATGCCAATCTCGAAAGCGCCGCCGGTGCGGTGGTTTGGGGTGGTCTGGCCAACGCCGGGCAGGTCTGTGCCTCGGTGGAACGGGTCTATGCCCACGAAAGCATTTACGATGCCCTGGTGCAAAAAGTCGTGGCCAAAGCCCAAGATTTGAGAGTCGGCGACCCTGGCAAGGGAGAAATGGATGTTGGTGCCATGGTGGACCCACGGCAGCTCGATCTTGTGGAGCGCCAAGTCGAAGACGCCCTTGCCAAAGGCGCAAAAGCGCTGGTGGGCGGCAAGCGCCTGGATGGTCCCGGCAACTTCTTCCAACCCACCATTCTCGTCGATGTCACCGAGGACATGGATGTTGTCACCGAAGAATCCTTCGGTCCTGTAGTACCGATTTTGAAAGTGTCGAGTGAACAAGAAGCCATCGAAAAGGCCAACGATTCGATTTACGGACTCAACGCCTACGTCTATACCAGCGACCGCTACAAGGGTCAGCGCATCGCTCGCAAACTTCAGGCCGGTACGGTGATGGTCAACGAAGTACTGCTGACCCACGGTTGCCCGGAAACGCCGTGGCAGGGCTGCAAGTTGTCGGGTACCGGTCGCGTGCATTCCGATGACGGACTGCGGGACATGTGCTTCCCATTTCACATCAACGATGATATCCTGCCTCAGCCGGAGAAAAGCCCCTTCTGGCATCCCTATTCGGACAAACTGTACCGAGGAATGCTTGCGGGACTCAAGGCGATATACGGACGAGGCATGACGGGTCGTTGGCAAGGGGTCAAGGAACTGTTCGGCTTCAAGCAATCGTGAACCACTAACATGGAATCTTCCCCCGCCACACGGCGTTTGTCGTTATATCACTTTCTTCGTGGTGGAATGTTCGGGATCGTCCTTGGTGCAGTAACCAGAATTGTCTGGTGTGCAACGTCGATTGCTCCTAGCCATTTTTTTGGAGAATACTTACTTGCCTGTCTTATTACCCTAAAATCCATACTTATTCCTGTCGCGTTGCTACTGGCTTTCGTGCTGTCATTTTTCATTACCAGAGAAAAAAACGGCATATCGAAAAAATTGGCTCTAATTTCGGAATTGCTGGGAATAGCCCTCTTTCTCTTGGCCATTATGTCTCCACGTTTGTCCGATGTGCTCAACCCTGTCTGTGAAACAAAAAAAAACAGACATTTCGATTTAGCGATGAACCCCAACCTGGATATGGTTTTTTCCGCTGAAAATTATCTGCCGGAATACCGTGTCACCACCAATTCCATGGGATTTCGAGATGTCGAATGGCCCGGATCGGAGGACGGCAAAAAGCGGATCATGCTGGTCGGCGATTCCTTCATTTTCGGTTCGGGAGTACAGCAGGACGAGCTTTTGGCCCGGCAATTGGAACGGGAACTGAAAGACCATCAACGAAATGTTCGGGTCTACAATGTGGGGCAACCCGGCTGGAATCTCGCGCAGGAAGTCGAGGCTATACAGTCCCTTGCGGACATTTTACACCCCGATCTGATTCTGATCTCCCACCTTCCGGGCAACGATCTGTGGCCCGTCGATCCTCTGTTCAATCATTCTATCAACAACAAATTCGACTTCGAAGCGGCGATCAATCTTCGAAAACAACAGGTCGCCCAGTGGCACGAGCGGGAATACGAGTTGCCCGAACTGCTCGATCCGTACCTGAGAACCCTTGAAATTCTGCGCCGTTGGGCCGAAAACCGCCCGATCGACGTTTTTCTTTACACTCATGGACCGACCCCGTATCACCTGGAACCGGTGGAATCGTCACTCAATGTATTTGTCCGCTGTTTTCCCGACTGGCAGAATGACGAAGACAATTTTTACGTCAACGACGGTCATCCCACCCCTCTGGGGAACCGCTTTCTGGCTGAACTTCTGGCCCCGTTCGTTATCGAACTACTGGAAGTACAAACCCTGCCACCTGACGAAGCCAAAGAAGCACGCGAGCAGTTTAAAAGTCTCTGGAAAAGCCCCTGTCTGCCCAACGTTCCCATTCTACCGGATGAAAAATGGATCATTCCCGGTGGAAAAGAAGAGGTCATCGAGGCCTTTTTCCGAAACTCCTGGGTGGAGGCGTTTCACGGTGAAATCAACCGAATCGCCATTGAAAAAACGAGGATCACCGCAACGTTGGACACTCCGATGGGACCGAGAACCGCTACCCTGGAGCACTCCTGCACTGACGATGAACGCTGCCATACCTGCACCAGGGGATGTATCTGTTTCGATACGCTTTCCACCGCCGAAACCACGATTCTGCAACGAGCCTGTCCGTCGTTTCCGCCGAACCTCTGGATCGAAACCAAGCAGTAGGTCAGGTCGTTTTCATTCGACCTACGATTTTTTCCACCAAAAAAAATCACGCCTCATTCTATAGGGGTGCATCACAAAATGGTGCGAATTGGCCCAATAGTATTGAAGCATTCATTCATTTGGTCGTAGCGGCGAGGCGTAAGCCCGCCGAAAAGGGAGATTGGGGGTATAAAAGCAACTTTCAAAAGGCAAAAACGGCGGGCTTACGCCTCGCCGCTACGAAAAAAGAGGATTTTACGAAAGTCGCACTATTTTGTGATGCACCCATTCTATAGATTCCACAATCAAGATCCTTGACAACCTCCCCTTTCTCGCGCTAAACCCATACGGATTTCGGTGGTTTACACCGCGTGTTCGAGTGATTTTGGAGCAACGAGAGACATTATGATGGAAGTGCTTTGGGTCGCCATTGCAGGCGCTATGGGAGCCGTCAGCCGTTTTGCGGTCAGTTCGTGGACGCGAATGCTATGGGGCGAAACCTTTCCTTACGGTACCTTGGCCGTCAACGTGGTCGGTTGCCTGTTGCTGGGTCTGGTGATGACCTCCAGCCTACTCGACGACCTTTTGCCGCTTCACTTGCGTATGGCGCTGACCATCGGATTTCTCGGAGCTTTCACCACCTTTTCTACCTTCGGTTATGAAACCATGCGCTATGTAGAAAGCGGCGACTGGACCACGGCGGGCCTCAACGTTTCCGCCAACGTCATTTTGGGACTGGTCGCCACCTTCGGCGGCATCTGGCTGGGACGGCAATTTTTCGGCACGCTGTAATCTTTCTTACCCCCTCCTCACCGCTCCTGTGAACCACGATCCTTCCCCCGTGAGAAAGCGTACCCGACGATGGCAACCTTCAATCGATCCGAAACCACGACGCTGATTTTCACAAGCTACGGCCATTTCCTGTCTCATTTCAACATGTTCGTTTTTCCGGCGCTGGTGCTTCCGCTGTCGAAGCAACTCGATCTCGCCATTCCCGACGTGCTGGAGCTGTCGTTCTGGATGTATCTGCTCTTCGGTTTGACCGCCCTAGGCTGGGGACTTTTGGGCGACCGTTGGAACCCCATCATGCTGTTGCGTATCATGTTCGTGGGGGCCGGTGTTTCGGCGATTTTTGCGGGAAACAGCGTTTCGGCCAATAGCGGGTTCGTGCTTGCACTGGCGGCTATCGGTTTCTTTTCGGGTATTTACCACCCGATCGGGTTGGGGATTTTGTCGCAACGCATTCGCGCCACCAGTGTGGCGATGGGATACAACGGCATGAGCGGCAACCTCGGACTTGCCGTGGCTCCGCTTCTGGCCGGATGGCTGCAACAGGCTTTCGGAGTCGCTACGACCTATTACGTGGTCGGTGTGTTGAACCTGTTGGGCGTTTTGCTGGTACTGCGTCCACCTGCACCGAATGCCGCGTTGGCCGCCGAACAGGCCGATGCCGCCCCTGCTCGCACCAATCTCCGACCGTTCCTGATTCTGCTGGTTGCGATGATGCTGGCGGGTGTGGCCTACCGGGGAGCTTCGGTGATCGTTCCGACCTTTTTGGCGCTGAAAAGCGAGGCGGTCATTACCTGGCTGACGGCTCATTGGCCCGGAACCCTCACTCCCAACGTGGTCGCCACGACCGTCACCAGCCTGATTTTTCTGGTGGGTATGGCCGGGCAGTATACCGGCGGCCACCTCGCACAGCGCGCCGAATTGAGACGCATGTACGTTGTTTTCAACGCCATGATCATCCCCGTGGCACTGACGATCTACTTCCTTTCCGATCTCGCACTGATCGTGTTCGTCTTCCTCTATTTCTTCTTCATGCTGGGATCTCAACCCATTGAAAACACGCTTATTTCACGCTTCACCCCTCCGCACTTGAGGTTCTCTGCCTATGGAATGAAGTTTGTCTTGAGCTTCGGAGTCGGCTCGCTGGCCGTGAAACTGGTATCCTGGATTCAGACCCGCTGGAGCCTCGAAGCCGTGTTTCCGTCGCTGGGCGTCGTCGCCGTGCTTCTGGTCGCTACCGGGGCGTTGCTGTTGAGAGAAAAGAAGTCGTAACAGAGCCAAAAATCGTGTAAAACAAAAAATAAAGAACCGGCTTTCCTAAAAAAGCCGGTTCTTAGAAGTTTTGGTGGGCCCGGAGGGAATCGAACCCTCAACCTTCGGATTAAGAGTCCGCTGCTCTGCCGATTGAGCTACGAGCCCGGAGCAGGTCTATCAATAGTCGGGGAAAGCGTCAAGATTAAAATGAAAAAACGGTCAAAAAACTGCAAAGGTCGATGATGAAACCCGTTATCGGATTAACCTGCTCCATTTCGGGAATGGATCGAGACCTTTCGAATGCGTCCGACAATGACCCTGTGGAAAAACTTTCCCGGCGTTACATCTCCTGGGTGCTCGAAGCCGGAGGCGTGCCGCTGATCGTCCCCAACCTCGGCGATTACGTAGCGCTCGAATCCCTTTTGGATCTGCTCCAGGGACTGATTCTGACGGGGGGCGTCGATCCGGCGGCGGAACTGATCGGCGAGGAGCCACATCCGTCGATTACCGTTCAGCCGGAACGGGACGATACCGAAATCTACCTGTTGCGCAGGGCGCGAGAACGTCGTCTGCCTGTCCTTGGAATCTGTCGTGGCGTGCAAATGATGGCTGTGGCTTTCGGCGGGGATATCTGGCAGGACCAGAGTCTCCGTTCCCTCGAACGTCCGACAAAGGATCACCGCAGTCTGTCGGATGGCCGACCGAGCCTGCATGTCGTCGAAATCGAACCGGCTTCCTATCTGGGAAAACTCGGTGAACGCGAGCGCATCCGTACGAATTCCTCCCACCACCAGCTTTTGCGACGACTGCCGCCTGGATTTTCCGCTTGCGCGAAAAGCCTGGACGGCGTCATCGAAGCGATGGAACGCGTCGGCCGTGGAGATTACCTGATGGGTGTGCAATGGCACCCGGAAAAAAGCCCGGAACATCCGATATCGCGGGCATTGATCAACGATTTCATTCAAAAGACCCGAACTTGTCCGGCAGGAGGACGAGGATAGTCCGAGCTTTTACCTTCTTGAAACTACCATTTTCAATCAATATGCAAAAACCTATCTATTTTTAAGGGGTTGTTGCGCTTTCTATTTGTGGCTTCCGGGAATTTCACTGGTTTCCGAGGGGAAATTCTGGTAGGCTGGATCGATATGGGAGTTCGGAGGGTCTCTTTTCTTTTTGTATTCATGATAGTTTTGGGAGGTTTTACTATGATCAAGGCCGGAATTTTTATTGATACCGAAAACCTGGTTCGCTGCGGCGGATGGGGGATGCGCTACGGGGTGGTGCGTCAGCTCGTCGAAGCCCAACAAGCCACGATATTACGTGCCAATGCCTACATGGCCTACGACAAAGACCGCGAAGTCACCGATCCACTCTACCGAAAAAAGAAAACGGAATATCGCGATTCCGTACGCCGTGAAAGCTATCACCTGACGCTCAAACCCGTCCAGCGCTACACCGATGCCGAAGGTCAGACCGTGACCAAAGCCAACGCGGATCTCGATTTAGCGGTGGATGCCTTACTGCAGGCCGAAAACCTGGACTACGTGTTGTTGGGCAGCGGGGATGGCGATTTTCTACGTCTCGTCCGTGCTTTGCAAAATCGTGGCAAACGTGTGGATTTGTTGGCGTTTTCGAATGTCAGTCAGAATCTTCGTGCCGAAGTGGACAATTTTTTCTCGGGCTACCTGCTTCCGGGTTTGCTGCCTACCGCCGAGGAAGCCCGCATACGGGGTTTCATGCATCACGTAAACGAGGAAAAAGGCTACGGATTTCTTACCATTCAAACCGGCCTCAAGCCGGAGGATCGTCGCGAGGACGTGTTTTTGCACATCAATGATTTCAGCGTGGACGGCAACAGCATCGGCAACGAAGCCTTTGCCCGCATCAAAACCAAGCAGGATCTTCTGGAGTTCGACCTCGTAGAGAACAATTCAGGACGCCCCCAGGCGGTCAACGCCACGTTCTTCCGTCCGGAATTGTTCCGTCCGGCAGATCTGCCGTAAGGTGGGTCTTGACCGGCTGTGAATCTTCTGCTTAACTCGTAACGCATTCTGATTTCACCACGCGACATGGAGATATTGTGATGGCCAAAACTCTTCTGCGTCCGCCGTTGAGAACGTTTAAAAACTACGTTGCCGGAAAACCGATCGAGGAAACCCGGAGGGAATACAATTTGAAAGGCCGCATCGCCAAATTGGCGTCCAACGAAAATCCGCTGGGTGTATCGCCCAAGGCCCGACAAGCTGTGCTGGATCATGTGGACGATCTTTGGCTGTACCCCGACGACAACAGCTACTATTTCCGCCAGAAAGTGGCCGAACGCCATCACTGCGAACCGGAACAGGTATTTCCCGCCTCGGGTTCGGTGGAAGTGATCGAACTGGCCGGAACCGCGTTTCTGGAAGCCGGGGACAACGTCGTCACCAGCGAACATACGTTCGCCATTTATTACCTGGCGACGATGAAGGCCGGGGCCGAGTTGCGGCAAGCGCCGATGATCGACGACGGCTACCGCTACGACCTCGACGCCATGGCCGCACTTGTGGACGAACGCACGAAAATCGTGTTTCTGGCCAACCCGACCAATCCCACGGGAACCTGGTTCGACGCCGACGAATTCGACGCCTTTATGGAGAAAATTCCTGAAGACGTGCTGGTAGTGTACGATTCCGCCTATGAGGAGTTTCTCACCGAACCCAACATGCCCGATCCGTACCGCTATTTCGATGAAGGCCGACGCATCGTGATTATGCGAACGTTTTCAAAAGCTTACGGCTTGGCAGGTATTCGGGCGGGATACGGCATCGGCCCGGTGGATATCATCCATGGTCTGATGACCTGCCGCTTTCCGTTCAACATGAACCTGCTGGCTCAGGTCGCCGCTATCGCCGCCATCGACGACGTGGAGTTCATCGAGCAGTCCAAGCAATTTGCCGTCAAAGAGCTGGAATTTCTGCGCAACGGCTTGGAAGGTCTACCCATCACCGTGCCGCCCAGCCAGGGGAATTTCGTGCTGGTCGATACGGACAAAGACGCCCAGGAACTCTATGTCGAGTTGATGAAACAAGGCGTTATCACCCGACCCATGGGCGGGTACGGCTACCCAGGCGCGTTGCGCGTCAATATCGGACTGCGCGAGGACAACGCGAATTTCCTGAAGGAATTCAAAGCGTTGCTGGAAAAATAGCAGGTCGGGTGGTTTTCATTCGACCCAAAGAGCGTTTTCGAAAAGTGTCGGGTGAAAAATCTCCCCACATGTCACAATATGCTTTTTCGGCTTCCAGGCGCTTGCTCCTCCTCCTTTTCGTCCTATAGTTCATCGAGAAATCGAGATTTCACTTTTTCGAGTACTCATATGACTTCCTTTTCTCATCAAGGTGAACTGGCAGCGCTTTTCGCAGCTTTTTGCTGGACCGTCACAGCGCTCAACTTCGAGTCGGCAGGACGACGCGTCGGGTCTTTGCCCGTCAACTTGATCAGGCTGGTATTGGCCTTTGTCTTTCTTTCGATCTATGGAATCTGGACTCGTGGACATTGGATACCTCTGGACGCCGATTCCACCCATTGGACCTGGCTGCTGCTTTCCGGGATCGTAGGATTCGTTATCGGTGATTTGAGTCTGTTTCGGGCTTTCGTTCTGATCGGTGCGCGTCTATCGATGCTGCTTTTCGCAAGCGTGCCGATTTTCTCGGCCTTGTTGGGATGGGTCATTCTCGATGAACATCTCTCGATCTGGGATGGACTGGGAATGGCGTTAACCGTAGGGGGCGTCTCGTGGGTCGTCCTGGAACGGAAAAAGGGTGAAGATGGCCGAAAAGCCGCCCTACCCGTCACTGGGATACTTCTAGCGCTTGCCGGAGCTTTGGGGCAAGCCATGGGACTGATTCTCAGCAAATACGGGATGCGTGACTTCGATCCCTTCGCCGCCACGCAAATTCGCGTTGTTGCCGGTATTTTCGGATTTTCGATCCTTTTTTCCATCCTTGGCCGATGGAAGCCGACGTTCGACGCCATACGCAACGTTCCTGCCATGAAACGTATCGTTGCAGGATCGTTTTTCGGTCCCTTTTTGGGAGTTTCCCTCTCGCTGATGGCGATTCAATACACCCAAACGGGTGTTGCCGCCACCATTATGGCTTTGGTGCCGGTTTTAATCATCCCGCCAGCCATACTCCTGTTCAAAGAAAACGTCTCGTTTCGCGCCGTGTTCGGTGCAATTCTCGCCGTTTCGGGAGCGGCGATTCTGTTTTTGCAATAAAATGTCGTGAAATCAGCACCTTGGAAATTTACAAATCCACAGGCTGATTCAAATGAGCCGAGAGGTACAGATTCTCGATGACACGCATGTTTTCCACGGCATCCGTCGCATCCCAACGCGGCGGCTTTTTTTCGCGCCAGGCTCGGGCCAGGTCGTCGGCCTCCATACTGTAGCCGTCATCCCCCTCGACCTCGATGCGTCGTTCTTCCCCATCGGTCTGTAACACCAGAATATCTCTGGGCTTTCTGGGCTGCCAGGGACGCTCGATAATGAGGTTCCCTTCCGAGCCTCCAATCATCGCCCGCTGTTCGAACTGGCTTTCAAATCCCGCTTCGAATTGCATCCGCACCCCGTTTTCGAAGGTCATCGTTCCCCAGAACGTGCGGTCGATGTCGTCTCGATGTTCGCAGCCGTAGACCTGCACCGGGTTGGCCTGCATCACCAACCGACCGAAGTTGACGCAGTAGCATCCAAGGTCCATCAACGCGCCTCCGGCCAAAGCGGGATCAGCCTGCACGATGTAGCGTCCCCGAAGGTTGTAAGTGAATTTTGCGTAGAGCGAACGAATTTCCCCCAGTTGTCCCGAAGCGAGGATCTCTTCCATCTTGCGATAAAGCGGATGAAACCGGTACATAAACGCTTCCACGGCGGGAATCCCCGTGGCACGTGACGTTGCAGCCACAAGATCGGCTTCCGCCGTCGTGGCGGTAAACGGCTTCTCGCACAACACCGGCAACCCGGCCTCCAGAGCGGCAATCGTCCACTCGGCATGAAGGCTGTTGGGCAAGGGGTTGTAAATCAGGTCTACGTCGCCGGAATCCAGCAAATCCCGATAAGAACCGAAAGATCGTGGAATTTCATACTGTTCGGCCCACGCTTTGGCACGTTCTGCGTCCCGGCTGGCCACGGCGGCAATCACGCCTTCCCGTCCCATGCGGACGCCTTCGATCAGCTTCCGTGCGATATTGGCCGTCCCAAGAATTCCCCAACGCAAGCGTTCGTTCGCCATGCTTTTTCTCCTGATATCCTACAGTTCCCGGTAGGATAAGGGCTTGTTCGGTTTTATGCCAAAGCTTTTGCTTGGTAAAATCCTAACCCGCATAATTCATGAAAATCGTCACGAGATATCAAGCCAGAACGCGATGGATGGGATATGAACTGTCGTAGCGGAGAATTTTAAAAACAATAGAGCAGACAATAATACACACCCACTCCCATAAACACGAGCGCCGTAAGGCGACGCATCCAGCGTTCGATGACGGTAAGGGCGTTGAAAGCTTTGGATAATCGATGGGTTGCAAAAGCGAGGAGTATGGAAAATCCCACCACGGGAAGAGCCGTGCCGATTCCGTACAACGAAGGAATTATCACACTCGATTCATGCCGGACGGCCAAAGGGATGAGGCTGCCAAAAAACAGAGCCGCCGATACGGGACAGAACGTGAGGGCAAAAATCAGCCCGAGAAGCGCGGCTCCCCACAAGCCGAACCGGTTCACGCGTCCCTGAAAACGCTCCGAAACTCCCAAGCCTCCACCCACCCAGGGCCATGGAATCACATCGAGCAACAGCAGACCCACCACGATCAGGATCGGTCCGAGAAACTGATTCATGTTCCGTTGGAGAAACATCGAAACAGAAGGTACGGCGGCAAGGCTTTCGACGACGATCAACGCAACGACGAAATAGGAAAACGTTCGCCCCAGCGTATAGAGCAGACCGGAGAAAAGCACCGACATCGGGCGATCCACTCGTTTGCCAACATATGAGATGGCGGCAATGTTCGTCGCCAGGGGACAGGGACTGATGGAGGTCAACACACCCAACCAAAGGGCGGTGCCGAGGGCAAAAACGAAAGATTCCATCAGCGGGTTTTCAGCATGCCGAGGTAAGCTCGAATTCGTCCCTCGGTATAATCCATCAAAACGGGTCGTTCATGGGCAAACTCCCACACTTTGCTGCAGTTTTCCCATTTGACGATCTTGTCTCCCGCTTTGGCGACGACGATCAGCGAACTGAAAGAAAGATCGAAGTCTTGTAGAAAATGTTTGTTGGCGTCCTGATCGAAATTCACATCCTCGAAAACCAGCAGATTTTCTGAGGTTTCAGTGGCGAAACGCTCTTTTATCGTTTGAACGATTGCACTTTGAATTCCCAAACAGGTTTTGCAACGGCGATCACCGTGAAAATAATAGGCAACGATCTTGTCCGGTACGATGTTCTCCGCTTTCGCTTCGGTTTGCGGCTGTACTTTCTTGACAGGTAACGGATTTTCTGCAGCTTTCTTTTCATCGCAGTGGGTTAGAAAAAAAGCGCATCCAAAAATCAACGACAGTACGATGAATCGCGAATAGCTGTGTTTCATGGTTTTTTGTCTTTCGGAAAGGTCGGGTGTTATCCGATCAGTTTCTTCAATTCATCCATCGAAGGAACTTTGCCGACGCTTTTGACCTGGCCATCCACCACCAGCCCCGGAGTCATCAACACACCGGCGGCTACAATGGCTTGAATGTCTTCCACCTTGACCACTTCGGCATCCAGTTCCATTTCCGTGACGGCCCGTTGGGTCATCTCGGCCAGTTTTTTACATTTCGCGCAACCCGTACCCAGAACTTCGATTTTTTTCATGATATCGTCCTCTTTCCTGAATGATTTTCACCGGTTTTCAATTTGTCACGTAGCGGTCAGGTGGTTTCCACCCGACGATATTCAAAAACGGTTCTCATTGTCGGGTGAAATCACCCGACCTACTTCTAAGTATTTGTAATAAATCATGTATTACCCAAACAGCGCTCCGAAAACCACCCCGGCGACGGTGGACATCACCACGACCAGAGCCACGTAAACCGCTGTTTTTTTAGTCCCCAGAACACCTCGAATGACCAGCATGTTGGGCAGACTCAGCGCCGGACCGGCCAGCAGCAGCGCCAGCGCCGGTCCCTTGCCCATACCCGCACCGATCAGACCTTCCAGAATCGGCACCTCGGTTAGCGTCGCGAAGTACATGAATGCTCCGACCAGCGAAGCGAAGAAATTGGCGCCGATGCTGTTCCCGCCAACCAGTGAAGCCACCCACTCGGAAGGAATCAGACCTTGATGGCCGGGTCGTCCCAGTAGAAATCCGGCCAGCAAAACGCCCCAGAACAGCAAAGGCAGAATCATTTCGCCGTATTCCATCGAAGACGCCAGCCACTCGCGGCGTTCCTCACGGGTGAACCACAGCCACACCGCTCCCGCCAGAAACAGCGAAAACAGTCCGGTAATCCACCACTTGGCTTCATATAGTACCTGCCACAATCCGCCTTCACCGTTTTGTGGAGCGCTCCAGTTGGCAGCGACCAGGATGCCGATCATCAGTGAAAAATAAAGGAGATCCTGTATCGGTCTGCGAGGAGGTGTTTCCTCCGGCATCGGAGGAAGATCGGTGGCCGATGCTTCCTCTTTGCGGAATAAAAACGCCATGGCAAGACCGATGGCCACGGAGAAAATCACCGCTCCGATGGCACGCGCCAGTCCCATTTCGGCACCCAGCACACGGGCGGTCAAAATGATCGCCAGTACGTTGATGGCCGGGCCAGAGTACAAAAACGCCGTCGCCGGACCGATTCCTGCTCCTCGGGTGTAGATCCCGGCGAACAATGGAAGTACCGTGCAGGAACAGACAGCTAAAATCGTCCCGCTGCCTGCGGCGACACCATAAGCCACGATGCGGTTAGCTCCGGCTCCCAGATACTTCAACACCGCGTTTTGAGACACGAAATTGGCGATAGCTCCGGCGATGAAGAAGGCGGGAATTAGGCACAACAAGACGTGTTCTTTGGCGTACCACTGCGTCAGGGCGAAGGCTTCGAGAATGGCCCCGGTGAGCCGTTGGGAATCCAGCGGCAACGCCCAGAAAACAAAAAACACCGCCGCGAAAATCGCCCATTTCATCCGTTGAGACATGACATTACTCCGCAATTTCATCGGGCATTAGGCGCTCGATTCGTTTCCATAACTCATCTCGGACAGCACGAAACGCGGCGAGCCGTTCTTCCGGGTTGTCGATCTTCGCCGGGTCGGGTAGTCCCCAGTGCAAGTGGTGAGGTGCACTGGAAAACGTGGGGCAGACTTCTTCGTCGCAAAGCGTAATCGCGGCGTCGAAATCGACCAAATCGAATTCTTCGACGGATTTCGAGCGAAGCCCATCGGTGGAAACGCCTTTTTCTTTCAATACTTGTAGAGCTTCCGGGCGAACGAAGGCAGGGTTGCTGCCCGCCGAGAAAGCCCGAACGTCCGCCGGGGCGAGATGCCGGGCGATGGCTTCGGCCAGTTGGCTACGGGCAGAGTTCTGCACGCACAAAAACAACAGATTTTTAGGTTTCGAGCGAGCAAGTTCCAACGTGGAAGGCAGCCAGTCCTCCACAGGGGATTGGTTTGCAGGAAGCTCGGAAAGAACCGGAAGCGGTTGAATGTTGGTTTGCAAGACTTGGTGACAACAGGCGAACATGTCCAGCACGCAAGGTGTAAGCAACCGATATAACACGCGATTACCTTCTTTACGGCTCTGGACGATTCCAGCGCTTCGCAAGACGGACAAATGCTTCGAGACGGTGGACTGGTCCAGTCCGGCAGCTTTCGTCAAGGAGCCTACCGTTCCTTCACCATGGCGCAGGCGATCGACGATCATCAGCCGCGCCTCGTTGGCGAGCGCCTTGTGAATTCGTGCCTGTTGCGTGTAATCGGAGAGGTTTGGTTTAGTGGTGTCGTTTTTCATGCACAAACTATATGGCTACATGGCCATATAGTCAAGTACTTGAAATACAAAAATACTATCCTGGAGAAAATTCGGGAGAATCGTGACGAGAAACCAAAAGTTGAAGGGATCGGGAACCCCAAACCAACGGTTCACGCCATTTCTCCCCCAGAAAAATCTCTATTCGAACGTCACCACGAGATCTACGCTGCCCGTGGCCTCGGGTATGAACGAGACCTCGACCGCGCCGCCGTCCGTGTTTTCCTGCTGATCCGTAACGGAAGTTCCCGATATCGTAACATTTTTGAAGGAAAATCCCTCGGGAATCGAGAACGACATCCGGTACGTGAACGGAGCTTTTTCGGTTGGTTTGGCAACCTTTGCCGACAAGGTGATCGTTTTGTCGGTTTCGTTCCAGGCGTAGGCGGTAATGTCGGTGGCCCCCATGGTGATCTGGCGGTTCCAGCCCAAAAACTGAGGATGCTCCACCTTTGGTCGGAACGCCACCACACGGGAATCGTGGGATGGTACGTCGAGGTTGAAGGTTCCGGTCGCCTCACCCAGATACTCGCCGGTCCAGAACTCGTAGGCCAGGTAGGTCGTTTGGGAATCCAATCCCAATTCTTCTACAAGATCAATGGTATACGAACGTACAGTGCCTTCATCTGGCATTTTTTCGAAGGGATTTTTCGTCAGATCCCAATTGAGTCCCCAGTTGATCAGGCCTAGCACGTCGTAGGGTTCGTTAAAGCCATCCGTTCCGCCTTCGACATGCAAATGCCACATTTCGGGAAATTCGCGGGTGAACAAGTCCAGTGGACGCGCTCCGTTGGGATAGATCGGCAGAAGCTGCCGCACGACGTTGATCTGCTCGCCGGTCATGTCCACCAGCCGATCGCCGATCTTGACGATACCACCGGACAACCCCACGTACGTGCAGAACGACCGAGCTTCCTCGAACGTGACGCGTGGCCAGGTTTCATCGCGTGTATTGGATCGGAAGATGATCAGGTCCGGATGGTTGATCCAGATACGATTGTGCAGGTAATAGCGGCGTCCCGAGGTGCGAACCGTTGGTTTAAACCCCTGCTGGCCGCTCTTTTCGTCGTCTTCGAGCGTCGGTTCCCAATCCCATACGGGTTGATTGTCCAGTTGCAGTCGGTCGCCGTCGATGAGGCCGTAATGAATGCCCATCACCGAGACGGCCAGGAAAAAGGTATCGTCGCCGATTTCCTCACGGATGATTCGCAGGGCGTTACGGTACATTTCCTCTCGGGTCTGGGTAGGGTCGTATATCCCGATTGTCATTAAAGAGTAATAATTGAAATCGAGCTTCAGCCAGTCGAAATTCCAGTCCTGTCGGAAGGTTTTGAACAGGTCGTGCAACCATTGTTTCACCTCGGGATTCGTCAGGTCCAGCAAACTGTATCCCGTCCCGAATATCTGTCCCACCATGGAACGTTCCGCCAACCAGTCGGGGTGATCCGCGACCGTCTGGCAATCAGGGTCCAGCGCCAGGGCTGCGTTCCAAAGTCCCGGTTTCAGGCCGGTTTCGCGGATTTTATCACTCAACCAGCGAGGACCATTGGGAAACTTGCTTTCCTGCCAGGTCCAATCCCCGTAATACGGCTCGTAGCCGTCATCCACCTGGAACCAGTCGATGCCCCAATCTTTGAATTCCGTAACCATTACGTCGAGGTTTTCGAGCATCAGGTCTTCGGTAATCCCAGTGCCGTAACCGCCGGTAGAGCCGGAGCCGCTCCAGGAATTCCAACCGTTGGGCACCCGCTGTCCACCGTTGCGCTCGGTCCAAAGCGTGATGTCCAGATGCTTTTTCACGGCCATGGCGTAGTCTTCCAGACCTTGCATCGGGTTGGTTTCTCCGGCATGGACGTAAATCGGCTCGGAACGGAATTCTTCGCCCGCCGGTACCGGTTTAGGATTGGGCTGGTAAGCCGCCTCAGCACTGAAAAAGCTGAAACCGTTTCGTCCGTCGGGACTGGTTTGGGAATACGCGGGATCGTAGGTCAGGTTGAACACCGGCGAGGAGGATTCGAAACTCAGCCCTCCGGCGATCCAGCTTGCTTCGCTTTGCAGGTCTTTTACGCCGTGATTCCAGCTCGACACGCTAGCTCCCTGGAAGTCGCCCGGTATCATCGCCGTGAAATAATCCTCCCGCGCCGTATCGCCCGTGCGTATCTCTACCAGGTGATCCAAGTAAGTATACGAACCGTTTTTCGATGATACGATGCTCGGCGGGGTCGTTACCTAGGAACAACGCGCCGCCCCTGGCGCCATCCAAGGTAATCGGTGCTACTTTGGCAAAATTCAATTCGTTTTGTGTCGTATTGACCAGATCCACGATGAACGTATAAAAACCGCCATCCGTGTATGCACTGATGGTCCACCGAAGTTCCGGTTCTCCTTCGGCGGTCTTGGCGGTGACGATCAGCCGTTCGGCGTCGCCAAGGTTGTCGTTGCCGCTCTCCGTTTCCACCTCCCGAAGCGCCAGAGACGAAACATTCATCCTCGTACCGGTATCATCGGGGGCGTCCAGCCAGATGCTGGCCGTAGCTTTCTGAACGATCAAGCTGCCGTCTTCGCGATAGATGTTGATCGTTCCGGTATCGTTGCGATAGACAAGCTTCGTCGTGCCGGATACGAGATCGGTTCGCACGCCTCCGGTATCCGATTCGCAGGCTCCGGCAATACACAGGCACCCGGCGGGACAATGGCCGTCGGTTAGAGCAAGACTGGCCGTCGCAACCTACGACTTCGATTTCCTGTTCGGTGTCGCCCGCCTGGATGTGCTCGTCGCCGTCATCCGAACAGCAGGTCAAAAGAAGGAAAAGACTTGCGAAAAAGAAAAAACGGGAAAATTTCACCAAAGACATGACGAACGCTCCTGAAACATGAAAAGAAAGAATAGGCTCAAGCCAAGGGAAAACCATGAAAAAGAAGGGGAAAGCAGCGGTACAACGTGTGGGGAGCGTGGAGAAGGTTTTTCCGAATCGCGGTTATGGTTTTGGATACGACGGATCGGAACGCAAAATTCCTATTGTAAAAATAATGTAAAAGCGTTCTATCCGAAAGTTACGCTGGTAATCGTTCAGCCACTTTCAGCCGACGTTCACCTGATATTGCAATTGGTACTGTAACGGATACTTATCTTAACGCAACTCGAACAATTCCTAGCGGAGATTTTCGTTTTGCGCAATGAAGTTATCGAGGAAAAAAACTTATCCATCCTACAACTTTAAGGAACGGTTGTATTCCAAGGCATTCCAAGGAACCATTTCACGTGGGAGTAATAAACGAACATACCGAACATACCAGTATTTTTAACGTATTGGCATTCGCAGCAAAGGAGAGGAAACCCGAGTCATTCATGAAAACCCAAATCTCGGTAGGTTTTGCCTCATCGTCACTTCGATGACAACAACGTTTTCACTCCCGTTCGGATAAATTCCGTACCGTCAGCGATCCAACACGGCCAGCACTTCCAGATGGTGGGTTTGAGGAAACATGTCGAAGGGGGTTACCGTTTTCAGAACGTATCCGAAATCATGGACCAACGCCGCCATGTCACGCAAAGCCGCCATCGGGTGGCACGAGATCATCAACACCCTCCGGGGAGGTGCGGAAGCGAACAGAGGAAACAACGCTTTGAGTCCCGAACGGGGTGGATCGGCCAACAGCAGCGGAGCGGGAGGACGTTCCGACAGGAAACGAACCGTGCTTGTGTCCGGCTCGTGGCGGATATCGAGCGTTTTTTTGCCGATTCGGCAGGTTTTTTCGCAACGCATGGCAAGAAGACGGATTGGCTTCGGCGATGATGCCTTTTTCATAACGCTCGGCGAGATGCACACTGAAATTTCCCGCTCGGCATACAACTCAACAAACGAATCGCCTTCGGGAAAATGGCGAACGGCCTCGGCTACGAGCTTTTGGTTGATCTCCCGATGGGTCTGGACGAACATTCCGGGACGAAACGCAAAGGTTTTGTCCAGACTGCTTTCAAGCAATCCGTTTTCTTCATGTCCGGTCGGCTTTACCCATCGTCAGGCTGAAATGTCCAGCGATTTCGCAAGATTTTCCATGGATTCGGGAAATCTTCCCCGTTTCGGCATGATGTGCAAACCGCGTCGCCCCTCGCAATCCACAACCAACTCGAAGTCGGCATCTATGGGCGGCAACGGCGCTAGTTTCTTTGCCAACGCTTGCGCAAACTCTTCCAATCGAGGATCGAGCACCGGACAGACGCGAAACGGAATCACCCTGTGTGATTGACTTTCCAAGGTACCGAAATCTCTTGCTTTCCGATGCAAACGACAACGGATGCGGTGACCGAAGGATTCCGCACCGACAAGCGGTTGCACGAGCGAAGTATCGAGATTGTGGGTTTTGCGCGCCATTTCATGGATCAACAAGCGCTGTTTCCAATCCCGTTGGGCTTCGAGATCCAAATGCGCCCAGGAACAGCCTCCGCAGCGATCCGCCACCGGACAACGGGGAGAAACACGCAGCGGAGACGGTTTCTCCACATGCTCCATCACCGCGAAAGCATGGCGTTTTTTCTGCTTCGTGATTCGCACCGAACCTTCGTCGCCCGGTGCGGTTTTTTCGACGAAAACGGCTTTGCCGTCGGGAAGATGTCCAATGCCCATACCACCGAAAGCCAGGCTTTCGATCGTCAGGGAGATTTTCGATTCGGAGGATAGAGAATGGCTCATTGTGTCCGTAGTGTCCTCTCAGGATTCTCCTTAGAGAGTATGGGTACTGTCTAGACTCCCAACTTCTTGAGAATCGTCTGCACGGCGACTCCAACGAAAAACAGCAAAATCGTCACCAGCAGAACGTTGGTGACAGGACCGTTTTTGCGTTCGCGCCCCAGGAGACGACCATCATTGTTGAGCCATAATAGCACGAAGGCTAACATCGGCATGAAAAACGCCCCGAAAATACTATAAAATTTCTGCACGGTACGGAATTCCACGATCAACGACAGCAGCGGCACGGTTCCAAGAATCAGCAGATAGATTCGATAGGCACGGCGACGTTGGGTCTCGGAAAACGTACGGGATTTCGTGGCTTGCAAACCATCCACGAACAGCAACGGTACCGATTGCCAGACCCCGAGCAACGAACTGAAAATCGCGCCCCAGGCTCCAACGAGAAACAGGGTTCCCACCCAGGGAGATACGTGTGTTTTCAAGTGGTTGGAGAGATCGAAAATCAACCCCATTCCCTTGCTTCCGCTAGTGGTCTGGGAACCGATCACCACCATTCCCATTCCGAACAGCGCCGTAAGAAAATACGCCAGCGCCAGATCAAGACGACTGCGCCGAGGTCTTCCCAACCTTTGCGGCCTTCTTCGCGAATCCAATAGCCGTAACACAGGACAGTCAGAGTACCGCCGACACCTCCCATCAGTGCGACGGTCCAGGCCAACTCACCGCCTCCCGTCTCGGGCAGTTGCGGAATGAAGAGTCCCGAAAGAATCGCCAGCGGATCGGGTCGCAACGAAACGGCGCTGACGACGACCGAAAGAAACAACAGCACGGCGCAAACTTCCATGACCCGGACGAACCAGCGGTACCCGCCGAACCAAAGCAGCAAAATCGCCGCCAGACTGTGTGTCAGACCAAAGGCGGCGCGGACTTCTACCGTGGGTTTCAATCCGCACAACGTTGCGGCGCTCACGCCGCTGGCGCTGATCAACGCCGCTCCGACGAAGTAGCTCCATAAAAGGAAATACAGGCCGAAAACAAAGAAAAACGGCTTTCCGAAACGTTTGAGAGAACCTTCAAGCAACGTGGTTTGAGTGGCCAGTTGCCAGCGGGTCAAGCCTTCGGTCAGGAGATATTTGAAAAACGCTCCCAACAGCACCGCCCACAACACCGCCATGCCAAGCTTCATCCCCGCGAATCCTCCGGTTGCGAGATCGCCGACACCGACGCCCGTCATCGCCATCAAAATCCCAGGAACAAAGTGCTTGATTTTGAAACCCTTGGCATTCATGAACAAATCTCCATAAAAAGAAACATTTCTTTTACGCGTTTATTTTTGCTTGTGTCAGGTAAAAATCACTCAACTTCCATCTTAATTCAACGTTTTCATAAAAAACCAGCGATTTTCCCTGCATTTTCCACGGTCCCATCGGATCGGGTGCATCATAAAATATAGCGACTTTCGTAAAATCCTCTTTTTTCGTAGCGGCGAGGCGTAAGCCCGCCGTTTTTGCCTTTTGAAAGTTGCTTTTATACCCCCAATCTCCCTTTTCGGCGGGCTTACGCCTCGCCGCTACAACCAAATGAATGAATGCTTCAATATTATTGGCCAATTCGCGCCATTTTGTGATGCACCCCATCGGAAGACTTTCCCCGGAAAAAGGTTGAAACTTTTCACTGGAAGGGGCAGTAATGGAGTGCTAACGTGAGAGTTGTCCCACAACTCCATAGCATTCTAGTGATTTTTTATCCAACAGCGCACAGGAGCGGATTATGGCACTGAACCATGACAAGATCGGCCAGCCGATCGGACCCTTAGAAAAGCAGTACAACTGGAAAGACATCGCCCTGTATGGCATCGGTGTGGGAGCCGGTTTCAAAGACCTGTCGTATGTGTACGAAAACGGCATGAAAGTGTTGCCGAGCTATTCGATCGGCTCGGTCTTTGAATTCCTGATGGAGTCCGCCATCGCCTCGGATGCCAGCCTGATGGGTATTCTGCACGGTGAGCAGGACATTATTTTCCACAACCCGATTCCGGTCGAAGGCACGCTGACGACCTTGGGCAAAATCACCAATTACTATGACCGTGGTGAAAACAAGGGTGCGCTCGTGGTAGCCGAAGCGGAAACAAAGCATTCCAACGGTGATCTGCTTTTCACCAATATTTTCACACTGTTTTCCCGTTTCGACGGCGGATTCGGCGGAGAAGCGCCACCCAAGGATGACGTCGTCTTCCCCGACAGCGCTCCCGATATCACCGTAGACGACCACCCCAGCGTCGATCAACCGCTGGTCTACCGCCTTTCCGGCGACATCTTCGGTCTGCACGTCGATCCCGAGTTCGCCCAGGCGATGGGATTCGAAAAACCGATCATGCACGGACTGTGCACCCACGGCTACGCCTGCCGTCACCTGACCAACGAACTTTTAGGCGGCGAACCGAAGCTTATGAAGCGGTTCCGCACCCGTTTTTCCAAACCGCTGTATCCCGGCGTCCCGATCCAGACCCAAGCCTGGAAAGTCGAACCGGGTAAGGCACTGTTCAAAGTCGTGAACAAGGAAACCGGACAAGTCGTTATCGACAAAGGCATTTGCGAATACGAGGAGCCGTAAACCCATGAGTGAATCCCACACGACCGAATCCGTCCGTTTCGATGAAAAAGTGGCTATTATCACCGGCGCAGGCCGGGGATTGGGTCGCACCTACGCCCTGGAGTTGGCCAAACGAGGCGCGAACATCGTGGTCAACGACCTTGGCGGCTCGAAAAACGGCGACGGCGAGTCTTCCGCCAGCCCGGCGGACGACGTGATTGCCGAAATCGAAGCAATGGGCGGACAGGCGGTGGCCTCCTACGATTCCGTTTCCACCCTCGAAGGGGGAAAAGCTATCGTAGAGACGGCACTCGACCGCTTCGGTCGTGTGGATATTCTCATCAACAACGCCGGAATTCTTCGCGACAAGAGCTTCGTGAAGATGGAACCGGAGCCATGGCAGGCGGTGCTTGACGTACACCTCAACGGTGCGTTTTACGTAACCCGTCCGGCTTTTGTCGCCATGCGCGAGCAAGGTTATGGTCGGATCGTGATGACGACCTCCGCCGCAGGATTGTATGGCAATTTCGGCCAGACCAATTATTCCGCCGCCAAAATGGCGCTGATCGGGATGATGAACACTTTGGCCATCGAAGGAGCCAAGTACGATATCAAAATCAACACCGTAGCTCCCGTGGCGGCTTCAAGGCTGACCGAAGACCTCTTTCCCCCTGATATCGTTGAGAAAATGTCTCCCGAGTACGTGGCTCCGATGGTGCTCTTCCTCTGTTCCGATCGCTGCCCGGACTCCGGTGGAATCTACAATGCCGGAATGGGCGCGTTCAACCGTGCAGCAGTGGTTACCGGGAGCTGGAAGCGAGTTGGCAGCGGAAAAACACCCCCCACGCCCGAAGAGATTCTCGACGTGTTCGGCGAATTGCGCTCTCTCGATCCCTATGATGAATATTCCGACGCTATGGCTGCCGTCGCCGGTGGAATGTCGGCTGTCCCCCTAGCCCGGAAAATTCATGAAGAATCTACTCCGACTTGAAAAAGGCACATCGAAATCATAAAATCGAACCCGTGGTGGTTCTATTGGTCTCGTCCCAACGATTTTTCTCCTATTAAGGAGTGATGTACTCCCTACAGCTTCCAGATTACCGTTTTCTGGAACGTTTTCGAGAGGTCGAGGAGGCCGAAAGCAGGTAGGGTGCCAGATCGCTACGCCCTGCTTTGTCGAGAGCTTTGCGTACCATGGAGGCATTTTGTGGAAGATGGTACAAAATCAACGCCTTTTGCATTCGTTTGTATTCGGGCCGCTTTTCGACGAAGACAGGTTTTCCGGTGGCGGGATGACGTCCCGTGGCATACATCACTGTGGAAGCCGTGCCGGGTGTCGGTGTGAAAATCTGGCATTGTTCCGCTTTGATGCGACGTTTCCTCAAAAACAGCGCCAGTTTCACCATATCGTCCAAACGACAACCGGGATGGGCGGCCATAAGATTACGGGAGCACGAAATGTTTTTTGCCCGCTTTTCGTGACAATTCTCCGAAACGTTCTTCGAAAGCATCGTAATCGTTGCCTTCCGGTTTGCGCATGGCGGCCAGTACCTCGGGAACGATATGCTCCGGAGCGACTTTGAGCAGGCCGCTTGTATGGCGGGAGGCCAGTGCTCGAATCAACGGCGGACAGTGCAGCGCCAGATCCATGCGAATGCCGCTTGTGACGAACAGATGTTTGACGCCCGCCATGTTCCCGGCTTCTCGCAGAAGATCCACGTAGGGTCGCTGATCCACGTCGAGGTGGCGGCAGCGTTCGGGCCATAGGCAGGAAGGACGGCGGCAGGGCTTGGAGCGTGTGCAGCGCAGTCCGTACATGTTGGCCGTCGGTCCGCCGAGGTCGTTGAGCGTACCCCTGAAACCGGGATGCGCCGTGATGTGAGCGACTTCATCGAGAATGGAGCGTTTCGAGCGGCTTTGTACCTGTTTGGACTGATGCGCCCCGATAGCGCAAAACGCGCAGCCCCCAAAACATCCCCGATGCGTCACGACCGAAAACCGCACCTGCTCCAGCGCAGGAATGCGGGATTTTCCAAGACTCGGGTGCGGATTTCGGGTGAACGGAAGGTTGTAAAAACCATCGAGCGCTTCGGAATGCGCCACTTCTCGTGGGTTGGAGACGATCCGCATCCCACCGCAATCTTGCACGAATCGGCTGTCCGGGTGCGTTTCGATCGTCCGAAAGGCGGCGAGGTGTTCGTCCGTGGAGGTTCGAACGGCGTCATCCGAGGGCAGCACGAGGGCGTCGTCAGGCGCTGCAATGCGCTGAGGAATACGGTAGACCAGCCCTGCAACGTCTTGAATCGCTTCGAGTTGCCGCGCCGGATCGCAGGGGCGTCCCGCGTCCCGCCGGGTGCGTAGATCGCCGTTGGATTCCAGCAAGGCATCCAGCCGATGGGCGATGGCGACCGAGGCGTTTTCTCCCATGCCGTGTACCAGTACGTCGGCACCGCAGTCCATCAGGATCGGACGGCGGATCGAGTCGGACCAGTAATCGTAATGGCTAAATCGCCGCAGGCTGGCTTCGATACCCCCGGCCACAATGAACGCCGCTTTGCCATAGGCGCGGCGAATCAGGTTGCAATAGACGGTCAAAGCCCGGTCCGGGCGACCTCCGGGTTTGCCGTCGGGACCGAAGGGATCGTCCGAACGTGTTCTTTTCAAGGCCGTGTAGTTGGCGACCATCGAGTCCAGCGCACCGGCGGTGACACCGAAAAAAAGCCGTGGCAGACCAAGCACTTGGACGGATTCGGGCGATCCGGGATCGGGACGCGAGATCAGCCCGGTACGAAATCCGGCATTCTCCAGCACGCGACCGATCAGGTTGGCCGGAAAGGTAGGATGATCCACGTTCGGATCTCCCGTGACCAACACGATATCCAGTGTCTGCCAGCCTCGGGCCTGCATGTCCTCTCGGGAGGCTACAAGATGCGTCATGGCGTCGCCGCTTCGTCCGAAGAGCTACCCTGAGGCGCACGGCGCAGACGCAGCAGAAGCAGCAAAGCCAGTAACTCGCTGCCGTTGAGCACGAGCCACATCAGCGCTCCGACCGTCGCCGGAAGGGTGAAGCAATCAGCCATCAGAACACCTACGCCGAACATCACGACCACACCCGTAATGGAACTGGCCAAGGTCGAGGAGGTTCGGCCTTCACGAACCAGAAGTCCTCGATAATACATGCGAAAAGCGACGAGCAGTGGCGTGGGAACGAACCACATCGCCAAGCTCTGGCAATGATCAAGAACGTCTCCCGTCGCTCCAAGCAACGTACCGAAAACGACGGACGAGAACGGTTGAAAACCGATCAATAGGAAAACGAAGGTGAAAAACAGGGCCATGATCGCCAAAAAATGAATGACAACCAACGTCTCCTGTGAACTGCGCGTGCGGGCGATGGCCATGGTCTGGCTGCTCATCAGCACCGAGGACAAAAACCAAGCCACGCTACGCAACATGCTGAATGTCGCCAGCGCCGATTCGGGGTGCAGGGTGCGGCTCAACACGAGGTTGATCAGTAAACCGCTGGAGGTTCCTACTAGAATGGACAGCAAAAACGGAAAGGCGAACCGAAACACGCTTCCCAGGCTGCGAACGTGCTTGCTTTCCTCGGAAGCATGTAAATCCCCCAAGCGACGACGGATTTTTAGCCCGACATATAGAGTTTCGGCAATGATGGAAAACAAAAAAGCTCCAGCTCCCATCAAAGAGCCTGAAATACCGGTTGCCACGCCGACGACGACCACCACTCCCATGGTCAACAGCCGTAAAAACGTACCGAATCCCACGGTCGAGGTATGACCGGTGTAACTGAACACGCCACGAAACACGCCACGCCAGGAAATCAGGATCGGAAGCGGACTGAACAGCAACAGCGACCAGCGGGCCGCTTCGGCGGATTCGGCGGAAAGGCTGAAAAGCTCCCTGAAAACATAGACCTGCAAAGGAGAGAAAACGAAGGTCAGCTCGATCAACCCAAGCGTGCCGCCGGTGATCGTCGCCACCAGCCAGACTTTTTTGAACGAATCGATTCCTCGAATGAGAGCTACGGACGTGGTTTCGAAACCGAAGGTGAGCGAACTGAAGAAAATCGAAATCGTGAACGCCACAGCGAAAGCGGCCAGTTGCCCCACCGGGTTTTCCAGACGACTGATGCCCGAGTTGACGATGGGCGTGGAGCCGGACATCATCAGCATGGTCAGCGCCAGTGGCAGATAGTAGGACCAGGCATCAGCCAGGTTTCGAAGGGGTGCAGACCGGTCGCGTCGGGATTTTTTCGGTCGTGGCGGAATGGGTTCCAGGTCTACGCTCGTCACCGTTTTTCCTCGCAGTGCGGCTCGCGGTTCACGTTCGGTCGTTGCTCAACCTCCCGGAGTTCCGGGACAAAAAAAAGGCGGCCCCTCGGGAAAGGACCGCCCGGATCACCTTCATTGTAGCGTTTTTTACTCGGTTTTCTCAACCGGTTTCGCGTCGACAGGCTCGGCCGGTTCGGCGGCGGGAGCTGCCGGTGCTTCGTCGGCTACCGCTTCAGGTTCGGCCTGTTCGACCGGCGCGGCGGCTTCGGGTTCCACATCAGGCATAGCAGGCTCTTCGACGGGGATTTCCTGCGCAGGCGCGGCGTAGTCATCGACGATCGAACTGGTTTCACTGGACATGTAGGCCAGAATCATCGATGTCAGCATAAACGTCACAGCGGCAACGACGGTCATTTTCTGCAGGAAATTCATTCCGCTCGACGTTCCGACGTTGGCTTGACTGGATCCACCGAAAGCTACACCCATACCCGATTTTCCGCTTTGAAGCAGAACGATCAGAATCAGAAACAGCGCAGCGGCAATAAACAGAATCGTTACCAGAGTTTGCATCGCAACCTCTCCAAACAATAAAGAAACCCCAAAGAGTGTGCTGTGTACCCGAAAGCGTAGCAAATGTCAACTTTTGAAACGTTGGTGGGGTATTTTTAAAAGGTAATGGTGTGAATTTTGGGGGGAAACAAGAGATAGATCAAAGGTTTTGGAACGGGTGCAGCACAAAAAACACAGCCAATGTAGAAACTCTTTCTTTGTTGTAGCGGTGAGGCTTTCGCTCGCTTTGAAACGAATGGAATGCATCACAAAATATAACAACTTTTGCAATATCCTCTTTTTTCGTAGCGGCGAGGCGTAAGCCCGCCGTCTTTGCCTTTTCAAAGTTGCTTTTATACCTTCCAATTTCCTTTTCGGCGGGCTTGCGCCTCGCCGCTACAATCAAACCAATGAAAGCTTCAATACTATTGGGCCTATTCGCACCATTTTGTAATGCACCCAAACGAATGCGCTTGTCTTGACATTCCCCAAGCCGGGAAATAGAGTGAAAAAAAGCGTTTATTTCACAAATTTTATCGATTCGTATGCCTGGAGGTTGCCGTGACTGGAACGACGTCTACCCCTGCGTTGTAAAACGCCCCTTTGGTCCCCGTCCGAAGAACGAGCCGCGAAAAGCGCCATGCGGGCGTTTCTGGAAAAGGTCAATGCTTCGTTCAAACTCGATCTGAAGACCTACGACGATCTGTATGCCTGGTCGGTGTGAACAATATCTCGGATTTCTGGGGGGCAATTTTCGACGAGGCCCAGATCCGTACGTCGAAATCCTACGATCGCGTGGTGGATGACCCCAATGTGATGCCGGGAACGAAATGGTTTCCCGGTGCGAAGCTGAACTTTGCCGAAAATCTCCTGCGTTTTCGCGACGATCGGGAAGCGCTGGTGGCCTGGCGCGAAGACAAAACCGTAAAGAGGATCACCTACCGCGAACTGTACGATGAAGTCTCCCGACTGGTCAAAGCCCTGAAAAAACTAGGGATTACGCAGGGCGACCGTGTGGCGGGTTATCTTCCCAACGGAATTCACGCCGTGGTGGCGATGCTGGCAACTACCAGTCTCGGTGCCATCTGGTCTTCCGGGTCGCCGGATTTCGGCGTGCAGGGAGCGACCGACCGCTTCGGCCAGATCGAACCCAAAGTGCTGTTTTGCACCGATAGTTATCTCTACAACGGAAAAACATTCGGTCGCCTCGATCACGCCGCCGAAATCGCCAAGAATATCGGTAGCATCAAACATATCGTCGTTGTGCCATTCGTGGACGAACGCCCGGATCTGGGCCAGCTTCCCGAAGCGGTCCATTACAACGACCTGATCGCCGATGAAGTGGCCGGAGACATCGAGTTCGTGCAGACACCCGCCGACCATCCCGTTTACATTCTTTATTCCTCGGGAACCACCGGCGTGCCGAAATGCATTGTGCATGGAGCCATCGGCGTTTTGTTGCAACATTATAAAGAATTGGCTTTGCATACCGGCGTGACACGCGATTCCTCCATTTTCTATTTCACGACCTGCGGTTGGATGATGTGGAACTGGCTCGTGTCATCGCTGATGCTGGGCGCACGAACGGTGCTGTTCGACGGTTCGCCGTTTTATCCCGGACCGGAAATTTTATGGGAGATGGCCCGAAAAAGAAAAGCTCACCGTCTTCGGCACGAGCGCCAAGTACCTGTCCGCACTGGAAGATTCCGGCCTGAAACCCCGTGAAAGCTTCGATCTCGGTCCATTGCAAGCGGTTTGTTCCACCGGTTCGCCACTGGCCCGCAAAAGCTTTCATTATGTTTATCGCGACATCAAGCAGGACGTACAACTCAGCTCGATTGCCGGGGGCACCGACATCATTTCCTGTTTCATGCTCGGCAACCCGATGTTGCCGGTTTACGAAGAAGAGTTGCAGTGTCGGGGACTGGGCATGAAGGTGGAAGCTTTCGACGACGAGGGCCAAGGCGTCATCGGTCGCGAGGGCGAGTTGGTTTGTACGGCTCCCGCACCGTCGATGCCGGTATTTTTCTGGAACGATCCCGACATGAAAAAATACCGGGCGGCGTATTTCGAAGTTTATCCGAATATCTGGCGGCATGGAGACTTCGTGGTCATTACCGAAACCGGTGGCGTGATCATGCACGGACGCAGCGATGCAACGTTAAATCCCGGCGGTGTACGCATCGGTACGGCGGAAATCTACAACCAACTGGAACCCATGCCCGAAATTCTGGACAGTCTGGTCATCGGGCAGAAATGGGAGGACGACGAGCGCGTGTTGCTCTTCGTGGTCATGGCTCCCGATACGCCGTTTACGCCCGAGTTGGAAAAAACGATCCGAACTCGTATCCGCATGAACGCTTCTCCCCGGCACGTTCCGGCGAAAATCCTACCCGTCAAGGCGATCCCCTACACGAGAAACGGGAAAAAGGTGGAGGTTGCAGTCCGAAAGCTGATCCATGGCCGCCCGGTGAAAAACCGCGAGGCGCTCGCCAACCCGGAATCCCTGGACTTGTACGTGGATCTGGAAGCACTGAAATCCTGATAAATTTCAGGTAGATAAAAGAGTAGGTCGGGTGAAATCACCCGACCTGCGGTTGACCCATCCCACCCGTATCATGGAAAATGAGCCATCCTGAAAACGGCTCGTTCACTACAGTAGCTTTATAAGGTCGTAAGCCGGTCAAGATTCCGGCAGGCCACCTGGAACACTCTCAAGCCCATGTTTCGCCCGTACATGCTCATGGCGTTTTCGTAGATTGCCATATCGCGTGTTTCCTCCGGCGGTGCGTGCCGGTATTCGTCGGGAAAGTGCAGATATCCTGCATAGCCGTCACATTGGGAAGCGGCTATGGTGCTGTCCACTCCGCTGCAATACGCCATATCTTTGAGGGCGAGTGCAATCGACACCCCCAGGTCCGCCGGTGTACCGAGCAGGCAAAAATCCCCCAGACGAAAGCCTTTCATGGTCAACTCGTCGGACTGGCTGCCGTGAAACAGGAAATTCACGAGAAAGCGCAAAGGAAAATCAAGCAGACGCGCCAACCATTGATCTTCGAAAAACGGCCTGGAATCGCAAGGAGGCATCGCCAAAGGCTGCTGACTCCAGACGAGCTCGGCATCGGAGGTTTTGGCCCCTTTCAGGCTGCGTCTCGCCGCCTCGACGATCGGTTCCACCTGCTGGTCGAGGTTGTCTTCCACCGAAATCGGCGACTCGGGAAACCATACATCCACCCCACCTAACGCTCCTTGCACGTACATGGCGAAAGCCACATCCGTCGCTTCGAGACGCCGGACGACCTCTCCCGGAAAATCGCCGGAAACGCCCAAAGGGTCGCGCTCGGCGACGATCACGGGATGCCCCGGAAACGACACCAGCCAGCCTTCGTCTCGTTCCCGCTCGATTTTCAAACCGACGAACTGGTCGTCCACCGGGCCGTTCGGGTCGCGTCGGCTACGCGCCAGATGAGGAATGGAATCCGTTGTGGAAAACGTTTTGGCGGGTTGCAGATCGGCCACGGCTTGGCGGATCGCTTTTTCCCCATGGTGCAGCAGGTGAAGCAGCGCCCAGCGGCGATAGCGTCCCAAAGCGCGATGCCCGACCCAGCTATCGACGAACCCTCCCATCGCGGAATGGGAATGCGTCGCATGAACCACGAGTTTGATGGATAAATCCGCTACCCGGCCTTCCAACTGACGGCCTAATTCCTCGGTGATCATCAGCAGATCGAAGGCCACCAGCACCACCGTTTGCGTTCTCTGTTTCAACGCCAAAGCCCGAACCGTCAACGGATCGCGCACATGGTCGCTCAAACGTTCGCCCAAACCGAAATACCCGGCCAGCGGGATCGGAACACTTGGCGTAAAATCGACGGAGGAAAACCCGGCTTCCAACATGTATCACCCCGATTACTTTAAGTCTTTTCATCATAGCAGCGGCATCATAAAGATACCGACCCGATGCCGAAAATCGACATGAATTCATTGTAGCCTATGCGACGTGATTTGCAAGGAGGAGGAAGTCCCGACCTGCTTGACAATCGGAAAATACCATGTACGATTCCCAGCAGAGAGATTCATTTAACAGGAACAAGAAACAAGATTTGATCAGGGAAGCCCCGAGGAGAGGGTTCAGGTGACACGTCACCCCCCTCACCCGGTGTTGAAGTACCGATTCGCGATTTGTTTTTTTGGGGAGTACGACATGGCACGATGGATAGTGGTTTTCTGGAGCCTGTTTTTCATTTTCAGCCTGACGGGGTGTCTCGGGGACGATTCAGACGGCGAGCTTTCCGATTGGAATGGAGATCAAGAAGTAGGGGATGTGGAAAAAGACGAATTCGAAGGTAGCCAGTTGCTCGAATTGACAGGCTGTGAAGGCTTTTTCGGTGCTCCCAACGAAAAAACGGGGATTGAACAGGGACTTTGCGGTCCGGTCTGCACCTGCGAAAATGGCGAGTTTGCACCCGAATACGACGAGGCGTTCGTTGCAGCCTTGAAAGAGTGGGTGTTGCTCAATCCACCGGAAGAACTCACCGAAGATCCCTATGCCAATCCGGATGCCTACCCGCGTCGGGACGACCAATTCTGCGCGGTGATGGTCGAGGATAGAGAACAAAAAACCTACAGACTCCAAACCTTCGAAACCCTCGACGAATTGAAAAATGCAGGAGGCATTCTCACACATACCACCGCCTGTGCCAAGTGTTCCTCCCTCAACAGCTTAGCATTTCTCATTGAAATGCCCGATCAGACCGACCCTCTTCGCGAATGCGGACTGAAAGGACTCGGTGGGGATATTGAGCAAGTCGTTACTTGTATTGTGGAGTTGGGCTTCGAACGTCCCTGTGCGCAAGTCAATGCCTACAACATTCTAAATACCAGCGAACATTGTGGAACGATTTGTATGCAATTGCTGGCGGAGCCTTACCAAAATGAGGATGGTTCTCTCAACGAATGCATCCAATGCGACGAAGATAATGCCGGTGATATCTTCCGCGCTCTGGCAGGTCGGGCACGACGCAATGCAGGAATTCCCGCAGCGTTGTGCAGACCTTGCGAAAACATGACACATATTGTTCATAAGTACGAATAAGACCCGAGGTTTCACCGATTCGTTCACACCCCCCAACAAATCACAACGGCTACTTCTTTTTCGCCCGCGTTTTGGCTGCTTTTTTCTTGCCTTTGACGCTTTTCTTCTTCTTTTTCCTGGAGGTTTTGCTGCCGGTTACGAGTTCGTCCTCCAACTCGACTTCGACGCCTGTATCCCAGATCATTCGCCAGGACGGCATTGAAGCCCCTTCGGCCAGCCAGACCCCCAGCTCGGATTGGTGCTCGATCAGGACGAAATCCGGTTCGATGGCCAGAATCACGGTTCCCGGTGTGGGTTGATCGTCCACTTCGACCTTGATGTCATTTGCCTCGCACAGCATTCCTTTTCCGATAGATAGTATTGCGTAAGGCGTCTCGCCATCGGTTTCGATCCGTTTCAGGTGGATCTTGCCACCGATACGTCGCGGCGCTTTCCAATGGTCGTGACGATGGAGAACCATCACTTCCTCGGGGTAGCGTTTCAGACCCATAAAGTGTCGTTTCCGGTGGTATTTCGCCCAGGCGAGCGCTTTGGGTCGGTTGTGCCACAAGGGGCAATAACTCGGATCGGGTGCTGCCGGTGCGACCTTTTGGGTAAGAGTATTTTCTTCATCTTGCGAATCGTCCGAGTTGCTCGTAATGACTCCCCAACGATCGTATTTCGGATAGGTAACGGTTTCGTTCTCGGGAGGAACCCAGTATTCTCCAGCTTCGCCGCCGGAATCTTTCCAGGCTTCGAAAGGTTTGACATCGTTTTCACCGGCCAGAGCAGGAAAAACACCGTAAAAAATCGTGACGAACGAGAAGATGAAGATGTACCGGGATGTTTTCATCGCAATCCGCCATAAAGAAAAGGGGCAGTCAGCCCCTTGAAAATAACGTGTAAAAGAGTTTCGAAACCGTTACAGTTTCGACTCGATCTCTTTTATCTCTTTTTTAACGCCTTTTTTCCACTCTTTGATCTTTTTAAACAATTCTTTGTAATCGTGCATCATCGGTTTGATCTGCTTTTTCTGGGATTCCAGCACGACCTGATATTTTTCGATGTCTTCCTGAATCTTTTTCTGTTTTTTACGCGGCGAGGTCCGCAAGTCGAGCACGCGTTTGTCGTATTTTCGTTGATTGGCCACGTAACTGTTGCCGAATTCGACGAGACTCATCATGGCATCGATGGTTTCGCCTTTGATTTTCATAATTTTTTCATCTTTGCATGAATCGGTGTATTTGGTTGTGCATTCTTTGATGACATCCACCGCCTGCTGGTTACGATCCGGCTCGGTGGGAAGCATCTGCTGGTAATTCTGCAAGCCGATACGGTAACAAGTCATCAACGGCTTCATCGTTTTTTTGTAAAAATCATTGATCAGGCTGGCTTTGGCCTTGTGCATTTCCTTCAGTTCTTCTTTAGACTGAGCGAAAACCGACCCGCACCAGCACATGACCGTCATGCAAACCAACACCACGAGAACACGACGCAACATGGCTTTGCCTCCTTTTTTCATTGAAACATTCCAGACACTTTTTAGAATAATATAGCTCGCCCGCCGGGTCAAGTCCGATACGACCCGGACTTACCGAATTTCCAAAGGGAAGTCACGAATTTTCGGTCTATGAAATTTACTGCGCTCCTTCGTAAAATTCGCAAAAATCAGGGAATTCGGAGGGCAGACCCTCGGTGGCGTAAAGAGAATCCTCGACTTCCCATGGATGGTCTGCGAAAAAGCGAATCGGTGCGAAATTCTGCATCGAAGCAGGAATGTCGTGACCTCCGCCATGATTGCACAAAATGATATCATGACCCCGATCGTTGAGAAATTGCGTGTCGCTCACGGCGAATTCGCTGAATTTCAGGGAATAGCCCATGATGGGACCATAGATATCCGTCGTATCGCCATGGGCGATGAACTGGGCGTACCGATGTTCCACGTTGTAGTCCGGCCACCCGAAAAAGCCCGACAAAAAGGCCGGTACGTCGTCCGTATTCTCGCCGTTGTTGATGTACCCGCCGGAAAACGCGACGACCGAGGCGATTTCCTCGCCACGGGCGGTCCCGAGTAAATCGCTCATGAAAGCGCCCGCCGAAAATCCCATCGTGTGGATATGGTCCCGGTCCACGCCCCATTTCTGGTCGATGCACTCCAATACCTCGTCGTACAGGCGAAGTTCCTGGTTGGGTTCGTTGACCAACAGGTTATCCCAGTCCATACCGTACGGAGGCTGAATGTTGGTGTCTTCCGGTGTAACGCCGATATACGGCATGACTTCGTTATCGACGTAATAGCCGATAAATGGTTCCATCTGATCGGCAGTCATACCCATGCCGTGCCAATTGAAGATCACGGGCCACGGACCACCGTTTTCCACGTTTTGAGGAAGCGAAATGATAAACGAGCGCGTCAGGCCGTCCACGGGAAATTCGTAGTTCCAGCCATCCACGAGATTCGCACAATGCTCGTCGATCTGGATTTCCTCTTCGATCTCCGGTTCCAACTCGGCAGGATCGTCTGCAAGGTCGTATTCCTCCGAATCGTCATCGGCCAGGTCATCTTCGGATACAGGATCGGGATCTCCCTGAGGAATCGTTGTGTCTTGGTCATTTGTGTCCCAAGGAAGGCTTTCACTGGCTTCCTCCTGGCTGTCGTCATCGCCTTGACCATCGGGGAGGCCGGATTCCTCGTCCTCGCCGAAACAGCCGAAAGCCAGAAACATCAGTGCCAGCAACCAAACCAGTCGTCCTCGTGAATGAACGCGCTTCATGAATCTCTCCCGCTCGGTCCGAGACGATAGCCCCGGAAGTTGTCGTTTTCTTTGGATGAAATGTCGTCGCTCTTCCAAATGAAGAGATAGTATACCCGATTCACGTACATTTTCCAAAAGATACGATGAACGGGAAGATCCGCGATTGAATTCAAGCAGAGCACGCAAACCGTATCCCCCGATGCAGCGCCCATTGGAGACGTTGAAATGCAGTGTCCCAATAAACCACGTTTATCCCGCGCTATTCATGGAGAATCTGGATAGCCCGGAAAATTTCTAAGAATCGTAGCGAGACGCAGTAAACCGACGAACTTTCACGACGTTGGAGCGATTTTCACCCGCAGGCATACTGAACAGTCTGTCGAGGATGAAAATCGTGAAACAAGTGAAAGATCGAGAGTTTTCAAGTCGCAGTAGATTCTTCATGAATTATCCGGGATAGGAACCACACGGGTTATTCCGCTCGTAGAAGCCATCCGAAAATACCACCATCTTCGTCGAAGTTCTTTGGTTTTCGGCGTCTTGCTACGATCCTTATCACTCATACGGGTTCAAGCGTTTCACAAGTTGTTGGGAAGAAAATTGGCACCGTATACAATCATCACTTCTGCGGTGTCCTTTTTCTAAAAGGGTCTGAGATCACCCTTTCCGAAACTTGAAACATACGAAAATAACATTGTATTTGGTGCAGCTTGCCGTTAGGATGGATGTTTGAAATGTTCGACATTTTTCGAGGGGATGATGCGCAGTAAGAAGGTGTGACCGTTGTTTGGGACCAAGCGAATTTGGAAGAAAGTATCAGCACTAAGCTGGTTTTTTATTTTGACCCTGGCGGCTCTTTCATCCGCATGGGGTGCCGAGGTTTCCGGCAGAGTTTCGGAAACCGGGAGCGGAGGTTTACCCGGTATCGAGGTGAGGCTCTGGTTTTCCACTGCCGACGGCTACGCCATTGCCCATTCGACCACGACCGACGCCAACGGCGACTATCGGTTTCCCTCCGTTTCGGAAGGCACCTACAAACTCGATAGCCAAATGGTCTACCTCCCCGGTGGAGGCTCGAACAACTGGGTGCGAACCTGGTATGACGTGGAAACACCCGTCAACGATGGCCGAACCTTCGAAGAGGCGGACGAGATCGAGGTTTCGGCGACGGGCACCAACCTTTTCGATCTGCATATGGACGAAGGCGGTGGACTGGACGGTCGGGTACTGATCGATGCCGTGGCGACAGGAGGCATCAACGTTCGTGTCCAGCGCAAGGACGACGCCCGCGTTTACCTGCACCGCGTCACCGAGCAGCAATCGCCTTTGACCGGAAAATTCTTCTTTCGCGGTCTTCCGGCGGGAAATTACAGCGTTATCGTTCACGATCCCGAAGGCATCAAGGGTACGAGCGTGTTCGAGGGACCGTTCGTGGTGGCGGCGGGACTCAATGGCTACACGGGAGATCTTTCCCCGGCCAATCTTCCCACCGATCCGAACGAGCCGAACAACTCGTTTTACCGGTCTACGAGCATCGACGTATCCGGCGTGCGGCAGTTTCCGCAGGTCGTGTGGGAATCGTCTTCGACAACCATTGCCCCCAAAACCGAAGATACCGACTTTTTCTGTTTCAACATGGTGGCGGGAGATCGCTTCGAGATCCGCACCGAAACGCCGTTGACGGTCGATGGCCAGGAGATTTCCCATCCCTGGATGGACCCGGTCCTGGG
Source organism: Myxococcota bacterium (assembly GCA_963676915.2). Classification (GTDB taxonomy): domain Bacteria; phylum Myxococcota_A; class SURF-8; order SURF-8. The sequence continues at coordinate 146,226 of CAXXVK010000053.1, forward strand.
GTTTTTCCGTATCACTGAATACCCTCTTTACAAAGACAACAATTCCGGTCCTGGCGGTCTCAACGCAAAGATCGATACCGGCGAGTTGACCGAGGATGGAGAATTCTGCGTGGCGGTCAGTACTTCGGGCGATCTGGACGATTTCGACGGCGTGGGCCAGACGGTCGCAGGTGCCTATACCCTGCACATCGAAATGGCCAACCGTGTTCCACGCCTGTCCGTGACCTATGGCGACGGAACCCCTACTCCCCAGCCCCCCGGCCTGATCGGAGTCAATGAAAACGATACGTTGGAGTTCCAACTGGCGTTCAGCGACCCGGACCGGAACGCCTTGACCGTCGGTGCAACGTTGTTTGATTACGAAGGAAACGAAATCACACAAGGACTGGAATGGTCGGAAAACCTCGAAAGCGGCACCGCGACCCTTACATGGACGCTCGATGAGGCTGCCTCGATGGGCAGTCCGTACGAATTCCGCTTCATCGCCGATGACAGCGCGCTGAGCGCCATGGTGCAAGTGAACGTCCGGGTGTACGGAACCAATCTGGCTCCGACAACACCTGTTCTTGTATCGCCGGAACTCGGTTCCGAAGTTGCCACTTCGACTCCGTTTTTAAAGCTAGCCAACTCCAGTGATCCAGACGACGACGAGCTGCTGTACTCGTTCGAAATCTATTACGACGAAAACCCGCTGGCCGACCCGAACGCCGTAATTCAGCAAATCGGTCTCGCACCGGAAAATCCGTCGGGAGAAACGAGCTGGCAACCGGCGGAACTCCCTGAAAATACCTGGATATATTGGCGTGCCCGTGCCGATGATCGGCAGTTGTCCAATTCTTTCAGCGCTTGGACATTGCCCGGACGCTTTTTCGTCAACTCGACCAACGACGCTCCCGTGCCGCCGGAAATTCTCGAACCGGCCTTCAACGAAGTGATTTATTCGCGTAACGTCACTCTGGAAGCGCAAAATACGGTCGATCCCGAAGGGGACGACGTAACAGTGGTTTTCCAGGTGGCATCGGACGACCTGTTCATGGATATCGTGACCGAAAGCCCGGAGATGGAACAGGATACATTGTCCGGCAGAACGCTGTGGGCTCTCGATACGAAATTGGATTGGGGCACGACCTATTACGCCCGTTGTATGGGTATCGACAGCCATGGAGCCGTTGGCGAAGCAAGCCACACCGTGCGGTTTTCGATCGCTCCCAACATCGTTCCCGACGCTCCCACCTTGGGTGAACCCTTCGATAGCCAGTGCGAAGAGTACATTTACCGGTTTGCACGCCCCGAAGCTTTTGAAGTGGTCAACGTGATCGATCCGGGAGAAGACACCGTCTATTATCATCTCCAGGTTTTCGATTTCGACGACCTCCCCGACTACCCCACGACGGTGCCCGTTGTCGATGCGTTGTATGCTTCCGCGCTATCACCCGCTGAAACAACCTCATTACCCGTAGATCCGGAACTTTTCGAGGAAAACGCGCACTACCGCATTCGCGTGCGCGCCTGGGACGAATACGGCTACACGCCGTTTTCGGAGTGTGATTTTTTCATCAACCTTACCGATGAGCCTCCGCTACCGGTGACGGTGCTGTCACCCGAGGAAGGCGCTGTGTTCCCGACCTCTACCACCGCAGTCACCGTCGTGGTGCAAAACACCTCCGATCCAGACCAGCATCTGTTCGATGACGAAGACGGGGTGAAGATTTCTTACTGCTACGATCACGAACCGTTCCCCAACGGCTGCGACAACGGAAACCTCAGTTGGACCGACATTCCGCAATCCTCCGCACTTACCGAAGAGTCGACGAGTTTTATCATCGGCGGACTTGCACGAGGTAGCCGAGTGTACCTGAAAGTGTGCGGTTTGCACCGAAGTTGCGGTGAAACGACCGAACGTGCGTTTCGTGTCAACGACAACCTGCCTCCGGCGCGACCCACCATCTTTTTCCCGCGAGAAGGCTATATCACCGACGTGTTGCGCATCTCGACTTTCGGTCACTCCAACGGCGATCCCGACGAGGATTTCGTCGAACTGGGACAGTACGAGCTGTCGAACCAGGAAGATTTCGGCACCGTCCTGGCCTCTTCCAGTTGGATGGAGCGCGAGTGGGTGGAGACGATGAACGACTGGGGTTTCTACTGGGAACCGCCCATCACCCTAGTCTACAACCAAGACTACTGGATTCGCTTCCGTACCCGAGATCTACCGCCCAGCGGTATTTCTCCCAGCGAAAGCGAATGGAGCGTCGTGCATTTTTCGACCGTAGAAGCCAACTCCCCGCCTCTCCCCCCCGAGATTCTCGCTCCACTGGACGGCGAATTGCTGGAAGGGTTGACGCTTGTGGCCGAAGCACGTCCTTTGAGCGACCCCAACGAGGACGAAATCAACGGCCTGTTTTTCGAGCTTTCCGACGATGAAACGTTCGAAACGTCTTTGCAAAATTCCGGTTGGCTGACCGAACGAACTCCCGAAGGTACTCTGCAATGGAATATCACCGGGCTGGAAATCGGCACCCGTTACTGGATTCGCGTCAAGAGCCGGGATGTCGGCTGGCTGGACGAAAGCGCCTGGTCCAAGGTCGGGTTTCTGTCCCGCTCTACGAACTCCGCTCCGACCACACCGGTCTGGATCACGCCACCGCCGGATCAGGGCGACAGTTTCCGCTCGTTCCCTGTGGAAATCATCTGGCAGTCTTCGACCGATGCCGACGGCGACAAGATTTTCTATACCGTCGAATTGTCCCGTATCGTGGATTTCCGTAACGGGTCGGTCGTTTCCCTGGTCGAAGACATGGACGACAACGAGTTTCCCGGACCTTTCAAAACCTTCATTCTTACCGAGGATGACGCCGGAGCCATTCAGGATCTACCATTTTACCTGCGCGTTCGCGCACGAGACGAACTGGGCAGTCAGTCGGATTGGGCCTATACCCGGACGTTGATCAACACCAGCAACCGCGCTCCCGAACTAGTCGATGTCCAAGTCCTTCCGACTCCGGCTTATAGCCATAACGACCTGATCGCCACCGCCACGAGCATCGACCCGGACGGCGATTTGCTCAACGGAAGCTGGCGTTGGTGGCGTTTCACTGAAGGAATCTGGACCGAGCACGGAAATACCTCGCAAGTGCTGGCTTCCTCCCAGACGCTACCCGGCGATTTGTGGAAAGTCGACTATACGGTGGACGACGGCTTGCGGACAATCGGTCCGGTGGAGTCCTCGCTCATTGAAGTGCTGGATTACTGTGAGGATTTCAATCCCTGCACTCACAATATCTGGACGCCGGACGGCTGCTCCAACCGCGCTTTCGACAATGGTTCTCAATGCGATGTCGATGGCAAAGACGGCATGTGCACCGACGGCGTATGCCTGACGAATCGCGGACCGGCCTGCAACAAGCCTTTCGACATTTCGGTGGGAATCCCCCATCGGGATCATTGGCTCGTCAACAGCGCATTTTTGGGCAAAGAATGCCTCGGAGCCGAGCGCATCGGTCCGGACTTCTTCTTTCAATTCAATCCCTTAGCAGATATCACCTACCGGGTAACAATTGAGACGACCACCGGAACCTCCGCAATAGCCCTGGCCTACCTGGAAACCTGTAATCTGTTGCCGGGGTGTTCCGATCACGCCCAGACAACCGAGGGAGAAACCTCCGTGTCGATGGACATTTCCTCCGGTGATGCGGAGCCGCTGTTGTTCCTTGCGACTATCGAGGATACCGGCCTGTACGACAACCTGCCGATTCGGGTGGATGTACAACCCATCTGTACCACGGACGAAGACTGCTACGACGGTATCGACTGCACAGCCGAAACCTGTACCGCCGAGGGTGTTTGCAGCTACTTGCCAAATGATGAGACTTGCTCCGACGATATCTATTGCAACGGTGCGGAACGATGTCTGCCGTTTGTAGGCTGTACCTCCAGTGACGAGGTGGATTGCAACGACGGTATCGATTGCACCACAGACGCCTGCGACGAAGAAGCACAGCAATGCACGCACGAGGCGAACGATGCCCTCTGCGACGATACATTTGATTGCAACGGTGTGGAAACCTGTGAACTATCAACGGGTTGCATTCGTGGCGACGCCCCGGATTGCAGCGACGACGTAGAGTGCACCGTAGACCGTTGCGAGGAAACCAGCAGCGGTCCGTCGTGTGTCCACATTCCGTTCCATTACAGTTGCGACGATCACGAAATGTGCACCGAAGATATCTGTCTGCCGGGTGAGGACGGCGGCTGCATCAACATCGACCGACCGGACGACACCGGCTGCACCAGCGGCTCGTTGACGTCGCTGACCCCGGGAGTCTGCCGGACGGGAACCTGCATCGTGAACTGCACCACCGACGAGGAATGCAACGATGCCATTCCCTGCACCATGGATCGCTGCAAAACGGACCATACCTGCGAAAACGTGCCCAGTCACGCCTTGTGCGACAACGACCGCACCTGCGACGGAATCGAGCAATGCGTCCCGTTGATCGGCTGCATCTCGGGCCAGAGCATCGATTGCGACGATGGCATCGCCTGTACCGAGGACGAATGCAGCGAATCGCTCAACCGTTGCGTTCACTATCCCAGGGATCTGGCCTGTTCCAACGGAAAAAGCTGCGACGGGCGGGAAATCTGCGACCGTGAAACCGGTTGCCAGACGATTTCCGTTCCCGATTGCAACGACAATATCGGCTGCACGCTGGACGGCTGTATGGAAAGCCCTACCGGCCCGCTATGCCTGCACGAAGTGGAAAACACTAATCTTTGCGACGACGACAAGCGCTGCACTTTCGACCGCTGCAACCCGGATTCCGGCTGCGAAAACGTCGATATTCCCGACGGCGCCAGTTGCGACGACGGCGACCAATGCAACGGAATCGATACCTGTTATAGCGGTGTCTGCCGGGCGGGAGATCCTCCCGACTGCGAAGACGACGACCCCTGCACGATGACCGGTTGCAGTGCGTCTCGTGGCTGTTTTGGCATGGTGGCCGAGGATTGGAGTTCCTGCGGCGAAAACCTGGCCTGTTTCGACGGTATCTGTACCCCGATTCACGAAACGGACAACTGCGAAGATGCCAAAACGCTCGAAATCGGTGAAGAATGGATCGTTCAGAGTTATACCGCGCATTCTTACGCCGATCCCCACGAGTACGAATGCCTGCTACCGCCGGTATCGGGTAGCGACTTCTTCTTCCGCATGGAACTGGAGGCCGGTGGAAACGGATACGAAATCACCATCGTTCCGGTCAATGGCGACAGCATGGACCTTGCGCTCGTGCTCTGGGAGCAAAACTGCCCCGGAGACGAAGGGGAGTGTTTTAAAGCCTACCGCCACGAAGGAACGCAGCTTCTGGCCGTCCTTCCTCCCCTGACGCGCCCTCTGACCCTGGTGGGACAGGTGGTGATTCCTTCTCCCAACCTGCAATCCAAAAGCGATTTGTCGATTCTTATCGAAACCTCCCAAGCCGAAATCGATGGCGACGATGACGCCGACAATGACCTCGATGTGGAGCCAATCGAGCAGGAATCCAGCGAAAACCCAAGCGAAATCGGCACGGAAAACGAGTGGGAAACGGACCAGGAAAAAACCAAGAAGAAAAACGACGACTTCCTGGGCCTCGGCTGCGGAAAATGTCCACCACCTATCGAAGGGGCGGGAATGGTTCTGATGGTGCTGGGGCTTGCGTTTGTAAGACGGTTTCGGGAAAGTTTCTGAAAATCATCGAATGATTTTTCGGACATTTGAATAATAAATATTCTTTTTATACTTACAGAAAAGTATAATGCCATTTCTGATGCGATAGCTAATTGGATGAGGTTATTTCATGACTCAGTATGATGTAATGCAAGTTTGCACTAATGGTCATATGATTACAAGTACATTGGGATCACATCCTGAAAATGGAATGTCGTACTGTGACAAATGTGGCGCACAAACCATTTCGACCTGCCCTGAATGCAATACAAACATCAAAGGAGAAAGCACTTATGAGAATGTACTGGTAATTTCTGCAACAGCAATTCCCATTCCACAATTTTGTCATCATTGTGGTCATCCTTATCCATGGGCTAACAAAGTGGATCAAAAAGAAAAAAATTCTATTTCACCATTGGAACGCGTAAAATTTTTTCTTAGGCGTTTTCATCTATTCACAAAACCTCTAAGGGAAAGACAGCATAGACGCAATATATTCAAAATCGAAAATGAATACGATGTCCAAGACCTTCTTCATGCTATACTTAAACTGCATTTTGATGATATTCGTCCTGAAGAATTTACCTCCAGTTATGCAGGAAAGTCTTCACGGATGGATTTTTTATTAAAGGATGAAAAGATCGTAATTGAAGCGAAAATGACAAGAGAAGGCTTGAAAGACGGTGAAGTCGGAACTCAATTGATAGACGATATTGCGAGATACAAAACCTCACCAGATTGTCAATCTCTGGTTTGCTTTGTCTACGATCCCGAAGGCTTGATTCGAAATCCAACAGCTCTTGAAAATGATTTGTCGAAAGAAGAAGATGGAGTCAACGACCCTCGCCTAAAGGCGAGGGCTTGAAGATAGAAGCTGAACGACGACTAAAGTCATCGCTCATCTTCTCCCTCGACCCGAAAGTTTTTACCTCCATCCGAAGGAGAGCCCTTCTCCTGCATTCGGATGTATTCCATAATCACTTCATCCGTTACGTTCCCACTGCTGGCCACAAAATATCCGCGAGCCCAAAGATGCCGTCCCCAAAAGGCTTTCTGGATGTGACGAAACTCCATCATCAACTTTCGTGACGTTTTGCCTTTGATCAACTGCATGATCTTGCTCGCCGATAGATTCGGAGGACAAGAGACGAAAAGATGCACATGATCCTTTGATACGTGACCCTCTAAAATTTCTATCTCATTCGCTTTGCAAATTTCGATGACCAATTCCCGAAGTCGAAGCCCTACTGCTCCACCCAAAACAGCCTTCCGGTATTTCGTAATCCACACAAAATGGTACTTCAGATCGAATCGCGTATGCGCACTTGTTCGGTAATTTTCCATGCCTCATAGTAGCAACACACCAAGAGAAAACCTAAAGGTTTCGCCTAAAGGCGAGGGATTTAAACCCATCGTGGGACATTAAATGTTGTCGTTTTGATTGTCCCGAAAGGAACTTGACATCCATAGAAGGAGCAAAATCGCATCCTGCTCCTCACGTTTGTCCTTTAAAAAGAAACATATGAGCAAAGAAAAACAGCCAGGAAATGGATGAACTTTTTGCAGTTTTATATTTGTGCTTTTGGCTGTTGATTTTTGTTGTTTCTTTGGTTCTATTAACAGCTAAAGTCAAACAATTCTCAATCTTAAAGCAAGAATATAGATCTTTTCTTTTCATCCCCTGGAAAACACTGACTTTTCTTTTTGCGGCTGTTGGCCTTAACGCTGTAGCGACTGTGATTGAAGTCAAGCAAATTTTGGTTTCCACTCCTCCCTATTTTTAAGCATAGTATTCATGATAACGAGGAGTTTCCGCATAGATGCGATGACGGTGGTCATTTTGGGTTTACCCATAGTGACGTGCCTTTGATTGAAGGCTCGAATCACAGGGTTGTGCTGGATGGCGGACAAAGTGGGCATGTACAGTTGGGTGCGCACTTGCCTTCTTCCACCACCGGTCATGCGTTTGCCTTTGAACGCGCCGCTATCTCGATTGAACGGAGCGACGCCGACGAGAGCGGCGATTTGGCGCCGGTTGTATTCACCCAGTTCGGGCAAATCAACGATCAGGCAGTGAGCCGTGAGCGAACCGATACCGGGAACGGTCATGAGGCATCGAACCTTTTCGGAGAGCGATTCGTTGCGTTGAACGATGCTCCGTATCGCCTCCTCGATGCTTTCGACGTTCTTGTCCAGAGCTTTGATGATCGTTTTCAGACTGCGTGCGACAAGCTTGTCGTCGGCGTGTTCCACACGGTTTTTCTCTGCTGTTCGCATATCGATCAGTTGCCTTCGGCGAGCCGCAAGGGCTTTGAGTTTCAGACTCTCGGGAGTGATTTTTCGCATGTGACGGGGCTGGACCAGTGCGGCGTAGCGAGCGATGAGGTTGGCGTCGATGCGATCGGTTTTCGCTGAAAGTCCAAGAGACTGAGCGAAGGCGCGAATACGTCGTGGATTGACGACGGCCACATTGAAATTCCGTTTTTGCAGGAACTGGGCCAGGCGGTTTTCGTAGCCACCGGTGGATTCCATGGCGACCAGATCTGGCGCGGCGTTGCTGATTTTACGAAACGCTTTTTTCATTCCTGCTGGGGTGTACTCAAAAGTCTCGACGGTTCGGGACGAACCTACGGCCAGATCGAACGAAAGCTTGCTGATGTCGATTCCGACGGTTTCCATCTCGTTCACCCTTCCTTGCTCATGCGGGCTCATCGGTGTACAATGGCCCTAGCGACTGTTCGGGCTTCCCGGACAAAACGGGCGGCGGATCCAGCTACACACGGGTTGAAAAACCCAAGGTCGGGACGATCTCGCCGCCCGATGCTCCCTGGGCGGCCGCCCAGGGAGCATCACCATTTTACCACAACAAACACCTGAAAACTGACACAATAAAGATCATACAAGGTCCGTTTACCGGTGATCCAACGTGGGACTTTGCCACCGCAAGTTTCATGTCCGTATTCACGTTCTTGACTGCCCCCTGGACGGTCGGGACTCTATACAGGTCACTACGTGGCAAAGAAGGGTTCTTGCAAGTCTACGTAGCGATTTGCCTTTGGCTGTTTTCTGCAAGTTGGTCTTATGATCTTTACTTACTAATCCGCGATGGTTATTACCCTGTAACGTGGTCATCCAATTTACTTGCAAGCTCCATACTGTACTTGTGCGCAGGACTGTTTTGGAATCTTACATTTAAGTCGGGTAGAGGTGTCCACTTCGCTTTCACCGAACAAGGTTGGCCACAAATGGAATCCGAACAAGCATTCCATCGCGTTTTCTGGTACGCTTTGCCATTCATGATTCTTGTTTCTGCAATGATTTTGTATTTTCTGCTTCCTGTTCGGTGGCAGTAATCACAGGTCGGGTCGTTTGCCATAGAAGGAGATGGATCGCATCCTGCTCCTCACGTTTGTGCTTTAAGAAAACTTGGGGCTGGGAATACAATCCCCGTCCATCGAGGTCGCTTCCCCCGTTATTCCCTAAACATTCCCCCCTAAAACATACCCTGGCAGACTTTCAGGGTCGGGACGAGAAACACCAGCGTCAAAGCAATGCGCGCCAACGGATGTCCCAAAAAATCCCTCTGCGGACGAATCCACAACAACAACAATCCCAGGGGGGAGGCGGTGACCAGAAGAAACAGCACGAAGATCGGATGAAAGAAGAAAATGGGTTTCGTTTCGGCACGTTCGGGAACCGGACGCGGGCTGTAAGTTTTACCGGAAGACGGAGGCGTTTGGCTGCGGGGTTGCGACCGCGTCGGTGCAGGTGAAGATTGCACCGGTCTTGGAACTTTGGACTGTTTATAGCGGCTAGAATTTTCCCAATCATCCGGGCTTTGGCCTCGCACGATCGCGGCCACGGTGGTCCACTCGTTGTACAGGGAATTCCAGGCTTTGGCGTCGGAGCGCAGTTTTCCCCAACGAAGCCAGCGTCGAACTTCCGAACGCTCCTTGAACTGGATCTCCCCTTGCTCGGTCGAAATCACCCACATGAGACACAAACTTCCGATCTTCGAGGTTTTCGCTTTCTAGCCTTCTGAAAGTACAAACTTATCCAGGTCGGGCTAAAAAGTAGTCCGACCTATTCGTAACTATGGCATACGGTGTTTGCCAAAGGCCACCAAAAACGTTCTGATTTATGCAAGAAACTCCAATTTTCACGAAATGTCGGCAAATAATCTGGTATTCGTCAAAACATCCCGCCAGTGTCCGGCAATGGCCGAGGGGTTCCCAGCCTCGTTGGCCGGAATACGGGGAATCGGTCCTATGACCTTCACCCGCCCGAACGTTTCGATTTCCATGGGGTTGAGCGGCTCGTCCGGTCCCGGCTCTCCCTCGCTGCCGATCAGCACCACCGCCAGCGGCACCAGTCCCCGGTTCCGTAAAGCTTCCAAGGATAGCAGCGTGTGATTGATCGTCCCCAGTGAGGCATGAGCGACCAGCAGCACGGGAGCGTGCAGACGAGCGGCGAGGTCGGTCATCATGCCGTCCGACGTTGCCGGAACCAGCAGGCCGCCCGCGCCTTCCACGAGAGTCAGAGTGTGATTTCGGGCGATATCCTGCACGGCTTCCACCACCTCGTCGAGCGTGGTTTCCCGCTTCTCGATTCGAGCCGCGACGGCAGGAGCCAGAGGGAGCCGGTAACGAAACGGGCAGATCGCGTCAAGCGGATCTTCCGAGCGTGCCGCACGTTTCAGCAACGTCGCGTCGGCAGGTAACAACCCGTCCTCGGTTTGTTCGCAGCCCGACTCCAGCGGCTTGGCTACGCCGACATCCACGCCGGAATCGGCAAGGAGGCGCGCAAGTCCCGTGGTGAATACGGTTTTTCCTACATCGGTACCGGTCCCACTGACGAAAACGATGGGATATTTTCCGCGTACTGGCATCAGCCTTCAATGCCTTGTACAAGGTCACGGGCGAATTTCAGTGCCAACTCGCTGTCTTCCCAGGTCATTTTCTCCGGTGAATCGCCCGGCGTGTGGTAGTTGAGCGGCAGTTCCCGGTCGTTGAGCGTCAAAAGCGTGATGGCTTTGAATCCTTTTAGCGCGAAGGGAATAGCGTCGGTCGCGCCCTTGGGCATCGTAGCGCGTATGTGGGAATATTCCTCGACATTGCGGCTCAGACGATCAGCCAGCACCGGCAGTTCCTGATCGGGATAAGCGATGGGAAACAGCATGTTTTCGCCGGTCACGTACCACAGTTTGTCAGCGGCGATTCCATCGAAATTGATTACGTAGGTCGTTTTGGGATCGAAGCGGTGGCCGTACTCGGCGAGGAATTCTATCGACCCGGGCAAGTGAGCCTCTTCGGCTCCGAAACCGATGAAATAGTATTCGGTGTCTTCAGAGCCTTCCGCCACGATGTCTTCGGCCAGCGTCAGGGTTGCCGCAATGCCGGAGGCGTTGTCGTTGGCCCCCGGAACCGGCTTGCCTCGAAGCCAATCCACACTGACGAGGCAGAACACCGTCATGGCGATAAACGCAACGAAAGCCAGAAGATCCAGCAAGCCGCTGTCACCGCCGAAGAAATAAAGAACATACACCGCCGTCAGGACCAACCCGGCCAAAAACGGCAGCATCAGGGTTCCCATTTTCGAATCGGGGTTGTGGAAACGCTGAACGACGTCCGGTCGGAACAGAAAACCGGTGTAGGCGCTGTCGAGATGTCCCGAGAAAATCACGGTCCGCTTGGGGTTTTCCACGGCGAGATGACCGATCACGTTTTGGGAAAACGATTGCGGAACGGCTTTGCGTAACAGTTGGAAACGATAGGTAAATTCACCCCACATACTTACCAGCGCCACCACACCGAGCAAACTAGCCAGGAAATGCCAATCCGACCACCACAGGAGATATCCCACCATGAAAAACAGGGCGTGGATCAAGTTCACCGAAGCGTAGGTGGCCGGAGTACGAAAGCGTTGGACGGTCGTTTCCAATCCCAGCTTTTCGAAACGCTCCTCCAGCCATTCGGCGGCGTGGCGTTCTTCCTGCGTTCCGGTACCCCCGATGACCCTCCTTGCAGAGTTCCCAGGTGTATTCTTCAACTTTGGTTTTGCTTTGCTGAGCGCTGTCCGGCATGTCGTTCTCCGTAAACTGGCGGGTTTTCCCACCGAAGTGAAAAAGCGAGTTCGTCGATGGCGTTACTTGGATCGAGCTACAAGTTACCGAGTTCCTCTTCCAGAATGGCGGGATCGTATTCGGGGGCTTCTTCCCGGTTGGGGAAGATCCAGATCTCGACCCGGCGGTTGGCTTTGACGGCGGCTTTGTGTTTCCCTGTCATGCGAGGTCGTGACGAACCGAAGGATGCCATTCCTAAAAGAGAGCCGCTCAACCCGGCTTTGATCATCTGCTTACGAACCGCTTCGGCACGTAACAGGCTTAAATGACTGACAGTTTTGAAACGCTTGTAAGGTTTTTTATCATCCATGTGGGCCACGATCATGAAGGTCCGGCCCTCGATCCGTTGCAGGGTTTTCGAGATGTCGGCCAACACCCGTTTGCCGTTTTTGGACACCCGGTCGAGTTTTTTCTTGTGGGTCTCGAAAATCGTGTCATCGTTCAAAACCAGCGCCAATAAACCGTCGTTGAGTTCGACTTTCAGCAATCCCGCAGAAACGTGGCTTTTGAAATATTGCAAAAGCTCCCGAAACATTTCGTTTTTTCGCTCTCGGCTGGCTTGCATCACTTCGAGCTTGGCGGTGCTTTGTTCCGCCGTCTGCTTCACTTTGTTCAATCGCAATTCGAGTTCGTTGAGGTTGTCTCCCCGAGAGTGGATTTTCTCCACCAGCTTCACCACATCGGCTTCGCATTCATCCAGTTCCACTTGGGCGCGGTCGCGGTCGAGGCTGGCTTTGGTCAGAATGATCTTGCATTCGGCAGCTTGGGTTTCAGCCATCGCGGCGTTGTATTTAAGCTGCTTTTCTCCGCAGCCTGCGACAAGCAGAATTACTGCGACGAACAACGTCATGCTGACGATGGATCTCATACCTTCTCCTTTGGCCGTGGGGACCATCCAGTCCCGTTGCATCATACGATTGAATCACGATGTTCGCCGTATTGTAACGCCATTGGCCGCAAGGTCAAGAAACACTGCGGGAAACGGTACTTTCGAGCTCAAACGGTAGGACGAGTTTTTCAGAAATCATGCACCATGAAACACCGGTTATTCGATGGTTTCCGACGCGAAAAGAAGACCAAGGACGTTCCAGTCGTAACGACTGTCCTGGTGGAGTTGTACGACGAGGGTTTCATCCGGTAGCGCGACCAGTGCCAGCACGTCCCGTTTTCCCATCGATTTCGCTCGGGGACGTAGCCAGTCCGGCGGGAGAGTTCGTTTGGTCTTGTCAGTGAAATCCACCGGGGCAAACGTTCGCACGTCGAAAGGTTTTTGTGCGGTTTTGTCCGATGTTTGCTGAAACGACGCGAATTTTTCCATCAACATCATGCAGGTCGTGTCCCCGGTCAATTCCCGGCCAACGTCGTCAACTGACAACCAGAACGCCGTATCCTGCGTGATATGACGGCAGGCGCGGGCTTCGTCACCTTGAACGGCCGCGTCCGCCATGGCTTGCACCGCCCAGCGGGCTTCTTCCAAACGGTTGTCTTCTGGCCAGGGATGGTGTGGCAGCGACCGAGTGGAACAGGCCGCCATGGTGACAAATACCCCCAGCGTCCAGATCCATCGAATCAGGGACATCAGGCCACCTCTCCGAAACGAAATGCGGTATATTGCGCCACATCCGGGTCCGGATCGCGCAGCAGAAATTCGCAGGTGTTGCGTGCCATCTCGTCTTCGATATCGAAAGCGCAGGCTACGGCGATTTGACGCACGACAGGCGACGAATGTTCCAGGGCATACGAGAGAATTTCCGGTCGCAACCATTGTCGCCGCATTCCGGCACGAAGCGCACAGGCAATAACCCATGGATCGGAGTGGCCTAGCTGCTTTTCAAGCAATTCATGCGCCGTTGGGTGCTGAAGCCGGAAAAACTGCTTGCCCCGATGCATCGCTTCCTGGTTATTGGTGGCTTCGAGAATCGGCAGCATGTAGTGACGAGTTTCGGCGTCACAAATGTTATCGATGATCTCGACGGCATTCGCCCGCCTCGATGCGTCGGTGCTTTGTAAATTGTATTGCACCATTTCAATCTGCTGACGCGGATAGATCAAAGCCATCAACTGAAACGCCAGTTTCAACGCAGCTTTACACTGGTCGGCATAAAATCCCGCAAGCAAATCGTCCTGAAGTTCTTCCCTCACAATGCTTTCATACGACAAGATTCTGGTAATAGTCCTGCAAATCGGCGTGTAGCGCGTTGCTGACAGCCCCGAAATCGATATCCACTTCATCCCGATAGCTGATCTGCAACACGGCGCGCATGACAGGTGCCCGCAGGCGTTCGTCACCAGAAGCAAGTTGCTGCATCAAAAAATCATAAGCTTGCTGGCCACCGATCATTCCCATCACCCCAGGGTAGTGCACGACGAATTGTTTCCGGGGTTTGGGGCCAACGCAACGCTTCGGCCAATTCGGGAAGAATATCCATGCCGAAATGTCCCAGCGCCTGAGTCGCTACCGTGCGGGTTCGGCTGTCACCGAGCAAATAGATCAAATTGGGCAACAACTCCCGGCTTTTCATCTCTCCGACGGCCTGTGCCGCTGCTGCACGAACTTCCGGGGACGGATCAGAAATCAGTTCGAACAGGGACGGATAAAAGCTCTGAACTTTGGTGTAGCCCAGAACCAAAGCGGCTTGAACACGCACGATGTCTTCGTTCGATTGCAGCATGTCTTTCAGGCGGGTAGTGGCTTCGAGAATACCATCCCAAGCCGCCATGACGAATCATGCCGGTAATCGCCGCCGCCTTGACGCGGACATCTTCGTGGTCGAGCAGACGTAAGATTTGCGGTACCGCCCGTTCGCGTTCTAAGGCGCAATAGGTTTCGGTGGCCTGGGCCACGATGTCGGTGTCCGGGTCGTTCAGACTCTGACGAACGGCCACCGCAAACCGCCGGTTTCCGCTATCGGCGAGTTGTCGCAAGGCTTCTTTTCGCACGGCGGGACTATCATGAAGGCGCAAAGACTGAATCATTTCAAAGCGTTCGGGCCAGTCGGTCTGGGGAAGAACCTCCAGTGCATTGAGTACGCGTTCCGGGTTTTTGCGACCGGAATGCTTGTTCGATGACCGAACGCGCCATTTTGGGTTTGGAATCGTCCTGGACGAAATCCGACCCGGTGCTTCGTTGATCCGTCGCAACCAGCAAGCCTTCCACATAAGACCGTTTGATGGCTACGATGTAGTACATCCAGAGCAACAACAGCAGCAAAATGGGAATCGACAGAAAGGAGATGCGATCCGGTTGGGTGATCCCCATGAAGTGATCGGCGACCAGAAACAGCAGACCGGCCACACCCTGGCTGATCGGTCGGGCGATGCCGTCGGCCTTGGCCTGGGCCTGGCGCATGATCTTGAGCGGCAAAGGTTTGTAAACAAGCCGAAAAGTGGTTTCGTAAATGGTGTACCGGGTGAACGCTTCGGCACCTTTCATCAGGGTGGCACCAACCATCCGCAAGCGCGGCACCGCCAGAACCATCCCGGTGGCCAATGCGGTCGAAAGGCTGAAAAAGGCTCCGATCATCAACAGGCCGGGAAGCACGAACAGCGCTCCGACGCCGTATTTTTCCATCAGTCTTGGTGTAATGAAAAACTGGATGATGCAAGCCAGAAATCCACCCCAGCCATACAAAGCCAGTTGGAAATCGGCCATTTCACGACCGGAATAATGGTGCTGCAACGTGATTTTAAACTGATAATCGACGAACGTGACCACCAGAATACCCAAAACCGTGACAACGAGAATCTCTTTTTGCAAAAGCTTGAAAATCTGTTGTTTGGGGCTGCTGGTACGCACCCGCTCTTCGCGCTCGATGGCTTTGGCGGTTCGCGACGCCTGTAACTGCCCTGTTGCCTTGTACTTTTTCCCCAAATAGATCACAATGACGAGGCAGACCAGCAGGGAAAAGATACAGACGTACAACAGGTTGTGCACACCTACTCGCTCCAGCATTTCGCGAATCGGGAAGGAATACAGGTTCGCCAGCACCGCGCCACCGCCGATCAATCCGAACAGCCGTTTGGCTTCCCGCGCATTGAAGATCTCGTTGGCGAAGGTCCATAGCTGGATGATCAGCAATATCCCCATGATTTCCACGAAAACATACAATCCCGGAATGGAAAACCGGTTGAGCGAGGGGAAATCGAGCAATTGCCTGAAACCGATCAGAATCAACGTAAAAGCGATCAGAGAAAGGTAGATCACTCTCCGAAGCTTGGCGGTTTTCAATAGTCGCGTGTAAAGATACGTTACCGAACTGACAGCAAGCGCCACCCCAATATACATATAGGGAAGCGTGGACCCTTCGGAGTGGGTCAGAAACAAAGTATCTTTGGTGATGCGACCGATAATGAACGCGGCAAGCGCATTGAAGGCATACAGCGCCATCAGGAACGTTTTTTCATATTCCTGGCGTCGAATGTTGAACATAGAAAAAAGCAGTTTTTCCAATGCGAATCCTCGAGTGAATGGAGGCGAATATCTCTATCCGACCCAAAGTGTACCTCTCCCCGCCGTTGAAATCAATCTTCCAGGCTTTCCGAAATGAAAAAGCCTTTTCCCCGCACTTGCGCCGATTTCGGGATTCTGTTAGGAATGCGCAGTGCATCGGAGTGAAACTGCCGATAAAGCGGAAGGTTTTGTCGATGCCGCTGAAAGAAAACATAGGATCGGGAGGAAGAAAATGAAACGGCTGTTTTCCGGTATGCAACCCACGGGCGCGCTTCACTTGGGCAATTACGTAGGCGCTTTGAAGAACTGGATCGCGCTGGCCGAATCCGGGACATACGATTGCATTTTCTGCATCGTGGACTACCACGCCATCACCATCCCTTACGATACGGAAATGATGGAAAAACGCGTGTTCGAAGCCGCGCTGGACTACCTTTCGGCAGGGCTTGACCCCGAAAAATGCAGCATCTTCGTGCAGTCGCAAGTGATTGAACATCTTGAGCTTTCCTGGATTTTCGCAAGTTTAACGCCGTTGGGCCAGCTGATGCGGATGACCCAGTTCAAGCAGAAAACCCTGCAATGGAGCGAAAAGGATCAGGACGAAGACGAGCCGAACTGGGGCGAGGAAATCGGCGGCGACCGGGACAGCTTTTTAAGCCGCGCCGGAGGTATCAATTCGGGATTGTTCACGTATCCGGTGCTCCAGGCGGCGGATATTCTGGCCTACAAAGGCGAGGTCGTTCCGGTCGGAGAAGATCAGGTGCAGCACGTCGAGTTGACCCGCGACATCGCCCGGCGCTTCAACAACCGCTATGGCAATGTGTTCCCGTCCGTAGAATCGCTGCTGAGTCATACTCCGCGTATGATGGGCTTGGACGCCGATCAGAAAATGTCAAAAAGTATTGGAAATCACTTGGAATTATCCGAAGGTCCCGAGTCGATCCTACACAAGGTGACGCGGGAATCGGTGTCCGATGCACGTCGCCAGCGGCGCAAAGATCCCGGCGTTCCCGAGGAATGCAACCTCTACGCCTGGCACAAGATTTTCTCGACCGAAGAAGATGTCGCTTGGGCCGCTGAAGGGTGTCGTACGGCGGATATCGGATGTTTCGAATGCAAAAAGCGTGTGGCGGAACGCATCAACGCGATCCTCGATCCAATCCGGGAAAAACGCCAGGAACTCGCCGCGCATCCGGATACGATTTATGATATCCTGAATCAAGGAGCGATGCGCTGCCGGGGGATTGCACGAGAAACTCTCGATGAGACTCGGGCGGCGATGGGACTGAAAAAGCTTGCGCCGTTCAAGTGACCGGTGGTATGACTGTCTGCCCCGCACCGAAGGTGCATTGATACGGACCCGAAAACAGGAGCCTGCATTATGGGACGTGGTGATCGTCGATTGTCGAACAAAAAGAAACAGCACATCAGCCGAACGAAGAAAAAAGAGCGTGCAAAACGCCGCGCCCTGCGCGTCCGCGAAGAGCGTAAAGCTGCGAAATAAAACGAGATTCCCGTTTTCTTTTTTCGCCCGCCGATGACGGACTCGTGCGGCAGGAAGCGACGAGAATTGCCCTGGGTTCGGGGTTCCTCGATAACAAGTATTTTAGCGTTGCGTTCTTTTTGCGGCGGGTAAGATGTCCGGTGATCCGATTCCTGGGATGTTGCAGGAATTCACCGGATCTTTTTATTTTTCGTGAAAGACGTAAAATCAAATGCTTAATACCTATACGCTGCACTATTTCTTTGTGACGGCTCAGCACCTGAGTTTCAGCAAAGCCGCCAAACATCTGTACATCACGCAACCGGCGTTATCCAAGCAGATCCAACAACTTGAAGATCAGCTTCAGGTGAAACTGTTCGACCGCTCTCGGCGCTCGGTGCGATTGACCGAAGCCGGACAGGTGTTGATGGAGCAGTGCCGGGATGTGTTCGATTCGCTCAGCCGACTCGAAAAAGCCATCGGACTGTTCCGCACCGAGGTGCGTGGCTCGCTGCACATCGCGGCGGTGCCTTCGGTGGGTAACTACCTGCTGCCGGATTTTCTGAAACGTTTCAGTTCGCAATTTCCCCAGATCAAGTTGCATACGGTGGTCAAACCGGTGGACGAAATCGCCGAAATGGTGCGGATCGAAGACGTGGATTTCGGCCTGATGAACCTCGAAACCGTGCCCCACGAACTCAAAGCCGTCGATATGGGACGCCGCAACATGGTGTTCATCTGCTCCAACCACTGCGAGCGTCCTTGCAAACATCAGAAAAAAGATGAGATGAGGATCGAGGATCTGGAAGACTGCCACCTGATGACCTTTGACCGCAACACCACCTCGCGGCGATTGCTCGACGGACTGCTGCGGGAGAAAAACATCAAGCTGGATATTTTCTTCGAGTCCGAAAACGTCAATATTCTCAAGCAGATGGTTCTTCGCGGCATGGGTGGCGCCCTGGTTCCCGAGTACAGCATCGGTAGCGACAACGAAGGCGAGCGGCTGCGTGTCAAACCGCTGAAGGAAAACCGCCTTTCCTTTCCTTTGAGGCTGTACTACAATAAAAACCTCTTTTTGAGCCGAGCGCATCAGGAGTTTTTAACCCTGTTTACGCAAACGTACGGTACCGGGAAGAAAAAAAGCGACAAGTGACCGAAATCCCTCGGTTGACCGTATAAACGATCGCAAACCCATCGAACCGGAACATCCGGAAACAAAGGAGAAGGCGATGCAGGCCGTATTGCAGTATCTTGAGGAACATCAAAACGACTTTCGGGCCGAGTTTGAGGAATTTTTACGCATCGAATCCGTCAGCGCCGATCCCGCCCGCGCCGGTGAAGTCCAACGCGCCGCCCAGTGGGTTCGCGACCGTCTGGAACGCGCCGGAATGCGCCATGCCACGGTTCACGAAACCGAAGGGCATCCGATCGTCACCGCCGACTGGCTCGACGCCGAAGGCGCACCGACTCTGTTGGTGTACGGCCATTACGACGTTCAGCCGGAAGATCCGGTGGATCTGTGGAGTTCTCCTCCCTTCGAGCCGACCGAGCGCGACGGCAAACTGTTTGCCCGTGGTTCGGCCGATGACAAAGGCCAGTTGATTCTATACATTCAGGCTGTCGAAGCCTGGTTGGAAACCCACAAAAAACTGCCGATGAACGTTAAAGTTATTTTCGAGGGCGAAGAGGAAATCGGCTCCGAAAATCTTTCGACCTTCCTGACATCACATGCCGAAGAGCTTTCCTGCGATTACACCGCTATTTCCGATTCGGGAATGTTCGGTGAAGATTTTCCGACCGTCACCATCGGCCTGCGCGGTCTGGTCTATGCTCAACTAGACATCGAAACCGCGACAACCGACCTGCATTCAGGCAGTTTCGGCGGTGCCGTGCCCAATGCCGCGAATGTTGCCTGCGCCATCGTAGCCAAGCTCAAGGACGACAAGGGTCGCATTACCATCCCCGGTTTTTACGATGGCATCCGTCCGATATCCCAGGTGGAAAAAGACAGCTTCGAACGTCTGCCCTTCGACGTGGAAGAGTTCAAAAAATCCATAGGAACCAACGCCACGCCGGGTGAAGAAGGCTATTCGGTGCTGGAGCGTCTCTGGACCCGTCCGACGCTGGATGTCAACGGTCTGTTGTCCGGGTACGTGGTCGAGGGAGCCAAGACGGTCATCCCCGAGAAGTCGATGGTCAAATTGTCGATGCGTCTCGTTCCCGGTCAGGAACCGAAAAAAATCGAGCAAGCGCTTGTGGACTATATAGAGCAGATCAAGCCGGAAGGCAGCCGGGTGAACGTACAGTTGATGCACTCGGGCGAAGCGTTTCTGGCCGACCCGGAAGATGCCGCTTTCAAACCGGCCTTCGATGCCTCCTGCCGTGCCCTGAAAGCCGGATTCAATGCCGAACCCGTGGTAACCCGGGAAGGCGGATCGATTCCCATCGTCAACGAATTCAGCCAGGTTTTGGGATGTCCCGTGTTGCTGCTGGGCTTCGGACTGCCCGACATGAACGCGCACGCCCCCAACGAAAGCATTCACTTGGGCGTGGTCGAACGTGGACGGCGATCTTTGGCGCACCTATTCGGAGAATTGATGAAATAGCGTGAAAACGTGCACGTTTTGCGGGCCGTTGTCGGAGGATCTTTTTTACCGACAACGGCTTTTTTTGTTGGAGTTTTTCGAAGAAATATTCATTTTTCGCAATTTTTCATCGATTTCCTTTCTTGACCCTCCAGGCCGTTTGATTTACGAATGAAGGGTTCTGACGATTCCAAGGGTTCGAAACGCCGAAAAACATGGATTTCATCCACTAAAGGAGCCGACATGGCAGAGCCGACGACGGAGAAAAAAGAAAACTTTGTAGTCAAATACTTCAAAGATTTCAATGTATTGAAGGAGGTGAGCAAGGAATACTGGAGCCTCCAGATCATCAATGTGCTCGACTGCACCGCCTATTTCGCGATGTTCAATATCATTATTCTGACGCTTTCTAGCGATTTCGGATTCGATGATACGAACGCAGGCTATGTTTTTACGGTTTTTACATCTACAACGACGATAAGTCTGTTTTTTTCCGGCGTGCTTACTGACTGGTTCGGCATAAAAAAAGCGCTTTATGTATCTATCACCGGATTGTTGTTTACAAGGCTCGCCATGGTTACAGCGGCTTATATGCCGGAGTCCACGGAGCGTGATGTATTGGTTATTGGTGCATTGTTTTTAATGGCTCCGTTTATGGCGATGTTGCAAACCGCTTTCCAGGCCGCCAACAAGCGTTTCACCACCAAGCGTTCCCGAGGTGCAGGATTCAACCTATGGTATTTGTTCATGAACGTAGGAGCCATGGCAGGTGGTTTCGTTGTCGATATCTTTTTCCTTAATCTCGGACTTGAACGTTTCCAGATTTTTACGCTGGGCGCGGTGATGTCGTTGATTTGTCTGGCAACTATCGCAATTGGAATCCAGAGAACGGAACAAGTGACGGGAGATGACGAAGAACCGGATGAAGACAAACGAGAAGTCGGTGACGATCAAAAAGGTTTCGCCAAAATTTCCGCCATTGTCAAAGCTGTGGCTAGCGAACCGGTTTTCTGGCGTTTCACCGTCCTGATTACCCTGTTGCTCGGCGTTCGAATGGTATTTCTTTACCTGGGTCTACTGCACCCCAAATTCTGGACCCGTGTCATCGGCCCGGATGCAGCCATCGGTTCCATGCAAGCTTTCAACCCGATTATGGTTATCATCGGTCTGATTCTACTGATTCCCGTTCTCAACCGTTTCAGCATTTTCAAGATGCTGATTGGCGGGGCGTTCATTACCTCACTGTCGATGTTCATCATCGCCATTCCACCTTTCGGATCGTTCAAAAGCATGGATATCGGAACGTTTACTTACATCACTTCCATTGGATTCTTGCTTGTATTGACCTTGGGCGAGTTGATCTGGTCTCCTCGTTTACAGGAATACACGGCGGCTATCGCTCCCAAAGGTCAGGAAGGCACCTACCTGGGGCTTTCGATGGTTCCCTATTTTCTTGCTAAAACTGTACTTGGTGTTGTTTCGGGACATTTGCTTGCTCGTTGGTGCCCGGAATTCCCAAAGGGCGAACCGATTATGGGCGAGCGCATCGCTGCCGGGCAGGTGGCCTTTGTGGATTCACCGTACATGATGTTCCTGATCCTGGCTTTCGTAGCCCTGGGCGGTACGATTGTCGCCTGGCTGCTACGCGGCTGGTTCACCAAAGGGTTGGAACTTGAAAAAGACCAACCGGTTCAAGCCTGATTCTAAAAACCCCCGAAACGCCCGAAAAGGGGCGTTTTTTTACGAAAGGCAGATCCTATGAGTTCTTCTGCGATATCTGATTTCATCGTTTCCTTGAACCGCGAATACCTGACCCTGCATCACGAAAAAGAAAACCTGTTTTGGTCCACCAAAATGGGAATCTCCAAGGAATACGACGAGTTCAACAAGGCCGAAGGCGCGTTGAACGCTTTCAAAAGCAACGTCGAATCCCTCAATGCCTGCCGAGATCACCTCGCCTCCGGTGACGCGGACGAAAAACAGACCGAAACCTTAAAAGGTTGGATCGCCTTTTTCGAAGCCAACGTGATCGAAGATGCCGAGGCCCGGAAACTTTCCGATAAAATCGTCGAGATGGAAAGCGCACTGGCACGTTCTCGTGGAAACATGACGCTGGGATACACCGATCCCGAAAGCGGGGAGTTCGTCAATGCCACCTCGGTGGGGTTGTCGCTGAAACTCGCCACCGCCCCGGATGCCGCCCTGCGTGAAGCCTGTTTCAAGGGAATGGAAAGCATCGAAAGCCACGTGCTGGACGAAGGATTTCTGGAGATCGTCAAAGAGCGCAACCGACTGTCTCGAAGCTTGGGCTACGAGGATTACTACGATTACAAAGTTCGAACCACCGAAGGTTTTGGCAAAGAAGAGCTGTTCGGATACCTGGACGATCTCAAAGCCCGCACCGAAGACGCCCAGACCCGCTATGTCGATTCCGTGCGGGAAGAAAAGGGAGAAGACGCTCTGTTGCCCTGGAATTTCCGCTACATGACTCAGGGCAGCGTCATCCAGGAAATGGACCCCTACCTGCAATTCACCGACGCACTGCTGCGTTGGGGACAGAGCTTTGCGGCCCTGAATATCACGTATGAAAACGCGACCTTGCAGCTCGATCTTGTCGATCGCAAGGGCAAATACGAAAACGGATTCTGCCACGCGCCCGTTCCGCCGTTCGAGGATGCCGAAGGCCGGGTGAGGGCGGAAGTCAACTTCACCAGCAACGCGGTTCCGGGACAGACCGGCAGCGGCAAACGCGCCGCCCAGACGCTGTTCCACGAAGGCGGTCACGCGGCGCATTTCGCCAACATGCTGATGGGTGCGCCCTGCTTCTCCCAGGAATTCGCTCCTACCTCCGCCGCATTTGCGGAAACGCAGTCGATGTTCCTGGATTCTCTGCTCGACGACGCCGACTGGCTCGTCCGTTACGCGAAAAACGCCGACGGCGAACCGATGCCGTGGGAAGTCATCGAAAAAGCCACGAAACTCGCCCAACCGGCCCAAGCGTATTTCCTGCGGTCGCTGCTGATGATCTGCTACGCCGAAAAAGCGCTGTACGAAATGCCGGAAGAAAAACTGACGCCCGAGAACGTGATGGCCTGTTTCATCGACATCGAAAAGGAACTCGGCGGCATGGGTCGCTGTTCGCGTCCGACGCTGGCCGTACCGCACCTGCTTTCGGGTGAGGCAAGCTGTATTTATCACGGATATGTGCTGGCTCTGGCCGGAGTGGCGCAGACCCGCCATTATTTCCTCGAAACCTACGGTCACCTGACCGACAATCCCCGAATCGGCCCGGAAATGAGGGAGAAATACTGGCGTCCCGGCAACTCGATCCGTTTCGTCGATTTCATCGAGCGTATGACCGGCAAGCCGTTTTCCATGGACGCCCTCGTGGGAGATGCGTCGATGAGCATCGAAGAAGCGTTGGCGGAACAGAAAAACAAGGTGGAAAAACAAGCCAACCTGACGCTTTTCACCGATTCGGTGAAACTCGAAGCCACCGTGCGCATGGTGCATGGTGAAAAGGTAATAGCTTCTACTGAAAACGGATCATTCGAAGCGATGGCCGAAACCTATCGTCAGTGGCTGGAAGAACTGGAATAAAGTACGGGGTTCAGTGGTTCAGGGCTTCTGTCCTGAACCACTGTTTCACATCGGGTTTTTAACCTGACGATCCGAACCTGTGAAAAGCTTATACTAGCCTAGTTCGGGGTACTATTTTACCTGGTTATGACGAAGCGTAAAGCCTTGGTCCCGACAGTCCGATGTACGGGATTGTATCCCCGTCCGTATCGTTCTCCTCAAAACAAAACGCGAGGAGCAGGATAAAATCCTGCTCCATCTGACGAGACAAAGCCCGCCTGATCCCGACAAGTTGTTTTTCTTGTCACTCCACGGTACCGGGCAGAGGAGCCCCTTCCTCACCGACGGCTACGCGCCAGATTTTCGAGCCGAACAATTCGGTAATGTAGATCGAGCAAGGATCGAAACCTTCGCCATTGCCGAACGCCAGGCTGGCGGGCGAAAGAATGTCCGTCGCCATCGTCTGTGGGTCTCCCTCCGAAGGAACGGCAACCAGCGAACCGGCCCCGTTGGCGGCGACATACAACGTCCCGGATGCTCCCATGGCCAGTCCGTCGTTCACGCAATTGTCCGCGCAATTGGCAGCGATGGACAACTCCCCGATATCACCGGGAGTTCCGCTTTCATCGACCGGCACCACGTACACCCGGCCATTGGACGTGTAGGTGTCTGCAATGTACAGCGTTCCGCCGTCCGGGGAAAAAACCATGCCGTTGGGGGTCGGCGTTCCGCTCAACCATTCGGTCATTGTGCCGGACTCGTCGAACGAGTAGATCACGTCGCCGGATTCGTCGCTCATCAGCAGCGTTCCCCAAGGTGTCGTGGCCACGAAGTTGGGATTGGCGCTGGCAGGATGAGAGGTTTTCGAGCCATCCGACGCAATTTGGAACAGTTCGCCGTCCACGGTATCGCCGATGCGATCTTCACCGAATCCCGTGGCCCAGAGATCCTCGCCCCAAAACGCGCAGCCTACCGCGTCGGGCGTATCGGCGAACGTTTCATATTGTCCGTTGGCCTCGAAACGCAACACGATATCCCCTGCCGTCACATACAATTTGCCGTCGGGACCGAAAGCGATCCCCTCGCTGCCGGAAGCGAACCCTTCGGCGAAAATCTCCTTCTGACCGGGAGCGAGATCGTCCCAGCAGGCCGAAACCGCCTCGTCGCTTTCCGCTTCCGTCTGATCCGCAACGATTTCCTGATCCGTGTCTCCTCCGGCGGGCGTCGTGTCATCATCGGAACCGCCGCAGGCCGACATCAGTCCGGCAATCAGCAAAAACATGGCGAGCAAGGATAGCCCGAAGTATTCATGAAAAACCTGCTGCGACGTGAAAACTCTCGATATTTCACTCGTTTCGCGATTTTTACTACTCAACAACCTGTCAAGGTTGCTTCCGTGTAAAAATTGCTCCAACTTCATGAAATATCTTCGGTTTCCTGCGTCTCGCGACGATTTTTCATGAATAATTCGAGCTAGAGATTTCATAATGTCCCCTTGGGTTTCGGTTTGTCGTGAAAAAGCGCGACTTATCGCGATTCGAACTTTTGAAGATCAGTATATTCGTCCGAGGAGGCGTTGTCCATTTTGCCTTCTTCCTCGCCGTTCTCGGAGATATCCGCCTTCCCCAATTCCATCAGGTTCAAGCCCATTTTCGAAAGGAAAATCAACCCGAGCAGGGTGATCGGAACGATCTGCGTGGCGTGCACGGCGACGGAAACGGTGAGTCCCGTGCTTTTCGGAATGCCATACAGGAAAAGAGCCTGTTGGCAGAAGAACTGGAACACGCCGATCATCCCCGGACTGGAGGGAATCATGCCGCTGAGGTTTACCGCTACAAGCGCCAGCGCGGCAGCGTGCCAGGGGGCAGCATCGAGATGAAACGCCCGAAGATAGAAATAGTAGACCGCGCCTTCCGCCGCCCAGACACAGAAACTGAGCATGAACGATCCGATGAACCGCGACGGATGACGTAAGAGATCGAGGCCGGAGAGGAATTTCACCAACAGAGAGTCGAAAGTCCGGGCGAGCTTTTTCGGCAACAAGGACAACATCGCTCGCGCCAGCTTCAGCGCCCTATCCCTTTGATAAGCCAAAGCAAACAGGAAAGCCAGCCCCCCGGAAAACACGATTGCGCCCGTCCAGGCCGTTGCACGCAATACCGGCCAATCCACGCTACCGGCGAACATCAGCAGCACCAGGACGAAAACGATGGTCGCCCCATCGAAAATGCGTTCCAGCACTACCGAAGCGAAGGCCGAAGTCCGGCTGATGCCTTCACGTTGCCCAGTGACGTAGGCTCGGACAAATTCTCCCAACCGTGCGGGAAGCAGGTTGTTGGCGGTGTAACCGATCACGAGATACTGAAACAGGTTTTTCAGCGGTAGGCTACGCACCGGCTTGAGCATGATCTGCCAGCGGTAGGTTCGAACGATAAAGCTTACGAGATAGGCCGCCAGGGCCGGAAGCACGAAACGCAGATCGGCGGCGGCGATGGCGTCGTGCGCTTCACCGAAATCGAATTGCCGAAATGCCAGCCATAGGAAAACCAGACTGACTCCGGCGGCGAAAATATACTTCCATTTCATACAATTATCCGCTCTTCCGGTTCCCTCTCGTCGGTTGCTTCTACGACGTTCAAGGGACTTAGCCGCTACCTACCACGTTGCTTTCCCACCTGTCAAACCGGAAGAACGTTTCTTGCCGGGAGAAAACTGCCCCTCGTCGATATTGTTGGATAAAAAACGATGCTACGAAATTGGCTTCGGATTTCTAGTGTGGTATCGTGACGCGATTCAAAGCATTTTATCGCGTTTTTGCAGGTTCACTTCCCAATGGAGGCCGCCGTGAGTTCTTTCTGGGTTCAAGACAATTTCGATTACGAACGTCCATGCATGATCACTTGTGCTCTTTCCGGCGTTGTGGCCAATCGCAACCAATGCCCGGCCATTCCCTACACGCCCGAAGAATACGCCGCCGAGGCGAAACGCGCTTACGAAGCGGGAGCGGCGGTGGTGCACATTCATGCACGAACTCCCGACGGAACGCCCAGTTACGAGATAGAGGATTACCGTAACATCTACGACGCCGTTACCGACGCCTGCCCGATCATCATCAACTTTTCCACAGGCGCAGTGGGAATTCCCACTCAAAAGAAACTCGATCCGGTCACGACCATCCGCCCGGACATCGGCGCATTGAACATGGGTTCGATGAACTATGCGAAATACCACCCCAAGTCGAAAAATTTTGTGTTTGAGTTCGTGTTCCAGAA
Organism: Myxococcota bacterium; assembly: GCA_963676915.2. GTDB lineage: Bacteria > Myxococcota_A > SURF-8 > SURF-8. The sequence goes on from CAXXVK010000053.1 coordinate 173,426, forward strand.
CCCGTTTTCAGAAATCGTACAGATTGTCGAAGGCATGAAAAATGCCGGTGTCAAACCTGAAATGGAATGTTTCGATATCGGGCACATCGGCAATTCCTACCCCTTGATCGACATGGGATTGCTGGAACCTCCCTACCAGTACAGCCTGATTCTCGGGGTAATGGGCGGAATGCCTCCGACAGCGAAAAACCTGCACAACATGGCGGGAATGCTTCCCCCGAAGTCCGATTGGGAGGTTATCGGCATCAGTCACGATCAATGGCGGCTGGTTGCGGCGGCCATCGGTCTGGGCGGAAACGTCCGAGTGGGATTGGAGGACAATTTCTACCTGAGCCGTGGCAACATGGCGTCCTCCAACGGAGATCTGGTGGCCAAGGCGGCCCGGATGATCCGCGACCAGGGCCGAGAGGTCGCTACAGTAGAAGAATGCCGAAAACGTCTCGGACTGAAGGAGCGGTAGCCGGGGATATTTGCACACAATCGAAGCGAAACAAGCAAAGGAAACAATTCATACCGTATTGTTTCCTTTGTGCCATATACCTCAGCGTTGGACCGGTGTGCAATCAGGCAGGCTTGTATCCGTATCGATGTACAGACAACGGGCGGCGCGATCCCGACCATAAGTTTCCAGAAGATCGTACATTTCGCGGCCTTCCCAGGTTTCTGGACGACTCGTGACGATTCCGGCGGGAAGATGCTCGTCCGGGTGATGCGCCGGACCTTTCTGAATCCCCAGAGTGTAGACTCGATCCCATTCCAGATCCCCGTCGGGAGTAACGAGAGCCCAGTTTTCCGCATCGTAGGCTCCCATGAGTGTCATGAGATTTTCCCCCGTGATTTCAAGCTTGTACATTGCATTCCACGAAGGTGTTCCCGCCGGTTGCTTTTCGATCTTGTAGGCATTGTAGATGGTTTGCTGGGTCAACCCTCCGGCAGCCCATCCGTCGATCCATGCGGTACCGATTTTCACCATGGCGGCGTCGCAATTCAAATGGGTGATGGCGGCTTTCGCGGCGGTTTCGGCCAATCCGGCTTTCCCGACACGGTTTTCCGCCCAGGCAACGACTTTGTTGGCTTCGGGAGCGTAGCGTTCCATGATTTCATCGATAGCCGCTGCCGTGGCTTCATCTTCCGGGAGAGCGCCGGGAAGGTTCATCTGGATCGTCAACTCGTGATCGACAATCTTCCGTGTGGTCAGATCCACGGTGAGGTCCAGCCGAGTGACCCGTACGGCGTTGGATTGGGTACGGATCATCAGAGCATTACCGGGGGTTTCGGTCTCGGTCATCTGGCTGTGGGTATGGCCGCCTAGAATCAGGTCGATTTCGGGCACGGCCATGGAAAGAATGCCATCCCAGCTATCTCCCAGGTGACTGACCATCACCATCAGGTCCACATCGTCCCGATGAGCCGCTACGATAGCCTGGGCTTTTTCGGTGTAAGAAAAATCGGTCTCGAAATGGTCCATGTACGGGCCGCTGTACTGTTCGTTGTTTTCGTTCCACGGCTGACCGACCATGCCGAAGAATCCGATTTTCAGGCAACCGACTTCCAGCTCGGCGTATTCCAGAGCCTTCCAGTCGAGGGAGCCGGTATAGGTGGTATTGCTGGCCAGTACGAGGGAACTCGGATCGTTAGCGAAATCCACCAGTTCCTGTTCTCCCCAGGCAAAATCGTGATTGCCGATCACCCGCACGTCAAACGGCAGAGCTTTTGTAATTTCGATGGTGCTGTAGCCTTCGGAAAGCGGTTCGGCCACCGAGCCTTTCTCGTGATCGTCACCGCCGTTGGTAAACAACGTGTAAGGGTTTTCTCCCTTAACTTCCCGATAATAACCGACAATTCGTGCATAGGCGTTGTCGCCGTCCAGTTCGCCGGGTGTGTAGGATGAATGCAGATCGTTGACGTGCACGAGCGTAAGCACCTGCTCCGTCATCTCCGGGTCGCAAGCTGGAAAACCGGCGACTTCGATTTCGGTTTCAGAAAGATCCTCGTCACCGTCCTCGATGGATTCGGCAGCATCGTTTTCGGTGTCTCCCACCATAGCACCGGAATTGTCATCACTCCCACATCCCATGTTGAGCAACACCCCCCATAGCACGATCCAACCTGCAAGCCACGTTCGACGATTCATGGAATTTCCCCTACGTGTAATATTTTCAAGGTCTATTCTTCGTGAAATTCAAGCCCGTGATTTATTAGGAAGGTTTTTCGTTAGAGAAGCCAAAAACTTTCCGAAACCGTTCCGGTACGATTCGATGTACGCGGAAATTGTTTGAATTTGATTGGGAATTTGTCAACATTGCGTTCGGTCAGGGCAAGCCAAACAACTGATGACCGTATTCAAAGAATTCTTTTGTCTGGTTGAATAGGAGCCATCCTATAAATATCCTCTCGTCGCCTTTCGGATGCTTTCGAACGACTTCACCACCTGTTCGACTTATCGGAAGAAACGTACTCCATTCTTTACACAGAGATGTTTACGATCCATCCTTTTTTCCACCTTCACGCAACCGCTTCTTGACTTCGAGCCCGGCTTCGGGTGAAATGGTTTTTCGGCTATCGAAACTTTTTCGCGCAATCGAGTCGAACATGGGTACCGGCGACGAAATCCGACAACTGCATATTTTTCGCGGTTTGCAACCGGAAGAGTTGGAATTGATCGTCCAGGCTTGCGGTGTTTGGGAGGTAGGAAAAGGTCAGTACATTTTCCGCTCGGGCGACCAGTCGCAAAACCTTTATATCATTCGCGAAGGTGAAGTCGAAGTGCTTACCCCGTTGCGTTTTCTCTGGCGCAATCAAATCGTCAAGTTGGGCGCAGGAGAGGTTTTCGGGGAACTCGCCTTCGTGGATACTTCACCCCGAAACGCTTCCGTACGTACGACCGAACCTTCCGTGTTGCTCTCGCTGACACGGGCTGATTTTAGAAAAATCGGGCGAAAACACCCGCAGATTCAATTGATCGTCTACCGCAACATCGCCAAAACACTCGTCCATCGCCTTCGTCTGGCGGACGAATTATTGGGACGAAGTACCCGTTGGAAAAAACGGCGGTTTTTCCCTGACGACGACCCCCCCCCGGTGTGATCTCCGCAACTTTCGAAACGAAAACCGATGACTTCCCCCGCTTTACGACAAACCACTATCGAATCGCTGTTTCAGAGGATTCCCCAGGGACGAACGCCGTCTTCAGATGCCGTCGAACGTCTGACTCTGTACCTGGAACTTCTCGAAAAATGGTCCGTGAAAATGAACCTCGTCGCCACACGAGACCGAAAACGGGGTCGGATTCTTGAACGGCACTTGTTGGACAGTCTGCAGGGCTGGGAGGAAATCGAGCGTCGACACGGACCGTTTTCGCCTTCGATGCGGTGGGTGGATGTCGGTTCGGGCGGCGGATTTCCGGGTATGGCGATTGCCCTGGCCTGGAAAATTCCGTTTGACTTGTACGAAGCCAACGGGAAAAAAGCATCGTTTCTATCGGTGGTTCGCGCCAAAACGGCAGCCGACTGGATCACCATCCACAATCGGCGTTGGGAAGAAAACCCCATCGAAGCGATCTACGATGGAGCAACGACGCGGGCGACGTTCTCGTCCTGGTCCACTTTCGAAGCCGGTTGGGAACGGTTGAAAGCCGGTGCACCGGCTTTTTTGTGGAGATCCGAGCCGTATTTGTCCTCCAAAACCCCGGAATTCCCGGCACCGGAAGAGCAGTTTTCCTACCAGGGTGACGACGCCGTGGACCGCTGGATCTGGAGATTCCTTTCGGAATCAAAGTAACAGACGGATATTACGGAGCTTTCAACCCTCCGGGACAACCTTCGTACTTCTGATCGCCCGTGGCGAGATCGATACGGATGCAGGAATGTGGCGGTGCGTTTCCGGGTTTGGCGACGGCATTATACCGATAGCCCATCGGTACCGAACTGAAAATGGTCGCACATTCCGGGAATCGGCTTCCAGTCGAGTGCGTCGAGGTTCTTGGTGTAGGCTCCGTGGGTTCGCTGGTGGCTTTCCTGCCGAGTTGCCAGGTCGGTCAAAGCAAGCTGGGCGCAGAGTTCCTGTCCCAAAGCCCCGAGTTTATCGCCTTCCGCTTCCATTTCCTTGAACTCGGCCACGGTATCCTTGAAATGGGAATAGGCGACCCAGCCCGCCGCCATCATCATCAAAAACGCCAGCGTCAACCCACCTCCGGTGATGAGACCGAAGACGTTCCAGAACGAGGATGTCCCTCGAATCAGCCGCACGATGGAAAGCGATGCAGCCCACACGGCCAGAAGAAACGAAGCGATCGACACCGCGATGACCCAAGGGCTGAAAATCGTTGCGGAATTTCCGAACGGGTCATCTTGAACGCCCCCTTTCAACAGGTCGGCGTCGGGATCGAACACGTTGGAGACGTGGGAATACAACAGAACGAAAGCCACCAGCAAGAAAGCTACGGAAATCAGGGACAAAACAGCAGGTAATGTGCTTTTCCAAACAGGCACGTCTCGCTCTTCGGTTGGGGTCCGCTCGTCCATGGGGTCGCTCCTCATTCTGGGGTCAAAAATTTTCCAAATGCCACGTTACGATGCCGTAAGGATGGCGTCAAGCGTGCTTTTGACTTGACAGGTGAATCGACATGCAATAGGTATCGTTGCTAGTCGGAATCGAGGTGGGGAGTTTACAAGCATGGAACTCTCGAGCCGGAATTCCCAATTGGGCGCCAGTAGCTCAGCCGGATAGAGCACCGGCCTTCTAAGCCGATGGTCGCAGGTTCGAGTCCTGCCTGGCGTGCCAGATCTCAAAAAGGTCGTCGGAGGACTCTCCGGCGGCCTTTTTTCGTCTCGCTTCACGAGTCAATTCCGCAAGAATATCGAAGGGTTGTTTGAATTTAGCGTACAGTTGGCCATCCTTGAAAATGCAGTTCGAGAGTACGAAATCCAGCAACGTCCGCTTTTCTTTCGCAGGCTGTTTTACGAACAGTTCATAGGCTCTGTGGGCAAGTTCGAGTATTTCTACGCCTAATTTGAGATATTCCTGATCGGACTGCTGATGTCTTGCCAATGCCTCTTCGATTTCCTCCTGCTCGGCACGGATCATCTCGGATTTCTCCAGGAAGAATTCAGGGGTGATGATCCCGTTCACTTTGTCGTCGTAAAGGATATGCACCGTCTTCTGCAAGCGGTCGTATTTTGCCTGTAAGTCTTTGATCGTTTCCCGGTGGTATCGCTGTTCGTCTTTGTGGCTTTGATGAAGCGCTTCGGCAATCCAATCCTGCACGACTTTAGGAACTTGGATGTCCTTCAGCATCTCGGCAAACTGTTCTTCCAGGATCTCTTCCCGGACGTATTCGATCTTGTGGCTATTTTTATACCCGGTGCAGTGGTAGTAGACGTATTTGTTCTTTTTGATCTCTGCGATCATAGAACAACCGCAGTGTCCGCAGCGGATCATCCCTGCAAAAGCCCAATTGCGTCTCCCTTTACGTAGTTTGGACTTGTTCTTTCCATCCAGAACATCCTGAACTCGCCGCCACAATTCCACCGAGATCAACGGTTCATAGTTTCCTTTGAAAAATTCGTCGTTGTAAACAAAGTCACCTGTGTAAATCCGATTTCGTAGAATTTTCTGGATTGCACTACGAACGACTTTTCTACCATTCCTCGACCGAAAACCATCCTGGTACGCTTTTTTCGATAAGTCGAGCAGGGAGTATCGACCCGTGGTGTAGTCCTCGAATAACCGGACGACGTGGGGAGCTCTTTCAAGGTCAGGCACTATATCTGTTTTACCATTCGGTCCTTTAGCGTTTGTGTATCCAAGAGGGGCGTAAGAAGGCCACATTCCCTGGGCGGCTTTTTCACGTTGGCCCTTCTTCGTTTCCTCGCTAAGGTTGTCGGAGTAGTTTTTCGCCATCAACACTTTGATACTGTGGATGAATTTGTCACTGGACTTCGATTCTTTGCTGACTACACTTCCTTCCTTTACGAAATGAATTTCAATATCCATCTGATCGGGGTCCAGTTTCATCCAATCATGGAAGTTGCGGTAGAGTCGGTCCGTCTTTTCCACCAGAATCACCCGGCATCGTGTCTCTGGCGATAATTTCTTCTCCTGTTCAAACAGGCTCACGACTTTTCCGAAATTCTCACGGCCCTTACTACTTGCCGATCAATTTCAACCAAATCCTCATCGGATTGATTTTGATCGTCAGGAAAGAAAAGGCCGGGATCGCTTCCGCTTTCACAGGCAAGAAATGAGGAGGCAATAACAATGAAAAGGAGAAAAATCGCTGATATCTTTGCCGTCACGACGCACCTTCCAAACATAAAAAAAAGGGGCAACTAGCAACCCGCAGTGCACATCACTAGCGCCCCTCCCTATACGTTTCACATAGGCTTTGATTGGTCTCTTCGGATAGGCTTTGAAGAAGGGACCAGGCGGAGGCGGCGGGAGGAACGCCCCTCCCGGTTCCGCGAGAACCATCTATAGACCTTCCCCCGCCGCCTTTTGCCGCACACGATTGAGCCGCTATCAGATGTCGCGCCGCGAGCGCCCGTGATAAGGCCCTGCCGAACGTGTGCCAGCGCCTGGATGGTTTTCATTTTAAGCGAAAGGAGTCCGTATGACCAGTTTCAAAGAATCGGAGATTTTCGTTGGCCTGGATTACGGCGATTACAAGCATTGCGTCTGTCTCTTTTCTCCGGCGACCCAGGAAACAAAGAGTTTCGAGGTCGCACATTCGCCGACCGGCATGGCCGAGATGATGAAGCATCTGGCCAACGTGGGCCGGATCGAGGGGATCGCCGTCGAGACGCCCAATCATCTCGTGGTCGATCAGTTGTTGGCGGAAGGGTTTGCGGTATATCCCGTCAATCCCAAGATGGCCAAAGCCTGGCGCGATGGCTGGGCCGCCCATCCCTCCAAGACCGACGCCATCGACGCCCGCACGCTGGCGCAAGGTCTCTATCACCACCATGTCGCTCTCAAGCCGCTCGTCCCGGACGATGCCCGCACCCGCGAGTTGGCGATGCTGTGTCACGACGAGCAGGTGATGATTCAACGCCGATCCGGGCTGGTCAGTCAATTGAAGTACGCATTGAAGGCGTATTACCCGCAAGCCCTCGATTGGTTCGGCGACTGGACGCGAAAGAGCGCTTGGGAGTTTGTCGAGACGTTTCCGAACCCCGACAAGCTGCGCCGGACAACGAAACCGCGTTTGATCCGTTTTCTGCGCGAGCATCGTATCGGCATGAAACCGAAATGGGAGAAACTGCTTTCCGATCGGAAGGAATCCGTCCCTGGGTTTTCGACGAGGCCAAAAGCGCCGCCAAGAAGATGCTGGCCCTGTCGCTGGTCAACCAGTTGAAGGTCTTGCAGGAGAGTCTGGATGCCTACCGCGCTCGGATCGAGGAACTTTACGCCGAGCATGAGCATGCCGCGATCTTCGATTCCCTGCCCGGCGTATCGAAAACGCTCGGTCCGCGCCTTCTGGCGCACTTCGGTTCCGATCCTAACCGCTACGATTCCGCCGAGGCCATCATGCAACTGGCGGGCGTGGCTCCCGTCACGTCGACATCCGGTGTGCGCCATAGGCCTACGGTCAGCTTTCGGCGTTCCTGCCGCACGGATTTCCGCACGACCATGCATATCATGACCTGGTGCAGCATCATGACCTGTCCGTGGGCTCACGCCTTCTACTATCGTGCTCGCGAGCATGGGCAGTCGCATCCCTTGGCGTTACGAAACCTCGGCATCAAATGGCTGAAAATCATCTATCGGATGTGGCGGAACAAAGAGCCGTACAACGAAGCGGTGTATCTGAACGCCCTGATCCGCAGCGGCTCTCCGCTGATTGATTACATGAACACATCGCGTCCCCATCAGCCGTCGCTACGTGTGCCGGGTCGCAATCCAAGCTTGCCGCACAAGCCGGACGAACATCCTTGTTTGAAGCCCCCGGAGGAGCCATCCCCGCCCGTCGCCCGCAAAATCAATACAGCACGAGTAAGCCGGATGGGTCAAGGATCGGCGAAGCCGCACGAGCGAAGCGAGCTTGGCCTTGACGCGTCCGGTGCTCGTGCTACCTCCCCAGTCACGACGGGCGGGTCTCCGTAACGTTATCGGGGCGGCAATGAAAATGTCGGGGATTTTTCCTTGACCTGCGCCATAAGATGTCTACAGAGGCGCACGTGTGGTTAGCACGGCGCGTGAAGGCGGCGTCGTGCACTGCGGTTTGTCTTGTCCAACGTTCCCAGGTTTTCCGATCACGGGTAACCAATCCGTCAGCCCAAAGGGCAGGAAAACCAAGTTCGATTGGAACACGAGGAGTGTATCAAAAAGGATGGCGGGATACAAAGGAAATCGGTGGAGGTGAGACGATGCCTCTAACCGGACAGTTGAAACTGCGTTGAAATTCCGTGTCGGTAACAGTCGCTCTCAGTGCGTCTCGCACGATAGATGCGTTCTCTCTTCTACTCTCTATACACAAAAACGTATTAAATCAAAACGAAAACCAGGGGCAAAGCAGGGAAATCGGGAGGTGAAAATCCGGGCGCGATTTGCAGGGTGAAAATCTGAGGTTAAACAAGGAATTATGCTGATTTATTGACTTATGATTCACCCACAATAATTGACATAGCTTTCACAATCTGATCGTTTCTGAGTAAAATGTGTTGATTTTGTATGTTTTATCAACAAATGAACCAACTTGGTGCAAAAAACTACTTGAAAACCGGTGAGAAGCTACTAAAATTTTACCCAAGTCGACGTGTGCCTTCCGAATTATTCTTCAGAAGTAAATACCCACTCAAACAAACAAATAGGGGAGAATTATGCACCAGATACAGGATGTAGATGTGTCTCTATTGTCGCCGTGGGAGGACAATCCAAGGCAGAATGAGGAGGCCGTTAAAGCAGTGGCCAAGAGCATTCAAACCTTCGGGTTCAACGCACCGATTCTCTGTGATGGGAAGTCAACGACCCTCGCCTAAAGGCGAGGGCTTGAAGATAGAAGCTGAACGACGACTAAAGTCATCGCTCATCTTCTCCCTCGACCCGAAAGTTTTTACCTCCATCCGAAGGAGAGCCCTTCTCCTGCATTCGGATGTATTCCATAATCACTTCATCCGTTACGTTCCCACTGCTGGCCACAAAATATCCGCGAGCCCAAAGATGCCGTCCCCAAAAGGCTTTCTGGATGTGACGAAACTCCATCATCAACTTTCGTGACGTTTTGCCTTTGATCAACTGCATGATCTTGCTCGCCGATAGATTCGGAGGACAAGAGACGAAAAGATGCACATGATCCTTTGATACGTGACCCTCTAAAATTTCTATCTCATTCGCTTTGCAAATTTCGATGACCAATTCCCGAAGTCGAAGCCCTACTGCTCCACCCAAAACAGCCTTCCGGTATTTCGTAATCCACACAAAATGGTACTTCAGATCGAATCGCGTATGCGCACTTGTTCGGTAATTTTCCATGCCTCATAGTAGCAACACACCAAGAGAAAACCTAAAGGTTTCGCCTAAAGGCGAGGGATTTAAACCCATCGTGGGACATTAAAAATGATGACTGGCTGAAGGAAAAGCATCTGTTACCCTTACAAGGAAGCTATATTGTTGAGGGTAATGATATTCGTTTTTTCAATGTTCCAGAAAAACTTGCGGATGTAATCGTTAAACGAATGACAAATTGTGTCAATTGTGGTTATTGTGTGCTAGAATGCCTTTCTTGTAAGAGTTTCAATCGCAACGAAAAGACGCTTCAAGTTGATGAATGTTACCAATGCCGTAAATGTCTGACGCTAAAATATTGTATGGGTTGGCGTCATCGCTTTTGGAGAAGAATTATTGTCACCCAAGAATGAAATAAAATCAGGTTTTCTCTTTCCTCCCGACGATATGGCCGATGTGGTCGAACCCGTTTTCATCAGTGCATGTTTGTTGGGTGTACCTACTCGCTGGCACGGACGACGGGCAAAACGGCGGACTACACTGATCGAACGGCTGAAAAAGCGATACATCCTCGTTCCCGTTTGCCCGGAACAACTGGGCGGCATGTCAACACCTAGAACCGGAGAAACGCTCGAAGGGGCAACCGGAGCGGACGTGCTGGATAAAGGCGTGCGGATCATCGCGCCCGAAAATGGCAAGGACGTGACCGCCTATCATGTCAATGGTGCAAAGTATGCACTGGAGTTGGCGCGGATTATCGGCGTAAAACGGGCTTACCTTAAAGGCGGTAGTCCTTCTTGCGACAAGGAAGGCGTAGCTGGTGAAGTTCTGATGCGGGCGGGGATCAAGGTCATTCGTGTACCGTAATATCTGAACGAAAAGCACAAAAAAAAACACAATATCAACCACCCAAAGGAGAAATTCTGCTAGAAAACGCAACGCTTTTCTAATGGAGCAACATCCGATATACTGCGACCGGATCGTCAGACGTTGGGAAGCCTACACGGGAGAAAATGCCAGAAAAGCATGACGAGGAAATCTCACGTACAAACGCAGTTTTCGTTTGAATCACCGTCTCAGTGGCGATTGCCGGAAGCGTACAAACCGGCTTGTCCGGCGCTTCTATCGGTGGAGCGGATCGTTTTTGCACGGGGAGCATTGGATACGCCGGAACGGCAACGCTACATCGAACGCATCTGCGCGATGTACCCGGAGGCAGAAAGAATCGACCAAACGGATACGCCCCACAGTCGCATTCATCTTGGCGAGGGCGATCCGTACAAGCGTCATCGCAAAGGTAAAACGACGCTGGTTTTCGGCGTACATAAAAGCGCGGTTCGCAAAAGCGAAGAAGCAGGCAACACCTGTCCCAACTACTGGCATTTTTCGCCGACCGGTTTTTGTTTCTACGACTGCCAATACTGCTATCTGGCTGGGACGGCGACCGTCTGGCATTCACCGACGATTCGCGTTTACGTGAATCTTGAGGAGATCGTTGCCAAGATCGACCACACGGCCCGAACCCTCGCCACACCAACTGCTTTTTACATCGGAAAGTTGCAGGACGGCTTGTCACTCGATCCATTGACCGGTTATTCAAGCGTGCTCGTGCCGTTCTTTGCACGGCATCCGTATGCGCGGCAGGTATTGCTTACAAAGTCGGCGGAAGTGAACCAATTGCTGAACCTGGAGCACAACGGCAACACAAATCTTTCTTGGAGCCTTAACCCACCGGAGGTTTCAGAAACCTTCGAGCGAAACTTGCCGACGATCCAAGAACGGCTGACGGCCATGCAACAGGCATCGGAGGCGGGGTATCCCGTGCGGGCGGTACTGATGCCGATCATTCCCGTTGAGAACTGGCGGGAGAAGTACGCACGGTTTATCGAGGAACTTCTTTCAACAGTTCCTCTGGCACGTCTGACAATGGGCGGTATTTGCAGCTACAAAGGAGCTACACGCCTGATGGAGCAGAAACTCGGCAAAAGCAACCTGATTTCGGAAAACTTCGTTTCCGATACGGAAAGCTCCGATGGCCGCAGGCGCTACCCCTTCGAATTGAGGGTGGAGATGTACCGGTATCTGATCGAAACCGCGAGAAGGGTTCAACCCGATCTGGAGTTGGCTCTGTGCCTCGAAGAACCTCTCGTATGGGAAGCCCTCGATTTAGCGGCCAGCCGAGGTCGTTGCAATTGCGTGTTGTAAATTTGAATCATTCATAGCACTTAAGCGAAACCTCAAAAACAACCCACCATATCAACCACCCAAAGGAGAAGTTCTCATGGCAACACAGACGTTTGTCGAAGTTCTGGATGCCTTCAAGGCCAACGAAAAACCGGAATGTGTTTTGATCGTGGCCGATAATCAAGACCTCATCAAGATCATCGTAGCCTGGATGAATACGGATGTCTGGCAGGTCAAGAAGATGAGCAAGCCACCGGATAGTTCAGAAGTCGAACGCTGGGATTGGCTATGGAAGTACACCCACTTTTCTCAACAGGAGTTGATCCGAAAAAGCGCACAATCAAGCTACAGTATTGAGGGAAAACTGGTCTTGTTGATCGGCAATCGCATTTTGTATCCCGATGGTACGATCAACTCGTTCGTCGAGCGCTACCTGCGCGAGCGTGTTCTGAAACTTTACGATGCCAAGCCGAAGAAGACGAAAAAGAAAGCAAGTTGATCCGGTTAAAACAAACCTACTACATGACCACTTGCGCCTCCCGAATCAGCAAGTCCCGGTCCACGCCGGGAGTGGTACAGAAGTTACGGTAGGCGTCTATTAGCCGGTGCCAAATCCCAAAAAGGTCGTCGGAAGACTCTCCGGCGGCTTTTTTTCGTCTTGCTACGGGGTTAATTCTGCAAGGATATCAAAAGATTACCACCATGTGGGGTTCACTGACCTTCAAATCAGCCATATCAACCCGATACCCTTATCACTTCATCCACGGAGGTCAACCCTCTAGAAGCCTTCCACAAGCCGGTTTCCCTGAGCAGTTTCATGCCCAGATTCTCCGTTGCGTATTCCTTTATTGTTCCTGAGTCGGCTCCTCTTACAATGAGTTTCTTCAATTGCTTATCGATACTCAAAACCTCCTCTATCATCAATCTGCCTTTATATCCGGTATTGTTACATTTATAACACCCCTTACTACCATAAAATATCATCTTGTCGTTTGTTTCAAAATCATATCTTCCCAAATTCAGCTTGTCGGTTTGTAGAAGTTCCTTGCAGTCCGGGCAAAGTTTGCGTACCAGCCTTTGTGCGGCGATAAGTCTGACCGATTCGGCGACTAAATAGGGGTCGCAGCCCATATTGACAAGCCTCGTTACACTTGATGAGGCATCGTTGGTATGAAGAGTCGACAGCACCAAGTGACCGGTTAGTGCCGCCTTCATGGCAATGTCCATAGTCTCTTTGTCCCTCATCTCTCCTACCATGATCACATCCGGATCTTGGCGGAGAAAAGATCTCAGCGCTTTTGCAAAATCCAACCCCACATGCGGATTCACCTGCACCTGCGTGAGTCGGTGGACTTCATATTCCACTGGATCTTCCACGGTCATAATGTTGCGATGGCTTTCATTTAGAGATTGCAGCGCCGTATAAAGAGTCGTGGATTTTCCTGAGCCAGTGGGCCCCGTGACTAGAATGACTCCATTTGGAAGTCTCACCGCATCCTTGAAGGCCGACAATGCCGATGCCTCCATACCAAGGGCTTCGAGGTCGAGCGACACGGCAGAGGAATCCAGCAGGCGAATGACGACCTTTTCTCCGAACCTTGCCGGAATACTCGAAACCCGCATGTCTATTTTTCTGCCCGAATGGCTGACTTTAATTCGTCCGTCCTGGGGGACTCTCCTTTCGGCAATATCCATCATGGACATTATCTTTATTCTTGACACTATCGCAGGTGTCATGGATTTTATTATGGATTCCTGTTCGTACAGAATTCCATCAACTCTATACCGTACGCCCAGACTTATTTCCCTAGGCTCGATGTGAATATCGCTGGCTCCCATTGAAATAGCATTTTCAAGAATTGCGTTAACCGTATTTATTACTGGAGCTTTATTGGCCGATTCCGCGAGAACCTCAAGAGTGACACCCTCCTGCTCATCTTCTAAGGTACCTACATCTGTGGCGGTTTTTTTTGAAAAAACATCGCTTATAACTTTCATAAGCGACCGTTTTTTTTCACTTCCGTCGATATACCCAAACAAATCCGCAATCACATCCGGATCTGCTATCACCATTTTGTAAGACTTTCCTTGCCGGGAGAAGTCATTAAAAAAATCTTGAAGCGTCAAATCAAAGGGGTTACTCAATACAAAGGCTATGTCCTTGGCGAGATCTTGCAGAGGAACCATTCTGTTCGCCCTGCAAAAAGGTGTGGGAGCGACTCCCAGCATAACGTCCTTTTCGTTTATCTGTTCAATATACGGTAAATTATAAAATTCCGCTATATGCTGAGCCATTTCCCTATTGCGAAACCCTACCAAACCTCCAAAGGCATATATATTCGCTATAGAGGTCTCTGTAAGCATCCGCTTCTGCTCAGAGTCCATTTTGACCTTTTCGATCAAATATTTTTTGAACTTTTCAAATCCGTACTTGCCCGAATCCTCCGGTTCATCCTTCCGCGACATTTCCTGAATATGTTTCCACTGCCTCCTCAGCTTCAATCCCTTTTCTACTTTGTCCAGCAGGTCGCCTTTGGAAAAGGGTTTTACAATGTAAGCGGTCGCCCCAACAGCAAACGCTTTTGCCCGATCCTTTTCATTTCCTAAAGCCGATACAAATATTACGGGTATGCTGGAAGTGATTTGATTTTTCTGCAACTGGTTGCAAACCTCGAACCCATTCATACCCGACATCATGATGTCCAGGAGGATTACGTCGGGTTTGTGTTCTTTCGCCTGCTTTATCGCTTCCTCGCCATTGATTGCGAAAATCGTTTCATAGTTATTTTTACTTAAAATGGTCTTCACGATTCTGTGCTGAAGCTTTTCATCATCCACCGATAGAATCAAAGGTATTTCGCCAGATCTATTATCAGCTACGGTCATCATTCATCCCCTTTAAATCGTTGAAAACTTCCGTAAGCTTTGCAATAGCTTTTTCAAGCCTCTCTATCAATTCGTCTGCATTTTCCAAATTGTTCTTAGCCCCCGCATCTTCCAGGGCTAACGCGGCTTTTTGGGTTGCACCTGCTCCTACGGAGGCTGCATTTCCTTTAATAGAATGTGCGGCAAGCCGGATGTTTTCCACATCCTTTCGCTCAATAGCCTCCTTCAAAACTTTCATTTTTACGGCACACTCATTTATAAATTCTTCAATCAACTCACACCAGATTTCCTCGTCGTTATCGACCACTTCCATAAGGTGCTTACGGTCTAGAATACTGTCTTTATTTTCACTGTTACCCGTCTGTTTCTCATTGGACGCATCTTTAGAATCTGGTGTTTTTCCAGACAGGTATTTAAGTACCACTTCATTAAACTCATGCTTTTGAATGGGCTTTGAGACAAAATCGTTCATTCCAGCCTTGATGCACAGATCCATTTCCTCTGCTGTGCTTTTCGCTGTCATTGCCAATATGGGAATGTTATGGTCAAGCACTGGAGACGAAACGTCCCGAATCTTTCGAGTTGCCTCGAGTCCATCCATTACTGGCATGTCCACATCCATAAATACGAGGCCGTAAACTTTTTTTGAAAGAGCCTCAACCGCGAGTGCTCCATTCTCTACCTCGTCCACCTCAAAACCGCGACTTTCAAGAAACAGCTTCGCCACGATTCGGTTTGTTAAGCCATCGTCGGCTATCAAAATTTTTTCACCGAAACCCATTTTGAATTCCCCATCAATTTTTATCTGACCTGCATTCCCTGTTTCTACGCTTATAGAAGCTCCATTGAAATTTTCTTCGCAGATTCGGTTCTTCTTTAAAATGGATAGAAGTCATCCTAAAAATACACTCCTGTCGCCTTTCGGACGCTCTCGGTCGACTTCGCCGCCTGTATCGACTTGAAAGACTCCCGGTATTCCGCGTCTTGCCAACGACGAATTCGTCTCGAAATCACCTCGAAATCCTCAGTCGGTATTTTTAGGATGACTTCTAACAGTCTCTCTTTCAATTGCGGAAAAATTGGTTTTCGATAGTCCATTGGCTTCGTTAATAATATCAGTCCCCTAAGATTCCAACGATAATACGCGTTGGAATCAATGATGTTTTTCTAGAATGCCTGACAGTAATCCTCAAACCTCTAAGCGAAATTGACTCTATATGCTATCTTAAGCGCCTTAGACACCATCCAACACACTCATAATATAACCCTTAGTCAATTTAAGTAAAACTTCTTCGAGAAGCCGCCTTTCGTCATACACCTCCCCCTTATTGACATTGAATGTTTCAACGATATAATATTACCATATATTTCTTCCAGGGACAAATTGCAACACCGATATAGGCAAACCTAATGCAACAAAATAATGACAAAACAAACGCAAGTGGAAGTATTCTATATACTAAAAAGTATTTTGAACAATTTAAATCAAATCAAACAGAACTGCTTCAATCCATTTCAAACTCAACCAACGACGCAATCGTTTTGATAGATTCTGAAGGACGAATCACGTTTTGGAACCCTGCTGCTGAAAAAATGCTGCAATACGAAATCAATGAGGTTATCGGTAAAAAATATCATCAATTATTGACACCCAAACGCTATTTGGACGCTCATTTGAAAGCTTTTGAGCAATTTCAGAAGACGGGCACGGGTTCTACCATTGGCCAAACTCTGGAACTTGAAGTCAAGCGAAAAGATCAAGTAGAAATTTCAGTAGAGTTGTCTTTATCGGCACTCAAGGGAGAAGACGGTTGGAATGCGGTTGGAATCATGCGGGATATCACCAAACGAAAGCTGGCGAAAAAAGCGCTTGAAGAAAGTGAAAAGCGCTTCATGGATGTATTTTATGCATCGGAAGACGCTCTTTTATTGCTTGACGGTGACAAATTTATACATTGCAACAACGCTACAATTCAAATGCTTGGATACCAAAAACGCGAAGACTTTTTAAATTCTCACCCCTCTGATTTGTCTCCGGAAAAGCAACCAGACGGCAGATTGTCGGCTGAAAAAGCAAATGAAATGATACAGGTCACCTTCAACAAAGGTTTTCATCGATTTGAATGGATTCATAAAAAAGCAGATGGAACTTCATTTCCTGTGGAAGTTTCCTTGACTCCAATATTTTACAAAGGAAAAACGGTTTTACACTGCCTTTGGAGAGACATATCAGAGAAAAAACGAGTAGAAAAAGAAGCTGAAACCTCTAGAAAGAATCTATTGACCATTTTGGAAAAAAGTCCATATGGTGTCGTTCTGATTGGAAAAAATCGTAAAATACTGTGGGCGAATGACTATGCACGAAGCCTCGTGAACGTTGAGGATCTATCTCAACTTATCGGTGCACGATGTGAAACATATATAAGTAGCGTATCTCAATGTGAATGTCCTCTTCTGGACAAAGGCAAAACCTTCGAAAAATCGGAGGAAATACTTCGCAGACACGATGGTACACAAATTCCAATCCTAAAGTCTGCAGTATTGGTTGAGCATAACGGGGAAGAGGTTCTTTTAGAAACGTTTATAGACATTTCCGAGCGAAAAAAAGCGGAATCCGAACTGCGTCGCTACTCTGAAGAAATTGAAAAGTCGCTAACGTATCAAAAAGCGCTTTTCGAAAACAGCACCGTAGGAATCCTTGTGGTTACCGGCGATCGAATCGTTTCCGACTCCAACCCTTTGTTGCTGGAAATGCTAGGCTATGAACGTGAAGAGTTCATTGGCAAATCCGTCGAAGTGATGCATGTTTCAAGGGATTCTTTTGAGCGGTTCGGAGTTGAATATTTTTCTAAAACGGCGAACAAGGAAAATGTAACGGTGGAGTACCCGTTCCGAAGAAAAAACGGGGAGGTCTTTTGGGCTAACATTTCTGGGAAAGCTTTTAATAAGCATGACCTTTCCCAAGGTGCCGTGTGGTCTATTTCGGACATTACCGAACGAAAACAAGCAGAAAAAGACCTTACAGAAACCAACGAAAAGCTCATTCAAATGACGGCTACAGCCAACGAAATGGCCAAGAAAG
This sequence comes from Myxococcota bacterium, assembly GCA_963676915.2. GTDB lineage: Bacteria > Myxococcota_A > SURF-8 > SURF-8. The sequence continues at coordinate 191,022 of CAXXVK010000053.1, forward strand.
CCGAAGCTGCGAATATTGCAAAGAGCCACTTTTTGGCCAACATGAGCCATGAAATACGCACTCCAATGAATGCTGTGGTAGGCATGGCGGACCTCTTGATGGACACAACGCTTGATCCCCAACAAAAAGATTATGTCTCTGTGATTATAAAAAGTGCGGATTCCTTATTGAATTTGATTAACGATATTCTCGATTACTCCAAGATAGAGGCTGAACATCTTGATATAGAGCAGATAGAATTTGATCTGCGTGATTTACTGGAAAGTGCGGTTGATGTCCTCGCTCTTCGTGCTCATGAAAAGAATCTGGAATTTGTAAGTTTTTTGCCTCCGGAAATCCCTAACTCTCTCATCGGTGACCCCGGTCGTATTCGTCAGGTAATAACAAACCTTGTCAACAATGCAATCAAGTTTACACACGAGGGTGAAGTTTCTATACGAGTTTCCTTGTCCAATGAATTGAATGATCGTGTGTTGCTTAGGTTTGAAATCAAGGATTCTGGCATTGGAATGTCAGAGGCAGAAAGACAGAAACTCTTTAAACCATTTGTACAAGCTGATACTTCCACAACTCGGAAATATGGAGGCACTGGCCTTGGCCTTTCCATCTCAAAAAAACTTGTGGAGTTGATGGGAGGTAAAATAGGGGTATTTAGCGAACAGGGACAAGGCTCGACGTTTTGGTTTACCTTGAATCTAACGAAGCAAAAAAACCAGGCAAGCAACAAGCATGATATTATACCAGGAGATATTCGTGCGGTACGGATTCTTGCGGTCGATGACAATGAGTCGAATCGTAAAGTCTTAAAAGCTATGTTGAAAAACTGGGGATGTCGTTTCGATCTCGCGGAAGATGGAAAGTCCGCACTTGAGCGAATGTATGGTGCGGCTTTTAGTAACGATCCCTTTAGGTTAGTGATAACGGACATGGCCATGCCTGGTATGGACGGGAAGGAACTGGGGAAAAAAATTAAAGAAGATGATAAATTAAACAAAACTTCCCTTGTAATGCTCACATCCATTGGTCAGGGAGGTGATGCGAATGTTTTTTATAAAATTGGCTTCGACGCATACCTAACCAAACCGATAAAACAATCTCAACTTTATAATTGTCTTGTAAATGTCATCGGCACGAGAGATGAAAAAACGAAAAACAAGACAAGAACTTATTTAATGACCAACGACAATCTTGTAAAAAACAAACGCTATAATCTTCGTGCGTTATTGGTTGAAGACAATGTGTTTAATCAGATGGTTGCGAAAGAAATCCTGGGCAAACTAGGTCTCGATGTCGAGTTGGCTGAAAATGGTTTAGTTGCGATCACTACGTTGGAAAAAAATAATTTTGACTTGGTTTTTATGGATATGCAAATGCCGGAAATGGATGGTATTGAAGCAACAATAACAATCAGAAATCCCGATTCGAATGTGATAAACCATGACATCCCAATCATTGCCATGACCGCCAATGCCATGAAAGGGGACAAAGAAGCCTGTTTGGAAGCAGGAATGGATGATTACCTTTCCAAACCTCTCAATCGAAGCGAATTGATGAGAGTGTTGGAAAAAGTCGACATGCAAATCAAAACGCAAGATCATTCCATTTCGAAAACGGACAACTCGCCCGATGAGAAAAGCCTCTTTGACGAAGAAGCTCTGCTAGACAGATTCGACAACGACCGGGAGCTGATAAAAATCATTCTCTCGACCTTTGTTGGTGAAGTTTCAGAGCAATTGAAAATGCTTGAGGAATTTGTCAAAGAGGGTGATTTGGAAAACTCGAAAAGACAGGCTCACTCCATTAAAGGCGCTTCTGGAAACGCGGGTGCTTCTGCACTTTATGACCTTTCATTGAATTTGGAACAAGAACTGAAAAAATCGAATATTGAATCAGCGGGAGAAATGCTCGCTGAAATGAAAAGGTCTTTGGACTCTCTAATTAAGCTTCTTGTCCCCAAAGGATATCTCGATAAAATGAAATAAACACCCCTCTCCTGAATGCATGGACTTTGGCATTGTGAATTGAATTAGTTACGATCTTCCCGGACAGTTGAAAGATGCAAAGGAGCCAGCCCTGGGAATCCTTCAAAATCCCCAAGGACTGGCGGGCGGTCCTTTTTTTTTGGCGTCTTCCGTCCATTCCGCAATGATATCAAAGGGCGCCATGTGTGTGTAGGTGGGCGGGACAGGCGACCCTCCTTGTAGGAGCAATTGCAGAGGTGTCAATTGAGCAAGCGGCGCTTCTCATGGCTCGGTCGGCTTTTAAACACCGATCCCACGTTTTTTGCAAAATTGAAAGGAACCACACCTCAAAATCAAAATATCGGAGAGATCATGACAAGATCTAATGCTTCCCGCCATGTTTCATATGCCCGTCCGATTGGCCTGCTCCCTTACCGGAAACGATCTCCCCACAGCGTAACATTTTCGCTCCGTAATAAGGATTGGCAACGGTAGTGTCGTTTTGTTGCAGCCAGGAGCCGGGAGCCATGGAGCAATACATCACCGACACGCCGTGCGGCTTGCTCATTGTCGCCCACATCGCCATGGGTTGGGATAGTTTTTTGAGCGCTTCACGCATGGCGGCGATATCTTTTGCATCAGCCATCGCTTTTGCTGCTGTCTTGATCTTACCTGGCAGGTTTTTGTAGTGTTTGGCATGTTTTCCCGTAACGGAAGAGGTATCCAGTTTCTCTGAAAGTTTGACCATCTCTTTTGCGACCTTTTTGACGCCGTCTGTTTTGTCGGTAGCCAGCGTTTTGGGAATTTTGAGATATTGTTCCAATACGGGTTGCATCTGTTTGTCGAAATCCTTCGTTTCCGCATGGGCCAAAACAGTGAAAATCATTAACATTATTACTGCAAGGCCGAGTCTTTGGATATTCATCTTCTATCTCCTTGTTTTGTGCTTTCGGTTTTCAATCGCCAGCCTTTCCATATCAGGTAAACGGCTGGTAAAATCAGCAACGTAAGAAGGGTGGACGACACCAACCCGCCTACCATCGGGGCGGCGATGCGCTTCATGATGCGCACGCCGGTTTCCGTGCCGAAAAGTATCGGTAGCAGGCCGAATGTGGTGGTAGCCACCGTCATCAGCTTGGGTCGCACGCGATCCACCGCACCTTCCATAATGATGGCTTTTAGATCGGACAAGCTATGCAGGTTGTCCTCACGTTGCCAGCGCTTGTAGGTTTCATCCAGATAAACCAGCATCACCACGCCGGTCTCCGCCGCCAAGCCCGCCAGGGCGATGAATCCTACCGCGACCGCTACGGACAGGTTGTATCCCTCCCACGCCATCAGCCATACCCCACCGATCAGTGCGAAAGGAAGGGTCAGCATGACGATCAAGCTTTCTTCCACATTTCGAAAATGCAGGAACAATAGCAGGAAGATTATGGCCAGCGTCAACGGCACCACCACCGCAAGCCGTTTACCGGCTCGTTCCATGTATTCGAATTGGCCGGACCAGACGATGGAAACGCCCGGAGGCAGGGAAATTTGTTCGGATACCACCTGCTTGGCACGTTCGACGTACCCCCCCACATCCGAGGTTTTGAGATCGACGAAAACCCACGCCGTGCGCCGTGCGTTTTCGCTTTTGATGGCGGGTGCGCCTTTGTGAATGGCAATGTCCGCCACCTGAGCCAGAGGAACGGCGTGGCCCATCGGAGTCGGTACAGCCACTCGTTTCAGTTTGTCGATGTTCGAGCGCAGCTCTCGCGGATATCGGATGCTGATGGGGTAACGCTCCAGTCCCTCCACCGTAGTTCCCACATTCATGCCGCCGATGGCGTGCTTGACCACATCGTTGACTGCACCCACGGTGAGGCCGTAACGAGCGGCATCTTCACGACGAACGGTGATATCCACGTAGTTTCCGCCGGTTACACGCTCCGAATAGGCCGATAATGTTTCTGGCAGATCACGCAATACCGCCTCGATACGTTGTCCCAACTCGGATAGGACTTCCAGATCCGACCCCATCAACTTGACTCCCACAGGCGTTTTTATCCCTGTGGCCAGCATGTCGATACGGGTGCGGATAGGCATCGTCCAGGCGTTGGTCAATCCTGGAAATTGCACCATAGCGTCCAGTTCGCGAATGATATCCTCGATGCTCTTGCCTTCGGGCCAGGTGCTTTGATCGGTCAACGTGATAGTCGTTTCAATCATGGAAAGCGGAGCCGGATCGGTGGCGGTTTCGGCTCGTCCGATTTTACCCAACACATGGTCCACCTGGGGATGTTTGGCGATCAGTTTGTCTGTCTGTTGCAATAATTCCTTGGCTTTGGTGATCGAAATCCCTGGTGGTGTCGTGGGCATGTATAGCAGGTCGCCCTCGTTCAAAGGGGGCATGAACTCCGATCCGAGTTTGCTGTAGGGAAACCATGTGAGTCCCGAGAGAAGAACGGCAAACAGCAAGGTCGTCTTCGGAAAGCGCAGAACGCCCCGCAAAACAGGCTTGTACAGCCCGATAAACAAGCGACTGATGGGATTTTTCGCTTCATGCAGAATACGTCCGCGCACGAAAAACGTCATCAGCACCGGAATAATGGTAATGGCTAAAACCGCGCTGGCCGCCATGGCGAAGGTTTTGGTGTACGCCAGCGGAGTGAACAAACGGCCTTCCTGTTGTTCCAGAGTAAAGACCGGCAGAAAAGAAACGGTGACGATCAGCAACGAGAAAAACAGCGCCGGACCGACTTCCTTGGCCGAGGCTATCACAAGTTCGGTTTGTGAGGCATCCGGTTGGCGTTCTTTGTGTTTATGCAGGTTTTCCACCATCACCACGGAGGCATCCACCATCACGCCGATCGCGATGGCAATGCCGCCCAATGACATGATATTGGCGTTGACACCCAAGAGCTTCATGATGAGAAAGCTCACCAAAATCCCCACCGGCAAAGTGAATATCGCCACGAAACTGGAGCGTAGATGCAGCAGGAACAGCATGATAATCAAGGCGACGACCAGCATTTCCGTGCCGAGTTTTTCCACGAGCGAACGAATCGCACGCAGGATCAGTGTCGATCTATCGTAACCTGCATGAATTTCCACGTCTTTTGGTAATCCGATCTTCAGTTCGTCCAGGCGGTTTTTCACCCGTTGGATCACCTCCAGCGCATTTTCTCCGTAGCGCATCACAACGATACCCGCCACGGCTTCCCCTTCGCCGTTCAATTCGATCACCCCCCGGCGAATGTCCGGCCCGAGATGAATATCGGCCACCTGTTTCAGCATGATCGGAGTATGGGTGTCGGCATCCACGCCTACGGGAATATTTTCCAAATCGGCGATGCTTTGCACGTAGCCTTTGCCACGTACCATGAACTCCGTTTCACCCATTTCCAGCAAACGTCCGCCTACGTCGATATTGCTGTCTTTGACCGCCATGTTCACATGACGAAGCGAAAGACCGTAGGCACGCAATTTCTCCGGGTCCACCTCGATTTGATATTGCTTGACGAAACCGCCCGCGCTGGCGACCTCGGCCACGCCTTTCAGCGCCATCAATTCGTAACGTAGATACCAATCCTGAATAGAACGCAATTGGGCTAAATCGTGGTGTTTGGAGGTCAACGAATACATGTATACCCAACCCACGCCGGTAGCATCCGGGCCGAGTTGAGGGGTGACGCCTTCGGGCAAGCGGCCTTTGATGCCGTTCAGATATTCCAAAACTCGCGACCGTGCCCAGTAGATGTCGGTACCATCCTCGAAAATGATGTAGACGAAAGACATACCGAAAAAGGAATACCCACGCACGTTTTTGGCATAAGGCACGGAAAGCATTGCGGTGGTTAGCGGGTAGGTGACCTGGTTTTCCACTACGTCCGGTGATTGACCTGGATATTGTGTGAAAACAATCACCTGCACGTCCGAGAGGTCGGGGATGGCGTCCACCGGCGTCGTGAACATCGCCCACAGTCCCGCCGCGATCACCATTGCCGTGACGATCAGGACAATGGTCCTGTTCTTGACGCTGGCTTCGATGATGCGTGCGATCATGGCGCAGCTCGTTGCTTTTTCACCAAATCCATGCCGCAAATGGGACAGTCGCCGGGTGTTTCCTGCACGATGGTGGGATGCATGGGACAGGTGTAATATTCGCCATTATGTTCCATGTTTGCGTGATCGTGAGTATTTTTTTGGGAAGTATTCGCTTCTGACGTTGCCTGCAAGCGATCGTTTATAAGTTTCTGTACGGCTTCTTGCAGTTGAGCTTCGCTATCCAAAAGAAACTGCCCGGAAGTCACCACGAGTTCGCCTTCCTGCAAACCTTCCAAAACTTCGGTGCGGTGATCGTCTCCTGTAAGCCCGGTGACGACTTCGCGTGCTTCATAGCGGCCCTCGGTTTCGGAAACGAACACGATGTTTCGCTCGCCGGTTTGAAGAATGGCTTCGCTGGGAATCGTCAGAACGTTTTCCTTGCGTTCCGCCTGGATTCGCACGGTGGCAAACATGCCGGGCTTCAGGATTACGCCGGGGTTTTCGAATTCCATCCGCACCTTCAACGTGCGGCTTTTCGGATTGAGCGTGGGATAGATGTATCCGACCTTGCCTTCATAAAACCGTCCTTGTTGAAACGAAAGCTCCATGCTGGCGGGTTGTCCAACGTCGATCCACGGTGCGTCGAATTCGTAGACCTCCGCCGTTACCCAGATACGTTTCAAATTCCCGATACGGTAAAGGTCTTGCCCTGCTTTCACATGAACGCCCAGAATGGCGTTTTTTTGCAATACATAACCTGAACGAGACGCTTTGACGATGTAAGTACGCCCTACATTCTGTTCGCGTACGATTTTCTTCAGATAGCTTTCGGGGATATCCCACAAGCGGAGACGCTCGGCTGCCGAACGAGTCAGATCACTGTTCGGTCCGTTGGTGTTGTAGGTCAAGAGGTATTCTTTTTGCGCGCTAACCAATTCCGGCGAGTACATGGAAAACAGCCAATCACCAGCTTTCACCATTTGCCCCGTTTGGTTTGCCCAGATTTCTTCGATCCAACCGGAGAAACGCAAGTTGACCACGCTGATTTCGTCTTCGGCAACGTCTACTTCACCAATCGTGCGCACCGCTCGGCTGATGCTACCGCGCTCTACATGGGCTACGCGCACACCCATGTTTTGAACGACGGACGGATCAATCGTGACAACATTTCCCTCGGATGGGCTGGCATCGCTCTTCTTTTGCATAGGTGTAAGGTCCATGCCGCAAATCGGACAGGTTCCGGGATGATCCTGTACAACGTTCGGATGCATACCGCAGGTGTAGAGCGTTTGTTCTTCCGCAGGGCTGCTTGGAATCATCGAAAAGGTCAGCGAAAGCCAAACCAGCAAAAGAAAAAATCCGATTCGCCGTAGGCTTTGTTTCATGGCGCAACGTCCTTTTCCGATTGTCCGGTGGCCAGTCCGCTCAATTCCTCTATTCGAATCCGTTGTAGATACGTTTGAGTGATGGCCGCCCACAATCCGCGTTCGAATTCCAACCACTGGATTTCCACGGCGTAAAGCGTTGCGAACTCGGCTTGTCCACTTTGATAAGCCGCAAGGCTGGAATCCCAGGTCTTCCTTGCGTTGGGAATCAGTACGTCCGAATATGTTCGTGCTTTGTCCGAAGCCCTTTGCCATGCCGCCAGAGACGCTTCCAGATCGGCGTGAATCCGATCCAAAAGAGATGTTGATTCGGCCTGAATCGCGGCCGCTTCGGAAAGGTGCTCGT
>CAXXVK010000054.1:0-86451 GCA_963676915.2 Myxococcota bacterium
CACCACAGCGAGTCAAGGGGGAGGTGCCCCCAACGGTGGAAGTGCTCCGAAACCACCTGGAATTGGCAGTGGACGTTCACAAAGCAATATGCCGACCGTTCCACCGTTCGCAGGTAGAAAAAACGATCCGGGAATGATTGGTCGCAATCAACCTCCGGTAGATCCTTCTCAACGGCGACCCACTGTTCAGATGCCACGAGCGGCGCAACAGAATCTACCTTTTCGCAACCAGCCGCAGGGTGACGAGAAAAACTGGGCGAACCAGCGTTTTGGAGGGGGATTTCAGAATCCGAACCAATTCGGAGGAATGAATCCTCCCAGCGCTACGCAGAAAATTATGATTGGCGACAACCAGGGGGGGAATCAGCAGCAATCCGGTCCTCCCCCAGCGATGTCGCGTTTTGCCCCTCCAGGCGGTCATCCCGGTTTTGGTTCAATGAACAACCCAAATGGCTTTGGTCCTGCGATGGGAGGGTTCAAGCTGGAACAATCAGGCGATTGGTGGTGGTGCGGACGCCTCGCAACAAATTCCACATATGGGTGGCGGTGCACCAGGGGCGGACCCTGCTGCGATAGCCAATCTCCAACGTTGGACGACGGATTTGTCCAACAAAATCGACGAGTTGACACAGAAGCTCGAAGGAGTTTCCTCCAAGCAACCGGATTTGTCCGAGTATCTGACCCAGGGGGAATTTCTCGAACTTAGTTCCGATTACGTAACTTCCAAAATATTCAAAGATTATACAAAAGGGTTCTTATCCAAAGATTCCATCAAAGATCAAATTCTCGACAAGGAACAGATTCAGGAACTTGTCCAAAGCGCGATAGACGAAAAGGGAGTTGCTTCCGTCGATACGGAAGCACTGGCCGAAAAGTTCGTAAAGCTTGAAGACCTGGAAAAAATTCTTTCCTCTGTTGAGCAGCCCTCCTTCGATCCCGAGAGTCTTTCGGGAACTTTTGTAAGAAAAGAAGAATTGGACGCCGTATTATCCGAGCGTCCAGTCTCCGTCGATTCCGATCAATTGGCCGAAACGTTTATTCGTCGTGAAGATCTCGATGCTTTGTTGGCAGAAAAGGGGATGGTCGAAGCCGACGTGTCCGAGTTGGCGCAATCTTTTGCGAAAAAGACCGACCTTGACGACCTTGTTGCGAAATTGGAGGAGCAAAGCTTCGATCCCGAGAGTCTTTCGGGAACGTTCGTCAAAAAAGAAGAACTGGACGCTGTGTTGTCGGAGCGTCCGGCGGAAGTAGATTCCGATCAATTGGCGAAAACCTTCGTGCGACGGGATGATCTCGATACGGTATTGGCCGAAAAAGGGATGGTCGAAGCCGACATGGCCGAGTTGGCGCAAGCGTTCGCGAAAAAGTCGGATCTTGACGACATTATTGAGAAGTTAGAGGCACAAAGCTTCGACCCCGAGAGTCTTGCGGGAACCTTCGTAAAGAAAGAAGAGCTGGACGAGGCGTTGGAAAGCCAGCGCGTTTCGGTGGAAAGTCCCGAGTTTGTCGAGACATTCTTCAAAAAAAACGATGCGCAGGAACTTGTCGCTTCTTTCGTAACCAAGGAAGAAGTTGAGGAAAAACTAGAATCCTTTGCCCAAAAAGAAGCGGAATGGCAGGAAAAACAAGAAAGCCAGCAAGCCGCCATAGAAAAACTGAACGAGCAGATCGAGCAGTATTCCAGCGAATTTTATGCGATCAAACGAGAGTTGCGGAATTCGATTCGTGAACTTCAGGAATCATTCGAAGATTTCCGCAATTCCGGCATGATAACCGAGGAACGGGGTCGGCGAGATTCTCGAACAGCGTCTTCCCAGTGAAGAACAGCTTGAAAGCTGGATTACGAAAGATGCTCTGGATGAACGTTTAAGCGAGCGCTTGGAAGGTTTGATCGACAGCGATACGTTGGATGGTTGCTTGAATGAGCGTCTGGAAGGTTTGATCGACAGCGATACGTTGGATGGTCGCCTGAACGAGCGCTTGGAAGGTGTGATCGACAACGATACGTTGGATGGTCGCCTGAATGAGCGCTTGGAAGGTTTGATCGACAGCGACACGTTGGATGGTCGCCTGAACGAGCGCTTGGAAGGTGTGATCGACAGCGATACGTTGGACGGTCATTTGAATGAGCGCTTGGAAGGTTTGATCGACAGCGATACGTTGGATGGTCGCTTGAACGAACGCCTGGAAGGTGTGATCGACGCCGACACGTTAGATGGTCGTTTGAATGAGCGACTGGAAGGTCTGATCGATGCCGACACGTTGGATGGTCGCCTAAACGAACGCTTGGAAGATGTACCAACTGCTGAAACTCTCGAAGAGAAACTCGGCGAGAAACTGGAAGAATTTGAAAAGACTTTTGAAGAAAAGCTCTCCGGTACCATGGAATCGATGGAACGTATCGATGAATTGGCCGAATCGTTGATGCGCAATACGATCAATATTGAAAGCCTGACGGTCAACAATCACGAAATGTATCAGCGCATTACGGAAATTCAGGATTCCATGCTGAAATTGGGAGAAGGCAAAGACGAACTGCTCGAAAAGGCGAGTGAAAAAGCTAAAGAAGAAGTGGCACGGGTCGAAGAAGTTGCCTTGTCGCGTCCCAAACTTGAATGGAATCACTTCGCTCAGGGACTTTACAAGCTTCGGGAGAATCTGGGGCTGGATCAGCGTGAATCGTGGTGGATGCATGAGTTTTCTATGGGTTGGGAAATGCTCGTCGAGCGTGTACAGGACACCGAGCAATCCTGGATTCCCGAAGAAACCGTCGAAGAAATCATGCAGCAAGTTATGGACAACCCACGGTACAAAGTGCTGCGAGAGTTGGGTGCGATCGAGCGAGCGGGTGCGACATACGGTCAAGCCGAAGAAGGAACGGATGCCAACCCGGTCGCTCTCGTGTTGCAGACTGTTTCCCGTTTGATGATTGTCGGCGAAAGCGTCGGTGGAACGGGAATGGAATTGCAGAACGACCAAGGGCAGGTTTTGTCCGGTATGGTGATGAAAATCGTATCGGATCTCTATCTGGCGATAACATCCGGTGGCGTAGAAGAACCCGACGAGGAGCAATTCCGTTGGCTCAACTCCATTGCTGAAGTCGTCGAGCTTCTTCTGCATCTGCCGCGTTTGGGGAAAGCCTTCGATCCCTTCAGTTCCAAAGTCGCAGGACAGGAAGAATCGGGCTTCGGTGGTTGGCACCACGGTGGTACCGTCAAATCCATTGTCAAGCCCGGATTCCACTCCGCCGAGGGTGAAATTATCGAGTACGCCGTGGTTGAGTTGGAAGAAAGCTGATAAAATTCAAGTAGATGGCGTTGGTTATCCTGTTTCGTAAAGACAGGAAATTCCGTCGCCTCATAGTGAAAATACTCGTTAAAACGTTTTTATCTCGCGCCGAAGCGTTGTTGCCCGGCGCGAGTTTTGTCTGATATCTACAAAACCCCGCCGATTCTTCTTGCATACGAATCGGCGAGCGGTAATATATTCGTTCCCCGTTTTTAGGGAGCGTTTTCGATCTACACCATTGTGTGAGTCGAAGAGAACACGATTGTCTGGAAAGGTTGTACGATGCGATACTCACGGATGCTGATTCCGACTCTGAAAGAAGTTCCTGCCGATGCGCAGGTGCAAAGCCATATTCTGATGTTGCGTGCGGGAATGATTCGCAAACTCGCGGCGGGAATCTATACGTATCTGCCTTTGGCTCTGCGTTCGATTCGCAAAGTGGAAACGATCGTGCGAGAGGAACTGAATCGTAGCGGTGCTCAGGAATTGCTGATGCCGATGGTGCAACCGTCCGAAATCTGGGAAAGTTCCGGGCGTTGGAATCAGTACGGTCCAGAATTGCTGCGCATCAAAGACAGAAAAGGCGGGGAATTCTGCCTCGGACCGACACACGAGGAAGTCATCACCCATCTGTTCTCCAACGAAATCAAGAGTTATCGGCAACTTCCGATCAATCTCTATCAGATCATGGACAAGTTCCGTGACGAAATCCGACCTCGCTTCGGTCTGATGCGTGGGCGGGAATTCATCATGAAGGATGCGTATTCCTTCCATATCAATAAGGAAGATGCGTTGGAGAGTGGCTATAAGGTCATGTACGACGCATACACGCGCATTTTCACGCGTTGTGGTCTGAAGTTCCGTGCCGTCGAAGCGGATACGGGAGCGATCGGCGGGAATTATTCCCACGAATTCCAGGTGTTGGCGTCTTCCGGTGAAGATACCATTCTGGCCTGCGATGCCTGCGAGTATTCCGCCAATGTCGAAAAAGCGGAATCGAAGTATGAAATGACCGGAGAGGTTGAACCGGGTAGCGCCGAAGTGGTTGAGGTTCATACGCCGAACCAACGGACCATCGACGAGATTTCGGCCTTTTTGAAGGTCGGTCCCGAAAAATTGATCAAAACCCTGATCTACCACGACGACGATGGCAAGTTCTACGCGATTTGTCTGCGTGGTGACGAAGAACTCAACGAATTAAAACTGAAAAACCACCTCGGGGTAAACGCGGTTTATGCGGCAGAAGAGGCGGATATTCTCAAGCAAACCGGTGCGCCGGTTGGGTTTGCCGGACCGGTTGGTATGAAACTGCCGGTGATCTGCGATTTTTCGGTGAAAACCGTGGCCGACGGCGTGACCGGTGCCAACAAGAAAGATTACCACTTTACCGGAGTGAATCGAGGACGCGATTTCGAACCCATAGCCTGGGCCGATCTCCGTTGCGCCAAAGACGGCGAAGGTTGTCCCCGATGCGATGGTGGAATTCTGCACGAATACAAGGGAATCGAGGTTGGACAGACCTTCTATCTCGGCAAGAAATATTCCTCTAAAATGAAGGCAGTGGTCCAGGACGAAAACGGCAAGGACGTAGCGGTCGAAATGGGGTGTTACGGCATCGGCGTCAGTCGGACCGTGGCCTCAGCTATCGAGCAGAACCACGATGACAAAGGAATTATCTGGCCCTTGCCCATAGCTCCATTTGCCGTGGAAATCCTACCGGTGATGATGAAAGACGATGCCGTACGTGAGGCCGGAGAAAAGCTGTATGGCGAGCTGCTGGAGTTGGGAATCGAGGTACTGTTAGATGATCGTACCGAACGACCCGGTATCAAGTTCAACGATGCGGATTTGTTGGGAATTCCTATTCGTATCACCATCGGCAAGAAAAGCCTGAAAGACGGAAACGTCGAGTTCAAACTGCGTCGTTCGCAAGACGTCGAACTGATTCCGTTGACGGATATCGTGACGAAAGTCCAGGATACGATAGCAGCCCTGATGGCTGAATGCTCGGGAGAATGAACCATGGAAATCATCGAAGCACGCAAAAAGCTGATCGTGGCGATGGACGGAGATTATTCCCTCCAGCAACTGCGTAACCAGGCGAAAACTCTGAAGAATGCCGTGGGCATGTTCAAAGTCGGTATGCGCCTGTTCACTCGACTCGGACCGGATGCGGTGGATGCCATCGCATCGGAAGGTCTGGGTGTCTTCCTGGATTTGAAATATCACGACATTCCCAATACGGTTGCACAAGCCTGTGATGAAGCGGTTCGTCTGGGTGGTGTAAGCATGTTTACCGTGCATGCCGCCGGTGGATCGAAAATGCTGATTCGTGCCGTGGAAGCGACTCGGGAAGCTGCTGCACGCTCCAGTATGGCAAGACCGAAAATCCTGGCTGTTACGGTTCTGACCAGCTTGGGTAACGACGATCTAGAAGAACTGGGAATCGGAGAAACGGTTTCCCAGCGGGTCGCTCGTTTGGCCGGATTGGCCTCTGACAGCGGTGCGGATGGTGTTATCGCCAGTCCTCGGGAAATTTCGATTGCTCGTGAACAGATGGGCGATGGCTTTTTGATCGTCACGCCGGGAATTCGTATGCAGGAGACCCCGGTAGGTAAAGCCGATGACCAGCGGCGCACCTTGTCACCCGGACAGGCCATGGAGGCCGGGGCCGATTATATCGTGGTGGGACGGCCGATCATCGCGGCCGAAGATCCCGTGGATGCAGCCGAACGCATCGTTCATGCTATGGCGGAGGTCTGATTGCCTCGAAGAGTCGCCGGAATCCGGCCCGTGTTGGAGGTTTTGGAACGCAAGCCCGAAGACTGCCGCCGTGCCTGGATGAAAGAAGGAGTGAACAAAAACGCTCTGGAGCGCGTTCATTTGCGCTTAAAACAACATGATATTCCACTAGAAATCGTTCCCAAAAACGATCTCGACCAACTGTTTTCCGGCAATCATCAAGGGGTGGTTGTCGAGTTGAAGCCGTTTCGTTACGCTTCATTCGATGAGGTGTTTTCTCGTGCCGCCGATGGTTCGAGCATTGTTCTTGTACTCGATCAGGTGCAAGATCCCCATAATTTCGGAGCGTTGATCCGAACCGCCGAAGTGATCGGCTGCCGAGCGGTGCTGATCGTCAAAGACAAGCAAGTCGAGGTAAGTCCGACAGTCGAAAGAGTTAGCGCCGGAGCAACGCAATGGATTCCCATCATTCGCGAAACCAATCTCGTAAGATCGCTTAACCAATTGAAAAAACTTGGATTCTGGATCTACGGACTCGCAGGGGAGGGGACGAGCGAGCTGTACGACTTGGATCTAAGTGGGGACGTGGTGCTCGTAGCGGGTTCCGAGGGTCGTGGATTGCGCCCTGGAACCCGCAAAGCTTGCGACGCTCTATGTCGATTGCCGATGCGTGGCAATGTCGCATCGTACAATGTCTCCGTTGCGGCGGGAATGGCGCTGGGTGAAATTTTGCGTCAGCATGGAAAACGCTGAAAATTCGCAGGTTTCGCTTTCTTCCATCAATTCATGAAGGATTTTCTTTTCTGGTTTGCAGATGTCGCACTGTTTTGTTCGGAAAGTGGGTGATTTTCTTCATATTGCACCTGAAAAAGCAGTCCGAAATGGTGAAAAAACGAACGACGGAAACAAGGTATTTTTCGGTCGTTAATTTTATTGACGAAGGGGTTGCGTTTATCCCAAATCCATTGACAGTTTGACCTAATTATGTGATAATTCTGCAAAAATATCTTTCATATTGAAAATATTTTTCGTATCCATAGCTGCATTCAAACGATTTCGTGAAACACGGGGCGAAAGAAGGTCCAGTAAATAGAACCATTTAGCTTGTGTGGGATGACTTCTTTCACTTGTCTGCAAGGAGAGCCGGAATGAGCAAGAAATTGCTGGTGGCGGATGATTCAACGACCATTCGTGAAATGGTCAGACTGACTTTTTTGAATACGGATGTCGAAGTGCTTGCCACCGAGGATGGCCAATCCGCCATCGATCTCGCCCGGAAGGCATCTCCCGATCTGATTCTCGCGGATGTCAACATGCCCGGAATGGATGGGTATGATGTTTGCCGGAACATTCGTTCCGATTCCGAGCTTGCGAAAATTCCTATACTGCTGTTTACGGGGCTCGAATCCGAACCGGACGAAGAACTCGCCGCCGCGGTTGGTTCGCAGGGGTACGCTTTCAAACCCTTCGATACGGAACAATTGATCGAACTCGTCAACCAGCACGCCGGTCAGTGGGTCGAAGGAACCACTGCAAGTGCAGGAGAGGCGGATCTCCAGGGGCAGGACGAACTCGAAGATATCGAAATCCTGGAATTGGATGAAAACGATATCGAAATGATCGAAGACGATTCCATGGGGGATCTGGATATTCAGCCGATGGAAGCCCAGGAAGAATCTGCAGTTGCCGAAGAGAAACCGCAAGATGATTTCGACTTTATGGGAGCTATGGACGAAGTCCCGGAGGCTTCGCCGGAGCCAGAACCAGAGCCTATATCCGAGCCAGTATTGGAACTCGAATCCCAACCCGTTTTGGATGTGCAATCCGAGCCTGAACCTGAGTTGGAATTGGAATCCCAGCCGGTATTGGAAGTGGAACCCACGGCAGAAGCGCCGATGGAAGTTAAGTCTTCGACCGAACCTTTCGCAACGGAAATTCCCAGCGAAATCCCCGATGTACCCGAGGAAAAAGAGGTCGTAGACGAAGTTTTGGATTATGCAACGGAAATTCCTGGAGAGGCTGGAGACGCACTGGATTACGAATCATCTTCCAGTGCCGGGATGGACTATTCAAGCATCGATGAATTATTGGATGAAATCCCTTCAGCCGAAGATGCTCCCCAAGCGGAAGCTGTTGAGGAAAAAGTCGAAGAAAAAGCGGAAGAAAAACCCACGGAACTACCTCCCATGGCTTTCGATGATATTTCCATGGATGAGGAAGAAAAGCCGATGGAATTCGAGTCCATTCCAAGTGCGGAAATCATCATGGATGATGACGTGGAACCTATAGCCGATGAACCCGTCGTCGAAGCAGAGCCGGAATTGATTTCTGAAGAACCTGAACCTATAGCGGATGAACCTGTTGTAGAGGCGGAACCTGAACTGATTTCGGAAGAGTCCGAACCGGAAGTGTTGGAAGAACCCGAAACCGTTATCGAACCCGAGCCGCTCGAAGAACCGGTTCTAGCGGAACCGGAGCCAGAGGAAGAGTTCGAAACGATTCCGGAAGACGATCTGGAGTTGATTCCCGAAGACGCTCCCGCCCAAGATGTAATCGAACCGAAAATGACCGACGATGTGGTTGATTTGCTGGCGGAATCCGACGAAATTGATGAGCCGGAACCGGAAGTGGATTTGGAACCGATCTCTGTAGAACCCGAGCCGGAAGAAGCCGACATTCAGCACGAAATTCAGGCGGATGACCTTCCCGAACAGCCGGTTGCCGACGAATTGGCGGTGGAATCTGTCGAACCGGTTGAACCTTCCGAGGAATTCGAAGTTACAAATGTCGTAGAGCATCCCAAGAAAGAATCTCCAGTTTCCGCTGGTCAGGCTGCAATCGATCCCGAGATGTTGAAGGAGATCGTTTCCGACACCATACAGAGCCAGTTGTCCGAAACGCTCGAAAACCTGTTGCCGAATCTTCTGCAGCAGACCATGGAGAAGGTCGCGGATTCGCAAGTGGATGTTATCGAAGAGAAAATCGCTTCCGGTTTGTCCGCTCTTTCCGAGAAAACCGACGATCCGACCGCTTCTTTCAAAGAAGAATTCGAGCAGGTCAAAGAAACACAACAAGGACTCAAGGATGGCTTGGAACAACTTCGGCAGGATGTGTCGGATTGGCTGAAAATCCAGGAAGATACGATCGCCGAAAAACTCGCGCCGCTGGAAGTCTTCCCGAACCAGCTACTCGACCGGCTGGAAATGATGAACGACAAGCTTGGCGTGGTTGGACAACAGATTTCAGGGTTGAATATCGAGATGCCGGAGATTTCCCTCGATCCCGTCACTGATGGATTGGACGGACTCAAGGAACAGTCTTCGACGTTGGAATCGGCACTTTCCGGTCTTGGTGAACGGCTCGATACTTTGCAAGCCACATTCAAAGAACATGCCGATGATCACGGAACTGATGCGTCCGAACCGGTTTTGAGCAAACTGGAAGAACTTGGTGCGACATTGGGCGAGAAATTCGCTGCGATGGAGAATGCTGCGCCACAAGAGACCGGAGCTTCGGAAGCGTTTGTCGAAGGAAAACTTCAGGAGCTTTCGGCGCTGGTTTCTTCCAAGATTGAAAATGCTCCAGCACCCGCCGAAGTGGATTTGAGTGAAATTCTCAACGAATTCGTGTCGTTGCGGATGTTGATCGAAGAAAAAGCTACACCGGCGGCAGATTCGGACAAAGGCGAGTCCGTACGTCAGGAACTGATGAAGTTCGCCCGTTGGATGGATGTCCGGCTGAAGAAGATTCCTGCGGTTTCCGGGGGAAGTGGAGATGGTGGAGTCGATGCCGAAGCGATTCGTGCCGCCCTGCGTGACGAATTGGGTAGCATGATGGGTGAGCGGGTCGATGCTGTCGTATGGGAAGTCGTACCGGATTTGGTAGACACGATCCTCAAGAATGAACTGGCCAAAAGGGGTAGCTGATTCTTGCGGTAACCCTTTCGAAGGTGATACAACAAGCCAGCCTTCGGGCTGGCTTTTTTGGTTTGTCGAAACAAAGCAGTATGCAGGAGAACGCAATCATGGCCGACGATGCATTGAATAAAGGCTACGATCCCTCAAATGTGGAACGAAAATGGTACAAGGAATGGATGGAGAAGGGCTATTTTCACGCCGATGAAAGCGACGACAAAGAGCCGTACACCATTGTTATTCCACTACCCAACGTTACCGGTCACCTGCACATGGGCCATGCTCTGATGGTGTCGATTCAGGATCTGCTGATTCGCTGGAAACGGATGGAAGGCTATTCGGCGCTCTGGATGCCGGGAACCGATCATGCGGGAATCGCGACGCAGATGGTTGTAGAACGCGATTTGATGCTGACTGAAGGTAAAACTCGACAGGAATTGGGCCGCGAAAAATTCTTGGAAAAAGTCTGGGAGTGGAAGGAAGCCAAAGGCGGCAAGATCATCGACCAGTTGAAGGAACTTGGCGCGTCGCTCGACTGGGACCGTACCCGGTTCACCATGGACGAAATCTGTTCCCGGGCCGTGCGGGAAAGTTTTGTGCGTTTGTACGACGAAGGTTTGATTTATCGGGGTTGGCGCATGGTCAACCTGTCGCCGAAACTCCAGACCATCGTTTCGGATCTCGAAGTGGAGTACGACGAAAACGTCAAAGGCGAACTGTGGAGCTTCGCCTATCCCGTCGCCGACGGATCGGGTGAAATCATTGTTGCCACAACCCGTCCCGAAACGATGCTGGGTGATACCGCAGTGGCCGTTCATCCCGATGACGAACGGTACAAACACCTTATTGGTAAGACACTAAAGCACCCCTTGATGGACTATGAACTGCCGATCATCGCGGACGCCATTCTCGTCGATCCCGAATTCGGTACCGGCGCTGTGAAGGTCACGCCCGGCCACGATCCCAACGACTTCCAGACCGGACAGCGGCACGATCTTAAAGTGATCAACCTGCTCAATATGGACGGAACCTTCAACTCGAACGCCGGTCCATACGAAGGACTCGACGTGATGGAGGCTCGGAAAAAGGTCAAAGCGGATATCGAGGCCAAGGGATTTTTCCGGGGAACCAAAGAACATATGATGAACGTCGGACGCTGCCAGCGTTCCGGCGGGACGATCGAGCCGTACGTGTCCCGGCAATGGTTCGTCAAGACCAAACCGCTGGCCGAACCGGCGATCAAAGCCGTAGAAAGCGGCGAGACGAAGTTCGTGCCGAAAAACTGGGAAAAAACCTATTACGAGTGGATGTACAACATTCACGATTGGTGTATCAGTCGCCAGTTGTGGTGGGGACACCGTATTCCGGCCTGGTATTGCGAGGACTGCGACCATGTGACCGTCTCGCGGGAAACTCCCGAGGTTTGCGGCGGTTGCGGCGGCAAGAACCTGCATCAGGATGAAGACGTGCTGGATACCTGGTTCAGTTCGGGACTTTGGCCGTTTAGCACCATGTCTTGGCCCGATGAGACGGAATCGCTGAAAAAATACTATCCCTCCGATGTGATGGAAACCGGCTTCGACATCATCTTTTTCTGGGTCGCTCGGATGATGATGATGGGAATTCACTTCATGGGTAAGCCTCCTTTCCATACCGTTTATCTGCACGCCATGGTCCGCGATCACGAAGGCAACAAGATGTCCAAGGTCAAGGGCAACGTGATCGATCCGTTGGACGTGATTTACGGTATCGGTTTCGATGATCTCATGAAGAAGCGCCGCCAGGATGCGGTCAGCGTGGGGTTGAACGAGAAGAAAATCAAGGGAATCGAAAAAGCTACGAAAAAGGAATTCAAAGACGGTATTCCGGCTTCGGGTACCGACGCCCTGCGTTTCTCGCTGATTTCCATGGCCGGACATGGACGGGACATCAAACTCGATATCAAACGTATCGAAGGCTTCCGTTTCTTCGCAAACAAGATCTGGAACGCCAGCCGTTTCATTATGATGAACCTGGAGGATTTCGACGCCGGGAAACCGCTCGATCCTGCTGGTTTGGGACTTGCCGATAAGTGGATACTGCACCGTCTGTTGAAAACGGTGGAGAATGTCAAAAAAGCCTTGGATGGCTACTATTTCGATCAGGCAGCCATGGCGGTGTATCACTTCTTCTGGAATGAATTCTGTGACTGGTACATCGAACTGTGCAAGCCTACGCTGTACGGAAAAGTCGGAGGCGGTCCGGAGTATCGGCACGCCACGCAACATACGCTCGTGACCTGTTTGGACACCGCGTTGAAGTTGCTGCACCCGATTATGCCTTTTATTACGGAGGAAATCTGGCAGAAATTGCCGAAACTGAAGGAAGAGCCGGAATCGATCATGATTTCCCGCTTCCCCACGGCGGATGATCTTTCACTGGCCCGCGATTTCGAGAAGGATGCCGCTTCGATGGAACGGCTGATGGAAGTCGTCAAGACCGTCCGAAACATTCGCGGAGAAAGCAACCTGGAGCCGGGAAAACAGATTCCTTTGGTTGCCTTATGCCACGACGAGAGCCTCGCCACGTTGATCGGGGAGCAGGAGTTGTTCATCAAGGAACTGGCTCGTGTGGAAAGCCTGGAAATCGTGAAGGAATTCACCTCCAAAGGGCCGGTGGCTTCCGGTGTTTGCAACGATGCCGAGCTCTTTGTGCCGTTGGGTGACCTGATCGACATCGAGGAAGAGAAAAAACGGATTCAGCACCAAATCGAAAAAGCCGCAAAAGACCTTGAAAAGACTCAGAAAAAGCTCGAAAATGAAAACTTCGTTTCCCGCGCTCCCGAAGCGGTGGTACAAAAAGAAAAAAATCGTAAAGAAGAGTTGAGTTTCATCATCGAAAAGCTTGAAAAGAATCTTGCCGAACTTGGTTGAAACCCAGAATAATTCTCCAAAGCCTCGTGTTTTTCACGGGGCTTTTTTATTGTAAATAAGGATGACAAAAAGGTCATTATTTCAAAAATCGATGAAAAAGATTTATAAGTACTTAAATAATAAATTTAATTGGGAAAAATCCCAGTGATATCAAAGAGAAAACTTGTTAGCCCTGCGATTGTTCCCGTTTTCGGTCGGTGAGGAAAATTCGACAAAATCTTGACAGTTCGTTGTCCTGTCGGGATGATTGGGCGTTCGTTCGGTGATATGGCGAGCGAGGCATGATCCGCTCGCCGATTTTGCGTTTATGAGAAAGTTGCTACCATGCCCGATCCGATCAAGATCCACGTTACCCACGCCGAGCGCCGTCTTTCTACCGGTTCCAGTGCTATCGGTCTTCCCAGTGGTGCCGAGGAAAACACTGGAAAAATGATTCTTTGGACCACGGATTCCGCCCATCAGAGAAAGCACACCCTGTTTTCTTTGATGCAGACGGTGCAAATTCGCCACGAAGACAAAGACCTGGACATCGAAACCTTCTCTGGAGGGCCGTTTATCCTGTCGTTCGGAGAGGAATCCACCGAAGTGGAGCACGGTGTCGTTGTCAGTACGGACGAAAGCGGAGCTATTCATCTCTATGCACACGAGGATGCTGATATTCGCAGCCTGATTCGTGCCGCCAACAAATACTGCACGCGCTGGATTCGTCTGGACGTAAGGTGAGAGTATTCCTTCGCTTATGCGGAGGAATCAGTCATCTACACATTGATTTCCCGAACAGTGTTGGTTGCTTGGACAATACCCGGTGGACCACTGTGTGCAACCGTCGCTGTCCGCCTCGCAGGTCAGCAGACGTGAAATATCTTCCTCGTGGCAGCGGGTTTGACCTTCGGTACAGATATGCTCGCAACTGCATGCATCGTTGCGGCAGGTCTGATTTCCCGAGCAGAGGTAGCTACCCGGACTCCACTCCAAGCAGTGGTCATCGTCGTAGTCGCCGCAGATCTGATAGCTGATCGGTTCCGTTTCGTCTTCTTCATTGCAGCGAATAGCGTCTTCGGCACATTCATCATGACAAGGGGGAAGACAAGTGTAGTTTTTGCCGCATTCAGGATAAGACGGCAGAATGCAATGGTTGTCTGTCACGCATTGTTTACAAAGCAAAAGATCCGGGTGGCAGACCATTCCCGAGGGGCAATCCCAGTCGTCGAAGCATTCGTGGCAACTTCCACTGTTTGGATCGCAAAGCCAGTTTTCCGTAATGCAATCTGAATCGTTGCGGCACATATCGCACAGCCGGTCGAAGGGGTCACAACGGGTGCCGGGACAATCGGACGAACCTCTGCATTCGTAACAGGCATCTTCGATGCACTGGGATCTTGTGTCATCCAGACACAACAGTGAAAGAACACAGCCGGGGACGCATCGACGGGTCAGGGGATCGCAAACATCGGTATCCCAAGGCCAGTACTGGCAATCATCCACACTGGCGCAGGAATCGGAAGGTAGATCCTCGCAGCTTCCCAACAATGGGTGACAATAATTTCCTATGGGGCATTGTGAATCCGTAGAGCAATCCGCCTCCTGGCAGATGTCCTCGATGCAACGAGCCTCCCCGGTACAATGGTTGTCATCCAGGCACTGCACGCATTCGCCATTCCCAACGGCTTTGCAGTGTAGGTTTGAAGGGCAGTCGGCGTCCGTTTCGCAACTCGGTACACAATCGTTCGAAACACAGGCAAATCCCTGTGAGCAATGCTCGTTTCGGAGGCATTCCACGCATAGACCATCCCCGACATGTCGGCAATAGTGCCCGTTCAAACAGTCTTCGTCGGTATTGCAGCCGACTACGCACTCGGCTGCTTTGCAGATTTCCCCTTCCGGGCAGTGTGCACTTTCCGTGCATTCAAGGCAATCCCCTGTCCAAGGATGGCAGATGGGTGTCTCTACCGGACATTCAATCTGTGAGCAATCGACAACGCATTGATGGGACTCGCATACGCGAGGTTCGGTGCAATGTGCATTTTCCATGCACTGGTAGCAAGTTCCATACGTTCCGGCCAGAGGATCGCAGAGCCTGTTGTTGTCGCAATCGCGGTCGGTGCGACATCCTCTCTGACAATCCCCGGAAATACAGATGTAATTGATATCGCAATGTCCATCGGAAAGACAATGGACACATACACCCGTGGCGGTATCGCAAAAAGGTGCTGATGAGGAAGAAGTGCAATCATTGTCGTTTCTGCAGGAAAATTTGCAAGTTGAGTTGACACAGCGCTCGTCGTCGTCGCAATCGTTGTCGTTGAAGCAATCGACACATTGACCCGGATCGGTCGAAGTGACGGTTTTACAGAGCTTGTTATCCGGGCAATCACGAGTCGTCCAGCACCCTTCGACACACAGGCTGTTCAGGCAGATTTCTCCTATGTTGCAATCCCCGGAAGTCGTGCATTCGATTTCGATTTCCGGTTCCACCTCGGATTGATCGACCGTATCGGACTGGTCCGCTTGCTCGTCTTGTTCCGAAATATCCTCGTCGGCAGGTAGAAGGTCGGGGTCGTCGTCCTGGTCTGTTTCGGTCGTCGTATCGTTATCGTTTTCCGTGATGGAGTCGTTTTCGGTTACCGAATCGTCCCGGTCTGCCGGTGGTGTTGTTTCGTCCGTATCTCCCCAGGGATTTGGATAGTTCGAGGGTGTAACACAATCGCCATCGTCACAAATCTGGTCTAATGAGCAATCCGCCGTTTCCCGGCAACCGTCCTTGCAACAGCTATCGACGCAGATTTTTCCCGTAGTGCAGTCTTCGTCCTGTGCACAGGGAGAGGAACAATTCACTCCTAACGTGACGTCCGAACTGCCACAGGCGAAAAGTCCTGTCAGGAGACAAAAAAGTACGAATCTTTGGATTCCTTGGCGTGTCATGGCAAAAATCCTATGTTTCGTAGAAAAGGAAGAGTTGCCATCGCCAAATGACGAGGCTTATTCGACTTCCTCCTCCAGTTCGTCTTCGAGTTCTTCATCGCCGTCAACGGCCGGATCGTCGCCGCCTTCCATGGCATCCAGCACCAGTTTAGCCGCCGAAATGCCCGAGCTGATAACAGCTGACTGTCCCGGTCCGGGGAAGGTCCAGGCACCTGCCAGGAACAGGTTTTCGATCGGCGTTTTTTGGGGAAGGCGATTAAGCAACGACTGCTCCGGCGTGCCATCGAAGCCAAAGAACGTTCCCTTGGGATTCAAAGTGAATCGTTCCAGTGTGGGAGGCGTGGCGATGGAAAGGGACTCGATGTGCTCGCTCAAACCAGGCAGTAGTTGTTCGGTACGATACAGCAATTTATCCGCGATTTCCTTTTTGATGGACTGGTACATTTCACGGTCATCGTAAAATTTCCATACATCATTCCAATCGTACCCGAGTTCGCTGGCAATTACGAGGACATTTTTCCCTGCCGGAGCGACATCCGGGTCGGAAAGAGAGTAATTGGTGATCAGGAAAGGCGCTTGATCGGCGTTGCACTCGTCGTTGTAGGAAAAGTTCGTATGCTGGTCAAAGCCGTCGTTGACGAAAATTTCGTGCGCTTCATCGAAATATTCTCGGAAATCGGCATCTGTACCGATGTACAAAACGATGGCGCTCAGGCCGATGCTCATGTCTTCGATGTCGGAAACGTAGTCTTCGGGAAGGTACTCGGAGCCTACCATCTTCAGCATCGTAGCGGGGGCGTTGGCGTTGGAAACGACGTAATCGGCGCGATAACAGGCGTCGTCTTTCGTTTGAACTTCCACGGCTTTGCCGTCCTCGATAACGATTTTTTCCACAAGCGTGTTCAGCTTGACAATGCTACCGTTGTCCTCGATTTCATCCGCCATCGCCTGGGTGATCGATTCGGAACCGCCTTGGAAGTAGTAGAATCCATGAAGATGGTAGCCGAACCACATAACCATGTAAAACGCGGCGGAGATTTCATCCGGCTCGGTTCCGGCGTAACTGGCCAACTGCGTCATGAGAAGCATCAGCCGGGGATCGGAAATGTAGTCGTCGAGCATATCGGTCAGAGTCATGCTCATGTAGCCGTACAATTCCATCATGTCTCCGGCATGGCTGGCGGCGTATTCGGTCCAGGTTTCGCCTCCGGCGCTTTGTGCGGCCGCAAGTTCGAGGTACTTGGCTTCCAAAGCATAAATGTCTTCGAAGAGCAGGTCTATTCCGTCGGCTTCTTCGGGGACCAGCTCTTTGAGTTGGGATTTGAAAATCTCGGGATCGGACGGAATCACCATTTCCAGATCTTCCGTAACGACTTTATACATCGGGTCGAGGCGTACCGGCTTAAGCTTGTCCCAAATTCCCAAAGCTCCAAAATCTTTAGGAACTTCTCCCTCTTCGTGGTCGAGACCGCCCATGGCGTGCAAAGAGATTTCAAACGTGTAGTCGCCACGTTTGAAGCGCGTCATGTAACCGCCGACTTTGTTGTGTTTTTCGATCAAAACCACTTTTTTTCCGGCTCGTGCCAACACCGTGGCCGCGCTCAGACCACCGCCGCCCGCGCCGATGACCACCACGTCGGCGGTTTCCGTAACGGGACAGCCTTCGGTTGTGTCGTATTTGTGGCAGGCTACGCAGGTGTCGTCCGAATCGAAGGTCAAGTCTTCGTGGGCTTGCATATGACACTGCGTACAATTTCCGCTGGCGTGTCCCGCTTCTCGTTGAGGTGCTCCGTTGACACCGTGACAGGCGACGCATTGAGGTGTAACCGAGCCATTGGCGTGCACGTTTTCGTGGCAGGACAGGCATCCCGCTTTTTTCCAGCCTGCATGGGATTCACCCAGTTGGGCTTCCGGGACTCCGGGTGTGGCGGACGTTACGGCGTCGACGGCTCCGTTGCCGTTTTCGTCATCATCGGAATCCGAGCAACCGATTGCGAAACACAACGTGAAGATAGAAAGTACCAAGCCCCAACAAGCGAGTGAACGACGCATAGTTCCACCTTTTTTCCGGTTTTTGTTGTTTGTTCATATATCTACGGTGTCGTGGACGCAGAATAGCTCAGAGTTGGTGAAATCGCAACGAAGATGCAGGAATTTTCTCGACCTTTTACAAAGAATTACAATTCAACGAATCGCGAGACTTAACGAATACTTCGTTTCGGAATTTCCCAGTTGAAATTCGATCCGGTGGGAGCCTTCCAGCAACGTTACTCCGGAGACGGGAGTTTCTCTGCGAGTGCGTCCATCGATAAAGAACCGTGCCCATGGCTGGGCGTTGAAGTTGCATGTGGCTTTCGTACGCCAGAGGTTTTGCTTGTCCTGGAACTGATCCACATGCAGTCGAATCGCGAAAAAACCTTCAGGCGTGCGTGCGGTGAAAAGCTGGTCTTTTTCAGGAGTTATCGCAGCGACGATGCGTTTTTGCTCGGGACCGCCGTTGTGACTAAAACCAAGTTCAGACTGACGGGAAAGCCACTTGATTTGCGGTGTCCAAGGGGACAACGCAACGCGAAGGGTTTCTGTTTCCTGCTTCGTTACTTTGAGTTCGAGGGTTTTCGTATGGAATCCCTTGGCTGTAAATGTGGCGGATAGGGATTTCCCGCCGGTGACGGGTGGCGTGGTTTCACCATGCTTGAGTGCTCTGCCACCGACGGTGATTTCGGTGTTGGCCGGAGTCGTCTCGAAACGATAGCGCGTCTGTTGCGGAACGAGGTTGTAATTCTTTGTTTCCGGTTTGTCGCCTGCTTCGGTGATGGTGAAACGATCCTCAAAGGGTGCGTAGCCCGGTTTGGTTAAAAGAATCTTTTGTTCGACGCCTAAAGGGAAGGCTGCGAGGATCAACGGTGTGGTTTCCTGAAGCTTTTTGTCGTTGAGGGTGACCTCGGCATTGGGAGGATCGCTCTGGATTTTCACCATCCGGGTGAGTCTTTTCAGTTCTACGTGCTTTTTCGTCTCCTGTCCGCTTTCGACGCGAAAGGAAACGTTTTGTGCCGCATGAAAAGGGGCCTGAAGGGTTGCAGCCACATTCGTTTCAGCCGGTAAACGAGGAAAGCGGGCAGGGCAGGGCTGCTCCGGTTGTCCCGGAATCACTACCGTTGCACCATCGGCGTTGCTTGTCACAAGAAGAGAACCGGTTTCCGGTGCTTGCAAAAACCAGTATGTAGCAGAGGCGAGCGATGCGATGAGAAAAATGAGTATCAACGGCCACAGCGTTCGTTTACGTTTCGGTTTTTGACGTGTAACTTCCGTTTTTTTCGGATACGCGGAAACCTGTGTGGATTCGAGAGGTTGTTTGAGGCTTTCACCAACCACCACGGTTTTTTCCGCCGGTTTCCCCGAAGGAACCACGATGGTTTTTTCGGGAAGTGCGCCGGTAGGACTTTGGGCCGCTTCGAAATGTTGGCTCAATAAATCGGCCAGGTCGCGTCCTTCTCCTCGTGCGAGGAGTGGATTTAATAACGCTTCGATTTCCGAAAGAAGTTCTTTGCAGGATTGGTAACGTTCTCCGGGGTCCAGAGCGGACGCCTTGCTACATAGCGCTAGAATCTCCGGTGTGAGATATTCCTGAGTTTCCGAGTCGTTCCAAGGGGTTTTTCCTTTCACGATTCGATGCAGCAGGTCGTCGGCGGTTTGTTCCGAGGGCAGGGTGTCGTCCAGTGAAAAAGCTTTCCTGCCGCTGGCCAGTTCATAAAGCAGCAATCCCAAGGCGTAGATGTCGCTTCGCTGGTCCACGCGCTCGCCGCGAATGGTTTCGGGAGGCAGGTAGGGCAGTTTTCCCGCCATGGCTGAATCGTGGAACTGTTCCCGGCTTCGTACGCTGGCCAGGCCGAAATCGGTGAGCTTGATTTCTCCTTCGAAACTGACGAGGACGTTGGACGGTGTCACGTCGCGGTGTACGAGGTGCAACAGACGGCCGTTTTCGTCGGAGAGACGGTGAGCGTAATCCAGGGCGCGGCAGACGGATCGAACGATGGGCAGCGCGAAAGCCGCTCCGAAGTCTGTTCCCCGTTCTTTCATTCGGGCGATCAGGCTTCCCAGGTCCACTCCGCGAACGTATTCCATGGCGAGCCAGAGATTGCCGTCTTCATCGCCGAAGTCGTAAATCTGTACGATATTCGCATGATTGAGACGTGCACTGAGGCTTGCTTCCGAGCAGAACATCTCGCTGAAACCGGGTTGGTGGCTTAAATGCGGAAGCAGCTTTTTCACCGTGACCAGTTTTTCGAAATCACGGCCCCGCTGCAATTTCGCAAGGTAGACTTCTCCCATTCCCCCAGTGGCGAGACGTTTGATCAGGTTGTACGAGCCGACGTTTTCCGCCATTCGTGTGCTACCCTCGAAAATCTACTGAATTACTGAAGGAACCCCTCTTGTATAAGGTTTCGACGAGTTCGAATCTGTGAATATTCCAACTATAGAACCGGAAACGGCGCGATTCTACAACTTGAGGATGGAATTCGCAAACGGCTTGTTGATTGGAAATGTTGGATGAGCGCGAATTTTTTTGTAGGGAAACATCCTATTCTTGGTTCTTGCATTTTCGGTACAACAATGGTCTGGATTCATCATTAAAAACAGATAATTTCGTGATTCCAGATGGTTACATGAGATGAGACATGATGGGGCAGGATTGTATCCTGCCCCCAAACGTTTCGGTTCAGGTTGAAAACCTGAACCAACGGATTTCGTGCGAGAAGTGCCATTTACTTAAGATCCACCACTCTGATTCTATGTGGCAAAAAGCGGAGGCTGTGGGACAAGTTCCACCTCTCGACCGCCAACGAAAACACGATGAACGTGATTGCGTCCCCAGCGGTAGAAAAGGTAGTCGATGCCGGGAACATCGAACAACACGAGATCCGCTCGCAGTCCTTTTTCGATTCTCCCACGATCACCCAGAGCCAGGGAACGGGCGGCGTCTGATGTGACGGCAGGCAGCAGCTTTTCGGGTGTCCAACGCATTTGCATTGCCGCAAGTTGGGCGATCAGCGGAAGATTGGCGCAAACGCAGCTACCTGGATTGAAATCGCTGGCCAGCACAACGCACAGCCCGGCTTTGTACATGGCTTCTATGGGCGCGAAGTTGTGCGATCCGAGGTTTAGGGTCGTGCCGGGCAATATGGCGGCGATCACTCCTTTTTTTGCCATATCGGCAATTCCCTGGTCGCTGACCGCCATCAGGTGGTCACAGGCTACGGCGTCGAGTTCCGCCGCCAGTTCCGCTGCACCGGAGGGTGCGAATTCGTCGGCGTGAAGACGCAAAAGCAGGCCGTGTTCGCGCCCGGCAAGCAGGATTTTGCGGGACTGATCCACGTCGAACCATCCCTTTTCGCAAAAAACGTCACAAAAACGTGCAATTCCCTGTTCGGCTACGGCAGGCAGCATTTCCTCGACAATAAGGTCTACGTAGGCATCGCGGCGATCACGGTATTCCAGTGGAAATTCGTGCGCGCCCAGAAAGGTTGGGACAACCTGCGGCGCACCTTCGTCTCGAAGTTTTCCCAAGACAGCGAGTTGCTTGAGTTCGCTTTCGGTAGTCAGTCCGTAACCGCTTTTTCCTTCGATGGTGGTGACGCCGTAGCCGAGCATTTCGTCCAGCCAATATCGCGCTGTCCGGTACAATTCGTCTTCCGACGCGGCCCGTGTGGCTTTGACCGTCGTTTGAATGCCTCCGCCGCGAGCGGCGATTTCGGTATAGGGCACGCCTCGAAGACGTTCGGCGTACTCCGTCGAGCGCTCTCCTGCAAACACCGGATGGGTGTGGCTGTCGATCCACCCCGGCGTTAGGGTCGTTTTTCGGGCGTCTATTGCAGGCATTTGTCTATAGTTATCGGGTAGTTCCGTTTCGTGGCCTGCCCAGTCGATCAAGCCGTCCCGGACGGCAACCGCTGCGTTTTCAATCCGTCCCAACGGATTGTCCGGGGTGATGCGTTTTTCATCGAGTGTGGCCATGACGGCGATATTGTGAAGAACGAAAGAGGACGAATTTGTAAGATTCATGTCAGCTTTTCCGGAAAATGGTGAAATTTGCGCCGTATAAACGGAAACGTTTCGATGTCGTGCATGTTGGAAACGAGGAGCCTCAGTCCAGGTACATCGAAAAGATCGGCTTGAGTTTCTTGGCGCTGTTTTTAATGCTCATGGTGACGCCGTAACCGAAGGCGTCGAGAATGATAATGCTGTTGACGGTTGCATCCTGCTTGGAAGCGGCACGGATGCGATCGGCGAGTTTGTCATTGACTTTGTGCACGTTTTCGTAAATCTCCTTGAGACCATCGATGCTCCAATCGGGTGTTTGGCCCTCCTGTTCGCGAACGAACTGCGCGGTCAAATACATTCCGATGGCACGAAAAACGGTATGTTCCCGCGTACCGAATGGAAGATGAAATTGTGCCATGGGCCGTAAACGTCCTACAACCGGGCAACTCGATAGCGCCAGCAGCAGTCCGAGCAGTGATCTCACCGCGTTTTGCATCGTGGTTTGAGCTTCGATGCGGACATCGTGTTGCTCGACGGTTACTTTGACATCTTCGTAGGATATTTTGTGGCTGAAGGCTTCGACCACAGGTTTCATGGCCATCGCCGCCGGGCAAGTGGTACGCGAGGACGGATCGAGCGGGCAGCCTTCGCAACGGTAACGATCCAGCCGCATCCACTCGGGAACTTCCGTCAGGTTTTCTTCGTAAGAGGTGTCGGATTGCTCGTCGATGGCGAATTCAATGACCGTCTGAGGGTCGAATTCGAAGCGGTAATGGATCATCTTTCGCTCCTTGAATGAACATAGGCCGAAAAATTACGAAAATGCATTATTTTTTCTTTTTGGCGGCTCTACGGGTTAGCAGCAGCAGCCAATCATGGACGGGTTTCATTTTTTCGTATCGTCGGAAACAATAATCGACGAAACCTTTCTGCGTGAAAATACGGGGGATTTTCTCTTCGGTTCCCACATGCAAACCATTATGTTTCAACCAACAAGCCATGGGATGGGAGGTGTCGATTCCCCTCGGAACGCGTTTGTAGTGGCGTCCACCGATCTCGTAGCCTTTCTCGGGAAGCGATTCGATGGCCGAAAGCAGGCTTGTGGCGTACCGTTTTTGCACGATATTCCTGCGGTATTCGGCCAATTGTTCCTTGGAAAAGCAATATAGCCCTACACCGAGCTTGATGTTGGTTGCGTCCAACTGAAAATAGTACCCGGAGCACTCCAACTTCTTGCCGGAACCTTCCCAGAACCACAATCCCATGTGGGTTTTGTAAGGGCTTTTGTCTTTACTGAAGCGAATGTCCCGATTGATACGGAACATCGACTGGTTGATACGAGGGTCGGCGACGACCTTGGGGGAAAGCTCTCGAAGTTTTTCTCCCATAGCCACAACGAAGTCTTTGGCCGGTTCCAATACGTATTCGTCGTATTGAGCGCGGTTTTTGGAAAACCATTCTTTATTGTTGTTTTTTTTCAACTCTTCAAAAAATGAGGACGTTTCTTTGGAAAAGCCCGAAAAACCGGCGGCTTTTGCCATTATTTACTCCTTTTCGAAAAACGAATCGCCTGACCCGTACAAATTAGCGGTAGTATGAAACGCAAATCTTGACCCTTGCAACGTCTATATGCTAGGAAGTGAGTTTAAGTTTATCGGATTGTTGCCGGTAGGACAATAGCGATTTCCCTTCGAATCACAAAAAGACAACGGATATGGGTGAATTTTTTGCATCACATGGACCGAAAAGCCGTTTCGGCCCGCCCAATATCCGGCACGTTGAGAAAGTGATGATCATGGCTGAATCTTCTCGTTGCTCCCGGAAAATTTTTGGCGCGTTTCTGGCGTTTTTCGCTTTGACACTTGCCATGCTGGCGGGCTGTTCTTCTTCCAACGCGGATTGCTACGACTTCTGCCAGGCCATCAACCGTTCCAACTCGTACGGGTATTGCCTTGTCGAGTATTGGTATGCGGAAGCCGAATGGAAAAACGACACCTGTTGGGCCGAACAGAAGCCGGAAAACTGGCCGAATATCGGCAGTTGCGTCAGTGCCAATTCCGCCAAACTGCTGGATCTCGATCCGGGATTTGTCGATTCGGACGCGCTTTATTCCGTAGAAGTGCCGGAAGATGGGCTATTCTGGCAGAACTTATCGATATCTCCGAAAGTTTTGGCTGATGACGTTTGTCAATCCTATTTTATTTATAATCCTCTCACCCTTCAGGAATGCGATCGAGTTTGCGACGTGATGACCAACGGACAAGCCATGCCGAAAGATTTCAAGACCTGCTTGTCTACGGTCAACAACAAGAGTGAAATGCTTCAGTGTCAGGCACGTTTGCAACGTTCGTTGGAATTGCAGGAACAATAAGGCGGAGAGAATCGTTGGCTTCATCGAACGAACAACCGAAACGTCTGCAGCGCATCGAGCAGCAGGGAGAACCGGTCACACAATCGGGTAAAGTGACTCGTATACGGACGTTCAGCCTCGCCAATCGCTATGAAAGCGGGGAATGTTCCCGAAACTACACCTTGGATGTCGTTTCCCACTGTGGTACGGACGCCGTCGGTGTTTTGCCATACTGGAAAGAAAACGGCGTCTGGCGCGTGATGATGCTGAAAAGTTTCCGTCCCGCTTTGACCTTCCGCGACCGTTCCCCCGAGGAACGCCCCTTTATTTACGAAATCATTGCCGGGGTGCTGGAAGAGGGTGAGAACTCCGCCGATGGGATTTTGCATCGGGCGCGAGAGGAATTGCTCGAAGAAGCCGGACTGCGAGTCGAAGAGTCATCCATCGAACCATTGGGAGTGGCGTTTTACGTATCTCCTGGAATTTATACCGAAAAAATCCATCTGGCCTGTGTTGAACTGGATTCGCCTCGTTGCGAAACTCCGACACGCGATGGCTCCGTGATGGAGGAATTGTTGGAATCCGTATCTTTCGATCTCGAAGAAGCTTTGCAGCTTTGTGCCACCGGAGAGATACGGGAAGCGAAAACCGAACTGGCATTGCGCAGACTCAAGGAACGCCTGGAGTCAAGCAATCGCCTTCATACGAACCGCAAGGGGGCCGCGTGAAATCGAATTTCCCCGCCAAACTCGTCCGTATTCCGCTGTTGGTCGGAATTTTGGCCTGCCTGTTTGTTTTGCCCGCCGAAAGCGCCGAATTTACCGAGGTTCTCGACGCTTCGGATGGTCCAGACGATCCGGTGGATATCCGCATCAGTATCGGTTATCGCCAGGAAATGCAGTGGGCAACCATCGCTCGTGAACGTAATACGGTGGGAACGAGCGTCCGGGATATGATCGATCAGGACGAATTCGATGTGCATTACATCAAACACATCATGGACATCACCGGGCGCGTAGGTCTGTACAAAGACCTCGAACTACATTTTACCTTACCAGTTCATCTTTCCGAGACGCATACTGGCGAGATGTCGATGCACTGGCGCGACAAGTGGTGGGCTGGAGAATACGATCCCTACAATCTCCATCAAAAAGGCCGACCTTCTCTGCAAACCGACAAAGTGTTGCGCTACTCTGCATGGGATGTGACCCATAGTGGTTTTGGAGACATGACCTTCGGTTTCACCTATGGAGTATTTGACGAAGGTCGTGACCCGACCCGGCCCGATGTCAATTTTACCTTGGATTTCCAGTTGCCAACCGGGACGGAGCAAAAGCCTACCATCGGCCGCGACTTGAGCAATCCAGAGAAGGGGACTGCCAGTGGAATCGGAGTGGGATCACAAGTTTTCGAGTTGATCTTCAAAACCGCTGCGGCGAAAAGCTTTGGAATCTGGGAACCTTATGCGGAACTCAATCTTCACATTCCCGTTCCCGCCGGTCCTCTTATGAGCGACCCACAATGGCAGGGTGGTGGATTGTTCGGAATGGAATTCGTTGCCTTCGAGCACAAAGAGAAACGGGCCAACGAGCCGAAATGGCGGGTGGCTTTCGATTGGCGCTTGGGGATTCAGATGTTCGGTCCCGGCCAATGCTTCAATGAACTCACCGATGCTCTGGCATATCGAAAGGATTTGGACAACCAGACAGGCCAGACCTGGTGGCCTGAAGATACTCGAACCGGAGATGGACGGCCGTTTTTCGAATATCCCAATGCGGGAAATGGCGTGGATAGCATTACAGCACCGAATTTCCATCTTTCCAAGTCGAGCAGCTACGCCCGGATTCGTTCTCGTTTCGGTCTGAACGGAATTTTGGGTCATTATTTTACATTCAGCGTTTGGGGCTCGGCAGCCTATCGCACCGAGCATTTCCTGTCTACGCCTGGAGCGATCGATCCTGATACCTTACGTCCTGTAAATACAGGCGACTACTATGCGCAGATCAACGAGGTCGGAACGCGGGTGAAGTTGACGGATGCCTTGCAAGTGTCGTGGATGGTGCAGATCGGTTTCCAATATTGAGTTTTGCGAAAACCCGTTTTCGATGGTATGATTACCAGAGCAGCGTATGAAACGGAACAATAATGGGGATTTCGCTCAACCTCGCATGAGTTGGTGATCATGGAAAAATGGAAATCGTTCTATCTTAATAGGGTTTACCCCCGCTTCAAAGTGCAAGCCACGGTGGACTTGCAAGGGGAGAACCTGCTTTTGTTCCATAAAATCGAGAATATTTCGCTCGGTGGGCTGTCCATTTTCTCCCCTGAACCCGAACCGGTCGGTTCTATCGTCGAAGTTGTGATCAATTTTCCCGAAGATGACACCGAGATCATGGTGCAGGGCGAAGTCGTCTGGCTGAGCGAAGATCCCTGTTGTCTGATCGGCATTCGTTTCCTCAATCTTACCGGCTGGAACCGTGAACGCCTCAACCGTTTCATTTTCGAATCGGTACGAATTCCCAGCCAGCATGTGGAAATCGATGGACTCGAAGACGACGACATCAACCCTTCCCGCTGACGTTTCGTCACTGCTCGACGACGCCCGCGAACTTCTTTCCAAAGCCTATGCTCCGTATTCCCATTTTTTTGTCGCTGCCGTACTGGTAGGGAAGAGTGGAACTCGCTACCATGGATGCAACGTGGAGTGTGCCAGCTACGGCGGGACGATTTGTGCCGAGCGAAACGCGCTATGTTCTGCCGTTGCACAGGGAGAACGGGAGTTTTCGCATCTTTTGGTGTATACCGCGGCAGAAGAACCAACCCCACCGTGTGGTCTGTGTCGCCAGATGCTGTATGAATTCGCCCCCGATTTGAAGGTGTTTGCCGTTACGGCAAACAATGCCTGGAAATCCTGGATTTTACGGGATTTACTACCCGAGGCGTTCGGTCCCGACCAGCTTTCTTGATCTCCATCTGTCAATAAAATCAATTACGTCGATATACAAAAACGACGATTGCTCTCCATTTTATCAAAATTTTTTCTTGAAAAGCATAGAAATCTTCCCTATACTTTCGTCTCATACAGTTTCTAAACAAAGGGGAGGGGGAATTTTTCGAAGGCCGCTCGAAGGCGGCTTTCGAAAAAAGGCGTTTGTGCGTGATTTACTCCCCCCACTTCGAAGGATCGGCTACGATGTCGCAGTCGATGAACCGCATACGATCCGCTCCGTTAAGCGGTGAATAGCAATACTCGAAAATATAGGGCATTTCCACGAGCCTGACGTACGAAATAGGCTTCTGACCGCCTTCTCCATCCTCAACGTATTCCACTCTAGGCGCTTTGTAATCACGAAGTTCTTCGCCATCTTCCAGGCTTTCCCAAGGATCCCAGTGTTCCCAGGTGCGATACCAGTCCGAGGATTTTCCGTACCAATCCATAATATGATGGGCTTCTTCGGCAGTTAACGGATAGCCGTGCGTGGCCGAGGCCAGCAGGACTCCAGCCAGATCGGAGGGGAATTCTTTGTCATCGGTGCTTGGCATTTCAGGGTTGTGCATGATTTCCTCGAAGCGGAAGACCATGTCTTCGGAAATTTTGCGGGTCAGGTCGTTGCATCCCCACAACTGGGCGTTCGCCATAGCTGCCAGGTTGAAATAATTGTAGATATTGTAGTTGAAATAGTTGGTTCCTACGGCCAACAGCTCGAAATCCCAGCCGGTATGGTTGCCGGGGCAATGACCTTTGTCTGCCGGGTAGCCATAGCCGCTTAGCGCAGCACCGAGTTGCGCGTTGCATTCGGCATCTGGCCCGAAGACCGCTTCCCAATGCATGTAGCTGCCGAGATCGGCGGGAGGATGGTCTTTCTTGGTGGCGTCGTAGGCGATAACGGCTTCTCCGTCTTCGTATTTCGTCAGGATATACCAGTCGTTGTCCACGATGCTTTGAGAATGACCACGCATGTATTCGATGAACAGCGCTGCCGCCTCACGTAAGGATTCGTTGTCGGTTTCGTAATACGCTCGTGTCGCGATAGGAAGAGCCAAATACATGTATGGTACGTCATCCTTGGAACGCATGTTGGAAACCCAGATGTTGCCGTAGGTGGGATTGTCGGGAATTTCGAAGACATGGACGTTCCATTTGAACGACGGAGTATACATCGGTTCGTAATCGATGGCGACTTTTCGACCATCCACGGTGTATTCGTGATTGTGGTTGAACACCGCACGTGCCTGCAAATATTTTACGAGCGGATCTTCTTTTTCGAATTCCAATCCCAGTGAAAGGGCGACCAAGCCACGCATGAGTTGTTCGGCGACCTCGCCCATTCGTTCGTCTCCGGTAAGGAGATAGCCAGCCAGAGCGTTTTCGAGGACTTTAATCGTCCGCTTGCAAATGTTCTCCGCACGGCTGTGGTGAAAAAACGTGATGGTGTCGCCGTCCCGGCGCATTCCGACATCCTGCCACCACAATTTATAGGGCATCATATCGGGATCGTAGTTGACGTCCAGGCCATGGCTTGTACGCCATACCCAGTCGAAGTATTCGGTATCTTTGAAAAATGCCGTCACTTTTTTCGTAAATGCTGTGATTTCCTCTTCGGTTGGAGCTGTGCCGGCCGCTTCACGTTCCACCGGGTCGTATCCTAGAACATCCGACGGACGGGGAGGAGGTGCGATGCTATCGTTTAATACACAGGTTGGTGTTGCCTCATCGATTTCGGAGGAAGCGTCGGTATCGCCATCTGGCGAGACATTGCTATCGTCATCGTTTCCACAAGCTATAAACAGGAAAAAAGTTAAAAGAAACAATATGTTTCGTATAATCAGGTGCATGATTTCTCTCTTTTTCAGCATTGAGATCAGGGAAAATTTTGGTATAAACTTCTCAGGGACGAATTGTATAATGAAAACAGTCAATCAGGCAATAAACGCGACAAGCTGTTGTTATTCAGGATAATTCCATGAGCAATTCGCTATGATCTGAAAGTTCTTGTTTTTTTGAGTCATTTCACGGATTTTTCATGCCTTGTTGGGTCTTGTCTTAATAGGCGATTCAGTATAAAAGGTGGACAGGTGGGGAGGATTGCAGTAGGCTACCAGTACTTAAACGGTGAATATTTGATTTTGAAAATCTTGTAGACGAGGGGAATCATAATGAAGCTTGCATTTCCAGGTCCGGTACTGATTACCGGTGCCAACGGTGGCTTGGGGGCCGAACTGACGGAATTGTTTTTGGAGAAGGGATTCAGCAATATCGCTTGCCAATATCGTTCCTCCAAGGATCACATCGTTTCGGTGCTCGAACGCCACGATCTCGACCCGGAGCGTCACTGTTTGTTCGCCGACCTCGCCGACGAGGAAAACGTTGCCCAAATGCGTGCGAATTTCGAAGAGCGTTTTGGTCCCATTTGGGGGTTGATCAACCTTGCGGGTGGCTCTACCAACGGTCTGAGTTGGAAACTGAGCAAAGCCGATTTTCTCAAGGCGATTGAGGATAATTTGCTCAGCGCTTTTCTCTGCGCTAAAGAATTTATTCCTACCATGCGTAAAAATGGTGGCGGTCGGATCATCAACACCTCGAGTGTTGTAGGCTTTACCGGCGTTGCGGGAGCATCGCATTACAGTGCAGCCAAAGCCGGAATCGCCGGGTTGACGAAGTCGCTGTCGTTGGAGTTGGCCAAGAAAAATATCACGGTCAATGCCATCGCGCTTGGCTATTTCAACACGGGATTGATCAATATCCTGACGCCGGAATTGCAACAACATTATAAAGATTTAATTCCGTTGCATCGATTTGGAACCCCGGCTGAAATTTTCGGATTGCTGAATTATTTGCTAGGACCGGAGGGTGGATATCTTAATGGACAGACGTTGCATTTGAACGGAGGACTTTACTGATGCCTCTCAGCTTCGGACCATTCGATTATCGAAGCTCGTTCGCCGAGCGCCGAGAACTGTTTATCGACGCTTTCCCAGAGCATACCGACGACAGCGTTTCCAGCGAAGAGCATTACATGTGGAAATTCCACAGCTTTCCGGCGGAAACGGCTTCGTATGAATATGGCTGCTGGGATGAGTCGGGACGACTGGTTGGGTACTATGCAGCCGTGCCGTATCCGTACGTAATCAATGGCGAGACGATGACCTGTGGCATGGTTTGCGACGTAATGACCCATTCTTCGATGCGTGGCAGAGGGGTGTTTACCAAACTGGGACGTTATGCTACGTCGGCGATGGCCGAAGAGGGGCTTCATTTCACGTCAGGCTATCCCATTCGTCCGGAAGTGATTCCAGGTCATCTCAAGGTGGGGTGGCAAATCGCTTTTCCGTTCAAGCTTTGGGTGCGTCCCTTGCGGAGTAACTCTGTGTTGTCGAAAAAGCGGTTGGGGATGCTGGCACCGTTCGTCAATCCCTGGTTGGGCATCTACAATCGTGCACTTTCCTTCAGTTTGAGCAAAACCGAGATCGAATGCGAAACGTTCGAACCATCACAACTGGATGAGCTTTCGGGGTACGAAGAGTTCATCAGCCAGTGGAGTGCGGGACGCTCCCATGTACTCGTTAAAAGCGTTCCGTTTCTGAAGTGGCGGCTTTCCGCACCGACCCGACGGTATAAGCTTGTCGTCGCAAGAGAGAACGATCGTATTATCGCCTGGGCGACGACAGCCCTTACCGACGTTCGAGGCGTTCCCGCATTGGGAGTGCTGGATTTGATGACCTTGCCGGGGCGTTCCGATGCTTTACGTGTCATGCAAAAGGAGCTTGGTACGTTAGCTCGGCAGGAAGGTGCGGAGATCATTCTCGGTATGTTCTCCGATATTTCCGCTAGCGAGCTTGGTCTTTGGCGTGCGGGTTATCTGCGCACACCGGTGACGTTTAAACTGATTA
The DNA here is from genome assembly GCA_963676915.2 of Myxococcota bacterium. Classification (GTDB taxonomy): domain Bacteria; phylum Myxococcota_A; class SURF-8; order SURF-8. The sequence continues at coordinate 31,059 of CAXXVK010000054.1, forward strand.
CGAAAAAGTTGGCAGATGTCATCGAGGAAGACGTTTTCAATCGACCTGAGAACTGGCGCTTGACCTGGCTTGATTCCGATAACCTGTAAAGTACATAAAGTTTTTCCGAAGAACTTCTGTTTGCCAAACGAAAACAGCCTGTCAGGTGATCAACCCGACAGGCTGTTTTTTTACGAATTTTAGTAAATTAGTAGAAGATTTCCACATTGGCCAGCATGTTGAAACCGGGTGCCCAGACTCCGGAAGCATGGTATTTGTATTTGGCGTCGAACAGGTTCTCAAACGCCAATCCAAGACGGATGAAGTCATTCGCTACCAGTCCCGTTCGTACGTTGAGTGTCCACCATGCCGGGGTGCCTCCCTCGGGGATACGGTTGTCGGTTTTGTCTTTGGGAGAAAGTCGATCTTGCTTGGCTGCTCCGCGTAGGTAGGTTTCGGCGAAGAATTTGTAATCCTTCACGTTTTCCATGTCGTAGCGTAACGTGAATTGTCCGAAAAGCGGTGGAATTTTGCTTAGCGGTTCGTAGCCACCGTCCACTTTTTCGCGACCGTAGGTATACGTGAAGTGACCGTTGACCGACACTCCCCAGCCGATGTCGTACGAGGCTTCGCCTTCCACACCGATTAACTCGCCCTGGTCACCGTTGACGTTATGTCGTACGGGTAGCGAGTCGATTTCTTCCAAACCGTTGTAGGTGGTGTTTTCGCGCTTGATGATGTCTCGCAGCAGCGTGTAATACCCCGACAGGCTTGCACGAAAACCGTAGCCCTGGTAACGGGCCAGCAACTCGAAGGTGTCGGCGATTTCCGGGCTAAGTCCATTGTTGGGGATGTGGTAGTCGTCGCCGGTGTTGCCCAGCATTCCGGCTTCTTGCATGTTCGGAGAGCGGAACCCTTGGGAATACGTGAACGCGGTTGTGACCATGTCTTTGTAATAGTATTGGATTCCTCCCTGAAATACGACGCCCAAATGCGAAAAATCGGCTTCGATGGTTCCCGCTCTTTCTTGAGCCGGGGCGTAGGCCATCGTACCGTGAAGACGGCTACCGCCGGAAAGTTTCAGGGCGTGACCACCCGATGTGATCAGCGGTTCGCCTTCCATCATCAGGAACAAACCGTAGAGATCGTAGCTTGAATCGTCTGGGAAGTTCTGGGCGGCGAGTTTGTCCCAGGGAAGAACGGCGAAGGCTTTTTCGTACCGATCCGCCGAAATGTTGTCATGATACCACATGCCACCGTAACGGAAACGCATGCGGTCTTTAAGAATCCGCGTTGTCATTTGCAGGTCTGCGCCGAAGGTGTTGACAGTCGTTTCGTCTTTGGTGGCGGAAATGATGCTTTTCAGATCTTCTTCGACCTTCTTGGTAATTTTACGCTCGAAAAAGTTCTGGAAGGATAGTGTCAGCGCCCCCGAAGTATTGATCGGTGCGAAGATCATGTTCAGGCGTGCGTACACAAGGTTGTCGTCGTTGTCGTAGACCTGTCCTTGCGGAGGGTTGCGGTCGAGTTTGTCGGCGCGTCCGACGTCCTTCATGGAAGCCAGCAGGTAGCCGACTTTCACCGACCAGTCCTCGAAAAAGCCTTCGGAAAAACGGTACACGAAAGAACCGTTCGCGCTCCATTGGTCGTAGGCGCTGTAGGGCTGACGTCCCACGCTGCCGCCGCCGTCGAGATTTGCAAAAGTCTTGTAGGTGACACCGCCGAGCATGCTGAAGCCATCGTAACCGGCATCGAAATGGGTATGGTACGTCATGCCACGATCTGCCAGACTGGAACGCATTCCACCGAAAGCTCCTCCATCGAAGCCTGGGGACGCACGAAAATCACGCGGGGTCAACGGAAAAACCTGGATTACGCCGCCGACCGCATCCGAGCCGTACAGCACCGATCCCGGACCACGCAGGGTTTCGACGCGCTCGATGGCGTAGGGGTCGAGCAGGTTGAAATATTGCAACGGCCCGGTGCGGTAGACGGAGTTGTTCAACCGAACGCCATCGGCCATGATCAGCACTTGCGGACCTACCAGACCGCGAATGATCGGCGAACCTCCACCGTAGTTGGTTTCCTGCACGAAAGTACCCGGAGATTCATACAGCGCTTCGGGAGTCGTGCGAGGGGATTGTTCGCGCAGGTTGCGATAGGTCGTGACGGATACGGAGCGATTGGAGCGAAAGCGGTCTTCGCGGTCCCGGTTGGCTGTGACCACCACTTCGTCAGGATCGACGGGTGTTTTCTCCGATTCAGCGCTTTTTGGGGGTTCTGGAGGTGTTTTCTCTTTTTTTACCGGTTCTTCTTTGGGTTTCATTTCCACGACAGGTTCTACAACCGGCGGTTTGTCTTCAGGTTTCGTTTCCGTTTCAGCCGGAGCAGGAGAGGGAGTTTCGGCTTTTTCCGCATCTTTTTTATCCAGATCGTCGAGGAGGCTATTCACCAAATCGGCGGTTGGATCGGGGGCGTTTGCGGCGTCCTGAGCCGAAGCGGGCATAGAAATCAGAAAAAGTGCAAAAACTACCCATAGAGCGTTCAATTTCCCAGGCATGCTTCTTCTCCCGTCTTTGGTAGGAAACGAGTCGACAAATTTTATTGTGGTCACACGGTGTCGTTGTTACACTCGTATCAAATAGGGCGTTTTTTTTCAACTTTTTCAACATGAATTTCGTGTTAATGAAGGGATCGATATCGTCAATAAGTGAAATATTACAGTATGTTACAGGTTGAAATCGGCTTAAGGGCGGAAGCTGAGGTTTTTACTTCGCTTTTCTTGCCTTTTGCCGATAGATCCTTATAATAACCGCCTCGTTACACGATTGGTGGCAACAAAGGCACGACACGGGAGGTTTCTCCATGGGCCTATCGAAAAAAGACCTCAAAGCCTTTCTGGAACGTCTGGAAGCCAAGAGAAGCGAAGTTCAACAAAACATCGACGACCGCAAGCGAAAAGGTCTTCGCGAAGCCAATAACGAAGTCGTTGTAGAAGAACTCGATCAGGCGGCCAAAGCCTCCGAACAAGCCCTTCAAATGCGTCTGTTGGATAAAGAAATGAAGCTTTTGCGTGAAATCGATCACGCCATTGCAAAGTTCGCCGACGGTACGTATGGCATCTGTGAAGGCACGGGAGATTGGATCGAACGCAAGCGTTTGGCCATTCGTCCATGGACCCGATATTCCATCGAACATAAAAATGAACTAGAAAAGCGAAAAAAAGCTTCAAAGTTCTGACGATTGCCACTATAGTACGTCACGAATTCAGCCTGGAGTGGTGACCGAGTGGCTGAAGGTGCTCGCCTGCTAAGCGAGTGTGGGTTGACGCCCACCGAGGGTTCGAATCCCTCCCACTCCGCCAGTTTTTTCTAGGCCGCTTTTTTGGGCGGCCTTTTTCATGTCTTGAAGAGGAAACCATGCTTACGACCTCGGATTTCAAAAAAGGTGTTCAATTCGAATGGGAAGGCGAACCTTATGTCATTCTCGACGTGGACACCAAAACTCCTGCGGCGCGGGGGGCGCAGACCATCGTAAGTATCAAGGCACGCAACCTGATTTCCGGGCAGTTTTTGCAAAAAACCTGGAAAGCGGGAGAGAAATTCAAAGAACCCGACCTCGAACACCGCAAAGTTCAATATTTGTACCGGGATAGCGACGGCTTCGTTTTCATGGACATGGAAACCTACGACCAGTTCACGTTGGATGTCGAATTTCTTGAGAACGAAATTCCCTACCTGGTCGAGAACCAGGAACTCACGTCGTTGATTTTCAACGAAAAAGTCGCTGGCGTGGAGTTGCCGCAGTTCGTGACTCTCGAAGTTACCGATGTGGTTCCGGGTACCAAAGGCGATACCGCAACCGGTCAGGTTACCACCCCCGCCACCACGACCAACGGCCTTGTGGTCAACGTGCCGTTGTATATCAAAGTGGGCGACAGCATCCGCGTGGATACCCGAACGGGGGACTTCAAGGACCGCGCCTGAATTTTAACTACAACCTGTCATTTCCAATTCCACTCGAAAATGGTCTTCGTTGGCGATTAATTTCGTCCAATGGGGAATAATATTTTATTCAGATCTGTTGATAAAGCAGTAAGCAACATGCTTACCTGTGTTTGTCGGAGATTTCTGTATGTGGTGTTGTTCGATCTGTGAAATTGAAATTTCGTTGATCCGTACGACTCAAAATTTGAACAAATATATGGTGGAAAAAAACGAATTCGAAAGGATGCTTCAGATGTTTTTTTAGGATTAAATACTAAGAATAAACACAAAGTGAATAGAAAACTTCCATTAATAAAATAACATGATAAAAAATTTGACACACTATGACAGTTTGTCGTAAAATGTAATTGTGTGATGGTTTGAAAGAATGGTTGGAAAATGCTCATTCTCAAAGTGGGGCGAAAAGAGGTAGCCATGGGGGACAAGCGCTACAAAGTCAATTGTTGGGAGTATCTCAAGTGCGGAAGAGAGCCAGGGGGAACGGCTGTCGACACATTAGGGGTGTGTCCGGTTCCGATTGCTCGGGAACTCCATTCTATCAACGAAGGGCGCAACGGGGGACGCGTTTGCTGGTCGGTCCAAGGGACAGATTGTCATGGATCGACCAAGAGCAATTGCAGCGCCCATTTCTGCATTCTCTGTCCATTTTTCAAAAAGGTGAAGGCGGAGCAGGAACAGGAAGGAGAATTTCAACTGATTCCGCTACAATGACCCTAATGTTCAGGGAGTGAAAAGCGTTTCAGGGTGTACCCGCCAGTTTACGGCTTCGGTTGTGCAAGGTCATGTGACCTCGCTGAATTCCTTCCGTTGCCAACGCTCGTAACGCTGCGAAATTGTTTGCCAATCCTGCCGTGGCGGCGGCAATGGCAAGCTCTTCGGCGCTTTTGGTGTCGAGAATTTTAAGTGCGAGTCGTGCCGTGGGGTGGATTTTCGTTGCTCCACCGACAATTCCTACGGCCATGGGGATCGTCATTGATCCTTTCAAGGCTTTATCCGGGGTGGTTTCCCATACAGACAATGAACGATACTGACCGTTTCGCGCGGCATAAGCATGTGCGCCCGCCTCTACGGCGCGCCAGTCATTGCCTGTGGCTAGCAATACGGCATCGATGCCGTTCATAATTCCTTTATTATGGGTCGCTGCACGGTATGGATCGAGCCAGGCAAAGCGGGTGGCTGAAACGATACGGTCGCGGATTTCTTCGGCTGAAAAGTCTTCGGATTTCAAGGCATTTAGAGGTATTTTGGCTTCAACCGTCACCGTGCGCTGGTCGGCGAGATTCGAAAGAATTCTTAGATTGGGGGATACGGGGAGGCGTTCTTCCCAGACTTCCGCCAGACGTTCGGCCATGGTGTTGATGGCGTTGGCACCCATGGCGTCGCAGACTTCAACGACCAAATGCACTACGAGAAACACCGAGCCGTCGAGATCGTCTTCTATACGGCGAACGCTCATATCCACGGCTCCGCCTCCGACAGAGACCAGTCCGGGATCGGCCTCGTTCGCAATGGCAAGCCATTCCTCTTTGTTTTCAAGAAGTTTTAGACGCACGGCTTCGGGATCATCCGTGAGAAGCTGAATTTGTCCGATCATTCGAGAGCCGCTATACGTGGCCGAAAAACCTCCACCTTGACGAATCAGGCGGGCCGCGTTGGCGCAGGCGGCTACGACGGATGGTTCCTCGATCACCATCGGGATCAGGTATTCACGATTGTTGATCAGAAAATTTGGGGCGACGGAGAAGGGCAGGGCGTAGCGCCCGAGTACGTTTTCGACCAGTTCTTCGGCGTGGGTCGAACTCAAGCCGCCGGAATCCAGCAGATTTTCCAACTCGTAAGCGTCTTCTTGAACCCAATGAGCGACATCGTTGATGCGACCTTCACGACCGATACGATGCCATCCGCTTTTTCGCGACGTACGTTTTATTTTCAGAGTCATTTCAAGCGCCTTCCACTCGAAGAATTCAGGTCTGTGCAAGTGGAAGGAAGTCTAACGGATGTTACGGATTTAATCTAGCTCGAAAGTGGTTTCTTGCGAAGTCAGACCACCGAATACCCGGCTTGACGAATCGCAGCTGCGAGTTTGTCGCTGTCGAGGTTGTCTCCGGCGATAGATACTTGTCCGGTTTCGAGATCCGGCGAAGCCTCTTTGACTTCTTCGAACGATTCAAGAACTTTTTTCACATTGGCCACACAATGGGGGCAACTCATTCCTTTGACATTCAGTACGAGATCCATATCTTCTACCTTCCCAGGGGACGCCGCGAATTTTCCGACAACGCGTCTACCCAGCAAAAAAGCCAACAAAATCAGTAACACAACGGCACTTAACACCGAGAGCCATCCGGTTTCTTGGTGCATATGCGCCGCATGGGCTGTTCCAGTACCTAAAACGAAGTCGAACGCCAGTCCGAATCCAATGCTGAAAACCGCCACAACGCCAAGATATACGGCCAATAGACGAGCACCGAATCCACGGTACACGGCTCCCAAGGTTGCCAGGTTGCTTGCGGGACCGGCCATCAGAAAAACAAGCGCTGTGCCTAGTGGCATCCCGGCGGCTATCAACGAAGCCGCGATAGGTACCGAGCCAGTGCTACACACGTATAAGGGTAAGGAAATCAACAACATAAGGAGCATTCCGCCGATGCCTTGTGTCCACTCCTGCTGAAAGAAAAATCCCTCGGGAGCCGCTACCGAAATCGCCGCCGCTGCCAGGACGCCGATGACGATCCAGCCATCGAGCATAGCCAGCAAATCGAAAATCGCATAATCGAATACGGCCAACAGGCGGTTCGATGGTTTTTCTTCCGTCGGAACTTGGACCATCGGCAAAAATACCGGCTCCTCAGGATCGTTTTTCGACACCACGTTCGCCAGCAACCCGCCGACAACGCCCGTAACGAAGGCTGCACCGACTTTAAACAAAGCGAAGGGCCAGCCTAAAAACGATGCACTGACGAGAATCGAATCCACCCCCGTTTGTGGGGTGCTGATGAGAAAGCCCGTAGCCGCTCCTTTCGAAGCGCCTTCGTTTTTCAGTCCGATCGCTGTCGGTACCACACCACAGGAGCACAATGGCATCGGCACGCCGACCAGCACGGCACGTACGACGCTTTTCCAATTTTTCCCGTTCAATTGCCGACGAATCAGATTTTTCGGCAAAAAGACGTGAAGCACTCCGGCAACGACAAGACCCAACAGCAACGAGGGACTCAGGTCCAACATTATCCGCCACAGTTCAATGAAAAAGCGCTCAACCATAGGTATCTTCCAAGAAATATGAACAACTCTACTAACGTTCTGGACAATAAAATAACAAGTTTTACGTGTTCGTTCAAGGGGGTAAGCGGAAGTTTCCTTGGTTTTTTATCGGGAAAATGGATTGGTTCGTGAACGAGTGGAGAGTGCGGTATTCACTGAGACTGCAGAAGACAGGGAGCAATTTGTATGAGAAAAAGAAAAACCCTTACGAATCAAGCACTTCTCGAAGCTTTCGCGACAGTTCTTTGGGACCATATGGTTTACCGATAAAGTGAATGCCTGAATCTAGGACGCCGTGATGAGCAATCACGTTTTCCGTGTATCCGGAGGTGAAAAGAACTTTAAGGTCCGGATTGAGCTGTTTGAGAGCTTCGGCCAGTTCTTTTCCGTTCATCTTTGGCATGACTACATCGGTGAGCAAAACATCTATGGTTCCTTCGTTGGTTTCAGCTACCTGTTTTCCCTCGATGCCATTTCGTGCTTCGAGAGGATTATAACCCAGGCGTTTCAGGATTTTCACCGCCATTTTTCGCACAATCGGTTCGTCCTCGACCACCAACACGGTTTCCGCACCTTTGGAAAAAACAACCGGTGTTTTTCCTATTTTTTCAGGTTGTTCGGTGTTTTTTTCTAGAATGGGAAGATACAATTTGAAGGTCGTGCCTTCACCGATTTCCGAATAGACCTGTACGTGCCCTTTGTGTTGTTTGATAATCCCGATAACGGTGGACAACCCAAGACCGGAGTGGCTGCTTCGTGGTTTCGTAGAATAAAACGGTTCGAAAATCTTTGCCAAAGACTCTTGAGGGATGCCATGTCCGGTGTCGGTTATGGCCAAGAATATGTATGTGCCCGGTTTTACTTCGAAATGACTGTCACAATAAGATTCGTCCAATGTGGTTTCGGCCGTTTCGATAAGTAATTTTCCTCCTTTGGGCATGGCGTCTCGTGCATTGATGGCGAGGTTTATTAACATTTGTTCCACTTGACTGGGATCGGCCTTGACCGAAGCGATGTTCTCCTGCAATTCCAAGGTCAAGATAATATCTTCGCCGATGATACGCTTGATCATCTGCACCATGCTTCGTACGGATTCGTTAAGCTGCAAGGGTTTGGGTTTGATGATCTGTTTGCGACTGAAGGCAAGAAGCTGTTTGACGAGTTCCGCAGCCCGATTCGAAGCCTGTATGATTTCCGTGAACGTTTCGTACATCGGATCATCTGGGGGCGTTTCCATTTTCGCTAAAAGTATATTTCCGGAAATACCGGTCAGCAAGTTGTTGAAATCGTGAGCGATTCCCCCAGCTAGACGACCGATGGACTCCAATTTCTGAGTTTGCCTTAGTTGTTCCTCCAGCTTTTCCTTGTCGCCTTCAGCTTTTTTCAGTTCTGTGAGATCCAACACCACGCCTCCGATGGCGAGGATGTTTTTCTCTGAATCGAGAATCGGAAAATAGGAACCGAAACAGAAAATCGTTTGATCGTCCGATGTTTTGGCCAGGAAATCCAGGGTTTGAGAATGGCGGGTTTTCAGAACGGATTCTACGATTTTATCGTGATGGCGAATGGTATCGAAATTATCGAAGACTTCGTAAGAAAGTCCTACAATGTCTTCTATCTGTCTATGAAGAAGCCGCGCCAACGTTTCGTTGACCGAAAGAAACTGCCCTTTGGGTTTGGCTTCGAAAATCACCAGTCCAACGGGGGAATAGTCGAAAAACGCCCGTAGACGAGCCTCGCTCGATTGCAGAGCGTCTTTGGCTTTTTTTTGCTCGGTAATGTCGGAAATGTAACCTTCTAAAATGTCTGAAGATTCGGAATGAACTGAAACTCCTTGTTCGTGTACCCAACGAACGTCACCGGATTTGTTGATGATTCGATATTCCAACTCGAACCGTTGTTTTTTATGAATCCCTTCTTCGACGACATCCCACACTTTTTGTCTATCCTCGGGATGGACCAACTCTCCGAAAGATATTGTACGGTTGTCGATCAGATCTTCCTGGGAGTAGCCTGTTAACGACTCGCAGCCTTTGCTGACGAATTCCATCGTCCAGTTTTGGTCTACACGGCAACGATAGGCTACGCCGGGGAGGTTATTGAACAGGGTTTTGAGCTTGCGTTTGTTTTCCCGTAACTCCTCTTCAGCTACTTTTCGTTCGGTAATGTCTCTCAGGTGTTCGATAACATTAACGATTTTTCCATTTTCGTTTAAAACCGGATAAGATCGTACATCCAGCCATATATTAAATTCGGGTACGAATTTTACCACTTTGGCTGGTTTTTTTGTTTTGTAAGTTTCTGAGGTTGCACATACTTCGCAAGGACGGTTTCTTCCGATCAGTTCGAAGCAGCGTTTCCCAATGACTCCTTCATGCGTTGTTTGAAGAAATGCGTATCCTGCTTCGTTGTAGCGAATGATTCGATGGTTTCGGTCCTGAACTCCTATCACATCGGGAATGGCATTTAGGACGGATTCCAGCAGCCGACCGATTTCTTTTTCCCTCTCATTGCTCGCCAGTAGCTCTTCGTAGGCGGCTTTTCGTTCGGTAATATCTTCACCACTACTGAGAATCCCCGTTATTGTACCGTTGTCGTCCTTAAAAAAAGTATTGTGCCACGAAATGACCCGTTCTTCGCCAGAAGACGTGATAACGGGATTTTCGTAGGACTCAACCAACTCCCTATTTCCTTCGACCAGTTGGTTGAATACGTTGCGGACTTCTTCTTTGTTTTCGGAGGGAATACACAGGTCGAACCAATTCTGACCAATCAGTTCGTTGCTAGGATATCCTAGAATTTCACACGCTTTATTGTTTACGTGCTGAATTGTTTCGTCGGATCGTAAAAAAACAAACATTACACTTGCCAGGTTGAAATATATTTCTGCTTTATTCTTGGCGGAAGTGACTTTTTCCTGCAGTAAAGTTCTTTCGGTTACATCTCGGAAAACACAATAAAATTGTAAAAAATAATCGTCCGGTTTTTTGTAAAACCGCCCATCAAGCAAAACATTGCGCACGGTACCGTCCGAAGCGATCAATTCCAGCTCGAAATCATGCACTTTGCCGTCTTTTTTAAACCTCGAATAATGGGTCTCGAATTCTTTTCGTGAGGCTTCTGATAACAACCGATCGATTCCTTGACCTATGACTTCTTCACGAGAGTAACCTGTCAACTCGGTCCACGTACGATTGACAGCCAGAATGGAGGCTTCTCCATCCAGCATGACAAACGGCAAGGGCGCTCTTTCAAAAACAGAGCGGAATTTTTCTTCACTTTCCCGTAGGGTTTCTTCGGTTTGTTTGAATGCGGTAATGTCTCGGCCCAAACCGACGATTTCTTTTAAATTATCGTTTTCATCGCATATCCCTCTTACAATCCACCGGAACCACCGCCATCCCGATGCGGTTTTAGCGCGTTCGACATGTTGGGTTTTGTGGGGTGGATCATGTAGAGTGCTTAACGAAGCTTCTACAATAGGACGATCCTCTTCGTGAATCAGTGGTTTGAATTCCGCTCCGATCAACTCTTCTTTTGTTTTTCCGAATGTTTTGCAGTAGGAAGGATTTACATATTTAAATCGGTGCTGGAGGTCTATATTTACAATAAGGTCGTCCTGGTTTTCCACCAGTATTCGATAAAAATCTTCGCTATCGTCTTTTTGTAATGGTTTGTATGAAACTGAAGACGTACTGCCGGTTTTAAGATCTTGAATTTTTTCGTTCAGGTCTTTGATTTCTTGCTGCGCAAGTGTCAGTTCGGCAATTAATTCGCTTTTATCCTTATCAACGATACTACTCATGATGCGCTAACCTTGAAGGTTTGAAAGGATGCATTTTCAAGGAAGTACAGTGTTGTTGTTCCCTTGATGTTTTTTCAAAATACCGTGTTTGCAAAGGGAGTTTCGCAAAGATGTTGATCGTGTGGATCACGCAAACACGACGACTTAAAATTACCCACCGAATGAAGAGAAATCTGGGTAACGGAAGATAGAGGTATTTCAAATTTTGAATATTGTCTTTGTAACTTTGACAAGCTGACATAACTTTGACCATAAATCAAGAGAAAGACACATGAATTTTTTGCAATATTTCGGGAAAATTCACATGCATTTTCTGGTTGTCTGCTTGACTCTCGGTTGAATCAGGATAAGATACTATCTTTCTCGCATGGGGGGGGCGGACTACTGTCCGTTCGTGAACCTGCGGGAATATTTGCCCTTTTTCTCATCTTTTTTTGGATCGGTGTAATAACCATGGAGTACCGCAACACAATCAGGCTACCGAAAACCAAGTTCAAGATGAAAGCCAGTCTGGCGCAACGCGAACCGGGATGGCTGAAGCAATGGGAGGAATCCAGGCTGTACGAGCGCATTATCGAGACGAACGTCGGACACGACAAGTTCGTCTTGCACGATGGTCCGCCGTATGCCAACGGAAAGATTCACTCCGGTACGGCACTCAATAAAATTCTCAAGGATTTCGTGATTAAATTCAAGAACATGAGCGGTCTTCGCTCCGAGTACGTACCCGGTTGGGACTGCCATGGCCTGCCCATCGAATTGGCCACGCTCAAGCAGTTTGGTGATAAGAAAGATTTCACCAAAAGTGAACTGCGTGCTCAGTGCCGGAAATATGCCCATAAATTCATTAACTTGCAGCGCGAGCAATTTCGTCGTCTAGGTGTTCTGGGAAACTGGGAAGATCCTTATCTGACCTTGACGCCCGGATACGAGGCCGCCATTGTCCGTGCTTTCGGCGATCTGGTGGACACTGGAAATCTTTACAAGGGTCGTAAACCCGTCTATTGGGATTGCGCCTTGGGTACGGCGTTGGCCGAGGCGGAAATCGCCTACAACGACCACCATCGTTCTCCTTCCGTTTACGTGGCGTTTCCGCTGAAAGGTTCGCTGGACGACCGCGTGCCAGAACTGAAAGAGTACAAAACCCACGTTGTGATCTGGACCACCACCCCGTGGACGTTGCCCGCAAACCTGGGTATCAGTCTGCACCCGGATTACGAATATGTCGCCGTGACTATCGACGACAGCAAGAACGCCTATATCATGGCGGATTACCTTCGTCCCGCCGTGGCGGATGCCTGTGGTTGGAACGAGACGAAAGTTTTGGCTACATTCTCAAGCAAGGTTCTGGAAGGTCGTTCGGCACGGCATCCGTGGATCGATCGCGATTCAGTGATTCTGTTTGGTGGTCATGTCACTCTCGATGCCGGTACAGGATGTGTACACACGGCTCCCGGTCATGGTGCGGAAGACTACGTGATCGGACTGGAAAACGGTTTGGATATTTACTCTCCGGTCAACGCCGAAGGGCGTTTTGTGGAGGAAGTGGACCATTGGGCGGGTGAATTCGTCTTCGACGCCAACCCGAAAATCGTTCAGTTCATGCATGACGAGGGATACCTGCTCAATCCTCCCGACCAGTTTGTGGAGCACAGCTATCCATACGGTGAACGTAGCGAAACCCCGGTGATTTTCCGTGCGACCGATCAATGGTTCTTGTCCATCGATAAAAACGGATTGCGGCAGCGCGCACTGGAGGAAATCTCCAAAGTGCGGTGGATTCCTTCTTACGGTGAGGATCGCATTCGGGCGATGATGACCGACCGTCCCGACTGGTGTTTGAGTCGTCAGCGCTCCTGGGGCGTTCCGATTCCTGTGTTTTATTGCAAGGATTGCGGTGAAACGTTGCTGGATAAGGGATTGATTTCCCATTTCGCGGATCAGGTTGAAAAAGACACCACCGATATCTGGTTCAGCAAGGAAGCGTCTGAATTGTTGCCGGAAGGCACTCGTTGCCTCAAATGCGGAAGTGGAGAATTCACGAAAGATACCAACATTTTGGACGTTTGGTTCGATTCCGGCGTAAGTTGGTCGGCGGTCTGTGAAAATGACGAGCGACTGGGAACTCCGGTGGATTTGTACCTGGAAGGCTCCGACCAGCACCGTGGCTGGTTCAACTCGTCGCTCGTGACCAGTGTGGCAACCCGCGATCAAGCCCCGTACCGTCAGGTATTGACCCACGGTTTCGTGGTGGATGGTCAGGGTAACAAGATGTCGAAACGGTTGGGGAATTTCATTCCGCCCGAAGATATCATCAACAAGCATGGAGCCGAAATCCTGCGTCTGTGGGTTGCCGCCGAAGACTACCGGATGGATATTCGTCTCAGTGACGAAATTCTGGCTCGGCTATCCGAAGCCTATCGGAAAATCCGTAATACCGCTCGTTTCATGTTGGGGAACCTCGCTGATTTCGATCCCAACACCCAGCGGGTGCCGTTCGAGGAACTGCCGTTGCTCGAAAAGTGGGTGATGGCGAAACTGTACGATCTCGTCGAACGTTGCCGACAGGCCTACGACAACTACGATTTCCATGTCGTCTATCATCGCAGTCTCGATTTCTGCACCACGGCGTTAAGCCAGTTTTACTTGGATATCCGCAAGGATACGCTGTACATCGAGGAAGCCGACGGATTGGCTCGGCGTGCCTGCCAGACCGTGATGTTCGATACATTGACGGCTCTGATTCGTGTGCTGGCTCCGATCACCGTGTTTACCAGCGAGGAAGTCTGGGGATTTTTGCCCGAGTTCGAAGGCAAAGCTTCTTCGGTGCATCTGGCGGACTTCCCCAAAGTGGACGAAACCTGGAAAAATGCAGAATTGACCGAACGTTTCGGGAAGCTGATCCAGGTGCGCGATGTCGTCCTGCGGGATCTGGAAGCCATGCGGCGGGATAAAATCATCGGTAGCAGCTTGGCGGCGAAGGTTCTGCTCTCGGCCACAGGCGACTGGAAAGCCGCGCTGGAAGACGAAAAAGACTGGCTCGACAAACTGTTCATCACCTCCGAAGTTCAATTGATGGACGACGTACCGGAAGGCTCCGATTGCGAAGAGATTCCGGGACTGAAAGTCCAGGTGCTCAAGGCCGAAGGTCAGAAATGCGAGCGATGTTGGACCTTTAGCACGCATGTCGGCGAGGACTCCGACTTCCCGGATATCTGCCCTCGCTGTGCTGCCGTACTGCACGCTGAAGGCGTCGTGCCGGAATGATCGACGTTTTATATGTCGCTTGATCCGAACCGATGCCAAACGGACCGATTTCGATGGCATGGTCCCGGTTTTCGGGATCATGCCTTTTTTGTAACTTCCCCGGAATTTCTCCGATGAACGTCTTTCACCGTTCGTTTCCGCTGTACTTGATTTTCGTGATGATCACGGGAATTTTTGCAGCGGTGCCGCTGTCGTCCGTCGAGGCAACGGCATTCAAAGATGATCGGATCGTTCTTTTGGGAAATATCGTAGAACCGGACGCAGACCTCTGGCGGGCTATCGGACCGACAGACCATCTCCCGCTCACGCAAGCCACAGCCAATTACGTGCGTCGCCGATTGCTTTTTTTCTACAAAGGCGCGGGATATTCCCTCGTCGAGATCAGCACGCAAATTCGGCATAACAGGATTTTTCTCGGTATCAACGAAGGTCGTTTGGAAAAAATCCTGTTTTTGGGAAAAAGCTATTTCCATACGATGGTTTCCAAGCTGTGGTCGATTTACCTGCCGGGAAATGTGTACAACAAGTCGCGTGTGGAAGACATCCTTGCAGAATTGGACGAATTTTATCCCAGCAATACGTTCGAAGCCGTATTGGTTCCGACCAAGGAAACAGAGCACGAGGACTGGCAGCTCAGCAGCGCCGATATTCCAGAGGAAATCAACCTGGGGCGCGTAAAATTCATCGATCGGCTGGGTTTTGACCTCTTTTCGAAAATGGCCCGTTACGACCTGCATATCCAGCCTGTCGGTGGGAAAAAAGTGGGGCATCCCCGACCACATACCCGCATCGGTGGTGAAACGGCGTTGCCGTTCGGATTGATTCACTATGTTGCATATGGCGGCTCGCCGCTGTTCGAGGATGGCGATGAGTTCCTCGTGGGTTACGAGATGGGGCACAATGTATTGACCAGCATGAACACCGGTGACATGCAATTCCGGCTCGTGCATTTCAAAGTTTTTGGAAACTACGGTACTCGCCGTTATTTCGATATGTTACAGCCGTTTTTCGAGTTGACCCTCAATTGCGACAACGACCAGCGCCGCGATCTTCCACTCGATAGTTTTTGGGATATGACCGGTACGGCGACGGCCAACCTCGGCTTTTTCCCCTCGGAACATCTCAAGCTGTATGTCGGTGGCGGCACGGGGTTTCGGAATCTCTTTTCCATCGATACCGTAAAAAAACGACCTTATCCCAACCAATCGTTTGTAAGAGAGCGGCATCTGTTTCGTCTCGGTGCGCTGATTGCCTTCGACGAACCCGATATCCTCCGTTCGGACAAGCACGGTTACGTGGATGCGACCTTCGAATCCTGGTTTGCCGAGCGCGACACCTACCACCGTTTCACAGGGAAAATCAAGAAGTTCTGGGAATTCGGCTATCACGATCTGTTACTCAAAGGCCGGATCATCATGACGATGGGCAACGCCGAATACTACGACGAAGTGCAACTGGCCGGTACGTATCTGCGCACCTTTCACGACGGCTGGTTTTTCATTGAGCACGCACAGCAACTTGGACTGGAATTCCGGTTTTCGTTGCTTCGGGATATCCTCAAAATCAGTGTGATGCATGACGTGAGTGTGTTCGGCAGCATCAAGAGAACAGTAGGCGAATGGAACCCCATAACGGGAACATACCCGGTCGATGAACACGCCCACCTGAGCATAGCCAACTCCATGGGGCCGGGCTTGCATTATTTACTCTTCAGCATGTTTCAATGGGATGGATACGCTACGGTTGGGTGGTCGGAACGAGGGTTTAGCTGGAACTACTGGGTCAATTTCGAAAAAGTGTTTTAAAGCAGAGTGGGTGACTCGAAGGAACGATCGGTGCCATAGTCTCACGACATCCGAAGGATGGCGGGAGGCTGTGTTGAAATGACTCCAAGTTTGTTGCATGTGATTTATTGAATAATTGGCCCCCAAAGGCACACAGCCTCCCGAACTCCGTTCGTGAGACTATGGCACACGATCAAAAGCATTTATACTGGATTCCACAAATAGTATCCTGACGTCATTTCTTTCGTTTTTTCACCTTGTTCAATCATGTTTCAAGTGGTAAATACCAATCTTTGCTGGAATTGGTGCGAGCCGATTCTTGGAGATGAAACGGTGTTTCGAAAACGACCTGCTCGGTAGTCGGTACGATCTTGAGGAAAAGGTAGGAAACTGATGTCGAAAATAGCAACGACGGTATTGGACATGATCGGCAATACGCCTCTCGTTCACATCGACTGGGCCAATGGCTGTAATGTTTATGCCAAAGCCGAACATCTCAATCCCGGTGGCAGCGTCAAGGATCGTCCCGCCGCCTACATGATGAGAAAAGCCATCGAAAAAGGCGAACTGAAACGCGGTATGACCGTAGTGGAAGCGACCAGCGGCAATACGGGAATCGGCATTGCTCTGGCGGCTCGTCTTTTGGGATTCCCTACCAAAATCGTCATGCCCGAATCGATGAGCGAGGAACGCAAAAAGATTATCAAGGCTCTGGGAGCCGAATTGATTCTTACCCGTAAGGAAAATTCCATCTCCGGGGCTGTAGAGCGCCTGGACGCGATGATGCGGGAAGACGATTCTTTCTGGCGTGCCAACCAGTTCGAAAACCCGGACAATCCCGAAGTCCATTACAGAACCACCGGACCGGAAATCTGGGAGCAGATGGAAGGGAAGGTCGATGTCTTCGTTACCGGTATCGGATCTGGGGGAACCTGCCAGGGTGTCGGCGGTTTTTTGAAAGAAAAAAATCCGAACCTGCTGGTGGTTGCGGTGGAGCCGGAAGGGCATTCCGCGTTGCTGCAACAAGAACCGGGACTGCATACCTTCCACGAAATCCAGGGCATTGGTGACGGTTTCGTCCCCAACGTGCTGGATACCTCGCTCGTGGATGAAGTGATTACCGTATACGACAACGAAGCGATTCAAATCACTCGCGGATTGGCGCTGTCCCATGGCTTGCTCGTCGGAACCAGCGCGGGCGCGAATATCTTCGGTGCGATTCAGATGATCAAGAAACTCGGTCCCAAAGCTCGTGTTGTGACCTTGTTGCCCGACCGCGCCGAACGGTATTTTTCCACGTCACTGCTGTAGCGGTAAATAGGTTTTTCTACATGAAAACCTGCGTGAACCACGGGACGTAGCTCACCAACAGCACGGCGATGGCCCACAATAGGATAAACGGCAGGGCGGCTCGGTAGACCTGTGTCAACGGTTTTCCGAAGGTATAGGCCGACATGAACAGGTTCATGCCAACCGGAGGCGTCAAAAAGCCGATTTCCAGGTTGACGAGAAAAATGATGCCGATGTGAGTCGGGGCGATACCATAGGCTTCGGCCATGGGTAGAATCATCGGAACCACCACGATAATGGCGCTGACGATATCCATCAGACATCCGACAACCAGCAACAACAGGTTGAGCACCAGCAGAAAGACGAATTTGGATTCGATCGTCGTTGTGACCCACTCCACGGCGTCGGCCACGATTTCGGCTTCAATCAGGTAATCGGTGAAACCTTTGGCCATACCGATGATGATCAGAATGCCTCCGGTCAGGATTGTGCTCTGCACCAGGGCATTCCAAAGACCGCTTTTCCACGAGTAGTCGCGATGGATAAAGCAGACCGTGATGATGGTATACAGCAAGGTCAGAGCAGCGGCCTCGACAAGGGTGGTCAGTCCTCCGAAAATTCCGCCGAGTACCAATACCGGCAGGAAAATTTCCCATTTGGCGCGCAGGATTTCCGCTTTGAGATTCTCCCATGAAAGCGAGGTGTTACGGGCTTCGCTACGCCGAGCGGTCCAGACACTGTAAGCTCCCAGTAACCCGATCAGCAGCAAAGCGGGCAGAAAACCGGCCACGTACATTTTGTCGATCGGCGTTCGTGCGGTTACGGCAAGCAGGATTACCGGAAGGCAGGGAGGCAGCAGCATTCCTAGCGAACCGGCAGAAGTGACGAGTCCCAGGGAAAAGCGTTCGGGATATTTTTCGTTGAGCAACAGCGGCATCAACAATCCACCCAAAGCGAGGATCGTTACCCCGGAAGCTCCCGAAAACGTTGTGAAAAAGGCGAACACAAGCATCGTGGCGATGGCAACGCCACCGGGCAGCCAGCCGAAAGCCGCCCGAAACAGGTCGGTCAGGCGTCGGGAGGTTTTTCCCAAGGCCATAACGGTTCCTGCCGCTGTAAACAGGGGAATCGCCGGTAAAAACGGATCGGTTACGATTTCGTAAGCCGCTGTGGGAATGGCGACCAGGGACGTAATTTCAAGATCTGCTTCTCCCATGGCGTAAAACGACAGCGCCGCCGCCCCGCCCATCAGGATGAAAATCGGAGCGCCCATCAGTACCGTGGCGACGAGCATAATCATGCCGGGCCAGAAGAGGTCCGGGCGGAAATCGGCGGGAATCAGCGCCAGGGAAATGACGATTCCGACAACTGCGAGGGTTGCCAGTTTCCAACTCCAGCGGGAGGATGAGCGCGTTGTAAAACGCCAGGCTGCCAAAGCCAGACCCAACGGAATGATGCTTTCGGCGATCCAAAGCGGTAGGTAATTGCCGATAGCGGCGGGGTTTTCTCGTTCGATATTAACTAGTTGGAACGAAGCGTAAGCCAGCACCAGCGAGACGCCCGCCGCCGTTCCATAAGCCAGGACTTTGCGCACGGTGTTCCAGGTAGAGTCCGACGCGCTGGCGAACCCCGTTCCGAATCCCAGGTGGCGTTCTTCACGAGAAGCCAAAGCGGCCCCGGAAAAAGCGATCCACAGGGTTCCATGCCGTACGAGCGAAACGCTGCCGGGGATGCTGTTTTCGAAGACACCACGAAACAGCGCTTCGAGCAGGGGAAGCCCCATCATCAACAACAGGACGACAACCGAAAAGCTCTCTTCCGCGATTCCGGCCCATGTTCGCCACCCCGGCCCACGGTTAAGGTCGGGCAGGTGCGCTCCGTTTGTCATGATTATTCAGCCGCCTTTTTCGCACGTAGGGCGTCTCGGGCTTTGATCGCGATGTCGATGGCTTCACCCGGCACCACTTTACCTCGGATGAACTGGTAGCCGTTCAACGATTTTTCTTTGAAAACAGCTTCCTGTTCCGGGGTCGGCTTGTAGATTTGCAGACCGTATTTTTTCATGGTTTCGATGCTCTGATCGTCCAGGGCACGGATGCGTTCGACTTCGGCGTCACCGTATTTTTTAGCGATTTCCTTCAGTTTCGGATGTAGATCGGCAGGGATTTTGTCCCAGATTTTCTTCGAAATCACGGTAGCTCCAACGAGGGGAGCGAATTTAAGGTCGTACATGTATTTTGCCTGTCCGAACCACTGCATCGCCAGTGCTGCCAGCGGCGGGGTGATCAATCCGTCCAGAAGACCCGTTTGCAGCGACGTGGTAATGTCTGCCGAGGCGACCTGCACGATGTTGAATCCCGTTTTCTGCCAGGCTTCGATGCTTCCCTGATCTCCAGCGCCGACGAACAATTTTTGCTGGCTCATTTGCTCGAAAGTTTCGATCTTGGTCATTGTGAAAAAGCGAATCCAGCCCGAATCTCCCTGATGCAGGAAAATGAACCCGTTGTCTTCGAGGCGCTTGGAAACCAGGGGTTCCAGCGCTTTGGCGCAGGTGTCGAGTTCTTCATAGTTGCGTACGAGGTAGGGAAGTTGCAGTGCCAGAAACGCCGGATCGATTTCACGGATACCGATGCTGGTCATCGTTGCGGCGTGCAGACGTCCCGTGCGGATTTTTCGAACCATTGCCTGTTCGCTGCCGAGAACGCCTCCGGGATAAATTTTGACTTTGATTTTACCGTTGCTGACTTTTTCCCATTCCTGTCCCATACGGGCCAGTCCGTTGTACCAAGGGGTATCTTTGGGAGCCAACGTACCGAGTTTAATGACGATTTTTCCTCCGGCTACAGCCGAAGAGAAGGGGGCGAAGCCGGTAACAATCAAAACAGCGAGAAGCAGAACGATTCCCGCAAGGCTCGTAGGTCGAATCGAATGCGACATGTCATACCTCATTATAGAAACAGATCATCCACTTTCATTTTAAGACGCATGGCCCGTTGTTGCATCAGCGTGTTGACAAGCTTGAATTCCGGGGCTTTTTCTGGATCGATGGCCAAAGCCATCTCCAGCAGGGATAAAAACTCGTTGCGGTCCTGCTTGGCGACGCTGATGCTTTCGGCCAGGGCGATATAGGGGGAAGCTTTTTTGCCATTGGAGAGTTCCACGGCTCGTCGGAAGTGTTGGCGGGCTTGTTCTTCTCCGCCTCCCTGTTCTTCTGCGGTCATCGCGCAATACGTGATGAAAAATTCGTGAATCGAGCCTTTTTCGTACGATTCGTTCAATTCCAGCGCACGTTTGAGCATTGATACCGCCGTAGGAAGACTGCCGATGGCGTCGGTGTCGCCACGGTTCACGTTTGCGTGGGCGGCTAAGGAAAGACCGGTCCAGTACAGCAAGCCGACTTGTTCTTTTTCCATATCGGCTAAGGCGCGATCGAGATCTTTGACGGATCGTTCCTCGAAACCGGGTTGGGCGATTTCCAGACCTTGCATTCCGTACCGATAGGCCCGCATGAAAAGTTTCGCCGCGCGTTTTTTCAAACGTAGCGACTCGTCGAAATCTTTTTCTTCGATGGCTTCCGCTTTGAGTTGCACGAAAGCATAGGCGTATTGCGTGAAACCGCTGGCCAGAGCCAAATGAATACCTTCGTGCTCGGGGGCTCCGTCGCGGACGCTTTCCATCACCTTCAACGCGAAGGGTAGGGCTTCGGCAATCAATTCCGGATCGTCGTCCTGGGCGAAGGTCGAGGCCGGTCCCTCACTCAAGTAATTTGCCGCGAAATGATTGAGTGAGCAGCCGGAAGCCAAGAAAGCAAAAAGCAGGCATCCAAATGTTACGAGATGATAATGTAGATTACTCATGTGCAAACCCATGGGTTTGAGATGAAGACAGTTGTTCAATGAAACGAGTGTTCACCGAAGCGGACGAATGAAACCTTACGCCCTTCAAAGCATATTTTTGATCAGGATGCAACGGATTGGATAAAATTGAATGAATCTTAAGCAGAAATTCAAGTGAATTTTGAAAAAGAAACGTATTGCAGGTGTTTCTGGAATGTAGAATAGCAGTTCAAGATTGTGAAAAATGGGTGGAAGTTGATAAACAACCTCCATAAAACGAACATTTCATAAAATGTTCGTTTTGCAAACAACAACGACAGATCACGCTATCGTACTATCCATGTACGATGGATCTATGCTTCGGTATACAATGACGGATCGTTACCGGTCAGTTCCACATATCAGGAACTACTTTTAGGAGTCGACTTCCTCTAGTTGGACAGGTCTGTCCATACGTAAGACGTGACGGGCCAGCAAACCCTTCGGACCGCTGACACATTCGAATTCGACTTCTTGACCTTCATAAAGGGAACGGAACCCCTTTCCTTCGACAGCGGTATAATGGACGAAAACGTCCTCACCCGAAGCGCGAAGGATAAAACCGTATCCCTTTACGTCATTGAACCATTTAACTTTGCCCCTCTCGAATGCCATTCATCTCCCCATAAGCAGATGTTTCCCCATACTCTGCTGTAAAATCCCCGAATGTAGTTCTTAAACTTCATAGTACGTCACCAAAATACGTCACTAGACAAATTATGGCATAGATTGACAAAAAATTCAAAAAGTTATTTGTATCGGTTCTTTAGGTTGTTTTTCGATGTGTTTTCAAGGAGTTCGGCGACAGAATTGGACAAGATCGAAGAAACCGTTTTATAACATCGGCGCAGGGGAGGAGAATTTTACAGTCGGTTATCTATTGTATTGTCATTTTTAGGAAAATACCATATTTAAAATTTGCCAAGGCATGGCATTTACCAAAGATCGAATTTAAATCGCTAGAAACGTCTCATTTTTGCAGAAGCAAAAATGAGACGTTTTCTGACAAAACGTGGCAGATTTTCAAGGGCCAAAGATAAGCTGTTGACGCCTTTCTATTTTTCCGGAACGATGAACCCGTAATAACGTCCCATCCAGTAAGGCATGATAAAGTCCGCGCCATCCAATTCACGGTTAGCGCCCCATCCGCCTTCAATTTCATATTGACAGGTGTTGTGGCGGATGTTCGGACGTTCGTCGCCGGGTAGGATGTAGCCGTCGCTTCGCATCCTACGGTCGTCGTAGCGATCCGAATAATACGGCGGGGCGATGACGAGATCCAAACGGTGGTTGTTGTGTTGGGGCCAGCGGATCAGATCCATGGGATACAGTTTGAACCATCGCGAGGCATAAAAAAAGTCCGTCACGTCACCGCCTAAAACTGCGTTGATCATGTCCCACATGGCGGCTTGTTGGAGTTCCATGTTTCCGTAGGTGTTTTTCCATCCTTCCAGCCACATCGCCCTTAATTCGGGATCGCTTTCGTAGCGCAGCAAGGGGAAGAACGCCTGGGTGGCCAACTCGTCACCGTCGCCGCTGCCTTGTCGGAACGTCGGTTCGCTTTCATGAACGATATTTTCGTCGTAATGGTGTTCTTCGATCAGTTCCGCTTTGGCATCCAGGTATTTTTGTTTTCCGGTCATGTAATGTGCCAGAGTCAACGCGGCGATCATCTGCACGCTGCGGCGACCACCGTCGGAAATCGCGCCCACAACCGGATGATTGACGTATTCCGGGTCGAACTGACCGTAGGAGGTGACTTCTCCGTCAACATCCCAAAGTTGATAGCCATGATCGACGATGCCGCCGATGATGTTATCCACATGCTGGCGGATGGCGTCTTTCTGGCTGTCGTCGGCGCAGAGGTCGTAGGCGTGTCCCATCATAAACATGTGCGAAGTGACTTCATCGTTGGACGTATCCGCTTTTACCCACCATTCTCCGTCGGGGGAGGTGAACCACTCGCCATCGTCGGGATTATCGCAGTCATCCAGGACGCAGCCTTCTTTTCGAATCACCGAACGGGCCATAAAGTAGTCCGTACCGGTCAACGTCTGGAAACTGAGCATTCTCTCCAGCGACTGGTCGAAATGGTCCTTGGCTTCTTCATCCCCCGTGATGAGGTAGCGGAAGCACTCGGCCAATAGCCAATAGCAGGTCCACCCACCATCGTTATCGGAATCGTACGGAACGCTCGTCGAGAGATCGCCCGCAACGCTCAATCGTGAATCGGCGACGGCACCTTCTCTATTGTGCCGCAACACCACGCGTTCGATGGCGCGGTCTACCTTTTCCTCAAGGGTCATCCACTCCACCGTTACCGAGGCCAGACCACCTTCCGTAGCGAAGTAGATCGGGCCGTCTACGAGGCTTGTGTCTGTTGCAATGGAGTGTACGTGTCGGTCCGGCAACCATCTAAGATCATTATAGATTCTCCATTCCGGTCCGATATCGCGTTCGATGATGCGATAGGCGCCGTCTTTCGTTCCGACAAGAAATCCACCGTCCGAAGCAGCGGTTGCGCAGGTTGGAGAGGAGAAAGGAATACGACCCTCGGTGAACTCGGGAACATCCATCACCAGCGGAGTGGTTCCGCTAAGGTCGAGACCTATCAATCCATCTTCACCGATCACTACGAGATCGATGGAAGAGGGCAGGCTTACATCGGCTACCATGGCTCGGATTGTACCCGACAGAGGTTCGGTGATCGGTGTGAATTTGAAGGTCGCTTCGGGGAGTTCGGCGGCTTGCGGCAACGAGTAGGCTTTCAATGTGTCTTCGAAGGCAACGAATAGCTGGGTTTCCGTTTCGAGTACTGCTGTAACCGGAGTGCCGTTGCTCGGCCAGACGACGCCCTGATCGTCGGCGAATCCCATCCCTTGATCCGTGAGTATATACAGGTAGTTGGAGCCACCGACAAGGCCCGTGATCGTCAAGCCGTCGGGAACTCCAACGGTTTCGTTTTCTCCATACAAATAGGATTCACTGGCCATGAAAAGATTCGCACCAAGAAAAGCGGCGTATTGAAGATCGGGATGGGTCGTGTCAATCGCCTGAATTTCCGGGTTTCCGTTGCCGTTTCGCGAGACGGGTCCACGGGTGGAGATTTGTAGAGGAGTTTCGTACCCGATAGCGGATTCCGGTGGGAACAATACCGAGGCAAGCGGACCGATTCCGGCTTCGACCTCGTTGCCGGTATGATTGATTTCCTGACGGAAAGGAACATCGACATACGGTGTTTCCGTTTGGGGCGGAACGAATGGGACCGTTAGGGTTTCGGCGTCGTCCGTGTCCTGTTCCATTTCTTCGTTCTGTTCTATTTGGTCGGTATCCCCTGGAGTCGTATTGGATTCGGAGTCATCGCTGCAAGCGGTACCAAACACCGATACGATCAACAAAATCAGAAATGCCAAAACGAAGGAATGAAGGTGATTTTTCATAAATTTTATCCTTTTTTCACGACCTTGCATCGAAACAAAGACGCAAGGGAGAAAGTCATGTCTCCAAATCCGTTTTCTTTTACAATCTACACCAAGGTTTTGTCCACCGTTTCTCTAAAGATCGAGCGATGAAACGGGCAACGAGTGGATTTTCCAAGACTTTTCTTTGCTTTTTTGCCTGTTTTTCATTGTAATAGAGATATGTAAGCTCAAGGATTATCAAACATGGGTGAAGGACAACAACTCAACGGTTTGCTGGGGTTGGCTCTGCAAGCGTTCGAAAATATTGACGATGCGGTCATTACGTACGATGAAAACGGCCATGTCACCGGCTGGAACCGCGCCGCCGAAATCATTTACGATATCAGTCACGAAACCGCGCTGGATCAGAAAATCGATCAAATTCTACATATTGAAGATGAATCTGTCTCTCACGAAGATATCCGACGAGAAGTGCAACAAAAAGGCAGTTGGCGTGGGGAGTTGCAGCAGCGAAGCAAAAGCGGAAAGCGAGTTTGGGTAGACTGGTCCATTGCGATGCTGATCTTTCCCGAGATCGGTCCGGTAGGGATGATTTCGATCACAAAGGACATCACCGAACGGAAAACCGTCGAGGAGAAACTAAGGGACAGTGAAGCTCGTTACAGGCTGTTGGCCAACAATTCCAACGATGTCATCTGGGTTCGAGATTTGAACCTGAAGATTCAATACATCTCTCCATCGGTCGAGAACCAACTCGGGTACACTGTCGAGGAAGCCACTGCCCTGAAAACCGAACAGCTACTCACTCCCGATAGCCTCAACAAAGCTATGGCTTTGCTTGCCAAAGCCTTGGAATTGGGCAAAAAGCACCACATCATGGAATTGGAACACGTCCATAAGAACGGTCAGCGTCTATGGATCGAAATCAACGCCAGGATGTTGCACGACGAAGAAGGGAACCCGATATCGTTGCTTGGAGTTTCCCGCGATATCACGAAGCGCAAGCGGGCCGAAAATCTTCTTCGGTTGCAACGCGATCTGGCATTGAAACTTGGCGAAACCATTTCCTTGGAAGAAATGGTCCGCCAATGTCTGGCCATTTCCATCGAAAGCGGCCAGATGGATTGCGGAGCGATTTTCCTCGTATCGGAAGAAGATGCAGAGCTTCGATATACCGATTCTCTTGGAAATTCGAGAGCTTTTGTAAAGGAAGTTCAACAGGGAGAAGTGGCGGCTCTTTTAACGAAAATCCTCAAAGATGGCAAACCTCGATACGACTTGTTTCATACTTTCAACTTGCCTTTGAATGTGCCGACGAGGGAGAGTAAGTTGCGAGCTACGGCAGTATTGCCCTTGGTGTATCAGGATCGTATCGTTGGTTCGTTGAGTCTGGCTTCGTATTCGAAAAACGAAATCCCCCATTTCATCCGGCAGGCGTTGGAAGCCATTGCCTCTCAGATTGCATCAAGTATTGCTAGAAAACGGGCGGAGGATCGTTTGCAGCGATCGGAAGACCGCTTGCGGGCGTATGTCGAGGCGATCCCGGATCTTTCGGTTGTTTTCGACGAAGAGGGTAAATTTATCGAAATTGTTTCGAATGAAAACAATCCTTATTTGAAGCAATTAAGAGAGGCGAAAGGCTTTTACATTAAGGACTACGTTTCTTCCACTGATGAAAAAGAGTTTTTACGGGTTATTTCGAAAACTTTGGAATCCGGTCAGTCTCAGCGAATGGAATATCCTATCCATGCTCCTGGAAAAGTTCTATGGTTCGAGGCGACAACCAGTGTTTTACATTATGCTTTCGGTGAAAAGCGTCATGTGCTCTGGATGGCTCGGGAAACGACTGAGCGTCGCGAAGCCAGTCTCGCTCTGCAGGCAAGCGAACAGCGAATTCAAGCTTTGTTGAACGCCCCGGTGGATTCGGCCATTCTCATCGATCGTCAGGGCAATATCCAGGCTCTCAACGATGTGGCTGGACAAAAGCTTGCTGGAAGTATTTCCGAGTTGAAAGGTCAATGCCTTTATTCGTTTCTACCGGAACCTTTACGTTCGGATCGGAGACGGAAGTACGAAACCGTATTCAGCAAGAAAAAGCCTTTACGTTTCGAAGATTCCCATTCGCAGACCGTTTACGACAACAGCGTGTACCCGGTTTTCGACGAGAATAAAAACGTTGAGGCTTTGGCTGTATACACAAGAGATATCACTCATATACGAAGTTTCGAAAAAGAAAAGCGGAGAATGGAAGCACAGCTTCGGCACCAGCAGAAACTGGAATCCATCGGAACATTGGCCTCCGGAGTGGCACACGAGATCAACAATCCCATTAATATTATTATGAATTACGGGGAATTGATTCTCGATGAAGTCGATAGAAAAAAGAATGTCATTGGAGATTATTCTCGGGAAATCATTTCCGAGGGGCAGCGTATCTCGGATATCGTAAGGAATTTGTTGGCATTTTCTCGTCAGGAGCAGGAAACTTTTTCGCGAGCGAATCCCAAAGAAATCATAGAATCCACTCTGACTCTGGTGAGCAAGATTCTACAGAAAGATCAGATCGAATTGGAGTCGAGGGTTGAAAACGATTTGCCGATGGTTCGTTGTAACAAGCAGCAGATGATGCAAGTTTTGATGAATTTGCTCACCAACGCACGCGATGCTTTGAACCAACGATTTCCGAAACCCGATCCTCAAAAAAAGGTGATTCTTCATGCGAGGGTTCAAGAGGCGATCAGGAAAAAATGGGTAAGGATAGAAGTCGAGGACTATGGTATCGGAATGTCCAAGGAAGTGGCGGAGAGGATTTTCGATCCGTTTTTTACCACCAAATCCCGTGCGAATGGAACGGGGCTTGGATTGTCTATTAGCCATGGAATCATGCTCGAAAACAAAGGGCGCTTAAGCTTCAGTACAGAGCCAAACAAAGGAAGCATTTTTGTTATGGAATTGAATGCGGAAGACGAATAGTCTCAGTTTTCAGTTTCGTTACTGTTATTTTTTCCAGGAAAATAAGTAGTTCTGATTTTGTTCAATCCATAAATCCGCTTCGTTGCTATGCGGAAAGCGGGCCACCAATTCGTTGAAGTCGTTGCCGTGAATCACGCGCCTGCCGTTAGGATCTTTCGAAACACCGACTTCGGCATGAGCCATTTCATGAAACAGAATAGATTCGACGACGAATTTCGGCACGCGTGCCCGGTCGAGGGTGGGATGGATACGTATCGTATTGGTCTGCTCGGACCAACTTCCGAGTTTTAGAGAACGTTTGGCTCGCATCGGAGGTGTGGCCCATCCGATATAGCAGGAAAGGTTGGAGTCGAAAAAGCGTTTGTTGAGGTGATCGAACATGCTTTTGAGGTCGTAGACTTTTCCTTGTTGTTTCAGACGGATCGGTTTGGTGTTTTTCGGTGCGGAATCGATCAAAGAGTAATGTTCGTTGATGAACTGGCGTAGTTCAACGGGCCAACGTTTGGTGTTTCCGCAGGCAAAATCCGCAATTCCGACAATGAGATCGTGGGGAGCGAAGGCAAACATCGCGTGTACGCGCAATGAATTCGTGTTTTTTTCACGCTTGAAGGAAATCATTGCCCTTCGGTTGTTGTTCCAGATCACACGCCAACTCGATCCCGCGAGGCTTCGAAAGGCTTTCTCGAAATTACGTTTCGCGACCAGAAAATCTGTGGCGGGGGAGATGGTATCCTCCTCACCGTTTTCTCCACTACCGGCAGATCCAACCCGCTTTTTACCTTTGGGAGAACTTTCCGCTGGTGCGAGAATGGTTTCCGGAAAAAGGGAGAGCTGACCTTCGGGTGAATGTTTTGCCGTCATCGTTGCACCGTAAACATCAAAAAGAAAAACGATTTTCTTCACAACACTATATACTAATTGGATTTCAAAGACAACATAAATGTACAGATGTTCAGTATTTTGTAGAGGAAGATTTTAAGGAGAAAGTAGTAGGTTTTGAGGAGAGCGAAAAATTGCAAGCGTGAATTCGAAAAGAAAAATTGAAAACGCAGAAAAAATTCTTCCCTTAATGATAAAAAAGGGTTCCAAACATCGGAAACGAAAAGAGATGGTATCTCAGCGTTTTTTGGATTTTTCACGAAGAGCGTTATGGAGCACTTCAGACAAATCCCACTGTTCGAGCGTATTCTTGATGTTTTCCCATCGTTTGCAATGTTGCGTCATTTCCATCATCGCCTCTTGTTTTGTGTCCGTAACGGAGGATACAAAATAAGGCGAACGAGTTTTCCTGGCGAACCTCGCAGCGAACCTGGAATCCATTGAAAACCTCCTAAATGCTAGGGTGATGGTGACATAACACAACACGAAACATTAGTAAATACAAAAAATACGATTTTTTGAAAAAACATAAAGCTCAGTATTTATTAAATACCATTAAATATATTATACTAAAAGTATAGGTAAAAGCAAAGTTTATTTCGAATTGCTGTGGGGAGTTTTAGGAAGATTTCGAAGGTACTTTGCTTTTGATTGCGGTAATCAAAATGGCGATTTCGACTTTCGATATTTCGAACTTATTTTGATCTACAATGATTCTCCATTTTGAAAAACGCTCTGGGTTTCGTTTGAGAAAGCTTAGTCTATGTGCTACTCTGTTTTGACTTGATGACGAATATCTAAGAAATTTCAACCATTGCGGTCCGTGCCACGGTCCGCCGTTCAGGAGGAAAAAACCGTGATTCAGACAAAAATAACCGAAATGCTTGGTATTGAATATCCGATTATCGGCGGTACGATGATGGACCTTTCCAAGGCCGAATTCGTGGCGGCAATTTCCAATGCGGGGGCTTTGGGTATTATCGCTTCGGCGATTTTCCGTGAAACCGAGGCGTTGCGAGAAGAAATCAAGAAAACGAAGGATCTCACCGACAAACCCTTCGCCGTCAATATCAACCTGTTTCCGATGTTGCAGCCACCCGACAACCGTGAGTTCGTCGAAACGCTGGCCGAACAGGGTGTGAAAATCGTCGAAACCTCGGGCAATGCCGCACCGGTAGAACTGGTCGGGTTGTTCAAGGAATTCGGCATGACATGGATTCACAAATGTGTGGGTGTTCGCTACGCGAAAAAAGTGGCCAGTCTTGGAGCCGATGGCGTGACGGTCGTTGGCTATGAAAACGGTGGTGCTACTGGTGTGCTGAACGTCACGACAATGGTGTTGGTTCCCTCTGTCGTGGATGCCGTGGATATTCCGGTTGTCGGTGGCGGTGGAGTGGCCGATGGTCGCGGGTTGGCGGCTGTGCTTTCTTTGGGAGCCGAGGCGGCGATTATCGGCAGTCGCTTGATGCTTTCCGATGAATGCCCGATCCATACCAATTTGAAAAAAGCGATGTGCGAAGCCGACGAACTGAGCACCGATATCATTATGCAAAGCATCGGATTCGCGCATCGGGTATGGCTCAACGATCCGGCAGTGAAAACGCGAGATATCGAATCGAAAGGTGGTGGTCTCGAAGACATCATCCAGTACGTTTCAGGGGAAGCGGCGCGAAAAATGTACGAAACCGGGGATCTCGATGCCGGTACCGTATCTTGCTCGCAGTCTATCGGATTGGCCAACCGTATAATGCCTCTGCGAGAGATTTTCGAGGAAATCATGCAGCAGGCCGAAACCCAGATCAAACGGTTAAATACGATGGGATTTTAAACGGCGATAGACGGGACACTGCAAAAACAAAAAGCTACGATTGAATGAAATCCAAGGAAAAAGGTGTGCTGAAATCAAGCGGATGGCAGGCGATAACGGTTCTATTTTTCATCACTTTTTCGTTTTTTGCGTGGGCTGAACCGGCATCTTCTCCTGATGAGTTACAGGTGCACTCCGAGGTGAAGGTGGAAGCGCGGCAGATGCTTGCGCCTCGCCCCGCCGAACAACTACGTTCCGCGACGATACCTGTTGAAGGAGAAGTGAAGAATAGCATTGGGGCCAAGCGTCCTCCCGTAGCGCTTGGTGGAGCGCGTCCCCTCGACTTTGCAACGGCCCAACGGATGATCCGCGATGTATTGGCACAAGATGTTTTCGAGGGCGTAACCGTCGGTTTTCTTGCGGAAAATCTACACAGTGGCTTGCGCTATGTTTCTACAAACGAAAATACGCTGTTCGTCCCGGCCAGCAATCAGAAAATCCTCACGACGGCTGCGGTGTTGGAAACGCTGGGGCCGGATTATCGTTTCGAAACCGATTTTGTCGCGACCAAAGAAGTGGATGAAAACGGCTTGCTCGAATCCGATCTGTACGTAATCGGTTCGGGAGATCCGTTTCTGGTTCCCGAACAGATCGATCGTCTGGGATACGAGTTGGAGGCGAAAAATATCCGCAAAATCAAGGGAAACCTCATCGTGGATGATTCCCTTTTCGAGATTCCTGCAATCGGTCCCGGCTTCGACGACGACGAAAGCTACCGTGCCTATCGGGCACCCCAAGGTGCGTTGAGCGTAAATTTCAACTCGGTGGCGGTAACGGTGATGCCGGGAGTCGAGGCCAATGCTCCGGCGCGTATTCAGGTTATTCCTCCCCAGCGCTATACCGTTCTCGATAACCAGACGAAAACGGTCATGGGGAGAATGCGCCAGTGGATTCGCGTGGAAACTCCGATGGAAGACTGGCGAAACAAAATCGTCGTAACCGGTGGGATTTCCGGCAATTATCGGCCTTTGACCTACCATCGGCGCATCGACAACGTGCCGATCTTTTCCGGGTGGACCATTCACGACATTCTCAAACGACACGATATCCGTTTCACCGGGACGGTGAAAACCGGAAAAGCCCCGGAAAACGATGCTGTACTGATCCATCGTTTCGAATCTCTGCCTCTTTCCTCGATGTGTCGCCTGATCAACAAGTATTCCAACAATTTCATGGCGGAAATGGTATTGCTGAAGCTGGGCGCCGTCCGATTCGAAGCCCCTGGAAACTGGGAAAAAGGGGCGAAGGCTATGGCAGAGTACCTGAAGTCGCTAGGAATCGATACCACTCCTTATCTTTTGAGTAACGGCTCGGGAATGGGGGATGTTAACCGGATTTCTCCCTCGTTGCTGGTGAGCGTGTTGCGACACATGGCGCTGAATTACGAGTCAGGACCGGAATTCGTTGCCTCGTTGACCGTCTCCGGCGTGGATGGCACCTTGGCGACACGGTACGATATTCCCGATGTAAAACAGGCAGTTCGAGGCAAGACGGGGACGCTTTCCGATGTCATGGCATTGTCGGGATATGTATTGAACCGAGGATGCGAACGCGTTGTTTTTTCGTTGCTGTTCAACGGAATCGCCGGAAAACCCCGAGATCGCTTGTATGATGCGCAAGTCGAGTTGGTGCGTATTCTTTCCAACTCCGCTCCGGATCATCCTGCTCCGGGTTGTCATAGGATCGTTCTTCCTTGATGATGGTTTATTGAAGTATTGGATGAGAACCCGTCGGAGAGTCCTCATCAAAAACAAACAAAACTTGCTTTGGTTTTGGCGCAAATAAGTTGAGTTTTGCGGTGTCTTTTGCGAAATTGACGGGAAGGGAACGATTTCTTTCAGAAATTTTCAACAGATGTTTCCTTTTTTCATGACGTGGTGACGAATTTATCCGGTTCCGGTGTTTTATTCCCAGGAAGTCGAGGGCGGCTTTTGACGATCGACGTAGAAGAGTATTACAGGCAGTTTGGGCCGATGGTCGTTAGACGCTGCCAGTACCTTTTGAAGGATGAAGAGGAAGCCTGGGACGCCATGCAGGATGTTTTCGTCAAATTATTGCGCAATGAAAAGAAGCTACAGCACGACAAGCCGTCGAGTCTTTTAATGCGCATCGCAACCAACGAATGTCTCAACCGGATTCGAAGTCGCAAAAGAAAACCCGCTGAACCAGACGACGATTTGCTTGCTCGTATCGCCTCTGCGGAAGACGAAGAAGAACAAACCCTGGCGCGTTCCATGCTGGATAAAATCTTCAGCCGGGAAAAGGAATCGACGCGCACCATCGCCGTGCTTCACTTGCTTGATGGATTGACGCTGGAAGAAACAGCCCAGGCGGTGGGAATGTCGGTTTCAGGTGTACGCAAACGTCTGCGAAATCTCGGCGAACACGTCAAGGAACTGCAAGAGGTGTTGCCATGACCGAATCAACTCGTCCCGTATCCGATTGGGAATTGGAGCAATATCTGCTCGACGAATTGGAAGGCGAGCGTCGGGCGTTCGTAGAAGAACAGCTTCGACAGGATTCGGAGGTGAAAGAACGCCTTGAAGCTTTGAAAGTCTCGAACGCTGAGTTGTTGGAAACGTTTCCTCCAAGGATTGCGGCGGCATCGATTCGGGAGCGGTTCGAAAAGGGTAGTAAAAAGAAGGTTCGTCAATCTTCCTGGTTGACTGCTGCGTTACCTGTCGGTGCGGCGGCGTTGCTGGCGGTTTTCGTTGTGTTTTCGGGAGATTTTATCGGGAACGGGCCGCATTCGGACGAAGTGTTTCAACAAAACGGCGAGACAATCTACACCAAGGGTCTTGAACCGCATCTGACACTTTATCGGAAGACGCCCGATGCCACCCCCGTAAAGCTCGAAGAAAATCAGGTGGTTTCCGAAGGGGACGTTCTTCAGCTCGGCTATGTAGCCGCTGGAGCGCGTTTTGGGATGATTTTTTCCGTCGATGGACGCGGGGTGGTTACGTTGCATTTCCCTCGTGAAGCAAACGGCAGCCTCGCACTCAATACAAAAGGGAAAACTCTTCTTCCGTTCTCTTATGAACTCGATGACGCCCCGCTGTTCGAGCGCTTTTTCCTTGTCACATCTAAAGAACCTTTCGATCCGACAACCGTAATGAATTCCGCCAGAAAACAGGCCATGGATCTCGACGCGAGCCGGACACAACCGCTCGATCTTCCCGAAGGCATGTCTCAGATGTCGTTCCTGTTACGGAAAAACGCGAAATGAGTAGTTCCGGTATGAATGCGAAAGATTTGATTCTGCTGGTGTTTTCGTTTGTGCTTTTCGGTTGGGCTACGGTTCATGCCGAAACGGCGGTTATCGAGCGATACGCTTTGATCGTCGGTGCCAACGACGGCGGAAACGACCGCATTACGCTACGTTACGCAGATGATGACGCTTTGGCCATGGCTGCCGTTTTGGAAGATCTGGGCGGCGTTTCTCCACGTCAGCGGATTCTTTTGCTCGATCCTGACCTGCGGGATCTTTCCGAAGGTCTTGGTCGTTTGAGTTCAATGGTTGCTGAGGGAAAGCGAAACGGGCAGCGGGTTGAGGTGTTCTTTTACTATTCAGGCCACTCGGATGAATCGGGTTTGTTGCTGTATGGCCGAACATTTCGCTACCTGGATCTTAAACGACAGATCAAAGCTTTGGATGCCGACGTGCGGGTGGTGATTCTCGATTCCTGTTCCAGCGGGGCGATGACTCGTACGAAGGGTGGTAAACGGAAAGCGCCGTTTCTAAGCGATTCGTCGGTCAAACTGAAGGGCCATGCCATTTTGACTTCCAGTGCAGAGGATGAAGCGGCCCAGGAGTCGGACAAAATCGGCGGTTCGTTTTTTACGCACTACTTGGTTTCCGGGATGCGAGGGGCTGCGGATGCTTCTCGGGATCGGCGGGTAACGATCAACGAAGCCTACCATTATGCTTACACGGAGACGCTTGGGCGAACGCAGACCACCCAAAGCGGAGCGCAACACGCCACGTATGACATTGAACTCGCCGGAACCGGCGATCTTGTTTTAACGGAGTTGCGTGAAACGTTTTCCGTGTTGCATTTCGCCGAGCCGTTGGAAGGGCGTTTCTATGTACGCGACAGCAAAGACCGGCTGATCTCGGAAATCAACAAAGAAGCGGGAAAGGGCGTGGATCTCGGAGTGGAGCCTGGAGAATACCGGATTGTGCTCGACCAGGATGGTCAGTTCTATCTAGCGGAATTTTCTTTGGATCTCCATGGTGAGATGACGCTTGACGAGTCGATGTTCCATCCTGTGGAGAGCGAATCCACCGTAGCGCGCGGTTTGGGAGCCAAGGAAAAGGAATACACGGATGTTCCGTTAAATATCGGATTGTTTCCACCGGTACATATCAACAAAGCTTATGACGAACCCATCGTAAACCACATTTCCCTGGGACTTTTCGCCAACGAACAGGATCTGCTTCAAGGTGTCGCCGTAACGTTCGGTGTCAACTGGCAGAACGACGATATGTATGGTGCGGAAGGCAGCTTTTTAGCCAATGTCGTGGGACGTGACACCAAAGGTGCGGCGGCGACGGTATTTACCAACATCACGCGGCGGGACTTCACTGGTGCACAGTACGCAACATTCTACAACCATACCAATCGTCATTTCATCGGTGGGCAGTTCGCCATGGTCAACTACACGGGAGGAAATTTCATCGGAGGGCAGGGCGGATTGGTCAATATTGCGGTTGGTAACATGACCGGGGCGCAATTGGCTTTGGCCAACTTCACGATCGATCATGCAACGGGTGCCCAGGCCGCTTTGGTCAATATTGCAGCGGGTAACATGTCGGGTATACACGGTGCGATGTTGGCCAATGTCACCGTTGGAGATGTCAGCGGACTAGAATTGGGTCTCGGGAACGTGACGACCGGAAGCCTGGAAGGTGTGCAGTTTGGACTTCTCGATGTGGTTGCAGGGGAAGAACCTTCCAAAGGCGGCCAAGTCGGATTGCTCAACGTGTCGAGAGGCGAGCTTACAGGAATGCAGATCGGCTTGATCAACTATGCCGACGACGTGGATTTTCCCATCGGTTTTCTAAGCATCGTTCGA
Source organism: Myxococcota bacterium (assembly GCA_963676915.2). Taxonomy (GTDB): domain Bacteria; phylum Myxococcota_A; class SURF-8; order SURF-8. Next base: position 66,547 of record CAXXVK010000054.1, read on the forward strand.
AAAGGAATGGTGCATGGAAATTTCTGGACGAGCGACACGGCAATGGTCAATGCAGCACTGAAGCTTGGGAGTCGTTTGGTGTATAACCTTTTTTCTATCGGGTATCAACCTGTGCTGGGAGATCAGGCCATGAGCTATGGCTTGGGACTGGGAGTCCATATACCGGTACAGGAACAGGATCGTTGGTTTATCGATTTCGACCTGACAGGTTCTTTTTTGCATAAAACCAAGGATTTGGACGAAAACGCTTCGATGGTCAAACTCCGCTTGTTGGCGAATTATGCGATGACGGAACACGTCTCGTTGCTGTTCGGGCCGACCTTCAACGTGATGAGCATGTACAACAACGATGCATATCCCTCTGATTTCTCCTATATTCCCTATCAGAAGATCGAAGAAAAAGAAGTGGATGAAAAGATGATTCGTTCCTATGTGGCTCCGGGGTTCATGATCGGTATCGAGATTTGACAACATTTGGCGCATTGCGTTATTTTATGCGCAGTTATTGCTAGTTTTGTGAAATTCAAACCGGATGATCGCCCCATGCCGAAATCTTCCCTTGCCCACGCCCGGAAAATAATCATTTCGAACGTATGGTTGTTGACCGACGACCAAGGTCATCGGTTCGTGGTCGATACGGGATATCCGTTGGAAAGACCGAAACTGCGTCGCTTTTTGCGTCGTTCGGGGGTAGAAGGTGCCGGAGACCTGGCCGGAGTGCTGTTGACCCATCGGCACAGCGATCACGCGGGAAACGCTGCATGGATGCGTGAAACCTATCATTGTCCGGTCATCTGCCACGAGAACGATGCTCCGTTTCTCACAGGAGAACGTACCCCACCGAAACTTCAACGAGGATTGGGTAACGCCTGGGACCGTTTCGCCTGTACCATAGAGGACACTTTACCTTCAGTGTGTCCCGTAGACGAAACGTTTTCGGAAGGCTCGTGGCGTTATGGATTTTCTATCTATCCGGCCTTCGGTCATACTGAAGGCTCGGTGCTGCTCTATCATGAACCTACGAAAACGCTGTTTTCCGGGGATGCTTTGCTCACCGGTTTGCCGCCATTTCGTTCAATAGAGTATTTGCAGCTGGCAGTGGCGGCATATACCCCGGAACTTGAAAGCTGCCACGCACATGTGCTGCGGTTTCTCGAAAATCCTCCCGACATTTTGAGGATTTGTTCAGGACACGGACCGCTGGTGGATCGCCATGCAAGTCAAAAGCTTCTTCGATTCGCGGAAAAAGCGAGGCGTGTGAAGAGTTTGCAAATGAATGAAGAAGCGACGGTAAGCCTTTCATAAAACTGTCATTAAAATCGGATCATTCATGAGGATCACAGCGAGACGCCTAAAACCGATAAAAAATTCAAGGACTTTCAAGTCGTAGTAGATTCCTCATGGATTTTCAGGGGTATGCGAAGTGCCATCAACAATGGCTTGTAGTTCCTGGTATTTTCTCTGAAGATCGGCGATCAGGCGTTCCTGTTTTTTTTGCCGGTCCATCCGTTCGTCGATGGGGCGTGAAACCCCGGTAAGGTAACGGATGTGGCCTTCGGAATCACTGATCGGGGCGCTGGCCGTTTCCATCCAGATTGCGTTGCCGTTTTTTCCTGAATGCTGGAGTTCCAGACAGAAACCTTCGTGGTTTGGCGCGTCTTTTTCCATGTCTTCTACAGTTTGCCGGAATGCTTCCCAGGAGGTGGGTTCAAGCAGGTTTTCGAAGCTCATGGAAAGAATTTCATCGTGGGTGTATTGCAACAAACGAATGCTTGGCCCCGAAACGAATTCGAAACGCTGCTTGTCGAGGTTGTAACTCCAGAGGATATCATTAAGGTTTTCGGTAATGATACGGTATTTTTCTTCGGAACGTATCAAGGCTTCTTCACTGGTTTTTCGTGGGGTAATATCCACCAGATGCCCCAGGATTTCAGGTCTTCCGTTTCGTTCGACCGTCGTAACCAGCATGTCCACCCAGACTCTTTCCCCATTTCGATTGACGAGTGGAATTTCGTATTGTTCGGGGGGACGATTTCCCTCCTCTCGCTCGTTGATGATTTGGAGAATTTCCTCCCGGTCATCGGGATGGATAAAACGTAGAATGGATTCATTCTGCATGATGGCAATATCCTCGATATCGTATCCCAGGATTTCCGCCATTCTGGGATTGGCGTAGACGAGTTTGCCTTCCCTGTGAATGAAAATTCCGGTCAAAGCGCGGTCGCTGATTTCCCTGTATCGTTGTTCCGATTGCTCCAGAGTGCGTGTCAAGCTGTAATTTCGAATGGCTTCAGAAGCGTGTCCCGCAATGATCTGGCCTAACTCAAGGTCTTGATCCGAAAACGGCTTGTCCGGTTTGTTGTGCAGGGAAACGGCTCCGGCGAATTTGTTGTCGGTAGATGTCAACGGGAACACGAGAAAAGAGCTGTCACGGTATCCGGACCAGCCGCTGGGTTCGATGTCTTCTTCCTTGGAAATGTCTAACGATAGATAAGGCTTTCCCGAGGTGAAAACCTTTCCAAGTACCGTATTTTCGGATAAGGGAAGAGTCAAGCTTGGTGGTTGATGCTGATCGTTGTACAAGCTGATCCGGCGAAGCCTGTTCGATTCCAGCCAGTACAAGCTACCACCGTTCGTACCGATGTTTTCGGTAAACATCGCAAGAATTTTCTCCCCAAGTTCTTCCAGTGTTCGAACTTCCGACAATCCTGGAGTGTTTTTCACGATATGCAACAGCCGACGGGAGTAGTCCTGGCTTTCTTTCGTACGTTCGAGAACCATTTCTTCAAGATGAAGCTGGTATTGGTAGTTTGTTTCTTCCAACTCCTTGGTTCTTGCAGCATTGCGGACGACCTGGCAAATGGAGTTTTTATCGATGGGTTTGGCCATATAGTCGAACGCCCGGCGACGGACGGCTTCTGCAGCTGAATCGATCGAAGGTCGTCCTGTAATAAGGATAACTTTGGTTCTCGGGAAATGGTCGTTCAGGGTGTCAAGCAACTGCATCCCATCGATGTTGGGCATGATGATATCGCTGACCACCACATCGAAGGTCGTTTTCGACGCTTTTTCCAACGCTTCCATGGCGGTACCCGCCGTTTCCACGTTGTGTCCGTCGTTTTGAAGAAAACGTCCAAGGGTCAGGGTCAAACCGGGTTCATCATCGACAATCAATACTTTTGCCATTGGTTCCGTCTCCACATTTACGGATAACATTTTGATTTAGAGCAATCTGTTGTGAAAATAGTTATGACCTTCTCGAGTTGCTTACACATGTTTCCGGCAGTTTTGTTTCATCCTTTTAGAAAGAAATTAAAAAGAAACTGAAATCGAGAGATGTATCTCGTACCTACATAGCTCTCTCGTGATTTTTGATGATGAAGTCATATTTTGTATCAATGAAAACCCAGGTTTAAGCCTCGGACAGTGCCGACTGCGGAAGATCGTCGAAATCTACGGGCAAATCGAAGAAAAACCTCGTGTAGCGTCCCTCTTCCGTCTTGAAACTCAGTTTTCCACCATGATCCTTGATGATGCTATGGCTGATCGATAACCCTAATCCAGTACCTTTGCCATGAGGTTTCGAGGTATAAAACGGATCGAAAATGCGTTCCTGATAGTATTTCGGAATCCCTGTTCCATGATCCTCGACAATCACTCGGACGAACTTCTTTTCGTTCAAGTGAAGCAGGTTGGCATCGATATAGATAATTTTATCTTCGTGATAACCTCGGTATTTGTCGTTGAGGGCATCGCGGGCGTTGGTGACGAGGTTCATCAATACCTGCATGATTTCCTGTTGGTGGCATACGACTTCCGGTAAATCCGTGGGAATCGAATGCTCAACGACAATATGGTCTTGACGCAGGATTTTTGAGGTTAACGACAACGTGGATTCCACAATGGCACGTACGTGCGTGGCTCCGCAGGATTCCTGGTCCTGGCGAGCGAAAGCCAAAAGGTTTTTCACGATATCGGCGACCCGGCAGCTTTCCTCCACGATATGCTGCGCATCCTGGTAGGCTGTACTTTGGGGATCGACCTCGTCCATGATCAACTGCCCGAAATTCATAATGATATTGATCGGATTGTTGATTTCGTGAGCGACGCCTCCTGCCAGCGTCCCGATGGCTTCAAGCTTCTGGTTTTGAAGCATGTTGGCTTCGATTTCCCGTTCCATAACGCTGTTGATTTTTCGGTCGGTGATATCCTGATGAATACCGCTTAACCGGCGTGGAAGCCCGTGAGCGTCGTATTCGACGATTTTGCCGAAATCGAGAATCCAACGATATTCACCGTTTTTTGTACGTATTCTGTACTCACATTTAATCGTGGTGGTTTTGCCCTGAATGATTTCGGAATAATCTTTAATGGCTGTTTCCAGATCGTCTGGATGAACTTGTGACAACCATTGTCTCGAATTGGCGGCAAATTCGTTCGGAGCGTAACCGAGCATGGAAAAAAAGCGAGAATTTGCGAGAATTACATCCGTGGCAAGGTTCCATTCCCATATGCCTAGATCTGCGCCAATGGTTGCAAGTTCGAGTTTTTCCTGATTTCTTCTCAGGCGGTTCTCGGTTTCGTGATGCTCCTCTATTTTCTGATTCAACTTGATATTGAGTGCCACCATCTCATGGTAAAGCCTGGCGTTTTCCAGGGAAATCCCGATGTGAGGCTGCAACATGCGAAAGACATTCAAATCTTCTTGTGAAAAAGGGGAGGTTCCGGGTTCTGTTTCCAAAAACATGATTCCGAAAACGGAATTTTTCGATTGTATCGGTCCGCAGAGGATCGATCGTTTTCCTCCCTGCCGTAAATAAGAGTCCAATGCGTGGAAACGAGAGCGGCTGGAGTCTTCGATCAGGATAGCTTCTCCGCAGTCGAGAACGTAACGTATGACTTCGTGAGCGATATTTTCATCTTTGTTTAATGGAATTCCCAGCAGTGTTTCAATGGATTTCCCTCTTTCGGAAACGGCTTCCACACGCATGGAGTCATTGCTTTGCAACAGCAGTTTTCCTTTGAAGCCTCCAATGGTTTCCGCTGTGATTTCCAGTATTTTCGATAAAATATTTTTAAGACTTATTTCGCTGCTGATCGCCAGTGCCGCTTTAGCGAAAGCGTCAAAGTCTATTGATTGAGTGGATGGAGAATCATAGATTTCCGAAGGGGAAGACGTATTGGGTGTCAGTTGTTTGGGTTGATTGCACAATAATGCAGAAGTATTGATTTGACCCGTTTGATTCCATTGTTGGATACATTGTTCCAAATCCGTTATCAACTCTTTTGAGGATGGGTAGCGGTTCTTGGGATCACGTTCCAGAAGTCGGGACACCAGATCGGATAGAGCTTGCGGGCAATCCGGCGACATTTCAGAGGGAGGAACGGGAAGTATCCCTTGTTGTCGTTCTCTTAGTTCCGATAAGCGTTCCGCTCGGAACGGAAGATGCCCTGTAAGCAGGCGATACAAAAGCACTCCCAATGAAAATCGGTCGCTTCGAGCATCAACAGCAGAATGGATGGCTCCGGTTTGTTCAGGAGAAAGGTAGGGGATCACAGAAGAATTTTCTTGAATGGAGAATGTGCTATAATCCGAGCAGTCGCAAAGGCGGGAGGAACTGAAATCGATTAGTTTCAAAGTGGCTGTATCCTGCGAAAACAGGATATTGGAAGGATGTATAGCACCATGAACAATGTTTTTTTTGTGCAGAACCTCAAGTGTTTTGGCAAGCTGAAGACTTACCGAAAGGATGTGCACGACATTGGTTTCAAAGTGTTCCAATTGGTCTTGAAACGATGTGCCCTGGACAGATTCCATTACCAATGCCAGCCCGTCTGCATGAAATAGAATGTCGTGGTATCGACGTAAGCCCTCATGTCGTACCGAACTGCCAAATTCGAATTCTCGTCGAAAACGGTTTAATTCCGGGAGTTTCGCAGGTGTTTTGCAATGGGTTTTAAGGATGACTGGAGCGTCGTCGCTTAGTCGTCTGGCATGAAATAATCTTGATCGGCTACCTTCATACAAGAGCGCTTCCACATGATATCCGGGTAATTCCAGCATCAATTGTCCCTCGCGATTTCGATACGCATCCTTTGCTTTGGCATTCCTGAACGAAACGACCGGTTCAAGCTTGTTTTTGATCAACCCGTCTGTTGAACAAGGGACTTCGACTCGAATCTTCCGCCGAAAAAAACAAGCGGGTAGACCGTTGATGCCCTTTGGATGCTTGGAAACCTGTTCGTAACTATGCCTGAGCGATAGTGTACCTTAAATCAAGCAGAAAAAAAAGGCTGTTGTCGGGATTTCGACGGTGTGGTTAAGAATGACGAAAGGTGTTTGTCTGAAAATGGTTAACAACTAATTGATATCACGAAAATATTCAGTAATTTTGATACAATGTGTGATAATAGTGTGTTTTTGAGTACTATTATTTTAAAAACGGCACAGTCGACTTTTCCTCTCTGAACCGAATTTCATTCGACGTGCTTTGGTTCAAGATATCCAATCGCAATGCGGAGCAAACCTATTACAGCCGCAATCCTTCCGGGATTGGTTCTCCATCGAAATGTATCGTTCCGTTTTCGTCGTATCCCAAGCGGCCATCGGCGAGATATTCGAGAGTCATCGGAAACACGATCCAGTCTCCCTCTGTCTTCAACCGTTCCTGATTGGCATCGGACACGTTTTCGAGTATTTCTCGATTGGTTGGGTCGAAGTCTTTCGGGAGTTCTACGGGAATCGGATGGGAAATCGCCAGCAGACGACCGCCATCTACTTCGGGTTCGATAATGTGCGTGGATGAGGCGAGGGTGGTTTCTCCTGCGAGAATGGCGTCTCTTACGGCGTGGTCACCGGTGAATTTTCGCTTGCCGTTCTCTCGGATACCAAGATCGGCGGGATGCACGTTGATGCCGACGAAAGCGCTCGTCAGCTTTTCACTGGCAATCGACATGTAACCGCCGTAAGCCGCAACTTTCGCTTCGAAAAAAGCAAGAGACTTGATGGTTTCCACGTCGTAGGCTTCACGTAAGTGCATATCACTACGGGGACGGTTGCGTTTCGCGTAGTACGCGCCGATATCCCGCACGATGACCGGCAGGTCGTGCTCACGTCCGATGTTTAGCGCTTGGCTGTCGGCGTTGTCGCTGAACAGTGCCACGATTCGGTAGGGACTGGCTCCCCGTTCTTTTGCGAGCTTGTACTGATGTTCCAGTATTCTCAATAAGTTGGTGCCAGAGCCGGACATCAGTCCGACCACTTTCAGTTCACCGTCTTTAGGATCGTGAAACGGCCAGATCGCCATGGGATTTCCTCGTAGGTGGTGTAGATTCAGCCTTTGGGATCGATTCCGCATTCTTTCAGTACGTCGGGATGGTCGTCCGAAAGCAGTTCGGCCAGACGATCCGCCTGTTTTTGCGGGATATTTTTGGTTCCTATCATGTAATCCTCGAAGGCTTCCCAGGTCAATGGAGCAACGGCTTTGACGCACTTCGCCATCGCTTCGGCATAAACCTGGATTTCCTTTTGAGCATGGAAATCCATTCGTAGGCGGATGAAATGCAAAATATTGCGAAGGTCGCTTTGCCAGTACCATTCCGTATAGGTATTTAGTGGCAGCACGACACGGGCGACTTCGCGGCTGATGCCTTTTTCGATCAGTTCGTGATAGGTCTTGAACGCCGTTTTGCAGCTCGAATCGATGGCTTCGACCACTTCCTTCCGTAGCTCCGGTGGAACCTCTTCGGTCGAGCGTCCTTGGCGGTTGTTCTGTGCCTGAAAAGCGATGTCACTGTCAGCGGGGATATAGTATTCCTCGGGGAGAATCGAATATCGCCCGGAGATTTCATTGAGGCGCGCTGTTCGATGTCGAACCCATTGGCGGGCGACGAAAATGGGCATCTTTGCATGAAACGTCAAAATGACCTGCTCGAAGGGGGACATATGCCCGTGGCGCAGCAGGTAGCGGATCAAGCCTCGGTCTTCGTGAACGGTTTTCGTGCCGGGTCCGTATGATACACGGGCCGATTGCACGATGCGTGCATCGCCACCCATGTAATCCACAAGTCGCAAAAATCCGTGATCCAACACGGAAATCTTTTGTTCCAACAACTCGTCTGCGGCGGGAATGCTCAGGCGTTCCATGCGTTACCTCCGATAAAAGGGTTTTATATTCGATAGCACGTGATGCCTCGCAGGTCAATCGGCTGAAAACGTGAAAAAATCGCCCAAATAAACCAGAAACATGAAACTCCCCGAAATGTCTTGAAAAACAAGATTTGCAATGATTTCGAGAAAAAATTTCTTGCTGGCGCAACAGGGGAAATCCAGCTATACAGGGAAGAAACATCGTTGGTTTTATCTCTTTTACCGTAGGAACATCCTTGTTTAGAACTTTACTGAAACTTCCTGTTGTCGTTTGGTTGAAACGAGAATATCCCCTGCCTCCCTGGGTGGGGCTGGTTTTTCTTGTCGCCATCGCCTTGATGTCTGCCGGATTCGAAACTGCCGGCTGGTTGTTGGCAGGTTTCTTTTTTCTCATTTCCAGTGCCGATTGGCTGGTGGAAGCTGCCGAAAAAGTGGGGCGAGCGCTCAACATTTCCCAACTGACCATCGGTCTGACCATCGTGGCGTTCGGTACCAGCGCACCGGAGTTGATCGTCAATTTCATTGCGGCGGTCAAAGGTCACGCAGGGATTACCATCGGAGATATTCTCGGGAGCAATATCGTTAACATCTGCTTGGGAATCGGCATTTCAGCGGTACTTGTCGGAGTGACGATCCGCCGTTCCACGGCCCATGTCGAACTTCCGTTTTTAGCGGGTGGAACCTTGCTGCTGTTTCTCGTGGTGTTCGACTTTTCCGCGCCGGTTGAAGGGTTGCATGTTCTTAGTCGTACCGGTGGTATTGCCTTGCTGGCGGGATTCGCTGCTTATCTTGGGTATGTCTACTGGTGCCAGATTCGTACGAGACGGGCGGAGGTGTCCGATGAAACGCCCGAGGAGCGCCATATTCGTCGTGAAGCTCTGCCGCGTTCGATCGTCAAGTTGTTGATTTCCGTAGTACTTCTTTACTTCAGCGGGGAAATCATCGTTGGCCGATCCGTGCTTTTGGCGCAGTCGTTCGGTATCAAGCAGTCCATCATCGGAGCGACGATTGTCGCCATCGGTACTTCGGTGCCCGATGTGACCGCTTCGGTTCTTGCGGCCATGAAAGGCAAGCATGATATTGCAGTGGGAAATATCGTGGGAAGCAACACGTTCAACACGCTGTGGGTGCTCGGTGTCTCGGCGGTTGTTGCCCCGGCCTCGCTACCGTTTTCGGATGGTTTGTTTGTGGATTTCACGATTATGTCCGTTTTGACGCTCTTTTTCTTTCTCGTGGCTCTGGCGAGAAAGAAAGTGGTTCGGTACGATGGTATCGTGATGGTGCTGGCGTATGTCGGATACATGGTGTTTCTATTCTCCACAGCTGGAACCGGAGGCGGACATTAAGGAGAATATGGGGAATAAGGAGAAATTACGGTGAAAAGCAGGACATCCGAAAAACGAAGAAATTTTTCAGAAAAGATGATCGGAGTGTTCGTTGCTGTTTTGGCTGTGATGCTCGTGAGTTTCGTTCCTGCCGAGGCGCAAGTGGACCGCTCGGATGCCGTCCGAACGTTGTGCAAGACCATCGAAAACGAGCGCTGGTTGGGGCTGTATCTCTATGGCGGGAAAGTCGGTTGGATGCGCCAGCAATGCCGCATCGAAGGCACGACGGCGGTTCTCGAAGCTGAACTGGAGTATTCGCTTACCGTGATGGGACGAAAACTGCAACTGGAACAGCACGACCGCCGAGCCTATGAGTTGAAGAGCGGTGATCTCGTATCTATCGAGTTCAGTACCGGTGGAGGGATGGGCAAGCAGTCGCTCAAAGGAAGTAAAGCTGGTAAAGGATTTCGTGTCGAAATACAACTGGCCGGGCAGGTCCAGACAAAAACCTTCGAATCGTCTCCCGAAAACCTTGTGGAAATCAGTCAAGCGCAGTTGGGAATCCTTGCCGGAGAGGTGCAAAAAGGCTGGTCAGCTAGCTTACGGACCTTTGATCCCAACAGCCAGCAAGTCATGATGCTTCAAACCAAACTGGTGTCGGTCGAAGAGATGACGATCCAGGGAGTGAAAAGCCGTCGTTATGTTTTCGATGAAAATATTCCGGCCTTGTCGCTGAAATCCAATTCGATATACGACGGATTGGGACGGCTGATGTTCACCCGTATCGGGGGGATGATCGAGGCCAAATGGGAGAATCGTGAAGAAGCCACCCGCGGCGTGCAAGCTCAGGATTTTCTTCAGTTGACGATGCTGACGCCGGACAAGCCGATTCGCCAGCCAAAAACACGAAGCAAGTTGACGTTGAGACTTACGGGGATGGACGAAGTTCCCGAAGGTGCAAAGGATGAACGACAGCATTGGAGCCGCGCCGGAACAGATTGGCGCGTGACGATTCATAAGGAAAAACTGCCGGTTTCAGCTACCATGATCCGAAACCCTTCGCGCTTCAAGCCATGGCTTGAAGCTCAGCCAGATATTCAGAGCGAGCATCCCGATATTACGGCGGCGGCCATGGAAATTTCCCGAGGCCAGAGAGGTACGGAGGCGAAGGTTCGTAAAATCCTCGAATGGCTGGACAGAAACATCGCTCGGGTATACAGTCCGGATTTCTCGAATGCGCTCGATACGTACCGTTCACGTCGGGGGGATTGCGGCGAATTTGCGGCACTTTTCGTGGCGTTGGCGAGAGCGATGGGCATTCCGTCGCGGCCAATTTATGGTATGGCTTATCTGGAATCCGGTGACGGAGGACGTTTCGGCTACCATGCTTGGGTGGAAGTCTGGATGGGGCGCTGGGTAACCGTCGATCCTATCTGGCAGCAGTTTCCCGTCGATGCGACGCATCTTGCGCTTTCACGCGGGGATTTGGCTTCTCGGATGAGTATTGCCGGATTGATTACTCGGATACGCAATATTCGGGTGGATTAACAGATTGAATACATTGGAAGAATCCCATTGGGGATGAATGGAGAGATACATTATGAAAGTCGGTGTCGTAGGATTCAGAGGTTCGGGAAAAACGACGGTTTTCAATGCTTTGACGGGATTGAACGCCGAAACGGGTGGATTTTCCTCCGCCGACAAGGCCAATCTTGGAATTATCAAAGTACCCGATGAGCGCGTGGATATCCTGACGGAAATTTACGAGCCGAAAAAAACGATTTTCGCCGAAGTGATGTTTGCCGACCTCGCTGGAACGACCCCCGAGGCCGGAGGTAAGGGGTTTTCGTCGCAGATGTTGGCGGAAATGCGCAATGCCGATGCTTTAGTGCATGTTGTGCGGGACTTCGACAACCCCGGTCTCAGTCAGGCTCGTGACCCGAAAGGCGACGCGGAGCGATTCAATTCGGAATTGGTGCTTGCAGACCTGATGGTGGTTGAAAAACGCTTGGAGCGTTTGCACAAGGAAGGCAACAAAGGGCGTGAGACGAAATTGTTCGAGCGCCTTACGGCTCATTTGGAGGAAGATCGTCCACTGCGTACGATGGCAATCGATGAAGCCGAAGAGAAACAGCTTGCTTCCTATGCGTTTCTTTCACGTAAGCCCATGCTTTTATTGATAAATACAACCGATGACAAAGCCTCCGATCCGGTGCCCGAACCGTTGGTTGCTTTGTCCGGAATTCATGAAAATCCCCTGTTCGTGATGAGCGCTCAGGTGGAAATGGAACTCAATGACCTGGATGACGAGGAGAAAAAGGATTTTCTCTCCGATCTCGGATTGGAAGAACCGGCCCGGTTGCGATTCATCAAAGCCGTCTATTCCATGCTGGATCTGATGTCTTTTCTCACGGTTGGCAAGGATGAAGTCCGTGCCTGGACGATTCGCAAAGGAACTCCGGCAGTCAAAGCGGCAGGGAAGATTCACTCCGACATCGAGCGGGGGTTTATCCGGGCCGAAGTCACCGACTACCGGGATCTCGTCGAAACCCAGGGAAACGAGGCCAAATGTCGTGAACTGGGAAAAATGAGGCTGGAAGGAAAAGAGTACGTCATTCAGGATGGAGAAGTGGTGCATTTCCGTTTCAACGTCTGATTCTTTTTGAGGCAAATCGCAAGTATCGGCAAAGATTAGGATCGAATGCCGTTGGATGTTGCAGTTCGGCCTATTTTGTGCTTTTGTACTATATAGAATGAAGCAAAACAAAAACTCCACCGAGGATCTGAAATTGTTTTCAACTCGGGCTCGACGATGTTTCCGGCGATAGATCGATTGCGGGGCGAAGAAATTCTCCTGCTTGAGAAAGAAATTGTCGAAAGCCGTGGTTGGAGACCGGAAAGATAGCGGGGAACGATGAAAGCCAAATGTTTTTATTGCCAAGCCGGATTCCGTTTTGATGAGGCTAAAATTCAAACGAGGGCAGTGATAACCTGTCCATCGTGTGGCAAGAAAAATCTACTGGAACAAAAACCCAATTCAGCGGAACCGGATTTTTTTATCCTTCCGTACGAAAAAGGGGACAAAGACAAGACCCCGGATTCTTATCGTAAAGCCGAAGAGCGAAAAACGGGAAAAACCGTTGTTTTGAAAGCCTCGGGCGACGAAAGTATTTTGGAACTAGACGAAGACAAGGAGCAAAAACCTACACTTCGTGAAGGCGCTCGGCGTCACGCCGCCCCCGAACCTGTGACGAAAAAGGAAGAAAAACTCACCAAAGAACAACTTCAGGCAGCCCAAGCCAAAAAACCGGAACCAAAGAAAGATGCCATTTCGGCTGAAGAAAAAAAACGACTGGTTCAGACCTCTGAAAGCGTCAAAGAAAAACTGGAGCAATCGCGTCAAGCGTCTTCTGCGACAATGACGGATCGGCGGTATGATCCTCGTTTGCAGCGTCAATTGCAGAAATCTATGGGATGGGATAAGCGATACTTCTATTCCGCTATCGTGCTGCTTGTGTTGATCGTCGGGGTGTTGATGTACGGCTCGATGGGAGATGATAAAGAAAAAACGCCGAAAAAAGCGGTTGGGAACGCCGAGGGCTTGCAGGTCATTGAAGGCATGAAAGCCAAGTATCCTAATGTTGACCCCCAAACGGATTATCTCACGGCAGGCAAAGAAGCTATGGCTCTCGATACACCTGATGGGTACCGAATCGCCATCGATTCCCTGGCTCGTGCGGTCATTGCCAATCCTGTCGACGATCAGGCGATTGCTGCCTATGTAGAGGCATGGATTTTATCGAAAAAAACACTCGACGATGTGGATGAACGGCGAAAAATTATTGATCTGTTAGCTCATGCTCTCGACGCCAGCAAAGATCCTACGGCAGTTTATTTGGCGAAAACGCGCTATTTCCTTGTGACCGGACAGTTGCAAAAAGCCATTACCGAAGTGGAAAAAGCGAAAAAGCGACATCCGGATCAAATTGCAACGAAAGCTTTGGTCGCAGAAACCGAATTACCCGACAATCCGCAAATGACGTTGAAGATTCTCGATTCTTTACACCAATCCGGTACGTTGCCCAGACATTCATACGTCGTGTTGGCTGAAGCCTATCGAGAACTCGGCAATTTTTACCAGGCTGCCCATATTCTGGAGGAAAGGCGGAACATCGAACCCCAGTATTGCACCAACTGTCTGATGTTGGGACAACTTTACGAATCGGTCGCGCAATACGAAAAAGCTTTGGATATTTTTCAGAAGCTCGATGAGGCTCAGGCTTCCACTCCCGATGGCATTTTAGGGCAGGTCGGAGTACTTTATCTTCAGGGAAAACCTCTCGAAACGATTCTTGCCATGTTGGAAAGTTTTCCTGCGGAGCGGTTGAACGGCTTTTCGAAGGAAGATCGTGGCCGGTTCCTGGTGGCCAAAACGCACTACCAGATTCTTGCCGACGACTTCGCCGGAGCACGTCGTACCAACAACAAAGCGCGGGCGATGTTGCCGTTTGATCCTCAAACCCGGTACCATTACGTTTTGTTGGGAGCTTTGGAGCATTTGGGGGAAGGAGCCAATGCCGACGAACTGACGACCATGGCCGAAAGCCTGACTCGGGATCTCCCTCATAATCCAGCGGCATGGTGGGTTCGGGGTTTGCTGGCTTGGAAACAACAGAATTTCAAGCAGGCGAATGAATTTCTCACAAAATCTGTAAAAATCAACGAAACGTTCCTTCCCGGCGTTTCGTCGATCGCTCGTTTTTACTTGGAGATTCACGAGCCGATCAAAGCCATGCAATACTTGTCACAGTTAGGCAAAGCCGATCCAGTGGAACTCGAAGAAGTTCCACCGTTGAATTATTATACGAAAGTTATGCCTGAACCTCAGCAATTGGTAGAGGCGATCAAATCCATTCCCAAGAATGTGATCGATCAAGATCTTAAATATTTTCTGTTGGGAGTGTTTAATTACTACATGAACGATATTGAAGGGGCGCAGTACTATTTCCGTCTTGTTTTCAAAAACGATCGTGAGCATCCGCGTGCGCGCCTGTTCATGGGATACACCTTTTTGAAACAGGAAAAATTTGATCAGGCGAGGGAAGAAGCGATGGTGGTGCTTGAGAAAAACCCGAAAAACGCTCGGGTTGCCTACCTGATCGCGCTCAGTTTCGTCCGTCGAGGGGAATACGAGCAATCCTTGCGGAGTTTGGAACGCTTGTTGGAGCAGTTCCCTCGTTATGTTGCTCCAATGACGGACATGGCAATGATTCATCTGCGGCAAAATCGCTTGATCGATGCCCAGGAATATGCCAAAAAAGCCTACCAGCTTTTACCGGAATCACGTCATGTGAGGGCGGTTCGGTATTTGGTAAAAATTTAGTTCGAGCCGTATTCAATCGGCACGAGAAACGAAACGCCTGGAATTTCCAACGTGAAAGCATGAGTCATGTTTTACGCGGAGGGGATTGAACGGGTGAAAATTTATCGATTGGGAGTGAAAATGAAGGTATTGGTGCTTGGCGGCGGTGGAAGAGAACACGCCATTGTAACGGCTCTGAAGCGTAGCCCTTCGGTAGAGAAAATTTTTGCGGCTCCGGGGAGCGACGCGATTGCAAAGATGGCCGAGAAGGCCGACGTGGACGCGAACGATGTCGTAGCGGTAGCCGATTGGGCGAAGAAAAATGCTGTCGATTTGACTATGGTAGGGCCGGAAGCTCCTCTCGTGGATGGAATCGTGGACGAGTTTCATAATCGTGGGATGGCGATTGTCGGTCCCGAGAAACAGGCCGCCATGCTCGAAGGCTCCAAGGCTTTCGCCAAACATATCATGCGGGAAGCCGGTGTTCCGACCGCCGATTTCGGGGAATTTCAAGACCTTGATTTCGCTCTGGAATATATCCGTAACGCCAAACACAAACTCGTGATCAAAGCCGACGGTCTGGCCGCCGGAAAAGGCGTGATCGTCTGTGAAACGGCGGAAGAAGCCGAGAAAGCCGTGACGGAAATGCTGGTGGACCGGCGTTTCAAAGAAGCGGGCGCGAAAGTGGTCATCGAAGAGCGTCTGGAAGGCGAAGAAGCCAGCTTGCTGGCGCTGACCGACGGCAAGACCATCATTCCGCTGCCTTCGTCGCAGGATCATAAACGGGTGTTTGATAATGATGAAGGACCGAATACCGGTGGAATGGGAGCGTATTCTCCCGCTCCGGTGCTGACCGGCAAAGCCTATGAAGAAGCGGTCGAGAAGGTGATTGCTCCCATCGTTCGATCGATGGCGAACAAAGGCACGCTCTACAAGGGAATTCTGTACGCCGGATTGATGATGACCGATGAAGGTCCGAAAGTCCTGGAGTACAATTGCCGTTTCGGAGATCCTGAAACCCAGCCGCTGTTGACTCGTCTGACCTCGGATTTCGGAGAAGCTTTGATGGCTTGCGCCCAAGGTCGTTTGGATGAAATCGAAATGACCTGGGATGACCGCGCTGCCGTATGTATTGTGCTGGCCGCTGGCGGATATCCCGGAAGTTACGAAAAAGGCAAGAAAATCGAAGGGATCGAAGAAGCCGACGCTATGGACGGTGTTCAGGTCTACCATGCGGGAACCCGTTGGAGCGAGGACGCTTGGGTTACTCATGGTGGGCGAGTGCTTGGTGTAACAGCGCTGGGCGAGACGATTCAAAAGGCTGTGGATCTTGCCTACAAAGCTGCCGAAACCATCACTTTCGAAGGTCGGCACATGAGAAAAGATATCGCACGCCGTGCATTGGATAGAGTGTAATAACCGATATTTATTGACGAGAAGGATAATTTGATGACTACGGCAGAAACACCGACATTAGAAACTGGAGAAAAAAGCGTATTGGTCGTAATGGGCAGTGATTCGGATGCCAAAGCGATGAAAAGCGCATGGAAAGTATTGCAGCAATTCAACGTTCCTTGTGAATTTACCGTGGTTTCCGCACATAGAAGCCCGGATAAAGCCATAAAACTGGCGCGTTACGCTCGTCTTCGCGGTGTTGGCGTGATCATCGCCGCTGCCGGTGGTGCCGCTCACCTTGCTGGAGTTTTCGCCGCCAAAACGACTCTTCCCGTGATTGGTGTAGCACTCGACGCCACTGCGCTCGACGGCATGGATGCACTGCTGTCCACGGTGATGATGCCCCCCGGAGTTCCCGTGGCCTGTACCGGCATCGGCTCGTGGGGTGCTCGCAATGCGGCGTTGATGGCCGTGCAGATTCTATCGCTTCAGGACGAACGCTTGGCAACCTTACTGGCCGAGTACAAAGTGCGTATGGAAGAGGAAGTTTCGCAGAAGGACGACCATCTCCAGGAGATTCTGATCGACTGGGCCGAGGACAAGTGACCTCGTTTCGGCGACTTCCGGCGGGAGGCATTGCCTGCTATCCGACCGAAACCTGCTGGGGACTGGGGGGGCGTTACGACGATCGAGCCGCGTACAAAGCCTTGTTGGA
Source organism: Myxococcota bacterium (assembly GCA_963676915.2). Classification (GTDB taxonomy): domain Bacteria; phylum Myxococcota_A; class SURF-8; order SURF-8. The sequence continues at coordinate 83,493 of CAXXVK010000054.1, forward strand.
GTTGAAACGCTGTTCGGAACGTCCATTTCTTGTGCTGGTCGGTGACGTGAAGGATTTGGAGGGAATTGCCTTATCCCCCGCCGATTCCGTTCGAAAAGCTATGGATGCCTTCTGGCCCGGACCGCTAACTCTATTGTTCGATCCGGCACGGAACTGTCCCGATTATCTTGTTGGAGAATCTGGGAAAGTCGCCGTACGGATGAGTCCGCATGATGGTGCCAAACGACTGATATCATTGGCGGGACCGTTGGTGTCTACAAGCGCCAACCTATCCGGGCAATCCGTAGTGAACGGCATCGAGGAAGCCAGGCGACTTTTTGGAGAAAGCGTTTCCCTCTATTGGGACGACGGCGAGCCGCCCATTCCACCGCAAAGCAGCACATTGGCTGTTTGGGAAGAGAAATGGCGTATCCTGCGAGAGGGTCCGGTGTCGTTGGAGGAATTACAGCGTTTGGACCGTTGAAAAGCGATGAAACTGCCCGAATGATCGGACGAATCTTGGATGAATGCTATCCAGGGACTTCATGAGCGACGACCTGCAAAACACGACTCAAGACACAACCTTTCATGGAAAGGTCGTGCTGTATCAACCTCGCCGGGGATATCGTTTTTCCCTCGATTCTCTGCTACTGGCTCACTTCATAGACCGCCAATCTTCTAAGACTCTCGATCTTTGCGCCGGATGCGGTATTGTTGGGTTGCTGTTGCTGTTCACCAATCGCTGTGAAACGGTGACGGCCGTGGAAATCGATGCTCATCTTGCGCAGTTGGCGGAAAAAAATGCGGACCTCAATGGTTTGTCTGAAAAATATGTCGTTTCAAAGAAAGATTACCGGCGGTTTTCCCCTCCAAGTTCCGGTCGGGGATTCGAATTGGTCATTTCCAATCCTCCCTATTTTCCGGCCGGTTCGGGGCGCTTGAATCCCGATGACGCCGAAGCGCAAGGGCGTCACGAAAGACATGGGCGTTTGGACGACCTGTTGGCGAAAGCTTCACAATGTATGACTCCCAAAGGGCGGTTGGCTTTGGTGCTTCCGGCGTTTCGACTGCACGAGTTGGCGGTGAAACTGGATCGCCGGGGCTTGCGAATAAAGCGCCTTAGGATGGTGCATCCTCATCCCGATAAAAGCGCTGGGCAAGTGCTTATCGAAGCGGTTCGGGGAAAAAATACACGGCTGGAAGTGATGGCTCCGTTGATCGTTCGTCGAATAGATGGGGAGTATTCAGAAGAGGTGGAAGCGATTCTGGCGGGAAACTGGCCAAGCCTGGAACATTCATGAAAATCGTTACGAGACGCCGGAAACCGAAGAGCTTTCATGAAGTTGGAGCGATTTTCACCCGCAGGCATACTGGAAAGTCTGTTGAGGATGAAAATCGGGAAACGATTGAAAGATCGAGAGTTTTCAAGTCGGAGTAGGTTTCTCATGAATTTTCCAGGCTAATCTCTAAGAAAATGGGATCTGGTTCGAAAATTGCTACATATCGGTAAGATCTGAGAGTGGCTCCGGTTGTTTCGAAAGGTGGAGTTTCCATGGTTTCGACACGAAACATGCGTTTTACGAACTGTTTTTTGACGGTTTGTCTTGTTGGGATCGTTTTTATACTCGGTTGTTCGGATAATTCCGATTCCGTGGCGAACATCGTGGAAGGCGGGGTGCTCGAAGCGCTGGCTTCACCCGAGGACGTTCATCCAGCCGGGGTCGTGTCCTACGGAGACGCCGTGTATTTTGCGACATCCACCGGTTTGGTGGTGAAAAACGCCGCCGATCCGACCGCGACCGGTGAAAAAACATTGGAAAACAAGAATCTGACGGCTCTTGCAATTTCCTATGGACAAAAGAGGTTGTTCGCCGCTGAAGAAGGGCAGGGCGTTTGGGTCTTGTCGCTGGAAAACCCGCTGCATCCTGAACCGGCAAACGAAGCACCGTTGGATCTTCCCGTTACAGTTGGAAGTCGTCTTGCCGTTTGGGGAGCGACTTTGTATGTAGCTTCGGATTCGCTCAAGGGGTATTCCTTTGATGGTGCGGAAATGGAATCCGTTTCTTTCGATGCACCGGTGGTGGATTTTTTCGTTATTGACGCCAAATTGGTGCTCGTATTCGAAAAACGTGTGGAAATCCGTTGGATCGAAGATCCGGGGAAGGTCGTAACTGAACGTTCGTTTACTCGTCCCATCTTAGCGGCTGCGGTAGGTGCGGCGCGAGTTGCGCTGGCGCTGGAAAAAGAAGGGGTGCTTGTTTTAGATTTAAATGATCTGCAAGCTTCTGAAATTCTTGCGGAATATCCAGACGTGGTTTGGGTTCAATCGTCGGGACAAACGCTGGTTTATGCACGATCTTCGGGAACGGTGCAGGCCGTTGGCTGGACCGACACCGAAACTCCGCTGGCGCTGGGTGGTTTTTTTGCCTCGGAACCTGTCGAATTTGTCGCTCCGGCGGGAGGGATTCTCTGGGCGGGAAGTGAACGAGGGCTGGAAGCCTACAATCTTCCGCCGTTTCCCGTATGGAAAAGCTACCGAGACTCTATGCCGCCTTACAACGAACTGGTTTTTCATTTCAGTGAACCGCTCGATGAGGCTACGTTGCCGGAATCCGTGGCTTGGTTCGATGGAAGCGAGACGGTGGAACATTCTGTGTTGACCGGTCTTTCTTCAGACGTGTTACGTGTCGTTCCCAAGGACAGTCTAAAAGGAAAGTATAGTTATCCTTTCGAAATTACGGGAGAAATCAAAGATCGTCTCGGTGCGGCTCTGATTGGGACGACACCACTGGAGATTCAAACGACCGAGTTCGAAGATGCCTGGACGCTGGAGCCGTCTTCTTGTTCGCACAGCATTGACGGAACGGATACGGAGCAAAACGATTGTAAAGAGTGGTCCGATCTTAAAGAAATCGAAGGTATCTATGGGACATGGACGGTCGATTACATCAATCAAGATATGTTTTTACGATATCGTACC
>CAXXVK010000055.1:0-58420 GCA_963676915.2 Myxococcota bacterium
CGAGACTTGATTGATAAAGGAGGTTCAATCAACACTGAACTTACAAACAAAGATGAGCCCACATTTCTATTGAATTTCAAGTTGGCTAGCAAACCTGCAGATAGGAAAAGCAGTGACTGAAGTGGTTTCATATTGTGAAAGATTCAACCTGTTCGATATTATTCTTAGTGGAATATATACTAGGCATTACTGTAGGATGGTCCATGATTTATCTTGGTTATCTGCAGCGACGGGAGGAAAACCAAGGCAAGGTTAAAATTAGCAAAGAATATCGCTTCACATTCCGACCAAAAGGAAAGCATGGGCTAAAGGAATCCTACTATCCTTTGCATTAGTTACAGTTAACCGGTACGAGAAAGAGCAAACATAACCAGTTTCCTTCACGACTCAATAGAGATAACGATTGACATCATACCGACCGGTTGGTATGTTTAGATATGAAGACCTCCGAAACACAACCTGGAACCCGCGAGCGTTTGATTCTCGCCATGCTGGACCGACTCCAACGACAAGGCTTTCATGGTGTCGGCATTCAAGAGGTGTATCGAGCGGCAAACGTTTCCAAGGGCGCTTTGTATCACTACTTTCCCGGCGGAAAAACGGACCTGGCTATTGCCGCGGTTCAACACGCTCTCTCCTTCGTGCAGGAGCAATTCAGTAAGTTCGCAAAAGAGAAAAACGATCCCGCCTCCATCCTTGAAGCGTGGTTTACTAAAACTCAGCGCCAGCTTGTGAAAAGCGGTTTCGAACGAGGTTGTCCTTTGGCCACCATCGCTTTGGAGACGACTTCTCAGGATGATCGGCTGAGAGGCGCTTTGAATCAAGCCTTTGAACAGTTGAGAGAAACAATCTGTGAGATGTTGATAAAAGCCAATATGAATCACGCTCGTGCCCGGCAGTTGACCATGTTGATCGTTTCATACTACGAGGGTTCATTGATGCAGGCGCGTGTATCGGAACGTATTGATCCCATTGAAGAAACCCAATCGATCCTCATTTCGCTCATTCGATCCGAGTTGGCATCGGTGAAGAACGATTGAGTCAAATTCCAAGAAAGGTGAGGTCATGACGGAATGGAAAACAACCAGTTGCGCGCTTTGTGCTCAAAATTGCGGACTGTTGGTTCAGGTCGAAAACAACCGCATCGTCAAGGTCAAGCCCGACAAATCCAATCCGAGAAGCCGTGGCTACGCCTGCCGCAAAGGGTTGAAAATCAAGCACTTCCAGCATCATGCCGATCGACTGACACATCCATTGAAAAGACGGATCAAGGTTTCGAAAAGATAAGCTGGGATCAGGCAACCTCTGAAATCGCAGAAAAACTAGGTACAATAATTCAAAAATATGGCCCAAAGTCCTACGCTTATATCGGAGGTGGAGGACAAGGTTGCCATTTTGAAGCTGCCTTCGGTACAGCGCTCATGAAAGCTATAGGCTCCCGCTATCATTATAATGCCGTGGCGCAGGAGTTGACCGGGTATTTCTGGGCCTGCGGAAGGATGCTTGGTCGCCAGAACCATTTCTCCATTCCTGACGAGCAGGCCGCCGACATGTTGTTGGCGATAGGCTGGAACGGCGTGGCGTCGCATCAAGCACCACGTGCACCGCTGATGCTGAAAAAATTCTCCCGAGAGCCAGATAAAAAGCTGGTGGCGATCGATCCGAGGAAGTCGGAAACCGCCCAGCTTGCCAATACGCATATCGCGCTTGCTCCGGGAACCGATGCCCTACTGGCCAAAAGCATGATTGCCATCATCTTGCGGGAAGGCTGGGAAAACACGTCCTACCTTGAGAAACACTGCACGGGTTTCGATTCGATTCGCCCATGGTTCGCCAACGTGGACATCGATCGAAGCCTGGAAATCTGCGAAGTGCCAAAAGATCAAATTTACGAACTCTGCAAGGAGCTAAGCACTCGGAAATGGTGCATGCACACCGATCTGGGCGTGTACATGAACCGCCATAGCACCTTGGCAACCTACTTATACATGGTACTCGCCGCCGTGTGCGGCAGATTTTGCGTTCCGGGTGGTAATGTCATTCCGGGAATCATCATGCCACTGGGTTCTCACACCGACGAGAGGGACGAAAAGAATTGGCGGTGCCAAACCACCGATTTTCCAGCGCTGATGGGCTATTTTCCACCGAATGTGCTGCCGGAGGAAATTCTGTCGGATCACCCGGAGCGGACTCGTGCCGTGCTTTGCAGCAATGCCAATCCACTGCGATCCTACGCGGATACAACTGCCTATGAAAAGGCTTTCGAACGGCTGGACCTGAGCGTGACCATCGATGTTGCCATGACCGAAACAGCGCGGATGTCCGATTATGTGCTTCCGGCGAAAAGTCCCTATGAGAAATACGACGGGACGTTTTTCCCCTGGAACTTTCCCGAAGTCTATTTCCAGCTGCGCCAACCGGTCGTCGAAAGTGAAGGAGAGCAAAAAGAAGAAGGCGAGATTTACACGGCGTTGGCGAAGAAAATGGGGGTTATTACCCAACTTTCCGCAGGTCATTACGCAATGCGGTGAAGGGGAATCGTCGAGATTTCGCCGCCGCTTTGGCTGCCTTCATCTTGAAAAATCGAAAAGCGATAAAGGTCTTGCCGCTCATCCTTGCTGACACATTGGGGAGAGAAATCGCTTCAACGCATCTCGCCGCCGCCTGGGGGGTCATGTTCGCCTTGCCGAATCGCGTGCGAGACTATACGGCGCGGGTCGGCATGGGAGCACCCTCTAAATTGGAGACGACACTGTCTCCTGCGAATATCAGCCGAGCCGTGGGGAGTGCCCTGAAGCATCGCAGCCCGGCGGCTCTGGTCCATCTCGTGCCTCAATTAACACACGCCGAGTTCCTTTTCGAAACCGTTCTAGCGCATCCCGAAGGATTGTGGTTTGGCAAAACCGACCCGGAAAACAATTTTTCCGAGCTTCGCACCGATGACCGCAAGGTGCATCTGTACATTCCCGAAATGGAGGAATGGCTCAACGAGATTACCCCGGAAAACGAAGAAAAGGCGCTTCGATCCGATCCCGAATTCCTCCTTTGATTTTAAGTTCCGGCAGTCACTCCCCGAACAATGCGAACACCAACATGCGCGATCCGGTCTGGAATTCCGGTCGACGCGCCTGCACGCTTGCCATGCATCCCGCCGATGCGGAAAACCTTGGAGTTTCCGATGGTGAAACGGTACGTGTCATGACAATCGCGGGAGCAGAAGATATCGAGCTGGAAGTGACAGATCGAATGCGTCCGGGAATGGTGCTTCTACCTCACGGCTTTGGTCTTGAGTTCGATGGGCATACTTACGGAGCCAACGCCAACAGACTGACTCCGGCCAAGCATAGGGATCGGTTTGCCGCTACCCCGTACCATCGGAACATCCCGTGCAGGGTGGAAAAGATAACAACATGAGGGAACAGGACTCAGCACAGAATTGATACTCTTGAGACTATTCTCGTTTTTAGCAAGTGAATTCCGATTGTGAAATTTGTACAATCACAAAAATACGTGCTCATTGCGAACAAATAGCTCCAGGTTTCTCTGGTAACCTGGAAAGCTTCGGACCCAATCAAGGTGTCTTCATTTCAACATCGAATTTCTCCAACCCTGTGTGAACTGCTATCAACGAACATCACAAGCATTTGCTATCTGTTGCCGGAAAGTTTGACGGAGGAAAACCAATAAATCTGAATAGTAGGAAAGACTCTAAAACAGTTCCTTGATTGCCCTATTGTTTTAATGGATTATTATTTCATGCACCAACTTAGTCTATATTGGATGTCAACAATATCCATTATATAAGAAATCAAGACCACCAAACGCTGGCTTCCCAAGCTTTACTTCTTTGCTAGTCGAATCTGTATGAAGATATACCTGATTCAATTCAAGCTCGTCCAACGGTCGCTACGGAGAATGGCACTTCAATCACATCAAGAAATAAATGGTCAAGTATCTCTCTCTGCAAGACCAGTCCCACTTCTTTATATCGACGTAGCTTATCAGGATACACGCAAAGAAGTCGACAGCAAAACGTGAGACAGGCATCTTTTTCAAGGCAATACAAATCACACATCAAGGGATTTCCCGCATCAAGCCAATAATAATGACTCCTACCATTTTTCTATTGACTAGCAATATAATTCACTCTATACTTGAAATTACAGGAGAATAAATACCATGTCCAAAAATATACAAAATACTGAAATTACTAATAAAAATATTTTTTCACATCCCACCTTACGATCCTACTTGGATTCTATTCGACAAAAATATAAATTAAAAGAGGTAGCTACCAAGGCAGGCGTTTCCTATCAAGCCGTTGGATTTATTTTCTCAGACAAGAAAGAGCACTGGGTTCTCGGTCATCTGTCGGGGTTTAAAAAAGCTTTCAAATTAAAAAAGGAAGAAGGAGCGTATTTCGAGCTCCTGGCTATTTTAGCTGCGTATCCATACGAGAAAAAAACCGCTCCTCTACTCAAGCGTGCTTTCCATCTGGCTGGACGTCTTGAAGCAGTGATGAACACCGATCAAGAGGTTGCCTCGAGTCTCGTATACTGGATCGATCCACTTTGTGCTGTTTTGCGAAACGCAGTGGAATTGCATGGGTTTCCGGCAGAAGAATCGGGGATTCCCGGATGGATTAGCGATAGGGTTGCAACGATTGAAGCTTTGAATTCAAGCGCAACCAAAAGCTTTGCCCAGCGGATCGTGACCTCGTGGTCCTGGCTGAAAAAGATGCAAGCGGTCTCTTTCAGCGAAGAGAAACAGCGATGGGTAAAAACAAATCCGATGGTAGTTTCCGAAGGCAGGTTCGGTCCGGACTTGCAAGACCTGCGCTCGGCAATCTTTTCCATCGTTTTCTTAAATCTTTTCAATGATTTCTCGCGGGACTTGAATTCCTCCCGCATCCTTGTTACGAAGTTCGGCAACTTCACCATCTCCAGCAAAAACCTCAATCTAGTGAAAGAATTGTGTACGGACTTTGTTGTCGAAACCGTAAAAAAATTGAACTACGCCTGCAATAAGGAAGATCTCAAACAGTTGAAAAAAGAAGATCCTGCTTACTATCAAGCAGTATTGGACTATCAAAAAAGTCTGACAGCTCGCGGTTTCGAAATACACACCGGAACCAACGAGGATGTGGACACTTCCGTTCAGCTCGTCCTGGCGGCAAGGAAGTTGCTGGCATGAAACCGTTCATTTCTATCATTGTTTTGATCTCTTTTTTGGCTTTTGCAATGCAGTCTTGCAACGGAGAAGACAACGGGAATTCAGAGGCGAATACCTCTGGAGACACTGAACTTGCGATTGTCGAATCAGACAAGACAACCCCTGGAAATCGAGTTTTGTCCTTCGAAGATTCGACGGGGGAAGGCGATGAAATCCACATCGTTGTTGAGGCGCAAGATTTCGATTTTTCCACGTTGTTAAGACTCGCCACCTTTTTGGATGAAGACGGAACGATTCTCCAAACAAACAAAGGGAACGTTAAAATCGATACAACGCGAGACTGGACTACCATTATTCTCAAAAACGCTCCCTCCGATTTTGCCAAGATCGATTTTTGGTTTGATGGATTTTACCTCGGAGGAGGGGATGTCGGTGGATTCGGCACGGCTGACCTGGGTGGAGGAGATGTCGGTGGCCACGGTATCGAAAATCTTGGTGGTGGAGATGTTGGCGGGTTGGATGTCAATAATCTCGGTGGAGGAGACGTCGGCGGACTGGAAACCGTTGGGATTATCATTCCTCATTTCGTTTTAACCCGAAATCAGGATGTTCGATGGAATTCCGTGTCATTGAGAATTCCCGTAGAGCAAACCCAATTTGTGGATTCCAACCAGCGCAAGATTTTTGCGCAAACGGTGGTCGGCAATTCGAAAGTTTTCCAGGAAGAAACGCTTGCCGGAATAGGCGATGCGGAAAGTACCGCACTTCTCAACAACCGTTGGCCCGCCGTCGTGTCAGGACAGCAAAAATGTTACGATTCGTTGGGAGTTGTAATGGCTTGTCCAGGTACCGCAGGGACAAGCGAATGCGTCGAATCGGCCTATTGCGGCCAAGATGCCCAGTATGCAATGGACAGAGGCTGGCTGTTTCCAGATGAATCGACGGTTTACGATCCGGCAACCCAGTTGACATGGTTGCGAGAACCGGTTCAATGTGGAGGCCAAGGATGTTCGTATGAAGAGGCAAACGACTATTGCGCTTCCCAGCAAATGCGTCTTCCAAACCTCTGGGAGGCTCGTACCATTCTTGATTTTGGACGTTCTCGACCTGTTTTACCTGAAGAATTCGGCTCTTTGGATGATTTACTATGGACGGCTCCACTTCCCGGCAGCGATGTCGAGGGTTGGGTCATTGATCTAGCGACAGGTAAACCTAAACCAAACGAAGCCACGACAGAGGGAATCACCGTTTGCGTTCAAGGAAAAGAATTTACCGAGTATGAGGATATCTTTCCGAATCAAGCCGATACGCTTTCCGGTTTGATGTGGAACCACTTGACTACTACACACGATTGGGAAAGTGCCTTATCGGCCTGTGAAAGTTCTGTGAATTTAGGCTTTTCGGATTGGCGTTTGCCGAATATTGCCGAACTTTCTCTGTTGCTGTTCCGCGAATCGCTCGAACTGGAAAGTACATGGAGTTCGACCACGTTTGATGATCAGCCGGCAGAGGCATGGGTGCTATCTCCTCCTGGATGGGACACAAAGCCGAAAACAGACCAAAAGTCAGTGTATTGCGTAAGAACGATTCCATAGCTTGGTCGTCATGGGGAAGAATTCAACATAGGAGATTGCAATGAAGAATTTCGCTTCGAAGTATTCATGGACGATTAGTGGAGTGATTGTCCTCGCCATTTTGATGATGTATCCCTCTCAAGCCAAATCCACGGTTACGAAGTGGTGGAAAATCTCTCCAAACACTTGTGCGATTTCCACATTGGGAAGTGACTTGGACCAGGCTGACAATGCCGACCTGTACAGCGACCTTTCCATTCAGTCCAGTTTGTCCGGAGCTATTTCCATTAGTGCCCATTGCCCTGTCTTCCTACCGGACGGCGTAACCGCCAACAAACTGCGTATCAGAACCTTTCAAGCAGGTGGAATTCCAAGCTATAGCGATGTCACGGTTCGATTGCGTCGCACGTCATGGAGTGGAAGTACTTACACGCTCGCAACAGCCTATATGTCTGAAGGTTATACCTACGACGACTATAACTTCACCACAACCATCGACAATGAGGATTATGAGTACGGTCTCCACATTACGCTGTACAAAGGAAATTCGGCGACTTCGGAACCCGAACTTGGAATGATCGAAATCCGTTACGAGGAATAGCAGCAAACCTGGCAAAGGAGACGGTCATGAAATTCTCCACATTTTTCAAGATATGCCTAGGAATGACCTTGTGGTTTGCGCTGGTGAATAATGCCGTAGCGGAAGAACAGATTTCCCCCAACACGGGTGATTCTTCATTCTGTGATTTGGAGACGTGGAAACAAACCTGCGAGGTTGGCTGTCCGGACGGATATGCCCACGATGAAAACGGTTGTCCTATCTGCGAATGTTTTTCGCCACTTTTGGAGCACGAAGACAGCGTATGTGGTCGTTCGCCCATTTGCCGCGTTCATTGCAAAGAATACGCTAAAGATCAATACGGATGTGCGACGTGCGAATGCGCTGAGGAAAACGTTTCGGACCTTTCCTTTGTGGCAGAAAGAGAAGAGATAGAGGCAACATGCAATATCTCTCTGTTCAAGGAGTCTTGTACGTTGGGTTGTCCTTCGGGCTATGCACATGATTCTCGCGGTTGCCCGGTGTGCGAGTGTTTTGTAAGTCCCTCTGACTTTCTTTCACGTTGCGGTTCACCAGTCACTTGTGCGACAAAATGTAAAAACTTTAAGTCGGACGATGAGGGTTGTCCAACGTGCCAATGCTCCGAAGAAGACCTCCTCGTACTGAGGTCTACGAGCATTTCTCAGCCATCACCAAGAGAGTTAAACGAAATCTCGTGCGATTTCTCAACGTTCAAGGAAACCTGCTCTATTGGGTGCCCAAACGGTTATTCTCATGATGAAAACGGTTGCCCTGTTTGTCAATGTTTCGAAAAACCTGGAGAAGATCGAAACAGGTGTGAAACCATGGTTTGCGACCGCCGATGTGAGAATTACAGGATTGACGATCATGGATGCCCAACGTGTGAGTGTAATTGATTCTTGTTTTCACAGAACTGCTTTCTTATGAGGTATAGATCGACGGGATCAAGCAACCCTTTGGGGTTTACCTTGTAATTTATAGTAGTTATCGACTCCTTTGAGGAGTTGACTGAAATACTCCTGTTGTAAAATTTCTATTCTAGTGAATATTGTTACAAGCTTCATAGGATTTTCTTCTTGGGAAACAGATAGCATCATGAATGAGAATGAATACCTGAAATCCGTTTCGAAAGAACATCGATACTTCACGGATAGAACCTCGGAAAACAACGGAGTTGATTTTCTTGGTTACAAAGAATCGGAGGCAAAGAAATTGCTTCATGAACTTCGAATCCAAAACATTCAGTTGGAAATGCAAAGAAGAAAGCTTCAAAAAGCAAAAGAAGATTTCGAAACATCACGCATGGAATATTTCAACTGGCGAAGGCATTCGCCGGAAACCAATAAAATTTCCGAACTCTGCAAATTAAATGAACACAAGAGAAAACTGGAATATCAACTCCATCAGTCTCAGAAAATGGAATCTCTTGGTGAATTGGCCGGAGGAATTGCACATGATTTCAACAACATTCTGACAGGTATTATCGGTTATTCGGAATTGGCTTTGGAAAATCTTCGTCCGAACGATCCCGTTTCAGAAATGCTGTTTGAAATCCTCAAGGCATCAGAAAGTGCCGCCACGGTAACTCGTCAACTTCTGAATTTTTCCAAAAAGCAGCAAATTGAAGCCGAGGTCACCAATCCAAACGATTTGCTTATGTCGATGGGGAAATTGCTTAAACAACTTATTGGAGAGAACATCGATTTGCGAATCATTCCTTGCATTTCGGACGTTCAGATAAAAATCAATCCCTGTCAGTTCGATCATATTCTCGTCAACCTTGCAGTCAATGCCCGTGACGCTATGCCTTTGGGCGGTCAACTGACTCTGGAAGCAGAGTTCGTCGAATTGGATGAAAATTCCATATCTTTTCATGGAGATATTCCGTTCGGCGAGTATGTGCTGTTGAAAGTGTCTGATACTGGTTGCGGGATGAATCAGGAGGTCCGCGAACATCTTTTCGAACCTTTTTTCACGACCAAAGAAAATGGGACTGGCTTAGGGCTGGCTATGGTCTATGGAGTCACGAAAAAAAATGGTGGATATATTCAAGTTGATTCTGAAGAAGGACAAGGCACGACTTTTAGAATCTATCTTCCCAAAGCGGATAAAAAACGAAATCCACTACAGAAAAAAATCGATATAAAAGAACATGGTGGCATAGAAACGATTTTTCTCGTAGAAGACGAGTTTATGGTTCGTAAAGTCGCCCAACGAATTTTAGAAAGGCAAGGATATCGCGTTTTTGCCTTTTCCAATGGCATTGATGCTCTCAAAGCATTGGAGTCGACAAAAGAATCCGTACATTTGCTGTTTACAGATTTGATTCTGCCAGGCATGAGTGGTCAGGATTTGGCTAAAAAAGTGAAACGTTTGAAACCTGAGATAAACATCCTATTTTCTTCTGGCCATACTCGAAAAGCTCCAGATCATTTTGATTTTAAAGATACTCACTTTCTGGATAAGCCTTATTCCTCATCGTCACTTTCCCATAAAGTAAGACAAATCCTTGATTCTGCCAGTATATGACGATTCTTCGTTTTGATCTCTGCTTTACGATGATTTGCTCGGAGATTATCCTTTTGTGACGGAAACAGACAAAGTTACCAAGATTGCTGCGTCCAATCTTCCTTTCGTGATTCGAAGGTTTGATAGCCCCCAACACAATTGATTGAAGCTCCTTACACAGGATAGCGCCTCCTGTAATGTGTCGCACTATCTGGTTCCCTTGCCGTTCATCCTTCATTTTTCGCTAAAATCACCTTGTTTTCGTGCAATTTTGGCACAGATTGGCACAGGATTTCGGGGCATTCCTCCCTTATTCTTCTCCCAAATACCACTGACCATCGGTAAGACGGCGGAAGATACGTCCTTCAGTCGCCCCTGCCAGTACCTCCCCTGTGGGAAGTTTGATCAGAGTGTAAAATGTTTTCCTGTACAGGGTATAATCGTCTGCAATATTGCCTGTCGGGTAAACACCACCCAATCCTGTCCATGCCGTTAGAGGAGTCGAATATTCTTGAGTCAGGGCATCGTATTCGTACAAATATCTGGATGCCACGACCCATCGACTTTCTTCCACCTTCACCGCATCGTACAAGCAACCGGCCAACTCTCCTTGTTCGGTAACGAGTTGCGTGATTTCCTGATGCAATACGCCTGTGTGCGGATCCATACTCCACGCTCCATTGCAACTGGAAAGGATGTAGTCCTCACCATGAACGTGAAGTGCGGCATCGGAATCGGAACGGGCGATCTCGGTCAACTGTCCCTCTTTGAGGCGATACACCACTGAATCCCCTGTCGGAATACTATTTACATCTTCCAGATCGATCGAAGCAACCAACACTATCGGACCCGTCCGGGAGCGATCCAAGAAGGTCGGATTCCAATAGTCGAACCCTTCGGGAGCAGGAATTTCGACCCAATTCGTTGCTGTATCCTCCACCGATGTGGACTTGTAATACAGGGAGCAATGGAGACGATTCGAATTCTCGATAGGCTCGCCGATGACATAGGTTTCCCCGGTTACGTCTTCCACGATGTCACGTCCCTTGACCCATCCACCTCCTTGTACCTCGACCGCTGTATGTGCTTGGGGGTCCAGCACCATTACCTGCGAGTTGTCCCCCACTCCCAACAGTCTACTACCCGTGTCGTACAGCTTGTAAACCCACTCGCTGTCTTGGGCGCCTTCTTCCCATTCATGGCAGCCGGTACGACGCATGACCGGAAGAGCGGGACCGGTTGCATGCAGTCGATAGCGGCCATCTTCCCCTTCATGCAAGGCCAATGAACGTACTTGTGTAAGAGCCATAAAACCGGGCGGTTGCAAAAGGGGATGTTCGTAGGCGACTACAAAACGATCTTCCTCCGGTCTGTAGCGAAAGGGAACGACCGAAGCGGCCACGAAAAGTTGATCCAGGTTCGGACCACCCATCTGGCGTTGGACCCAAGCCTCATAACCTAAATCATAAGAAAAAGTCCAGGATGGTCCAATATCATCACAACTGGAAAGATCGTCTGACAAGCGAGCAAAGGGGAGAATACTTTCCTCTCCATTGCAATTCACCGGTGAGCAGGAAAAACGTGTTCCCGTTTCCCAGTCCATGTGGGCGATATACCCCAGACTTCCACCACCGAAAGAAGTATCAGTTTGATAGACATTAATGGTCGGAGGATTTCCCAAAGTTCCCTCCACCCAGATACGGTACCCCGCTGCAAGAAAATCGCAGCCGTCGGGAGCGATGGAAGTAGAAAGGAAGGTACCTCCTCGGTTCGGTGACTGCCAGATGGGAATCAGTTCCGTTTCCTCCTCGTTCAGCAGAAAGATGGTCGAACCGCCGTTTCGGTCATCATCTCTCAAGCCCCCGAAGAAGTATTTTCGTCCATTACAAAGGGTACTCGCACGTACTTCGGAGTCCCATGTTTCGTCACTACCTTGAATAGGGATACTACGCCCACTTGTTCCATCCCAACGAAATAATGGTATATTGGGCTGCGCGTAGATACTTAACCAAAAAACGCCCTCGGCATCCACTAAAAGAAAAACTCCCCTGGCTATGTCATTATTCACTTTCTCCCAATCTTCACCTAAACCTCTGTAGTGCCAGACTCCTCTTTCACTGTTTGCGAACCAAACTCCTGATGGTGCTTGATAAATATTGTAATATCGTCCGACAGGTGGGTAGTAGGTCACCGGGTCGTCGTCTTCTGGAAAGAGAGAGACATGGTTTCCCGAAATGGCTACCATATTATCGGCTAGACTTTGAACGGTACCCGTTTCACTGCCCGTAGGAACTCGGGGAAAATCCAATAACCAACGAGCCACCCGTGGAAGCGGCGGGGTACAAAGACCTGTCAATGGATGAGGATCCAGAAGTTCATCTTCCTCCGTTTGATCTATTGTTTCCTCGTCTGACTCCCTGTCCGTTTCATTTTCCTCTACATCTTCTATGTCTGTGTCCTCATCGTTCAATGGGTCACCGTCTCCGGGGAGATCCTCTCCGTCCCTATCCGACATCGGGTCATCGTCGGGTGAATCTACGTTTTCTTCCACTTCTTCCGTCTCGTCGACATCAATTGTGTCTAGGGATTCATCCCAATCATAAGCTTTCTCGTCCAGATCCATATCCGAGGAGGAAGTATTTTCCTCACCTTTATCGAGTGTATCACTCCAATCGCCATCCCCAACTCCAACGCTGCCGTTGTTCGACGAACAGGAAACCAGAAACAGCAACAGCAGCCAAACAAGCGGTTTTTTGATTTGGGGAGAAATCATCGCAACCTCGTTGCCTTTTGAACGATTGTGTCAAGCAAGGAACCGATAAATACACATATCCTACAACATCTATTCTCGGAAATTTTTAACGGTTTAGTTTTATGCGGCTTGGTCCGAAAGAGTACCAACCGTGCTTTTCTTCTTCGTCGAACCAAAGGTTTTGTCGTAATCCGAACGAATAGCCTCCATGAGGAACTGGAAATGAAGTATAACCAAGCCCATCACAGTATTTTGATAAATAATCTTGACCATCAAAGTTTTGAGTTGTTTTATGAAATTCATAAAAATAGTGTAAATTAACTTGAATAATGCATACCTGTACCCAACCTATATAGCTTCTTAAGACTGCAACTGCCGATCCTTCAGCAACAAACAATCCTGAATTCAAGTCGATGAAAGTGGATACTTCGGCATCGATTTCCGTCGATTCGTTCCAAATACTATTGAGGCATTCTCCTGCTTTCTCTGTATGGTTGTAAATGGTAGTCCAGGGATCACCGGGGTAATCGTGTCCTCCCTGCACACTCCTACCAACGACCACCCGGTCCGTTCTTCCCGGAGCAACGGCAAGCTGGCCCTCGTCAGTTGTGCAAATCGCTTCGCAGGTTCCTGAATTTTTATCGATAGCCACCACGGTCCGATTCGCACCGGCGAGTAGCCGATCCTCCATCCATCGTAGACCGACGAACGGAAGATGATCGATTTTCAGGTAGTACGTCGTGCTCGTTGCAACCGGCATCCCCCAATTTACGCCGGTACAGTCGGCGACCGTCCAGACACCGGATGGATCACGCAACGCCAGACCAAGCGGTCCCTGCACTGCCAACGTGCCGTCTTCATGCACGGCCAAAGCCCAGATCATCCCCTGCCATTCTTCCAGTTCTTCTGCGTCGTCTCCCGTCGCAACCTCATCTTGAATTGCTTCAGGAACCGTCTCGAAATACCAGCTTCCATTACGCCAGCGACCCACTTTACCCCGTGCAAATCCGGCCCAAAGCTCTGTTTCGTCTCCGACTCGGCGGCCATCGAGACAGATCACTTTTTCTCCCACCTCTTCGTCACAATGCAGGGATGGAGAAGGTTCTTCGTCGTAGACCCAGATGCCATTGAGCGCTCCGAACCAAGTGCGCCCCCCTCCATCGCTCCAAACTGCGTTGTTGTTGTTAATGTTCGTACGTCCCATGTCACGTTCGCAAGGCTCGACCGGCACATCCCAAAGCGGAGTAAAATCGTACTCGATCAACGGTGGCTCGGTATCTTCCTCCACCTCCGCTTCGTCACTCTCCGGTTCCGTTTCATTCAAATCCGGTTCACCTTCGTCCATTTCGGATTCATCTTCATCCGTGATTTCTTGTGGAATTTCTTCCTCGTCGGGATCGGCAGGAGGGATTGCCATTTCATCGACATCGAGTAAATCTACATCCGGATCGGAATCACTCGGCGGAAAATCCGAGGTCTCGACAATATCCGAATCTTCTGGAGCGATGATCGATGCTACACCGCTTGACTCGCTACACCCACCTGCCAGCATGAAAATAGACAAGGCCAGGAATGCCACAAGATTTACAAAACCGGTGTCACGGAAAACGGATAGCAACTTCAAGATAAATCCTCCTACGATACGAATATTCTTTGGTATTGGACGCTCGAAGTCAACCTATTTGTTGCTCAGCATCTGACCCATTCCCAGCAAAATTGAAGAAAAGGAGCCTTCACGGGAATCTCTTTGGCGACCAAACCAATTTGGAGGTTTCCGCTGAATGCGCCCTACGTCATTTTCCACTGGATCGAAGAAAATGGTAAGCCTACCCACTGATGCTATTCAGTTCGTAGAGCCGGCACTCAGAGGTAAAAAACCTGAAGACCTCCTCTTTCCTACCTGGTGTCAAGACACCTCCTATCACAAACTCAAAACAGCCTGTAAGCGGCTAAACCTACCCCGGGTCGGCATGCATGACCTCCGTCACATGTGTGAAAGCCGATTTGGACCCGCTCTTGCTCAGGCTGTCCTTGGCCACAAGGATATATCGACAACGGTCGATATGTACGGTCATCTTACGGCAGCGTATTTGGGCATCTAAGATGGAAACGACATTCCTTAAGCAAGAGAAAATGGATAGAGTTAGCAGTCTAAGCTCTGAGCTCATACAGAGTGACGACCTAAAAGTACAGGAATTGGCCATGTTGACGGAACTGCTCATCCGGTGCATTTACCGAGGCGGTGAAAACACACTGCGCAAGGAGGTGGAACTCACGGAGTCCTTTATTTACTCTGCACTTTTGTCAAGATTCGTCAATTTCAATAAAAAAAGCCACTCACGAATGAACGTAAGTGGCTGCATTTTCTGGTACTGTTGGGAGGACTTGAACCTCCGACCCCCTGATCCACAATCAGAATTCTACAGGATGTGTCGTTTTTAATGTAGTTTTATATACTATTAATATCCTTGACTTTTCTTTGCTATATGCCCAATACTTGCCTTGATATATTTTAGTTTATTTTGGTGACTTATTGGTGACTTTTCTGCTCGACTGATGACTTATAGGTGACTTGTAGAGCCACTGATTTCAGCTCTCAAACCTCTGATTTTTTCGGATTTTTTCATGAGACTAACGAAAAAAGCTATCGATTCGGCCAACTACAGCCCGGAAGGTCCATCGGTTCAACGGCTCTGGGACGATACTCTTTCCGGCTTCGGTGTTCGCCTATACCCGAGTGGACGAAAAAGTTTCATCTATAAATATCGCTACAAAGGCAGGCAACGAACGGCTGTAATCGGACAGTACGGCGCAATAACCCTACAGCAAGCCAGAAATGAAGCATTCAAAATGCATACAGCGTTGCTATCTGATTTCGACCCTCTTGCTCAGAAAAACGAGCACAGGCAAATTCCCACTTTCAAAGCTTTTTGTCATGAATACCTTGAACGCCACGCCAAAACCAAGAAGAAGACTTGGCAACAAGATGAATGGCGCATCAATAAACGCATCATTCCGACCTGGGGAACGTGGCGCGTGGATGCAATCTCCCGAAAGGATGTTGCCAATTTGCACCAAAAAATTGGAAAAACAGCACCTTATGAAGCCAATCGCGTATTGGCTCTTTTACGAAAAATGTTCGATCTTGCTATTCAGTGGGGAGTCATTGACGAAAATCGATCAAATCCTGCCAGCCGTATTCAAAAGTATCGTGAAATCAAACGTGATCGTTGGGTCACAGAAACCGAACTTCCCAAACTGGCAAAAAAGATCGATCAAGCAGAAAATGTCTTCGTCCGTGCCGCAATCTGGCTTTATTTGTTGACAGGTCTTCGAAAAATGGAGTTGTTACAAGCAAAATGGGAGGATATAGATTTTGAGCGCGAAGAGTGGCGAATCCCTGATACGAAAGCCAATCGAACGCACTACGTCCCTCTGTCTGCTTCCGCTATTGCTATCTTAAAAGCCATACCAAGGTTTGAAAATAACCCATACATTTTTCCAGGCCGTCGAAAAGGTCAACCTTTAGTCAATATCAGCAAACCCTGGAGAGCAATCCGCAAGGCGGCTGGGCTAGATGATGTCCGCTTACACGACTTGCGACGCACGGTTGGTTCATGGCTTGCGCAAAGTGGAAACAGCATGTTGGTTATCCAGAAAGCCCTCAATCACAGCACCTATAGTGCTACCCAAGTCTATGCACGTATGAGTGAAAACCCTGTGCGAACTGCCTTCATAGAACATGACAAGCATTTGATGTCGGTTGCCGGAAAGATTGATGCAGGTGAACTTATCTTGTTGCAGGGTGAAAAAGAGTAGATTCTTAAAATTCCATATCTATTGGGAGCAGACCACTTTGCAGTTGGTCCACTCAACCTGGAGTTACGGCAGTTTTTCTTCACAGAATCTATGAGTCATTACTTTGCTCCCTTTAGCTGATCTAGTTTTTTCTTTGCAACCCATTCCAAGAACTATCTACTGAATATTGTGATTTCGAGAATAATTATTCCTATCCTATGCCTTCTGAAGTACCCATACAGTAATCCATACGTAACCAAACCATTTGGAAAATTGGAAAACAATACGATTACTATGCCTTTAAAAGCTTGACAACAATAAACCTTATAGTTTATTTTTTGTTTAATCATAGAAAATTTTAGGAGCTTTTCATGAGTGAGTTTCCTGCTTCAATTTTGGAAAAATCTCGTCCATGCTTAAAATCAAAAAAATGGCTTGAAGATTTTATTGAAGCTATTTATAGTTTGTTAAAAGTGGATTTTGCGGTATATATTGAAATTGATCCAATTAAACGTAGATTTATATATCGCTGTAGTGGAGATAAAAGTTTCTGTGAAATTCATGCAGGCAAATATAATCAAATTATTCCCGAGATTCCTAATGAAAATTCAGGAATCTCGGTTAAAGCGTATTTCGATAAGAAAGATAACAACGAATTTGATTATATTTGCCTGCCTGATGTAGAGGATAAGAAAGATCCCAATCACAAATACTATAAAGATCTTGGAATAGGTGTAAAAAGTGAAATAAGTATTCCCATTTCCACCTCGTTTCTTGATACAGACAAGTTCACCATATCTGGTATTTTAGTACTTAGCAGTAAGCAAAAAAATTATTTCAATAATAAACAACATCCAGAACTTTTCAATAAATTGAAAACGATAATAGCAGCACTCACTTCTTCGATTTCTTGGGAGCGATTGTCAATTATTGAGGAAACTTGGAAGAAGATTTATAAAGATGTGTCTTTTTCCAATAAACATAAGAAGTTTTCTGATTTTTACAAAAATATTTTTCAAATTCTTAAAGCATTAACTCCAAACCAATTAAAATATATTGGAATATGGTTCAAGTATTCCGATGAAAAGGGTCATTACTTAATCAAGCAAAACTACGAAGACTACATGGTAGAATTGGAACGTAAGGAAGAGCACAAAATTTGTTCCGTTTATTCATTGATAACACCAACGACTGATCACGAATATAGAGACTTTTTAGAAGAGCTTGAACGATCCAAAGAGAAAGATGGGAAATACTGTTTTAAAAAAAGATTAAAAACTCTTAGATCAGCAAAATTGGATGATAAGCAAGCTTTTATTAGCAACTATAGGCTATTAGAAAATGACATATTACTTCTTACTCCTATCCTCGATCCAATGAATCAAGACCTTCGGGGCATTATTACTTGGGTAGTCAGCAGAGATTTTGATCCTTTTATGCTATCTGATAATAATATGAAACTATTCTCCAGTCTTCTTTTCAATTCAATAGAACAGATCAAAAAAAATAAAAAACGAGAATTGAAAAAAAAGCTCTATATGGTGACAAAGAATATGTTAAACAATCAAGATTTTTTTGGAGAAAAAGTCTTACAAATCGCAAAAGATGTATTGAACATTGAAGGTTGTTCAATATTTTTATATGATGACTTATACAAGAGACTTAACCTTAAATATACTACCGGTATATACAGAGTGGGTACTTGTAAGTGCGCTAAATTGAAGGCGATTCCATCTAACGAATATCAGAAAATTTCCTATACAAAAGATCAGGACTTCAGCTCAAAAACCTGGGAGGCTTTTGATTCAAAAAAAATCGTTATTTGCTATTCTTCTAATGAGTGCATTAAACATCACCCCAAAACAACAGAAGTCGCAAAAATAGAAAACTGTCGATCCTTCATGGCTGCACTAATTGAAGCTCCAGATGGTGAGAAATTAGGAGTAATCAGGTGCATTAATAAGAAAAGTCCATTTGGCGATAAAGCCAAGGACAAAGAATACTTTTCCGATGTAGACAAAGACATGTTAGAACATTTTTCTGAAATGCTTGGAATGAGATTTCAGCTAATAGCAACTTACAAAAAAAGTATCAGCAATGAACGAACTCTTTATCATGAGATATCAACACAATCTCTAGCGGCTTACAACCGAATAGAGTGGATATTGAAAAATACAAAACAAAGCGATTATATTCGCGAAAAATTAATAGATGTTTTTACGTGGAATTACAATATCAATTTTTATACCAGAGTTACAAATGTTTTCACTTTAAACGCCAAAGATTTAGAAAAGGAAATTGTTCCATTATTCGGGAGTATAATAATAAAATGGGTAAATGATCTAACTAGAGAAGCAAGAAAAAGAGCCATCAGTTTCAATTTAGGTGAAATACATGATCTGCCAAGAGTTTTCGTTAATTCGAATCTCATGGAAATGGCTATTTACAATCTTTTAAGAAATGCTGTGCAATATGCAATCGATGGCTCCACAGTCGAAATAGAAGGGGTGAGAATAAATAATTTTGCCGTATTAAAAATTACAAACTATGGTATACCAATTTATGAAGAAGAAAAAGAGAAAATTTTTCAAATTGATTATCGAACAAAAGAAGCAAAGATCGTCAGAAGTGAAGGAACTGGTTTAGGACTTCCCTTAGTTAACCAAATCGTAGATGAGCTACATGGAGGGATGATAGATGTAGAAAGCGTGGAAGTAGCAAAAAAAAATACAGTCCTTTTGCAGGAGATTTATAGAAGGTTTGCGCATGATTCTGAAAAATTACAGGAGTTAGTTGACAAAGAGGATATAGAAATGTTAAATATATTAAATGTGAGTAGGGGGCGAGATGTCCCAAGAATGACAGAAGCATTTGCTGATTGGTTTGTAAAAAACAAAGAATATATAATTGAAAACAAGGATGACTTTGATTATTATTTAAATAAACCAACATACAAAACAACCTTTAGTATGCATATACCGGTTAGATAATAGCTCAGTCAAAAGCATATTAGGATTTTAACATGAGTAAAAACATTCTATTTATTGAAGATAAGCTCGTTGATCTTTCAGACTTTGTTGAAGCTTTAGAAAAATATGGAAAAGTTTACAAAGCAATTGGTGTACGACAGGCAAGAAATTATCTTAGTAAACATCCAAAGGAAATAAATTTCGATTTTATCATTCTGGATATTATGATGCCTCCAGAAGGTTTGTATGAGCTAGATCAGAGTGAAGATGGAAAAGCAACTGGAATTCTTTTTTATCATGACTATATAGATATTAAAGATATTCCTACAATAGCATTCACAGCACATGATAACGACATATTATTGGATTCTTTTTATAGAAATAATTCCAACGTTATAGGAATTATAAAAAAAAGAGCGATTTTATATCATGAGTTTAGTAAAAAAATAATGGAAATTATTTCTCAGCATGAATGCAAATAACATTAAATTATGAAAGTTTTATACTATAAATTTTTTTGTAATGTTATTATTTTTATTATTATGGCTACCCTGTTGTCATTAGGAGTCTCTTTTGTTTTGGATATTGAATCCGTAACTAACTCTGAAATAAGCGCTATTAAGAAAGAAATTAATGAGATAAAGTCAATTAATCCTAGATTCTTTCATAAGAGAACTAACCCAATACGGAAAAATTCTTTTCATGATGATAAAAACATTTCATCAAGTTATTCTATTGAAAAATTCGGAATATTTTTATTTACATTCCTTGTTGCACTGATGTCAATGTTCGGCCTTGCTAATGTATTTAAGATTTTTGAATATAAAGAAAAAATTTTAAATAACATTAAAGAGTTTGATGAAAAGCACAGAGCAGATGAACTTAAAGGCTTGCTATCTTATATAACATCAAATAAAAAAGATATTGAAGACATGCAAAATTCCACAATACAACTTGCTAGAAACCTTAAAAAAACTAAGGATAGTATGGAAAACCTTTTTCAGTCATCTAACCTATTTTCTACTCGAGTAAGATATGCTGCAATTCAATCAATGATTCGAGAATCAGACGAATTTCGGTTAGCTTCATATCAGGACTACTTTGAAAATATTCTTGAAACAGAAGAGTTGGTGCTAAAAGAAATGCAAGAGATTGTCAAAAGAAACCAAGCAACTACTGTATCTCATGAGTCTGTTAGCGATATTGACTTGCAAAATCAAAACCTGCTAGTGAATTCAATTAAAGAAGCTATAGAAAAGGCAAAGTCATCAAGTAGAAATATTAATAGGCATCATTAACCTAGATTGAAAATAATTCAGCTATTTCTTCCACTCATTCACAATCTTATCAAATGATACTTCTTTCCACTTTTCCTTCCATGTTTCCAGGTATTTAATATCGTTTGAAGAAGGTTGCTTGTTATCATCACACCTATCAATTTTAACCAATGAAGGCATAATCACAGATTCTCCAAGCAATAGCCCCTCTCCAGATTGCAAAGCTGGTAAATTTTCAATTAAGTTACCAAGTGCATCAGGAAGTAATCTTTTAACATAGCTTTGATCACTTGGATTGGTAAGTCTCATCGCAATGAAAGTATTACACTGAGAAAATATTGTTTCAGAGATTTCTGATGGTCTTTGACTTACAATTCCCAGGGTAACACCGTATTTTCTACCCTCTTTGGCGATTCTTTCTATAGCGAATCTTGAAGCATTATACTTTGCCAAATCTGTTCTTGGTACGTATTTATGCGCCTCTTCATATACCAGCAACAGAGGGGTATCTAGACTAGATTCGTTGTTGAGGAACTTTTTATAAAAATAGCCAAAATCAAATAGTATTCTAGAAATTAAAGAAACAGTGATACTAAGAACCTCAAACGGAATGCCGCTCAAATCAATTACCGTCACATTGGATTTCTTTCCTTCTTGGTATCCAATAAATTGCTTGAGAGTTTCCTCAAATGAAATATTCTCAGATTTTTCACCTAGCAAAAATTCTAATCGACTGTCGTTGATTTTATTTTCGAGTCTCGATATAAACTTATCGAGGGTACCATCTGCATATTCTCCCTTTTTGATACTTTGACTTTTAGGAGAGTGAAACTCTTGAATTCCCGAATAATACTTTTCAAGTCTTTCTGTCTTTGATAGCTCAATACCACTATTTTCATTTGTTTTCCCATCTTTCAATAACTCATATAAAGAATCTTCTTTTATCATGTATCTATTTGCACTGCTTTTCGCATTCTTCGTTTCAATGGAATAGTTTTTTAAAGCATTGAGTATTTGTTTTAAGTTAAACTTCAATGGAGAATCGAAGTATATATTTGATTCAGGAGAATTATTTGTTTGCCGTTTATTTTCAATAACCAATTCCCTTAACACAGATGCTTGGTTGTAATTATTACGATCCCCAGATTCCAGAAACAGTTCTTCTAGTTCTTCGCTATTCATCAACCAATAGGGCAATATCAGGTTGCTAATATTAATTTGATTTGCACCTGGGAATGCAGAATTGTATTCATTATGAATATCAAAGATAACTACGTGAGAATTGTTTAATACATAATTCCCATTTTTTAGAGAAATTGCATTCTGTAAAATTTTTGCAATTGTGTGAGATTTACCCGAACCACTTGAACCTACAATTGCGAAATGTTTATTAAAAAATTTATTTCCATTGACAGGAACCTCAATTTTGCAGTCCTGCGACAATCTTGCAAAAAGAAATTTCTCCTTTGGCTCAAACCCATTTTCATATATCAGCTTAATATCTTCATGACTTGCGGGTTTTACTTCTGTTGGAGGTATCGCCAACGCATCACCTCCACGCATAAACTTACCACTCTCAATCGAACCTAATGGCGTGGCTTCCAAAACATAGGCTCTATATGTTTTCTTTTTGCCGCTTTCAGGATTCGTCCGCTCTTTTAATTCAATTTTGTAGCTTTCAATGACAGCAATGAGCTTGCATCCCATATTGTCAGAAACTTCAAGATAGGAACCAATTTTAAGATCTTCAAGAGCTTTATCTGTTGTCTCTTTAAACGCGGTAAGGTTTTCAATTTCAATAATTATTTTATTAGGATATACAGCGGTAACTACTGCAAGCACATTCTTCTTTTGCTTTTTCATAGATTTTATCTCCTATACTCATGCAAGTATTTGACTTATGTCAGCAATATTGTTGATATTGATATTAACATGCTTGATATCTTCTGTAACTTCAATATGGGTCGAAAAATAGAACTGATATAATTTTACAGGTGCTTTGTGATCATCATCTTGTAAAACGGCAAGAAGTTTTTCTTCATTGTTGATAAACTTAACAGATACATTATCGTCAATTGTTGACGCAGATATCAATGATTCTACATCGAAACGTGCATCTTTAAAATCATACCCATCTTTAATAATAATATTATCTCTTACAAGTGACCACTTAAGTTTCGATAATTCTTCAGTTTTACAGTTGTGGATATATATATAAGGTGCCCTCGATTTGAGTACGTCTCTCTGCTTTTTATAGAATTTGTTTCTTATGGCAAGTATTTCATTCTTAATTTCAGAAGGACTTTCATTTCCTTTCAAGTGGATGATGAATATCCTTGCAAAGTTGTCTATATTACGAAACTTAAAATTCTTTTCTTTTACTAACTTGAAATACTTTCTCTCACCTTGATACATTCTTAGAGATGTATTAAATATTAGCTTTTGGCCATTTTTAAGAATATCTATTATAGCCCTTCTCGTGCAGGTTCGTCTTTCTTTTTCACCAGGAGAGTTATTTACAACTAGCTTAGTGAAATACTCACAAATGTTTGAATAATAGAAAATGGCTTCCTCATCTGAATTACCTATAAATTCAAGGCATTTAAGCTGGTGAATAACTTGTTGAAATTGACACTGAAATTCCGAAGAAAAAACAAGCTGGAATTTTTTAACGAATGCTGATTTTTCCTTATGTGAAAAATCATTCTTTCTATTGCCTAAAACGTTGTTTAAGTTTTCCATTGTGATCATATTATTCTTGTCAACAAAATTCTCATTCTTGTTTAGGTCCTTGAAATAGGCATACAGAATATATATTTTTGTGGGATCAACATTGAAATCTTTAATAAGCTGAATGACTGGTTCTTTAATTACATTGGGTGTAAACTTTTTTGTTTCTCTATATTTTACCTGTATCACGAAACTGTCTGAATCAATGTCTTGTATTTGTTCTATATTTATTGGATCATCTTCATTGGAAGCATTAAGGAGTTCTAGTATTGCTTTGTCTATTTGATATGCAAATCCTTTAATTGCGTAATAGCCACCATCTTGGAGTTTTTGTTTTAATGTCATTATTAACCCTATATAAATGTTTCTTTGAAGAAACAAGAAAGAGAAGAAACATCGTTGGAGGACAAGAGAGATAAGAATAACTGATTACAATTGAAATGTAAAAGAAAATATGTATTTCTTAAAGATTAGTAAGGGACTACAACTTGTACAAGTTTCGTAGTTTCTGATACGTTGGTGTACATTGCAATGAATATAATCAAAAATCTGAAACTGATTTCTTCTGATATAATCCCCTGAGCTTACTGGAAATTTGAAAACGCCAATAGTTTTGGGAAATTGAAAAGGCAAAAAGGAAAGTCCAATGGCTCCAAATTCAGAAATCGACTTCACAATCTGGGGAAATATTTATCTTCATGTAAATGAGGTTTTAGATAAAGTTAAAAAGAATAAGGATAGTGATCATTTTAAAAATTTACTCCTAGGAACAGAAATAAAAAAAAGCGAACTAAGGATGATTCACAATCTATTTATACGTCTAAAGCTGCTTTTCCAAGATTACTATCTTTGTAAACGGAATCATGATCAACCCCATTTAAAAATATCTTCCAGAAAAGCTGACTTGAAAAAGATCATGAATCTTAGTGAAGAACTATTCATTCTTTTACGTAGTAGTCACTGTGTTCCGCAAGATTTACACAGGGAGGCAGTCGATGAACTGGCAATGGGTATAAATGGTGCATTAACAATGTCCAGAGAATTTTCTGGAATGTTTAGAGCAAATGGTGTCACAAAGAAAAGTAACTTTCTGAATATGTTGCTTTATATAAATCGTCTTTCCCAAAAAATACTTAACGATGGCTTAAGAGAAAATAAAGCGATTTATAAAACTGGCAAAAACGAAAATGGGAAAAAAGTTAAAATTCTCATTGGTCATGAAGAAGTAAGGACCCATAAAGGTGGACGCCCAACAAAATTTGCCGAAGCGCACCTTATAAATGAAGCAACATGGGTTGTTTCTTATTATTGGGCAAGAAAACACTGTGTCGAGAAGGATTTTAAAAAGCTTCAATCAGCTATTAATGATTTTCCGAGGAAAAGAAATATTTTCATTCGGGAGTGTTTCAAGATTCTCGAAATTCCCTTCGAAAAAAACAGCACTCTAAATAAACGAATTCAAAGGACACTTGCTCAGGACGCCAATGATAGAAAAGGTTCGCAAATAGATAAATTTCCTGATGAAGCCAGCATTGAAGCACATCTGGAACGAGCCAGAAACAAAGCCAATTTCTTTTTACCGTCATTGAGTCTATGGGGGAGAGGGACTAAAGCTGAAGATACACCATAGTTGAATTTCATTTAGTATCATCTGATTTGGGGCAATAATACCCACCCTGTGCGAAAAAGGGTTGGGATATTTTGAATAGTTTATTTTAGGGTTATTTCCCACCTACTCAACGTTGCCTATAAAACCGTAAAACAATCATGATATCAATTACATATAGATACACATCAGCAAAAAGAAGGATAAATCTCGTTAAAAGTTATTTCCCATCCCTGAACTGACAAAGTTTTGTATTTGGCTAATGTTGCTCCTGTTTGGTTTTGTTTATTTCTATTTCACCATTCCAAAGGAGCCATTATGCAAAAAGCACTATTAAATCAGAAACAAGCTGCCGATTATATCGGGGTGAAGACTGGAACGATGGAAATTTGGCGCTATCGCGGTGGTGGTCCTCCCTTCATTCGAATTTCGAGACGCTGTATTCGCTATCGACCCTGCGAAATTGATGAATGGTTAAATAAAAGGCGTGCTGCAAACACCACAGAAATCACCGAAGCAGAGAAAGAGAATGATTATGAATAACTTCTCCCCGGAATTTGCTCACTGTAAATTAAAATGGTCAATCATCCCAACTCAAGGAAATAAGCGTCCGCAATTCTCATGGAAAGAATATCAAACCCGAAAACCTTCAGATGAAGAATTTGACTCGTGGATGGGTCGCAATCCTCCTTGCTGGGCTGTTATTACGGGTGCGATTAGCGGAATCGTAGTTCTTGACTTCGATGGGCCGCAAGGATGTGACCTTGTACATAAATGGAACGTTAAACCACACGTTCAGACACCTTCCGGGGGATATCACCTTTACTTGATTCATCCCGGTTTTTCGATTCAAACACTGAATTCCAAAAGCAAGCGCGCCCTTGGAGTAAAGTATCCTGGTCTCGATATCCGTGGAGATGGTGGGTATGCCTTGTTTTTTGGGAAAACAGAAAAAGGCAAATACCAATGGTTACGAGAGCCTTTTCCTGATCCCATCGAAGTGATTCCTTATGAAGTTGCGCGGTTTTTAAACCTGCTTTCGGAGAAATCTCAAGAAAAAAAGCAAACACCTACAAGTATTGAGTATTCAAGTCGTTGTCAAATGAATCCTGGAAAGTGGCTCCAATGGGGTTTGAATCGAGTTCGATCATTGGGAGGAAGAAACAATGCCTGTAAAACCCTTGCGGATCAATTGAGAGACAACGGCATTCCCTATACTGAGGCAAAAAGTATCATCCTTGGGTATCAAGCATCCGTTCCGCCTACAAATGCGAGGGGAGAATGGGAAGAGTTTTCCGAGAGAGAAGCCTTGGTCTGTTTGGATTCCTCCTACAATTCACCTCCTCGCTTTCCATGGAACCTTAAATATAGGGAAAAGGAGAGCAAGGAAAAATCAGCGGGACAATTGGATACTACCGATTGTGAAAAAAAAGACTGTTGTGAGTCACTTCCTCAAGCCAAGCCGATCATCCTCCATAATTGGCAACTGCGCTTCGCTTTAGAAAGAATCTGGCTCCAAATCAAGAAACAAAACGATGCTGTTATTCAATCTGGGCACGTCATGAAAAATTTGGAACCGTTGTTTTTATCAGGCAATCATAAACTTACTCGTCTTGTACGACTCGAAAAACCGGATGCCAACAACAGTATTGAAATTCAAATTATGAGTCGTGAACAGGTTTATGGATTACTTGCAAGGATGTTCGATTGGAAAACAGAGGGTAAAGATGGAGCCTTGTCCAATCGGGATCCCAAAAAAAAACGCTGTAGATTTGATCTATGGCGATCCCACTTCTGCTGTTTTACCTGGCGAGTCTAACAACCCCGAACTCCCTCTTCCGTATATTCACAGTATTGCCGATACCCCCCAATATGGCAAAGGTGGTGCTTTGATAACCCGAGTTGGCTACTATAAGGAAGACCGTCTATGGTATGAACCAAGCACAGCTTTGAAAACCATGCCAGGTATCCCCAAAGAACCAACTCAAATTGACGTGAAAAAAGCCCGATCTCTGCTTTGTAATGATTTGCTCGGAGATTTTCCTTTTGTGACGGAAGCTGACAAGGCGACCATGATTGCTGCGTTCATTCTTCCTTTCGTGATTCGAAGGTTTGATGGGCAAACCCCGATACATTTAATTGAAGCTCCTGTACAGGGTAGCGGAAAAACGATACTGGCAAGTCTGGTTTCAATTGTAGCAACGGGAAAAGCTTCCGTGCCAATTATTTTTAGCCAAAGTGAAGAAGAAAACCATAAGGCATTGGCGGCAGAACTATCAAAAAGAAAGCCGATTATTACCATCGATAACGTCGATACTTCCTACCGCCCTTTGAAAAGCCCCACATTATCCTCCATTACAACTGAAAGCTATTTTTCCAGCCGTATTTTGGGAACATCGGAAATGATGGAGATTCCCAACCAAGCGGTATGGATCATGACCGGGAATAATGTGAAAATCGCTCAAGATTTGATCCGGCGTTTCATTCGTTGCAGAATTGATCCCGGTGAAGAAAATCCATGGATGAGAAATCCAAAGCAATTCAGACATCCCGATATCAAACAGTGGACTAAGGAAAATCGTTCCCAAATCGTTCATGCCATACTAACCCTCTGTGAAGCATGGCGACAAAGTGAAAAAGACCTTGAAGTAAAAAGTCTTGGCTCCTTTGAGGCATGGAGTGAAACTATTGGGGGGATTCTTGAAGTTGCCGAAATACCTGGATTCCTCGATAACCTTGAAGATTTTTACGGAATGAGCAACGAAGAGTCTGAATCTTTCGCTCCCTTGATTCAAGCATGGCAAGAAGAGTTCGGAAATAGTCCTGTAAAAGCAAAACACCTACAAGAGCTTTGTGAATCCAAGGAACTCATGCTCGAAACACGCGGTCACGGCACTGATCATTCACAGAGAACCAGATTAGGACGAGCTTTAAAATCTGCTAACGGACGAGTCTTTGGAAATCGTAAAATCATGGCGCAGATGGATAAACGCAGCAAAACCCTCGAATATTGCCTGACGCCAATCCAAACGGACGAATAATCTCCCATCAAGCAAGACAATTGTTATTGTTGTGCCTTGATACCTCCCTATAACCTTAGATTTCATGGGTTTAAAGCTTTACACGGGTATTACAAGGATAAACCATTGCCTTTTAACTATTTGATAATAGTCAACAATAATCACCCTGCGGGGGATGCGGGTCTATAAATTAACTCCACACGTAAAAAATTCCTAAAAAACAGTGTATACGCCCTATGTGGATGCATGTAAGGACAGGTGGGTGCACTACCCCCGCATGTCCCGCACATGAATTTATCTCTTACAAAAATCAATGTTTTATTGCGCGGCATTGTAAGTTCCCATGTACCGCTTGGAATCCATATCCCCCCGCAAAGAAATCCCCAACGACGTTGTTTATTAGCTTGGGTCCTTCCTAGCAACTTCACTATGCGGGTACCGCGTGAGCGCGATGTTCTTATTGTGCGCAAGATTAAAATAGGTTGACAATACTTAATTAGAGCTGCATAACAATCCAAGTTATACCTATATTTGCTAATAAAAAGCACGATGAGCATTTCATTTCAATCTCAATTTCAAAGTTGACAAAATTGACGGATTATTTCGATTGACATTTGCCGTAGTGTTTCCTGTTTCTTTTTGGCGCTGAAACCATTGTTCAATACCAAGTATTTGCGTCTTGTATTTATTTGAAAAGATTGGAAACGTTTAAATTTATTTACAAGTGCCAGTAGTTTTTTCCGCTTTAAATCCAGCGATACACCTTCGAAACGCTCCTCGCCATGCGATTACCAGGTGATGGGAGTTTAAATTTGGCGTTTTTGTGTAAAAATATCGGGTTGGCAGTTGTTTTTAAAAAGGATTTTCCTTTGGACAACAAAGAAAACAGCTTCATATACCTTGATACATCTTTCCTAGCAATGGTGACTTATTGGTGACTTGAAAAAGAAAAAGGACTTACGAAAACTCGTAAGTCCTTGAAATTTCTGGTACTGTTGGGAGGACTTGAACCTCCGACCCCCTGATCCACAATCAGGTGCTCTAACCAACTGAGCTACAACAGCGCTGGGCGGTACTATGCCGCGAGGTGTTTTCAATGTCAATTTTTTTCCGATAGTTCTAATCGGAAATACTGTAATAATTGAAAAATCGAAAGGACTGATTTGAGGAAAAAGCCTGGATCGTTTTGAAAATTTACTGCAACGTGAAAAGTCTCGAATTTTCACGTTGTTTCACAATTTTTAACTTAAACAAGTTGTCACGAATGTTTCCGTTGGAAATCACTCCAACTTTTTAAAAGTTCGCCAATTTTCGGAGCACGGAAAAGATCCATCGGAATAAATCCGGCAAAAGCGTTGAGAAAAGGACCAATGTGGAGCCTGAGAATGAAAATTCCTGAAACATCCTGATGGTTCGGATTTTCTAGCTGGCTCTAAACGGGGGAGAGTTAAAAACTCCTATTTATCGTGACTTTTCGGCACCCAACTCTCCAACCGACTCCTGTTCGTCACCTTTTTGCAAATTTGATTCATACCAAAGTAAGGATACTTCCATGAGCATCCGACGATAACTTGACATTTTTCCTTGGGAGCGATAGCTCTAGTAACCTAATGGTGAACGTTCCGATTTTTCTTACCTTCCGGATTTTTTCGATCCGGACCGACGTGAGGACGATGGCATGAGAGCATGGTTGATTTTCTGTGTTTCGGCGTGGGTAGTGATGCTTGCCGGAACGGCGTGGAGCAACGAACCTTCCGAGAACCTTCCGAGCTATTCTTCCGTTACGGACGTTCATGCCGACACCTCCCGTAAGGTTGCGTATTCCATGACGAAAATCGAAGGTGAGTGCCGCCCGGAATGCAAAGAGGGTGAGGTCTGCCGAGAAGGTAAATGTATGCCTGCGGAACGGGCCGAAAAACTCAACCTGAAGAAAGTCTACTGCGATCCTTTGCGTTATGACACCGTTGGAGAGAACTGTGTGCTCAAGGAAGGGTTGGAGCCGGTGTCCGTGGCAGGCGCCTGGGCGCTTGAATTTTTCATCGGTTTCGGTGCGGGCGGTTATTACGCTCACAACACGGGAATCGGCGTGGCCGGAACCGTGTTCTCTCTGATGTTTTACGGCGGCATGGCGGCGATTATCGTGAACAACATGAACGGTGAAAATCTTTCCAAAGAACTCGGACCTTTCGGAATGGGCTTTATGGCACTGGGCAGCACCGGTCGGTTGATTACCGTTCTCGCCGTACCGCTGTATGCCACTCAATACAATGATGAAATCGCAGCCAACCAAAGCGGCGTTCCGAGTGCCATGTTGCCACCGGGCAGCAAGATCGGCACGGAGGAAACTCTCAAAAGCGACGAAGACAAAAAGGTCGTGTTCAAACCCGGAATCGGGGGATTTTCCTTGACGTGGTAAGCCCTCTGCTCGATGCCCGCGACCTGGAATTCGCCTATGGCCGGAAAAAGGTGCTGCATGGCGTGTCCGTGATGGTGGAACCCGGCGAGTGCGTAGGCTTGCTTGGTCCCAACGGAGCCGGAAAAACCACTCTCATTCATCTGTTGGTCGGCATCTTGACCTCACGAAAGGGAAAAATCGTTTTCAACGATCGAGATATTTCCCTGTTGCCGATGTGGAAAAGAGCGCGGTTGGGCATCGGCTATCTGTCTCAAAATCCCAGTCTTTTCAAAAAGATGACGGTTGCAGAGAACCTGAAAATGGCGGTCGAGGAATCCGTGCGGGCCGGGGACATGTCGGAACTCGAACCTATGGCTCGACGATACGGTCTGGAAGAACTTCTCGATGCTCCTGCAGGAACTCTCTCGGGTGGGGAACGGCGACGTTGTGAGTTGGCGCGGATGCTGCTCACGCACCCCGAACTTTTGCTGTTCGACGAGCCCTTTGCCGGAGTGGACCCACTGACCGTCGAAGTGCTCCAGCAGCATATTCGACAACTCACCGGCAAGGACCGGGCGATCCTGTTGAGCGACCACAACGCGTATGCTGCCTTCGATCTTTGCCAACGCCTGTATCTGATCCACGAAGGACGGATAGTCGCCGAAGGCAATCCCGATGAATTGCGGCAAAACGACAAGGTTCGAAAGCTTTATCTGGGCCAAACCTTCGGATAACAACGACCTACCCGCTGTTTCACTCGACAACAGAACGATCATTCTTCATGATTTTTACATAACCCATTGATTTCTACCCTATCGTTCGAATTGTTATCCGTGGCTCAATCTGTGATCCCGTTTGCTGTATGAGTTGTAAAATCTCTGTAAAAACATGGGGTTGTATAAATTGTACTTGCATTTAAAAAACAGTGGAAATAGGGTACGGATATGAAAAAGTCCGTTTTTCCCATTACAGCCTTCGTGCTGGCACAACTTGCCGGAATCACCATTCTGGTGCTGTGGATCGTCTGGTCCGCGTCGGGGCAGTCCCACGTCTGGTGGATGATCCAGGGTATCCTCTTGATGTTCCTCGTCATTGTCGGCGTAACCACGGTGTTCGTGTTCTGGACCAAATCCCGCCGCCTCGATGCCGAGCGGGTGAATTTCATCTCCAGTATCAGTCACGAACTGCTTACGCCGTTGTCCTCGTTGCGTTTGTATCTGGAAACCATGCAAATGCGCAGCCTGGACGAAGAGCAGCGTACGAAATTTCTCGAACGGATGCTGGGCGATATCGACCGGCTCTCCGATTCCATCAAAAGCCTGTTGGGTGCATCGAGGATCGAAAGTGCCAAGCAGCTGTATCATTTCGAAGTCGAAAACGTGGCTCACCTGGTCGAGGATCTTCTTGAAAATAATGGGGATTTCCATCGCGATGCGAAAATCAAGCTCGATCTTGAAAGCGAAATCTATGCCCGCGTGGACAAGGAAACGTTTTCCAATGCCCTGAAAAACATCGTCGCCAATTCGATTCGCTATTCCACAGGTCGGGCACGGATCGAAATTTCTTTGAATCGGCAAGGAAAATGGGTACATATCGCTGTCCAGGACCATGGCGAGGGCGTGGACCCCGATGAATTGAAGCGGATTTTCAAACTGTTTTATCGTTCGTCCTCCAACCCGGTCGGCACCGGATTGGGATTGTATATCGTGCAGAAAGTCGTCCGCGCCCATCGAGGAAAAGTCTGGGCGCAAAGCCAGGGGTCTGGAGAAGGATTATGCGTCCATATCCGTATTCCTGCCGTCGAAAATGCCAAGGAGACGACATGAACCGCTTGTTGATCGTCGAAGACGAACTGAATCTCGCCGAGGGGCTTAAGTTCAATCTCGAACTCGAAGGCCATGAGGTCGATACCGTGGAATGCGCCGAGGATGCGTTGGGGATCTTCGAAAACTACGACATGCTGGTGCTCGACGTAATGTTGCCCGGCATGAACGGTTTTCAACTGCTCGAAAAAATTCGCAAGAAAAACCACCGGTTCCCTGTCCTGATTCTTTCGGCGAAAGCCAGCGAAGACGACCGGTTGGACGGCCTGAACGCCGGAGCGGACGACTACATGACCAAACCGTTTTCCCTTCCCGAACTGATCGCCCGCATACGCCGGATGTTGGAAAGACAAAGCTGGTACCATCAAAAAACCGAACCGCAAGGCACCTACGAATTCGGCTCGTATCGTATCGATTTCGAAACGTTTGAGGCGCAAACCGAAAAAGGTCCGAAGCAGTTAACACCTTACGAATGCTACGTCATGAAATACCTGATCGAAAATGCCGACCGGCCGGTTTCGCGCTCCGAGTTGCTGGAGAAAGTCTGGGGCTATTCGTCTTCGCCCGAAACACGCACCGTGGACGCTTTTATTGCGAGATTGCGCAAACTGTTCGAAAAAGATCCGAAAAATCCCCGTCACATTCTAAGCATTCGCGGCGTGGGGTACCGGTTTTCTTCCTGACGATTTTTCACTCTGTAGTCGTCGTTCGTTGATTTTGATGGTCATTACTGGGCATGGTTTGAAGGCGTTTCACGTAGCTTGGACCGTTCCACCTTCGTTTCCGCAGTCAATTCAACACTGCCCTGCTCTCAAGATGTTTTCTTCCCAAGGGTAACGATTTTTCCCGCAAAAATCCCGATTTCGAACAGAACGACCAACGGCACCAGCAGCAGGACGAGGCTCAACGGGTCTTTCGGTGTAAGCGCCGCGCTGACGACGGCGAACCCCACATACCACAACCCACGGATCGGACCGAGGTTGCGGGGGACGATCAGCCCGTAACGGGACGCCAAGGCCAGTCCGGCGGGTAGCGCCAAGGCCAGTCCGCAAATGAAAAAAGCCAGAATCAGGAAATCGGAGTATTGCGACATGGAAACGGCCAGAAGGTCGCTTTGGGGGCCTTGTTCCACGGGTGGGGGAAAGAAGAGCGGGTCACCTTCGATGGAATACGCCACGAGAAAACGCATAATGGCGGGAAAAATCACGAAATAGGCGGTCGAAAACCCGCCGTAGAGCAGGATCGATACCACCCAGGCCAACCGGTGCAGACGCCGTTTTCCGATAACGGGAAAATACGCGCCCAGCAGCCATCCCAGTCGGGAAAAAATCGGCGGTAAAGCCACCACGAAAGCCGCCGCTGCACAAAGCTTGATGTGAATGAAAAAGAGGTCGGTGATTTTCAACAGCACGGTGCCGCCGCCGGTGTTCGGTAACGCCAACGCCAGCGGAAAACGCACCAACGCCAGAAGATCGTGACGGTGAACCCAGGCCAGCACGAACAACACCGCCAACAACAGCAGTATGCGAAGCAATTCGTTCTTGATCAGGCGCAAAACCGGGATCAGAGACGAGTTGTTTTCGTTCTCCGTCGTCTGAGATGGTTCATCGGAAGGAAATGCGGAAACCGACTCCGTCATCACGTCACCGGGGAAAGATGTTGGAACGTCCTACGCGTCTTCGCCGTCCTCGTCCTTCTTTTCCACTTCGGGTGAGGAAGGAACCGAGTCGGGATGGTCGTTCGGCAAGGGCGGCGGTCCGCCGTTTTCACCCATCGGACGAGGTGAAAACACCTCCAACGTGGTTTCGGTTTCGACCGAAAGAGCCTTGTCCTCGAAATTTTCGGGAAGAGGAAGTTCTTCGGATTCTTCTAAAAAAATGTCCGTGCTGTTGCCGTTTTTCTCGGCCTCATCGAGATCGGGTTGCGGCAGCGGCGGCGGCGCATCGTCCAGTTCGGGATAGGCGTTTTCTTTAATATCCGAGTCCGCAAGATTGGTTTCTTCGGACTGCATCACGGTGTTGGAGATCGTCGAATCGAACAGATCGGAGGGCAGAATCTCTTCTTCCGGTCCATCGACGACTTCGAGAAACACGATGGTGGAGTTATCGTCACCTCCACGCTGGTTGGTCAACTGAATCAGGTTTTCGAGAGCGCGTTCCGGCGGTTCCGTTTCGGTGATGCGGGCGATTTCCTCGTCTCGCACGTTATTGGTCAAACCGTCGGAGCAGAGCAGAAACCGGTCGCCGATTTTCACCGGTACGTACGCGGTATCCACTTCCACCAGGCTTTCGAAACCCACCGAACGCGTAATGATGTTTTTGAATTTGCTTCTTTCGGCTTCCTCTTTCGTGATGATGCCTGCGTCCACTTGTTCCTGCACAAGGGAGTGGTCCGTACTGATCTGCTGAATGTTTCCGTTGCGTATCCGGTAGATACGACTGTCTCCGACATGCCCGTAAGAGGCATGGTCGTTGAGAAACAGCAGGGCGGACACCGTCGTACCCATGCCGTGAAGACTGGCGTTATGGGCAACGAGATCCAGGATGGCTTTCGAAGCGCCCTGAATCGCCTTGGTGATCACCTGTTGCACCGGGTCGTCATCGCCGTTGGCCTGGGGAGCGCTGGAGTCGTCGTCCAGGTGGCTTTCCAGAGATTCAACGACTTCGGCAATGGTATCGATAGCGGTGCGGCTTGCGGTTTCTCCAGCAGCGTGACCGCCCATGCCGTCGGCGACAACATACAGCATTAGATCGTCATCACGAAAATGGCTGTCTTCGTTGTGGTCGCGTTTCAATCCGACATCGGTAATGGACCATGATTTGATTCGCATAATGCCGTCATCCTCCTTTTCAGGCAACGGCCAGTGAAAAACCAGTTGAGTATAGGAATGTAACAACAAACCGGGCGACTGGCAAACCCCCAAACCGGAAATTCGATCAAAATAGCAATTTTCGACAGGTTTTGGGAACAAAAAGTCGTTTTTATTTCAAATCGTTCCAATCCAAGGTTGCATGAAACAACAAATTCGGGTAAAAATATATTCAAAAGCGATTCAAAAGGGACGTTCGGCTGTCGGTGTTAAAGATATGTGGGTGAAAACACCTGAAAAAGATCCGTTTTTTATACCCCGCGTCTGCGCAATGCCTACGAGTGTGCGGCTTTTCGTTTTTGCGTCAATCGTGCTGTTTTCCTGGATTGGCGCTCTCGAAGCGCAGGCCGCCGACCGCAACTACGATAAAGGCAAAGCGCTGATGTTGCGGCTCGACAAAGATCCCAAACGATTCAAATATCGAGACCGCTGGCTGAAGGTCATCGCGGCCTTCGACGACGTGCACCGGCGCTCCTCCATGTGGTGTCCGGCTCAGTACAACATCGGCGTGCTGTATCAACGGCTCTCCTCCGTCTCCTACAGCGACAAGGACCGGTCGCAATCGGTCGAAGCCTTCGACCGGGTGGTCAAGCACTGTCCCTCTTCCAGTCTCGCCGACGATTCCGCCTTGCTGGCCGCAACCGTAGAAATGGAACGCGGTCACAAGGACGAGGCCCGCAACCGGGCGTATCAAGCCTTGCACGCCTATCCCAAAGGAGACATGCGCGGGCAACTCAAAGACCTTCTCGATCGACTCGGAGGAACTCCCGAGGGTAGCCCTCCCCCGCCGGAGACGTTGAAAGAAGCCGTTCGGGAAGTGGCTCTAAAAGATGCCATCGACCAGGTATTGACAACGCTTGAGGGTGAGGAGAAAACCGAGCCGGAACAAAAACCTCAACCGAAATTCGAAATCGGCAAGAACGAAACCTTGATCAAACCCACGGATACCGGGCACACCATCCGCTCGGTAACGCATGGGCACAGCGACGGAAAAACCTCGATTACGGTTCATTTCGACTCATTCCCTCCGTTCACACGGGGAGAACTCAAGGCGACTGCCACGAAATCACGCCGGGTGTACTTCGATTTCTCGGATACCGGGGTGTCCGAGGGTATCGACACACACCGTCTGCTTCCGGCCGGATACGTAGAAGCCATACGCATCGGACAAGATCCCAAAGGGCAAACCCGAATCGTATTCGATGTACGCAAAGATGCGGGAGAGATGGAGTGGAACACCTCTCTGCGACCGCCAAGGGTCAACCTGTCGTTTTCGGGAGTCCGGCACAAAACCGAACAGGACAACCGTCCGAGAGTGGCTCAATCTTCGAAAATGGGCTACCGCTTCGAAACGGTGGTGATCGATCCCGGCCATGGTGGCAAAGACATGGGTGCGGTCGGACGAGGCGGCTTGAGAGAAAAAGACGTTGTCCTGAAAATCGCCATTACCTTGCGAAAAGAGTTGAAAAAACGCTTTCCCGGCCTGAAAATCTACATGACCCGTGAACGGGACAAATGGTTGACCCTGAAAGACCGCTCGGACCTCGCCAACCGAGTGAATGCCGACCTGTTTATTTCCATCCACAACAACGCAGTCACCGCGCGGCGTTTTCAGGGGCTGGAAACCTTTTATCTCGACAACTCCGCCGACCGTTACTCGGTGCGACTGGCCAATCGGGAGAACCGGGATGCAGGATACCAGGTCGATAACCTCGAATTCATCCTCGCCGACCTGATGACGGCGGCCAACGTCTCGGAGTCCATCGAATTGGCCAAACGGGTACA
Source organism: Myxococcota bacterium (assembly GCA_963676915.2). Classification (GTDB taxonomy): domain Bacteria; phylum Myxococcota_A; class SURF-8; order SURF-8. Next base: position 36,859 of record CAXXVK010000055.1, read on the forward strand.
AACCTCTATGATTGGGGAATTACGAAAGAAATACCGCAACATAGAGGATCGCGGCGTACGCAAAGCGCTGTTTTTCGTCCTGCTCAACGTGCGGATGCCTGCTATTCTGGTTGAAGCCTCGTTCATCTCCAACCCGTTGGAGGAAAAGCGCCTCGGAACGCCGAGCTACCGACGGGACGTGGCGCACTCCATCGCCGAGGGCGTCGAGGAATACGTCAACTACATGAAGTCCCGGCATAGCGCCCAAGTATATTGAACGTCTTGACATTCTTCATAAAAACCGGTGTACAGGATGAAAGACACCCAAGAGCTTGTATTTCCCGCCTCCTTTCTTTGGGGAGCCGCGACCAGCGCCCACCAGGTGGAAGGCGCGTTTAACGAAGACGGCAAATGGCCCAGTGTATGGGACAGCTTCGAGCTGGAGCCCGGTCGCATCGCCAAGGGATACACCGCCCGGATGTCCTGCGATCAATACCACCGCCTGGAAGAAGACCTCGACCTGATGCAAGCGCTGCACCTCAAAGCCTACCGCTTTTCGGTATCCTGGCCACGAGTGATTCCAAGGGGGTATGGAGATATCAACGAAGCCGGGCTGGACTACTACGACCGTCTGGTGGACGGCTTGTTGTCGCGTGGAATCGAGCCGTTTTTGACCCTGTACCATTGGGATCTTCCACAGGCGTTGCAGTGGGAACGAGGTGGCTGGGAACATCGCGAAACCACACGGCTTTTTTCACGCTACGCCGAGGTTGTCGGACGGCGTCTGGGCGACCGCGTACGTTTCTGGAGCACTCACAACGAACCGGGAGTGGCGCTTGAAGCCTATCTCGACGGCAGCATGCCGCCAGGCCTTGTGGACAGGGCTTTGGGGTATCAGGTCGCGCACCACATTCTCGTTTCGCACGGTCTGGCGGTCGAAGCGCTACGCTCGGCCTGTTCCGAAACACCGAAGGTCGGGATGGTGCAGGATCTCTGGCCGGTGCATCCGGCGAGCGATTCCGAGGCAGACCACCTAGCCGCAAAACGTCGCTGGGAGTTGCGCTGGGATTGGTTTTTAAGTCCGGTGGCCTTCGGTCGCTATCCTGAAGAAGCATTCGAGTGGCTCGGTGAGGATGCTCCCACGGTAGATGATGGAGACATGGAAACCATTGGAATTCCACTTGATTTCATGGGCATCAACTATTATTCGCGGCTGGTCACTTCCTCCGATGGCGATGTTTTACCCAAAGATACTCCCACAACGGCGATGGACTGGGAAGTGTATCCCCAGGGATTCTATGACGTCTTGAAACTTGCCCGAGATCACTACGGTTTTACGACTTTGTACGTAACCGAAAACGGGGCGGCTTTCGACGATATCGTGGAAGCGGATGGCGCGATTCACGACGAGGCACGCCTCCGGTATCTCGCCGAACACCTGGAGCAGGTCCATATAGCCATAACCGACGGCATCGACGTACGAGGGTACTTCGCCTGGTCGCTGCTTGACAATTTCGAGTGGTGCCACGGTTACACGAAACGTTTCGGGCTGGTACATGTGGATTTCGATACTCTGGAGCGCCGAATCAAGGACAGTGGCATTTGGTACGCGAAGATAATTGAAGAAAATGCTTTGAAAACAGATGGTTGCACGTAGAAAAGGTTTCCATTCAGATACAGTGTGAGGTCATACCATGAAACGGGTCGGATTTCTTTTGAAGGTCAAATCGGACAAACTCGACGAATACAAAAAACGCCACGAAGCCGTCTGGCCGGAGATGCTCGATGCCCTGAAAAAGCACGGATGGCGCAATTATTCCCTGTTTTTGCGGGATGATGGCCTGCTGTTCGGCTATTTCGAAGCGACAGAAAGCTTTCAGGCGTCACTCGACGGCATGGCTGCCGAGGAAATCAACGCCCGCTGGCAGAAAGACATGGCGCCGTATTTCGAAAACCTGGGCGGTGGTCACCCGGACGAGGGCATGATCGAGTTGGAAGAAGTTTTTCACCTCGATTGAAACCCGTCAATGTTGACTTACCAGGAATCTTTCTTTACGTAAGCTGTGGATTTTACTCCAGATCCAGAACGACTTTTCCGCATTGGCCGGTCCGCATCAATTCAAAACCTTCCAGGTAGTCGTCGAAAGCGAAACGGTGGGTGATGATCGGGTCCACGTTGAGCGCTCCCGAGCGGAACAGTCCCGCCATACGCAACCAGGTGTCCCAGATTTTCCGTCCGGTGACACCGTACAGGCGTAAAGCGCGAAAGACGATTTTTTCGCTGATGTCGAGCGGCACCTGCTGCGAAGGCAACCCCAACAGCACGACATGTCCCGCCGGATGCACGGTATCGAGGGCGTCGTTGACCGCCTTGGGAGAACCGGAAATCTCGATAGCCACATCCACACCGTAACCGTTTGTATGTTTGCGAATATACTCGATGGGATCTTGACTTTTCGCGTGAATCACATGATGTGCGCCGACTTCCATGGCCAGGCGGCTGCGGTAGGCGTTATCCCATTCCACGGCGAAAATCTGCGAAGCGCCGATGGTTTTCAGGACACTGATCGCCAACAGTCCCACAGGTCCGCAACCGAATACGGCGACGGATTTGGTGGTGCAATCGGTCTGGAACACGGCATGCACCGCGTTTCCCAGAGGATCTTGGATGGCGGCGTGCGCCGGATCGAGATCCGCATCATTGTGCCAGACGTTGCGTTCGGGAATCACCACGTATTCGGCAAACGCGCCGTCCACGTCGTAACCGATGCCCTTCCAATCGCGGCAGACATGGCCTTCTCCGGTGCGGCAGCGCTCGCAGAACCCGCAGACCAGATGCCCTTCTCCGGTAACGTAATCACCCACCTGGACGTGCTCGACGTGCGCGCCGACTTCGACCACCTCGCCCGCGAATTCATGACCCAGAATCCGGGGAGTTTTGACACGCTGCTGAGACCAGGCATCCCAGTTGTAGATATGGAGATCGGTCCCGCAAATGGACACGGCGCGGGTGCGAATCATCACGTCCGTGGCTCCGACATCGGGGATGGGAACGTGTTTCAATTCCAGAGCTTCCGGTTCAGGTCGGGTTTTCACCAGGGCTTTCATGGACTTCATATCACGTACCTTCCTTCCATCGGATCGTCAAAATCGTATCGAATCGCTTCAAATCATATAAAAAGATGCACGTTCGTTTACCGTTGGATGTCGAATACCAGTTGTCTCGCGGAATCTCCACCCTCGACGATGAATGTCGCCACCGCCGTCGAACCGTCCGCAACCTCCAGCACACCCGTTCCAACCACCTTGATCCGTTCGCGTCGCGTTCCCGTTTCGAGAATGCAGGGCGCGGAAGAATCCGTCGATGGACAAACCGGCACACTGTTTCCCTGCCACGAATACGTCACCGTGGCCAAATCACCCATTTCCGTAAGTTGTTCGAGTCGATAAGTCAATCCCTTTTTCTCGCGAAACTCTCCACTCGCCCCAAGAAAGACTTTTACGACACGATCATCTCCCACGCTTTCCGGTCCCAAAACCTCGTCCGAAGCGTTGGCCAGAGTCATCACACCGTCCGGGAACATGGGAATCACGCCGCCCGCTCGCACCAGAACGGGGATTTCCGTCCATGATGCATCGAGTGTGATGTTCGTTTCTCCCTGCGTCGGACCATCTTCATCATCCCAGGTAAACCAAGAGCCTTTCGGCAGATACACTTCTCGCGAGAGCGCACCTTCGGTCATCACCGGGGCGATCATTACCGCATCTCCGACCATGACCTGATCGTTGATCGGCCAGACCTTTTCATCCTCGGGAAACGCCGTCCCCAACCCGCGCCAGATCGACAAGCCCGTTTCGTGAGCGATCTTGGCCAGACCTTCCCAATACGGAACGAGATTCATGTGAAACGCGGCCCAGCGACGGAAATGCTCCACGGTTTCGTCATCGGATTCCCAATTCCAGTTGAGATTCGCTTGCTTGCCGTGGTGGGTACGCATGACCGGCGACCACGCGCCCAATGTCGTCCAACGGAAAAACAACTCTTTGGTGGCCGGTGGATTGGTGTTGTTGACGGCCTGATATCCGGCGATGTCGTGGCCGTAGGTTGAAACACCCACCACACCCAAACCGATACCGATCGGTAGAATCGTTGGCATACCATCGTCTTCCCAAAAGGCCGTTCGTTGATCGGCGGCCCAGATCACATCAGCCAGTTCCGGCGTTCCAAAATAGCCGGAGCGAGAAAAAAACAGTCGCTCCACACCATCCGTCCGTTCGTCGATCGCCTCCCGTTGAACCTCCTGCCACTGAACCGGGTGCAGGTTGTGCTGGTCCATGCCGTTACCGCCGGTGGTTTGCGCCGTGACGGGCATCCACTCGCCGAAATCGCCCATCCAGCCGTCCGCGCCCAGATCCATAGCATCGTCCAGCTTGCTTTTAGCCCATGTACGCGCCTCGGGATCGGAGAGATCCACAAGACTGCAATCGCTGAACTTATGACCGAGAAACGTGAATGGATCGCCGTTGTCATCCTTTATCAGATAGCCGTTGGGAGCGGTTTCGTTCCAAACGTTCGCATTTTTGTAGATAAAAGAGTTGAAATACACGAAAAATTTGAATCCCGAGTCGTGCAGGTCGTCGGCCAGATCCTCGAAGTCCGGGTACAACGTGCGATCCACTTCCCATTCTTCGGTCAGCACGTAATCGTCACCGCTCCAGTATGCCCCTTTCCAGTCCTCGGACCAGATCACGGATGAAGGAATGTTTTTCTCCCGCAATTTCAAAGCCACGCGGCGGACGTTTTCCGAACCGTAGGTGGCATCCAGCCAGGGAGCGAAAGCGAAACTCGGCGGTTGCCTCGGACGCCCGAAACGAGCCGTGGCGCGTTCGATGGCTTCCGGGTAGGTGGGACCGTTGAACAGATGGAGAGCAGAGGGAGTTTCGATCTCCACGCGGGCGGTTTGTTCGTTTTCGGAACAAAGTGCGAAAATGGCACGCAGATTCGTTTCCGCGGTGAGAATGTAACCTCTTCGTGACCAGTATTGTGGAATCGGGATGTGTGCCGAATGCCTACGCCCGGTTCCCAGTAACCAGGACGTATCGTATTCGTCGTTCTCCACTTTTCCCAGTCCTTGTTCTTCAACCCACGTTGGAACGGTGAAGCCTCGATGATCCACGTCCCAGCTTTGCGAACCGAATCCCATGAAGTGGTCGTCGCCATCGCAGGCGAATCCCCAGCTGAAACGGCTTCCGGCCTCTTGCGGCTCGATGGACATCTGCAAATGTCCTTCGTCGGGAGAGGTGAAAATCAACAAAGCCAGCACGCGACCGTCCGCCGCATCGAGCGCAAAAGTGATTTCGCCGTCCTTGTGATCGGCCACTCGTAGTTTGGAAGCGACAAGCCACGGTCCATTGGCCTCTTCGATGGGTCGGAAACTTCCGAATTTTTCCTCGAAACTCAGATCAATGTCCCGTACCGCAAAACCGCTATCGGTGGGCTTGTCACCTTCCACCGGAGCGGCACCCAAACCCTGGAGAAGCAATCGGCCATCCGGTGCGATAATGTCCAACTGTGCGGATTCAAAGGTAAAATCCAGCAGAAAACCACCGACCTCGTAGGTGGACAGCGGCGTAGGCTCCTCGTCGCCGGAGGGTGTGTCGGTATCGCCGCCTGAGTTGTCCGAATTGTCGCTGCAAGCCGTCAATAAACCTGTCGCAATCACGATCAGTACAAAAGCCATGAACTTTCTTACTTCTCGAACCTTTTCCATGGTTTATCTCTTTTTTTCGATCAATTCGTGATTTCTTCACCTGTGAGGAGGTGTAGCATGTTCTTTGGAGAAGGAACAGGTTATTTCAAGGAATCCTATTCGTTGTCTGCTTCACATAATATTGAAGAAAAAATGGGAGCCAATGGTTCTCAGTTTCCACCTTTTCGAGAGACTCACAATGAATTGAAGCCCTTTGAAATAAAAAAGCCTGTCGGTCAACGCGGTAACCGGCAGGCTTTTATTTTCGGTTCGTAAAGGAATCAGTCGGGGACTTGTTCCTCAGCGCACTGGCCATCCTGATCGACGTATCCGGGGTTGCAATTACAGGCCGGATCGCGACCGTCCATGGTACAGATATTCTTGTTGGGTTCGGTGCAGGGATTGATGGTGCAACGGTTGCCGCAACTGGGGAAGCACATGCCTTTATGCACCACTTCGGAGAGGTCGTAGCCATAGTCGTCGTTCAACTGTTGGAGATAGGGATCGGAATAGTTGATCGGCGAGCCGCAGTAGCTTCCGGAAGGACAACCCGGTAACACTCCATTGTAATCGCACGGACCCCATACCTCACCAAAACCGAAGGGATTTTGCGGAGCATCATAGTTGCTGTAGCTGGAGGGGACACAAACGAACACACCCCATGACTCTCCCAAGTCGTCCACGAGATCCATGCAGGAGAGCAACTCACCCGCGAGATCCGAGGGACAACGTGGCCGGTCGGTGCTGTAACCGATCGACGAAAAATCGAGGTCGGGACAGCTTGACAGGTTCACGATATCCTGCTGCGCTTCGCAGGCCGGGAACTGGTATTCATTGGGCGGCGGTCCCGTCGGACGAATGCGAGGATCGAAATCGTTGCAGTCGTAGGCTTTGTCTTCACCCAGCGTCGGATCGCCGTAGGCCGTCCAGCCGTCGCCATCCAGGTCGGTGAAGTACCCGTCGCAGTTGTAGTCGATCAGTTTTTCGTCAACCGTCTGCTCGATTCTATTGGCGGCGAAATCGGTGCAGAATTCGGCCAGTCGGGTATCTCCGTCATAATAGAGCGTATTCACGATGCTTTCGCTATGTGTCGATCCTGGGAAAACCTCGGGGTTGTCATCGTCGCAGTCGGAGCATTCAACCGGCTCGCCTTCGGCGTTGAGCACGCCCTCGGATTCGAGGCAATGGTCCACCGAGCCGAAACCGTCCAAATCCTTGTCGATAATGATGTCATCGCAGTTTTCATCCACCAGATTGCTACCGACTTCCGGCATGCCGGGATTGATTTCGGCTATCGTGTCTTCGCAATCGCCTTCTTTGTCGGCACCCAAATAGGTATCACCCTCGATGGTCCAACCGTCGCCATCCATATCCGAAGCGATTCCGTCGCAGTTTTCGTCCACGGTGTTTCCGGCTTCATCTTCCACGCCGGGGTTGATTTCGAAGATCGTATCCTCGCAGTCGCCTTCTTTGTCTTCACCCAGATACGTATCCCCTTCGACCGTCCAGCCATCGCCGTCACGGTCGGAGGCGATGCCGTCGCAGTTTTCATCCACATCGTTTCCTGTGGTGTCGATTACCCACGGATTGATATCGAAGATCGTGTCGGCACAATCGCCTTCTTTGTCTTCTCCGAGGAAATCGTCCCCTTCGACCGTCCAGCCGTCACCGTCGCGGTCGGAAGCGAAACCGTTGCAATCTTCGTCGTATTCGTTGGCCGTGGTTTCCTCATCGAGCAGAGCGCAGGGATTATCCTGGCATAATTCGTTCCATAGCTCGGCATCATCGGGATAAAACTCCCAGGCGATGAGCTGGTCGTCTTCGCAATCGTTGTATTTTTTACAAACTCCTGCGTCACAAATCCGGCTTCGGCATTCGGCATTTTCGTTGCAGGCTTTGCCGGAGTCGCAGGGCTGACAATCGCCACCGCAATCCACGTCGGTTTCGGTGCCGTTTTTCACGCCATCGCTGCAATCGGAGGCCTGACAGACGCTATCCGTGCAAACCAGACTGACGCAATCGCTGGCCACCGCACAGGTTTTTCCGTCGCCGCAGGGATCGCAGAACGTTCCGCCGCAGTCCACGTCGGTTTCATCCCGGCTGGTCACGCTGTCTTCGCAGGTCGCCGGAACGCAGGTGTCCAGACAATGGTCGTGATTGTCAAGGTTGCCGTCGTCGCAGGTTTCGTGACCCGCCCAGAGAAACCCGTCGCCGCAGGTCGCGGCCAGACAGGTATCCAGGCAATCGTCGGTGTTGTCGTCGTTGGAGTCGTCGCATTCCTCAGCCCAGAAATCATAGTAGGTATCGCCGCAAACCGTTTCGGGCAACACGAGATTGACGGTGATGTAACCGGGTTTCGACTCCATCGGGTCGTGGTTCTCATCGATGTAGCCGTCCGTGAAATAGTAGCCGATATCGGCTTCGGAGTATTCCACGTTGTTGTAGACCGGCGGCTCGTAGATCACGAAAAGCTTGTCCTCGGAGAGGCTCATCCTCCCCTTGATGGTAATGCGTTCCTCATTGAAATTGTTCACGGTCAACAGGGTTATGGGAGCGTCGGGATAGTAGGTGTCGTGCCACAGCGTGTCCCAATAATCGTTCGCCAGAACATCCAGTTGAGCGGGACCGCGATTGAATTCCACATCGAATTCGTCGGAAACGCCCCGGGGAACGTCGTAGCCCAGTTTCACGGTGACCGTCGCCGTTTCCTGTACCGTGTCGGTACCGATGGTGTAGGTAAAGGTTTCGAATCCCTTGAAATCCTCCGCAGGCTGGTAGACGACTTTATGCAGGTCGTCGGTTACGCCCACCTGGCCGCCGTTGTCCGGTGTGCCGACTTCCAGAATCGTGGGAACGCCGGAGATCGAGTCCGAATCGTTGGCCGTGACATTGAAGCGGGCCGGAGGCGAATTCAGCGGCAGGGCATAGTGGTCCCCGGCTGCGATCAACTCGGGTGCGAGCGGTTCCTCGTCGTCCAGTTTCGCCCCGGAAAACGAAGCCCACATCGCCAACGACATGGCATCGAGTACTTCCACATCGTCATCGGGGTTCGAATCGATGTCCGCGAACTGCCCCATGTTTTCCATGAGAACGCACAGCGGAATCAGATTGGTACAGACAAATCCGTACAGTTCTTTTACACAGTCGTCACCCGGATTGCTGCTGGGTTCGTCGTTTACGCCACTGACATCCTGGGCGCAACTCACGGCGATTTTTCCATCTTTGACTTCGTGCGTAATTACGGGTTGTGTCTGATCGAGACCGCCGCAATCGCAATCGCTGGCCAACTCCTGCATTTTGTCGGCTACGTCGGCGATCATCATATACCCGCCGACCCGCACGCCGCCGAGCACACCCCAGAACTCGTCTTCGTTATCAACCGATTGCAGCTTCCGCGCCCGATCCACCGAGCGCAGTTTGCCGTTTTCGTCGATCAACGGAGCCACCATCTTGAAATTGATGATGTTGAGCGGGAACGGCGTACCATCGGGAAGAGCGATATTAAAGGTGATGCGATCCGCTTCGGTGACGAGATCCACCGAACCGTCGTTCTTTTTGCTTCCCGCGAGATAGGCGCGATTCAACTGGTTACCCGGACCGTAGCCACCCGCGAACGTTCCTCGATTGACTTTGTATACGCCGTTGCCCTGGATGCGCTCCGCCATGGACTGGTCACGGCCACCGTCGAAGTCGAGATCTCCTTCGCCTTCCAGCATCGCCACTTGGGCCGGTCCGCACATATCCAACGGAAGTTCCCGATATTCCACGAGATAATTCGTCATGTCCTTGTCGATGGATTTCTGAATTTCCGGCGAGATATCGAGTTCGGTATCCGGCATCAGCACACGCAACAGGGTCAATAATTCACCCATGCGGTCGTCCGGGTCGCCATCCTTGTTGTGGTCGAACCCCGTCTCGGTACCGCCGCCGAACTCCACCGGAACCTGAAGCCGGGACAAGTAACTGAGTCTGCTGGAGAATTCGTAATTTTCCGCATCGATCGGAGCGACGCATTTCGTATTGATGCACTTTTCGTCGCCCGAACAGTCGGCGTCCTCAGCACACTCCGGCTCGGCGTAGGTACAGAAGGGTTCGTCATCTTCGATACCCTCTTGTCCGTCGTCCTCGGTTTGATCGACAACCTCCTCATCTCCCCCGGTTTCCCCGAGATCGTCGTCCGCGACCGGCTGATCTCCTCCCGGATTCTGCGTATTGTCTCCTCCACCGGAACATCCCGAAAGGAAACCGAGAATCAGAATGGAAATCATAAAGATCAGGAAAAGCCCTGAATTTGCAAGTCGGTGTTTCATGATACGAGCCTTTCAAAAAGATAGATATCCACTTTTATTTAGGTAAAAAAAAGATTGAAGAACTTCCCTCCCCCTTTGTCCATGTTAATGATGGACATTTATTATCTAAAAATCTTAAGCTTGGGTCAAGAGTTAATGGCATTCACTGTCAACAAAAGATGCGTCACAAAATACAGCGACTGTAGAAATTTTTTACGTTTTTCTGGTGCCGTCTTCGTCTTTGCAAAGTTGGTTTGCTACGCACCAATCCCCTTTTTCGGCAGGTTTACACCTCGTGACTACAACCAAAAGAACGAAAGTTTCATCATCAGTGCGCCAATTGGCTGGACTTCGCGATGCATCCGTCAACAAACGACAGATGGTCTTTCATGATCGTTCTTTACCATCTGTAACATCAATAGGTTACGACATTTCCCAATCATCTTTGCCGGACATCGATGGCTAGGAGACTTGCTGCGGTATGGAGTTCGTTCCGATAGGTGCGCACAATTCTTTCATTCGTCTGAAAACGATAACGTTTTTCGTTACCCCCCAACGTCTAATTGTGTTACAAGTAGGATGAATTATTAGCTTTTTTATCCGGGAGACATCGTGATGCGCCGTTCGATCTTCGTACTATGGGCTTGTTTGGTAGGAATACTGGGACTGGTTTCCGCCTGTGATACGGTCACCGCCACCATGGGAGGCTTGATCGACAATGGCGACAAGGACGTTGTCGCCGATGAGGACGAAACCGTCCCGACGGCGGATGTCGATGAGGCTGTGGAACTCGACGACGAGGCGGACACCCCCACCGAAGCGGACGAAGTGGAAAACGACGCCGTGGACGAAGAACCGGTGGAGATCGAAGAAGACGCCTCTGACCCGGCCTCTTGCGAAACGTTCCTGGGTGAGTACTGCCCGGTAGTCACCGCAACGCTTTGCAGCGATCTCCTGAGCGTGAGTATACAGGCAAACTCGGACACAAGTTCCGAAAATCCTTACATTTTCGTCCTTCAGACCGCCTCGGGTCCGTGGCCGTTCGAAGTGCCCGACTGCACTGTCAGAAGTCTGCCGCTTGGCGATTGCACGCTGGGTTGGAATCCCGAGCAGCGCACCTTCCGAGCCGATTGCACGGGCGATGAAACCTGCGCTACCGACTACCGCGAGAACGAATGCGGAGGCGTGGACGGTGACGCAGAAGAAGTGGAAGCAGATGACGATCCTGAAGAGGAGTGGGATTTCGAATGCGAGGAATGCACCCATTTTGTGGGGAATTATTGCGAATTGTCCGGGGATTGCATGATTTTCTCCAGCCTGCGGGTCGAACCTCGGGACGGCTCTTGCGGCTTCACGGTGATCGTCAACCGTGCCATCGGCGGTCCGCTGGAAATCGAAGTCGATAGCTGCCACAACTGGCAACAGAACGTCGATGTGGGCGCGGGACAGCAATGCCTCGTGGAATACGTCGCCGTTTCGGGCGAATGGACCGTCACCTGCACCGGGCAACTCGCCTGTGAATCCACCTACACCCAAGACGCCTGCCATATGGTCGATGGCGATGCGGATGGCCTCGTTTGCGAAGGCTGCGAAACGTTTTCGGGAACCTACTGCGAAGGCGAAGGCGCCAACACCTGCGGCGTCCCTGAATTCGAAGTCGTGCCGGGTGCCGCCGAATGTCAGTGGGATATAGAAGCCAACATCATGGGCTACCCGATTTCCTACTCGGTGGACGGCTGCGGCGACTGGTCGATGGAACAGATGGGCTGTTCTCTCCAATACACCGCCTCAACCGAGCATTTTTCCGTGAATTGTACGGGCTACCTCAATTGCCAGTCCGACTTCTCGAAAGACTACTGTGCGGCGGTGGATGGCGACGAGGAAGAACCGTTGCCCGATTACCCCGAACTGGAACCGGACGATCCAGTCACCTGCACGGGGTGCGAAGATTTCCCCGGAACCTACTGCGAAGATGGAGAGGGACAATCCTGTAACCTACCCTATTTTGATGTCTACGCAGGAACGGAAGACTGTGCGTTCATCGTTGCCGGGGAAATGATGGGGCAACCGCTATCCTACAATGTCAACGGCTGCGGAGCCATGAGCGAATCCATGTATGGCTGCAACGTTGTCTACGATCCCACGGTTGGGGAATTTTCGGTCGTTTGCAGCGGAATGCTCAACTGTCAGGCCACGTATTCGAAAGCGAACTGCGGCACGGTCGATGGTGATGTAGACCCGGACGCAGATCTCGAAGAGGCGGCGGTGGTTTGCACGGGTTGCGATACCATGCAGTCTTATTACTGCGCCGAGCCGTCTCCGTCCCCCTGTGATTTCGTCGAATACATCGAGTTCGCAGCCGGTGAGGGGGACTGCTCCTACACCACCTGGCTGCGTGCGTTCAATCAGGAACTTCAATACGAAATGAACGGCTGCGGCGACCAGTCCTGGGATGTCGGTATGTTCGGTTGCACGCTGCAATGGCTTCACGACGAGCAGGAATATCTTGGAGAATGCGATTCCTCCTACTTTACCTGCAGCCAGTTTTTCGCTGCCGGAACCGAATGCGCTCCCGAACCGGACGGCGACATCGACGACGATGTGGAAGTGGTCGATTGCGCCTATTGCGATGGGTATCCCGGCGAGTATTGCAAGGGTTCCGGCGATTGCGAAAACGTGGTTTCCATAGGCATCGAAACCCTCGACGAGAACGCCTGCACATTTAACGTCACCATCGATCGGGTCGTCGGACAACCGGTTGAATTCACCGCCAGTGGTTGCGAAGACTGGAACCGTCTCGTGGATGTCGGCGGCGGCCAGGAATGTCCCCTGACCTACGAAGCCTTAACGAAGGAATTCTCTCTCGACTGCGAAGGTTTCCAGGGTTGCTTCGCGATTTACGACCAGGAATCCTGCCAGGTGGACGGCGACCAGGAAGGCGTCGTCTGTACCGGTTGCGAAGCCTTTGCCGACCGCTACTGCGAGTTGCAGAGTTCGACCAGTTGCGGCGTGGATTACTTCGATGTCATAACGGACGGCGAATGTAGCTGGCTGATCGAAGGTAACGTGCAGGGCTTCCCGATTTCCTATCCGGTCGAAGGTTGCGGCGACTGGCAGACCGAGCAATACGGCTGCGTCATCACCTACGATTCGGCAACACAGACATTCGCTGCGGACTGCAATTCGCCGTACATGACCTGCGAATCCGAGTTCGCCGTTCGATACTGCGATGTTCCCGACGGCGACCTTGTAGAAGACGATACGGACGGGGAAGATCCGCAGGTCTGTGCGGGTTGCGAGGAATTTTCGGGCTCCTATTGCGAGGTCGAAAGCCAGAATGCCTGCGGCGTCGATGAATTTTCCGTCACGCAAACGGGAACCTGCGCCTGGAACGTTTCCGGTTCGTTGAGAGGATTCCCGCTGTCTTACGACATCGATGGCTGTGGAGACTGGCAACAGGAACAGATGGGGTGTACCTTTACGTACACGGCAGCAACACAGCAATTCGGTATGGCCTGCTCCAATATCCTGCTCGACTGTACTTCGGACTTTTCCAAGACGGTTTGTGCTCCTTGACAAGTTGCTTTTTTTTAGAAGCAGCGCTACACTGCCCACGTTTTCCAAAAGGGGACGGGGCGAACTTTTTCGATGATACGGTGAACTTATGGGTAAGATTGCACAACTTTTCGCAGTATGGATCGTTCTTTCGGTATTGGTTCTGAATGCCTGCCAGGAGCCGGACGATATCGTGGTCAAGGGCGAGTGCCTGACGGACGAACAGTGCCAGGGCCGATACAAAAATAAAACCTATCACTGCAACGATCAGTTCGCCTGCGAGGCGTTGTCCTGCACCGAACATAAGGAATGTTGGACAAAAGCCCAGGACATCACCTATTACTGCGACGACAGCGGAGCCACAGCGGTTTGTACGCCGTTCAAATGCGAAAACGACGGCGATTGCGTCGAGCGTTTCGGCACCACCGAGTTCGTCTGCAACCTGGATTCGAAAACCTGCGAATTGTCCGAGCCTGAATCGGTACAACCCGCAGAAGACAAAATCCTGTAGCTCCGACTTCCAAAGCAAACATGTGCAGGGATTGGTACATCAAAACGAAGTGATGATTTGCCTGTAATTTTCGCGACTTTCTGAAATCTAAGTCGCAGGTCAGGCTAAATTCTTGCCCCTGATTGGAGTTCTTCCGATTACCAGTTGATGTTGTCTTCCACCTTCGATCGAATCCGGCGGCGCAGGTTCCAGCTTGTGAATTCCCCGGCATAAAGGTAGCGGTAGGTCGAGGCGACTTTCAGCACTTTTTTCACGTAGTTACGTGTCTGGCTGAAGGGGATGGACTCGACAAAGGCATCCCACGAGAGATGGCGGTTGTCGGCCAGCCAGCGTTCTACGTTATGCGGACCGCCATTGTAAGAGGCAATCGCGAGGGGCCATTGTCCCTGGAATTTCTTCAGCAATTCTCCCAGATACCACAAACCGTATCGAATGCTGGTTTCGGGATCGTAGAGATCGGCCTGCCGAAAAGTGTCCGCTTCCCCCAATCGGGCGGCGATTTTCTTGCCGGTCATCGGCATGATCTGCATCAGCCCCACCGCTCCGACGTTGGATACGACATCCGGCCGAAACCCGCTTTCCGTACGCATGATGGCCAGTGCCAGTTCCAGCGGAACATCGTAGCGCAGGGCGTAATGGTGAATGGTGTCGAAATAGGGAACGGGATAACGGTATCGATAATGATGCTTGGGATCTTGCTTTCGCAATTCCTTGCCACGAAGAAGATGGACGGCGATGCGGTAGGCGTCGGATTCATCTCCGATGGAACGTGCATACAACAACAGCGCCCAGGATAATGTCTCCCGATGTTTGAGCAGGTAGTCCCGATGAGCGTTTCTGCGGGTGGTTTGTTCCGGGGATTCGCCGTCCAGCGCTTTTGTGCCGTTTTTCATCGCTTTCAGCAGGTTTTTCAGGTGATGGCGCAATTCTTCACGGGCTTCCCGATTCACACCGAGACGACTCCAAGCCAGAGAAGACGCCAAGTGGGGGAAGTGCTTGAAACTGCGGCTGGATGTCTCCAGAAATTTCCGGGCATCCTGAACCTTTTTATGAGAAGCATTCGCCTCACCAAGCCACCGCCGCATGGAACTTGCCATGGTTTCTTCTTTCCAGGGACTCCATTTGCGGTATTTTTTCCGAATCTTGCGCCAGGTACCATACCCGGAACGACGAGGTTCTTTCCCATAAACTTCGTTGCGGCCTTCCTCTTCGATTCGCAAACGAAAAGCCGCTGCGAGACGATAATAGCTGAAACGGTTCTGCGTCGAGAGCTCAAGCAGTTCCGACAGGGCTTTGTCGGTTTCTCCCATGTGCAGTTTCGCTCGGGCGATGTAATACTTCGTCGCCGCACGATACCCGGAATGCCGAGAGCGTTTTCGTAAGGTTTCCCAGTGCTTGACGGCTTCGGGATAGCGTCCGTCACGGTAGGCGTACCACCCCGCAAACCAAAGTGCTTTGTTGCGATTGCGGCGGGTATCGGCCATGTATTCGACGAGTCGTTCGTAGGCTTCCCCGAAGCGCTGATCTTCTCCGAGAATCCACGCGGCCAGAAAACGTGCCGAGGCTGCAGCCTGTCCGCTCTTTTTGCTAGCCAATCGATCATAGGTTTGGGAAGCTTTTTGCAATTGTCCCAGCCGGGAATAGGCTTTCGCCATCCCTTTGAGATCGCCACGCTTACGGAAAATCTCCAAAGATTCCTTGTAGTTCTGTTGCCTGACCAGACAATTGCCTACAACCAGATGCAAATCCCGGTCGATTTCAGGAAGATAGTCGGCATGGCCTTCGGGAACGCGAGAACGGTAGCGTTCGACGGCTTGCACGGCGTCGTCCAGGCGGCCGGTCCAGTACAGATGCGAGACGAAATCCACAGCTTCCTTGCCATACGGAGGATCGGTGTTGTGCCCACCATGCTGCAACGCCACCAAGCGCTCATGAGCTTCCGGATATTCGGGGAAATCGACATGGTATAGATCGATTTTTCGTAGAATTTCGATTTCTTGCGCACGATTTCCCTTTTCACGCTCTATCCGACTTTTCAGCCACAGCAGCCCGGCGATGTCCTCGTGTTCTTCGTGCACCCCGAGCAACCGGCGCAATTCCTCGGCAGCTTCGACTCCCCGCCCGCTTTTCCACAGACACTCCACGCGCAGACGTGCGGCGGGAACGTTGTACCGGCTGTCGTTCCGATCGAATACGTGATTGAAATGCTGCAACGCCTGTTCGTATCGCCCCAGATTCATCAAGGTCTGACCGATGAAATAATGCAGACTCACCGATATTTCCTGAAAATTTTCAAGGGCTTCGGTCAGATAAGGCAAGGCCTGCTCGAAAGCTCCGGTATGCTGATAGGCCATTCCGAGCAACAACGGACAGGTGGGTTGATCGAAACGTTCCCGATTCCATAGACAGCAGGATTCGATGTAAGGCAACGCTTCTTTCCATGCGCCTCGGTCGATCTCGTCCCGTGCGACCTCGAAGGCATCTTCCGGTTCCAGCAACATCGCCGCCGAAAGAGAATCGGCGGGAGGCAACGAGGATTGCAGCGGTTGCGACGTGGACTGAATCGACAACTCCAGACCGGGAATCGTCAATCCAACGCCCGCTGCTTGACTGTACGGTCCGCGCTCCAATAAAACATGTGGAACGCAGGCCAGAGGAAACAGCAGGACGATCAGCAACCATGGGCCGATAGTTGCGAAGGTTCCCAGTCGGGATTTATCAAACGGTTTCAATGGGTTCATAGTGGCCCGAGTTTGGTTTCTCTATCGAAAAAGTCGATGAAAAATATATAGTGAATGTAACAAAATCTCCCCAAGGAATCAAGATTGAGGTATGGAAAGAATGTGAATTTTTTCTCTGGAAACAAGCCGTCGATCAACGTTTTCAAACGAGCGTAGCAACATAACGTTAACCCACTGTAATTTCAGTCCTTTTCAGTCGTACATACCAACTCTTTCGCATCGCACTTTGAAGTTCCCCACATTTCCAGTCACACTTTCTGCTGCTTGATATCACATGAACCGAAATTCTTTTTGCTAGGATTTGCCTATCCAACACGGTATAGTGCATACCATCGTTACCTTTCCGTTGAATATTCTGTTTTTACGGGTGTTTACCATGAAGCGATTTATGACGATCTGGACGTTTTCTTTTGTTCTTATTCTTTGTATTTCGTGCGATTCCGGTTCCGATTCCAATGGACCTCCAGCGGATCTTGACCGGGATATCGTCGAATTCGAGGAGCAATTCACCGAGACGGACTCGGAACACGTTGCAGACATTGACGTTGACATCGAGGTTGAGGACGACGGCGATGTTTCGTCCGAACAAGAAGAGGATTCCTCTGAAATCACCGATACAACGGAAGAAGAACAGGGCTGCAATCCGATAGCTCCTCAATTCCTATCCAATCTTAACAGCGAGAACGCCAGAGATGTTTTCATTCTCGACAACATTGCCTACATTGCGGATAGCAGCAAGGGCTTGCTTATCGTGGACATCAGCAATCTGTTATCGCCTCATCTGCTTGGTTCAATCGCAACACCCCGCCTGGCGATGAGCGTTTTCGTTGCAAACGGGGTAGCTTATGTTTCGGCCTACGGGAGCGGACTGAAGATCATCGATGTCAGCAACCCCTCTTCTCCGGTACTGCTCGGTAGCCTGGATACAAGCGGAAGCGGAGGCGGAATTTTCGTCAAAGATTCCTACGCTTATATCGCAGATGGAGACAGCGGTTTGAAAATCGTGAACGTCAGCGATCCTACATCACCGGAATTGGAAGGAAAATTCAACACGTCGGGATCGGCTTTGAACGTGGTCGTAGAAGGTCAATACGCCTATATTTCCGATAAAACCGGGTTGCAAATCCTAAACGTCAGCAATCCTTCGGTCCCCGTGCTTGCCGGGAACTATTACGACTCGTCCGATGAATTCCGTAGCCTGTTCATCAAAGACAATCTTGCATTCATCGCTACGTGCAACACCGGACTGTTGATCGTCGATGTCAGCAATCCCACCACACCTTCGAAAGTAAGTAGTTTCAATGACTTGGACTATGCCTATATCGTCGGTGTTTCCGTAATGGACGATAGAGCCTACCTGGCAGACTACGGTGGAAATCTACAAATCGTGGATGTTAGCGATCCTGCACAGCCAAACTTTGTCACAAAGTTCGAAACGGAGTGCGCCAAGGATGTGTTCGTAGAAGACGGGTTGGCTTACGTGGCAGACGGCGAAGACGGTTTGCAAATTCTCCGTGTCGCCACTTGCCAATAGGAAAATGGTTCTTCTTCGATTTCAGTTTGTGGTGCCAAGGTGTCGGGCAAATTTCTTGCCCGACCTGCCTGTGTAATCGAAAATTCTTTATTTTCGCCAGTTTACATGATGAACGCTGGCCTGGTCGATGGACTGGATGACAATTTCGTCGATGTTGACGTGCGGCGGTCGCAAGGCTGACCAGACCACGGTTTCGGCGATATCTTCGGCTTCCAGCGGGATCAATTTGTCGTAAAAACGTTGCGCGCTTTCCTCGTCACCACCGTTGATGACCTTGGCGAATTCGGTGCGTACAAGGCCGGGAGAAATGTTCGTCACCCGGATGTTTTTCCCCAGCAGATCCATGCGCAAAGCGCGGGAAAGCGCCGTCACGGCGTGTTTGGTCGCACTGTACACGTTGCCGGTGGGGTACATGTCGTGTCCCGAGTTGGACCCAATGTTGATAATGTGCCCGAAATCCCGCTCGATCATTCCCGGTAGCACACTGCGGGTCACAGTCAACAAGCCTTTGATGTTTGTATCGATCATCTGTTCCCACTGGTCGAGATCTCCATCCTGGATTTTACCCAACCCAAGACCTACTCCGGCGTTGTTCACCAACAGGTCCACGCGCTTCCAGATGCGCGGTAGTTTTTCGAGTTTTTCGACCACTTCATCTTTTTTAGAAATGTCCAACTCTACCGTATGGATACCGACATCGTAGGTATTGACGATCTGCTCGGCCAGTTCTTCCATGCGGTCCAATCGACGTCCGACCAGTACGAGAAACATGTCTTTGGCGGCAAGCGCACGGGCGCAGGCTTGACCGATACCGCTCGAAGCACCGGTAATCAGGGCGACTTTTCCATCCAGGGGGTTCGGAGTCATGACATGTCCTTTCGTCGTTTTCTCGTACAAGATTCGGGCAATGGTCGCATACGACATCGAAACGCCGCGCCGAGTGTTTTCAAATTGCGTCCTAACCCCGAAAGGTCAAGTTCAGATTTACGATCTTTCTTCCCAATGAAGTTGCATTTCGAAATTCAGGGGCAATGGTTGTTTTTCAGGAAGGCAGGAAAAGCGTTGACCTATCGAACGAAATGTGACAAAAAGCCGCCAACGATTGAAAAAGGCTCAAGAAAGGGAAAAACCATGCATAAAACTCTCGTATTGATCAAACCCGATGCCATGCAACGCGGACTGGCGGGAAAAATCATCACCCGTTTCGAAGAAAAAGGGTTGAAACTCGTTGGTGCGAAACTGATGCAACTCGACGACGATCTGCTGTCCCGCCACTATGCCCATTTGGCCGACAAGCCGTTTTTCGGGGAAATCCGCGACTTTATGAAAAGCAGCCCCGTCTTGGCCATGTGCTGGTACGGATTGGATTCCGTGGCTACCGTTCGCCGCATCTGTGGAATCACGCTGGCCCGCGAAGCCAATCCCGGAACCATCCGAGGCGATTTCGGCATGTCGATCCAGTGCAACCTCGTCCATGCCAGCGAAGACGAAGAGAACGCCGAGAAGGAATTGGCGCTGTTCTTCAAAGACGGCGAAATTTTCGATTATCCGGTAAAACTTTACACGTCGCTGTATTCAGAGCGCGAACAGGGCGATCTCAAGTAACCCTTCGTTGTTTCGGAAGCCACTGGCGCATTCAAAAAAGGCGACATCGCGGAACGGGCGTGAACGTCCGACGGTCGATGGCGTCTTTTTGCGTTTGAGAGGGAAAACGAAACTTGAAAAATTGGACCATTAGCAGTATGATGCTTGATCAAGAATATTCAGGATTGAAAAGTGTCTTTTCGATATCTTCTTCAAAGAATGTATTGGAAGGCTTCTTGCTGTACTAATCACCCGATTGGGAAAACCATGAAAGATTATCGTATGTGGGGCAATCGTCGAGGCAGTGGAAAAATTGAAAGTTTCGTAATGCTGGCCTTCGCTCTAGCTGTGGTTCTTGTCGTCGGTCGCCTCGTGCCGATTTATTACGATAAATACCAAGTAAACAAAACATTGTCGAGGGTGGCTGAAATTTCCAAAATGGAAGACACCGACGAATCTATAGTATTTCGCATTCAAAGTCATTTCCAAGATCGGGGACTACCCAATATGGACCCCGAATTGCTCGAAATCAAACGGGCTCATAACGTTCTGGTTTTGCAGTACGAATTCATTCAGGAAATGGATTATCCCGTTGTCGGGACCGTTCACACCTTCCATTTCAATACGTCGAGCCGGTAGATACGATGTTTTTCGATGCTACATCTTTTGAGCCGGTCGAGGTTCTGCCAGGACTGACTCGCCGTTATCTCGGACACGGAAAGCGCATTTTGGGAGTCGAGTTCGTGATCGCACCCGGCGTGGCGATTCCCGCTCATAGTCATCCTTACGAGCAGGCAGGGTACCTCGTTCAAGGCAAAGGGAAAATGCGAATCGGCGACGAGTGGCGCGACGTGCAGACCGGTGCTTCCTATGTCATCGCCGAGGATGTCGAGCACGAATTCATCGCGGAAGAACCAACCACCGTCATCGATTTCTTCTCACCGCCTCGCGAGGACTACCAACCTTAAGGTTGTGTTTTTAAAACGGATTCCTGAAATAAAAAAGAAGCCGCCCGTAATAGGCGGCTTCTTTTATTTTATCGATACCTCTCGATCAATCTTCGAGAATTTTGATCGTCGGTTTGAGTTGGTATTCGCCGTTTCCTTTTTCGATCAATGATTCTTCAGCATCGAAATCCAGCCGAATCGTAATTTCTTCATCGGCCACGATGTCGAAATTGCTGACAAGTTTCACCGTTCCCGAAGAAACCGACACCTCGGATTCTTCTCCATCGATGGTTACGGTCGAAGGAGTCGTTTCGGAGACGATCAGCCGGATTTGGGTGACTTTACCTTCCGGCAGCTCGGCCAGCCCCAGATCCGTAGGATTGTCCTTCAACTGGATCAGGTCGAATTCGGTCGGCGTATTCATAATGGTTTTCCAACCCGTGTCATCAAACAGATCCGTTTCTTCTTCCGCTACCTCTTCTTCGGCGGCTTCTTCCGTGGCTTCTTCCGTGATTTCCGCTACTTCCACTTCATCATCCACATCGCCATCTGCATCTTTCAATAGTTTCGATGAGGCGTTTTCTTCAGCGTTTTGTTCGGTATTGGCTTCTTCGTTGCCATCTTTGGCAACAAAATGCAGCGAAACTTCATCCACGGTAATCATCAGTTTCT
>CAXXVK010000056.1:0-6050 GCA_963676915.2 Myxococcota bacterium
GGCCACGAGGACCCGGATCTTTCCCGCCTTGAAATCCTCCAGCGTGCGAACACGGGTCCGCTGGCGAATATCGCCGGAGAGCACCGCGCAATTGGTACGATAGCGTAAAAAGAGGTCGGCCAGACGTCGTGTTTCGTCCTTGCGATTGCAGAAGACAATCACCTGTTTCAAATTTTTACGGTTGAGAATATTGTAAAGAAGGGTCGTTTTCTCCTCGCGCGTGACGATGTATACGATCTGCTCGACCGAGTCCACGGCGACCTGTTCCGGCTCGATCTCCACCTTGGTGGGATTTCTCGTCCACTGGGCCGAAAGACGCGTCACCTCCGGTGTCAGGGTCGCACTGAAGAGCAGGGTCTGGCGTTTATCCTTGTGCGGTGTGGCGTAAATGATCTTGCGCACGTCCGGAATAAACCCCATATCGAGCATACGGTCGGCCTCATCGATGATCAGTACCTGCACTTTATCCAGGCGGACGTCCCCCTGGCGTTTGTAATCGAGAAGGCGTCCCGGCGTGGCGACGACGATATCGCTGCGCCTGCTGTTCAATTGGCGCCGCTGCTTTTCGTAGTCCATGCCGCCGAAAACGCTCGTAATGGTCAAATGGGTATACTTGGCCAACTGGCGTCCCTCTTCGGCGATCTGCATCACCAGCTCCCGGGTTGGTCCGAGGACCAGTACCCGTGGTGAACCATTCGTGGGCTTCTCTTGCTCGGGCGCTTTCAGCAGCCGGGTGATCACCGTAATCAGAAAGGCCGCCGTTTTTCCGGTACCGGTTTGTGCCCGGCCGGTGGCATCTTTTCCGGCCAAGGTGCTTGGAAGGATTTCAGCCTGGATGGGGGTACAGTATTGGAATCCCAGGTCGGCAATGGCATGCATCAAATTATCAGGCAGATCGAAGTCGTGGAAACGGACCTTGTTTTCTTCAGGAGGCACCTGAAACGAGGAAATATCCCATCTCGGTTTGGCATGCGTATCGGACCTGGATTCGATTCTGTTCCCGGTTTTTTCAGCTTTCGTCCCCCTTTTGGGCCGACTCTCTTCCGGACGCCGGGCTTCGGTCTTTGCGACTTCCGCGCCACTCAGCGGACTATCGGGCTGTTGCGGTGGAATGGTTTCAGGGGGAGCATCAACCGGTCGAATCTCTTGGGTTTTGGGGATCACCCCACACTTGGTAAGTAATGATTTCAGGGTTTTTATCAATTTACTACTCTTTCTACGCGGTTTTCCCTTCGCGATTCAATATCATATCGATGATAGACTTGATAGATAGGGTTCGAAAAGATGACGAATGTCCTCCAACGAGGCTTCAATGGCCGTTGGCATCGATTTGGCGAACATATCCAGCAAAATGATGGCGTTGATCATGGAGTCGTGTCGGCAAGCGGAACGCAACCGCTTTGCAAAAGCGTGGTTGACGGTCTGGATCCGGTCGTAAATTTCGCTCAATCCTTGAAAGCACAAATCGGGAGACCGCCCCTCCTGCTGCTGAAAATATTGCGCCAGCAAATAGGTGGAGGTCGCCCGCCAGATGGTCTCATCGGTGCTCGCAAAGGGAAGATGGAAACGGGCCATGGGTTTGAAAAACGCCGTCTGAGGGCACCCGCTCGACGCCATCAACAACCCCATCAGTGAACAGATCCCTCTTTGAACCGTGGTTTGATGATATACGTTACGTTCGGCGGTAATCACCATCACCGTGGTGCTGTCGTATGAAAGCAGTTGATTGAAACGTTCGACGAGAAGCACCATGTTGACGGCGGCGGGACAATACGCTGTCGTCGAACTGCCGAGGGGACAGTTCTCACACTGCTGAAAGGTCAATTTCGTCCAGTCCGGAAGCGCTTTCATACCGTCTTCTATGGTTTGCAGGCTTACCGGATCGAGAATCACCTTGTAAGAGTCGCTCTGCTCGCCTTCTATGTTGAAACGGTACTCGATCTCGATGTTTTTCATGTTCATTCGTTACGGGCCGGCATCGTCAATCGGCAAACCGCCCGGCAAAGATATACTCCAGTCCGCTCAGGCTGTAATCCATCTCCATGGATAAAAACTGAGAGAGGGAGTGAAGGGTCACGATGGCATTTTTATCCGCGTCCTCGCTGCCGACGCTGTTGATCCGTTCCAACAGCCCTTCGTTGACGACCTGAACTTCGCTGTAGTGCTTCTCCAGTATCTTGAAGTCAAACTTCATGCCGGGTTGGTTCTTGTACTTGAAATATTGGGCCAGCAGATACATGGATGCGGTGCGAACCGTCGTCTCCTCGATGGTGGCGAAGGGCAGATGGAAGCGGGCCATGGGCTTGAGAAACTCCATGACCGGACAATCGCTGGTCGCCATGATGACACCGAATATCGCCGATAACCCCTCCATCACCGATGTCTTTTTCATGTATGAACGCTCCGCGGTCTCGCAAACCACCGTGCAGTCGTGGTACGAAAAAACGGTCTTGAATGCCTCCACCAACTCCATGATGTTCACCGCGATCGGGCAGTTTTTGTGAACCTCCGCATGCAGGGGGCAGTTCCGGCACTGCTTGTATTCAAGATTGACCCACTCAGGGGCTTTGGTGGCAGTGACGACTGGGATCAGGCTCAAGGTGTCCGGGTCCAACGATATCCGATAATCTTTGATCTGTCCATTCAGGAACTGGAACTGATAATGGAAATGGAACGGACTCCGATTGATCATTGCGGCACCTTTCCTTTCTTGCGCTCAATCCACATTCTTTCAGACGAACCTTAGCACAATCCACTTGTCTGACCAACCATCTTGAGAGGGGCATCGCGAGACGGGATCAGTTGGCATTTTTCTTTTTCAGCCGCTGCATCAGTTCTGCCACGGACTCTTTCAACTCCATATTTTGCTCCTTGAGCAGACGGAGCCTCTCTTCGTACTCGTCCTTGATTTTCGACAGGTTCGCATCCAGATCCGTTCGTTTCCGTTCGTATTCGGCCTTGAGGTTCAGTTCGAGCCGCTCGCACTCCTTTTTCGAGCGCTCGGCCTTTTCGCCGGCCTGGTCCAGGACCTCCTGCGCGCGAACGAATTTCTGGGAGGCTTCGATCTTTCGCTTATACCCCCACGCCAGAAACACGGCAACGATCAATCCCAGAATGGATACCAGGCGCAAATAGGGCGCCAACTGCAAACCATTCAACAATTTCGATATGATGGGGCGATCGGCAATAGCGGCAAAAACAACCAGCAAGACGAAAAGCGTGATCGAAAGTATTTTTACGTATTTGCCCACGGAGCCTTCCCGTTCGATTCTATAACACAATGTCTGTTAAAATTATCGGTATTCCCTTAAGTGGATGACATTGATTTAAGCGGTTATCCATGAAGCCCAAGCTGGGGGGCATCCAAATCGAAATCGCTATCGAAATCGACATGCTCGCCGCCACTGAAGTGGCTCGATTTCGATCCCGATTTCGATTTCGATCCCGACCCTGTTCAGGTTCATCTTCGTTTCACTTGTGGTTTGTGCATAACCGTTTTTTTTTATACCGGCGTCAGCGATACCGAACCCCATCGACCGGTTTCAATTTGGCCGCTTTCATGGCCGGATAGATGGAAGCGCAAATGCAGATGCAGAAAGTTCCTATCCCGATCACCGCCAGATCGGCCGCTGTTATTTTTACAGGCAGCGTGGTCAGAAAATAGACATCGCCCGGCAATTCGATAATCGGATAACGGGCAACGATCCAGCAGAGCAGCAGCCCCGCGCAGCCCCCCATGCCGATCCCCACCATACCGATCGCCATACCCTTTTTCAGAAAGATGTTCATGATGCTTTTATTGTTTGCGCCCATCACTTTCAATATGGCGATATCCTTGACTTTCTCTTTTACCATCATGATAAGGGCACTCGCGATGTTGAACGCGGCCACCAGTATGATCAAGGTCAAAATGACATACATCATCAGTTTCTGCATGCCCAGCATGGAAAACAGATTCCGGTGCATTCTTATCCAGTTGGTGGCCCAGTATTGATCGCCCAGTGATGCAAGAATCGCCCGGGTTATCTCGGCCACATCGTCGGGATGCTCGACCCGAACTTCAAGACCGGTTGCCAGATCCGCCACGCCGACAATCTGCTGCAGGCTGTCGAAGCGCACGAATCCCATGGTTCCGTCGTATTGATGCATACCGGTTTCAAAAAGCCCCACGACCTTGAGTCGTTTGCTCCGGGGCAAAACGCGGAAGTTGCTCCGACGGGCGTCGGCCACCACCAACAGGACGGTGCTGCCGATCTCCACCTTGAGTTTGTCGGCAAGCACCCTGCCGAGGACGACACCGGGTTCCGCAAAGCCGTCTCCCCTTCGATTCAACATGTCGCCCAGGCGCTCTTCCCCACCGACACCGACGCACACGCCGGTACGTTCCGGGTCGATGCCTCTCATGACGGCGCCGGAAACCCCGTCGGCCGATCTGAGCATGCCGTGGGCGTATACGAACGGCGACGCCGATTCGACCCCCTGAATGCGATCGATGCGATCCAGGGCGGCATCGTAATTGCGAATCCAGCTGTTGAATCGCATGACCATGATGTGAGAATCGATATTGAGAATTCGGCTGCGCAATTCGGATTGAAATCCGGTCATCACAGCGATTACCACGATCAACACCATCACCCCTACCGTTACGCCTAACGTCGCCAGGATGGTGATTAACGGGACCAGTTTACGCTGGTTCCTGATCTTGAGGAAACGCCCGGCCACGAAACTTTCAAAACCCATGACGTATAAACTCCCAACCCTGCATCGGGGTTAACTCCATCCGGAATCCGGATGGATCACATCTTGTCAGCCGAGATCGTGTTTGAGCCTGGGCGGATAGGGGCCCGGCGTTGACGCATCGATGATGGAGGCCCCGGCGACTTTCCGAAAAAAGTCCGGCTCGCCCGCATCACCGATGATGGCGTAAGCGTATCCCGCCATCGCCATCTCTTTCAGACAGACCTGTAGAAGCGCTCCGCCGACGCCTGACTGACGATATCCGCCGGCGACACCGATCGGACCGATAAAATTCTTAAAGGTGGTGTCCAGACAACTGAAGCCTACGATCTGATCCGCTTTAACGGCAAGGTAGCACCCGATGGGCTGATGCCCGAATGCCGTTGCACACTCATCGGACCACGACGCGCCAAAGTTGTCTGCGACCCAACCGATGACGATGCGACGCTCGTAGGGCATGGCCCTTCTGACGGTGATCCCTCTCGCTTCAATTTTTCCGCGATAAGCGTCCGCCCCGGTAACCTGGTAAAGGGCAACCAACAAATCCGTCATGATGCTCCTTTTAATCTTTTTGTAACCAATTAACAATAAGTGGTTTTCTTAACAAGATCTAATTGGGGCAAACGCATTTTCACCCCGCTGATCCCATTTGGGTCGATCCGCCGGCCCCAAACATGCCCTGGAGTGTTCAAGTTATTTTGGTTGCCTGCATTGACTTTTCATTCGTTCTAACGCACAAGTATAAATTAGCGTTACAGATAACTGATCAAGCCGGCAACACAACATCCCGACGCCTCCAGGAGAAAGCTGAAAATGTCCACGCTGAACCAACGCCGCAAAACCGATCGCGAACGCCAGAGCAGATGGCGCCAACGCCAGAAGAAAGATGGGAAGAAACAGATATCCGCGATGATTTCCCTCAAGGCACAGATCATCCTGAATCGTGAAAAGCGTCGCACCGGCGGCACAACCTCAGAGGTGATCGAACGAGCAATTTTGCATCTGGCTGAACTTCAAAAATAGGCGGGCCGAACGTTTCATGATCCGTTCAAGAGCTTGACGTCTCGATGCCGTGGTTCATTTTTCCGGATACATACCCTTCCAAATCCAAACAGATGTGTGCATAGCCGAGGGTTCGCAGACCGACCACGATCTTCCGACGAATGCTTGAACCTGCCACGCGTTCGATCATCTGCCCGTCCAACTCGATCCTGGCCATATTGCCATAGTGGCGTACCCGGCAATCATCGATCCCCAAAGCGCGAATCATCGCCTCTGCACGTTCAATCCTGCGCAACGCCTGCACTTGAATC
>CAXXVK010000057.1:0-73440 GCA_963676915.2 Myxococcota bacterium
TTTTCGTAACGAAATCGAGGAGTTGTCGTCGCTCGACGAACGCGGAGAACATCTGGAGCAGGAATTTCTCGCGGCACTGGAGTCGCTGGATGCCCTTGGCAATGAATTGACCGGCAAACGGCAAAATGCCGCCCGACGATTCGAGCAGGATGTGGAACGGCGATTGGCGGCACTCGGCATGGCAGGCAGCCGGTTTCGGGTGAACGTCGAAGCCTTGGTTTCGCGAGGAGAGGAAAACCTTGCCACCCCCAATCGTGCTTTTAGTTCCACGGGAGCGGACCGGGTGGAGTTTTTGCTTTCCGCGAACAAAGGGCAAGACCTCAAACCCCTGAAAACCGTAGCTTCCGGCGGTGAACTGAGCCGAATCATGTTGGCCGTCAAAGAAGTACTGCTCGACCGCGATCCCGTGGCAACCTGTGTTTTCGACGAAGTGGATTCGGGAATCGGCGGTGTCGTGGCTGGCAAGGTCGGTGACGCTATCGGACGGGTCGCCGGGGATCGGCAGGTGATTTGCATCACCCATCTACCGCAGATCGCCGCCTATGGAGAAACGCACTTCAAAGTGGCAAATACGAACGCGACGGCTCGACCGTCGCCACGTTGACCGAACTTACCGGAGAAGAAACGCGCTTGAACGAACTGGCCCGCATGATGGCAGGCGACGAAACCGGCCCACAGACCCTGGAAGCGGCCCGGCTTCTTCGAGACAGCGCTACCAAAAACCGACAGTCTAAACAGGAGTTGGCCTCGTGACACCGAATGCACTTACCGCTTTTCTGACGGTCTGGGGATCGCTTCCGGCCACATTGTTCCTCGCACTGTGCGCTTATCCTTTAAGTGGCACCCAGGCTGGCAAAGCCGTGCTTGGCGTGGTGCTGGTCTCGTTTTTCTCGAATCTGATCAAATTCATCCGATTTCGTCCCCGACCGGACAATCCCACGGCACTCGTTTGCCGAACCCCTTGAAAGAAGAAGGCTCGTGGACGCTCAAACGTCTGATTTCCTTTGCCTTTTACGTAGATCAGGGTTCGTTCCCCTCGGTGCATGCGGCGCGGTCATTCTTATTGGCTGGGTTTTTTCCGCCTGGTTGGACACCGTCGGATTGACGCTGTTGTTCTTCCTGCTGGCGACAGTCGTAGCCTGGACACGCGTCATTCGTCGTCGTCACCACATCAGCGATGTGATGGCCGGAGCCTTGCTGGGGTGTTTGATCGGTTGGCTTTTGATTTAACCCGTTCCGTTCAATCCATTTCGTCGTGAAACATTATTTCCGGCAGATCAAAAAGCACTGGACACCGGCCTGCGGGACGTAATCCTTCAGATGTTTTTTCGATTTCCTCGGCAATTTCCACACCGAAGCGTCAACCGCTTGGAATTTCACGATATTTCGGTAGCCGGTTTCTACGATGGTAAACCCTGTTTCGTCCGAAACCTGTACCAAGGCTTCCATGGCCAGCGCTTTTTCGGAATGCGATTCACGGGCTTCGGGAAATACGGGTTCCTCGTATCCGGTAAGAAGTTTCAACGTCTCCAGAATTTCATTGAGATGGAACCGGATGTTGTTGACTTTGGCACAATCGGGGTCTCGGCAAAGATGCGGATCGTTGATATAGAGGATGCCGCCCGGCTTTAAAACGCGCTTCATTTCCTCCATGATTCGTTTGGGTTGGCGATAGAAATGATGCAATACCGCTACGGCCGTTATCGCATCGAAACTATCATCCGCAAAAGGCAGATGTTCGGCATCTCCCCGCACGAACTGAAACCCCACGTTTTTAGAAGCCAGCTGGCAGCCTTCCATCGTGATTTCAAGACCGAACCCCTCTAGTTTGTCGCCGTAGCGTTTTTCCAGAAGATAGGGAATCAACCCGATACCGCTACCGACATCCAGAAGCCGCAGCGGTTCCTCCGAGTCGGAAGCGATTTGATCCAATGCCGGGAAAAACGGATCGATTTTGCTCGTTTGGTACCAAAGGCTTTTGTTGAAATCGAAAAATTCCTGCGATTGGTAGAGTTCAACGTGGCTGGCGATTTCGTCCACGTGGTCCTCGATGGAATTGGCTGCGGATTTCGGTTCTTCTACGGGAGTCTGCTCTTCTTCCGCTTCCGGTGTCCATCTGGAGGTTATTTTTTTCAAGACATGGTAGCTTTTTTGCAATCCATGCTTGTAAAGAACCGGCGGAATCGTTTCCTCTGCCAGACGAATGGCATACGGTCTGATTTTGGCCATCGGATGGAAAGCTTCGGAATCGTCTTCAGAAGTCTCGGGAGTTGTTTCGATTTCCGGCAGTTCGATGGGTTCGTTCAATTTGGGATAAAAATCCCAAACATTTTCTTCTTTTGAAAAATATAAGTTGCAGTTCGGACAGAAAAGCTTGTCGTCCACGGTTTGAAGGTCACCACCGCATTCCGGGCAGCGAAAAAGATCGTGTTGGATCGTATTCCCCATGTCACACCTTTCCTGACACTTTTTATCCTGCGTTCGTTTTCCGAAATGCTTCGCTATCGGTTTTCCGGGTCCGGAATGATGACCGCCGCCCGTTCGCCGTTACGCAGCACGAGCAGGGACAAGGGTTCTCCCTGGGGATGTTTTTCCAGCCCTCGTAGCAATTCCTCGAAATTCCCCAACGCTTCATCGTCCATTTCCAGAAGAATATCGCCATGTTGCAGACCGGCGCGTTGGGCGGGCGAGCCTTCGTAAACCTTGTTGATCGTTGCTACCGGAGGAATGCCGGGGCCGATTTTCTCTACATCCTCGGGCAACAATTCGGTGATCTGCGCCCCAAGGCGAACGCCCCGCTTGACGTACGCAGGCGCTTCGTCACCCTTTTCAGCCAGTTTGGCGAGGGTCAGTTCGCCACGCAACGAAGCGAGTATCGAAGCCGGAACGGCGGCGGCCAACTGGCCTTCCGGGCGAGGAATCACAAGCCCGGTCACGTGGCCTTCGAGATCCATCAGCACCGATCCGTGCAGTTGCTCGACATCGGGCAAAGCCAGGGTCAGCAAATGTCCCGGCTGGGCGGGATCGAAGGATTCAAGCGTGGTTTCCACGTTCACACCGGCCACGGTGACCGGTACGGCGACCGGTCCCGACGATGTGGCTTGCAGGGCAACGAGGTCTTCTCCCAAGGTGGCGGGCGAGGTGCGGATTTTCGCTTCCAGGTTTCCAAGGGCGCTCGATGCCTGCCAGAGCTGCACGTTCAAACCGTCCAAGGTTTGCACGGCTTCCAGGGTGGCGTCGTATTTGCCGATCTGGTAAACGGCGTAGCCTTCTTTCGGCAGTCCCAGACCGATAACGAGTTTCTCCGGTCCTCCCAAAATCAACCCTGTTCCCAAGGTGATGCCTTCGGCGGCGTTGCGTTCCGCTTTGGCGATCAGCGGATGCACGTAGCGACCGGCGGCCCGAGTAACGACCTGGGCACGGTTCGGTTTCTGGTTGGCCTGGGTCACCAACACCACCGGAGGAAGTTTTTTCCCGTAGTTCATCGAGGAATCCGGCTGAACCTCCGTTTTTTTCTTAACGACGGGCGGTTTCGGTTTCGGCGGAATAGGCTTGTTGGGATCGCGCTTGGGAAAAGCTTCCAAGGCCTGGGTCGCCAAGCCTGCCATTTCTCCGAGATCCCGGCGATCATGACAGGCACAAAGCAAGCACGACAGGCACAACACGAAAAGCAGCATCAATCTGGGCATGGTCGATCCCATGTTATTTCGATTTCTGAACGGCCTGCACGAAATGAAGGTGCAATTCGTGAAGCAGGCTGGAAAGCATTTTGGCTTCTTCGTCGGTGAGGTTACCCCGTGTTTTTTCGGTCAGCAACTCCAAAATATCCACCGTGTTCTTCGCCAACAGCAGATCTTTGTGTTTTTTCTGGGTTTCCGGGTTGGGAATTTCCCCAAGCGCCAGCAATCCCTGCGTGAACAGCGAATAGACGAACGTTGCGAAATCAATGGCTTTCGGCGGGGTATTTCCACCTTTCGGGGGAACCGCCTCTGCTGCCGGACGGGGAGTTTCCTCCACGTTTTCACGAACTTCGCCGCGTTCGTCCACACGCCTTTTGT
This sequence comes from Myxococcota bacterium, assembly GCA_963676915.2. GTDB lineage: Bacteria > Myxococcota_A > SURF-8 > SURF-8. Next base: position 4,059 of record CAXXVK010000057.1, read on the forward strand.
CCGTAACCTTGATCTTTTCTTCCACGTCTCCGGCCTCAGGCCGCTTGTTGTCGCCGTCGGTCATCTCAAACCCTCCAAAGGCAGGCAAGAAAGGACATAATTATATATTGAAACGAAAAATAACGAAAGAAGTTTCCTGTTACCGACGCTTTGAAAACACCGGTAAACGAACCTTCGATTGATATTGTAGTTACCATCACCGTTTCCGCAACCTCTGTGGAGATTGCATCCTTTACCTTATAGGATGGGGTCCGGAGGCTGTCAAGAAACGGTGGGTTTCCCACGTTCCCTTCTACTCGTGATGATCCCCGCCTTTTCCATGGTTGTGACCGTGGCTGTGGCGATGTTCATGATCGTGTGTATGGGGACCGTCCGGCGTCGCATCGTGGCTGTGGCCGTGGTCGTCACCCGTCGAGTGATCATGGCTGTGTGCATGAACGTGCGTATGTTCGTGCTCGTGGGATTCACCCGTATGGACGTGCTCGTGATCCCCACCGTGACCATGGTTGTGTCCGTGGCTGTGATGATGTTCGTGGTCGTGGCTGTGCGGACCTTCGGGGGCCGAATCGTGGCTGTGGCCGTGATCGTCGCCGGTCGAGTGGTCATGGCTGTGGTCGTGATGGTGAACATGCTCGTGCACGTGGGGGGAGCTGTCGTGTTCCTGCTCGACATGGGCATGGTGTTCGTGGTCCGAATCGTGGCCGTGGGTATGCCCGTGGCTATGAGAATGCTCGTGGCCGTGGCTGTGCGGACCTTCGGGGGCCGAATCGTGGCTATGTCCATGGTCGTCGCCGGTCGAATGATCGTGGTCGTGCTCGTGGACGTGGGTATGCGGATGCACGTGAGGCTCGTCCGGTGTGCCTTCATGACCGTGATCGTGAACGATATCATGGGCATGGGAATGCTCGTGCTCGTGTTTGTGCGGGCCGTCGCCACCGTGTTCGTGCTTGTGAACGTGACTGTGCGTATGGGTATGCGCATGATCGTGGGTATGCGCATGATCGTGGGTATGCGGATGCTTGTGGTCTCCGTGATGCGCATGGTCGTGACCATGGCTGTGACCGTGCTCATGGTCGTGATCGTGAGGAATACCCCGAATGTGCTGCATCAGATGGTCGGCGGAACCTTCCACATCATCCAGCCATCCGCTGTTGGCATCATCTTTGTCGTCCAAGCCCTTGATATATGGCTTGAGATCCAGCACGGGTGTACCGTCGAAGACATCCACGCCGTAGGTGTGAATCACGTTTCCTTCGATCTTGACGATGGGTACGATATGCAGACCGATCGGGTTCGGACGTCGCGGGCTGCGCGAGGCGAACAAACCCACCTGCTTGCCTTTGGCCCATGGGGGAGTTGCCAGGGTTTCGACCGGTTTGGACCCCTGGTCCAGCCAGGTCAGGACCATCACGTAACGGAAGCGGTCCAGATCGCGCAGAGCCGGAACCCATGCTTCATCGAGTTCGATACGGCAGGCGGCGCCTTCGCGTTCCAGCGGTTGATTGGGGGTAAAATCGGGATCGAATGGACTATGCACGACGCCGATCGGCGAGAACAACGGTTTTTCGGACGTGTTGGACATGACGATCTCCCTGTATGAAATGTCGAATCACTCGGAACCTTTTTAGAATAAGAACACTTTAGGCTCGGGGCAAGCCAAAACGTCACAAGGGATATCGGAAATTCGCTTTCGTCCTCCCTTGACATCCCGCTGAATTGCACCAATTTATCTGAAAAGATTTCAATGAGAGAATTGATAAATTATTTCAAGGAGGTTCCCATGTTAGAAACCGGACAATCGATACCGTCGTTCTCTTTGCCCGATCAAAGCGGCGAAAACAAATCATTTCAGGATCTTAGCGGGAAAAAGGGCTTGGTGCTCTACGCTTATCCCAAGGACAACACCCCCGGATGCACGGTGGAAGCCCAGCAGTTTACCGAGCTGGTCGGTGCCTTCGAGAAACTCGGGTTCCATGTGGTGGGTATTTCCAAGGATTCCGTGAAAAGCCACTGCAATTTCACGGACAAATTCAACCTCGGTTTTCCTTTGTTGAGCGATCCGGAAAAAGTCCTGCTCGAACCTCTGGGCGCGTGGGGTGAAAAGAAAATGTACGGCAAAGTGTCGATGGGCATCATTCGTTCCACGTTCATCGCCGACGCCGATGGAAAACTGCTGAAAGTCTACAAAAACGTCAAAGCCAAAGGCCACGCCGAAAAGGTGCTTGCTTTTGTGGAAGGTTTGTAAGTCGTATCAGGAACCGGGGAAGGATCAACCTTCCTCGTCACCTTCGGGCATGCAGTTGTATAGCAACGTCGGGTAGCCATCCTCGCAAGCGGACGACTCGACGCAATCCGCCGTTGCGCGAGAGTAGCCCTCTTCGTTACATTCTTTGACGCAATCGTCCCACACGGGATCGGAAGTGGCGGGCAGGCACTCGCGCATTTTGTCGCAAATCCGCTTGCAGTTGAAGGTTTCCTCGTGAATACCGGGAAAGTCGTTGAGTCCGGGCGCACTGCAAGACCCAAGCCCGAAGGCCAGCAATCCAACGAATAAAACCTTCGAAATCGCGCCACATCGTTTCATCGAAGTTTTCACCTCAACAATCTGTCAAGCACATTTCCAATGCTCAGGTAGGTTGGGCAAATATCTGGTCCGAAAGTGATGACGTCGGGCAAGAAATTTGCCCGACCTACTGCTTAGAGCTAAGGGTGCCACGGTCTTCGATTCGAAGAGTCGATGGCCGTGCAATCTATTGGAATCTCACGGCCATTGCCCTTCGGGTAAAGACCGTGGCACCCATCGTTACCATGGTTTCCTAATGTTGGAGCAAGACTCCCGTCCTACTCCTCGTATTTGTCTTATCCCGTTCGTTCAAGCTATCGGGTTGGAGACCCTCTATGCGCCTCTACAGGCTTTCCTCCCGGCGAACCATCAGCGCCAGCACGAACAGGACCAACAAGAGCGGCAACCAATGTCCGGCACCGGTTTCCTGGCATCCGCTGGAGGATTTCTTTTCCTCGTCTTCGTCGCCCGGATTGACCGTGCCGTCGCTATCCGTTCCGCCGTCTACGGTGTCCGCCGCTTCCAGATCTTCGTCTCCGCCGCTGGACGTTCCGGCGATGGTGAACGTATTGCTGGTCAGAGGCAGGCCGAGCAGGCTGGAACCGCCAAGATCCACGTCGTCTTCATCGATGATGTAGTAGATAAACCGCCCGGCCTTGGCCAGGTGCGAAAACTCCACTTCCATCGTCATGTTGTAAACCTGGCCCGCCGTCAGCGATTTTCCGACGTTGAAGGTCAATTTCTGGTCGTCGGATTCCGGCGTCACTTCCGCAATCAGGTCGCCTTTGACCCCATCGGCGGTTTCGTACAGCTTGTAGGCTACGATGTCGTCCGGGTCGTAAATGGTTCCTTTGGGCTGCAACGAGAATGCGTTGAACGTCACGGCTTTCACGGCGGTCAGCCGGAAATCGATCAGATCGTGGGCCTGATCCGCTTCGATGTCGCCCGCCGGAAGCGTCGTATCGGCGATTTCGAAAGTCGCTTCGGTGGTGTCGTCGGGAATCTGCACCATGCGCGATTCGACGGGAAGACCGCGAACTTTGCCATCGACGGACACGCGGCTTTCTTTGATTTCGAGCTGCATCTTCGAGTCGGTTCCCGCATCTTCGGAAATATCGACCGCCAGCACCAGGTTGATGTCGTCCCGGTTGGACAGCCTGAACTCCTTGAGGTGTTCGGCGTTGTTGAAGGTCAACGCATTGCCGGACCACGGAGTTCCCGATTCTCCGAAGAGCGTATCGCCGTCGTCCAGTTGTCCGTCGTTGTTTTCGTCGATGGCCAGCCACCCTCTCGTGAGCAGACTGGAGTCGAACTCGCCATCCTCTTTCGGCGTGAAAACGAGTGTATTGATACGAACCTGGTCTTCTTCATCGCCTGCGACGAACAGGTTGAGTTGCAATACGGTAACTTTTTCTTCACCCGGCAGCACGAAACGATAGCTGGAGTTATGGCTTGCGCCCTGGCTGAAGGTCACCTCGGCTTCCAGGCTTTCTTCCTGAATGTTGTGCGTGACCGGCTTTCCGCCGTTGGTGAAGTAGACGTTGCCGTCGTTCGAGATGATTTCGGCGGTGTTTTTGACGATTTGTTCCTTGTTGGCGGTGGTTTTCACCCGGCAGCGGACTTCCACCTGCTGCTTGTATTCCTCGCCTGGGAAGAATTCTTCGGACAAAAACAGACCTTTTTCCGTCATCAGCGGGGAAAAGCCGTCGAGTGTGTCCTCCAGGGCGATTTCCACGCCGTTTTTGATCAGAACGGTGGAACCGGCGATGTAATCGACGACATCCAGCGGCAGGGTATCTTTGAGGTATACATCGCTCGCCACGTCTTCGCCGCAGTTCTGAATACGAATCACGTACAGGAATTCCTGACCGGGATACAGGTAGGTTCCATCGGCGACGCTGGCCAGTTTTTCCGGTTCGTCGGGAATGTCGAAACTGGGGTTTTTCGTCTTGATGGCGATCAGGAAATAGTTGGTGAGAATCTGATCCTGCCCGGCGGAAATCGACACGTCGGCAAAGGTATCGCCCAGCGTCAACGCGCCGCCGACGGCGAAGGTATCCAGGTCGACACCGTATTGGTTGATCCGGCAGCCGTTCTCGTTCTCTTCGAGGTGGGCGTTGATCGTACCGTTGAATACGTTGTCGGGAACGTTGCATTCGGTGCGTTCCGGGTTGGGGTTGTCGGGATCGGTATCGAACAGCAGTACGTCATTGAACCGTAACTCTTCGTTATGCGTAAGGAATCCCGTTCCGCTGATGGCAGGATCACCCTCGCCGATGAAAAACGTCGCCTTGGCGTCGGGATCTTCCGGCACGGTGAACCCGGAGGGACGTAGTTGCAGCACCGAATCGCGGGTCAATTGGAAATCGGTATAGTAATAGATGCGTTTCGCTTCGCCTTCCGGCACGTTGTAGACCAACAGAATCGACCAGCCCGCCAGCGCGGTGGTCAACAGTTTGTAGGGTTCATCCACATAAGCGCCATCGAAACCGGTGATTTTGTATTCGCCGTTGAGCGGTTTTCCCTGGGTTTCGTGGTGGTCTTTGATCGCGTCGGTGATATCCACCCGGAACGTGAAATACTTGAACACCGCGTCCACTCCGGCGGCGTCGGCATCGACGAACTCGATGCTTTGGAACTGCTCGGGGTCGGTCGCGTCGCCGGTAACGAGAATCGGCTCCACATCGGTCGTTCCCGCCGGTTGAGGCGGAAGAACTTCGATGGTGTTGTCAATGATTCCGGTATCGGGATCGACGGAACCCATCCAGACGAAATAAGCCTTGAGCAGGTTCACATCGTCGGGAATTCCCAGTAATTTCGCCTTGGATTTGCTAGTCAGGCTGTCTCCCTGGCCGTCCGGGGTACCGAGCAGACAACCGAAAGCGCTGGCCTGGCACAAGTCTTCCATGAACGTTCCACCGGTGGTGGCATAGTCCACATTGCCTTCCCATTTATCGGTCGGTTCGAGCGCCTGGGCGGACGATATCGCGAAAAACATCCATAAAACGGTGGAAAGCAAACACATGCGTGAAGATAGCTTCATTGGTAACTCCTGACCTAAGCTGCTTGTTCGGCGTCTAATTCCGAATTTCTATATTTATCGTTTCGGCGGGGGGTGTGTCAAATTTTACCGTGGGTTTATAGATCCATCTCCGCGTAAAATCGTTCCTTTTTGGTGATCAGTTCCTCTCGGGATACTTCACAGGCCGCATCGGCGAGCATAGGTTTTTGTTGGAACAAAGGATTGAAATCACGAGGCAATTTCTCGGGAAGCCAGCCGTTTCGGCGAGCGGTTTCGAACAAGCGCGTTCCCGGCAGCGCTACGGCGAACTGCACAAGGGGCTTCGCTCCCGTGCGCTCGTGCAATCGGCGAGCGAAATCCAGTGTCCGGTCGATCTGTTCGCGGGTTTCTCCGGGTAGACCGATGATGAAATGCAGCAGGCAGGGCAGCTCGAATTCCCGACACCAGGAAGCCGCCTGTTCGATACGGGCAAGATCCAGCCGTTTGCCGATGACATCGTTGATCACTTCTCCGTCCCCGGATTCCGGCGACAACGAGAGCAGATCGATGCACCCGGCCAGTCGTTTCACCTGTTCGCGGTTCAACGCATCTCCCCGTAATCCATTGGGAAACGCCGCTTTCAGGTTGGTGCGTTCCAGAAGATCCAACAGGCGGTCGAAGTGTTCCGGCTGTACGTTCGCCGCCTCGTCGAGAAACACGAGCCGGGTCACCGTCGGCTGACCGGCGAGGTAGGACACGGCGCGTTCGAGATCTTCCGGCGGTACGGGACGCCAGGGACTTTTCCCACCACGAGCCGCCGATTGTGCCGTGCAAAACAGGCAATGATGGGGACAACCCCGCGAGGCTTTGATAGGAATGCAACCGGAGTCGAAACCGAAAGAGTCCGAACCCTCGGGATAGGCTTTCGACAAAAACGAAGCGAAAACGTCGAGATCCAGCGCTTCGTACAGGGAAGCATCCAGATTTCGTAGAAATTGCGGGGCTGCACCGTGGCGGATCTCCAAGGATTCGCCACGCTTGGGCAAAGAATGAGCCAGTGATTTCAGGGTGTTATCCGCTTCTCCGGTGAGGATGCCATCCGGGACGATGGGCCAGGAGGCGACCGAGGCGGGATCGTAGGCGATGTAGTTCATTCCACCGACGTGCATGTCGGCCAGCCAGATCGGTCGTTCGGGTTGGGCGCGACGCAGTCCGCCGACGATGGCCGCCAACAACTTGTCCGAAGGGCTTTGCACGCTGAAAGGATCGTAGTGAATCACGGCCAAATCGCACCGAATCGCTTCCAATCGTGCTAAAAAGGAACGAATCGTCGGCCCCAGCCAGCGATACCCCTGGGCATTGGGTGGTCCGTATGTGGCATCGGGGAGCAGAAAGGCGTCGAGCACATCCACGCCAAACCCTTCCGCACGCAGATTGGCAACATTCCACCAGCACCCGAATCCGACAAAGGGCGGGTAGTCGATAGCGTCACGATGCACCTGCAAGGGGGGACGCACCAGCAAAATGTTCGGTTTTCGGACCACGGACGACGTTCCTTATTCCAACCTCAGTAGCAGGAACAATAGGCGAAAGAACCGCTCGCTTGGCAACTGCCGCTTCCGCCGATGGAACAGTATTGCACACAGTCGGTAACCGTCCAAACCCCGTCGAAAGAATCGCAGGAACAAACCGTCGTGTCGTCCAGGCAATAGTCGTCATCGTAGAAAGAACAGGAACCGGAGCATGTCCCGGACCCGCTGCAGTCGTTTTGGTCCCAGTCGCAGCCGGAACAGTCGCAATCGTCATCGTTTGCATAACCGCAAGGATCGTCGGTATAGCAGCATTCTTCGTAGGCCGAATGTCCGGGGCAGAGTTGTCCCGAGGAACCGCCGCAGTCCGCATCATCCCAGTCGCAAGCTCCGTTGCAATCGCATTCGTCGTCGTCGGACCAGCCGCAGGGGTCGTCGCTGTAACAGCAGGGAGAACTTCCCGTGTATCCGTCGCAAACGTTTGCATCGGCCTGGATTTCCACAGCGGTGAACAGGTAATCGTTTTCGCCGCCCTGCGTGTCGTAATACTGCACCGCCACGAAGTACGTCCCGGCGGCGGATGGCTCGAACAGCGCCGTTTCGTTATTGGTCGAGCGGTTGTCGTCATAATGCCAGCAGGAACCGGAGGTCTGCGAACAGCCCGTACTGTCGTAAATGACGATCATGGCGTCCCAACCGGTGGGATAGACATCGAACCGGTATTTGTACCCGCTACGCGCCGTGAAACGGAACACCAGTTCCGGTCCGCTGGCGGATTGTGGGGCAAGTTGCCCTTTTTGCGAACAACCGGACACCTGGAGTTCGTCGTCGAGACAGAAGGTCTGCCCTTCCATGGCGTAGGGGAACGAATCGACGATCAGCGGTTCCTCGCAACTGGCGAGTCCTCCTTCACCGCAGGTACACAAACAGGTGTCTTCCTGGGCCGAGGCGGAATATCCGCAAGCCGTTCCTTCGGCATAGCCGTTTTCCTGGCAATATTGCGCACAGTTCCATTGCGTGTACTGACTCGTGTCCGAATCGCAGAGGCATAAGGTAAGGTCGTCTTCCATGCAATACGGATCGTCACCGTAGCAGTATCCGCTGCATTCATCGCCGCCGGATTCGTCGGAGCATTGGCAGACTTCGTACCCGGCCTCCGAGTGATACCCGCAATGATGGAAATAATTGTATCCGGCATTGAGACAACCCGATTCGCAATCCACGACGGTCAACCGGTTGTCGTCTCCACAGAAGCACAACGACACACCGTCTTCCATGCAGGTATTGTCCTGGAGGCTGGAACAACTTCCCGAGCATTCTTCGGTACTTCCCGAACAATCCGCATCGTCCCAGGAACAGGCGCCCATGCAGTCGCAGGAATCGTTTCCGGCCATCGAACAGGGATCGTCGGTCTTGCAGCAGCTATCGAAACCGTTGTAATCGGGACACCAGGTCGAGGGGGTCGAACCGTCGCAGCTTCCCGAGGACGGCAGACAGTAGCTGTCCCAATCGACCGTCTGGCAGGTGTAGCCGCTGGGGCAATCGGTGTTTGAATAACAGTCGTCGAGGCAAAAGCCGTCTACACAATCGAAAAAGCCTTCACAATCGTAAAAACTGCGACAAACCGTGCATTGTTGCCATACGCAGGTTCCCTCGGACCAATCGCAGGCTTCGCCGGGCTGGCAGTCGTCGTCACTGGTACAACGGCTCGTTCCCGTAACGCATTCGCCGGAATACCAGTCGCAGATCTGTCCCGTCGGGCAGTCGTCGTCGGAAGTGCAACCCCAGTCGTAGTCGCAGGTTCCCGTGGCCTGATTGCATTCGTAGCCATCGGGGCAGATGCTGGGATCATCCCGGCAGTCGGTGGATGAACTGTCCACCTCGCAAAGTCCCGTATAGGGGTTGCAGACATAGCCCAGCGGACAATCGTTGTCGGACTGGCACCCTTCATCGTCGCCGACCACGCACAATCCCGTTGTCGTGCTGCAATACGTTCCTTCAGGGCACCATCCCCCCGGCTCGCGGCAGTCGTTGGGTATGCATTCACCGGTACTGGCGTTGCAGCTCGTTCCGGTAGGGCATACCGACCCGTCGCGGCAGTCTTCCGGCACGCAATAGCCGGTGGACTGGTCGCAGGTGGTGTCTTCGGAGCATACGGTGTTGGTGCGACAATCCGCCGGGACACACTGACCGCTTGCTTCTTCGCAAACCATGCCTTCATCGCAAACGCCGGTCTGGCGGCAATCGGCGCTGGTCGTCGGGCAGGTGCGGGAGAATGGAAAACACTGTTTTTGCGAACCATCCTCGCTAACACGCATACAATAGGAATTGGTCATCGTGCAAGGCTGGTCGTTGGAGCAATCCACGCCGCAAAACGTGCTTCCGGTGGAATCGGGCAGACAAAGGTCTTCCGTACCGCCGCAATCGGCGTCGGTGGTGCAGGGTTCGCAGTATCCCAATCCTCCGGCGGGAATTTCTTCGCAACGGTTGGTTTGGGTGTTGCAATACTCACCGTCGGGACAACCCGTGACCCGGCATCCGGCCGGAGCCGTTCCGCAATAGCCGTCCGAGGGACGACAATACATGTTTCCCTGAATGGGTTGGCAGAGGTAGTCATCGGGACACTGGCCGTGGGTTTCGCAAGGAAGGGCGCAGAAAGAGCCTTCTTCGGGATCGGGCAGGCAGAGCGCTGACGCGTTGTTGCAATCCGAAACGGACGTGCAGACCGCACACAGTTTTTCGAAGGAGTCTTCCTCCTCGACGCAGCAGCCATCGATGCACTCGTGATCGGGCAATTCGTTGGCGAGGCAATCCATCGTTTCCTGGCAAGTCACCCCCGAGGCGCATCCGGTATTTTCGGTTTTGTCCGTATCGCCGGGAAGGTTTTCGTCCTGCTCGCACATTCCCGAGGTCAGATTGCAATGGCTTCCATAGCCGCAATCTTCGTCGCTCAGACAATCGTTTCCGGTCACCGGTACGATGCAGAAACCGTCGATACACTGTTCGCCGAAGGCCATCTGGCAATCTTCATCCACGGTACAGGAAAACGTATCTTGCGTATCTGCAGCTACGTTCGATTGGTCGTCACAGGAAACCGCTCCGCCAATCACCAACAGGATCGTCAAACAGATCGCAAACCATGGGATTCCCGCTCGGGCTTTCATCTCTCCCCTCCATCCGCAAGAAGTTTCATCGTCCGGATTTTTCACAGTCGCACGTCGCTATGACAATTTTTCATTGTAAGGCGATACGAAAAATTATCAAACATGTTTTTCACTGGACGATTCGAAAAATGTAAGCGAAATGTTAGAGATAGGAAAATACCTCCTTCGAAACCTGTTGTTTTTGGCAAAACCTTGACCCTTTTCGGCGTGGCATGTATTTCTATAGAATTATGGCGGGGAACCGGAAACCCGCGACCACGATCCCAAATCCTTTCGATCGTCTTTCCGGAGACTGATGGGGACTCTTTATGTATGGGCCTTCTTATCGACCGAACGTAGGTTGGATTTTCACGATTCTGGTGTTTCTGTTCTGTTTTGGATCGGCTTTTGCACAGGACAACGATACTCCGGAAAGCGTCGATGATAGCGTCGGCACACCTGCCGAAAACGACGACTACGACGACGATGACGATGATGACGACTACGACAAAGACGACAAGAACGACGATTCCGAGTACGACTCGGACGACAGCTATTCCTCCGGCGGCTATTATCGGGCGGATGCTTCGGTCAAAGTGCTCGAAAAACAGGTGAAAGACCTGGAAAAGAAGCTGGAAGAGCAGGAAAAAGACAACAAGATCGCTTCGGCCCGAGCCAAAGCCCTGGCCGCGAAAATGGAGGTTCTCAAGCAGGAAACGGAAAAATCCGTCAAAGAATCGCTGTTTGACTGGAGTCTCTTTCTGGCAGTGGACGTGATGATGGCCCAAACCGAGGCGGACCCCTCGGGACTGAGCGTTAAAAAAGCCTCGATTTTGCTCGAAAAAGAAGTGCTTGACGGGAAACTGCAGTTCGTCCTCGAACCCGAATACGTTTACGACGGTATCCAAAACGATCACCACGCCGGATTCGGAACGGCGCTGGTGGATATTTCGTTGCTTGAAAGAAACGCTACTGCAACCCAAAAACCGGCTTCCACCTACGAAATCGGTTTCGATCCTCTCTACGGACGCAATCACGATCACCACGGATCTCGGTATGCCAAAAGCTACCTAGGTTTGCAATTCGGAATGCAGAACATCCCGTTCGGCGTGTTCGCCCGGTACGACGATCCCAGTCTGATGATGATTCCTTCCGGCGACCTGGTTTCGGAGATGAGCGACCAGTCTTTCTGGGATGTTGCGCTGAGACTGTACGGCGGGCATGACTGGTTCGTCTGGGATAGCTGGATGGCTCGCGGACGACTGGACCGCTGGTCGGCGGGTGCCCGCTTCGGCGTGACTCCCATGGACCGGATGGAATTCGGCCTGTCCTACAAATGCGACTTCCGCAACTTCAGCGACGAAGAGCGGTTTCAGGACGCGGCGGCCTATTTCATGGCCGGTGTCTGGCGTATAGATTTCCTGGCCCAGTTCCTTTATCAGGAAGAAGCACGAGACAACGGCGACCGGCTTTACAACACCGGTGGAAACCTGGAAGTCCGTCTCGACGCCGACCGGCTGTATGGCGCGGCCCGATTCGACGGCATGTACATGGGTGCGGACAAATTCTACTGGCGGTTCACGCCGAGTATCGGCTTCTGGGCCTATCCCAAAATCTTCACCATTCGCGCCATGTACCAGATCAATTCGGAAGTCGACGACAATTTGGCGTTGATTCAATTGATGGCCCAGTACTGATTCGGTGAAAACGTTCATGATTCGGCTATGGTCCAAACCGGCGTTTGTTGCTCTTTTCCTGCTTTTCAGCGTGATGGCCTGCGACAAGGTGGAGGTCGATCCCAACGAATTGCGCCTCGACTACCACCCGTCGCTTTCCTCCGACTCCCCAAAAGGCGCAGAAAAAACTCCTGAAAAAACAAGCGCTTTGAACATGGCCAGCCTGGGTCTGCTCCAAGGTAAGGTCACGGTCAACGAGCATCAGAAACCGGAGCACGGCGAACGATTGAAGGGCGGCGACGTTCTCCACGGAAGCGGAAAAAAAGCGTTCGTCGAGGTGTCGTTTATCGACGGTTCCTTGCTGCGGGCCGCCGGATTCCAAACGCTGGCGCTCGAACAGGTGGTGTTCAAAGTTCAAGGACAACCTCTTCGTCGCGTTTCGTTAACAGCCGAAGGCGGCGACTGGTGGTTGCATACCCACGACCTGACCGGCGTTCCGGGGGAAATGGAAGTTAAAACCTCCCGAATGACTGTCACCTTGAAAGAACCCGCGACGGTGCGGTTGTCGTTCGGAGTTCAGGGAATGCTGATTCAGGCGCGTGAAGGCCGTGCCGAAGTGACCTGGACCGGTCTCGAGACGCCGGTGGTCGTGTCTCAAGGCGAGGAATTTAGGCTGCCGATCTCCGGCGAACCCGGAGGAGAGCCGAGGACATTTATCGGAACGGACGCCTTCACAGACCGTATGCTTGCCTTGGACAAAGGGCTGAAGGCGTTTCGTGATTTTACGAATACCTTGCAAAAACAATCGGTTGCCGCGTTGATCTTTCCACCGAACGGACCGGAGACGAAAACCGTCGAAGAAGACGACGGGGTTCAGCTTCTGCATGCCAAAGCGTATTACAGAGCCATGCAACCCCGCTTCGACGACCGACAGTGGGCCACCCTCGAACCCAACCTGAGAATCTTCGTGGATAGCAACCCGCGCCCGTCGAGCGTCAAAGCCCGAACCTGGCTGGCCGAATGCCTGCTGGACCAGCAACGGTACAACGAAGCGGCCCGCGTCGCCGGAGAGACCTTCCGCCGTTTCCCGAAAAACGACCACGCCGAGCGCTTGAAAACCGTTCTGGATGCGGCAGCGGCGGGGCTTGTTGCCAAAACCAAAGGGCAACCGTAGATCCGGAAATTTCATTTCCTTGTGTCGAAAGATAGAACCCAACCTACGATTTTTCCTACAAAAACGATTCACAACCCTTATCCGTCATTTTCATGGTTTTCTATCGCACCTATCTACGTATAATGGTATTGGTCTTCCGACCTCCAACGGACCGTCGGGGCACGAGATTCGATGTGATAAAACGAAACAAAAACGAACGATTCGGTCCCAAGACCGAAAAAAGGAGCCTTTTTTATGACGATACCAGCCTGTTTCAAAGCTTATGACGTACGAGGACGAATTCCCGACGAACTCAACGAAGACCTGGCGTTCGCCATCGGGCGCGCTTATCCGAAGGTGGTGAAAGGCGCACGAAAGGTCGTTGTGGGCTGCGACGTACGGCCATCGAGCGAAGCCATGCTAGCAGCCTTGACCCGAGGCTTGCGAAGTGCTGGCGTCGATGTGATCGATGTCGGCTTGTGCGGTACCGAAATGATCTACTTTGCCACAAGTTACCTTGAAACCGACGGCGGAATCATGGTTACGGCCAGCCATAACCCGAGTGATTACAATGGGATGAAGTTCGTTCGCGAGCAATCCAAGCCGATCAGCAGCGACACCGGTCTGATGGATATCGGAGCCTTGGCCGCCGAAGGTCCGGGTGAAGCCGCCGAGCGTGAAGGTACTTTTGAGCGCGTGGATCTCTGGGACGCCTACGTCGAAAAGCTGTTGCGTTTCGTAGAGATCGATCGACTCAAGCCGCTGAAAATCGTCACCGATCCCGGTCACGGCTGCGCGGGTCCGGTGATCGACCTGTTGGAAAAACACCTGCCGTTCGAGTTCATCAAAATTCATCACAACCCGGACGGCACGTTTCCCGCCGGGATACCCAACCCCCTGCTAATCGAAAACCGCGATGCCACGGCTAACGCCGTACGGGAACACGGCGCGGACCTGGGTATCGCCTGGGATGGCGATTACGACCGCTGTTTCTTCTTCGATGAAAACGGCGCGTTCATCGAAGGCTATTACCTGGTGGGATTGCTGGCCAAACAGCTACTGGCGGACCATCCGGGAGGAAAGGCGATTTACGATCCTCGCCTGACCTGGAACACCATCGAAATGGTGAAGGAAGCCGGTGGAGAAGCTCTGCAACACCGCTCGGGACACGCGTTCATCAAAGAACGAATGCGGCAGGAAGATGCGGTGTACGGTGGCGAGATGAGCGCTCACCACTACTTTCGCGAGTTCAGCTATTGCGACTCGGGCATGATTCCCTGGTTGCTGGTCGTGCGGGCTTTGAGCGAAAACGGCATGAAATTGTCCGAAATGGTGCGGGATCGTCAAAAACGTTTCCCCTGCTCGGGAGAAATCAACAGCAAGGTCGAGGATGCCAAAGCCACAATCGCCCGCATCCGTCGCGATTTCGAAGCCGAAGCGCTCGACATCGACGAAACGGACGGCGTAAGCCTGACCTTCGAGAACTGGCGGTTCAACCTGCGTATGAGCAACACCGAACCGGTGATTCGCCTCAATGTGGAAAGCCGGGGTGACGAAGCGTTGCTCCAAGAGAAAACCCAGGCGATTCTTGCCTGTATCAAGGAATAACCACACGATCGATATCTGAGAAGAAACCGACCTTACCGATGGATGGGGATTTCATCCCCGTCCACATGTTTTTTCAAAGCAGATCTACAGCCATCATGATTTGGTTTTAGCAATCCCTATCCTTTTCATAAGAAGGGTGGCATGGGCGAACCGCAGGTTGCCCATGGTGATCGTTCGACCACGGGCAAGCGGACGTTTTACGTCGCTTGGCCAGTGCCACCCTTCGTTTCCGAAATTCTCTATCGCTAACACCAAACAATGACGACTAATAGCGGAAACCCATTCTATTTCTCTGAGTGATCATTTTCACCCAAATGAAAATTTTCCTGCGTTTTCCTCTTTTCAGGCACGAGTAACTACAGTATAACGCTTGCACTCGTTTTCCGTCCGACCCGCCATGGAAACGAGCCGTTTTCTCTACCGAAAAGGTCTTGGTATCGTGGAAACCGCATTGCCCAACGAACCCGTGCAGGAAAAGGAAACGACCTCGGCGGTCGTCACCGAACGGTCCGGGACCATCAAGGAAGTGGTCATCTTGTCCGTGCCGCTGATGGTGTCCTTCCTTTCCTTCTCTCTGATGTCCATGTTCGATGCCTGGATCATGGGTCGGGTGGGCACCCCCCAGCAGGGAGGAGTTCTGCTGGCGGGAATGCTGATCTGGGGGGTGGGCAGCCTGTTCACCGGAACGCTCAGCGCCATCAATACGCTGGTGGCTCAGGATTACGGCGCCGGAAGAAACGACAACATCCGCCGACACACCTGCACCGGTTTCGTCGTCGCACCGATTTTCGCTCTGATCGTCCTTGCCACCATGCCGTTGTTTCCCCACGCGCTGGAGATTTTCGGCACCGACGCCTCCGTCCGGCCCCACGTCGTGACGTACACCGACATCGTTTTGTGGGGAATGCCGCTGTTTTTTACGAATTTCGTCGTTTTGGGTTTTTTGCGCGGTCTGGGTGAAATGCGCACGCCGATGGTCGTTACCCTGATCGCCAACCTGATCAACGTCGGCCTGGATGTGGTTCTGGTGTTCGGCTATCTGGGATTTCCGGCCATGGGTGTCGCCGGAGCCGCAGTGGCCAGCGTGATCGCCCGGTCTTTCGAAACCCTGATGTATCTTTGCGTCTACTTTCGGGCCGAATACAACGAAAAATTCCAGACCCGAAGCTGGCAGAAACCGAACGGGGAAGATTACCGGCGGTTTTTCAAACTCGGCCTGCCTATCGGTTTCACCTGGATTTTCGACATGGTTTCCTGGACGTTTTTCAGCGTGTACGCTTCGCGCCTTCGTCCCTCGGATTTGTCGGCTCACATGATCCTTTTCCAGGTCATGCATTTCAGTTTTCTTCCCGCCGTGGCGGTTTCGGTATCGGGTACGACCCTGGTTGGACAATATTTAGGAGCCAAGCGACCGGATTTGGCCAAGAAAAGCGCCATGACATCGCTGTGGTTCGGTCTGGGGTACATGACGTTTGCCGGTGTCGTCATGGTGCTGGCACGTGTGCAACTGGTGTCGTTTTTCAACCCGGACCCGAACGTCGTCGCCGTGGGCGCCACATTGGTGATGATCGCCGCTATCTTCCAACCCTTCGACGCCATCGGCATCGTGCTTAGCGGCGTGTTGCGCGGCGCAGGCGATACACGCTTCCCGATGATCGTCTTCGCCGTCTGCGGGGCGGTGATCTTCATTCCCGGCGTTCTTTTAATGGGCGAAGTGCTCGAACAGGGGATTGTCGGAGCCTGGAAAGCGGCCGTGGTTTACATCGTCGTCGTCGCCCTGGCCCATGTGGTTCGATATGCCAAGGGAAGCTGGACCGAAATCGAGTTGGAAACGGGCGTTCGGTAAAACCTTGGCGGAGCGCGTCCGTTTCCCCGTCATTTGCAGTCGAATCGCTGCAACGTGGTGAATTTCCGAAAAAATCGGTTCCTCATCCAAAACAGTCCTTTCCTTTTTTCATTCGTTTGGTAAACTGCTAGCACACAATGTGCGGTAGGTTACTTCATCAAGATGACTCTTCTCAGGGATTCCCACAAAAACGTCTGTGCATTAAAGACGTTTAGTGGGTCGTCGGACGGGACACGGATATGCAGGGAAGAAAAATCATCGGTGTCGGAATTCTTGTGGGATTGTGCTACCTTATGACGGCAGCTTTCTCATTCGCCGAAGATTCTTCTCCCGAGGACAAGCAAGCGCTTCAACGCCTTTCCGCACTGTTTTCCGGGTTCGAGCGGGTGCCGAAACGGGTGGAGATCGAGCAAGCGCTCGGAAATCGTCCCGAACGGCTGGCTCTTCTGGCCGATGACGAAGGCCGCAGCCTCGTAATTCGTCAGCGAGCCATTGAGACGATGGCGCTGTATCGTCACGATGCTTTGCGCCAGTGCCTCGAACGAACGATACGCTCGTCCAAGCAACCTCTGGCCTTGCGTCGTGCCGCCATCGGCAGTCTGGCGAAAGTGGCTCCGACCAAAGCCGTACCGGTGTTCGAAAAAATGCTCGACGAGTCGAACGTTTATTTGAGAAGCAGCGTTTTGCACGAACTGGTTGGTCTGGGCACACCGGAAGCCCGCACGGTCTTGACCGAACGACTCGAACGGGAAACGAATCGCCACTTGCAAGACATGATTCGTACTGCATTGAATAAGCCGTTGAAAACGGAAGCGCTGGAAAAAGAGACCAAGTCGCTCGAAAAATCCGGCGATTCCAAGCGTTTATCCAACGATCAGGAGCTAAAGGAATGAATGGCAAGGTGTTTCAGGCTGGAGTATGGCTCGTCCTCGTAGCTGGTCTTTTCATGGTTTACCCGGCGTGGGCCGATGAAGCAGTGGAAAACCAGGAGAGTCCACGGTGGACACCGGCGCTGTTCCCGCCGATGGCTCAAGGCAAAGCGGCTGAAGAGTTGGCCATGGGCATCGTGGCTCGAGCCAATGCTGAACTGTATGCCACGAATCGCTACAATCACCTGCACACCAAGCAGGTGCTGAGCATGGCCCGCCACCATGGTTACGATGGTGAAAAGCTCGCCGATCTCGACGTCGCGCGCAAGGCGGCCAAAGTGCTCAACGTAAAAAGAGCCGGGTCCGGCAAGCTGACCGCGAAAAAAGGCGGAGGCTGGACGTATGATTTCGTCGTCTTTGCGACCGATGGCGACCGGAAAGCGTACAAAAAAGTCGAGTTGCCCACCGGGACGGCGGCGGCGGTCAAAGAAGGTGGCCATGCTTTGGCCGAAGCAATGGCCGCCCTCGACGGCGTGACGCTTGCGACCGGAAAAACCTTGCATCCCGAAACCGATTCGGACAAGGCGATGAAAGCCTATCTTTCCTGCTATGCCACGTTGATTCGCCAGCCGATGGGTATTCGAAACCCGGCGGTGATCGCGGACAAAAAGCTGCAAAAAGCGGTCAACGATTGCGAAATTGCAACCAAAGCGGACAAATACTTCTATGCGGCATGGGCCGCCCAAAGCCTGGCGTACTCTCTGCAAGGAAAAGATCGCAAAGCCAGCGTCGCTCTCGTTCCCGCCCGCGACGCTCGCGGCTACCTGCCGTTCTATTACCTGGCTCGTTACTGGCTAATCACCCGGTATCGCACGGGTTTCCAGGGTGCGCAGGTGATGCGGGTGGCCGTGCAAAAGCATCCCGGCTCGCTGATCTATAAAACCTATCTGGGCGAACACCTCAACGTGACCCGCCAGTACAAGGAAGCGTTGTCCGTCTGGGAGGACTACCTCCAGCAGTTCCCCGGTAACGCTTTCGCCATGGCCAACAAAGGCTATGCTCTGGCGCGACTGGGACGCATGAGCGAGTCTATCGAGATTTCCGAAAAAGCGGTCGAAGCCGACCCGATGAGCGACAACATCAAGCTCGAACTGGCCAGCCGTTACGTCGATGCCGCCCGGCTGGACGATGCGCAAAAGTTGCTCGAACCGCTGGCCAAGAAAAAGAATGCACGCGGGGAGTTGTTGCTTCGCCTGGGGTACGTCTATTTGTTGAAAAAACAGAACAAAAAGGCCGAAAAGCTGCTGAAACGTGCTTTGAAAGTCGCCAAAGGTCCGGCGGAATGGCGGACGCGGGGACGCACCAAATACGACCTCGCCATTCTTGCGGTACGCAAAAAACAACTCAAACGTGCCGAGAAATACCTGCTCCAAGCCGACAAAGAAGGCTTTAAAATGGCCACGTCGCTGAAGTTCGATCCCGATCTGCTTCAACTTTCCCAGCGAAAAGCCGTCAAGCACCTGTTTATCGAAGCGGGCATCGGCGAAACCTCCAAAAACCAGCCGAAACAGGCCACGCCCTTCCCGGTAGGACCGGGCGGTGAGCTTCGACCCAACGGCCTGCGTCCCCAGGAACCGGAAGAGTTGAAAAAGCTGGACGAATAGCCGGGGTTCGCGTTTCGAGAAAATTTTCAAGAGATATCGATGGACGGGGATTGTATCCCCGTCCTCGCGTTTTTCTTTAAGCACAAACGTGAGGAGAAAGAAAGTAGGTCGGACAGATTTTCTGTCCGACAAAAAAATGCTGAGGCAGCCTGGGCAGTATTTCGATGCAGAAACAGGGTTCTACTACAACGGTCAACTGATATGCGGCGGTACAACCGACCGGAGCCTATTGGTCAGGCAGGATCGTTGGATCTTTATATGTACGCGGGGGGATGCCCCGTAATGAGGATCGACCCCACGGGGCTTGATCCCGAAGATGCGGACATGATGACCATGGCCGTAGGTTATGAAAAATACAAACATATCCAGTGTGATTACGATACGTTACAATGTAGTGGCTTGATTGAGGATCAAAAAACGGGAGAATCCCGTGTTGAATCTTTCAGGCATCCCAAAGGGGTAAGGCAGGACTTGATCGTTGAAACCTTTGGTAATGCACCGGAAGGGTCAGCAAAGCATACAGTGGGTGCTGTCCTATATATGGCCAATGAACTTACTGCGGAAAGACCTGAAGAAGGCTTAACATTTGGTGGTGGGATAAAGGCTAAAGGTGCCAAAAAAGGTCGTGAGATATTTGAACGATTTATGTCAAAAACAGAAGCTGATGCTACCCAAAAGGCAAATGGACTTGTTCCTAAGTTTAAACCACATCAGAACAATCCAAAGTGGATAGGTGATAAAGGTGTAGTCAGCGGAAAATCACTTGGGAAAACAAAGCAATACACTCATAAAGCAACAATCAAAGCTAAACCTGGAACGAGAGAGTGGCTTAAACAATACGAAATCAAACCATCTAATGAACCTGGCCGTTATGCAATTCCATCGGAAAAACTGGATGAATTCAACAGTATGATTGATGAATTGCAGATTGGTCCAAAGAAATGATGGTGGGAGAAACTAGAAATAGTTGGAGGGAAAGATGAGTACGAAAGAATCATTCAGAGAGAAACTGTGTCAACTACCATCTTGGGGAACAGATGAACCACAAATAGCAAACGATTCCAGATCTTTTATGAAAGCGTTTCTTGACTATGGCTCTGAAACACCGGATAACTTGATATGCTTTGAGCATATAGAGTTTGGGAAAGTAAGTGACCAAGATGTTGGGACAGGAGAGGTTGTCGGTTTAAAATTAAAAAACAAACCAATTTTGCTTTCAACGATAGCTAATGCAATAGAATGTTTAGAATTTCCCAAAGATATTCCAGAAAGTGAAATGGAATACTTTCCTGATATTTCAAAGGAAGAGTGGGATGCTGCTACGCGTATGATGACAATGGTATTAACTGCGTTTGAAGACTGGCAAAAACCTGAGATTGACATATAAGCAATACCGACACCTGACCCGACAATCCATCCCTGCATAATTATATCAACGTTGTATTCCCTACAGGGACCGTTGGACACCTGCTCTGCACCCTTTTCAAAGACGGTTTCGATTTAGGCATCGTGGTTTCCATATGTGTCCAATACCGGTCCCAACCCTCAAGGAATTCTTTCGAAAAAATCTTCTTTCCGGTTCTGGGGTGGTGAGCCCGAACCTTCATCATCAACTGATCCAACGTTGGATCAGCCGGGTAGGTCGGACAGATTTTCTGTCCGACACAGCTTGCTGACAAAGTGGCTTTGTCGTTTTTGAGCTTCAATAATTTCAATAAGTTACAGACGATAAAATTGTTCAAAGTTGGGTTTGTCAATTGCCTGGGTCGGACAGATTTTCTGTCCGACAAAAAAATGCTCCAACCGGGAAATGTCGGACAGAAAATCTGTCCGACCTACTACTACTACTGGTTTTCCTCCCGTCGTACTCGCCGGAGTTGAACCCGGACGAATTGCTCAACCAGGACGTGAAACAGCATATGGGTTCCCAGGCTCCAACGAAAGGAAAAGAGGAGCTACAAAAGAAACTGCGTTCCTATCTGAGAAACCTCCAACGTAATCCTCGGAAAGTCGCCAACTTCTTCGATGGGACGTTCGTTCAATATGCCAAAGCGGCCTAATGTCGCTTGTTTAGATGCCGGTGTAATAGCTTGGCATAAGAGGCTTTTGTACGAAGACCCTAAAAGGCTGTTTTCGAAGGCTCCGGCCAACGACTACGTACCCAAAGAGCGATACTTGACGCCAGACGAGTATATATCATTGATGGAATGCCTGCCTCCCAAACGACGGTTTCATGTCGCCTTCCTCGTTCGAACAGCGTGCCGGTGGTCTGAGTCACTGCGTGTTTGTCCCAATCACATCGATCCATATCTGAAAATACTCAAGATTCCTGGCACGAAGACGAAGCAATCCGATCGTACGCTTCCTTTAACGCCGGATCTTTGGGCAATCCTTGAAAAAGCTACAATTCCTTCAGTGGCTTCAGTTGATACCCCCTTCTTTGAAAAATGGACCAACGTTCGACGGGACTTGATAAAAGCTTGCAAAGGGGCGGGGATTGACCCGATAAGCCCCAACGACCTCCGCCGAACGTTGGCAACATGGATGAAAGCTGCCAGCATTGATTCTGCTGTAGTTGCTCGCTATCTAGGTCATACAACCACACGGATGGTCGATCAGATCTACGGTAAAATTCCGTTCGAGGTCTTACGCAGAGCTTCGGAGAAAATTCACTTGCCAGGATTGCCCTTGCCAACGGACTGTAGCACATATGTACAACAACAGATGCAAAAAATGGGACAGAATGGACCGATGGAACCGGACACGAGGGGGGACGCTCCCGTGAGTCACGATGGAAAAACCCAAGAAAAAACCCCGACTTCCAAGGAAATCGGGGTTTTATGCGTGGTGCCAAGGGACGGAGTTGAACCGCCGACACAGGGATTTTCAGTCCCCTGCTCTACCAACTGAGCTACCTTGGCCTACGGTAAAAAGAACGTCTCGCCTCGCAGCGAGGAATCTTCCATAGCACGGAGAATCGGGGACGTCAAGAATCCTTTTATTCCAGAACGTCGTTTTTCTTTCCATGCATCGAAAAGATTCGGAATACCTCGGGATGGTTTCAAGAAGCGCGGGTGCGGTTTTTCTCTTCCAGGCGGCGTTGCTTGACGTTTTCCCAGATGATGCACATCTGCCGATGTTTGCAGTACAACGTGGGGTCTTGGCAGGCCATGCATTCTTCGCAAAGATAGCGATTGTACTTGGCGCAGTAATAGTTTCCTTCACGGTCGGGATGTTTTGTGCAGGAGTGATTCATGGTCCTTCCTGGGAACCGAAGCCAATAAACGTTTCTCGCCTCCGTTTACATAGAGCCGCCCGGAAAAATCACGTTGCACAATCTACCGAAAAACTTTTACACCTTTAATGTCCTGTAATTTCAGCCGTTTTTCAGCAGGTATTCCTTGACGAAAGGATACAGATCGCCATCGAGAACCGCTTCGGTGTTGCTGGTTTCGTGCTGAGTGCGCAAATCTTTGATCATCCGGTACGGATGCAACACGTACGAGCGGATCTGGCTGCCGAAACTGATGTCCATTTTGGCCTGTTCGACCTTCTGGGCTTCCTCACGGCGTTTTTCCATTTCGAATTCGTACAGCCGCGACTTGAGGATTTTCATCGCCGTGTGCCGGTTTTTATGCTGGCTGCGCTCGTTCTGGCAGGAAACCACGATGTTCGTCGGCAAGTGGGTGATGCGCACCGCCGAATCGGTGGTGTTGACGTGCTGCCCTCCGGCTCCGGTGGAACGGTACGTATCGATACGGAGATCGCTTTCGTTGACTTCCACTTCGATCGAATCGTCGATTTCCGGGGTGATGAACACCGAGGCGAACGAGGTATGCCGCCGTTTGTTCGAGTCGAACGGCGAGATCCGTACCAGGCGATGCACTCCGGCTTCGGGTCGCAGGTATCCGTAGGCATACGGTCCGTTGATCATTACCGTCGCGCTTTTGATTCCGGCATCGTCGCCGCTGAGCAGGTCGGCTACCTGGGTTTCGAATCCCATGCGTTCGGCGTAGCGCAGGTACATCCGCAACAACATGTCGGCCCAGTCCTGGGATTCCGTACCGCCAGCGCCCGAATTGATGGTCAAAATGGCGTTGTTGGGGTCGGCCTCTCTCGAAAGCATCCGTTGGAATTCGAGATCACCGGCCTTTTTTTCCAGCGTTGCCAGATTTTTCTTCAACTCGGCTTCCAACGAAGCGTCGTCTTCCATCTCCAGCAATTCGATAATGGCGTCCACTTCATCGGCCAGCGAAAGCACCTCGTCCACCCGATCCACGATCAGGCTGAGCTGCTTCTTCTGTTTTTGCAATTCGGCGGATTTTTCCGGGTTGGACCAGACTTCCTCGGAGGCCAGTTGTTTGTCCAGGACCGCTATTTGCTCGCGCTTGTCGGCGTAGTCAAAGATGGTCCCGGAGAGATTCAACCTTGGTGCGCAACGCGGAGGCGGAGGATTTGATTTCCGTTTCCATGGCGGTTTTCTCCCTCACGGGCATAAGAGTTCACAACATACGGAGCCGAACTATAGTGGAAGCCTGCCATTCAGGCAAGCGGGAAGGGATTTTTTCTCGAAGGGTGGCATTCCTGTAGGTCGGGTGATTTTCACTCGACAATTTGCGAAATTCGTCTTTACAGTCGGGTGAAATCATCCGACCTACTTCCTTGTTAAGGAACTATTTTGACGCAAAATGAATCGAACTTACAGGTCTTTGACCAGGCGGAAGCCGATGTTGACCGCGCAGAGGTCGCGCTTGCCGCTTCCACGGTAACAGCAGCGGCAGAACATTTCGTACATGGTCCAGGCTCCACCCCGCAAGGTGCGTTGATCCTCGCTGCCGTCCGGCGGTACGTCGTCCACCCAGTCGCGAATATTCCCCGCTACGTCGCGCACACCGTAAGGTGATACATCCGTGGGCGTAGTTCCGACGCGCTTAAGTCGCGGTTTTTCCTGGGTAAAACGCATGTTGGCGAACGAGGGATCGAAGCGGTTGCCCCAGGGATAGCGTCGGCGGTCGGCTCCGCGAGCGGCGCGCTCCCATTCGGCACTCGTCGGCAGGCGGTAGGTGATGCCGTCTTTTTCGGAACGCCAGCGAGCGTAAGCCAGAGCATCTTCGAAACTGATTCCCAACGCAGGCCAGTTCCATTCCCAGCGCTCCGCCTCGTTTTCGCCTCCCGGAAGCCCGTACTTGCCGTCCGCCTCTTTCGGCAGGTACGGCGTATTGGAGCCGTATTCCCTCGGCACGAGGCTTTCGGCCTGTTCGGGGTCGTTCTCGGCCAGATCATTGAGAAAAGCGACGTATTCCCGCAGCGTTACCGGCACCCGGCCAATGGCGTAATCGGGCAGTTGAACCCGCTGTTCTTCGCCGCAGCCGAACGTTTCCGGGTCGCCGCCGATGATCTGCTCTCCGGCGGGAATCCAGATGAATCCGTCGCCGACTTCCTCGCGACTCTTCAGTTTCAGATGAATCGCCACACCCCGGTCCCGTTCGATCAGCACCGGATAGCGCGCCACCGAGTAGCCGGTCAGGGAAATCACCACCAGATAGCTTCCGCAGTCCAGCGTGACACCGGAAGAAAGGTTCTCCAGATCGATATCCACCGGTTTCAGTTCCATCCGGCGGCTGCTCTCGTGGTACTGGAACAGTTCGACACGCGCTTGTTCCGGCTCGAAGGTCACCGTCAGATGCCCTTTGCCGGTCAGCAGCGGCGTGAAGCGGCCTTCGTCGTACTTGGTCACCAACCCGCGCCAGTACAACTGCTGGGTGCGGTTGCGTTCCTTTTCGGCGGCCAAATATTTTTCCCAGTACAATTCAGCCAGTCGCGCTTTGGCCTGGCTATGATGCGGTTCGAGTTCGAGCGCCATCAGGAAATAGGTGATCGCTTCGTTGAATCGCTCCGCCTCATCCTGCTCGATGCTTTCCAGCGCTTCTTCCAGCAGCCAGATGTCTTTTTGCAGCAACCCGGATTCTTCTTTTCCCGAGCGGGTTTTCAGCGATTG
The DNA here is from genome assembly GCA_963676915.2 of Myxococcota bacterium. Taxonomy (GTDB): domain Bacteria; phylum Myxococcota_A; class SURF-8; order SURF-8. The sequence continues at coordinate 29,109 of CAXXVK010000057.1, forward strand.
AAGCTTTTTGCTCGTTTCTTCACGATGTTCCACGATTTCCTGGTAGCTGAGGGTTTCCAGCTCCCCCTTTTTCACTTTTTCGTCCGCTTCCCGTCGGCGTCGTTCGAACGCCAACGTGCCTTCGAAAAAGGCGTGTACGTCGTCGGCCATGTCCTGGGCGGTATCGTAGCGTTCATCCTGGTTGTAACTCATCGCCTTGCGAACGATTTCATCCAACTCGCCGGGAATATCCAGGTGGGGCGAACGCCGGGAAGGCAGATCGATATCTCCCTGCAGCACTTCGTCGATGGCGGCGTACACATCATGCGCCTGGACGGGCGGTGTATAGGTCAGCATTTCGTACAGCAGCGCTCCAAGGCCGTAGACGTCCGTTCGGCGGTCCACGATCGAATTCAAGCCCTTTGCCTGTTCCGGGCTGAGGTAGGCGGGCGTTCCGACGATCACCCGGTCGCGCACGCCTTCGTCCCAGGTCAACTCGACCGGTCCCAGATCCGAGTTGCAGATGCGCGGAACGGCGAGCGCCAGGCCCCAGTCCACCATCAGCGCTTCCCCGTAGTCGCCGACCATCACGTTTTCGGGCTTGATATCCCGGTGCACCACGCCGCGCGCGTGGGCGTAATCGATAGCGCGGGCGATTTCCTGAAACAGCCGCAGCATACGCAAACGGTTGTATTTAATCGACAATTCCTCATCGCCCTGACGAAGTTTCGTAATGACATATTTCAGGGAATAGCCATACAGACGCTTCATGGTGAAGAAAAGCTGGCCGTCCTGGAATTTTCCCATCGAATAAATCGGCACGATGTTGGGATGTTCCAACTGGCCCGTGATCTGGATTTCCCGCAGCAGCTTGTTGACTTCGCGAACGTTGGTAGCTTTGGATTTGCGAAGCATTTTCACCGCAACGTTGCGTTGAATGGCCATGTCCTGAGCCGCGAGAATCCGGCCCATGCCGCCTTCACCGATCTTCGGTCCGAAATCCAGTCCCATCCGTATCTGGACCGGTTCATTGGCCGGAGGCGTTGGCTTGGGAGGAGGTGGTGGCGGTGGAGCCGCTGCCGGTTTTTTGGCCGATTCGCTACGGAATTCCTCCAGCGAGGAAAGGGTTTCGAGCTCGCTTAACGAAATGGACAGGCTGTCCAGGCTGGAGAGCGTAAGAGCTGGCGATTTTTCAGTCATGAAACGTTCCGATTGTTGAATGGACCTTCGGCCCGTGATCCGGTTTGGGAATACCCCGTACATTATCGGGAAATTAAGGATACTTTACAAGACTTACCGAAAATTGGAAACGAAAATAACCACATACCCGATTTCGAGGGTGCAAATTTTTACGCAGGGAAACGAGAAGTCACCCTATCTTTTCCCTTGATTGTTCGTTCCGAACCCTTACATTACATGTCGATGACGTAGACCAGGAAGACGAAAGCCGTTCGGGACATGGGTGGTTCGACACCGCAGGCAAACAAAAAGTTGGGTTGGCTCTGGGTGGTAGGGCTTGCTTCGATCCTTTTGATCGGCTGGTGGTGGTTTGCTTCCGACACTCCCCGCAGCGAAGAACTCCCGAATGCCGCCGACCGAAAAGCCGTTTCCGAACGTGAACTTCAGGACGATTCCCTGTCCGACAACACAGCGCAACCTGGCGTAAAAGCGAAACAAAAAGGCACTCCCGAGTCCCCCGCGATCTTCGATGCCGCCCACGGTCTCGGTGGAATCGTAGGAGAAGTACTCGACCAGAACGACAAACCGCTGGAAGGCGTCAAGGTGACGGTCACCGCACCGGGCGACGGGGTGCCGTTTCTCGATCCGGTGTTTACTCCCGCCGAAGGCACGTTTCGTTTCGACGATCTACCCGCCGGGGAATTTTTGCTGGTCGGCGAGCATCCCTTGTATGCACGCAACCAGACCTATGCTTTCGTGATTCCCGGCACCCAGGCCGAGGCGGTGATCCGGCTGTCCAATGCGGGACGGTTGACGGTACTGGTGGTCGAAGCCGAAACCCGCGAACCGGTTACCGGGCAGCCTGTCGGCCTGCATCCCGCCGAGATGGAGAACGCCCCCACCCAGGAGGAAATCGTTCACGATCACACCATGACCCCCTGGGCTACCGAGGAAACCGACGAGACGGGGCGAGCGGTCTTCGACGACCTTCCCGGTGGGAACTATATGATTATACTTCGGATTCCCGGCTATCGGGTGCTGGTCGATTTCCACAATCTCCCCGCCGGCGGTCAAGCCGAACATACGGTGTCGTTGGCGAAAACCGGCTTCACGCACGGTCGGGTGGTGGATACCAGCGGAACCCCTCAACCGAACGTCGAGGTCTTTTGCGAGTACTATACCGGCTGGAACCGCTACCGGACGGTTACCGACGAACGGGGAGCGTTCCAGTTTTATGCCGCCGATGCTCGGATGATTTTGTATGCGCGGGATGGGGCGCGGGTGTCGAAGCGGGTCAAGGTGGATTGCCAATCGGACACCTGCTGGAAGGAACTCGTGCTCAGCGGCAGCACGCTGCTTCGGGTCGCAACGGTCGAGGCGGAGAGTTCCAAGCCGTTTCCCGGTGTGCAGGTATGCCTGATTTCCGAGGAAAATCAACACTCTCCGTGTTCCTACACCTTGCCTCCGGGTGGCGTCGCCACGTTCGAAGGCGTTCAGCCGGGCCGATATCGGGCGGCGGCATCGGCTCCCGGCTACCTCCAGGAAGTTTCCGATGCGTTTCGTCTCGATGCCGGTGAAACCGAGCGCACCGTCTCGCTTGGATTGGAGCCGGGCCGCTGTATCGAGGGTCGCGTGGAGGACAGCGAGGGCGAACCGGTGAGCGGCGTACGAATCAAGCTCGACTTCAAACGCGACGACATGAATATGCGCGTGGTTTCCAACAATGCTTCCGGCGGCATTCACCCCTATCACGGCAACCAGCTTCGTTCCGGTGGCCGGAATCTCTACGTACCTCCGGCACTTTCGACGCTTGCTCCCAGTGACCACAAAGGCCGATTCCGTTTCTGCGGACTGCCGGAAGGCAAGGTGACGGTCGGTGGAGAAAACGCCGTCGCGCCGCGCTATTTCAGCCCGGTGGAGACGGATATCACCGGCGGCGACGCCACGGGAATCGTGCTCAAAGCCGCCGGGGAAGTCACCATCCAGGGCCGGTTCGTCAATGCCGAGGGAGAGCCTTGCGCCTCGGGGGCGGTCTGGCTGTCCGGGATGCCCAAAGGCGTGCCGGGCGGCGGCGCGCATATCGGGAAAAACGGCACGTTCACTCTGCATGCGGCGGTGGTCGATTCCGAACTCGTATCCGGCTCCCCCGGTCGAACCATCAACGGTTCCTGCTTCGGTATCGGTCGGGGTAAAACGGAGCTGTCGCTACCCGATCCTCCTGCCGAAATCGAAGTGGAACTGACCGTCGAATAATCTTCCCATGTGTTTGTTTCAAACGCTTTTTTCCGAAATCGCGTAGGTCGGGCAAATTTCTTGCCCGACACAGGCAATTGACAAACTCACTTCGAACAATTTTTCCGTCTGTAACGTTTTGAAATTATTGAAGCTCAAAAACGACAAAACCACTTTGTCAGCAAGCTGGGTCGGGCCAGAAATTTACCCGGCCTACTGGATGGTCTGCCTTTGCAACAAATGACAAAAGTCCGATCATTGAAAACTGAATGGTATCAAACATTTTCCGAAGGGACCAAAGCACGTCGTTTCGTGTCGTATCACGCCGAATCGGAGGAGATTGCGCAAAAACGACCGGCAGACACGAATCTGTGTTTCCCCCGAAAAACGGCTGTTTTCTGTCATATATCGCAGAATCCGTCTTATATGACAGCACAATGTGCCGCACAAAGGGTGGTTTTCGAGCACAAAACGGCAGGCTTTGACGTGGTTTGACCCGCACAGACGCGACTCACCGCAAGATCGCAGGGTTTTGCGTCATCCCCTCCGATTCGACACGGTTTGACGTACCCTCAATGCGTCTCCAATCGATGCCCCAAGGCATTTCAATGGCATAAAACTTTTCATGACTCCTCGGCGGTTTTTTCCCACATGCGAGGCAAAATATGTTAGGGTTTCGAGCGTTCGTGACGTTTCGATAAGGGGACAAAGCCGTTGAGGACGAAACCGATCGAACCTTTATCCTCCCTAAAACTGGAGAGTTTGTCATGTGGGCGATGCGAGTACGAGCCATCGGATTGATGTTATTGTTGACAGCCATGTTGCGTCTGACCGGATGTGGTGGCGAGGACAGCGACCCGAACGATGGGAACGAGCCGATGGCCGAAGCGGATCGAGACGACGACGACGAAGCCTCCGACTGTATTTCGATGGGCGGCTCCCCCGACGACCTGACCGGCACCTGGGCGGTGCAATATGCGGCGGCCTTCGAAACCTGGCTGCCGACACCCTTTGCCGTTCCGGCCACCTTCGTGATTGTCTGGACCGGACGAATGGAGATGGAACAAGAGGCCGAAACCATTGAAGTTTTCAACGATCATCCTTGCGATTTGCAGGTTTTTGTTGTCGAAGATGTGGACTTCGGCATTATTTTCACCACCGCATCCATCGAGTTGATTCCATCCCATTCCTACAGCGTTTCCCGCAATGGGGATACTCTGATTTTCCCCGAAGGAATCGATCTGTACGGTGCGGATATCGACGCCTTCGACGATCCTACCACCGACGCGCTCCCCGTGGAGGACGACGACCCCCGGCTGGTGGATTTCGAATCCGACGGTCACCCCGGTTTCACCGCCCGAATCACCGGATTGGTACCGGGTGAGGTGTACGTGTCCCTGCGCTGGATTCGACAACTGCATCCTTCCGTTGTGGATGGCGATACCCTGGAAGGTCCGGTGGATGCCCTGGGTACGCTGGGGACCGTCAATGCCGATCCCTGGATGCTGGACCAGGAATTGACCCTCGACGCGCTGGAGTACGAAGACACCAACCGGTTGCAGATGATCCGCATTCCCTCCGAGATGAACTGCTCGGACATCCTCGACCGGTCCGAATGCATTTTCCGCGATTTCAACCCCGTCGCCAGTGTGCCGCCGATCTCCCGATAGTACCGCTTTGCACCCAGCCCAATTCTTTTATTTGGAAATTTGGAAGGAGCAGGATTGCATCCTGGTCCACACGTTTGCATTCGTAAAAAAAGCCGTTACTCCTCGTCGGGAGGTTGAAGACGTCGCAGGTTCGACACGCTGACGTTCAGCATCATGGCGAAGATGGCCCCTAAAGAAATGGTCAACGCCATTTCACTGGTATGCAGCACGACGGCAATGGCCAGCGCTTTCGAAGCCTCGACACCGAAGACGCCAAGCGCCAGCACGCAGGCATAATGAAACACGCCGAGCGCCGCTGGTGCCGCCGGTAGAGCGGAACTCAGTGCTACCACGGCATTGACCAGCAAAGCCCAGCTCAGCGAAGCCGGAAGGTCGAAAGCCTGAAACACCATCCAGTAAAACAGTCCTTCCGCCAACCAGACGGCCACGGTTGTTAGAAGCGTCCACAAAAGATCCAAAGGAGAGCGGATAACCGCAAGCCCGCGTTCGAATTCCTCGAAGGATTTCAATAGAATAGCGTTGAATTTTTCGGGAAGCAGTCGTCCGAATTTTTCCAGAACGACCCGCGCCGCTTTGGGGAAAAACGCCACCGCCAGCAGCACACCGCCGCCAAGACCGAAGATCCAAACCGCCGTCCAGCGAATGGAGCCTAACACCTCGTTTTCCAACTCGGCCAGCGAAAGCACCACCGCCAATTGCAGCAAAACAGCCAGGCCGTCGAAGATCCGTTCCACCGCCACCACCGCCAGCGAGGAAGGATAGGGCAGACGGTCCCGCCGGGTGACGAGCCAGGCCCGGTAGAGGTCGCCCAGACGTCCGGGCAGAAGGTCGTCGAGCACCAGACCGATCACCGTATAGGGAAACAATCTTATCGGGGACAACACCAGCGCAGGGCGCAAAGCGGCACGCCAGCGCACGGCGCGCAACAGGTGGCTGACCCCGTACAAACCGACACCCGCCAGCCACCAGGACACATGCATACGGCCCAGTGCTTGGAAAAACGCCTGCGGATCGATCTGGTGAACCGCCAGCCAGATACACAAGATCGTCACCGCCGCCGCCAGCAAGGTTTTCCAGTTGATCCATTTGGGTGTCGTCACCAAAAAACCTCACCGGGGCTTGGACGAAAAAGAAAGAAGGTCGGCTATATTCAGAAGTAGGTCGGGCAAATTTCTTGCCCGACGATACCACTTGGTTTTAGATAGGTTGTCGGGTGAAATCACCCGACCTACATCTACTAAAAACAAAGCAAAACCACACATTGTCGGATGAAATCATCCGGCAACCTACTTGATTCGCCATTCGAAACGGGCCGAAACGGGCAGGTGGTCGGACAGCTCTCCCGCCTCCTGCATGACCCGACCTTCCTGCAATTTCAATCGCGTGGAAAACCAGAGGTAATCCAGGCGACGATTGGGAGCGAACGAAGGAAACGTGAAATACCGGGCCTCATCCGCGTAATAGGCTTCCGGGGAGACGATTTCCTCCAACTCCATCATGGTGGAGATCATGAAGGTTTCGTCCTTGCGCATATCCTGGTCCGGTTCGTCTGGAAAGGCGTGCCGCAGTTTCGCTTTCGGAGGCACCGTGTTGAAATCCCCGGCGACGATATTGAGGTACCCGGCCTGTTTTCGGAAAAACTCCAGCAGCATTTCCGCATGGACCATCCGGTTGGGAACGTCGAAGGCTTCCAAATGCACGTTGAAAACGTTGACGAACGCTTTGCCGATTTTCAGCCGAGCCATCGTGGCGTGGCGATCGAGATAGAACAGGTTGTACCACCACGGGTTGGCTTTGGGTTTGGGAAAGCGGATCTGACGGGTATCTTGGACGGGATAGCGGGACAAAATCACCTGCCCGTTGTTCATCGATCCGTAGTGATTGGAAATCGGCCAGTAAGGAAACGGAATATAACCTTTTTTCCAGGTCACCGTCGGAACCATGTACCGCAAATTCAACCCTTCGGCGAGGAGCCGCATCTGGTCGATGCCGTAGGTCCGGGACGAGTCGAAATCCACTTCCTGCAACAGCACGATGTCGGGATTGTAGCTTTTAAGAACGTCGATCATCCCTTGCAGGATGTTTTCAACCTGCTCTTTCGGTACGCGCTCCTCGAAATCGTCGTACGGTCCCACGCCGTAATGCATGTTCCAGGTGACGACTTTCAGCATCCCGTTGGGGGGAGCCGGGTCCACCTCGCCCCAGGTTCCTTCGATCACCGGAGAAGGCTGTTCGACGGCTCCGGGAAGCCCGCCCACGGCCCAGTATGCCGTGACGCCGAGCAATCCGGGCAATCCCAGCAGCGCTCCGGCCAACCAGGCTTTTCGATGCGATAACGACTTTTTTTTCGACTTCTTCGTCTCGTTCAACGCGTTTCGTCCCTTCGATCCCCAGGTTTCATGTTCTACGGATTTGATTTTTTTCGACATCCGTTCGAACCGCTTCAAACCCCTTTTTATTCCCAATACGTAGCTCGGGAGCGATCCGTTTCCCATACCTGTACTTTGGAGACGTAGGCACCTTCCTTGTTGATCAACGATCCCACCTCACGATAAATGAATGCCGCGAGATTCTCCGCCGTAGGTTCGATGCGATCGAACGGCGGAGTCTGGTTGAGGTCGTGATGATCGAGCAGCACCAGAACTTTTTTCAAAGCGCCATCGATTTCGTGAAAATCGATCAACATATCTCCCGGACCAAGGTTCTTTCCGGCAACGAAAACCTTTACTTTCCAGTTGTGACCATGGAGGTTCTCGCATTTGCCGTGGTAGTTTCTCAAATAATGAGCGGCGGAAAACTCGCCGATTCGGTCGATTTCATACATCTCGAAATCCTTTTCGTAAAGTTCGTTCGACCAGAGAATAGCATGTCGGCCTTGGAGAGACAAGTTACCGGAAAGGGTAGGATTCACCACGTAGGAACAGGTCGGAACACTTGTTATCCAACCACGAAATGGTGTATTTGCGGATTCAGTGGGTATCGGAAAACAGCTTGTACGTACCTTTGAAGTCTCGTTAGTTGTTGCTGTCGACTTCGCCCCGTACCGTCAGGGTCGTTCCGTGGTCTACCTGACTTTCGATCTCCAAGGTCATGCCGTGCAAGTCCGCGATTTCCTTGACGATCGCCAGCCCCAACCCCGTGCCTCCGGTTCGTTTGGAACGGCTTTTTTCCACACGGTAAAAGCGGTCGAACAGCTGGTTTCGGTCTTCTTCCGGGATACCGATGCCGTTGTCGGCGATATCGAGACGAAAGCCTCCGTCGCCTTGTCGTAGCGATACTTTCACTTTACCGCCTTCGGGCGTGAATTTCACGGCATTGTCCAGCAGATTCACAACCATTCGTTTGAGCAGCGGTTCGTTGCCGGTCACCATCGTCTCGTCGATTCGTTCGAGATCCAATTGGATGTCACGTGATCGGGCAAACGGCATGACATCTTCGTACGAACGCATCACCGTATCATCGAAAGCCATGCCGGGATTCAGCGCCGGAACCTCTTTGGAGTCCACCTGGGCCAAAAACATCAGATTCTCGACGATCGAAGAGAGCTGCCCCACCTCTTGCAACAGGTGTTCCAGGGTATCGCGGTAGGTTTCGGGGGAACGTTCTTTTCGCAGCGCCAGTTCCAATTCTCCCCTGAGGACGGTCAACGGCGTACCCAATTCGTGGGCGACATCCGCCGAAAACCGCCGAATGCGCTGGAACGAGTTTTCGAGGCGAGAAATCATTTCGTTGAACGTTTGTGCAAGCTCGCCGATTTCGTCACGGTCGCCCAGCGAATCGACACGCAGCGAAAGATCGTCGGCTGTGATTTTTCGGGCGGTGCGCGCCATACGCTTGACCGGTGAAAAAGCCCGGCGAATCACCCACGTACCGACAATGGACACCAGCACGATCATCGCAAGCGCCAGCAGGCTGTGCTCCCAGATCTCCTCGACCCAGGCTTCGTGGGTCATTTTACCTTTCAGTCCGACGATATCGGTCCCGATGAAAAATATCAGCAAGGCGCTGATGGTGCCGATGTACCAGAGCGTCAGTTTTCGACGGATGGACGGGATCATGGAGGCTCCTTGGACAGGCGATATCCGCGCCCGCGAAGGGTGTGAATCAGCGGCAAGGGGAATTCTTTGTCGATTTTGGTGCGTAGCCGATGCAGATACACGTTGAGCACGTTGGTTCGAGGATCGAAATCCATGCCCCAGACGTTACGAATCAATTCCTTTTCCGTAACGGTTTGTTCGGGATGGTGCACGAAATAGTCCAACAATGCATATTCTTTGGGGGTCAGTTCGATCAAGCGCCCCTGGCGACGGGCCGTGTGGCGAATCGGATCGAGCCGAAGATCTTCGTAGGAAGGACCGGGTTCCGTCAGCAAAAGGTTACGACGAACCTGGGCTTGAATCCTGGCCAGCAATTCTTCGAGAGAAAACGGTTTCGAGACGTAATCGTCGGCTCCGGCGTTGAGTCCCTCCACCTTGTTTTCGACCGAACTTTTCACGGTCAGCATGATCACCGGTTCCCGGCGGTCCTCCTCACGCAGTCGGCGACAGAGGGACACGCCATCGAGTCCCGGAAGCATCCAGTCCAGCAGAATGCAGGAGTACTCACCGGACAACGCCCGCTCCAGACCCGCCGGACCGTTCTCCTCCCAGTCCACGCGGTAGCCCTCCTCGACGAGGCTGCGCCGAAGCAAACCTGCCAGGGATTCGTCGTCCTCGACGATTAAAATGCGTCCGTTTTCCACTGCCGTTTCGACGTCTCCGTTTGCGATTTTCCGTTTCTTGAAAAACTCGATCTTATCCATTGAAAGTGACGATTCGTCCCATCTCTTTGGATAAACTCTATCCCCGACAAGGGGCCAACCCCAAGTTAATCTTACGTAATCTTCGGGGTGTATTTTTTAGGAAAATCGTAGGTCGGGTGACTTCACCCGACAATTTTCGAAAACGTCCTTTGTGTCAACGTCTTCCTAAAAAAACAGCGATTTTTCCCGCACTTTATACTCTTCCGGGTTTCCTGTTTTTTCGTGGAAAACCGACCTACCGGATGTCCAGCTTGTCCGGTACGGCTCGGTCGGTTTCGAGGGGGATTTCCCGGTTTTCCATACCTTCGTCGGAGGTGGGAATCCGAACGGGCATGGGAACATACTCGCGGTATTCCTTGTACAATTCCTTGGCAAGCTCGAATTTGTTGATTCCTTCCGGAGCCACTTTGATATCCAGCTTGGCCAGCGACAATTCGAACTCGCTGCGACTTAAAGTATCGATATCCAGGGCGTAGTCTTTCAGCACCTGTTTGAGGACGGAAATCGGAGCGCCTACCATGCGGGCGGCGTCCTGAAGGCGCGGTTGCCGATAGGTATTGTTTTCCTGGATACCCAGGTAACAGGCACAAAACAGTGCAAAAGGATCGAGGTTTTTCTGAATCGAATCGATTTCTTCCGGAATCGGCGTGGTCAATTCCGAATAAAGCTGAACTTTTTGGGAACGTGCTTTCGTTGAATCCATTCTACCGCTTCCATAACCGCCACCGCTATGGCGTTGGTTCGAATGGTTCGAATGATTCGAATGGTTTCTGTTCGAGCGACCGTTTCTCTTCTGTTGATTACGGGGTGAAGATGAACCCTTGCGGGTCTGCTTCTTCGGTTGGCGCCGATTCATTCCTTCTCCATATCCTAGATGTTGTTGGGTCGCATGGAATCAACGCCCAGACATTTCCCCAGGCGTAGAAATCCAGCGTTTTGGTTCGTGTGCGGCTAAGCGCGTTTCGCGTTCGTTCCGATCCTTGGTTTCGGGTTATACAAACCCTTTAGGATATCAGCATCTCCGTGCCTTCGGGATCATCGGTCCAGGGGCGGTTCATGAGTCACTACTGCGACCGCCCTTCTCATTGGCCCGAAACTCGCCGGGATGCAAACATATTCCCCACCCTGTGGCTTCAAAAAAGCTACCCCACTTTTGTGATCGTGGCAAGGTTTTTCGGTTTCGATTTGCCCGCAAAATCCTCAAAAACAGGCTAAAAAAGACAAAAAAACGGGGCGTTTGTCAACGCCCCGTCGAATCATCCACGAAAAAGCGGGATTATTCCGAAACTTCTTCCGTCACGCAGGAAGCGCCGGTGGTATCGTCTTCGGCACAGACCTGTCCGCCATCGGCGCAGTCGTTGGAGGTCCAGAATCCTCCGACACAGACGTAAATCATCGTACCCTGGCAATAGGGCAGATCATCGTTGTCATCGCATTCAGGCGTAGGAGTGATGGTCGAAGTCGGGCTGATTTCCGTCAGCGAAATGTTCCAGTAGGCATCGTCGGTACCCATGATGAAGGTCGGGCTTTCCGACTGGCCAAGCATCTTGTTGCTGAAGAGAATCGGCAGAACCGCGACTTTGTACGCGCCACCCAGGACGAATTTCTCGGCTGCGAACACCGCAGAACCGGCCATATCCGTGGTGGCCTGCGCGACGGACAGGCGGTTGCTGACAGCACCCAGGAATTTACCGGCGGTGAAACCGGAGTTATCCTCGGCAACCGGGGTGATGATCACGGTTGCGCTGTTGACCGGGGTGTTGGCGTAGGTTACGTAGACCTGGAAAGGCGGGGTTTTGTAGTTGATCGGGAAAAGCTGAATGTTGGCGACTTCCGTCGGCTCTTTCAGGAAATACCAATCGCCGAGCACTTTGGAATCGATTTTGATCATGCCTTCGAAGCTCTGGTATCCGTCCGCCGAAGCGAAAATCGGAATTTCGATGTCAGCGGGCACGTAGGGGAAGAAATAAGCCCCCACAGCCTCGGCGCCATCGCCACCATTGAGTTTCTGTGCTTTCTTCAGGTTTCCGTCGATCGACAGTTTGACTGTGGAGCCGTCGAGCTGTTTTCCGGTGATCGCATCCACGACCACACCCTGCAATTCACCGTGAATCGCGAATTTGTAGGGTTGATTGCTGTTGCAACAATCGTCGTATTCGCCACAGGCAGCGAGTAGCGGCAGAACGGCGATCAAGGCCAAGCCTATCCATTTGATGGTTTTCATGGTTCCTCCTCCTAGTAAAAAACTCTCAATTGGATGATGTAACGTGTTTCACAAAGGTAATGCTGCCTTTTATCCCCTTCGTCTATCGATGTCAAGGCAATAGACTGTCAAATATTGGTGCGCAACATAGTAATTGGATGAATTTTCCGATCCGACTCGATAACATTCGATTATCGTTGGCTGCCAAAGCGAGAATGACCTGTGATTTCAATGAAAAACAGCGTCTTGGCTAAATATCACCTACCATAAGACTTTAGGAGATTCGATTTCTTCTTCCGTATCGGTTCGGAGTTCCTCGAAGCGGTTCATTTTCCTCTCAGACACCCGATTATTGTAAAAACCGGATCTTTTCGGAAACGACACCTGTGTCTTTTCGACCGATTCGGCGTGTTTTTCGATTTGGACCCTCGTTTCGGAGCCGTCTCATGCACTCTTTCCGTCGTATCGTATTATTACTTCTGTTTGTTTCCCTGTTTTTGTTTTGTATTTCGTGCGGAGAACAAACCGCGACGGAGGACAGCACCCTTCCAGCCGACAACGACCCGGATACGTCAACCGAAGCCGAAGCGGACCTCAGCGAATCCTTGGAAAAGGACGAAATTGCGGAAATCATTGAAGAAGATGACGAGGAATCCGACACGGAAAGCGAAATTCCGACGGATGGCAGCGTGCTGGACTCCCTGTGCGACGGCATCTTCTGCTCGGGTTTCGGCCGCTGCATGGTGTTGAATTCCCAGCCGCGTTGCGTCTGTCAGGAAGGTTTTCACGAAGAGGGAACCGCCTGCGTCGCCAACGACCCGCTCGATCCCTGCGACGGAGTAAACTGCGGCAACGGCGGAGCCTGCGTGGTGCTGGATGAACTGACGCGGGACATCTCCTGCAGTTGCCCGGAAGGAACGTTTTCCTACGAATTGCATTGTCTTCCGCAAGATACGGTAGAAGGCTGTAACATGACGGACATCGGCAACGGGGTCGAGGTCTGCCTGTTTCCGGGAAATCCCATGGGCGAAGAAGGATTACTTCACTTTCCGAATCCTCCCGAAACCGTTTCCCAGACACGCTCCCTTCTCTCCGTAGTGGATCATCGATCCGACTATCTGAACGACTACCTGACCGAACCCGACAACCAGGGAAGTTGCGGAACCTGCGTCGCCTTCGCCACGGTGCATTCCCTCGAAGCGACATTGGCTTCGCGGATGGTAACCAGTGCCGACATGAGCCAGTCCCACGTCTGGGAAATGGCGGGGCTGTCGCTTTCCTGCACCAACGGCACCTCGCTGGGGCGAATCGTCGCCGCCGTGACCGGAACGCGGTTCGTCGTGCCGTCCACCATCTGGCCTTACATCTGTCACTCGTACGGTTCCAGCAATTACAGTTGTTACGGGTGGTTGGAAGACCGTAGCATCGACGAGTCCGCCGAGGGATTGTTCCATGGCGTCACGCCGTTCAACGTCATCGGCGGCAACACCGACGTGTTGGAACAAGCCCTGTCCGATGGGTACAACATCATCTATGCCGTTCCGGTTTATAGCAATTCGTGGTCGGCCTGGTACCGGCCCGTATTGGTCGATATTCCCACTTCGGGATCGCAATATCAAGGCGGTCACGCCGTTTTGATCGTCGGTTACGACCGCGCAAAACAGGAATTCCTCTTCCTCAATTCCTGGAGTGATGCCTGGGGGGATGGAGGATACGGGCGCTTCAGCTATCGTTTTCTGTTGGCGTATGGGTACGGTGGAATCGTCGTCCGGGATGTCGTCAGCAATTTTTGCTCGGACGACTCCGACTGTTCCTGCGGATTCTGCGACGACGGTTCCTGTGCGCTTCAGCGTGAAATTCTCAACGGACTCGACGACAATTGCGACGGCAAGGTGGACGAAGGCGTGGAATGTCCCGAAGGCGAAACCCAACCCTGCGGCGGCACGGATATCGGGGAATGCGAATTCGGCATACAGACCTGCACTTCGGGTCGTTGGGGAGACTGTGCAGGGGGATACGTGCCTGCGCAAGCGGAATCCTGCGATGGACTGGACAACGACTGCGACGGACAGGCGGACGAGAACCTGACGCGGGTCTGCGGCAGCGACACGGGAGAATGTCGCTCGGGCGTGCAAGCCTGCCTGAACGGTAGCTGGGGTTCCTGCGAGGGAGAAAATCCACCCGTCGAGGAAATCTGCGACAACCTGGATAACGACTGCAACGGTGCAACGGACGACGGCCTGTATATCCCCTGCGGTAGCGATGTCGGTCTATGTCAGAAAGGCGTGCAGCCTTGTATCGCAGGAGAGTGGGCAAGCTGCCAGGGAGGCGTCACCGCTACGGAAGAAATCTGCGACAACGAGGACAACGACTGTGACAGCCTTGTGGACGAAGACCTCTCCCGCGTCTGCGGTAGTGATATCGGGGAATGCGTGAGCGGAATCCAGACCTGCCGTTTCGGAAACTGGGGAACCTGCGACGGCCAGACGGGACCGGATACTGAAATCTGCGACAACCTGGACAACGACTGCGACAACAGCATCGATGAAGACCTGTTCCGTGTCTGCGGCAGCGATGTGGGAGCCTGTCAAAAAGGGATCGAAACCTGTGCGTTCGGACTCTGGGGTGCCTGTATCGGAGAAACGTTGCCTTCGCAGGAACTTTGCGACAACGTGGACAACGATTGCAACGGGCAGATCGACAACGCGGTGGACCCGTCGCTCGTCCCGCCCGAGGAAGCCTGTCCGACCTTTGGAGTCTGCGCCGACGGACAAGCAGTGGATGTCTGCACGACCGGGCAATGGTCCTGCAATCTTCCACCCGGCTATGTGGCCGAGGAATGCCCGATTCTGAACGAACTTTGCGAGGCCGGATCGTTCGGCGATGTGACCTGCATGGATGGACTGGACAACGACTGTGACGGCATAACCGACGAGAATAACAAGTATTTCTACTGTGAGCAGGCTCCCGATTACTGGAAAATCGAACAGAACCTGGACTGCTACCAGGGACCGTACGGAAAATGTCTCGAAGAGCCGGGAAGCTACCAGTGTTCCATGTCGCCTTCCAGTTGCGCGGTATCGATTCAATGCACGGGAGGAGCCTATCCGCAAAGCGAACAATGTGACGGTCAGGACTGGGATTGCGATGGCTACATTTACGACCGCCACGATGTGGATAACGATGGTTACGGCGATTGTCCCGGCTATGAAGACTGCGACGAAACAACCGCACTGAAAAATCCCGGCAGGGAAGAAATCTGCGACGGACGGGACAACGACTGCGACGGCGAGACCGACGAGGGCGGTGTCTGCGATGCCGTAGACGGTGACGTGGATGACGAAAACAGTGAAGAATTCCAGGAAGATGAGCTTCCCTTCACCGAGCCGGAATTCGTCTGGGTGGACATTCCCGAAGGAACGTTCCGGATGGGTTGCTCGGGTGGCGATACGCAGTGTTACGCCTCCGGCACCGAGGAACCCGCACATGACGTGACGATGCACAGCTACCGGATGTTGTCCACCGAAGTGACGCGCATGCAGTACCAGTGGATGATGTTCGGAGAGCCGGACCGGTCGGAGTGTCCGAATTGTCCCAAAGAAGGCGTCAGTTGGAACGAGGCGAAAGCATTTTGTGAAACTTTGGAAGCTCGCCTGCCTTCGGAGGCGGAATGGGAATATGCCGTGCGGGCCGGAACCGATACCCGTTACTATTGCGGTACCGATTCAAGCTGTCTCGATATCATCGCCTGGAGAAGCGGTCCTACTCACCCGGCAGGTGAAAAGTGGCCTAATTCCTGGGGATTGTACGATATGCTGGGCAATGTCTGGGAGTGGGTCGAAGACTGCACACACCCCAATTACGTGGGAGCGCCATCAACCGGAGGCGTGTGGGAAGGCGGCGACTGCTCGACCCGCGTCTTGCGTGGTGGGTGCTGGATTTGCTCGACGCAAACCATGCGCGCCTCGGCGCGTGCCTCGGGCGACCCGGAAACGCATTACGAACACGGCGTAGGCTTCCGCTGCGCCTCCGCCTCCCTGCCGCCGGTCGATGGCGACGTGGACGAGGACGACGGAAGCGGCGATGCGGATACGGATGCTTTCGAATGGCCGGAACTACCTGAAACCGAAGGAGTTTCAGAGATCGACGCAGAAGTTTCGGACGATGCCGAAAGCGTGGAACTTCCCGATGGAGACGACGAAACCACCGAGGAAGACCTTCCCGTCGGTGACGAAGACGCCCTGGAAATGGATAGCTTTGAAGCCGAATTCCCGGAAACGGTCGATGACGACCCGGATCTTTCCACCGAAACCGAGATGGACGACCCCCTCCCCGGAGACGAGGACAGCGCAGACGCCGCGTGGGAGCAAGAACAGGATCTGCCAGGAGAAGAACCCGAAGTAGAGACGCCGGAAACCCTGGAACAGCTCGAAGAAGAGACGGAAACACCTGAACTGACAGAGGATTTTGACGACGAAGCCGTGGAAGCGGAGGTCGTGGAGCAATCCGACACCATAGAAACGTACGAGGACGAAACAGTGGAAGGCTCCGACGTGGACCTGGATAACGCCGAACTCCCTGAAGTCGATGTGGAAAGCAGCGGGGAAGACGATCCGATACCGGGCGATGGCGATTTCGTGGACGGGACGGAACCGGACGGCGACATCCTTGAAATCGTTGACGATCCCAGCGAAATGGAAACCGTGGATAGCGACACGGCGGAAGACGTTTCCGAGCTGGAATCGGTAGAAGAAGAAATTTTCGAAGACGAAACCGATGGGGACGTTGTGGAGGAAGAAGCCGAGGAAGAAATCGAACTGGTTTATGCTTACGTCTGTGCCGGATCGTTCGAAATGGGCTGTTCACCCGACGACGACGAATGCATGCCGGACGAGGCGGGAGAATCGGTGGAAATCGACCGAGATTTCATGGTCACGCCTTACGAGATCACGCAACATCAATTCGAAATGGTGATGGGCTTCAATCCCAGCTATCGGCGGAATTGCCCGCAATGTCCGGTCGAGCAGGTCACCTGGGAGGAAGCTGGCGCCTTTTGCGATCTGATGGGTGCAAGACTACCAAGCTCGGCCGAGTGGGAATTCGCCGCTCGAGCGGGATCAACTACCCGTTATTACTGCGGAACCGACGCCTCCTGCCTGAATGACGTGGCGTGGTATCTGGACAATGCCTCGGATGTCCCGCATCCGGTCGGAGAAAAACAGGCCAACGACTGGGGATTGTACGACATGCTGGGCAACGTCTGGGAGTGGGTCGCGGACTGCGCCGACGAAGAGTGCGAAAGCTACTATCATCGTGGAGGATCGTGGCACGACGAAGCGCGAAAACTGAGGGTCAGCTACAAATCCAGTCACGCTCCCAACAGCCGCCTGACGACCATCGGTTTCCGCTGCGCCACCGATATCGAATAATAGAAGTGTGGCAACAAGCTACGTATCCCGTTGATATCATAGAAAAATAAAAAACGCCCGTTTCCAGATCATTTGGAAACGGGCGTTTGAATTCGAGAGAAACGCGCAGAAGCGTTACTTGACTTCTTTCCACTCGGCGTCGATCACGTCGTCATCTTTGGGAGCCGACGCTTGCGGTTCGCCTCCGGGGGCTCCGGGCATCGGACCGGCGGCGTTGGGGTCGAATCCGGCAGCGCTTGGGTCGAATCCCGCCGCTCCCGGTTGCGCTCCGGCTTCGGCGGCGGCTTTTTCGTAGGCCGCTTTGCTGATGGCGTGGGCGGCCTGTTCCAACTGCTCCTTCAGGCTCTTGATTTCGTCGATGGGAGCTTCGTTTTTCACGGCCTCGTGGATCTTGCCGACGATCTCGTTGCAGCGGTTTTTGTCTTCTTCACCCACGGCGTCGCCCAGTTCCTTGATCTGGGATTCGACGGCATAGGCCAACTGCTCGGTGCTGTTGCGGGTGTCCACTTCCTCACGGCGTTTTTTGTCTTCCTCGGCGTTGGATTCGGCGTCCTTGATCATCTGATCCACTGTGGACTCGTCGAGATTCGAAGACTGGGTGATGGTGATCTTCTGCTCTTTGCCAGTAGCCTTGTCCTTGGCGGAGACGTTCAGGATGCCGTTGGCGTCGATGTCGAACGATACTTCCACCTGCGGTACGCCACGCGGGGCGGGCATGATACCTTCGAGGTTGAACTGTCCCAGACTGCGGTTGTTGGCCGCCATCTCGCGTTCACCTTGCAGGACGTTGATCGTCACGGCCGATTGGTTGTCGGACGCCGTAGAGAAAATTTCGGACTTCGTAACGGGAATCGTGGTGTTGCGGGTGATCAGTTTGGTCATGACACCACCCAGGGTTTCGACGCCCAGCGACAGCGGGGTCACGTCGAGCAGCAACACGTCGGTGACATCACCACCGATGATGCCCGCCTGCACGGCAGCGCCCATCGAAACGACTTCATCCGGATTGACCGTCTGGTTGGGGTCTTTGCCGGTGATTTCCTTGACGAGATTCTGCACGGCGGGAATGCGGGTGGAACCGCCGACCAGCAGTACTTCGTTGATTTCACTTGCGGAAAGTCCGGCATCCTTGAGGGAACGGTTGATCGGTCCCCGGCAGCGTTCCACCAGATCGCGGGTCAGTTCTTCGAACTTGGCGCGGGTGATTTTGGTTTCGAGGTGTTTGGGGCCGTTGGCGTCGGCAGTGATGAACGGCAACGAAATCGTGGCCTGCGGAGTTTCCGAAAGTTCGCATTTCGCTTTTTCCGCCGCTTCGGTCAATCGTTGCAGCGCTTGCTTGTCGCCGCGCAGGTCGATGCCCTGCTCTTTTTTGAATTCTTCGGCGATGTAATCGGCCAGGCGCTTGTCGAAGTCGTCGCCACCCAAATGGGTGTCACCGCTGGTCGAAAGCACTTCCACCACGTTGTCGCCGATGTCCAACACCGACACGTCGAAGGTTCCGCCACCCAGGTCGAAGACCAGCACTTTTTCGTCTTTGCGCTGGTTCAGGCCATAGGCCAGGGCCGCCGCTGTAGGCTCGTTGATAATTCGCAGCACGTTGAGACCGGCGATGGTCCCGGCGTCTTTCGTAGCGGTGCGCTGCGAGTCGTTGAAGTAGGCCGGAACGGTGATGACGACGTCTTTGATCGTCTCCCCGGCGTATTTTTCGGCATCCTTGACCAGTTTGCGCAGCACCTGTGCGGAGATTTCCTCCGGCGCCAGGGTTTTGCCACCCAGGTCGAAACGGATGGCGTCGTTGTCGCCTTTGACTACATTATAGGAAACCTGCTTCGATTCCTCGTCCACCTCGCCCCATTTGCGACCGACGAAGCGCTTGGCGCTGTATACCGTCACCTCGGGGTTGAGGACCGCCTGCCGCTTGGCCAGTTGCCCGACCAGACGTTCACCGTCTTTGGGATATGCCACCACGGAAGGGGTGGTTCGTCCGCCTTCGGAGTTGGCGATAACAGTGGGTTTGTCACCTTCGAGGATCGAGATCACTGAGTTCGTGGTTCCGAGATCGATTCCGATTGCTTTACTCATGATTGCCTCCCTTGGAACTCAAGTCGTAGTTTATGTTTTCGTAACCTTATGAAATCACTAGCTAAATTAATTGCTTTCTTTTCGCTTTTTGAAAGATAAGTCGAAGCTTTGGGATGTCAAGGGATGGATTGTTGTACAATATCCTCTTGTGGGTGGTCTTTGGCTGGGGAAAATGCGGTAACAGCTTGAAAACAAAGCGATGATTTCGCTTCGAAAAAGAGTGGAAATCCAAAGCGGGAGATCATTTGATTGTTGATTCCTTTCTTGCACGTCCCGGAACATCGTCCGGGGCCAAAAAGTAGTGGCATGTTCCTGTCGGTCGTGATAGGTACATTTCAACGTCATACATGGAGAAAGCGTTGAAACGATTCGTCCATTTTCTGTTTCCGGCCTGCATGGCAGCCGTGGTGCTTTACAGCCTTTTCACGGTCTGTTCCCCCGTGCCCGATCCCGTGTCGCCGACAACGTGGCAGGCTGTGGAAAAAACCATCGAACCCGAGCGCAAGGACGGCGACTTGATCGTCGTGCATCCGGCCTGGGAAGACGGTGCGTTGGCCTATTTCAAAAACAACACCCTGTTTTTGGGTAAACCGAATACCCCGAAATACAAAAGCTACCTGCGCATCTGGGTCGTTCTGACCCACCAGTCTCCCTTACCGGCGTATCTTTCCGAATTCGTGAAAGTGTTCGACGAGACGGTGCAAGACGCCCGGCTGCTGCGCTTCGAGCATCCCGACGCCGCGAACGTGCTGTTCGACTTCTATTCGGAAATCCGGCAAGCCAAAGTCACGTTGAAAAAAGGAAAAATCACGAAGCGCTGCAATGATTTCCAGAACATGCGCTGGGTTTGTCCCGTGCGTGAATGGAACAATTTCGGACAGCGTCAAATGCATGTCGAGGGGGAGTTGGACGCCTGCCTCTGGATGCACCCCCTCAAAGGATACGTCACGGTGGCCCGGTACGAAAACGTCCCGCTCGATGGTCACTTGAGCGGCAGCTATGCCCTATCCGACGATGCCGCCAAACTGGTAAACGGAGCACCGGTCAATTTCCGGGTACGGCTCGATGGCAAAGTGATGGGGGACTTCCGAACCGAACAGCAATCGGGATGGCGCTATTTCGATATCGATACCACGACGTTTTCGAAGAAAACGGCAGATATCTCGTTCGAGGTCGAAGCGGCCAACGACGGAATGCGGCATTTCTGCTTCCGCGCCAAAGTGCGAAAAGACAAGCAGAACCGTCCCGAATAACGCAAAACGACGTATCCCTTAGGCAGTATCGTCACCTGCTCTACAGCTAATAGTAAGCCTTCGTTTTTATGCACTGCTGTCCGGTTAATAATTGAATAATTCCAACTGGTTGCCGACACCTTTTTTGTGACTTGTGTAGTCCGGTGGCATTAGAGCCTGTAAAATAGGCTTCTTCTCGAACAAAGACACGCTCAAAATCTGTAGAATTGTGTAGAGGCTCAGATCGTCGAGGCCAAGTCGTTTCTTCAGTATTGCCACCAGCACATACACCGAAATCACGATCCAGATTTGCGTTTTGACCGCATTCTCGCTGGTTCCGAAGAATGCCTTGATTCGCAAATGTTGTTTGATCCACTTGAAAAACAATTCCACCCGCCAGCGGAGTTTGTAGAGCTTGGCTATATCCAGAGCGGCCAAGACAAAATTGTTCGTCAAAAAAACATAGCGCCCGTTTGTTTCCCGATCGACGAATTTCACCACTCGAAGTTTGTCCGGATAATCCTTTTTCGCGTAAAAGCCCGTCAGCACCACGGTCTGATCGCATCGCAAACCCGTGGCTTTGTCCACTTTTTGCGAATACAGACGACGGTACCTGGTGTTGTGCTTCGTTCGCGTGATGAAAAACGCTCCCTGCCGGTCCATCGTGAACAGTCGTTCGAAATCCAGATATCCACGATCCATGATGTAGAACGAACCCGCTTCTACCGGCAACAGATCCAGCGCGTTTACATCGTGTACGTTGGCGGGAGTGACATGTACCCAGCAGGGAATGTCGCCTCGCAGATCCAACAGCGTGTGGGCTTTCACACCGCCTTTCGTTCGGCGAAACGTTGCCCATGGAAACAGCGACAGACAAAGATCGATGGTGGTGGAATCGAAAGCGTAGGCGGTTTCTTCCAGTTCCACACCGAAGGCGTCTCCGGCATACAGATTCCTCGCCTGACGAATCAAGACCATTGCGAAATCCATCCAGATGCGCCAGTCGCGCCGCTCGTTGGCATCGGCCAGTGTACTTCGGGAGACTTTGCCGCGAATGCCCATGTGGTACAGCTTGGGCTGCATGGATCGCAGGCAGCATTCGATGTCTCGTAGACTTTCTCGATACGCGAGTTGGGCAAACGCCATGCACAGGAATTGGTCCATGCAGGAAAATCGTTTGACGTAACGTTCGCCCCGGTATCGTTTCACACAAGCGGCGAACGATTTGTACGGCAGAACCTCCATGACTTGTGAAAAAATGGTACGTCCAGAATTCATCGGCGGCCTCTCGGCAAATACCGAAAGTATGCCACCTGCCGAATTTCAAATCGTTCCCTTGCAAGTTTCCTCTATTCTTGCGTGATTCCAACAGGTTATCTCATGTCTCAGCAGTTTTTACCGGACAGCAGTGGTTTTTATGGAAATTTTATCCATCGATAGTGTGCCATAGTCTCACGGACCGAGTCCGGGAGGCTGTGCAATCCATAGGGAGCACAGCCTTCCTCGCTTTGCGAGGTGGATTATCGCACACTCGTTCGACGATTTTTCACATTTTCAATGAGTGATGAACTCGCCAACGAACCGGTGTCGCCACTATCCCGTTCAAATGATTATTCCGTGGCTTCGGTGCTGTCCTCATCGCCTCCGGTGGAGGACTCGCCGCTATCCGCAGAATCGTCCGTTTCGGTTTCGCCTTCGAAGTTCGGCGAAATGGGAGTGAAAGCGTTGTCCCAGGAACGCAGGCTCGGGTTTTCGATGCGCAGATGATAGATACCCTGTCCGTCGCCGTAGCCGAACCAGATTCCGTCCCGGAAATCCACCTTCACAGTGGCTCCGCGAGCCGTTTCGAGATCGATCAGCAGCCCTTCGTCGTCGGAGGCATCGAGAGGCGTTCCCATCGGATCGTGAATCAGCAAGCCGCCTTCTACGAAGTAAACCAGCCTGCCGGCGGAATCCATATCGAAAGAATACGAAGGCTTTTCAATCTCGTAATTCACCTGTTGATCGTCATCGATGGAGAGGGTCGAAGCGGTGTCGTAATACAGCAATCCTTCCAGCGTCATCACCCAGAAACCGCCGGGATGATCGGGGTCTTGGCGAATGGTTTTGACTTCCCTCGACTCCTCCAGAAGCCCCGAGATCCCAACATCGTCGGACGATTCGACCAGCGATCCGCCGCAATCGTAATAATGCAATCCCAGCGCATTGCCGATCAGGCCGTGGCAGTCATCGAAAAAGGCCATGTCGTTGGACAAAAATCCCGAGGTCTGCGCCCCGAAAAATTCCGTGTCGATTTCATTCCAGGAGTCGTCACCGATGCTATCGGGTGTTCCCTTGCTGTTGTAGACATCGAAACTGCCGAACGGCAAGCCGCTGATGTACTGGACAGAACTTACCCAGATGTAGTTTTGGGGACCGACTGTCATCCCTTCGATCCCGGAAGGCGCTCCGCCACCGTTCCAAAGAATCGGATCGGCTTCGGGAGGTAGATAACCCAGGTTGTACCCACCGAACAGCACGCCCTCTCCATAATCTTCCATCATCTGGACGGCAAAAGGCACCGCCGAGTCCGCACGACGAATCACGTGATAGGTGAACTCGTAATCGGTCGGTTCGGCGTCGGTTTCGATACCGATTTCCATCACTCCGCCGGGACCGCCCAAAAAGACTTTTCCGTCCTGCGTGGCAAACCCCGATAGATCGTTGAATGGAACTTGTCCCAAAGAGCTGTAATCCCTGCGGGTCCATCCTGCGGTTTGCAACGTGTCGTCGAATTCGAGAAAACCGAAATCCATCCGGCTGCTGTACCAGAGTCCTTTTCCCGAGAGGTAGGCCGCCGATTCGAGGCGGTTGTCCAGCCCGGTGAACCCCTGGTCTTCGAGTTCTTCGAGCACGTTGTCCGTGTCGTCGTCCAGATCGACGATATCCAACAGGAAAAGATGGAATCCGTAATCTTCGAAAGCCAGCGCACGACCGGAATCGAGCGGGTACAATCCTTCCAGCTTGATTTCGGCATTGGCGAACGTTACGAGTTTGTCGTCGGTGGTGTCGCTCAGCGTTCCTTTATGGGCAAGATAAACGGCGGTCTCGTCGTTGATAAACCACACGCCGTCTTCGCCATCGGTGTCGATGGTTTTGGGCGCGAAATTCAGTGCGGGAAAGCGGTGTTTTTCCACGAAATCGAAACCTTGTCCACCGATAGGAGCCAGCCGAAACGCCTGAATTTCCGCGTTACCGGAGTCGGTTACCTGGGTCCAGAGCCAGCCGTTGGTGTCGGTGGCGAGAGGATACGGACGACCTGCCAGCAAGGTGCCGGAATCTTTGTAATCGGCGATACGGATCACGTTCGCGCCATCTTGATCCGTTTCCTTCAGGAGAGCGATCAAACCGCTGCCGGTGGATAAAAACAGCCCGTTGCCGCCCTTGTTGCAGGTGGCGGCGAGGATTTCCCGGTTGCCTTCCATGTAGGAGGAAACCGGGGCTTCTTCGAAACTGTCGTCCGATCCACTGGTGGAGGTATCGCCCGTATCGTAAACGAATACCTGGGTTTTGGTACCCATCCAGATCGTGTCCGAGGCATCGATGCACAGCCAGCTCATCGATTTTTCCGGCCAGTTTTCAAGGGTTTGCGAGTTTTGCAGCACCAGTGCGTCGTCTTCGGTGTCATCCCAGTCCATTCCAGGATTGAAGCCGGTCAATCCGGCACCGGAAACGGCCCATACCGTGCCGATGGAATCCACGGCAATCGCGGCTTCCTGGGCGTTGTGGTACTGAACCATGTCTGTTTTGTTGTAAACCACGGTCGGTTCGTTTTCCTGGTCGCCGCCTTCAAGGGAAACTTTTTCATTGCTTTCGCAACCGAAAAAGCCCCACGTGGTCAGGACCGCCAAAAACAGAACGAAAAACGGGATTCGACAGGTTACGCTCATCAACCTCACCCTTGTGACTTGACGAAAAAGTTATCTTGTCGCGTTTTTGCGACGGAGAATTCCAAACAAGATCAGACTCATAACAGCCAACAACGAAGCGGCGGCACCGTTTTCGGCCATCTGACATCCCCCGAAACCGTATTCGGGATCGTAGCTTTCGGTCGCGGCGGCACTGCCCGGCAGTTCGTTGTTGTCATCCGGGTTATCCGTTCCGGCGTTCGGATCGTCGCTTGCAGCAACGACTTTTTTGGAACTGACCCACTCGAACGTTTCCAGCACGCGGCCATCCGGGGTTTTTGTAACAGCCGAAATGTTGGGGCCGTTGATGTCGAACACCACGTAATGATTGACCTCTTCGCACATGTGATTGAAGATGCCGTATTCTTCACGAGGTTCGCATTCGTACAGACCCGCACCGCCACCACCGCTGACGATGAAGTTCAGCCCGTTGGCGGCTTCTCCACGATAGTAGTGGTGGTCGTGACCCGAAAGTATCGCCGTTACGTTGTAATCTTTGAGCTGGTCGATGACCGCTCGCAGATTGGCATTGCCGTTCCGGCCGGATTTGGCGGTGTACGGACCTTCGTGAATTCCAAGAAAAATATGAAGGATTTCAGGGTTTTCCGCCGCATCCTGCAACACGGCCATCAGCCATTCCTGCTGGGGAGATCCCACCGCCAGTGAAGCCACCTGGTCGTCCAGACCAATGAAACGGGTGTTGCCGTAATCCTGGAAATAATAATGTTCGTCGAAATGGTTGTCTTCGTCTCTGGAAAGCTTTGGCAGCGAGAAAAACTCTTTGTACATATCGCAGTTGCCGCTGTTGGTGTCGTGGTTGCCGATGATCGGAAGCAGCGGGGTGGTGGCCATCAGTTCTTTTTCGATGTTGAAATGTTCCTGCCAGCCTTCGGCATCCGTTCCCGTTCGTACGATATCCCCGCTGTTCATGTAGATGTCCGGGGATTCCTTGACCATCGCGTTGACCACTTTTTGATGGTCCAGATAATTCGAGCGGGAGTCGCCGTAGGCGATGAAGCGGAACGGTTCGCTGGCCGGAATCGCCGTCCAGAACTGAATCGGCTCCGACTCTTCCCCGTCGCTGGTCACTTTGTAGGTGTAGGCGGTGTTTATCTCCAGGCCATCCAAGCGGACTTCGTGCATAGCTCCTGCGGGTGCTTCGATTTTCTGCGTCAACGTGTCGTTGATTCCGTATTCGAGAGTTCCGCCGCTATCGGATTCCGTCTCCCAGACGATCGTAACCCCGGTTTTTCCAAGCTGCTGAACATACGGACCTTTTTTGATCCCGGCGCTGGCCGTGCTCCAAGCCGACATCACAAGTGCAAACGCCACAAAAAACGTTCCCATGCGTTTCATGCTTTTTTCTCCTTCGGTGTACATTGCGAATCTTCTTAAATGAAACTTCTACAAACTAACAATAACATCTAAATATGGACTTGCAAAAGGAAAACCACTTCATCATTGGCTACATCTTTCAGGCGTGAAGCGGAGTATTCTTCCGCTCCTGCCGATTCGAGTTCCTGCTTGTGAGTATAGTTGACCATCAGCCGCATCAGGTTGATGGGCCACCAGCTGAATCCTGCCGTAATCCAGCGCCGCGCCTGATTGGCGTTTTGCGGAATGGGTTTGTCCAGGTTGGTGTCGTCCGGATCCCACCACTGGTAACGAACGGCGAATTCGTATTCCCGTTTGGGGAAAGAATATCCCGCGTACACCTGATATCCCATGGCTCGGGTGGTGGCGTCTTTGTAATTCGCCACTTTGTAATCGATGGCGCGTTTCTGGTCGTCCATGGTCTGCATGGCCCATTCGCCTCCCAGAAATGCTCCGTAGACATACAACCGGGCATCGGCGCTCATCGCATAGCGGCTGTTTTCGAGAATCTGCGGCATTTTCTTTTGGTAGAATCCACCGCATCCGGCCTCGATCCGCACTTTTTCGTGAATCCAGTCGATGCTGTTGAACGTGAATCTTCCGGCGAACACGTTGGTGCCCCAGACTTCTTCCAGCGGTTTGGAAAGACCGGTATAGATGCCGCCTTCCAGGGAAAACGCCTTGTCCAGCGCGTGCAGTTGCAAACCGATGCCTGCATGACGTTTCAGTCCGATATGGACCAACTCCTTAAGATAGGACGAACCATAAGGTTTGACGTACTGGGGCCGGTCGTAAAAGTACATCAGGTGATCGGAGACCAACTCACCGTGCAAAAACGGCACTTTCGACACACCGATACGCAATTTCGCGCCAAACGCCGACGAATAGACCTCGGTTTCGCCGTAGGTGTCGCTGATTTCGGCTCCACTGGCGAAGTTGGCTTTGGCGGCATAGCGTACGGCCAGTTTCCATTTTTGCGCGAAAGCATACTCGTCAAGCTGTCCGATGAACCCGAATTGCGCGTCGTACAGCTTGAATCCCGCTTGTCGAAGCACGCGGTTGGTTTTGTCTCGTTCTTCGTTGATCAGACCGGAGCGTAGCAGGATATGGGGTTTCATATACTGCCAGATCTTCCCGGAAGAGGTCTGCTCGTCGAAAAATTCGCGAACGCCCAGCCGGTCCGGTCCGCCTACTTCCGATTCGGTCGAAGCGGTCGCTTCGGTGTTCGGCTCGGCTTCAACCGTTGGATTTTCTTCTGTTTTCTCTTCGTTTTCGATATCCGCCAGAATCTGGTCGATGTTCTCCGGCGTCACGGCTTCCGACGGCGGTTCCGTGCCATCTGCGGTTTGTTGGGCAAACCCTGTCGGCAGAAACAGCAAAGAAACGAACAAAACGGAAACGCCTGCAAAAAGGCGCGACATCCACGGCAACCGGTGACTCGTCGCTGTCATGGTCCCTCTTTCGAATACGAATCAAGGCACGTCGAGAATTTTGGAGTTTAGCAACGCAACCTCGCAAAAATCCTCGGGAAGTATGAACTATCCAACGTATAGCCAGAGAGTCACGGAGATGCAAACTTCTTAAGATATTTTTTCGTTAAAATTTCAACAGGGTCAGTGTTTTGTACAAATATCCAGTCTTTACAATGCCTTGTGAGGTTGTTAAGTGTTTCTATATTTCATAGTTTACACTACGTCACAAAGTCTTGTCTTTAGGGTCTTTTTGTTCCGGAAATCCGTCACAAAGGGTGGGGAATCGGGAACATTGTGCCGAAACTCCAGCTTGCGATCTGCCAGCCTGTGAAAACGAAAACCGCCCGAAACCAAGTTCTCGATTCCGGGCGGTGCGAAAGAGGCTTTCCCGTCGATACTATCCTTGCATCAGGAAGAACGTGTAGCCGTAGAGGTCACCGTAGCGATGAAACAGGTCGAGTTCCTGTCGGTGGTGAGCCACGACGGCCATGGCGTCGGGGTTGTCGGCGTATTTGCGTTCGAACCCTTCGAGTTGCTTGGATACCGGAAGATAGTAGGCATCCCACCATCCCTCACGTGGCAACGTGAACTCGTCGAGCAGCCGGTATCCGGCTTCGCCAATGACGCGCCGACGACCGTCGAGGGAGGCGTCTTCTTCGGGGTCCATCAGGCAGAATTTGCGCAACTCGGCGGGTGGATCGTCCGTAAGCCAGGTCAGTTCGGAGACCACCAGAAAGCCACCCGGTTTCAACAACCTTCGCCACAGGTCGAGACCTCGCGCAAATCCTATGATGAAAATGGACCCTTCCGCCCAAAGGACATCGAAGGACTGATCCTCGAACGGCAATTCGGCCATGTCGGCCACTTGCGTCGAGATTCGATCCGAAAACCCTTCCCGTTCGGCCTGGCGTTTCAGGATCTCCAGAAACGGCGGGTACAGGTCGGTGGCGACGATCTCGACGGCGCTTTTTCGCGCCAATTCGAGGGTCTGCTTGCCAACGCCGCAACCGATATCCAACAAGCGCTGATCACGGCGCAAGGGTGGAAGAAGGTTTAGCGCTTTTTCGGTGCAGACGTCGAGGCCCGGACCTTGTCGTGGTGTGGATTCGTACAGTTCGAGAAAATAAGCCCAAAAGGAATCTTTGGACATGGAATCGCTGGACATTGGAATACTCCTTGATAACTCGATTCACTACCGGACGGGCAACACAACGCCCTCCGGCAGCAGTGCCGTTGAAATCGCTCTTCGAGCGAATTCGAATTTTCTAACTAAGCCTTACGAGCAAACAAGGAGCGCAAGCATCAAAACTCTTTTCGTATCCAATGTTTCAACATGGCCGCAGAAACCCTCTGCAGCACGTGCGTTTTTATGACGAGTTCTCGGAGAAAAGTCAAGAATTTGTTCAGGTTCCTAACGTCGGGGGGTGCATCACAAAATAGTGCGACTTTCGTAAAATCCTCTTTTTTCGTAGCGGCGAGGCGTAAGCCCGCCGTTTTTGCCTTTTGAAAGTTGCTTTTACGCCCCCAATCTCCCTTTTCGGCGGGCTTACGCCTCGCCGCTACAACCAAATGAATGAATGATTCAATATTATTGGGCCAATTCGCACCATTTTGTAGTGCACCTAACGTCGGGCTGGAAATCCGACATGAAACGAAGGGGTCCGGGTGAAGGACAATGGTACCCCACTAAAATTCTCTCCCTGACCTACCCACCTCCAAAGGAAATTTCCTAGTCTTATCAGTATATTATAAAGAGTGGTACCTAAAATACGTATCACCAATTTTCGATACCCCCACGATTTATTAGATAAATCATATTAGCTTGACGCCGCTGTGAAAAAATGTTAGCGGATCAATGGCCTTGTAAAAGGACTGCGATAACGACCTTGAGCGGGAGGAACCCGCATGTGCCATATTTTTTTCCGAATGAAAACATTGGAAGGAGAACAGGAATGATTAAGCCTCATGGATCCGAAACTCTGAACCTGCTGTACGTCGAGGATGATGCCAAACGCGCCGAGCTGGAAAAAGAAGCCGCCGGACTGCCTTCTATCGTCGTTTCCTCGCCCGCAGCCGCCAACGCCGTCATGATGGGTAGTGGCTACTTCAACCCGCTGACCGGTTACATGAATGTCGCCGATGGTATGTCCTGCGCCGGTCGCATGACCACCCAGGACGGCCTGTTCTTCCCCGTGCCGGTGATGAACCTTGTCAACGACATTTCCGCGATCAAAGACGCCAAGCGCATCGCTCTGCTGGACCCGAACGTGGACGGAAACCCCGTGCTCGCCATCCAGACCGTCGAAGCCATCGAAGAAGTCACCGACGCGCAGATGGCCTACATGACCGATAAAGTCTACCGCACCGACGACGAAGCCCACCCGGGCGTCAAAGCCTTCAACAGCCAGGGCAAATTCGCCGTTTCCGGTCCGATCGAAGTGCTGAACTACTCCTACTTCGCCACCGACTTCCCCGGCACCTTCAAAACCGCCAAGGAAATCCGCGATCAGATCGAAGCCAACGGCTGGAACAACATCTGTGCCTTCCAGACCCGTAACCCGATGCACCGCGCCCACGAAGAGCTGGTTCGTATGTGCATGGATCGTTGCGAATGCGACGGTGCCGTGATTCACATGCTGCTCGGCAAACTGAAAGCCGGCGACATTCCCGCCGACGTGCGCGACGCCGCCATCCGCAAGATGGTCGAACTGTACTTCCCGCCCAACAGCGTGGAAATCACCGGATACGGCTTCGACATGCTGTACGCCGGTCCCCGTGAAGCCGTGTTGCACGCGCTGTTCCGCCAGAACATGGGCTGCACCTGGTTGATCGTCGGCCGCGACCACGCCGGTGTCGGCGACTACTACGGCCCCTTCGACGCCCAAGACATCTTCGATTACGAAGTGCCCGTCGGAGCGATGGAAATCAAGATTTTCAAGGCCGACCACACCGCGTACAGCCGTGAGCTGAACCAAGTGATCATGCTTCGCGAAGCCCCTGAAGGCCACAAGAAGGAAAGCTTTGTCTTCCTGTCCGGCACCAAGGTCCGCGAAATGCTGTCCAACGGCGAAGACCTGCCGGTCGAATTCGCCCGCCCCGAAGTGGCCAAGATCCTGGGTGAATACTACCAGTCGATCAAATAATTCCACTTCAGGAATTCAGTGAATGAACGGGACGTCGAAAGGCGTCCCGTTTTTTTGTGGGAAGTTTTTACGAAATTTAGCCCGCATTATTCATGAAAATCGTAGCGAGACGCCGGAAATCGAAGATATTTCATGACGTTGGAGCGATTTTTACCCGCAGGCATACTGAACAGTCTGTCGAGGATGAAAATCGGGAAACAAGTGAAAGATCGAGGATTTTCAAGTCGTAGCAGATTCTTCATGAATTATGCGGGTTAGGTGGTTGGGTATCGACCCGAAGGGTGCTTATGGATTTCGTTCGACCACGGGCAAGCGAACGTTTCACGTCGCTTCGCCCGTGTCCCCCTTTGTTTTCAGGGGTTCCCATCGATAACGCCAAATCATAACGGCGAAACAAGAAATATCTCAAGATTTCGTGCTTTTTCAATTTCTGCCCATGAGGGGCGCTCTGGAACTTGACCCTCCTGCTTAAACGAGCTATATGCAGATTTCTCGGATTTTGTTTTTTATTTGGGGATTCGCTTCCATCCAAGAAAGGAACCGCCGTGAATTTCCAGGATGTGATTTTGTCGTTGCAGAAATTCTGGAGTGAGCAAGGATGCCTGGTCGTCCAGCCTCACGATGTGGAAACCGGGGCCGGAACTTTTAACCCGCATACCTTCCTTCGCTCTATCGGTCCCGAACCCTGGAAGGCTGCTTACGTCGAGCCGTCCCGCCGTCCCACCGACGGACGATACGGCGAAAATCCCAACCGGATGCGGCGTTTCTACCAGTTTCAGGTTTTGTTGAAACCCTCTCCACTACACGTTCAGGAACTGTATCTCGATTCCATGCGAGCATTGGGGCTGGACCCGTTGCAGCACGATGTGCGTTTCGTCGAGGACGACTGGGAGTCTCCGACGCTGGGTGCTTGGGGATTGGGTTGGGAAGTCTGGATCGATGGTATGGAGATTTCTCAGTTTACCTATTTCCAGCAGGTTGGCGGGATGGACTTGCGGCCCGTCAGCGCCGAGTTGACCTACGGTCTCGAACGCATCGCCATGTATCTGCAAAACGTGGACAACGTATATGACCTGGTGTATTCGCCGGGCGTGACCTACGGCGACGTTCACCACCGGGATGAAATCGAGTGGAGCCGCTTCAATTTCGATGCCCAGAACACTAAGTTGCAATTCGAACTGTTCGATCGCTACGAAAAAGAATGCGAACGGTTGCTGACGCAAGATCTCGTGCTCCCGGCCAACGATTTCGCTCTGAAAAGCTCCCATGCTTTCAATCTGCTCGACGCGGCCGGAGCCATCAGCGTAACCGAACGCCAGCACTATATCGCACGGGTAAGAAAACTTTCGCGGGGTTGCGCCGAAGGATGGGCGCTGTTGCGTCACAAGATGGGCTATCCGCTGATGGGCGAGCAACGCGACCCGGAAGTGCTGGAACACTGGGACCGCATCGTGGCCCGTCTGGAGAAAAAACGCGCGAAACAAGGCTGAAACGCCTGAAAATACGAAAGAAAGGGGTGCGACGTGCCCGAACTGATTTTCGAAATCGGCAGTGAGGAAATTCCCGCCGGGATGATCGGCCCGGCTTTAGACTTCATGGCGGACGAGATCCGAAAGAAACTCGGTGATGCCCACCTGGAATGCGGTGAGATTACCACTTTCGGTACGCCGAGGCGGCTGGGATTCGTCCTGGACGGACTGGCGGCGGCGCAGGCCGACCGCGAAGAGACCGCCACCGGACCGAAAGTGCAATTCGCCTACGATTCCGAAGGCTTGCCGACAAAAGCCGCCCAGGGATTTGCTCGGGGACAGGGCGTTCCGGTAGAGGATCTGATCCGGGTGGAAACGCCGAAAGGCGAGTGCGTTGCTGCACAGAAAACGGTGAAAGGCAAACCGACCGGAGAGATTCTGGCCGAGATTCTGCCGCAGATGGTTCGACGCATTCCGTTTAGAAAATCCATGCGTTGGTCGGATCGCGCCGAAAGTTTTGTACGTCCCGTGCATTGGATCGTCGCCCTGTTCGATAAGCAGGTTGTGCCGTTCGAGTTTGCAGGCATCGCCTCGGGTCATCAGAGCCGTGGACATCGCTTTATGTGCCCGGAATCTTTCGATGTCGGGTCGGCCAAAGAATTTCTGGCGACTCTACCCGAAGTTCGCGTACTGCCCGATCCCGAGGAGCGTGTGAGACAAGTTACCGAAACCACGAAAGAATTGGCGAAAAAAGCCGGTGGAAAACCGGTGGTCGAAGAGGCATTGCTGCGGGAAATCGCCAACCTCGTGGAGTATCCGTTTGGACAGGTGGGATATTTCGACGAAGCGTTTACCGAGGTTCCAAAAGAAATCCTCATCGATTCGATGACGAGTCACCAGCGTTACATTCCTATCGTTCGCGAGGATGGAAAGCTGCTGCCTTGCTTCGTGATGTTCAACAATACCGAAGTTGCCGACCCCGAGGTTTCCGTTGCAGGAAATCAACGGGTGCTGCGTGCCCGGTTGGCAGATGCCCGATATTTTTACGAAACCGACAGTAAAAAGAAGCTCGAAGATTTTTCCGGGGGACTGGCCAAGGTGACGTTCCAGGAAAAACTAGGGTCCATCGGCGACAAAATCGCCCGGATGCGTGGTTTGCTGGAATTTCTCGCTCCCCTGTGCGCCCCCGAAACTCTTGAAAACGCTTCGCGTGCCAACGAACTGTGCAAGGCCGATCTCAATACTTTGGTCGTCAACGAATTCCCGGACTTGCAAGGCATCATGGGGCGGATTTATGCCACGAAAGACGGCGAGGCTGGGGAAGTCTGTCAGGCGATCGAGGAGCACTATCGGCCACGTTTCGCCCAGGACGAAATCCCCGAAACCACGGTGGGAGCGCTCGTGGCGATGGCGGACAAAATGGACACCATCTGCGGTTGTTTCGGTGTCGGCCTGATTCCTTCCGGTACGGCGGACCCCTACGCCCTGCGTCGGGCCGCACTCGGCGTGCTGCGTATTCTGTCGGGCAAGGGTTGGAAGATCGATCTGCCCGAATTCATTCATGTTTCCGTAGAAAAGGTTGGTGAAAAACTCACCCGTCCGGCGGATGATGTCGAAACGGACGTCAAAGCCTTTTTCGAGATGCGTTTCAGAAATATGGTTTCCGCGCAATACCCGCAGGACATCGTGGACGGCGTTTGCTCGGCCCGTTTCGTCTCGCCGGTCAATGTTCTTCAACGAATTCAAGCTCTTGCAGATTTCCGGGGTCGCGAAGGTTTCGAGGATCTGGCGATGGCCTTCAAGCGCGTGATGAACATTCTCAAGGAAGATCCCGGTGTGGAAGTCGATCCCGGATTGTTCGATCAGGAAGCCGAGACTTTATTGCACGATGCGGCAAAAGGAATCGCCGACCGTATAGAGGGTTGGGTGAACGAAGGAAAATTCCTGGACGTGCTCGAAGCTCTGGCGACGTTGAAAGCTCCGGTAGATCGGTTCTTCGACGACGTACTGGTCATGGACAAGGACGAAGCGAAAAAGAACAACCGCCTGGCGCTCTTGGGTTTCGTTGCCAAAATGCTCAATACGATTGCAGATTTCCGCAAGCTCGGTACGGAATAGGCGTTTTCAAGCAATCTCGGTTCGTCGATAGATCAAATTCACAATCTGGGAACCGCTTGAAAGAAAAGACGCCGTTTTTTTAAAAAAAGTTCATGCTTTTTCCCAAAGTGTGAAACCAAAAAGAGGGGAGAGGATTCAC
This sequence comes from Myxococcota bacterium, assembly GCA_963676915.2. Lineage (GTDB taxonomy): Bacteria > Myxococcota_A > SURF-8 > SURF-8. Next base: position 63,578 of record CAXXVK010000057.1, read on the forward strand.
CGAATCCTCATGTGTAGTACGCGAAAATTCCTTGGAAATTCCAGGGGGCTGCGCTACACTCCTTCGACATTTATTTGCACGAACCTTTCATTTGGAAATGGTGTGTTTCGAAACGTTTCTACGGTGACCTGAAAAGGGGGAAAAGATCCGTGGAGATCACGGGCCGATTCTTCGGGTATCGTGACTCGACAAACGGACCGAGAACGAATTCACTCTGACATTTCATGATGAAAGATTCGAAAGGGTATACTCCCCACTGTTTCTGTTAGCGAGGAGAAGTCATTGAATACGCAATGTTCTATCAGCCCGGACGGGCGAGAATTTCCGCTTCCCGGACCCGAAGATTACAAAGCGGAATGGGAACGATTACAGGGTATCGCCGCCCGCGAGCGGGAAGCCGGTAAAGAAATCGTTGTCGTGATGGGAATGGGTTTCGTAGGCATCGTCATGGCGGCGGTGATCGCGGATGCCGAACCGACCAACGGCAAAAAGAAATTCGTTTTCGGTCTGCAACGACCTTCGCCTCGTTCCTACTGGAAAATTCCCGTGCTCAACGACGGGGAAAATCCGCTGTCCACCGAAGATCCCGAAGTCGGGGAAATCCTCGACCGGATGACGAATCAGAAAAAATCGTTCACGTCGACCTATCACGAAGAAGTACTGAAACTGGCCGATGCCGTGGTTGTGGACGTCCAATGCGACCTGAAAAAGTCCAAACTGGGCAAAGTCGAGGATTCTTACGTCGAAATGGGTGCGTTTCGCAACGCGATTCGTACCATCGGCGAGTTCATCGACCCCAAAGCGCTGGTGTTGATCGAAACCACCGTTCCTCCCGGAACCACCGAAAAAGTGGTCGAGCCGATCATCCGCCGCGTGTTCAAACGGCGCGGAATTCATACCTCACCGGTGGTAGCTCACTCGTACGAACGCGTGATGCCGGGACGCAACTACGTTTCCTCCATTCGTGATTTCTGGCGGGTCTGCGCCGGAATCAATAGCGAAAGCCGTGGGCGCTGCGTCAGCTTCCTGGAAGACGTGCTCAACACCGAAAAATGCCCATTGAGCGTGCTGGATACCCCGCTGGAATCCGAGACGGCCAAAGTTATGGAAAACTCTTTCCGTGCCGTTTGTATCGCATTCAGCGCGGAATGGGGCGAGTTTGCCGAGCAGGTGGGCGTCGATATCAACAAGGTGCTCGAAGCCATCCGCAAGCGTCCGACCCACAAAAACATTCTGTTCTCCGGACCGGGCGTCGGCGGCTACTGTCTGCCCAAAGACGGCGGTTTCGGCATGTGGGCGCACAAGAATTTCTTCGGTGCCAGTGAAAACATTTTCAAACTCACGCCTCAGGCCATCGACATCAACGATACCCGAGGATACCACGTGGCCGACCTCGTGGAACGCGCCCTGGCGGAACTGGGCGATCAGGTGGAAGGCTCCCGCGTCGCCCTGCTGGGCTGCGCCTATCGTGAAGACGTGGGCGATACCCGCTATTCGGCAAGTGAGCTGGTGGTTCGCCGTCTGGCCGAGTTGAAAGCCGAAGTCCGGGTACACGATCCTTACGTCGAAGCCTGGCCCGAATTCGCCGAGCAGGACGAAGATCCTCACTCGCTGGCGCGGTTCTTCGAAAACCAGGATACGGTCAAAAACCTTCCGGTTCTCAAAGACCTGGAACAGTCGCTGGAAGCGGCCGATGCTATCGTGTTTGCCGTGCGGCACAGCCCCTATTTCGAGCTGGAACCGGAAAAAGTCATCGAGATCTGCGGCGGTCCGCTGGCTATCGTCGATTGCTTCGGCATTCTCAACGACGCGCAGATCCAGAAATACCTGGAGCTTGGCTGCTCGGTCCGCACCGTAAGTCGCGGTCACTTCAAACGACTGGTATAGTCAAGGAATCCATTTCATCCGTGGTTTCAACGGGCGGTCCTCGGATCGCCCGTTTTTTCGTAAAACCATGAAATTAATTGTTTTTTGTAACGATGAAAAACCTCTCGATCCATGAAACCGCTATCGTCGATTCGCCGGAAACCATTGGCGAAGGAACGAAGATCTGGCATTTCACGCATGTGATAGCCGGGGCGAAGATCGGTCCCGACTGCATGCTTGGCCAGAACGTTTATGTCGGTGGAGACGTTCGTTTGGGTCGGGGAGTGCGGATTCAAAACGGAGTCAACGTTTTCGATGGAGTCACCTTGGACGATGACGTGTTTTGCGGTCCAGGGGTGACGTTTACCAACGTCAAACGTCCTCGAAGCTCCATTTCCCAAAAAGACCGGTACGAACGAACCCACGTCTGCCGTGGCGCGACGATCGGTGCGGGAACGGTGGTTGTGTGCGGGGTGACGATCGGTGAGTATGCATTGATCGGTGCGGGCAGTGTCGTGACGCACGATGTACCCTCTCATGCGCTGGCGTTCGGACATCCAGCGAGCCTTCGAGGTTACGTTTGTCACTGTGGAGAAAATCTCAAAGAGATCGAAGATTTATGGTATTGTGACACCTGTGGGGCGTCGTATCGTTTCGACTGTGATCAGCGTTTGAAACTCGTAGATCCAAACCAGGGGAGGTAGTCATGCCATTTTCATTCGTTCCCGGAACGCTTCCGGGTGTAGTACGTGTGACGCCTGAAGTGTTCGAGGATCATCGAGGATTTTTTCTAGAAGCCTACAACGCTCGGGAGTTTCACGAAGCGGGAATTACCGCCGAATTCGTTCAGGACAACCATTCCTACTCGACTCGTGGCGTAGTGCGTGGACTGCACTACCAGTTAAACCCCGCCGCTCAAGGCAAGCTGGTGCGAGTGGTGCAAGGTGAGGTTTTCGACGTGGCGGTGGATTTGCGCCAAGGCTCGCCGAGTTTCGGTCGTTGGGAAGCCTGTCGGCTAAGTGCCGAAAATCGTGAGATGTTCTGGATCCCCCCCGGATTCGCCCACGGGTTTCAGATCGTCAGTTCCGAAGCGCATGTCCTCTACAAAACGTCGGCTTTGTACGCACCGGAATGCGACCGGGGTATTTGTTGGGACGATCCCGAGATCGCTATCGACTGGCCGCTGGCCGACGCGATTTTATCCGAAAAAGATCGTCGGCAGCCTTCGCTATCTGATGCGGAACTCAACTTTATTTTCGAAAAATAGGGAAAATACGGCAAGTTACTGCTTGTGTTCCGGCAAAACCTCGGGAAAGGGAATCGGCTCGCGGTCGATGGCTTCCACGGCCAGAGAAAGAGCTTCTTCCTCCAGTCCTTTCATGGCTTTGATCAGAATATCGAGGAAAATTCCGGGATAGAGACGCATGCTTTTCAGTCGGCGGGCGTCACGCACCGAAAGCGACGCCATGGCCACCCGTGCCATACGTGCCGGAGAATAGGGGTTGCTGGCAATGGCCAGCCGCACGGTATAACGAAGGCTCCATTTACGGTTGAACCACACCGTTTCGATGATTTCCGGCAGGTTGGGACGCCTGGAAACGATGGTCAACACGTCGCGCTCCTGGATTTTCGGATGGAGCAGCAGGTTGCGAATCACCGACGGCTCGGGTTCGGCCAGCAATTTTTCAAGCATATCCGGGGAGCAGGAACGTGCCAGCGCCTTTTTTTCACCCAGCGCAATGTCTTTGATATCCTGGTAACCGGTGATTTCCTTTTTGGATACACGAGGTTGCGAGGACGGCCCAAGCAGTTCGGCCGCAAAGATCAGGCCGTTTTCGTCGGCCTTTAGCGTGATGTCCCGCAGGCGATCGTTGGAAAAATGATCTCGCAATAAAGCGCCGTGGGAAAACGCCTCCAACAAAATGAGACTTGGACGGTCTTTGTGCAACGCACCGACGTACAGAGCTTCGATGGTGTATGCGACTTCGAGATTGTCGAAACGTTTGAGGTGAGATAAAAAGCGGTTCAGACGCATATCCGCTTCATGCAGGTTCGAAACCCGCTTCCAGGACATTCGGATAATTTCCTGACCGTCCATCTTCCGCTTTCGCTTGATATTTTTCCCGGTCTTCGAGACAAATCCCACCGAGACTGCATAATGTGAACGTACCGAGAAAATCCCTTTCCTCCATTGTACTCAATTTACGGTCAAGTGCAACCGGTCCTTCGATTCAGTATCGTTTGTGCAGTAAGTTCCGCAAAGAAACCTCCGAATTTACCGGAGGAAATGAATGAATTTACCCTGGATTTTTCAAAACTTAAGAAAATATTCAGGTTTTTGCGCAAGAATGGGTCGGCTTGGAAGGAATGGAGGTAATCGCTATGCGTTGGTTGAATTTTGTCTCCATTTTACTATCCATCACGGCTTTGGTCGTGGTGCTATGGAACGATTCGGCTCCCGAAACATCGACGGAAAATTTTGGAGCTTCCGCAACTTTGCGTTCGAAGCATGAAAGAGGTCGTTCCCGGGGACGTTCGGAAGGACACGCCTACGATTCGGAAACACGCTTCGGCATGGTCGAGTCGGTGATGTCGGGTCTCGTACAGCGTGTAGATGCTTTGGAGGGTCGTGGCGTGGGCGGCGAAGGTCTGGCCGTCGAAGACGGCACAGGAGACTGCCGACAACAAATCGAGGAATTGCGCAATATCCTGAACGCACTCCAGTCCGAAAAAGCGCTTGAATCGGAAGATGGATTCAAACGCTTCAAGCAGGCGGTTCGGATGGTGCAGGATGAAGTGTTCCAAGACCGGATGCAAGAGCGTCGAAAGGCCGAAGATCAGCATCGCGCCGAAGGGATCGCCGAATTTTCCGAAAACGCCAACCTTTCCGCGAGTCAGGAAGAAGAACTCAAAGAAATCCTCGACAAAGAAGCTCAACAGCGACAGCAGATGTTCGAGCAGATGCGTTCCCGACGGCTCAGACCCGAAGAAATGCGAGAAGCATTGTCGCAGTTGCGAGATAAAACGGACGAAGCCGCCCAAAACGTGCTGGATGGCGAGCAGATGGACATGTTCCTGGAAACTCGCGAAGAAGATCCCCACGTTTTTGGGATGGGCGGACCAGGCGGTCCTGGCGGTCCGGGTGGGCCGCCACCTCGGTAATTTTTACCAGTCGGAGTTCGGTGTTTTCGCGGTGTTACGCGGCTTTTCCGGGGTAGGCAACAGGGTTTCGACGAACCGTTCGGGATCTACAGCCTTGTTGTCGAGCGTGATCTTGAAATGGACGTGCGGACCGGTGGAGCGTCCGGTACTTCCCAGAAGTCCGATGGGCCAGCCTTTGCCGATCTCGACGCCTGGGACGGTCAACACTTCGTCGAAATGGCAATAAATCGTTTTGAATCCGTTGCGATGGTCGATGGCGACGAGTTTGCCGCAGCGGTCGTTGTAATCCACGGCGATGACCTTGCCACGCTCGGGAGAAACAACCAGCGTTCCCCGCTCGGCAGCCAGATCGACGCCATCGTGAAAAGCCCGCTGTCCGGTAAACGGATCTTGGCGCATCCCGTAGGGCGATGTCACTTCGAAATGGTCCAAAGGCCAACGAAACATGAAAAAATCGGTCGAAAGATTCGGTGGAATGCCGGGCTGAACCGGCGGCAGTCGCTCGGCGGTGCGGACCTCCACCGGCATCCTGCGCCGCAGAATTTCCCGGTTGATGTCGCTGTCGAGTTGCAACAGATCCTGACGCAAATCTTCCCGGACACCGCTATAATACCGAAGCGCCATATTCAGCATCCGATTGAGTCGTTTTTTCATGGATACGAGTTCAACTACGTTCCGGCTGTCCTTGTTTTCTCAGCACGTTCAGGTGGTTGTGAACCGCCTCCATCATCTGCTTCCAATGGGTTTGCTCGGCCACGGACATTCGGCGACCCGAAAGCGCCGGGTCCGGGACGTCCTCCGTGGTACGGATCGACTCGCCCATCACGTTCAGGTCGTTATCGTCGGATGTCGTTCGCGAATCAGGGGTGCTGGCACAGGAGCATAACCCTATGAAACTCCAGAAGAAAACCGCCCACAGGAGAAACGGAGTCTTCATCGCGTCTCCTTCGGGATTTCGTCTTCCTGCTCCTCGTCCTCCTGCTCTTCTTCCTCTGACTGGGACTCTCCCCGCATGGCGTAAATCAGGCGTCCCACCAGAATTCCCGCTTCATACAGCAACATCAGCGGAATACCGAGACTCAGTTGCGTCCAGGGGTCCGGGGGCGTAAGAACGGCTGCAAAGACGAAAATCCCCACTACCGCCAACGGACGCCATTTGGCGAACTGCTGCGGCGAGACGATGCGCATGGCGGACAGAGCCACCATAAACAGCGGCGATTCGAAGGCCAGCCCGAAGGCCAGCAGGAATCGGGCCGTGAAGTCGATGTGTTCCTTAAGCGAGATCTGCAGCATGTCGCCCTGACCCTCGCCGGAGAGCAACAGGGCACTCAACCCGCCATCTCCTCCCGAAAGGCTGTATTCGACGAAAAACTTAAAGCCGAAGGGCATCACGGCGAAATAGCAAAACGCCACGCCACCGAAAAACAGAACCGTCGCTGCTAAAAGAAACGGAAACACGAAGCGGCGTTCGTTACGATACAACCCCGGAGCAATGAACATCCACGCCTGATACAGCACGGCGGGAGACGCCAGAAACAGCGCTCCGTAAAACGCCAGTTTCAGGTGCACCACGAACTTATCCATCACCCGCAGCAGGATCGTGTATCGAACCGCTTCGGGCAAAGCATCCACCAGCGGCTTTTTCAGTAAGTACAGGATATCGTGACGGAAAAACCAGGAGATGGCGAACATCAGCGCGATGGCCAAAAGGCTGTAAATCAATCGCTGGCGCAACTCGCCTAAGTGCTCGATAAAGGTCTGCGGCTCCCCCGCCTGGATTTCCGGCTCCCGCTCGTCCATCAATCGCCCTTGGGTTTGGCCTGCGATTCCGGCGCGTTATCGCCGTTTTCAGCGGGAACATGGTAATCGGGCACGGTGTCATCGACAACGGTGTCATCGGCAACCGTGTCATCAAGTACCGTGTCGGCATCAGCACCGTTTGGCGTCATTTGGGAAGTGGGTTCAGGCTCATCAGCCTTCACCGAGGCTTCGGGATGAAGAATGGCGTCCTTCAGCGGACGGGTCACCTGTTCCACCGGTTCCTCGATGCTCGACCGCAACTGGTCCGCCGCACCCCGGAATTCCCGCATTCCCTTACCCAAAGAACGAGCGATTTCAGGGAGTTTCTGCGGACCGATGAAAATCAGCGCCACCACGAGGATCACAAGAATTTCCCACATTCCAAGCCCGAACACGGCATTACCTCAAAATTCAGAGTCGAAAAAGATGTCTTCCTCGCTGCCCTCGATCCCGAAATCATCCATCTCGTCGGGCTTTTTACCCCAACGGAACGGCGCATTGACCGACACCGGCGTGCTTTCCGTCGCCGTACGGCCCGTTTTGGCGTTGACCTCGATCCACTGGATGCCGTCCGCCGTCTTCGGAAACTCCTCGGCGGGCAGACCGTCGAGGGCGTGTTCCATGAAATCGATCCAGATCGGCAACGCGGCGCGAGCGCCGTCCTCGCCTCGACCCAACGGGCGGTCATTGCTGTCATGCCCGATCCAGGCGCTGGCAACGAGGTGCGGCGTAAAGCCCGTGAACCAGGCGTCGTAGGAATTGTTCGTCGTGCCGGTTTTACCCGCCAGTGGCCGGTTAAGGCTCAACGCCCGTTGTCCGGTTCGGCTCGTACCACCTCGCGAAGCAGCCATTGCATGATGAACCCAACCGTACCGTCAAGCAACCGTTCACGTTCGACGTGTACTTCCCGGTACATTTTATCCAGTTTTTCGGGAACGTCCAGCGATACGTCGTAATAGGTTCGGTAGTCGTAGGGGTTACCCTCGTCGTCGGTTAAAATTTCGCCGTTGCGGTCGATGATATGCGTCACGTACAATGTGCGCGGCTTGAGTCCACCCAACGCTATCGTCGCGAAAGCATTGAGCAATTCCTCCTGGCTGACGCAGGCCGATCCTAAAAGATGCTCAGATCGTCCGGGATCGGCGAGGTGATGCCCAACCGCCGAGCCATGTCGATCACCCGTGCCGTTCCGATCTTCGCCCCAGTTTTGATAGCCGGGATGTTGATCGAGTTGACCAGCGCGTACCTGAGTGAAACTTCTCCCTGAAAACCGGAGGAATTTCCGGGCTTCCAGCGCAGATCCTCATCTTCGGTGACGATTGGAGCGTCCAGCAGGATACTGGAAACGGTCATGCCGGATTCCAGCGCAGCGGAATAAAGAATGGGTTTGAAGTTCGAACCGGGTTGGCGGCATCCTTGGATGGCGCGGTTGAACTCGCTACGCTCGTAGGTGGTTCCGCCGACCATCGCGACGGTGTACCCCGACTCCGGGTCTTTGGCCAAAAACGAGGCTTGCGCGGCGGTGTATTCGGCCTCGGGGTTTTCTTCGGCCATCCAGTCGGCGTCCACCGGGTCTTGTTCCAGATCCCAGATCAACTTTTCGGGATCGACGGCCTCGTCTTTGCGCCAGTCATTCTGTTCGTCCTGCAATCCTTTCCAGTCGGTCGGGCGGACTTTCACGACGTAACCCGGTTTAAGTACCTGAGACACTTTTCGCGGGCGATCCTGGATCATTTTCAGCCACGAACGCGGGGTTCGCGCCCAGTACAAGGCATCCAACGGCAGACGCGCCGCCACGGACCCCACCTGCACGGTGGCGTACTTTTTCGCGTCGTTCACCTCGGTGACCAATCCGTAAAACATCCGGTTACGGTATAGTTCGGGTTCGCCATGCAAAGCACTGTAATTCTTATGGTATTGTTCCCATTGATCTTTCGGGACCGTAGCCACCGGCGCTTTGAAACCCTGACGGCGTCCCAGGCGACGAATGCCGTATTCGATGGCGTCCTGCGCAGCCTTCTGGGCATCCAGAATGACGGTGGTGTAAATCTGCAAGCCTTCCTCATACAGCCTTTTCGTTCCTAACTCCTCAACAAGCTGCTTGCGGACCTGCTCGGAGAAAAACGGGGCCGTATCGAGAAATACGTTGGGCTGGTGCTTGTAAACAAGTTTGGCTTCTTTGGCCAGATCGTATTCGTTACGAGTGATGTAGTGGTCTTCGAGCATCCGACCCAACACGTAAAGTTGCCTATTGCGGGCTTTTTTCGGATGCAACAGGGGGGTGTTTTCGCCGGGGGCTTTGGGAAGCCCGGCCAGCATCGCCGATTCGGCCAGGTTGAGTTCCAGACGTTTTTCCCAAAATAGGTCTTGGCGGCCTGTTGCACGCCGTAGGAACCGTGACCCAAATAGACCTGATTCAGGTACATCCAGAGGATTTCTTCTTTTTTCGCACTTCGGTTCGATCACAAATACCGAGGCCAACGCTTCCAGCATTTTTTTCTTCATGCCTCGGGATACGTCGTCGAGCAACAATCCGCGTGAAAGCTGCATGGTGATCGTGCTGGCGCCTTCCAAGCCGCTTTTTCCGCTCAATTTACGTTTGACGTTGGCGAGAGCCGCCCGCAGGATGCCTTTGGGGTCCACACCGAAATGGGAAAAGAAATACTGGTCCTCGGCGGCTACAAAAGAGAGAAGCGTCAGCCGGGGAATGTTTTCGTAGGGAACGATCGTTCGTTCACGCTGCGTTCGTTGGTCAGTTCGGCGATCAACGTACCGTCCGCCGAATACAACTGGCCGTGCAGGATGGGTTTGTAATCCTCGACACCGTTAAACGGCGGAAGATCCTGAAACAAATAAAACAGGTAGCCGGTAAGGATCGCCGATCCCAAAATTCCGGCGCCGACGGCGGCCCAGAACAGGCGCAGAATCAACGTAAGCCAACCGGGACGATTTTTGCGTGCTTGTGTCATGCTTTGCATGGGATGGTCCGTAAGCCTCGATTCAGTTGCTTCGTATCCGTGTCCGTTTCGACACGA
>CAXXVK010000058.1:0-15066 GCA_963676915.2 Myxococcota bacterium
GAGTGTCGTCTCGGGTTATTTAATACCATTTCGCTATCAAGTATCGAAAACATCTCGCGTAGGTCGGGCAAATTTCTTGCCCGACAATGCCAAGGTGTCGGGCTAAAAATTAGCCCGACCTACTTGCTGCTTGATCGTTGATTTGCCCGAACTGGGTGAATACAACCGGCGCCAAATCGCCGCTCTCGTCGGCGTCGCTCCGTTCAATCGAGATAGCGGCGCGTTCAAAGGCAAACGCATGACCGGTGGTGGAAGAAGGCAAGTGCGCACCCAACTGTACATGCCCACTTTGTCCGCCATCCAGCACAACCCTGTAATTCGAGCCTTCAATCAAAGGCACGTCACTATGGGTAAACCCAAAATGACCACCGTCATCGCATCTATGCGGAAACTCCTCGTTATCATGAATACTATGCTTAAAAATAGGGAGGAGTGGAAACCAAAATTTGCTTGACTTCAATCACAGTCGCTACTTGCTTTCTTCAATCAACCATCCGTTCGCCAACTAAAAACGCCGCGTTCGATTTCGAACGCGGCGTTGAAGAGTTTCCGAAAGAATTCGGTTATTTCTTCTTGGCTTTCAAGGCTTCGTCGATGGCTTTCTTGAAGGCTTCGATGGGCTGAGCGCCACGAAGTTTTTTGCCGTTGATGAAGCTGGTGGGCGTGCCGCGAGCACCGACCTTGTTGGCCTGCGTCTGCTCGGCTTTGATCTGGGAAGCGATGGCGTCGCTTTCCATGGCGGCTTTCCACTTGCTGACGTTCAAGCCCAGTTCCTTGGCGTAGGCTTCCAAGTCGGCGTCTTCCAGTTTTTGTTGTTGTCGAACAGTTTCTTGTGCATTTCCCAGAACTTGCCCTGCTCACCGGCGGCCATGACGGCTTTCGCGGCAGGCATTGCACGCTTGTGGAAGCTCAGAGGCTGGTTTTTCCAGACGATTTTCAGCTTGTCGCCGTACTCTTCTTTCAGCTTGTCGATGGTCGGCTCCAGGCGCTTGCAGAAGGGGCATTGGAAATCGCTGAAGTATATGAGTTCGACCGGGGCGTTTTTGCCACCCGCGAAGTACGATTTTCCGGCAGTCACGTCGTAGACTTTGTTCGGGTCTTCCTGCGGACGCTTGGGTTTTTGCACGGCCTGGGTCGCACCGTTTTTGATCAACTCGGCATAAAGTTTATCACCTTTGAGTCCTTTTTCCTTCGCCAGTTTTTCGGCGGCGGGCAGGATGTCTTTGTCGATGAAGGATTTGAACATCTCGAAGGGACGAGCGCCGGAGAAGCTACGACCGTTGATGAAGAAACCGGGGGTTCCGCGAGCACCGAATTTCTGGAGCAGCTTGGAGTCGGATTCGACTTTGGCTACGGTCTTGGGATCTTTCATGTCCTTTTCGAACTTGGCCATGTTCAAGCCCAGCTCTTGGGCGAATTTCTTGAGGTTATCCTCTTTGAGAGCTTTCTGGTTGGCGAAGCATTTGTCATGGAATTCCCAGAATTTACCCTGCAAATGGGCGGCATGGGCAGCCTGCGAAGCCAGCTTGGCATCTTTGTGGAAGGGCAGAGGATTGTGCACGAAGAAGACGCGGATTTTTCCGGGGTAGGCTTCTTCCAGCAGTTTTTTCATCGTGGGGTTGACGCGGCTGCAGAAGGGGCATTGGAACTCGGAACCTTCGATGATAGTGATCAGAGCGTCCTTGTCGCCTTTCATCGGGGTGTTCGCGGGAACTTCGATTTTGTACACCGTGGTGTCTTCTTTACGTTCACGCGCTTTGGGAGCATCGGCCTTGGTTTTGGCGTTCTTGATGACTTCCGCATACACGTTTTTCACGCCTTTGGCCTTGATGGCTTTCGCGGCGGCCATTTCTTTGTCGATGACAGCTTTGAACTTTTCGAACGGCTGAGCGCCGGAAAGGCGAATACCGTTGATGAAGAAGTGAGGTGTTCCACGCGCCTGGAAACGCTGCGCAACGGCTTTGTCCTTCTGGATTTTGGCGTTGGTTTTGGGGTCTTTGAGGACTTCCTGGTACTTGGCCATATCCAAGCCGAGTTCTTTGGCGTATTTTTCAACGTCTTCCGGGCTCAACGCTTTGCGGTTTTCGAACAGCTTTTTGTGCATTTCCCAGAATTTGCCCTGGGCTTGAGCGGCGATGGATCCCAGGTGGCCGTTCATCGCGTTTTTATGGAAAGGAAGCGGGTTGTGCTTCCACACGACGCGCACGTCTTTTCCGTAGGTTTCCAGAATTTTGTCCATGGTACCTTCCACGCGACCGCAGAAGGGGCATTCGAAGTCGGAAATTTCGATGATCGTGACGAGGGCGTCTTCTCCGCCGCCTTTAATCGGATCGTCATCGGCTACTTCGACCTTGAAACGTTCTTCATCTGTCTCGGTCTTTTTGACGGCTTTTTTCTCGGCTTTGTCGGCGACTTTCTTGGCGGGAGCTTCTTTTTTGGCCTCTTTGTCTCCGGCAGGCTGGCCGCACCCGGCAGCCAAAGCAAAGAAAAACAGTACGGTGGTCAGCATCGACCACTTCAAAATCACTTTACTCATTCGATAACCTCCATTTTGACGATAAAAGGTTCCTTGGGTTTCACTAATGAACCATATCGAAAACTAAACGAACCAAACCTTTCGTTTATTCCGGATTTTTTGGGATTTTTTCATCCCATTCGACGATTTCACGGCAAAGGGTTGAATATCAGCCGAATTTCTTGGCCTAATCCCGTATTTCCAAACCCCAATCCAATGTTCGGGTAGGGCGACCCTAACAGAATCCCGGAAGTGGTGCAAGAGATTTTGACTCTATAAGTAGTATAACGCTGGGAAGGGTCGTATTTATAGAAACTCTCGATGGAATCGATTAAAAAACCTAGAAATCACACAAGAATTCCCAGGTGCCGATTCATTGAAAACCACCTCGCGGCTTTCGTTTCGATTCCGGAATCCAGCGATATAATTCCTCAGGAGGCGGGCGGTCGTCGTAAAAGACCGATTCAAGACTCAGCCCGGAGGCCGGAGCGGTTTGCGCCGCCTCACGTCGGTCGCGAGCCTCCAGGATTCTCAAAACATCCTGCTCGTCGAGGCGACCTCGTCCGACGTCCACCAGCACGCCGACGAGATTCCGAACCATCTGCTTTAAAAACGCCGTGGCGAAAACCCGGATCGTGACGGTGTCGTCCATCCGCCGGGTTTCGAGAAAATACAGGGTGCGAACCGGGTGCGCTGCCTGGCAGTCCGCCGCCCGGAACGAAGAAAAATCATGCTCGCCGATCAGAAGTTGACCTGCGCGCTGCATCGCCTGATCGTCGAGAAGGCGGGGGACATGCCAGACCCGCCCGCGCTCCAGTGTCGGTTTTCCTGGCCGGTTCAAAATGCTGTAACAGTAGATTTTTCCAGCAGAATGCTTTCGTGGGTCGAAGGTTTCGGGCACTTCGTCGGCATGAACCACGGCCAGGTCTTCGGGAGTATGCGCATTCAAGGCCAGTACAAGTTTTTTCGGCGGCATCTTCGATTCGGCATCGAAGCAGGCGACCTGTCCTCTGGCGTGAACGCCTGCATCGGTTCGTCCCGCAACGAACACCCGGATATCCCGCTGAAAAATCGCCGCAACAGCCTGTTCCAGCGCTTGTTGAATCGTGCGCCGGTTGGGTTGGACTTGCCAACCGCTGAACTGTTCTCCGTCGTATTCGAGCGTCAATCGATAGCGAGTCATTTTCCAACTTTCAAGGGTGAAAATTCACGACATCCTGAATCAAGACGTCAAAATAGCCGTCTTTTTCATCGTTTTCAATCTTTCGTTCATTCCAAATCCAAAATAGAAAAGCCCCCCATTTCGGGAGGCTTCGTTTCAAAGAGATTGAAACCGGGTCGAACTAGCCGACCATGGCTTTCAAATCGTCTTCCACGGTGGTGGTGGGTTTGATGTCGAATTTCTCGACGAGCACGTTGAGCACCGGTTCGGTAACGAAAGACGGCAGCGTCGGTCCGAGGCGGATGTTTTTGATTCCAAGGTGCAGCAGCGTCAGCAGGATCGCCACGGCTTTTTGTTCGTACCAACTCAACACCATCGACAACGGCAAGCTGTTGACATCGGTTTCAAAGGCATTGGCCAGCGCCACGGCGATTTGAATGGCGGAGTAGGCATCGTTGCATTGTCCGATGTCCAACAGGCGGGGAATACCTTCGATATCGCCGAACTCCAGCTTGTTGAACCGGTATTTTCCGCAAGCGAGCGTCAGAATCACCGAATCCTGCGGTACGGATTGGGCGAGATCGGTGAAGTAATTGCGTCCGGACTTCGCGCCGTCACAGCCGCCGATAAGGAAGAAGTGTTTGATTTTACCGGCTTTTACACCTTCGATCACCTTGTCCGCCACCGACAGCACGCTGTTACGGGCGAATCCGACCAGGATGGTTTTCTCTTCCTCGTCTTCGGCAAAACCTTCCGCAGCCAACGCCGCTTCGATCACCGGTGAAAAGTCCTGTCCGACGAGATGCCGAACTTCCGGCCAGGCAACGAGATTGGTGGTGAAAATCCTGGGGAAATAACTGGGCTGAGGACGTTGAATGCAGTTGGTGGTCATCAGAATCGCACCGGGGAAGGCATCGAATTCCTTGCGTTGATCCTGCCAGGCGCCTCCGTAATTGCCGACGAGATGGGAATACTTTTTCAACTCCGGGTAGCCGTGCGCCGGGAGCATTTCTCCATGCGTGTAAATGTTGATGCCCTTACCTTCGGTTTGTTTCAGCAACTCTTCCAAATCCTTCAGGTCGTGGCCGCTGACCAGGATCGCTTTGCCTTTGACCGGTGTGACACGAACCGGAGTGGGCACCGGATGTCCATAGGTGCCGGTGTTGGCGAAATCGAGCAGTTCCATGGTTTTGAGATTCATTTCCCCGACTTTGAGCGCCATGCCGAGGTAGTCGTTTACGTCATGCGTCGTGGCGAGAAAGTCCATTGCCTCGTGCACGAAGGCATAAACGCTTTCGTCTTCCTGCCCTAAAATCTGCGCATGGTCGGCGTATGCGGCCAGACCTTTCAGGCCATAGGTGATCAACTCTTCCAACCCGGTAATATCCTCGCCTTTTTCCTTTTTCCGCAACTCGATGCCGATCAGGGACGACAAATGCAGCCAGCCTTCGGGCGTCATAGCAAGATCCCAGGAAATGCCGTCACCGAGGTTTTCCGGTTCCTGTCCGGCGGCACGGCACTGGGTTTCATAGTCGTTTTGGGCTTTTTCTTTCAGTCGAAGAAGTTTTGCAAGCAAACCTTGCAAACGCTTGGGATCAAAATTGACGTTGGTAATCGTCGTAAACAACCCTTCGATCATGAAGATATCGGTTTCATGGTCTTTGATTCCGAAGCCTCGCAAACGATGGGTGTAGCGAGCCAGGGATTTCAAGCCCTGAATCATCAGATCCTGCAATGTGGCGGTTTGTGCGTCTTTGCCGCAGACTCCCACTTTGGTGCAGCCGGTTCCCTGAGCGCGCTGTTCACATTGGTAACAAAACATGTCGTTCTCCTTTTCCATGGTTAAAATTCCAAACGTTGCGACATCCATTTCGTTGTTGTTCTTTGTCCAGCCTACGAGTTTGAGAATTTCTCGCCTTGACTCCGGTCAAGCTTTTGAAAAAGAGTGAAACTTTTTTAATGGGAAATTTTTCGTGCAGATCTGCCATGGAACCGCAGGATTCCATGGCTCTCACCAATCCGTTGAGTCCGGCAGCCATCAGGTTCCAGTAAAGCGGCTGGGAAACTTCCGCCAACGAGTGTTCATTTTCGCAGGCGAGAAATGATCGGGTGAAACAACCTTCAGGTCATAAAAAACCCCGTATCTCCTGGGAGATACGGGGTTGGAACGTTTGCGGTCGCGGTTTATAATGGCGCGTTGCGGTGCTTGCGGGGGAAGGTCATTTCGGTCTTGTTCCCGATGGTTTTGAGTGCGTTGGTCAGCACTTTGCGGGTGCTTTCCGGGGCGATGATATCGTCGATGAACCCGTGTTCGGCTGCCATGTAAGGAGTCATGTAGGTGGTTTCGTAGTCGGCGATGGTTTTGCTGAGGAACTCGTTGAGTTCTTCGTCTTGACCTTCGGCTTTGAAGCCTTTGATCGTGCGGTAATGGAGAATTCCGACAGCTCCCTGCGCGCCCATCACGGCGATTTCGGCGTTAGGCCAGGCGAAATTGTAGTCTGCACCGATATGCTTGGAACTCATCACGTCGTAGGCTCCACCGTAGGCTTTGCGGAGAATCACGGTCAGTTTCGGTACCGTGGCTTCGGCGAAAGCGTACAGGATTTTCGCGCCGTTCATGATGATGCCGTTATGTTCCTGATTTACTCCGG
Organism: Myxococcota bacterium; assembly: GCA_963676915.2. Classification (GTDB taxonomy): domain Bacteria; phylum Myxococcota_A; class SURF-8; order SURF-8. The sequence continues at coordinate 6,329 of CAXXVK010000058.1, forward strand.
GCAGATAACCGGGAACATCCACGAAAGTGATCAACGGCACGTTGTAGGCGTCGCAGGTTCGAATGAAGCGTCCGCCCTTGCGCGAGGCGTTGACATCCAGCGTACCGGCCAGATAGGCGGGCTGGTTGGCCACCACACCCACGGCGTGACCGTCGAGTCGAGCGAATCCGACCACAAGGTTTTTGGCCCAGTCTTTGTGAATTTCGAAGAACGTGTTCTTGTCCATCACCTCTTTGATGACTTTGCGCACGTCGTAGCCGCGTTTCGTGTTGCGCGGCACGATCTCTTCGAGAGTCGGACAGGAACGCCAAGGATCGTCGTCGGGCTCGATCACCGGAGGCTTTTCGTTGCAGTTTTGCGGAAGATAGGACAACACTTTGCGAATGTTGTGAATCGCATCCAGATCGCTTTTGAACGTACGGTGGCAGACACCCGATTTCGTGGCGTGTGCTTTGGGGCCGCCGAGCTGTGTCTGATCGACATCTTCGCCGGTGACGGCTTTAAGCACTTTCGGACCGGTGATGAACATGAAGCTCTGGTTTTCGACCATGAAGATGAAGTCGGTCAGCGCCGGAGAATATACCGCGCCGCCCGCGCAATGGCCGTTGATACAGCTGATTTGCGGAATCACGCCGGAGGAGCGCACGTTGCGATAAAAGATGTCGCCGTACCCGGCCAGGGAAATCACGCCTTCTTGCAAACGTGCTCCGCCTGAGTCGTTGAAACCGACCACCGGGGCTTGTTCTTTAATGGCCAGATCCATGATTTTACAGACTTTTTTGGCGTGTGCCTCGCCAAGGCTGCCACCCATGAAACTGGAATCCTGACTGAAGGCGAACACGGGACGGCCATTGACGAGACCATACCCGGTAATTACGCTGTCACCCGCCACTCGCTTTTTTTCCATACCGTATCCGGTAATGTGGTGCATGACGTGACGGTCCATTTCGTGAAACGTGTCTTTATCGAAAAATTCGATCAGTCGGTCTCTTGCGGACAATCGTTCCGGTTTTTCGTTGCTCATGTGCTTCCTGTTCGTCGCTGGAGATTATCTATCTCGTTGAATCGTTGGGGATATCCATCGTTCGAGTGTCGGGCCGACCAAAGGCCATTAACTCTATAGAAACGTTGAAAAGGCTCTCAAGTTGCCCACGGGTTGTCGATCGAACGAAAGTTACGCTTTTATAATCCAGTATTTTTACCCCACATTTGCAAGGATTACAAACAAATTCTGTGGGGAAGCGCTCCTTGGGGTGCATCACAAAATGGTGCGAATTGACCCAATAACATTGAAGCATTCATTCATTGGGTTGTAGCGGCGAGGCGTAAGCCCGCCGAAAAGGGAGATTGGGGGTATAAAAGCAACTTTCAAAAGGCAAAAACGGCGGGCTTACGCCTCGCCGCTACTACGAAAAAAGAGGATTTTACGAAAGTCGCTATATTTTGTGATGCACCCCGCTCCTTGAGAGCGCATCGAAAAATGGTGCGAGTGTAGAAATTCTTCCTTTTTTCGTAGCTGCGAGACGTTCGCCTGCCATCGTTGTCGTTTGAAAATCGTTTTTATTTCCTCTTTCGATGGGCTTATGCCTCTTCGCTACAGCCAATCGACCGGCCGCTTTCACTTTATCGAATCTATTTGCTGCGTCTTATGGTGTGCCACGGCGAATCGTAAAACATTCCTTCCGAAAAGGACTAGCCCGAAAGATAAAAATCGCCTAAAATGAATTATTACTTCATTAAGCGCGGGAAACGTCGATGGCGGATCTTTTTTCGTTTTTATCCAAGCTGCGATTGTTCAAGGATTTTTCGAAAGAGGAAATCCATACGGTGATGCGCTCGCTCAACCGTATTCGATTCAAGGCTGACGAAATTCTGGCCTACGAAGGCAAAAAAGGCGACTCCATGTTCGTTATCGCCGAGGGAGTCGTAAAGGTCATGAGCGAAACCCACAAGGGTGTTGCAGTAACGTTGGCTCGTCTGGGTGAAGGGGAAGTGGTTGGCGAAATGGCACTGATCGACAACGGCGAACGCTCGGCCACCCTCGTCGCCGAAACCGACGGACGGGTCTATAAATTGACTCGCAAAGACTTCAACGAGCTGATTCGCAAACTGGACCCGGCGGCATTCAAACTGCTCTGGGCCGTTACGATTGCCGGATGCGAACGCCTTCGGGAGGTGGACCGCCAAGTGGAACATTACCTGAAGAATCCCGAAACGCTCTACGAACCGGAAGTCAAAGACGGCATGGACCGTTCGGTGGTTACTCAGGCGGTTCATAAAATGATGAAGCTGTTCCGCAAGTAATTCCGGATCCGGCACGAAACGAGGCATGGTATGACAGAAACGGCAGAAGATCGACAACGCATGGCCCACCATGTGGAATTGTTGAAGAAATTCCCGGCGTTGAAACGTTTTCCAGAGAATGAGCTTCGGGTGTTGGCTCAAAACATGGAGGAATCCCGCTACAAAGCCGGACGTACTATCGTTCGGCAGGGTTCCGAAGGCTCCACCTGCTTTTTCGTTTTGTTCGGTAAAGTACAGGTTTTGAAAGAACTGGAGAGTGGCGGAGATATTCTGCTGGCAACGGTCGGTCCCGGCTCTGTGCTGGGTCAGGTTTCCTTGCTGGACGGCGAACCGCGGTCGGCCACCTGTAAAGCCCTTGAAAACACCATCGTTCTGGAATTGAGACGCGAGCGTTACCTGGAATTGTACCAAAACCGGGAACTGGTCGCATTACGGTTTCAACACCTGTTGTCCGTCTCGGTATTCAAGCAGATCCGTGAAGCCAACGAACGGGTTCGCAAAACCATACGTCTCGTCGGTGAAGACCACGAAGCGGAAGATATTTTCGAAAGCATGAAAGGCGCGTTGCAGGCGGTCGAGGAAATGGGAATCGATCTGGACGACGTGACCTACACCATCCTGGAAGGCCAGAAAAACGACCAGATGCGTGCTCGTCACGAGCGGATGAGACGGGAAGGCAGCTAGCTGAAGTTTTCGAACGACGCTCACGTTTTCATGTGTTTGGAATGATAGGCACAATAAAAATCTGCTCATCCGAAGATGTGGTCCGTTGTTTTGAACCGTTGTCAGATTGTAAAGTTCTTTACGTTTTTCAGAGGAAGAGCTTGCATAGATCCTTAGATGTACAGAATTTTTAATGACTCATGGCTCTCGTTCCGCGCCCCGTATTTGTCTTTTTTTCAATCGTAGAAGCCAATCTCCATCAGGTTCATGTCATCGAGTTGGATACCCGATAGAAAGCGTTTCGTTCAGGAAAACCCCAGAACCAACGGGAAAAATCATGATTTTCCCAAGAACTTGCGAGGGCATCGGTTGTCATCTAGATTCTAAATCATACACTATCTACTTGAATAGCATTGACTGAATATTAAGCGTGTGTTAAGAATCTTAAAAGGTCAACCGATATTACTGAGGGGTTTTCCGATTGAATGGGGAATGGAACGAATCATAAGGGAAAGACCGAAAACCGACTGATGCGCCGTGCCGGGAAGGCAGTAAAGCGTTTTCAGCTTATCGAAGCGGGTGACCGGGTGATGGTTGCCGTTTCCGGGGGTAAGGACAGTCTTAGTCTGCTATGGATTTTGCGAAATTTGCAGCGAAGGGCACCCGTGCATTTTGATTTGCTAGTCATTCATGTCGATCAACATACTGGAGCTTATCCCAAAGATCGCCTGATTTCCTTTTTCGAAAACGAGGGGTTTGACTACCTTGTCGTGGACGAACCCGCCGGTGGTGCCATCGAACGTTTGACGAAGGAGGGAGCGAATCCCTGTTCGGTCTGTGCACGTTTGCGCCGGGGAATCCTCTACACACAAATGAAAAAACATGGATGCACCAAGCTGGCGTTGGGGCATCATCGCAACGATCTTGCTGCCACATTGTTGATGAATTTGCTGTTTACATCTCAAATCAAATCCATGCCGCCGAAATTGTTATCGGACGATGGTGCATGTATGGTCATTCGGCCATTGATTTATTGCGATGAATCGGATACAAGGATTTTCGCGAGAGAAATGGGGTTTCCGATCATCAAAGTGAATTGCCCGTACGAACACCATCTGGAACATGGTGAACGTGCGGCTGCCGAACGGCTACTTGGCGAACTGGATAAAAAATATGGGGAAGCAACCGCCCACATTGCGGCGGCATTGGGACGGGTAGTACCATCACATCTGACGGATGAACAACTTTTTGATTTTTCAGGGCTTTCTGCTCGAAAGTCTTCGGATCACGATTGAAGGAACAACACCATGACGGATACTACGGTACGAAAAGAACCTCAAAAAGAGACCCGAACGGAGGAAAAAGTCGTTCGTAAACGAAAAAAGGTTCGGCGCAAACGAAAAAGCGAGGTGCAACCACGGATACAAATCGAGAAGGTTATCGGATATTTGTTTGCAGGATTGATGTTTTTTACACCATTTCTTGCAGGAACCTTCGATACTACCGCTCACCGTGAAACCGCATTGACGCTACTTCGGGCGTGTTGTGTCAGTATTTTCATTTTGCTCGGCATATCTTTGATTATTCGTAAAAAACCGGTCAAAATTTCTTTGTTTTTCGGATTGCTGGTTGTGTTTTCTTCCTGGCTGCTGTTTCAGCTTCTGCCCCTTCCCGGTTTTCTTCTGAAAATGTTTTCCTGGACCGCTCACGATCTCTATCAGGCGAATCTGGCTGATCTGGGGCCGATCCTGGCTACGGCCTGGCGACCGATTTCTTTGGACGTATCGGTCAGCGGGTCATATTTCGCCAATATTTCCTGCTTCTTGGGAATATTCTTCGTTACCGCTGTTTTAATGCCACGAGAACGCCGTTTTCGTGAAATTCTCAATGTCCTATGGGTTACCGCTGGCGTACTCGGTATTTTGGGACTGGTGCATTTCGTCATGGGTGCATCCCGCATGTATGGTGTTATTCCACTTGCGGAAAACACGCCGCGTTTTTTCTCGACCTTTCATTCTCCCGAAGAACTTGCGGCTTTTATCGGAATTTCGATTCTTGTGCTGTTAAGTATGTCGGCCGAAGAGTTGAGCAAGGAAAGCCGCAAACGTAACAAGCGGTATTTCTTGATGTTTCTGTATCTCGTCGTAGTTTTCATGTTGAATGCCAGCCATTCCGCCAACATTGCTTTGGTGCTTGCTTCGGCCTTTCTTCTCTGGAAATTTCTCAAGCGTAACAAAGAACGGTTGGGAGTGCTGGCCTGGGGGCAGTTCGCCATCATCGCCACGGCAAGCCTTCTCGTTTTCGTTGTACGTTTTTTGCTCAACATCCTCGGAAAAACCTCGATTCCGACCACTTCGTTGGGACAACAGGGAGAAATCTGGGGCGATTCTCTACGGGTTCTTGGGAATTTTCCGTTCTCGGGAATGGGATTCGGGAACTTCTCCATCGCCCACGGGATCTTCCGTTCTTCGGCGCAGACCGATATCGTGAATCATCCGGATAATTTCATTTTTCAGTTGTTTGCAGAACTCGGGATTCCGGCAGGGGTGCTGCTGCTGCTGCTCGTTCTTTGGGTGGTTATCGATATTCTTCGCAACAAGCAAATGCGGCGAATCGAAATGGGTATGGCGTCGTCGTTGATCTTCTTGTTGGTGTTCAATCTTTGGGATTCCAATCTGAATTCGTTCGCCATTGCCTTACCATTTACATTTATACTTGCCGTCATGGCTCGGCGAAGGGGGGAGAGATCACACGGAACGAAGTTTTTACGAAAAAAACTTGAGCTTCCCGTGGGGCTTGCAGTTGCGATGCTTGGGTTGCTGTCGTTTTTCGTACTGTTCGGTACTGCGAAAGCTTTCCTCAATAATCCGGAAAAAGCGCGGATATTCCTGGCCTTGCACGCCGCAGAAAAAACGCCCGCCCGCTCCGTGGCGGATATCGCCATTCGACAGGCTTTGCATCCACATCCTCTGGATTGGCGGTTGTACCGACTGGCAGCCCAGACCTATTCGGACCGTTCCGAAAACGAGCGGAAGCAAAAAATCGCGTTTCTCGAAAAAGCGATTCATCTGAACCCGCTTCATTCTCCGTTGCATCTCCAATTGGGTATTGTTTCCCTGAAACAGCAGGATCGAAAAAAAGCGCTTGCCGCGTTTAGGAAAGCTTGTGCTTACTCGAAAGGCAAAGGGTCGCTCCGAACCATCTGGAACGCCATGCTCGAAAATGGGCTAAACGCAGAAGCCTTGGTCGAAGTAACACCGGACCAGGCCAAAGCCCATAGAAATCTCGTGTTTTATCTGGTGGATCTTGGATTGACGAATGGACTTGAAGCGTTGCTTCGAGAAACTTCCGAGGGAGCATTGTCCAATGACCGGGCCGTTTTGCTCGCCAAAGCACTGATTGCTGAAAAGAACGGGGATTTCAACACCCTGAAAATGCTTGCGAATCGTTTATCGGCAGAGTTCTCGGGTTATCAATACGGCTACGCCCTGAAAGCCATGGTTTTTCTTGAAGAAAACGATCTGGAAGCCGCAAAAACACAGTTGGAAAAAGGCGAAAAGAAGCGGGGAAGAAGCTCGCTGTACCTGACTGCAAAATACCGCTACCTGTTGAAGCAAAACGACGATCAAGCGGCGGAATCCACTCTCAAGCGCATGGAAGCCATTTATTTCAGGAACGAGGTGTTCAAACCCCGAAGAGACGAACTGGCGGCGGAAGTGGCGGAAGCTCGCGGCGATGTCGATTCTGCGGTGCAACTCTTGCGCGACGCGCTGAAAGCCGGTAGAAATCAGAAACGGCTTTTGAACAAAATCCGGGAACTGGAAACTCGAAAAACCGAAGGAGAACCGCCATCTCCCCCGACAACACAACCCGCCGAGAAAGACGTTCCACCGGTCCCGTAAAACGCGGAAACCGCATTGCCGTATTCGATTCCGGGGTGGGCGGAATCGAACTGTATCGTTTGTTGCGCACGCTTTTGCCAAACGAACGCTTTTTCTATTTCGCCGATACGCGCAACAATCCGTATGGGGAAAAATCTCCCGACATCATCGCCGGATACCTGGATTCGATCTTGAAGGGGTTTTGTCTGCGCGGTGCGAAACTGATCCTCGTGGCCTGCAATACGGCTTCGGCGGTCTGGCTCGACCTGGATTCCCACCACCCTCTGAAAACCTTCATGCGCGAGGAAGGGGTTGACGTCGTTCCGATGCTCCACCCGCAGGTGCTGGCGGAACTCGTTTCGAATCCCCCTAAACGGCTGTTGGTCGCCGCTACGTCTTTGACCGTGGCTTCCGGCCATTATCTGCGGCTGGTCAAACGATATCTGCCCGAAACCGACGTTCGGCAGGTCGCGGCACCTCAATGGGTGCGAGTCGTCGAAACCATGGGTGACGCCAACGAGCGGCAAGCAGCCGTCGATGATGTTTTAGCCCAGGTGGAAGGGTGGAAACCCGATACTTTGCTGCTAGGCTGCACGCATTTTTCCCGCCTGACGGCGGAATTGCAAAACCGTTTGGACAAGTCCTGCCGGATCGTCAACCCCGTCCACGCACTGGCGCATTTCGTGGCGGGATATCTCGATGTTCGTGGCCTTTCGGCTGCCGGTCCGAACCCTGCAACCGAGAACGTCCCAACGCTGTTCACCAACGGAGATCCCGACGCGCTTCGGAATCATCTGGCACTCTGGAAGGAATCCGAACAATTTCAGGTGCGTTTATTGGACGTGCGCGACGAGCTGGCCGGGAAACGGATCGATATCGTGGGCTTGGGAATGACGGGACAAAGTCTGTTTCGCCACGTCATGAACCGTGGTGCATTGCGAGTCATTCTGAGAGATAAAGGGAAAACTCTCGAACAATTTCAACACCTTTCCGACCATCGCCTTGCCGATGACGACCTGCGCTTCGGTGACGCCTATTTGCAGGGATTGGAACATTCCGACCTGATTTTGCGCTCTCCGGGCGTTCCCAACGATCTTCCCGAATTCGACAAGGCTAGGGAGAAGAACATTCCGATTCTGGGCGATGTCGAGTTGTTTCTTCAGGAAGCCCGAGGCGATATCGGCCTGGTGACCGGTACCAACGGAAAAACCACAACCACCTTGTTATTGCACGAGTTTTTCAATAACGACCGGCCTGGACAAGCGATGCTGATCGGCAACGTGGGACAACCGGTGCTCGACCGGCTCGACGAAACCCGTAAGGAAAGCCGCATTGCCTTGGAGTTGTCCTCCTTCCAGATCGAAACCCTCAACCGTGCCCGAGCCGATGTTGCGATCTTGCTGAATCTCACGCCCGACCATCTCGACCGACACGGCGATTTCGCCGGGTACGCCGAAGCCAAGGGACGCTTGATCACCTTGCTGGATGCTTCCTCCTACGTGGTGTACAATCTCGAAGATCCCGAAATCGTCAACCGTATTCTTCCGATGGGCACGAAAGCCCGGACGGTTCCGTTTTCGACCCGCCGTGTCCTTCCGTATGGAGGAATGCTGGACGGATCGGATCTCGTACTGAAACTTGAAGGAAAATCGCCGTTCGTCTTAGAAAACTACCTGAACCGAAAACGGTTTACCGGTGACCATAACCTGGAAAACATGTTGGCGGCGCTGCTGGGAGCCTGGTTGATCGGCGTACGCCCGGAGATTCTCGCGGAGGTGGCTTTAGCCTTTTCCGGAGTGGAATATCGCATCGAACCGTTTGCGTTGCGCCATGGGGTCACGTATTTCGACGACTCGAAGGGTACCAACCCGGATGCAACCATCAAAGCGC
>CAXXVK010000059.1:0-82734 GCA_963676915.2 Myxococcota bacterium
CGAAATCCGCCTGGACCGGGGAAGTAGCCGAGCAGTATTTCCAACTGACGGATGGTATTTTGCGGGCGGCCGATCCGAATCACCTGAACCTGGGCGTTCGTTTCGTCAGTCAGCAGGCTCCGGCCAAAGCGGTCGAGGCGGCGGGTCGCTACGTAGACGTTATGACGATCAACTTCTACGACATGGCGAAAATCGGGGATCTGGACATCGCCGAAACCGTGATGGCCATGGATACCCAATACCTACGTACTGATAATTACTTGGAAAATCACTATCTTGCGGGAGGGAAGCCGATCATGGTGACCGAATGGGGATTTCGCGCTGCCGACGCGGGACTTCCCAACAGCTACCCGCCGATTTACCCGATCCTCGATACACAGACCGACCGCGCCGACGCCTACGAAGCCAAGTTCAGGGCCATGTTGGATCGACCGTGGTTTGTTGGTCAACACTGGTTTTTGTACGCCGACCAGCCGCCCGAAGGACGTTTCGACGGCGAGGACAACAATTTCGGCATCGTCGATGAAAAGGACGAACCGTACACGGAGTTGACGCAACGCTGGAGTGCCATGTACAAGGAGATTTACGTTTCTTTGCCGTAGCTTTCGGCGGGAAATGACGCGAAACAGTGAAATGAAATGGATATAGGGATGGAAGGACACGCTATGAGCCGCCACGAATTGATTCTGATACTCGATTACGGATCTCAGTACACGCAGTTGATTGCCCGCCGCATCCGTGAGGCGAACGTGTATTGTGAAATCCATCCCTGTACGCTGCCGGTAGAGACGATCCGAGGCATGGACCCGAAAGGCATCGTGCTTTCCGGCGGTCCGGCCAGCACTCTGGACGAAGGTGCGCCCACCGCCGACGCCGCTTTATGGAAGCTCGGTGTTCCCATGCTGGGAATCTGCTATGGAATGCAACTGGCCGCTTTGGGACACGGCGGAAGTGTGGCGCACGCCGACCGCCGCGAGTACGGTCCCGCCATGGTGGAAATCGACCGAAACAACGCGCTTTTTGCCGGGATTGACGAGTCTGACATCGCCGTCTGGGCTTCGCACGGCGACCGCGTGGATGTGCTGCCGAAAGGATTTAAGACCATTGGCCAGTCCGAAAACTGCCCGATCGCGGCCTATACCGGTCCCGGTCAGGTGTACGGTATTCAGTTCCACCCGGAAGTGTCTCATACGCCGCAAGGTGGGAAAATCCTGGCAAATTTCCTCTTCGATATCTGCAAATGCTCCAAAGACTGGACCTCGGGGGCGTTCATCAACGAAACGGTTGAAGCCATTCGCCGCCAGGTGGGCGAAGAAGGCCGCGTCATCCTTGGGCTTTCCGGTGGTGTGGATTCCAGCGTTACGGCGGTATTGTTGCACAAAGCCATCGGTGAACGGCTTACCTGCATTTTTGTCGATAACGGCCTGCTGCGTTTGAACGAACGCGAGGAAGTGGAAGAAACTTTCCAAGAACATTTTTCGATCGATCTCGTCACCGTAGACGCCCGCGAGCGCTTTTACACCAACCTCAAAGGCTTGACCGACCCGGAAGATAAACGAAAATCCATCGGACACACCTTTATCGACGTGTTCCAGGAAGAAGCTGAAAAGATTGGGGAAACCCGCTTTCTGGCCCAGGGTACGATCTATCCCGACGTGATCGAATCCACCTCGTTCAAAGGACCGTCCGCGACGATCAAATCCCACCACAACGTGGGTGGTCTGCCCGAAAAACTGGGTTTGGAACTGGTCGAGCCGCTCCGGGAACTGTTCAAGGATGAAGTACGCCGCGTGGGAGCCGAGTTGGGTATTCCCGACACCATGCTGATGCGCCATCCCTTCCCCGGTCCCGGATTGGGTGTCCGAGTTTTGGGAGAAGTCACCGGTGAGCGTTGCGACGTGCTCAAGCTGGCGGATGCCATTTTCATCGAGGAAATCCGCAAGGCCGGATGGTACGACCGCATTGCTCAGGCATTCGCCGTTCTGCTACCCGTCAAATCCGTCGGCGTCATGGGTGACGAGCGCACCCACGAGCACGCCTTGGTACTGCGGGCGGTCAACACCACCGATTTCATGACGGCCAACATCACCCGGCTACCTTTCGAGCTGCTGGAGACGATCAGCAACCGGATTATCAACGAGGTTCGCGGGATCAACCGTGTAGCCTACGATATTTCCAGCAAGCCCCCGGCAACCATCGAGTGGGAATAGGCGAGAACCGTCGCCGGAGTACTGTCTATACTGTCGGGTGAGAAATCACCCGGCAATTTAAACAGCCTTTCATCTCGGGTGAAAATCGTTCCAACTTCTCGAAAATTCACCGGTTTTCTGTGTTTTGCTACGATCCTCATGAACAATCGGGGCAAAAAATTCCTTCCCTGTCCTGTTCCACGTTCTTGTGAAGCTTCCCGTAAAAGTGGTATAAGATTTTGACGGTGTAGTATTTTCCAAGGTCGAAGTGCCGGAAGGACAATGGAAGGGACGAATATCAGCTATTTGAAGCTTGTGACCGCGTTGGCGGCGGGGGTCGATTACCATCCTCCGAACCCACCTGCACACTGCTGGCGGGTTGCCGTGCTGGCCTATCGAACGGCGGAACTTCTTGGGTCGCGATACCTGAGAGAAGTTTTTCTGGCGGGATTGCTGGCCGATTGCGCCACCAGCCATCTTCCGAGGCACATCCTGGACATGATGGAGAGCAAACCGGCGCTGTTCGACCAGCGGGCGGATCTCGACCTGTTCATGCATCCGATTCTCGCGTACGAGGCTTTGCATAATCTTCCCCGGTTGAGAAAAGCCGCCAAGCTGGTGATTCAGCACCATGAAACGCCTTCAGGAAAAGGCTACCCGGAAGGCTTGAGCACCGAAGACCTGCCGGTCGAAACGGATTGTCTTCGGGCTGCCGATCAATTCGATATCCTGATGCACGAAGGAAATTACGAGTCGTCTCCGCAAGCCATGGAAGGGCTGTATCCCTTCGTCGGCGAAGAGATCGACCCGGAAGCCTACGAGGCGATGGGAGAAGCCCTGCGTCGCAATCACCTGTTCAGTCGATTGACGATTGCAGAGGAGTTGGAAGCCGAAGTACAAGCGATTCTGGATGCGCTGTGCGAAAGGGAAAAACCGGCTGGCGAGACGGAAATCAAGGGATTGCTGGAAGTATTTTCCGACCTGATCGACAATCGAAATCCGTTGTATTCCTGCGGAAGATCACGAAAAACAGCCGATTTTGCAGTGAAAATCGCGACACACATGAAACTGAGTCCGGCGACGGTATGGGACGTTCATCAGGCGGCGCTGTTGCAAAATCTCGGGGAAGTTCCATGTCGAAAAACGTTGCTGGCCAAACCCGGAAAATTCAGTCGCGAGGAGCGCCGTTCCGTTTGTATGCACCCCCAGATTTCCGCCAGATTCATCGAAAAAGTTCCGGGAATGGAAAAAGTGGCCCGGATCGTGTTGCATCATCATGAAAACTACGACGGAAGCGGCTATCCCGACAAGCTCCAAGGGGCGGATATTCCTTTGAGCAGTCGCATTTTGCGAATTGCCGACGGCTTTGTCGCCATTACGTCCGAAAGTCCTTATCAAAGCCGCCAGAGTTTGAAACAAGCCTTTCGGGAGTTGCGACGCAGCCAGCGCAAAGCTTTCGATCCGGCTCTCGTACAAGCCTTGATTCAGTTGTTGGAAAACGGATCGTAACAGCCGACGAGATCGGTTTTTACCGGTCCTTGAGAATCAGGGGCGAAAGAGAACGAACGAAACGACGAAAAGGCGAATTTTATGAAAAGCCAACCCTGCATTCTCATCGTGGACGACATGCCGACCAACATCAAGCTGTTGGAAGCCCATCTGGCGAGAGAACCGTACGAGTTGCTTTCCGCCGTCGATGGCGAGGATGCTCTTGAAAAAGTGAAAGAACATTCCCCGGATCTTTTGCTGCTCGACATCATGATGCCGAAAATGAGCGGTTTCGAAGTTTGCGCGAAGCTCAAAGAAGATCCCGACACGTGCCGGATTCCGGTGGTGATGGTTACGGCACTGGATAGCCCGGAAGACAAGGTTCGAGGTATCGAGGCGGGGGCGGACGATTTTCTGACCAAGCCGGTGAATCGGGCGGAATTGCTGGCTCGAACCCGGTCGCTGGTCCAAGCCAAACAGAACGCGGACCGCGTGGCCGAATTGCAGCAGGCGATGACTTCGCTGTTCGAGTTGTCTACCTTGTCCAATCGCTATGCTGACCGCACCAAGCTGCTGGACGAATTCTCGAAGCGTTGCGTGCAGTTGGCTCGTTCCGAAGCGGCCGCGATTTACCTGTTTTTCGGCGGCCAGCCGATGATGGTGGGTCAATACGGAATCGATCAACTCGATTATGCGTACGACGAGGTTGCCAAAGCGATTCTCGATAGCATCGTCCAGACCTTCAACCGTACCGACCAATTGTTATTAGGGGAAAAAGACGAAAAAATCGTCGGATTGCCGCTGATCGCTTACGACGGGACGATGATCGGCGCCATGCTGGCGTTCGGTGTCGGCGACGAAAAAGACCATCCGTTGGATATTCTCAAGCTCGTCGCCCAGCGTTTGAGTTCCGAACTGGTATTGCTCGACTGGAATTCCGAGCTGGAGATGCGCATCAACGAGCGCACGCGCAAACAGCAGGAGACGATGAGCGTCCTCCAGGCCGCCTACGACGAATTGTTTCAAGCCCAAGAAGAAACGCTGCTTCGTTTGGCGCGAGCAGCGGAATTTCGTGACGAGGATACCGGTGCGCACCTGCGCCGGATTGCCAATTTCAGCTACATGATTGCCGAGGAATTGGGGTTGCCGAGCCATTTTTGCGAGCGTCTACGGCTGGCTTCGATGATGCACGATATCGGAAAAATCGGCGTGCCCGACGCGGTGTTGCTCAAACCCGGAAGACTGACTCAGAGCGAGTGGGTGATCATGAAGCAGCATACGGTGCTTGGCGGACGGATTCTCGCCGGGTCGCATTCGCCGTTGATTCAGATGTCCGAACGTGTGGCGCTGGGACATCACGAGCGTTTCAACGGGACGGGGTATCCCAACCAGTTGCAAGGCGACCAGATTCCCCTGGAAGCTCGCGTCGTTATGCTGGCCGACGTCTTCGACGCTCTGACAACCCAGCGGGTGTACAAACCCGCCTTCAGTGTCGAGCGGGCACGGAAGCTGATTGAGCAGGACGTGGGGTCGCATTTCGATCCCGACGTAGCCAACGCCTTTTTCACTATCTGGGATAAAATCCTGGAGATTCGCGAACAGTACGGCGACGATGCCAGCGAACTCGATCCGATCGAAATGGAAGAAGCCGCCGCCGAATAGAAGATCTATGATTTTCAACGGTTTGCACAGTTTCCCGGACCTTCCGATCCGTGAGGTTGTGGCGGCCTGAAGTTTAATTTTCAGGACGTATGCAGGTTTCTCCAGAAAAACGTCTATTCGTTAAAAAATATCCATTTTTATGCAAGGCATCCGCTGAAACGCGCAACGTATAAGGCGAAACGTTAAGAGCACCTTCCGTCGCTTTCAGAAAAAATTGAGGAGAGTGTGATGATCGGGGTTTGTTTGCCGCCTCGTATGGGGCCGTTGTGCGCTTTGAGACTGGGAATCTTGATGGCGAGTCTCATAATGCTTCCCATAGGAGTTTCCGAAGCCGGGGAATTGGAATCGGCCGACGTGGTTTCTTCCACCGAGACGGTCGAATCCTCCGACGAAACCTCGGAAGCTTCGGCATTGATCGACCGCTTGCAGCACAAAACCCTGTTGTTGCAGACCGCCAAAGGACTCGATCAGGGGGACGTGGTTCTTACCGGCTACGACGGACCGGTCTGGCTGGAAGGCCGAGTCGGTTTGACCGACTGGTTGGAACTCGACGGATATTTTTCGTATTTACATGCTTATCTTATTGGCGGCGGTGAGATGCGAGTCCATTTTCCTGTGGGAGACCACCTGGATATTGCCGTTGGCGCGTCCGGAGGATACATGGATATCGTGCCTTTTTATCATGATTTTGAAGATAACAATATGGCGTGGTTCGGTGGAAGTTTCGAATTGACCGCCGAATTCGAGCGGCACCTTTTGACGTTCAGCGCAGCTGCCCATGGTATCCATGCGGAAACATGCATGGGCGATCGTTGCGATTACGATGGTCCGATAAAAGACGTGTTACCGGGAGCTTTGATGATTACCGGCTTGGGATATCGGTACCGCGTCAATGATTTCTGGTCGGTGCAAACCGAAGCGACGGCGGTGTTTTATTCGAAAATGAGTCTCAAGGAATTCAAAGAAGAGGCCGTTTTGCTGCTCACCGGGGGTGGACGATGGCATACGGGCCGGGTCTTCGGGGATCTCGGACTGATTTACCCGTTGTCGAGTTGGTATTACGACGGAGGAGCGCCGGGACTGTATTTTCCTTTGGGAATCCCCTATTTTTCGGTCGGAGTGATGCTTTAGATCTGTGAAAAAGGGTCTTCTTTAAATGAGCACGATTCCTTTCAAAAGAAACAGAGGAGAGCACGACGATCGAGGGTTGTTGTTTCCTGGTTTGCGTACTTTTTGCGCTTTCGTAACAGGATGGATCATTTCCGGCATCGCACTACTTCCAATCGGACTGGCAGAAGCTCAAGAATTGGAAGCGGAAACAGTGAAATCGGTGGATGAAACAAGTGAACCGCCCGACGACGCATCGGAATCAAAGACGCTGGTAGACCGGTTGGAACACAAAGTGATGTTGTGGCAGACGGCGAATGGATTGGATCAGGGAGACGTGATCCTCACGGGATACGATGGCGTGATATGGCTCGAAGGCCGGGTCGGTCTTACGGACTGGTTGGAACTCGACGGCTATTTTTCCGCTCCGATTTTTTACGCCCTTGTCGGTGGGTCTTTGCGCACACATTTTCCCGTGGGAAAAAATCTTCGAGCCTCGATTGGCGCGTCCGGTGGCTATACAAGTTATTTTCCCGTTCAGGAAGACATGAATAACGATCATCTCGCGTATTTCGGGGGTAGTTTCGAGCTGACGGGTAAATACAAAAAACACCTTTTCAATTTCAGTCTTGCTGCTCACGGTTTTTATACGGAAAACCCCAATTGTTTGGGTGATTATTGTTATGAAGAGATGGATGGCCCCAAAAAGAAACTCTGGCCTGGTGCCGTGGTCATGAGTGGGCTGGGGTATCGCTATTCTTTGAATGATACATGGTCATTACAGGCCGAATTGCTTGTAACCTTTTATTCGCGTCAAAAACCGAGAGAGTTTTTCTTGCCGTTGTTTACGTGGGGCGCCCGGTGGCATACGGAGCATTTTTTCGGAGATCTCGGGTTGATTGCTCCGATTGTAGAAGGCTACTACGAAAAGGGAAACACGGGCCAATACCTGCCGCTCGGTCTCCCCTATTTCTCTATCGGGTCAATGTTTTAGATGTGCCGGTAGATCCTTCCAATCTCAAAAAATCAAAAAACGGTCGGTTTCCATAACCTTCGGAACCGACCGTTTTCGTTGCTAAAAAATACAATTCAGTCGGGATCGATGGAATTCACAAGCCAGTCCAGGCCGACTTTTTCAAAATTCTCGACGGACGACGCATCGATGTAGCGTTCCCACTGGTAAATCCCCGTTTCTTTGGCGATACGCTGGAACTGCATTTTCAGGATGGCACTGTTGACCACCACCACCGAACGGTTCATGCCATTGTCTTTATACATTTTCTGGCCTGTTTGCATGATTTCTTGCGCTTCGGGAGACACCGGTTTCAGCGTCCGCATGTCCACGAAGACACCGAATTCCTTGGCAGACCCCGTCAGGGCCTTTTGGATGCGTCCACCCACTGCTGCATTTCATCTGCCGAAACCGACCCGTCGAAGGTCATTTTGTAGCCATAGTGTTTTTCTTCGAGGTTGAACATGGTTCTTTCTCCCTTGATTAAAAAAAGACAATATGATGGTAAAAATACTTTCAAAAAAAGATATCGGACAGAAACAGGAAAATGTGAGTGGAGATTGGCAAGAAAGTAATATTCAATAAATTCATGCTGTTATAAAAATATAATGTTATTCTAACGTCTGTCTTGAACTACCATAACGCATTTTTCAAAGGAAAAGAAAAATCTTGACACAATTCAGGAATACTGGTACCAGAATTATAGATAACGTATTTTGCGAGGAGGTCGCCATTTCCACCTTAGTAAAAATGTCTGAAGCGACCGCCTTGGCGATTCACGCCATGGCATTTTTGGCAATGAACCGAGAGCAGACGATCAATGCCGCTCATCTGGCGCAAGCCTGTCACGCCTCCGAGACGCACATGGTGAAAGTCTGCCAACGACTGGCAAAGGCGGGTTTCGTCACTCCCCGAAGAGGACCGGGGGGAGGCTTTCGGATCGAGCGCGATCCGGCAGATATCTGTCTGGACGAGATTTATTCCGTCTTCGACGGCAAATTGGAAGTGAATCATTGCATGTTCGCTACGGGCGAATGTCGTCAGGGGAACATGCATCAATGCATACTGGGATCGAAAATGGCCGAAATCAATCGGGAAATCACCCGCTATTTCAGGGAAACCCGCCTGTCGGACATCGCCGCCAACTGCCATGCAAGGCAGTTGAACGACCCATCCGGCAAGCCCGCCCCGATACAAGGGAGGGAGTGATTCATGAAGAGATTCAAGCAGCTTTGGATCGTCGTGGTATTTCTTGTAATGGTCGTCCTGACCATTGCCGTGGAGCGACAAAGCACCTCCGGTAGCACGAAAGCCGAACCGGTGTTCGAGAAAAAACACCGGTCGCATCTCGATCATTCTTCGTTTTTCAAAGAACCGTTCGAATCGGCCCAGGCCGTGACGGACGCCTGCCTCGAATGCCATGAGGATGCCGCCCAAGGGTTCATGAAAACCGCCCACTGGAACTGGCTGGGCGACGAAGTGAAGATACCGGGGCACGAAAAACCGATGCGAATCGGCAAAAAGAATCTCATCAACAACTTCTGTATCGGCATTCAGGGCAACTGGCCTTCTTGCACGCGCTGCCATCCCGGATACGGGTGGAAGGACGACACCTTCGATTTCAAGAAAGAATCGAACGTGGACTGTCTCGTCTGTCACGACTGGACCGGCGATTACCAGAAGGGCAAAGCGGGAATGCCGAAAGACAACGTGGATCTTTTGTCCGTGGCCAAGGGAGTAGGCTATCCGAAGCGCGAAAACTGCGGTACCTGTCACTTTTTCGGGGGTGGAGGACTGGGAGTCAAACACGGCGATCTGGACAACAGCCTCGACTATCCCACCGAGGATGTGGATATCCACATGAGCCGTCATCAGTTCTTGTGTGTGGACTGCCACAAAACGGAACATCACGACATTTCGGGCAAATCCATCTCCGTCAGCGTCGATCACAATGGAGGAATCGGGTGCACGGACTGTCACCGCGAACCGCCGCACAAGGATGAACGGATCAACGACCACCTCGATACCGTAGCCTGTCAAACCTGCCACATTCCGACCTATGCAAGCAAAGTTCCGACAAAAATGGATTGGGATTGGAGCAAGGCGGGTGACGATGCACGACCCGACAACGTGCACGAATATCTGAAAATCAAAGGGGAATTCGTGTACGAGCAATCTGTTGAACCGGAATATGCCTGGTTCAACCTGACTTCGAACCGCTACATCCTGGGAGATCCCATGGACCCCGAGGGCGTCACAGCGATGAACGAGCCGCGAGGCGACATCGACGACCCGACGGCGAAAATCTGGCCGTTCAAAGTCCACCGTGGAAAACAACCGTATGATGCCGTTCACAATTACTTCGTCTCTCCGGTCACGGCAGGAGAAGGCGGATACTGGCGGGAATTCGACTGGGATAAAGCCATGCGCCTGGGAGCGGAACTGGGCGGGTTGGAGTACTCCGGCCAGTACGGATTCGCCAAAACCGAAATGTTCTGGCCGCTGTCGCATATGGTGGCTCCCAAGGACGGTGCATTGGGCTGCGCCGACTGTCACGGAGAAAAAGGCCGCATGGACTGGAAGGCGCTGGGCTACGGAGAAGATCCCGCCCGGACGGGAGGACGCCGATGAATACCTATCGTTTCTCCATGGTGTTATTTGCCTCGTTGCTCTGGATCGCTTCGGCGCATGCGGAAGTCAACCGGATTCACCCCGTGTTTCCCTTGCTGGATAACGCAGGGACGCACGTCAAGGAATCCGGCGGTGAGATGGATACCGGCACGACCTGCGGAGCCTGCCACGACGTGGATTTCATCCAGACGCACAACGATCACGTCACCGAGCACGTCCAGGCCGGGTGCATCCAATGCCATTTCGAAGGTGGAAAACTGGACTGGAATGTCGATTCCTTCGACGCCGAAGGACGGCTGCTTCGCGGACATCTGAAACTGCATTCGCCGATGCCGGAAAACTGCGGAGCCTGTCACGGACTGGTTCGGATGGGAGACAAACCCTTGACGCTGCCGGACGATTTTTACACCACCGGGGCGAATCCCACCGACGATCCGTACAGCGTGACCCGCAGGACGGGTTCGGTCGTTTCCTCGCAGGAGTTGGAATATTCGTACATGAACCTGGAAGGGAAACAGGGCGCGGCTCATCCCTGGGACATTCACGCTGCACGGATGGTCACTTGTACCGATTGCCATCACGCTTCGAACAATCCGGAAAAAAACGGCAACAAAGGCTCCGATCTGGCCCATTTGCGTAACGATCCGCGCCGGTTGTCGAACGACAAATATCTGCTTCGACCGGATCATCGGCTGGCAACCTCCACCTGTCGCGACTGCCACGACCCCTTCGTTACCCACAAGGATCTTCCGTATGTCGAACGGCACATGGAAAAACTGGCCTGTCAGAGCTGCCATATCGGATCGTTGCACGCCCCGGTTCTGGAAAGCGTAGACGCTACGCTGGTAGATTCCGAGGGTCTGCCCCGACGAACCTATCGCAACGCTGCTCCGAAAGAGGGTGAAAATCCCAACGCCGGATTCGTCACGACCTTCCAACCGTTTTTGTTGCCCTCTGCCGAGAACAAAGGGCGGCTCGCACCGTTCAACCTCGTGACGCACTGGAGTTGGATCGACGAGACAACCGGAGAGGCTGTTTCCACCGACCAACTGAAAGCGGCCCTGTGGCAAAATGGAAAGCTCCATTCGGATCTGAAAAGCCTTCTCGATACCAACAATGACGGCAACATCGACAGCGACCGCCAACCACTGGAAAATGCCGCTGCACAAAAAGCCATCGAAAAGCACCTGAAATCTTTGGGTGTTTCCAAACCGGTGATTCGAGCGAGTCTGGAGTCCCACGGCATTTATCACGGCGTACAGGGAAACCCGCAAGTCAACCATACCTGCACACAATGTCACGGCAAGGATTCCCGACTGACGCAGGACATCGATCTGTCACCCATCGTCACCGCCTCGGTGCTGCCGGTTTTCCCGTCGGGAGGAAGCGCACAACCTACCGGAAAAGTTGTGAAAAACGGTGAAAAACTGGCATTGCATTATCCCGACAGCTTCGCCGGATACTATCTGTTGGGACGCGATCGGGCGACTTGGAGCGACACACTGGGCTTTCTGTTTTTCCTACTGACGGCGCTGGGCGTGTTCGGTCATGGAGCGTTGAGAATCTACGCCAGCCGAAAACACCAGGCTGCACATATAGAAACGGAAAAGGTATACATTTACAGCGCGTACGAGCGACTGTGGCACTGGTTGATGGCGGCGAGCATTTTGTTGCTGGTTTTGACCGGATTCGAAATCCACTATCTGGGCGAATTCACCCTCTTCGGGTTCTCGAACGCGGTTTTCATTCACAATTTCGTGGCCGTCGTGATGATCGTCAACGCCTTCCTCTCTCTCTTCTATCATCTGGCGACGACTCATATCCGCCAGTTCATCCCGAAACGCGAAAACTTCATCCAGGATACGCTGGCACAGGCCCGCTATTACCTGCAGGGAATTTTCGTGGGAGCACCGCATCCGACCGAGAAAACACCGGATCGCAAACTCAACCCCCTGCAACAGATAACATACATGATGTTGCTCAACGTGCTGTTCCCGTTCCAGGTGATTACCGGCATCGTGATCTGGGGGATTTCCCAATGGCCCGAACTGGCCGAAAGCATCGGCGGACTGAGTTTCGTTACGCCGCTGCATAACCTGGGATCGTGGCTGTTGCTGTCCTTCGTGGTGGCGCATGTCTATCTGACCACCACCGGCCACACGGTTCTTTCCAACATTCAGGCGATGATCGACGGCTACGATGAACTCGAAGTCGCATCGACTCGCGAAACGCGGAGGTAGCCATGTCTGCATCCAAAACGGCCAGACCCTATATCAATCCCTATGTGGGTGGAGCGATCCTGGGCGTCGTGCTGTTTCTTGCTTTTTTCATCACGGGCGGAGGACTCGGAGCGTCGGGAGCCGTGAACCGCGTCCAAAGCTTCGTGGTCGATACCGTCGCCCCCGATCACGTCGACCGTGTGGCCTATCTGGCCAAAACCGCCGGAGGCGACAAAAACCCGCTGGATCATTCATCCATCGCGATGCTGCTGGGAACGTTTTTCGGGGGTGCTCTCTCGGGACTGTTCAACCGGCGATTCAAAGTGGAACTGAGAAAAGGCCCACGAGCCACAAAAGGTACGCGGCTGGTTCTGGCCTTTCTGGGAGGCGCGATCATGGGCTACGGCGCTCGTTTCGCCCGTGGCTGCACCTCCGGTCAGGCATTGAGCGGCGGGGCGGTGTTGAGCGTCGGCAGTTTCGCGTTCATGTTCTCGATTTTCGGTGCAGGCTACGCTCTGGCCTGGTTCATCCGTAAACAGTGGACCTGAGAGGAGGATTACCATGGCACCTTTCGACGTAGGCACCTGGGCTTCCTGGTCCCAATTCCTCGTATTTTTCCTGATCGGTCTGGGTTTCGGCGCAACGCTGGAGATGTCCGGCTTCGGTGATTCTCGAAGACTGGCGGCGCAATTCTACCTTCGAGACATGACGGTACTCAAGGTGATGTTCACAGGTATCATCACCGCCGGAACGCTGATCTTCCTTTCGACATCGATGGGATGGCTCGATTTCGAACGAATTTGGGTAAATCATACCTATTTGTATCCCGGCATTGTCGGCGGACTGATTATGGGCGTCGGCTTCATCATTGGCGGTTTTTGCCCGGGAACGTCCATCGTCGCCACCTCTACGCTTAAAGTGGACGGCGCGATGTTCGCTTTCGGCGTCGGATTCGGAATTTTTCTGTTCAGCGAAACCGTCCATCTTTTCGAAGGGTTCTGGACGAGCAGCTACATGGGACGTTTAACAATCGGCGACTGGCTTGGGGTAGACCTGGGCGTGGCGCTGGTGCTCGTCGTGTTGATGGCGCTCGTCATGTTCTACGGCGGCGAAATCGCCGAGAAAATTTTCGGCCAGGGTATCGCCTGGAAGGACGTGCGACTGCTACCGTCGAGCAAAGCGAAACTCGCGGCGGCATCCGTGCTGGTCGTCGTGGCGCTCGTAACGGCGGGAATGGGACAACCTTCGCTGGATGACCGCTGGGATAGGGTAGCCGACAAGTCCGAAACTCAAATGAAAGATCGGGCGGTGTATATCCATCCGGGCGAGGTGGTCGAGTTGAAGTCGAACCCGTCATTGTACGTCACGATTCTGGATGTTCGTAACGAGGCCGATTTCAACCTGTTTCACATTATGGGAGCGCGTCGCGTCGATGCGAAACGTTTTGACGACCCTGAATTTTTGCGCTCGTTGACCAAACTTCCCGACAACAACGTCACGTTCGTGATTTCCAACGGCGAAAAAGTCTCCACCGCCGCGTGGAAAAATCTCGTCGCTTTCGGATTACCCAACGTATACATCGTCGAAGGCGGCTACAACAAGTGGCTGGAAGTTTACAAACCGGACGA
Source organism: Myxococcota bacterium (assembly GCA_963676915.2). Classification (GTDB taxonomy): domain Bacteria; phylum Myxococcota_A; class SURF-8; order SURF-8. Next base: position 13,937 of record CAXXVK010000059.1, read on the forward strand.
ATGCGTTGCTAAAAAGCGTGAAAAACGTCCAACCGATACCGAAGAAACCCTACAGTACGCCTTTTTGCAGGCGGTTGGCGCACGTGACTACGCCGCCCATCCCGATTGTGCCTGCAAAGAGTACCCGACGGACTGCTTCCTGGCATCGCATCCCGAATTACCGCAACGGCCCATGATCACGCACAACCCTCACGCGCCGAAGATAACGTACGAGCGTAAGGTGAAGGTGAAATCCAAGAAGAAAGTCAGCGGCGGCTGCGGGTGATTCCAACAAAAACCTTGCCGAATGCGGGAAGGCTAAAAGTACCTGAAAGTAGAGCAGAAAAAGGTCGGAGAAAACGTATCCGGCCTTTTTCGTTTGTTCGATGAAAACTTTTTCGAGTCATTTCGACAAAAAAGGGATTGCGCAAGGCATCCCCTGAAAAAAAATGCGATGCAATTTTGTAGTCGTCCCTGAAAAAGTCCTCTGAAGAGATTTCAAGCGACTGCAGAAGTGATGAGGACACCTTGTTGGCCTCTCGATGGACGGGGATTGCATCCCCGTCCGCATGGTTTTCTCAAAGCAAAACATGAGGAGCAGGATGCAATCCTGCCCAATAAACGTTTGGGTTCAGATTGAAAACCTGAACCAATCTGGAAGTTCTGATTTATAACCCGGACCCTGAACCTGGCAAGATTACTCTGCTTCTTTAAAAAAACGAATGAAACTAAGAATGCCTCTTACGGTTAACCAAATACCAAGGCTAAAAAATATTATAAAAGCAATTGCATGACCTACGATTGCACCTCCAGCTTCAGGGCTATTTGACGAAACGGCAGCCTCAAGAGACGGATCATCAACTATCATCATTTTTATTGAATGAAACAATAGAAACAAACCGAACACTACACTAATCGGCCTAATCTTAATTTTTTTCTCATCTTTTGTGTTTTCTTGATCCATGGATTTCCCTCTTGATGGACGGGGATTGCATCCCCGTCCGCATGGTTTTCTCAAAGCAAAACGTGAGGAGCAGGATGCAATCCTGCTCCATCCATTCCACAAAACTCGAACGTTTCGGCCTAAATTATCCCGAAAACGACCGAAATGACCTATCTTTTCCCGAAGGAAATTTCTACGTCGTTGCGATGCTCCGGGTTGATCTGCCATAGGTTGCGCGAGGTGAAATTGAAGACGTTGGCGACGAACACGTCCGGGAATTGCTCGATACGGATATTGAAAATGTTCACCGCGTCGTTGTAAAACTCCCGCCGGTCGGCGATCTGGTCTTCGATCTGCGTTACACGGGCCTGCAACTGACGAAAAGCAGTATCGGCCTTGAGATCGGGATAGCGCTCGACCACGGCGAACAGTGACCGCAGCGCCTGGCTGATCTGGTTCTGAGCTTCCAGCCGGGCTTCGTCACCGGCGGCCTGATTGAGCTGGGAACGGGCTTTGACCACGGCTTCGAGCGTCTCTCGTTCGTGGTCCATGTAGCCTTCGCAAACCTTGACCAGTTTCGGCAATTCGTCGAAACGCTGTTTCAAGAGTACGTCGATGTTGCTCCAGGCTTTATCGATGTTGTGCTTGAGTCCCACCAAGCCGTTGTAGATCATGATGACGTAGCCGATTACGCCCAGAATCATCAACAAAATCACGGCGATCAAGACCAATGCGACCGTACCGGTATCCATGTTCCGTTTCCTTTCTTGCGAAAAAACGAACCGCAGACAAAGGACTTGCATACATCAGGCATTTTGCAAAAATTTTCGCGATCTCTTCGTGCCATAGTCTTCCACGCGAAACGCGGAAGGCTGTGACACCCCGATATCTCTGTTTTCATGCAATAGCTTTTAATAAGTCCTCTGTACAATTTCCGTTCAGGCTATGGTTTTCAACAATAATACCACACCCCCTGCCAAAGATCCAAGCGCCCCTAGAAACAGGAGTCCGCTGAAAATGCCGTAATTCGTTGCCAGTCTCTGTTCTTCCCGTGCCGCGATGATGAACGGCAGCCCCTTGGTTTCGGGCTTGACGATCACCGCATCCTCGGTTTCCGGCTGCGCTTCGCTTTTCTCTTTCAACGCTTCGTGAAGCGCTTCACGTTCCATATCCGCACGAGCGGCCTCCCATTCCTGCTCGTCGATCCGACCATCCTGGTTGGTGTCGTACTGTTTCATGCGTTCTTGGTCCTGTTTGAGCAAGCGCAGCTTCCGGGCGACCCGCATCCCCAGCGACGACTGCCTCAGCCCTCGCGTCGGTTTGGCAAAGCCGAGCACATACAGCGGCGAGCCTTCGGGAATCATCTCCTCCACCACCCGATCGTCGGGACCGAGAGTGATGGTATTGCCCAACAGCGTGCCGAGTTGACCTCCGTAAAATTCCTGCGAATGACTGGGGCGAATCTCGGCCCCCAGGGGATCGATTCGCACATGTCCGGTTTCATCCTTGAGGAAAAACGGGACGTTACCGCTGGAAAGGCTTTTGGTAAGCATCCAACCGGACTGGCTGTTATCGGCAGGATTGCGCTGCTTTTTGTACTTTCGCATCCTGTAATACACGCATCGAACGTGGGTCATGGGAGAAAACAGGTTATAAGCGCGCTCGGCGGTGCCGATCAATTCGACCATACCCATGGCCATCGACCGCGTTTTGGATGTCGGCGTGTTTTCGATCCAGCGTTTCAGTTTCAGAAAACGGAAGGAGCCGAAAAACATCAACGCCGAAATCACGAATAAAAACACACCATATCGAAGTCCGACAAGCATCCCCAACGCCAGCAGACGTTGCCCCGGCTGACTATCGGCCAACCCGTAAATTCCACCGACCACGACCAGCGTACCGAAGAGAAACCCGAGGATTTTCTTGGGGTTGAGTATCGCCCGAATGTGGTCGATGGGCGGTGGCGGGGAAGGAAGCGGGTCCGGTTCCGGCGGGTCGGCGGGCGCGGATGCCACAGGTTTTTCATCGTCGAGCAGCTCCGACAGTATCCGGGCGGATGCTCCGCCGACAACACCTTCGGCGGCTCGCACGGCGTCCTCCAGGCCGGAGGAGCGCGTCGATTCCTCGGCACGCCAGTTTTTCTGGGCGTGCATCTGGGCCATGTACCAGCTATAATAGGTGAAACTCTTCAGATTGCGTTGCAGGGCATTGGCGTCCAGTTTGCCGGTTTCCAGGTGACAACCCGGCAATTTCAGAAAGCCGAAATCCAACTCCAGGGCAAACGGTCCACCCCGGTCCCGTAACCACTGGATGACCTGATCGAAATTCCTGACGGCGCTGGGTGATTTCAACTCTCCCAAGGCATCCGGATTGAACTTGGTGGGAATCAACCGTAAAACGGCGCGTAGTTTGCCTCGGTCTTCCGAGGACGTTTTCGGAATAATCAAATCCAGTACCGGTTTGGCCATGAGAATCTGGTTGTACAGTTCTTCCTGGCTGGTTCCGGTGGTTCGTTCGCCCTGATAGGCCGATTTCCGAACGAGTTTCTGTATCGGCGTTCCGGTCAGATCGCCCAAAACCGCCACCAGAGGTTCGTTGTTTCCCAACACAAACGAGCCGTCGGCGGTGTCGAATACGAAACGATCCTGCCGTTTCGTAAAATTTCGGATCAAAGCGGGTTGCGGATAGGGTGGGCGACAATGCTTGACCAGCCACCAGGCTACGCCATAGGAATCCAGCAGCGGAGTGACGGACTTCAGGTCGTCGTACGCCCCTCGTTTCATCAGGGCGCGTCCGAAGCCGATCAGACTTTGACGCGCGGTATAGCGTTCGAACCCGAACGTCGTAACCAACTCGTCGAGCAGTGGAGCCAACTCGGTTTCTCGGGATTGCGGTTGCTCGCGAACGACGAGCAGGTACGTTTCGTTCATCGCGCCCCGGTGTACTTTTAAAAAAGATATCGTATTCAGCCACGAATCCCAGTGTAATCGCGGACGGGATGGGTGTCAATTGCGGTCCCCAGGCACAGGGATTGCTCTCTTTGCTGGAGCATGGTTCCTGTCATGCTCCACATGTTTGTTTTATACTGCCTTTAAAGCAAAATCCCGACCTGCCTAAAAAACCTAATGATGTCCGTTACTTTTCTGTATTCAGGCGTTCGGTGTCGTCCGAAGTATCGTCTGCGAACATCGTGTTTTCCCCCGTTCGTTCGAACGAGGTGGGCCAGGAAAATTCGGGACAAAGTTCGTCCACTTCCAAATTTTGAGAGACACAGTACTCGGATTCCTCTTCGTCTTCAAAGACGGAAATATACTGGTCGCATTCGAGCTTCATTGCACATTTTTGCGTGGCTTGAATCGCATCCATACATTCTTCGCTGTTGTAGGCTTGCGTTTCCGCTATGTCCATCTTACAACTGTACAGACAATCCTCCTCGTACGACTCTTCGAAAAATCCGCAATCGATGTTGTAGTCGCAAAGATCCTTGCAGATTTTATCATTCACATCGGGAACTTCGACGTCCCAGGTCTTGTAGTTACCGACGTCTCCGTCTTCGTTGAGGAGTGCAAAACTCAGGGAGTAGGTTTTGCCCGGAATCTCGTCATCGAAAGAAAGGGTACCGCTCAGGACCATCTCGTTGTTTTCGGAGTCGTATTGCTGACTTACCTGGATATAGGAATCGGCCAGGTCCACCGTAACGATCGCACCGACGATGCTTTCCGGTGCGTCGGCTTCACCCGAAATCGTCACTGTGAAGTACGAGCCGACATTCAGCGTCGGTTCCGTTTCCAATTCTTTGATTTGGGGATATGCGGTATCGTCGGCGTTTTCCGCCGGAGGCTCGCCCGTTTTCAGCTCACCGCCGGTGAATTGAATCGCCGAGGTCAGGCGATTGGCCAGAGCCTGGGTCACTTTCTCCGAGTCCGAACCGCTGGAGCAGGCAAAAGCGGCCAGTAGGGCCAGGATCAAAATCGACAAGATGGTTTTTCGATGGATGAAATTCGTTGTCATGATGTTCCCCCCTTTTCGGAGTTCGATGTTTTCTGTGCAATACCTTTTCAGTATAAATGATTTATCCCTTCGAATCAATTTCATGGTGGGAAGCTATTGCGAATTGTACCAAACAAGACGGAAATGTTCCGACTTCGCAGAATTGTTTCAAAAATCAAATGAATCGTTCCAACCCTGCACACAAAGGGTTGTTGAATCGGGAACCGTCGGCGTACAATACGAGAATGAAGAAGACGAAACCACTCGAACCGGCTCGTCCGTCCCGAAAAGCCTTGGAACTAGCGATTTTCATCGCAGGATCGGCACTGGCCTGCCTGCCGGTCGCGCTTGTTCTTGCCGAAGGATGGTTTGCCGAAAATTCAGCGGTTTCATGGACAACCTGCCTTGCCGGATCGTTCTGTTTGTTGTTTTTGTTTTTCATCACGTTCGCTCTTGCCCTTTTTTGGGAAAAAACGAAGGCTTCGTGGGTGGCTTTGCTGGTATTGCTTGCCCTTGACATCGCTCTTTTGGCGGACAAAAGCGACCCACAGGACGTACGATTCGTGAACCAATCTTCACGAACTCTTCACGGCGTGATTCTGGCGCTGGGAGGACATTTCGATGCGGAACGACGAATGGAACCCGGCGCGGAACACACGTTTCGACTGATCAAGGACTGGAAAAGCCTGCTTTCCGGCGAACCGTTTCGCGTGATGCGAAGCACGGGCGGGCGGTACGCGTTGCTGGGAACTTGCGGGCACGTAGCGTTGTCGCATAAAATTTCGTGGAAGATCGTTCTCAAACCGGACGGTACATTGCAATGCAACCGTCATGTAGAGGACCGGCGCTATGCTCCGTTCACGACCGAATGGCGTGCGGGAGACGAGACGAAAGCCATGCGGGAGATGCGCCGTGAATATGAGGCATCGCAAGTCCCCTTGTCGAAGGAAGACCGATGATCGTCCTTAAGGTAGAACAGCGCAGCAACCAAAACGGTCCGTTGGACGGTCATCCCGGCGACGTGCTGGACGATCACCAGGTCCGGCGGGAAATCGAGCTTGCGCAACCGGGGGACGAACTGGTTTTCGTTGGCGGCGAACCCACATTGAACCCCGATCTGCTCCGTTGGCTCCACCTATGTACCGATTCCGGTCATCCTACGGCGCTCGTCACGAACGGGATGCGTTTCGCCGATCCTGCCTATGCCCGTGCAGCAGCGACGATGGGATTGGACCGCGCCGTGGTTTCGTTGCATACCGCCTATGAAGAGAAAAACGACCTCCTCGTCCGAACGCCGGGAGCCTGGAAACTGGCGCTGCAAGGAATCCGAACGCTGTATTCCCTGCCGATCCCCGTTGCGGTTCGTTGTTCGCTGTGCCAGATCAACCGCGACGACCTCCCCGGCCTGATTCGCTTGCTCAATGAAACATTCGATAAACCGCTGCCGTTGGTTGTGGAGATTTTCTCACCCGAGACAGGACATCCTTTCGAAAAAGAAGCCTTGTCGCTGCTGGAAACGGTGCAAGCGCTTGACGAAGCGACGGATCTTGCCGCCTCTCTGAACTTTCCCTTGCGCCTGTCCGACCGCGACGGTCCACCGCTGTGCCTGCTTCCGGGAAAAGAGCGCTTTTTCGACCGTTTCGACGCGATTCGAAACGATTTTTCCTTCCAGCCCGAAGAAGGATTTCAACAGGGACCGCCTTGTATGTCCTGCGTCTGGCGGGATCGATGCAGCGGTATCAAGGAAAACACGATTCGGCGTTTCGGTTGGGACGGTCTTCGGTCCGTCCTCGATGCACCGTCAGAGCCGGGCCGGGGTCGCGACCGTCCCGCTCGGGGATTCGAGTCTGCCGGGAGACGGCAAGTGCTTGATTTTTCATTAGGTTCCCACTGTGTAAATGATTGCCTGTTCTGTGTCGAAGGCGGAAAATCGCCTCGGCGGGAAATCCACGATGTGCAAACCGTGGAAACGATCATGCGCCAGGCGGATGATCCCTCGTGGGTGACTTTCGCCGGAGGGGAACCGACTCTCAATCCTTCGTTTTTCGACGTTCTTCAGCGTGCTCGCCGCCATGGCGCCAAGAGAATATCCGTCGTTTCCAACGGCTGCCGGTTTGTCGAGTTGTCGTTTCTGCAAAAGGCGGTAGACAGCGGCCTGAGCGAGTTACGGCTCTCGGTACATGGCGTTTCCGCAGGAACGCACGATGCCTTGACCTGTCGCAAAGGCAGTTTCGAAGATCTTCGCCGCGCCTGCGCCAACGTGCGTTCGATTCGGCAAAACGGCGAAAAGCTGTCCTTGATCGTGCAAACCTGCGTCAATCGGGAAAACATGCGAGAGCTTGGAGCCATGCATGCTTTGCTGTCTCGCTGGGGTGTGAATCGCTGGTCGCTCAACGTGATCGAACCCGCCGGTTCGGCGATTCGCCATTTCGACGATCTCGTCCCGAAGATGAGCACGTTAGGCCCGTTGCTCGAAGAACAACTCGGCGAGGTCGAACCCGAGTCGGACCCTGAAATCCGTATCGACAGCCTGCCCGCCTGTGTGGCTCCGAACCTGCGGACGGCGTTCGGCCTGCGAACGACGATAAGCAAACCCGGCTTGAACGGTGCGTTGGAAGTGGAAGAACCGCTGCGAGGAAAATCCTTCGGTCCCCCCTGTGAGACCTGTACCGAGCGGGGCAAACACTGCGAAGGTGTCTGGAACGAATACATCCGCCGTTTCGGCTGGGAGGAGTTCGAGCCGCTCGAAGATTGACGAGAGTGAATCAGGCCGCCCCACCGAAATGGTGAACGAAAAAACCGATTCCGGACCACAGAACGCCTTGCCAGACAACTAGTTGCAGTCCCCATCCACGAAACCAGATTCCTAAAATTCCTGTCCAGACCAAGGCCATCGCCGCGCAAAAACCGCCCCAGATCGGCCAATCGCCGCTCAAAGCCGGATACACGAAAAACGCCGGAATCGTGAAAACGAACGCCACGAACGATGAGGTGAGAATTCCCAGAATCCACAAGCGCCGATCCGCCGTGTCACGGACCCACGGACCGAACTCCTTGCGTAAAAAGCTCAGAACCCAGTCCCGCATCAATACGGAAGCCAGCGCCACAAGCGTCGCCGTTGCACCCGCCGCCGCAATGTTGTTCGACCAGGATGATTCCACGAGATTCCTTCGTTCCCTTCGTTGAGCTTTTCCAAGTGCTCATGATTATTTTAAGTATAATTCTAACATGAAAGCCCATTCGGGGCAAGGTTTGGATGGTACGGAAAACCTGGGATAGCAAAACGGAACATATCTTGAGAGGAAAAATGCAAACAGCTTACGGCAAGATTTTCCGCAATCTCCTGCGGTCTTCCTCATCGACTTCCCCCGTCACCCACAACACCAGCGGAAACGTCAGCCCGGCAGCGGCAAGACGAAGCCATACCCAAAGCACCGACGTACCGGGAATCGCCCAGGCAAGGGTCGTCGCTATCGCAAGCCCCAACAAGACTCGCAATAACGTTTTGGCGGGAAACAGCGTCCCGAACTGGCGATAGATCGCGACAAATGCGGCAAGACAACCCAGGAAAAACGCGCCGGATGTGGCGACACCCGCGCCAAGCAGTTGCATTTGGGGAATCAGCAGGTAATTCAAGGAAACGCTGGCCGCCAACGTGATTCCGGCTATGGCGAGCGCGTACCAGGGCTTTCCGGCGGCATTGAGCATCGCCAGTACGACGCCCAGCAGGGTAAATGCGATATATCCCAACGCAAGCAGGCGCAGCACCGGGGCGGCATCAGCATACGCGGGCGGAAACACCAGTTGCATCGCCAAAGCCGGAGCCGCCACGAAAGGCGTGGCAAACAAGGTCGAACCCACCAGCGCATAACGCAGCGACCCGGAAACCGTACGGCGCAAACCTTCGATATCTTTCGAGAAAACAGCCGAAGAGACAAAAGGGAACATGACCAGTGTAATCGCCATGGTCGCTTGATAAGGAAGCCTCGCCAGGTTTACGGCAGCGGCATACAATCCGGCAAAGGCATAGTCTTCTCCCGAACCGAGCCGTCCCTTGACGAGAAAAAGATCCGCCTGAAGAATCAGGTTGAGAACGAGGGCATAGCACAACACGGGAAAGACAAATCGCAGAATCTCTCGCACACCGGGCGGTTCCGTTTTACCGTCAATTTTCGTGTCTTCGGGAGGTGTACGCAGCACTGCCAGAATGCTCAGTCCCAGGAAAAGAGCGACCGTTCCCACAAATCCGGCGACCGCACCCATCACGCCATACCCCAACGCAACGAGAAGCAGGATCGATCCGATTTTGACGGTGGCGAACCCGGCATCCAATCCAGCCTGAACGTGGAAGCGTTTCTGTCCGTTGACAATCCCGACGAACAGGGCATAAAAGCTGTATCCCAACGTCACCGCCGATCCCAGCCGAAGGTACGGCGCAAGGCTGGGATCTCCCAGACGCCGAGAGACTTCCGGAGCAGCGACAATCAACCCAGCACAAAGCGTAAACCCTAGAAACGACTGAACTTTCACCATAGGACGCGCCACGAGCCAGGGTTGGCTTGGACAATGGCTGGCAAAGCGTGAGGCGGCTTGCAAAGCACCGGTGATCATCACCATGTTCAGCACGGCCAGCGTTCCCATCACGATCGAGAACTTCCCGTACAACCCTACGCCGTTGGATCCGAGCAGACGCGGCAGCACCAGCACCAATAAAGCGCCCATTCCAAGGAAATACCCCTTGGCCGCCGTGATATACAAGGCTCCCCGTCCGGCCTGTTTGGAAACGTCCGCCATTTGTCGTCCTCGGTTCTTTGGATCGATTCCCGCACGAAACGACATCGTTATACACGGTTTTGCATGGATTGCGTGAATTATTTGTCGGAAACGGGCAAGAAAGGGGCCGTTATCCATCGAATTGAAGCAAGACATCGCCGGAAAATCCATTCCCCTTACATGGTCGTCAGCTGACGGGAAAACCGGTCTGCATGTCTAGCTTTTCCAACGCTTCGACCAATACTTTCACTTGACGCTTTTTTATGCGGCATGCGAATATGCTTTCATTTCGGACAGCAATGCCTGAGAGTTATAAAATCTTTGCTTTTTTCCGAAGGATGTTGTAAAAACTCTGAAATTTTGAGATGCCAACGTAGCTCAGTTGGTAGAGCAGCTGATTCGTAATCAGCAGGTCAGGAGTTCAAGTCTCCTCGTTGGCTCCAGTAAATTCAAGCACTTACGTTAAATCGTGAGTGCTTTTTTATTGTCCGAGTAAGCAATGAGTAAGCATTTGACGAAAAGAAAATCAGTCGAAAAAGGCTATCGCCCATTTTCCCTATCGCTGAAATCGTGACTATTTCTTTTTTTGGGGAGGTGGCTACACAAGCACTCCGTCTGTGTTCGTAGTCCGTTTCAAAGCCTCAGTTAAAAACCTTCTACTTGGCTCTTTCGGCAGGTGTCCCCATTCAACCGATGGTCGTCTTGGGAACGGAAAGAATCCTTCCGCCGGGTTCGAGGCGGATTCACTCCGGTTCGGCCATATTGCGGTTCGGCAAGCCGATTGAACTCAAAGAAAACGAGACGGTCGAAAGCTTGATGGAACGCACAAGGAGTTCCATCCAAGAATTGATCGATCAAGGCGAAGCGGGATAATTACAAGGATCAACGCACGCGTATTGTATGCATTGCAAAAATGTAAAGATTATATTTATAAAACTTTTCCAAACTGACTGTACGCCTTATATATTTATATCACGTTAATACTATGTCTCTCGAATTGGAGTGGAATCCGGCTAAATTTTCCCGTTTCACCACTCTGTTTTTGGAGTGGTGGCAGCGCTTCGGCTATGCAACCTTTTTTCTTTGTCTCGCCCTGCTTTTGAACTCCACAATATCAGCCATTGGCAAAGGGTATTTGATTCTGTACTTATTTGTTTGTGTGTGAATGGCGGATTTTCCGTCTGGCTGCTTTTCCCTTTTCACTTCAATGTATTCCTTTTCTTCGAGTTCTTTGCAGGCATTACAAATGCCCTGGTCTTTCAAGCCGGTATAAAAATTGATTACACTGTACGCCGCTTCGAACCATTCTCCGGGTTTCACACCTTGATCCGTCATGATGTGCGATATTCCAGCCATGAATTTTAACTGATTGCCTTTAGACAGTGTCGACACGAGAAAACGATTTATCTGGACAAAATCCTCGGCTTCTCGATATATTTCTATTTACTAGAATATATCGAGAGGAATTACCATGGAAGCTGCCTACCATCGTCACGATATTTCCGATCACGTATGGAATCTCCTGGAACCCCATCTACCTGGACGCTCCGGCGAGTGGGGAGGCGTGGCGGAAGACAATCGACGATTCATCAATGCTGTTTTCTGGATTCTGCGTACCGGTGCGCCGTGGCGTGACCTACCCCCGGATTACGGTGGCTGGAACAACACGAACCGTCGTTTTTGCCGATGGCGCGACAAGGGAATCTGGGAGAAATTGCTTGAGATCCTCATTGACGATCCCGACTACGAATGGTTGATGATCGACGCCAGCCACGTCAAAGTGCATCCTGACGCCGCAGGAGCGAAGGGTGGCAATCAAGCGATGGGCCGTACAAAAGGGGGCTCAACAGTAAGATACATTTGGCCGTGGATGCGCATGGTAATCCAGTCCGAGCGATTGTTACAGAGGGTACCCGAGCAGATTGCAAGGAAGCTTGCGCATTGATCGAAGGAATCGACGCCGAGTATTTATTGGCTGATCGCGGCTACGATACGAACGTGATCCTTGAAAAAGCCGAAAACGCGGAGATGGTGGCAGTCATTCCTCCGAAAAAGAATCGGAAAGTTCAACGACCATACGATAAAGAGCTTTATCGTGTTCGACATCTGGTCGAAAACGCTTTTCTGAAACTGAAACGATGGCGAGGAATCGCTACACGATACGCAAAAAACGCGGCATCTTTCCTCGCAGCCGTTCATATCAGATGTCTCGCTCTCTGGCTTGATATCTCGTGACGACACTGCCTAGCAAAAATGTTGACAAATCGCCAGTTTTGGGTAACCTGTTTCCAGTGTAGCTTCCCCAGGTTCGAAGCCTTTTCACGACAAGGCTAAAAGCCGAAGGAATCCGCCCCACCTTCCGGTGGGGCGACCTTTTTTTAGAGTCCTGCCAAAGTTCAAATTACGATCGTACTTGGTCATTCCGATAAATATACCTTCTACTTCTCTCTTGTCACAGTTTGTTCCACCATCCCCGCCCAGACCTCAAACTGAGCATCGAGCAACGCCCGTTCCAGGTCTTCCGTCTCCTCATCCCTAAGCGGACGTAGGGTGAGGGTTTCCGTCGGCGGGATGAAATGATCCGAATACCGCCTCTTATAATGACCTACAGCAGCCGAAATCCCGGATGGCGGGTTTTGACCCTCACGATGACCTGATCGTTGCTTAGGCGAGCAATTTCGTGGTGGATGACTTTGAAACAAGATATCTGCGTTTCAATCAACAGATCGGGACTCTGAGTGTTTTCTGGCAGACCACAGGACCAAGTATCGAATATGAATAACAGCGACGTCCAAAGGTCAAAAAAAACAAAAAGGATACTTGTAGAAAAATGGAATTTGGCGTGAAATTATTGGGTGTTTTCACGCAAATACAAAACCTGATCGCTGTTTTTTTCCTTGAAGGAAATTGGTACTCCATATTTGTTAAATCGAGTCATTGTGCTAAACTCGGTGCATATTTGACGCACAATGAACCGATTTCGCATCTTTTTGATAAGGAAGCTTTCGTACCATGCAAACGATTTCGTGGTGGATCATCAAGGCAACATCGATCCTGGCAGTAACGTTCATTCTTATCGGGGGATTGCCCTCACTTCACGCCCAGCAAAAAACCGAAGGCATCGTGGTCTGGCGTATCGAGGCCAAATCCGGCGTTTCACAAGAGGATGTCGAGTCGCTGTCTGGCTACTTGGATGCCGAGGTACAGCGCCTTTCGGGAATGCGTGTCTTGTCGCAGGCGGATATCGAAACGGTGTTGCGCGTCGAGGAAACACGGCAGAAATGCGACTCCACCAATACTGCCTGCATGGCGGAAATTGGCGCGGCACTGGGAGTACCGGAAGCTGTAAGTGGTGACTTGGGGCGTGTAGGGGATGTCTGGATTCTCAACTTGCGGCGGGTGAACCTGCGGGAGGTCGGAGTGCTCAAGCGTGCCAGCCGACAGGCCAAAGGGCGTTCGATCACCACGATGGTGGATGCTCTTCCCGGAGCCGTGGCGGAGCTTTTCGATAAAAAGACTGAAAAAAAGAGTCCTTACGAAATCGCCGCCTACTCGACGTTTTTTCCCGGTTTGGCGCTGGTGGCATTGGGAGGTGTCGGTACTTGGCAGATGAAGGATGCTTGGGACGAGTACAAGGCTGCGCCCATCGGTTCCCAAAAGGAAAAGGATGCCAAAGACTGCCATGCTACCTGGAAAGGCGTCTCCACGGCGGCGTATGTAGTTGGTGGCGCGGCCATGGTCACCGGCATTACGTTGTGGATCGTCGATGCCGTGAAAAAGAATCCGTCTACCGAGAAAAAAGCCGACGAGGCCACGGAGGTCGGGTGGATCGTCGGACCTTCCGAAAATGGTATGACCCTGGGAGTCTGGGGGAGGTGGTGAGATGAGAATCCTACTGATATTGAGTGCTTGGGGTCTTCTTCTACTCTCTGGTTGCGAGTTCTGGAACCTTTCGGACAAGCATTCTTCGTTTGATGGAGACGAAGACCAGGACATCGACCTCACAGATACTGATATCGATCAGGTTGCGGACGAGGACGCCGTTTCGGAAACCGATGATTCGGCTGATGGGGACGAGGAAGACACGGTAGATGAAAACGACTCATCCGATAACGAGGAAACCGACAACGATGCTGTGGCACCAGGCTTCACGTTGCGTAACGGAACCTTTGCGCCGGGAGCTGTTACCCATTCGACAAGTACAAGCTGGGGTGTTTATGGGGGAATCGTCTCCACGCCACGAGCCACGGATTCGAAAAGCACGAGTTTTACGGTCACAGGCAAGACCGTTTGGAATGCACCGGAGGAGTAAAATGAGGAATTTGTTCCATCTTTTCACCGTTCTTTTCCTGGTTTCGGCCCTGGGTGTTGCTTACGCTCAGACCAACACCACGCTCCAGTATCAGGGGAGCCTTTTTGATTCTCAAGGTGCACCGGTGACGACCAACAAGACCATCACCTTCCGGCTTTTCAACGATGCGGAAACGGGGGAAAGCGGCGATGCCTTGTGGACCGAAACCTTGGCCGTGGACATTGCCGACGGCTTTTTTACCGTGCCTCTGGGAAGTGTGAACGCTTTCGACGAATCCGTCTTCAAGGAAACCGAACTCTGGCTGGAGTTGGAGATCGATAGCGAAACTCTCTCGCCTAGACAACCGGTTACCGCTGTTCCTTGGGCGCGACGAGCGTTTTCGGTGGAAGGCAAGGTGGAGGCTACGAGCATCACCAGCGAAGGTTCCGTGACAGTGGGTGGCAGCGAAGTCATCAACGCCAGTGGTCAGTGGGTGGGATCGACCCAGATGGCTACCGATCTTAACTGCTCTGAGTGTGTATCCAGCAGCGAAGTTGACTTCAACTATGCAGACAGTGCCAGCAAAGGCGGTCCCGCCGCCAGTGCTTTGACGGCAGATAGTGCCTCTGACTTGTCTTGTTTGGGCTGTGTCAGCGATACGGAGGTGGTGTTCAATGTTTGCGCCGCCAATGAGAACGGAGATGCAAATTACGCACTTAATAGCGATAAGCTGGATAATTTAGATTCCACGGCGTTTGAAGCTGCCGGTTCATCCGAAGCTGCGGTAGCGACTCACGAGGCGAATTATTCGCACCTTTCCCCCGAACAATTACAAGAGTTGGCTGGCTCTAAAGTCAGATCTTTTCAAGGGGATCGCGTACTTGGACCAAACGGCTCTTTTCAAAGCTATGTTCACGTTTTTGAGTCTGTGGAACCCAAAGTATATCTTTACCTGTATGGAAAATCGACGGCTTCGAATTCGGGTTACCCGACCATGCCTTTGGGAACAATCATTGCGTGGGACAAAAGCCTCAATGATGCCACAGGTGATTTACCCGATGGGTTTGTTGAATGCAATGGACAATCGATCTCTGATCCAAATAGTCCTTTAAATGGTATCACAATACCCAATCTAAATGGCGATAGTGAGAATCCCAAGAGATTTCTGCGAGGTGGCAATACATCCGGCAATTTTGTAGGAGAAGATGAACATACTCTAACCATTGCAGAACTACCTCCTCACTCTCATTCTGTTGGAGGCAGTTACAGCACTAATGGCTCTGAACAGAAAATTGGAAATACCACGAGAGGTGATAGTAACAATCAACCATATTCTATCACAAGCGGTTCAACTGGAAATGGAACTCCTTTCAACATTGTCCCTTCAAGTTACGAAGTTGTATGGATAATCAAGATCAAGGAGCCTCAAGTTTCTCCCACATCAATAGAAATTTGGATTGACGGTATGAATCAGACGGCTGAACTTTCCGATCAAAACAGCATGGGAGCTTCACACTACGATTCTGAAAACAACCGGTGGGGAACCGGATCGGTTTGGGAAACCGGAAGGCTGGATCTTTCGAATATCATTTCATGGGATATTGGAACACATTCCATTGAATTCAAGGAAACCGGCGGCACGGGAGGACGATTGATATATTTCCTTTACGTCGTGCAGGCCGCTCCACAGTCCATTGCATTCGCTAATGATACCTGCCAATCCCCTCAAGAAATCAACATTTCCTCGGGAGTGGCTACCGTTGGTGGAAGTACGGAGGATATGCTGGGAGAACATGCAGCGGAGGATGATTTATCCCCAGCGGATTGTGGTGGTGAAGGCGGTGGCGATGTGGTCTACAGCGTTACCTTACTGGAACGTTCCAGCCTGGAATTTAATGTAAACGCTCCATTTTCCCCTCGTACCTACGTGCTCGACTCGCCTTGTGAAAACGAATCCGTTATTGCGTGTGGGGAGGATTCGATATCTACGGGGGAACTCGAAATCGGAACTTATTATTTCGTTGTAGATTCGGATGCCGCAGATCAAAATGGTGATTTTTCATTCACCGTCACGTCCAGTTCAACACCTCTGCCAGACAATGATAGTTGCTCATCGAGTGAAACTCTTGATGTTTCTTCAGAAAATGCCTCGACATCCGGGACGAATGAATTCGCCGTCAACCGGTATGGCGGATCATGTGGCGGTGACGTGGGTTCGGATGTTGTCTATCAGTTCACCTTAACTGAAACACATGATCTGACCGCCACCTTAACTCCAACCTTCTCTGCCGTCATGTATCTTCGAGCCAATGACTGCGAATCGGGATTTGTAGTGACTTGTTCCGATACGAACACCATCAACCTTTCCGGGCTTGGCGCTGGAACGTATTACCTCTTCGTCGATGGGGAAACTGCGCTTGATGAAGGCACTTTTGATCTGAGCATTCAGTTGGATTAGGAGACGATCATGCTGAAAAAATCCTGTTTCCTGATAGCTCTTGCAATCTTTTTCCCAGTTATCGTATACGCCCAAACCAACACCACCCTCCAATATCAAGGCAGCCTTTTCGATTCGCAGGGTGCGCCGGTGACGACCAACAAGACCATTACCTTCCGGCTTTTCAGCGATGCGGAAACGGGTGAAAGCAGCGATGCTTTGTGGACCGAAACCTTGGCTGTGGATATCGCCGACGGCTTTTTTACCGTGCCTCTGGGAAGCGTGAACGCTTTTGACGAATCCGTCTTCAAGGAAACCGAACTCTGGTTAGAGTTGGAAATCGATAGCGAAACTCTCTCGCCCCGGCAACCGGTCGCCGCCGTTCCCTGGGCACGACGGGCGTTTTCAGTGGAAGGCAAGGTGGAGGCCACGAGCATCACGAGCGAAGGTTCCGTGACGGTGGGCGGCAGCGAAGTCATCAACGCCAGCGGCCAGTGGGTAGGATCGACTCAGACGGCTACCGATCTTAACTGCTCCGGTTGCGTGGATACCTCCGAGGTGAGTTTCAACGTCTGTATCGCAGATGAATCCGGCAATGCGGCGTATGCCGACGAGGCGGGTACAGCTTCGGCGCTAGATTGTACGGGTTGCGTTGCGGCGTCGCAGCTGGCCGACGATTACACTACCGCTGCAGAAGTGGAAGCCATGATCGGCGATCTCCCTGCCGACGGTCTTTCCGAAGTGTCCAACGGCATTCTGGACAACGTACTCTCCCAGACGCACCACGCTACCGATGTTCCCAAAACGATTACCGACCATTTTCCGGCAGGGATCAACTCGACCATCGCCATTCCTACGACGGGCACGATCCGTTCGGTGTCGGTAACGGTGGACATCACCCATACCGACATCGGCGAGTTGCAGATCAAGCTCTTTCCGCCCGTAGGAGGCGTGATAACGTTGCACGACCAGGGGCAGACCGGTACCTCCGATCTCTCCACCATGTATCCAACCGAAACCGTTCCTGCCGCCGGAAGTTTCGATAACCTGACGGGAATGTCCCCCAACGGCAACTGGACGCTGCAAATCATCGACGACGTGGAGAATCTCGAAGGCATTCTGAACACCTGGGCGGTGAATATCGAGTACATCTCGGACATCGACATCACCCTGGACGGAAATCTCAACGTGACGGGGAATCTGGATGTGACCGGGCAACTTAGCAGTGAAAATGTACCGTATGTTTTGTCCGATAACAAATACATCCAACTAGCCAGATTTTCGAAGTATGCTCATTCTCTGGTAATTGGAAACGAGTTTCCGGCACCAAGAGATTCGCCTAAAGGAATGTATTATAATAATTTTTCAGAGAATACATGTGGAAGCCAAGCAGGATTAAAATATAAAAATGGGCAATACAGCCGTGGGACTCCAGGTTCATTCTGCCTTGAGACCAATCTTTTTTCCAAAGGGATAGTCGATAATAAAGGCTTTTTCGGGTTTGATTACGAAGTTTGGAAAGTCATTGATGAATTCGAAGATGGTGTGGTTGACGAAGAAAAATGGACAGGAGAGGGAATTGAAGAAAACGATTCAGGTCTCAGGGGTGGTGGTGGAGATTATGTCACAAGCACAAGTCTCGCTTTCAATGGAGCGATTAAAATCGGTTGGTCTTTGTCAGGCACTTATTATTCAGTGCAGAGTCAAAATGGTTACATGCTTTTTACCGACGGGTCATCTTCGTATAATGTAATTAGTGCCGGTGGAGCACAATACCAGAATAATGATATTATTAGTGGAGAAACAACGATCTATGTGAACTGGGACCAAAAAACAGTGTTCTACTCTAATACGTTCATTAATAAAAAAGGCAGTGCGGTTAATCAAACCAGAACTCAACAAAAACTGAATCTTTCAGCTTGGAATGACTTTAAAGTAAAGTTTTATACAAGTGAAGATGGAGGAAGTTTTACTATCCATTATGCTCGCTCTCTCCTCACCGATCCACAACATTCCGAAATCGACATTTTGGCAAGTAATGACGGGGGACAGATCTGGGAAAATACTCAAAATTATTCAGAACATATTTTTCAAAATTCAGGGGATACCTTAAAAGGGAAAATATGTGGAACCGTTTATGAAAATGAAGTCGTAACCATTCAGTCAACATATATTATTTCAGAATGATGGAAATGTAAAATTCTACATTCCGAAATAATTTTGTCCCTAACCAAACGCATGATACAAGGCAATCCCGGTTTGTTCCTTGCTGTTGTCGATGGCGTAGGCAGTATTTCAAAAAACACCGCTACTCTCTTCAACCGCTTTTTATCAGCAAATTCATTTACTTGAAGGATTGCGGTATCTATTCTTCCACCATCCCCGCCCAGGTTTCAAACTGGGCATCGAGCAACGCCCGTTCCAGGTCTTCAGCCTCCTTTTCCGTAAGCGGGCGTAGGGTGAGGGGTTCCTCCAGTGGGAGGTTCTCCCGCCAGTTTGCAATCATGTACCAGCGTTTGTCGATCTGGACGTAAGGTAGGATCATCGGTATTTCCTGTTGTATTCATCCATGAGTTTGCCCAAGGTGCCTTTGCGTTTACGGCTGATTCTGTCGATGGCAACGACCTTCCAGTCCTCCTCGGACATCGCGACCAGCAGAGGAAGGCCGATCAGCGCGTAAGCTTTGCCATGTTCATCCCGAACGACTTCGAAAGAGATGATTTCGGTGCGTACTTCTTGACCGTCCTCGTAAAACGTCCGTTCCACCGTGATTTCATGGTCTCCGGCGTCGGCAATGCATTCCAATTGTGTGTTCAGTTTTTTCTTTTGGCCTGTAAACATGGCTTGGTTCCTTCTTGCTCCGGGTTTAGGCGGGTGATTCCGCGTTTTTTCATCCACTTGCAGAGGTTCGCCTCTGTCGTGTGGTACCTGGTAGCAATGTATTTTTGGGTCGATCCCACATTGAGCAGGGCTTCGATCTCCGGTCGAAACGGATCGAGCTTGCTCTTGCCCGGTCCCCTGGGGCGTCCGATGGGTTCTCCACGGGCTTTTTTCGCTCGTAAAGCTTCTCGGGTGCGGCTGGAAATCAGTTCCCGTTCGATCTCCGCCGCCATGCTGAACGCCATGGCGATGATTTTCGATTGGATCGTGCCGTCCAGCGTCCAATGACCCTTGATGGCATAGACTTTGATGCCTTTTTCCGTGGCGATGGAGAGGATTTCCATGCACTCCAGCATGGAACGCCCCAGCCGGGACAATTCGCTGACGATGAGGTGATCGCCTTGGCCGAGGTCGCTCAACACCGTGGCGATCTTGCGCTTCTTCCACGACACCTTGCCGGAGATTTTCTCCTCGGCCCATTGGACGTGACCGAGCTTTTTATCGTTGGCGAAAGTGAGGATGTCGGCTTTGTTTTTGTCGAGATCCTGATCGATGGTCGAGACCCGTAAATAGGCGACGGTGCGGGTTTGGGACATGCATTTCTCCTTCCATTCGCCAAAAGACGCCAATATTCGTTATTGGGATAAGATTTCTTGTTCAGTACTCAATGCTTTTCAGTTGAAACGACTGCAACGAAAATCGATCGTTTTCGGTAAAGACTACAAAGAGTGAAACAGAGCGAGCTTTCACCAACTCGGAGCAACTTTTCGATGTAACGGTTAACCTGTTAACGCTCATCGAGAATCTCCGCGATCAAGGGCCAGGTTTCCCGGTGGACACGCAGTAAGCAGGGACGACAGACCATCAGGAATTTGAATCGGATAGTGCCTACGGATATGAGGTCTGTAACAAATCGACCGCAGTAGTAGCAGGCGTCGGGATCGATATGAATGATCTCCGCACCCATGAATTCTTCGTAGAATTCAACAAGAGCGATGACATCTTCAAAGGGTGTGAAGTGCTTGATATCGTCTATCATGGATTCATTCATCCTTTGCATCCATCAGGACGCAACCGTTCAAGCGGACACGGAAGAAATCCTCGACCGGTTCAAACTCCCATACCTGGAGAGAGGATTTTGGCCAACCCCGTTTTCGTAAGTGACGATAGATCATGCCGCAGGTGCCGAGCGAGACGACCAGATCGCCGTGATTCATGAAGGCTTTGGGCGGGACTCGTTCAAAGCTCCTGGGACGGCCCTCACGATCCTTGATTCTCGATCCCTGAAACAATGCCTTTAAAAACGTGTCGGTTGCCCCTTCTACAACGCCCGTTTCCGGCTGAAACCCTACTGGCCCCCGCCCGACCCACGTATCGTTGCGTAGACGCCAACTATGGGCCTTCAACGCTGATTCCGGCTGACGAGCCTGTACGAAACAGACCAAAGAGAAAAAATCGACCAAGAACTTCAGGTTGCCCGGTTCCGGCAGGACGATGTGGAGACCGGCATAGGCTCGGATCTCTTCGGTGGTTCCGATCATCCCTTCCACTTTGCGTGACATTTTACAGGCGTTATAGGACTCAAGGGTCGGCATACGATCTCGCAGGATTCGTAGGATGCGTAGTTTGGATCGCTTATCCATGAGGGTGTTCCTCCACGACAATGTTCTGCTGCTCCTGGATGTTTCTCATCCACGTATTGGCAAAGGAGGTTAGAGATTCTTGAAGACTCGGAATGAAGCGGTCGTAGCGATAATAGGACGGTTTGACGGCAAACTGCTCGATCATCGCGTTGCGGAAGTAGACCGGGTAGAATTGCCCCTCCTGATGGACAAACACCATTTCGGGATCGGGAACGAGGTCGCCGTTCATTTCATAGTAATGCGCCACACTGATGAGGTCGTAACCCTGATCGGTTTGACCGAATTTCTCCACCACAGCGGCCATGAACGATGTCGATTGGTTGAACTTCCTCATCTCTCCGACGGGAATGTCGTGGGAGAGGTGTTCAAGGATGGCATTGGCCTTCGAATCCAACGATTTCATGATGATTTCCTTTCCTTGGTTTTCTTTTCGAGAACGCAGCCCGCCCAGTTGTCGGCGTATTGCAGCAGGCGGGTGAGCTTGGTTTCCTTGTGAGCCACGCCTTTGTTTTCATCGATGTACTGACCGTCATGAAAACGGATGGCCTGGCCTTCGTCCGCCGTGAGCTTGATGTGCTGGGAGACAAGAAACAGCGAGCGTGAGGCGATATCCATCCACGGGAGATCGTGATTGGTGATGTAGGTGATGTTGCGGTTGCGGACGTGCCATTGGCTGGGATTCGGGATGTAATACGGCTTCCCCGGCAGTCCGACCTTGCCGACATCATGGTAAAGCGCCACGATCACGCAGCTTTCCTCTTCGATCTCCGGGGCCAGGACCGGGCGAAGTTTGAGGATGGTGTTGGCAACGTTCAACGAATGGATCAGCAAACCGCCTTCGATGTTGAGATGGTAGCGGGTGGACGCCGGTGCCGTCAGCCAGGCGGTTTCTTTTCGCAAGAAGCGGTCGAATCGTTGGACGGCCTCCGCTCGTTCGGTGATTTTTTCGAGAAGCTGGTCATACGAGAGGTTATCCGATGGATTCTTATGGCCGAGAAGCACTTTGGCCTGCTGAACGGCTTCCGTCCAGTTGCCCTCGAAGCGCAATGCCCTGTCATCGATATACAGATCGGCCAAGGGTTTGGAGGAAGTCCATGGGCCTTCCGGGTCGGTTTGGATGGCGTCATACGGGATGCGGTTCACGCGCAGGTAGGAGTGCAACTTCGCGACGTGATCGTCCGAATTCGGCCTAGCGGTGTGGATGATGAGACGATAGCCGAGCTTCTTCAAATCTCTGAGCGCCTTCTGAACGCCTTCGATGGGTTCTCCGAACTCCTCGATACTCGATACCATTTGGGCAATGACGCCATCGAAATCCACACAGATGACTTTGCTGCGTGGTGGCGATGGGCTTCGATCTTCGTGACCGCCCGGGCTGAGGACGCAGTTGTCCGGTTGTTCGTTCTTTTCCATGTCGATTCTCCTTCGTTAGATCAATTCGAGGCCGAGAAAGCCCCTCGTATGAACCCCCGTGATTCGTCGCGTAGTGGTATGGAAACCGCGCTGCTTCAAGGCACGGCTCAAGGCTTTTTGACTCATGGGCTTGAGGGCGTGATCCAAGGCCCAGGTTTCATAGGATCGATAAAGATCCGCACTGGCAGAAAACCTGCTGCTGGACTCGTAACAGGCTTCGATCAGCCAATCCTCCACCTGGTCGCCTTCCTGACGATAAGCATCGGTCGCCAGCAAAACGGAATCCGGCGGGGTCAATCCCTTCTCCAGATAGTCCTGACAGCCCTGCAAGGCCCAATTGAGGATGCCGGGACCGGAAACGGAGGGATCGCAGAGGGTGCGTTTCAGGTAAGGATCGCGTTGAGGCTCCGGGACACTACGGGGAAACGGCAGGCAGAGAATCCGCCGCCAGAGGGCATCATCCTCCTGATCGGCCAGAGGCGGATCGTTGGCGACTAGCCAGAGCGTGAATTGCGGTTTCCACTCCTGGGCTTCCTGATAGAGCGCTCTGGCGACGATGGTATCGCCGCCGGTCAGCATTTTGATGGTGGCTTCGGAGAGTTTCGCTCCCTTGTAGACTTCGTTGGCGACGACCAGGCGGGCTCCACGCAGTCGTGCGAGATCGTCCCGAGGGCCGCTGGAGGCACGATGTCGCAGGAACGAGGAAAAATCGGCGGTTCGGGCATAATCGCCGAAGACCATTTTGATGGCTTCGATGAACGTGGATTTTCCAGAAGCACCGGGACCGTAGACGAAAAAGAGCTTTTCCTCTTCGTTGGAGCCGAAAAGCGAATATCCGACGGCTCGTTGGATAAAGGCTTGCAGGGCGGCGTCTCCCTCGGTGGATTGATCGAGGAAACGGAGCCAATCGTCACTTTCGGCGTCGGCATCGAAGAGGACCGGGGAGATTTTGGAGACAAGATGCGCCGGTTGCGTCGGAATCAGATCCATCCTCATCAGGTCGATAAGGCCGTTTTTACAGCCGAGGAAATGAGGATCGGTATCGAAATCCTCTTCCCGAACGATGATCTCGGATTCGCTCTGTGCCGTCTCGATCATGGCTTTGAGACGTGCCAGGCTCTCGCAGGACCGTACATGCTTTTCGGTGGCATGTCGCTGTTTGGCGTCCTCGATGAGCTTGCAGTCGTCCTTCAACGCCTGAACGGACTCCTTGGCCCATCGCATGACCTGGCCGGTGTCATCAATACGCCACTTGGAACCGTCGAAGACGTACCAGCATCGTGTGCCATGACTGTACCGGATGCACTCGCCATGACGAGCAATGAAACGACGGGCGATACCGATGTCGGTAAAGCCGAAAGCGGAATCATCAGAGCTGGTGTGAGTGTTGGCTTGAGAAGAGGAAACAACGGAAATGGGAGAGCGTTTGGCCATGCCGAAAGCCCTCGATACAGGAAAGAAAGGGAATTCAAAAAACAGCAAAACCCCTCCCGAATGAACGGAAGGGATTGTTTAACATACTGATAATACTACAGTATTGGTGAATTGTCAAATGGAGAAATTGAATCATTTCTTTGTTTCGGGTTTATCCGTTGTCGGTTGCGCTTCCATTGGGTTGTCGTTGGATTCTTCTTCAATCGTTTGCTCGATAAAGCGCTGCTTGCTTTCGTCCCAACACCATACGTTGATTTGATCGGGATGCTTCTGGCACTCCCACGGAGCGAGGGGACCATCGATCCCCTGAAGCTTCAGTGATTCGGTGGCGACCGTACCAACGGCTTGTCTTAGTTTTTCGGTCGCACGCTCTGTGATCTCCTGGTGGTTGGCGCAACTGACGGCAGAAAAACTAAAGAACAAGAGGACTATGCAGATTGTTAGACAGTTTTCTGGAAATAGATCTGCAAAACGACCATTGCTGGAAATATTCCGAGATATATCATTCCACTTTAATGAAGCTTTCATTTCTAACAACCAAACGCTTTTTACATGCTTTGCACGTTACACCCTTTGCCGTAGTGTCTGCCGAAATCTGGGTTTGGCACCAAGGGCAAGGACCTTTTAATCGCTTTATCGTCGAGACAGTTTTCCTGAATATCATGATAATCCCAACAATAAACAGCGGACCTCCAATAATGGCACCAACTACACTCAAGGATAGGGCCAACCCAATTACCATCAATACAATACCAAGGACAGGATGTGAGCCAGAATCTGTTCTTTCATACAGAATTGTCTTCAGAGGGTCTTTAAATTTTATCGAGGTAATTTCTCTTACCTCGGCTGCTAAGTGGTTTTCGACAACGGTATTGGAGCCCTTTACCTTCTGAAGAGTTAGCATACAATCAGTACACATGAATTCGCCACTTTTTAGTGTTGTTTTTAGACTTCCAAGTGCGCATCCACAGACAGCACATTGACCGGAGGTTACGGGTGGTAATGATTCAGAATGTGGGTTGGAGCTACCTTCATTTTCAGTGGATTTGCTTAAATCTTCTGGCTCAACATAGGTGCCATTTATTTTATTTGCAATGTCTTCAATTGTCATGTTTTTTGAAACAACGCCAAACCCCTCAACTTTCACGAGCTTTCTATGGCAAGCGCAGCAGTATAATTCACCAGTCAGGCTTTTATTTTTTAAAAGGCCAAGTTTATTACCACAGATCGCACAGTTTTCCATAGGTTACATCCTTCCTGAAGGCCATTGTGCTACTCTTAGTGTTCAGCATAAATGATACTTATAGACTGTAGACTGTCAAGTATTCTCGCAAGACAATCCCCGCATGAAAAAGGAGAAGAACAAAGCATGTGTGGATTTCGGTCGGAAAGTCCGCCAATTACGAGAAGAGCAAGGCTATTCTCAGGAAAGATTTGCCTTGGAAATCGAGATCCATCGGACGTATATCGGCGGCATCGAACGCGGTGAACGAAATCCTACCCTCATCACCATCCACAAGATCGCGAAGGCGTTGAACGTCAAACCGAGTGAACTTCTGTAGCCTTACGAGGACAAGATACAGATTTACCTTCCTGCCAACTCTTCATTTTGAAAGGATGAGTCGGGCCGGATTCCGTTATCGTTTCTTCAAAAGATCATGCGTCTTCTGGTCTTTCAATGAATCCTAACTCTAATCATTACGGATGGGGAGACGAAGCTCTCTTTCTCTATTCGGGGACTCATACCATGTCAACGGTGACGAACGCATATGGGACGCCAACAAATCAATATTCAAAAAATCGCCTACATAGCCCGATCCGGCCTTCAACCCTATTACGCCCTTCGAAAGGTCTGATCGTTGCTGAAAACGAAGATTTCGAGCTTCTTTCGCTATGTATTGCTGCCTTCGCTCTTGGACTTTTTCCCTGGACGAAGATCCCGGGACGAATCGAGTCAGCGTGATCGAATTTCGGATGTAAAGGAAACATGCCATAAAATTGAAAAAGGCAGCGAAATCAAACGATCTCCGCTGCCTTCTGAGTTATCTGAAAATGAGTGGTGAAGTTTCACTTCACGGTGCTCATTGCTATATTCCTGTTGGGAGCGAACCGAAGCCCGCCCCGCAGGTAATAAAATTATTTACTTATTTATTAGAATAATCATTAGGCATATTAAGAGTTTCTTTATTCATTTTTTTGTCTTTGTTATTCATGCTGTTATTAGCTTTAGTATTGTTTTTTTTGGTTCTATTGGTTCGTTCCGTTCGCCAATGCCTATCCGACCACGTTCATCCCAACGCTGATAGGGTGACGCGAACGTTTAAGAATAGTCACTATCCAGCACCTTTTTCAATATGGCTTTGATTTCTTTTTTCTTGACGGTTTTTGCCATCATTTTGCCAATGGCTGGAAGGATATCATGCTCATGAACACGGCTATATTCAGAATAGGTTCTGGCCGCTCGGTTCGGTTTGATAACCTCTTCCAAGTATTGCTCTGACAGATCTTCGATTACCTGCGATTTTATCTTTTCGATACGTTGATTCAGAGGAACGGTCGCCGGATCATACCCCTGCTCAAGTCTTCGCACTGCATCACCATAAGCAGCGTGAGCCTTGGCGACTGTCATTTCTGGGTACTGCCCGAGTGTAAGCATTCTGGATTTGTTGTTGTACCGATACATGAAAATCCAGGATCTACGTCCAGTTGGAAAGATCCTAATGCCAAGATTTCCAAAACCGTAAGAATTCTCCTCCCAAACGTTGTAACGCTTGTCTCTTGGTTTCAGGCTAGAGATCTGTTTATCGGTGAATTTCATAATCAGTTGGTCTATTCGGGCTAGCACTGGGCTAGCATTTACAGGGTTGCAGTGGGTGAAAACCAATGACACGGCATGAATACATAATACAGATAACATGTTGTAATTGCAAGTAATTCTAAAAACCTTCTGAATGCCATTGAAAGTCTATGAAATGCCATAGCTACTAATTCGTAATCAGCAGGTCAGGAGTTCAAGTCTCCTCGTTAGCTCCAGTAAAATCAAGCACTTACGGCTTCGGCAGTAAGTGCTTTTTTTATTCCGTCGTGCATCCGTCGTACAGGGGAAGGGATTTGGGGCAAACTATTTTTCAGGTTTGTCCTTGGATTGGTGGGGTGTACGTTCATTTGTGCGGTCTTGTACGTTCATTCAAGAAAACAGATTACTCGCCTTCCTGAGCAAATTTACTCAATACATTGAGAATTCTGTAGCTGGTGCCAGTGGGAACCAATACTGCTGTAAACGTTTTTCTTGCAAAGTACCTATTCGTAACTGTTTTTCACGTCTTGTAATCGTTTTTCTCGGAAACTCGTTCGATGATGGAAAAATTGCAACCAGATATCAAGAAGTGGATGCACTATTGTCCAGTAGGCAATTTTCTATCGGCATTCTGGATCTGGCGGCGAGTGATCAGCCCCCGCTTAAGTGCTTCGGAAATAGCCTGCTCCAGAAGATCCCTAGGAAACGCTTCATCACCGGCAACATCCAGGATCGTTCGCATGGGGGGCGTCACAGCAACGCCGTGCATTTGCTGAATATCGGATGGTGAAAGATCGGCAACATGAAGATGGAGAATATTCGGGATCTCGCTGTTGCGTCGAAATCCCTTCGGTACAATCATGTGGAGCCGGTCCGGATTGACATCACTGAGATCGTGCAGCGCGAGGGCCGTGTCGTACGAGTAAACACCCTGGGGCTCTTCATTGCGGTTACGTGACCAGAGGTACCAGAGCATCAGATCTGGACGTTCGGTCTGGGGGTAGTTCGCCAGTCGGTAAATCCCCCGGTGCTCCCGGATCCAGTTACCCATTTCGACATGGTAGCCGATGGATTGTTCAAAGTATCCCACGTCTTTCGCCTGTTTGGCCGTAAAGAAGCCCTGCTGGGCATCGGCAATATCGAACAGGCGTTTTGCTGTTTCAGTACTATCTCTCATTGCATATTCCTCAAACTATCTTTGAGGATTATGCTTAGTTGAGCGCAAATTCCAACGAATAGACCTTCTTTTAGGGATTGGGAAGAGTGCAGCAAAGCCGAATTACAATAGTCTGCAGGATAGTTTCGGGCGAATCATGATCAGTTGAAAGAGGTGGAAGAACAGTGCATGGAAGTCTGCGCGCCAGCTGTTCCGCATGATCGCTTACCTTCAAAAAGAACTGCATCAATTCCGTTGTTGGTCCTTGCTCACTCAGTCTTCGGCTCAAGGTATCAGTATCTATCCGTAATGGTTGAATCAATACTTTCTTCTCTATCGCACTTAGGAACCTCTGAATGACCGATAGATAGTGCAAATAGACATCCCTGTTTCGCATGGCGGCATAAGCGAGGTTTCCCGGATGCCATGTTTCAACGATACGGGGGGCTTTGCATAACACGTCGCGAGCAATCTCTTCCTCGATGACCTTGCGGTCGAAAAGTGCTTCACTGTTGGCTGCGTGCGTTCCATCCGGTTTGGTCTGTTCAATTTCTCGATAGTAGCGCCCTATCTCGTCTTCAAAGGGAACTCCCAACCTTTCCGACAACATTTTTCCCAGTGTCGTCTTGCCGCTACCATGAGGTCCAATGAGGACCAAGATTGTATTTTCATACAGCTTCATATTGCCTCCCACCATGTTAATACGTCTTCAGGATTTTCGACTTTTTTCATGTCGAAGGCTTGATCGCGGCGGAGCATGCAGGGTACGAGCAGACCGTCCGGCGTCAGACGCGCCGCATGAATGCCCTCTCTGCAAATCTTCCTTTGACTGCAACTCTTGCACATGTGATAGGGGGCAAATTTTCCGAGCCGCTCGTGCTTGATCTCGACGATCATCTTACCGTAGTGGAGATGCTCAGTGGGCAGGCTGTAAGGGTCCGGGGCGACCACAATTTCATCAGGTCTTCCGAGAATGCGCTTCACGACCGCCTTCATGTCCTCAGGAGTCAGGTGTCCATTCAAGTCATCCAGGGGATTCATGGTAGCGTTGTTCGACCGGGCCCAGTGCAACAGCTCGTGCAGATCACTAAAATCGCGTTCGCCCCGATAGACATAGTTTAGTTTGGGGTTGTAGGAGTGGGCAAGCAGATAGTCCAAGACGCGCATGCGCTGGTGGAATTGGCGATTGGAAGTTCCCGAACGGACGGCGGCTTCTTCCAGCGTGAAGCCGTGCAGGCTCAGGTTGATGCGGTCTAATCCGTTGGACAAGGCTGCTTTCACGACTTCCAGCGGTACGCAGCCGTTCGTGACTACAGAGAGGTCCGTAGTCGGAAAAACGTCGCGGATCTTACACAAGATGGAGATCAGGTGCGGATGTAAAAAAGCCTCACCTCCTAGGAGCTTGATTTTGCCGAGCAGCATCTCGGATAACAGGTTCAGCCAGCGACCGAGATCCTCTGGCACCATGTCGGATTTCGGTTTCACATCGGCTCCCTCGCGGTGACAGTAGTTGCATTTCAGACCGCAGCGCTCCGTAATCTGAATGCGCAGGTAGCGGGGAATAGGGTTCAGCATACCGCCACCTCCTGCATCATGCCCATAGCGAGCTCAACCACTTCCTTTGGAGCGAGTTCAGTGGTATCGATGGAAATGACCCGCCCATGATATTCTTGCTGAAGCTCAGCTTGGTAGATCGTGCATAGTCGATCCGCCCGTTCCAGACTGTCACGGTCGATGCGGGTGGTCTTATCGCGACCACGTATGCGCTGGTCCCTGACATCGGCGCCTGCCGTCAGAAAGAGCGTGACATCCGGCGTGAGGCAGTCACGTTCCAGAGCATCTCGGCAAGGCTCGAACCCACCCAGGCGAGCGTATGCGATCGTGCTCGCCAGGTAACGGTCCATGACGTCCGAACGGCCACCAAGAAGAAGCTCCTGCGCCCTAACGCTAGCTCTCAGTACAGTGGAAGCGTAATAGTAAAAGCGCGCCGGGTAGATATCGGCAAGGTTGCTGTCGATCGTATCCCGCACCGCTGATAATTCTTTGGGCGGCGTGGTCAGCAGCTCCGCCTTCAGCGATGTGGCCAGTAGATCAGCGACGGTCGATTTTCCCACTCCGTCCAGCCCTTCCACTACAACGAAGATCGGTTTCAGCATGGCTTACACCTCCTCTTCGCACGCTGCTTCGATAGCCACCACTTCCGCTTGCCGTGATTTGCCTGCGAGACTGATGACGACCTCGTCGCTGATTTCCTTGCCGATCAGGTATTGTCCGAGGGGCGCATTGTAGGCTACCCGATTTCTGGCGGGGTCGCTGTCGTCGTAGCTGCCGATCACGAGGCGACGTTCTTCCTCCTCGTCCTCGAACAGGATCGTGACCGCGCATCCTGGAGTGACCCGCTCCGGGTCGGTCGGCGGCACGATCAGGTCGACACGGGTTAGGATTTCCTCCATTTCTTTGATTCGGCGGGCAAGTTGGTGCATCTGACGCTGGTTTTCTTCGTAGGCGAAGTTGTCATGCCACACAGAATTGTCACCGGCATCGGCGGCATCCTCGTTCGTGGCGGTAACGCTGAAGTAAGCCTCGCGTACTTTTGAATATTGGTCGTTGAAGCGGGCCAAGCCGCCCTTGGTCATGATATAGCGGTTCATCTCCCACCTCCCTGCCAATGGGCTGGGACGGATCCATCCAACTTGTAAACGGTTTTGATCAATCCCTGCGGTGTTAGGATTACGACCAAACGCTTGAGCTTACCGCGGATTTCTGCGGGAAGGGCCTTCCACTCCGGCTTTGAATTTTTACTGGGTAGGAAATATGCGAGGTCACCTGACCCTGCGTAATACTCCCGTCCGAATGACAAGGCACAATCAATAGCGAAGTCTCGAATGCCGCGCTGTTGAGCTCGTATCTCTGAGTGTCTGCTTTTCATTTTCGCCTCCAGTTTTGTTTTTCTGAAGGCGATTTTCCTAGATTATCGAGGTGTTATTGAAAGTTTCCCAAAACGGCAGGGGAAGGGCTTGGAGCTTTATTCGTCGGACTCATATTCTTCTGTAATTTTATGCACATATACTTGAACAGATGGTGCCTTTGCCGTCCGATCAACCCATTTAACGAATTCAGTAAAATTGTCTGGTTTCGGGTCTAGGTCGTCAACAGTATCGCTCGCGAACAGCCAGAAGGTCACTCGACCTTCTGAATCTTCAATTCTGTAGTCATCGACTTTACGTGGTTCGAAGGGCAGATCACTTACTGTATTTCTTTCGTCGGTCAAAATATGAAACTCTTCTTGATCATTGGTCGCCACAACCATCGCCCTTGCGGGAGTGGAAGTTAGATAGACCTTGATTCTGAATAGCCTCTTATCTTCGTCGTCCCGGATTAGATGTAGTCCCTCCGCATAGTCAATACATTGTGGAGTTCCACAAAGTGTTGCAACAGCCCTGAAAGTGGTAATGGGTTGGTCAAATACGGCCTTACCTTTTTCCCATAACGAAGTGACGAAAAAGGACAGTGTCTGGATTGATTCTGAACAGATGTGATCTTGCTTTTCCTGGTTCCATTCGAAGCCAAGATAGTCGAGCACATTCAGAATTCGATCATCCTGGCATCGGCCCAACCAGAGGTCAACTTCGATCCGGTCTTCACGTGTGAGTTGTCCCCGAACAAGCTTGCGGAGGGTGGCAACATCTGGTGGAAGTTTGATAGGCATCAGGAAAAATTCTCCTTCCACATTTCTATCGTTTTTGCAATCTCACGCTGCTCTGTTTCCGATAGAACCTCATCAATTTTCAGAAAATCCGTTATCGAACCACGAATGGCCAATGCAATAAATGGTTCTTCGTGGATCGAGCAATCTCGACCAACCAACTCCATCACAGTGTCCTTGCTACCTTTAGCTGATTCGAGCCGTAATTCCCTTGCTGTTTTCCATTTTTCACCAAATCCAGGAGCACTCTTTAGTCTTCCCGCAAATGAGTAAGGTGGCTCATCCTTCTCAAACTTTGAAAAGTATACAGCAGTTATCGCATCGAGGTACTCAGGTTTCCTAAAAATAGAAACATCGCCCAAAATCCCTTTCCAAACCACGCAATGCCGCCAAGCAGCCAGAAGTCCATATTTCGATCGATTGCCTTTAGTGAAATTAAGCATTTCAGAAGGCAGTTCAGTGTTAATTGGCTCAGGCTGAAATCCTAACACCCTTAAAGCCCGTTTAGCATGCCGAAACCAGATTGGTCGCATGGCAGGACAGGTCGTATCCGCCATATCTCCGAGGGCGATAATGATTTCCCTGTAAAGTTTCTCTTTAGCAGAATCACTCATGTTCACATCAGTTCGCTATTGCGGATAGATCACTTGCCAATACTCTCCAACCAGCCCAGGTCCAGGGTGCTCGAAGTACATCCATTAATTTGTCAATTGCGGCGTCTGGTTGCTTTATCCATGCATCTTCCCGGCCCTGATTCTTTCGCTTGACAGGTCCAAGCATCACTTGGTCAAAAGAAACTATGGAAAAATCCTCGTATCTGATGTGTGGAACATCGGGATCCAACCGTTGGTGAGAGGCTATTAGAGCTCCAACTATTGATCGTCTTTTTACCTCATCTCCATTAAAACCACCACTGATAGCGTTTTGGGCAAACTCGCGCAAAGTGCTTTCGAAAATTCCCTTTGCCGTCATCAAGTCACGGTACCAGAAGATGGCTTTACCGAGAGCACGTGCGTCTTCAGTTGCCGAATGAGAATTCTCCGCGAAACGGTTAAATGCATCGGCAATCAGTATTGCAGAAATTGGATGTTGCTTCCAGGATGATCCGATAACACGCTTGGCTCCTGCTACCAAGAAAGCTGTGGCTATCCCTCGTGGTTCATCAAAATCAAGTGAATAGCTTAGAGGGTCAAAATAATGTGCTGAATCGCAAGCCCAAAGTTCAACACGTGCGCACCTCGTCAGATCAGCACATCGAATTTCCGATATTCCCCAAGGAAAAATGATTGGCTCAGCCAGTTTCCTGTCGTCAAGCATGATGCCGCTGGCCGAATCTGGAAAATTGTAGTATTTCCCATGCGCAAAGATCTTTAGGTTCCTAGCCTGTGAAAACTGGCTTTCAAGTTCTATCCTGGCAGCCTCTGTATCCATACCATCTTTTGCGCAATGGGCTACTCTGGATGTATCCCTGGACAGAAGCGGACCTGCCAGATGCAGTATTGAATCATGATCTTTTGGCGTACCAATGTACAGAACGTCAGTTGAGTTATCATCGCTGTTTGTAGATAGCCTTGCGGATAACGTATTCAGACGGATAATTGCTATGACCTCTGATAGTGTTTCTAGTCCAGTCGATATGGGAATCGCCTCCAAAGGCAATTCCCGTACTCCTTTTCGATCGAGGAGGACAAGCGAATGTATATCGTTTTCTTCCGTAATCTTGTGGAGTTTTTCTCCAATGGGAAGTAAGTCGGATAGGAGTTGATTCAACAAGTCATTGAACTCTTCAAGTGCTGATTCAGAAATTCCCAGAGACCTAAGCTTGGGCATGTATTTTAGAAGGTCATCTTCTAGGCCGGAAAAATGGTCTGGACTTATTATCGATCCAGTTTCAATATTTTGCACCGATTCGAAATCAATTCTACTCCGAACATCCATCAAACGATCCAAGGCCTCCAAAAGTTGGTCATTCTGATCGTTTGATTCTCCAAATACTGGTATTTCCCGGATTTCATGTCCATCCAATAGGAACAGACTTATCGTGGCATTTCGATTCTCGTTGTTATAACCACCAATCGTCAGGATTCCTGTACGGCTATTCTTCTCTAGCCAATTTATCAATTCTTCAAGATCAAGTCTTGGAATTTTAAGATTTCCAGAAGGAAGGAATCCTTTTTCCTGCCCTTCCTTGAACAAATCACCCAGCAACGCCGCTTCTCGAAACATCTCTTCTGTGGGATTCTTGTTTTGCTCTTGGGTAATATTTCCATCAGGGTTGAAATTGTAGTTGAAGCTCTCTATAGGTAACTTCTGAATACTTGAAAGGATTGGGTCGTTAACATCCAGAGCCAATTCATGGAAGTGGTGGTCGGCCCATTTTTCGAGGGTCACCCTAGTCCGGTACAAATTCATTCGCCAGACCGCTTCGCTATATGTTTTAACCTCGCCTTGACCATAAAACCCCATATCGCTCCGATAACAAGCGGCTCCGGACATTTCGGCGAGTTCGAGAAATTTTTCTGCAGATACTACTCGCTTATTTCTTGCTGGATCCAAGATGGAAAGAAAATTCATTTGCCTGGAAATCAACAACCTGTAAACATTTGGAAGCCTGACATCTACCAGCTGAGACTCTAGATCAGCCAATCGTTTTGATAGGTAGGTGCTTAAAGCTTCATCTCCAATATTTTTAAGGTGCCGTTTTAAGAACATCCACTCTTGAATAAGCACCACTTTGGTTTCTTTCAATCCAGTATCGAGAAGATTTATATGTTGCAAACATGTGCGAAGAGACGGCAATGCTTCACTTGGGTTTTCGCGAATCGACATGAGGGCTGACGAAAGATGTCCAGCATCCGTTCGCCCCAGAATTCCGTTTCCTGCGATTCGCATGAGCAATGAGTCCAGACCTGTTCTTGGATCAACAGCAGTTTCAAGATTCGCTAGCTGTTCATAAACCTGGATATTTTGTGCGACGCCAGAGGTGTGACGTCTTGGGTGCTTTTTCAAAAGTGGTAGTATTCTGTCCGCAAGAAGTTTTAGCCTCTCTTCTTTTTCCTCTTCTGTTACTTCACCTCTCTGATGCAGGAAATGGATGTATTCACGTTTGGCATTGGAGAAATTTAATTCCTTCTCAATGCGCTCAATTGACATGGGTTGCTTGCGATAGTATTCAGCCAAAGATTCTTCATGGATATCTATTGCATTGAGATAATATAGGTGTCGATCCTCATCATCTGTGCAGTTGTCAGCCAAGTACTTATAGGCGGAAGCCAGAGAGGACTGTGTCATCCAGAATTGGTTTGGACTATTTATTCTTTCCTGAATAGAATTCGCTTTTCGAAAGTATTCTACTGCCTTCTGCAAGTTTGACGTGCGGTCACCTGACGACTCATCCTTCATTGCTTCTGCAAGATTATGAAGAATCTGACCAAGAAGACCCGATAGATTTGGATCATACGTGTCGTCTAACATCCTCTCTGAAACAGATACGAGTTCTTGAAGTATTCCATTCCCCCAATCACGGTCACTCAAATACGGTGAATTTACTAAGCACATACCGAGGCGCATTCGGATGTCGATCAGAAGGGATTGACTATTGGGTTTGTTTGAATTTCTCAGACTTGAGAGGGGGACGAGGTTATTGACTTCCAATATTAACGTGAGTGCAAGAGGATCATCAACTTGGGTTTTCCCCACATAGACCCATGCGAATCCAATAACAGCAGTAATATCTTCGGAAGAAAATACTTTGGATTTTGTTGCAGAAATATACTTAAGCAGCAATAGCAGAAAGAATGGATTGGCTATCCTTTGAGGATCACCGAGTATTTCCTTCCTTCTTTGTTTCGATGGAACCTTGCCATATTTCATCACCTGAGCGACTGTTTCTGCTGCCTTTTCTGGATGGACACCCTCATCTTCGATCAAGGAAACAAAATGCTTCCAACCTTTTCGGAAAATATTTCCACCTTTATAGCGTAATCGAGAAGATGACTTGATTTGTTTCTTATTCTTCGGCATGCAGATAAAGTTTCTATTCACAAATTTGAGTTGAATTCTCGATTTATAATCCTGGTTCTGACATGATATTTATCCATTATTAGGATCATAACCACTTTCCCCTCTTGCCGTTTCTTTCTTAAATATCTGCTGCCCGCAATTCCTACACTCCCACTTCGGATCATCATCGGTTAGACTGCATCCGCCCACGATTAGTTTTCCGGATTCAACATCCCGGTAATACTGCTCCGTAGGTATCGGCATTCCGTATAAGATTACACCCATCGGTTTAAAACCGCAGCTTGGACACTTTCCTGGGCGTCTCACTCGTTCAATACGCTTATTATTGGGTTCTGGCACTACATCTCTCCCAAGGCACTGATCGTTGTGCGAACTAAGCTCTGAGCGCTTTCTTCACGTATATCGAAAGGGTCGTAGCCGATATCATCTGCCAGCCAGAGCGTTCCCGTTGTTTCCATACAGATACGAGGCTCACCATTTTTCCTGAGAAACCAGAAGCGATAGGCCGATTGACCAAGAAAGTCATCCGGCAGTTGTTGGGACAGTCTTTCCTTGGCTGGCCTGAACCGATCGAAATCATATACTACGAAGCAACCATCCATTCCGGAACTGTCGAAATAGCCGTTGCGGCATTGCCACTCATTCGAGACATCCGCCATGTACTGAAGATAGGCGGAAATAAACCTGTATATCTCAACGTGAACGCCGGGAGAGGTCTCTATTGATGATTCTGTAAGTCCAGCCCAATTCAGCACTTGCAGGTTCAATTCCTCAGGGCTATCAAACATACCTTGCCAATCGTGAGAACTTTGCGTCCCATGGTCTGCACCATCCAGCCGGTTAAAAACATGGAAACGACCGTTGAGATTTAGATCGGCAATATGCGTTTGGTCCGTGCTGTAGAGGGACAGGCAGTCATACTGTCCCCCGCCCGGATGGGTTTCGATTATGCGAAGATCGGGACGTCGACTCACAATGGCGGTGAGCAGTTTCCAAGCTCGTGCATGGAGCGACGTCACGTTATGAATGGGAGTTCTCATGCTGATCGTCCCTTCATATCGCGATTCGCAAGATTCGGATATTTGAGTCTGACTCAACGCCAAAAGTCAACTGCCTTGCGAACTGCTGTTTCCCCCGCTCGGTCTGGATGCTTTTCGGTGCGTCAATCCACTTCACCAGTTCTGTTAGGTATACCGGGCGCAGACGGACTTCGCTCATCTTCTTGCCGGATACGGGTTCGTGAATGGCGATCCGTGACTCGCTGGCCCTGGAACTCATCGTTGGATAGAGGATCGTTGAGGCTTTCACCTGTGGATGCGCCAGGGCGTACATGCCAAGTTGATAGAGCATATCGCGAGGCAGCGCGTGTTCCCACAGATCCCGGTATTTTGCGTCTAGAACTTCTACTGTCCGCGCCTCTTTACGAATAATAAAGTCGGGTCGCGGCAACGGTGCGCGTCGACGCTTGGGGTTGAAATCCGGCTGATAGGCGAACATACCCTTCAATGAATGCTCTTCCAGAACCTCGAATTCCGGTAGGTTCTCACGTAGAAAGCGACCAAGCACGCTCTGATACAAGCGGTTCATGTCAAACAGGAAGCCCGGTATCGGCTGTTCGCTTTCGCTCGAATCCAGCAGGATGCCGTGCGACTGGGCCAATAGCTTTGCAAGGGTAATGGCCGGTTTGTAGTGGCGCAACAGCCTTCCGTGCTGTCGATCCAGCTCATCAAAAAATGCTTTGGATAATCGTTGTTCAGATACATCTTCTGACATCACGGACGATAGCTGGCGACATCGAAATGCCAGCTGCTTATCGATGGTTAAACGCGCCGCAAGAGCGAGGGACGCCCGCAGGCACTGATTGTGTGGAATGTCGAGAAGACGCGGGTGAATCCGACATGGCAGGCGGCTGTCCTGGCGAAAGCCGTCTCTTGCGATGCGTGGGATATCGAGGCGCCCCCTGGGCAACGCCAAATAGCGTTGCTGATCGATGTAACGTTTTGACAGACCACGCTGCATCAGCGTCTTGATCTCCGCCAGCAGCTGAACGATGAGCAGTTCCACGAGGCCGGATTCTTCGGTATGGATCTCCGATGGATCGAAGAGGTGTAGTTTGTTCAGATCGTAAGCATACCGAAAAAGAGAAAGCAGCGGGAGTCGGTCGATCTTGGGTTGAATGTTGAACAGGACCGGGCCGACCTGCAAACGCCCGACATAGGACGTGGTTTCAATTTCCAATCCTGATTTCAGATCCTTAACCTGAAGAAATCCGGCACGCGATAGCTTCTCGGCCAGGTTGCGATCCGGTTCACTCAACGAGATCGGAACGGATGCGCCTCTGTCGTCGACAAGCGTTTTTCGTTGCCACTCATGAAGATTCAGAGAGATATCCGCCTGATTGGTCATTCCTCGTTGCTCTCATCCTCTGTATCGGAATCGGCTTCCTCGATTTCTTCATCGGTCGTGTCTTCTTCAGCCTCCACGGACTTATCTGAGGTGGCGATGTCCGGATTGGGAGCCAATAGCGCTTTTGTCAGTTTGTCGGCATCCATGTTATCGAAAAGCTCCTGACGAATACGCCAGCCCTTCTCGTCGATGAACGCCACGCCCAGAATGTGTGTCAACAGACCGTAATCCTCGTAGCAGTATTCCTCCAGAAGCGGCACGATATCGTCGCGCAGGATGCGGGCGAACTCACGCATGGTGGAAACCGTTTTTCCGCCAGGCATGAAGTAGGCGTGGCCAATTTGCAGGTTACGGGCATCCTGTCCAATGTTTTGACGGATGCGCTCGTTCAGCGCCTCCAGCCAAAGGCGTATCGGAATCCCTTCGATGACCGCGTCTTCCAGGATGGATGTATCCGGCATCAGTTCCACGAAACCGAAGCGACGGCGCAGGGCGGTATCAAGTAGGGCAATGGAACGATCCGCTGTGTTCATCGTGCCAATCAAATGCACGTTTTCCGGCACGCTGAATGCCTGCTTGGATACCGGAAGTGTCAGGCTCAAACCGCGCTTGTCCGCTTCCAGCAGCATGAGAAGTTCGCCGAAGATGCGTGGAATGTCGCCCCGGTTGATCTCGTCGATAATCAGATAGTAGCTTTTGTTTCTGTTCTCAGACTTGGCAGCGTCCAGACACATCTGCTTGAAGATGCCGTTTTCCAGATGAAAGGAGACCTGTCCGCTTTGCTCTTTCGGCGAGTAGCCTTCGATGAAATTCTCGTAGCCGTATTCCGGATGGAAACAGCAGGTGCGAACCAAACCGGGCTTTTCATCCGTTCCATTGATTGCCGACTGTTCTTTCAATGACAGACTGTCAAAGCCCTTTTTGAAGTTCGAGCGGGCAGCAAGCTCCCGCGCCGTGTTCATCGCCCAATAGGTTTTGCCCGTTCCTGGCGGGCCGTACAGAATGACCTGCTTTTTGCGCTCAAGAATGGTCTGTATGTGTGCGGGGATGCCGGTGAGTTTTCCAAGTGTCGGAGGTTTGATCTCATCGCTGTCGATGGGTTTTCCTTCCAAGAGGCGTCGTTCGACCTGCAGCAAGATTTCGGCGTGTTTTTCATGGCGTATTTCACGAACCGATGAGAGAAGAAGCCCTTTCCAAACAGGAAGTACCCATTCATCCAGCGACAACCATTCAACCGAGTGCCGATGCGGAAACTCTGATCCCTCGTGAAACTCGTAGCCTCCCATTACACGAGCAATACCGCGGACTGTTTTGCCGTCACAGGCCAACACGATATCGTTCTCAGCAATCTGATGGCAAAACGCCAATAGCTGTCCGGCTTGATTTGAGGCTGTTGAAGGATTATCTGGCCAGATGTCTTTCATCTCTTCGGCAAGCACGTCCTTGTTCTTCTTGGATTGCTCGACTTCAGATAAATCGCCTATCCCCGACCAGCCTACCGCGATGAAGCGGCCTGCCTTCATGTCTTCCCATATGGCTGGCCCGTCATTGCCCAACTTCGTTCCGATTCGCCAGTATTTGTGCCAAATCTTATGTAATTCATTCAGAGCAACCGTTAGTGAGTGAACGTGTATGCCCAACTCC
Organism: Myxococcota bacterium; assembly: GCA_963676915.2. Lineage (GTDB taxonomy): Bacteria > Myxococcota_A > SURF-8 > SURF-8. The sequence continues at coordinate 53,452 of CAXXVK010000059.1, forward strand.
TGGGCCAGCGAAAGAAAGAAATGGGCGGCCTGGTAGCGGCCATCTTTTTTCGGAGGGTCGATCAGGAGTTTGGTCAGGTGAAACTGCTGGAGCTGAAAATTATGATAGTCGTCGAGGATATCCGGGAACATCAGGGCAAAATACTTGTGCCCCCCAGGCTTTATAAGCAACATCGGGAATTTCCTCGAACATGGCTTCTTCTAGTTTCCGGTAATCCTCGGCATCCGCATCGGAGGGCATTTGCTTTAGCAGTTCGACGCCTCGGACGAGTTGCTCGCGATGCATCTTGGCAATACTCACCGCTTCGTCGATGCTTAGTTCCACTTGCTTGGTCGGATGGCCTTTCATCCATTTTCCGGTTTCTTTTCGTCGGTAGATCCCGAACTTCAAGGCGCTGCCGCCTGCTATGCTGCCGAAAATGGCCGGAAACTCGGAATCGTCTTTGAATTCCAGCCAATAAACCAGACTATCGTGGCTGGAATGATTGTGCATGTAGTTCAAGAGGTCTTCGCCATCCAAAGCCATCAAGGCATCCGGACCGAACTTTTCACGGAAGAGATCGTAATAGCCCTGACGAACATCATCGGACGGGATGTCGCCTTTCCCTTCAAGCTCTTTCACGGTTTTTAGAATACGATCGTAAACGGGTGAAGCGCCGCCGGTATACTCGCCCTTGCGGACCTTTGCCGGGATTTCCATCACTTCGGCCTGAGTGAGCGCTTCTCCAAGCGGTGTGCTGCGCCAAATCCCCCGCCCGACATTTTCAATTGCTCCCGCCTTGTTCAGGTAAGTACGCGCCCAAGCCAGACGGTATTGGACTTCGGTCTGCTCTGTGTTGGCATGTATCACTCGCTGGAGCCTCGGCGGCATCTCCATCAGACGGATGACGGCGGCAAGATGCTCCTGGATGTTCAAAGGCTGATCGGATTCTTTCAGCGCCTGAAGCCCCGGCCATAATAAGGCATCATAGGAAGGCATCGGCATTTCGCCATCTCCCAATTGTTCCTCGCGCCATCTGGCTCCCTCCGAGCCTTTCCAAAGCTCACCGATCTTTTCGAATGGTAGTCCTTTCAGACGTTTTTCCTGGGCGAATTGATTGTAAGGATTTAAAGGTTTTGCCATGAGTTCCTCTCTTGCGTTCCCAGTTTCCTAAAAACATTTACCGCCGGGACCATAACCCAGTACCGTTTTCGTTAGGTTTGAAAGCGTATGACTTTTCTTTGAAACGGTCCACGTGCCGGACGATACACATCGGAGTCAGATCCGTGAAACTGTAAAACGTCACTGTGACCGTACTACCTTTATACGACACGTTCGGTCGCCAATCCTCCGGTTTCTCTTTTTCCCAGTGCCACGCTTCAAGCATTTCGGGTCATAGCCGAAAAATGAGTTCTTTTTATCCATTCGAAAGGGATCGGTGTCGAGCACAATGTGTTCGCCCCAGGAAATGCCGTGCCAGATTGCACCGAATTCGGCCAGCTCACGCGCTAGGATGGAAGCTTCGAGGTAGGAGCGCAGCGAACCGTCGCCGTCGATGGCCTGCATGTAGTCGTCCAATGCACCCGCAACAATGGGCGGTTCGAGAAAAACATCTTCCCGTCGCTCGCATGTATCGGGATCGGGCAACGGCACATCTTCAGGCAACGCGTAAACGATGGCGTTGCCGTTGAATCCTTCGCGGAACTGGTAGGCGCGCAGAATGTAGCCGTCCCGTACATGCAACTTCGGGAAGGCATCGACAAGCACCATCGGGCTGGGCGTACTCTCATTCCAACCCTGCAGGCCTTCCATGTCGATTTCGCCCAAGCGGTTGGCCTTATTCCGCCAGCGTTTGATTATCGTGGCGGTGAAGGTTTCGGTGTTAGAAAAGGTTTTCTTCATTGTTTAAAGGTCCATTCAAATCAACATATGCATATCATCGTGTCCCAGATGGTCATCGTGCCATTTGGTGTCATTTATACCTTTCTAAAGTTCACCGATCTTTTTAAAGGGCAGTCTAAGGCTGCTATTTTCTCCAAAAGATCTGCTTCATTTCATCCCAGTGTTTGCGAATATACGAACTGTCGATGGAATTTCTGTGAAACAAACTCTCCTCGTAATCTTCAATCAGTTGATGTTCAGACAGATTTTGGGACAACAATAACCACCGAACCGGTCGAGGATAAAACTGGTATCTCAGTAACCTAAAGTTCTCCATGTAGAACCCCAGACTTTGGGTGTTGGATAAAAGGATTAGTGACATTTCAGGAAGCTCAAACGCGAAGTGTGGATATTTTGTGCGGGCGTTCCCATCCCTTTGATGTTCTTGCTTTACGCTTTCCCAGAATGCGGGTTTCTCAGTTTTGAAGGAATAACCAACTGTTGCGACCCAGTATTGATTCGTCTTGGGAGTGTTGCCATTCTGCAACCCTTCTTTTAGACCTGGAAATAGCATGTGGTTATAAAGCTTGCCTATCGTATGGTCGTATATCGCAATGTTATTGCGCTTTCGTTGGTTTTGAGTTGTTTTACTGCCAGGCCGAAGCTGTATCATGAGCAAAGTCGGAATTGCGTTTACGATCATTTTTGCTCCTCAATTCTTTTCTGTTATCAACAGATCTTTTCCAATAATCTTACGAATCATTTGGATCGTCTACTGTTCTCGTATTTCCTGAAAGATAGAATCCACAGAACCTCGATCTATAATCATTACTGACTTTTTCTTTGCGAGTCGACGGCTGCCTCGTGAGAATCCAGCAGCGTTCGTAACCACGGCCAACTTTATTGGATCAGGAAGCCCGTAACGATTTGCCGCCCTTAAAACTTCCTCCACAGCACCCTTTCCAATCAATCTGCTGGGGGATTGTGTATGTTTGCATTGCAATATCAGGTTTGGCAAACTGGATGTTTTTGGGGCTAATGCGATTCCATCAGCTCCGGCATCATGGGAGGTAGGAGTTGTTTGAACGGTGTATCCCTCAGACTTCAGTTGACCAAGTACCCAATTTTCAAAAGCAACAGGTTCCATTAGATCAATGGTCGTAAGAATGCTTTCTCTGCTCCCTGTTTTGCCAGTAGCATAACCATGCACAGTATCTTCAAATAGTTCTGTTGCATCACCACTAGAAAAAGCTGTTGGGGCCAATACCGTTTGCGACAACTGTCTTTTCCTGTCCAGCAAGGCATTCAATTTCAAATCAAAGCTGTTTTCCCTGTAGTCAGGATGAATTGCAAGTGGGTAGTAGACATTCACGTCTTTTGATTGGCCAATTCTGTATGCTCTATCGGTGCATTGATCCTCCACAGCCGGATTCCACCATCGTGAGAGATGAATCACATGGTTTGCAGCTGTTAGTGTCAAACCAACGCCACCCGCTTTCGGGGAAAGGATCATGCAATCGAAGCCTTGTTTTTCCTGAAATTGGTCTACCCGAAGTTTTCGCTTCTCTCCGCTGACAGTCCCGTTGATAAGCAATGGTGGAGAACATAACGAATATCGCTTTTGAATGATCGTGCTTAAATTTGATTGCATGTCACAGGATTCAACAAAAATCAAAGCCTTCTCACCCTTATCTTTGACAGAGTCAAGTGTATTAAATAATTGATGTAACCGGGCGGACTGGCGTATGTACATTTCATCCGATGCTTCAGGGCTAATAAAGGGATGCAACGAAATGCTTCTAAGACGATGCAAAGTTTCCAGCATCAATCCTTTTTGCCGCCCCTCACTCGATCGGGCCATCTCAATTGCTTGCGAATAAGCACTTGCTTGAGTCGGCGGCATTGTCTCTTCAAGGTTGTGAAATTGGATCTTGGGGAGGGAAGATAACTCTTCGTTCTTCATTCTACGAAGCATCAATTGGGGCGAACTCTCGGTTAACAGTATCCGATTTAGTTTGTTTGCAGATTCAATATGTTCAGCGGTTGCTTCGTATTCTTTTACAAAATCCTTTAATGAACCGAGAACTCCCGGTTGCACCATATCCAAAATGCACCAAAGATCCGCCATTCGATTCTCAACGGGTGTTCCCGTCATCGCAATACAGAATTCAATTTGCATCGCTTTGGCTGCTTCCGTCATCGCAGTACTGGGATTTTTCACTTTCTGAGCTTCATCAAAGATGGCGGCAGCCCATTTTATTTTACCGAAGCTATGCTGATAATCTCGGAGTGTCTCGTAAGTCGTTAAAACCCAATCATTCCTTTCAATGGCGCGTATATCAAGCAAAGCAATTCCATGGGTCAATTCATTTCCTTTTTCCGCCCCTTGGATTTTTAAGCATCTGAGTTCTTTCCCGTAAGCGAGCAGTGGCTTTCCGAGTCCTGGTGATTGAAGATGTAGGCCGTGCTCATCACTCCAGTTTTTCAAAAGACCGGTTGGAGCAACGATAAGGATCGGATTGGAAGGGATCTGACCTCGTTCCATTAACTGGCGCAACCAGAGCAAAAACGCCAACGAAGTGAATGTCTTTCCCAATCCCATATCATCTGCAAGCAGTGCACCCGAAGTCCCTTTAATAAGATGTTCCTGAAGCCAGTTTAAGCCTGCTACCTGATGATCTTTTAGCGTAGAACGGAGCTTTTCTGGTATCGATTTACTGAATGAACGTTGATTGGATGTGCAGGCAATATATTCGAGATCTTCGATTTGATCTCGGATGAGCAATACTGTTTTTTCCTTTGGAACAGAAGATTCTTTTTGCCCCCTATCTTCCCCCTTTTCTGTTGGCTTAGGCTGGGCTTTTTCCGTCAGAGTCTGTAAAGAATCTAAAACATTCTGTGTTGCTGGAAGCTCGTATTCACCGTATTTTATCGTATCGACGTTTTCTTCTATAGCCGTCCTGACTTTATCTCTGATTTCCGGCAAATCTTCAGGTGGAATTGTTACGAATTGATCTCCAAGTCGGATTCCTAGTTGTTCGGGCGGAAGCCAGGGTTCCTTGACTGCTTTGATCCATGGGATTACTTTGGGCTGCCAAAGCCCTATGGCCTTTACGCGATCACTGTAGCCCTCTTCTGAAAATAGGCTTTCGAGGATTTCATCAACAATTTGGTCGCCGATTTCATTTTTAAGAAAAGATCGAGGATTGCGGATAAACGCCTTACGGACTTCGACCGGTCTCTGTTGATATTCGTGAACAACTTCAAGCCCTCTGCGGATTGGTTCAGTAAGAACAACATACCAGTTATCCTGAGCAGGATAATGCTTCATAACTTTTCGGCGCTTACGGAAGTATTCTCCAAAGTTGCGACAATACACAGGAGGTAAAGCTTCGGAAATGATATCTCCCTCAAACGGGCTTTCAATGTCTGATTCTTCCCTGTTAATTGGAACAGGGTTGAAATCCGGTTCACCTGAGTCGTTAATAAAGGGGGCTAAAGTAAAAGCATTTGGAAATGCAATGTTCATTTCTCTAAGGTATGGATCAACATCTGCTTCATAGTCGAAATCCGGAATTAGCGATTTGATCAGAGCAAGAAGACGCCATTTGACATCAAGGGGTTGTGCAGCCTCGGTATTGAAATCGTCGATAATCGAAATAATCGAAAATAGCGGATCAAGCAGGGTATATTTCGAGTTTCCGATTTCTGCAATACAGCCGGTTCGATGCTCTATGCTTACAGGTCGTCCACTATGATTGTACAAGGCATACCTGAATCGAAATTCCGGTTCAGTGATTATTTCTTTTGAGGGCGGTAGCGTGAGAACAACCGGAGGAGTAGAAGGCAACCCCAGTGCAGTAAGTTTTCCAGGGGTGAGTGAAGCGATACGCCCGTGTGGAATTAAGAGATAATGATTATCCAGCATCTTGGCTTCTTCAGATTCAAGAAATGATTGCAGAATTCCTAATCTTGCAGGCTTGCCATCCTGTGTGTTGCATGAATCAAGACCCCATGAATCATAGGAAATATTCCCCGAAGTTCCAAAAACATTAAAACGAATGCCATTTGGCAGCACTGACCATTCAAGTATGTTCATTTCGCTCCTCTACTGGCATTGTTACGGCATGTAATCTGACCAATCAATCATAATGCCGGTGTGATCACGTACATAGCTTGCGATTGAATACTGCCATTTTCCCGATTCGGATTGACGATGCGCAAAGTAGCCATCGGCATTGTCATTTATCAGTCGATTCGTGGAGTATTCATCACGATAAAATTTTGGAGCCCAGCTGTTGTCTGACAAGAATATTCTACAGGCACCATTATGGCTCCACTCTGAAATAATCAGATTTCTGATTTTCAGAAGCAATACCGAATGGCTAGCAGTTCCTCCAATCAGCTTTCCATACTCCAGGTTTTGTTCTCCACGATACCGTTTTGCTTGAAGTTTTGCCGACCTACCAAGAACTACCCATGCATCTTCAATGAGCCCTTTCCTCAAATATGCCGACCAAAAAGCCCGACGATATTCCCAATGGAATTGATATGCGGTATCGTCAAGTAGGTTGAAGAAATCTTCCAAAGCAATTTCGACCAACCACCGTGTCATTACCCGTCGAAGATTATCCTGAACGTTTGGCCAATGATTCCCTTTAAAACGCGGATCCTTAAAATGCCTCAAAAGGCGATTTCTTATTAAGTCCTTTAACTCAGACGAAGGATCCGTGTTGATAAATGGCTTAAGAAGAGATTCAGCGTAGGAAGATTGAAGTTCAACAAATCTAAGTCTTCTATCTTCACCTTCAATCAATTCCAAGCAGTGCAGTAGCCATTCAGAATTTGCCGAGTCTTGACTCAGTTTTGCCTGTATCTCAGCCAATAGCTCTGTCAAGGTGTGTCTAATAAATTCGGAAGTTCTTAGCTTCGGAGTCAATCCGCTTTGATCCTCTTGAAAATCCGCCTGAGGATTTTGGGCTAGTATTCTCGCAAATTTGTGAGAACCTTCTGGCTCAAGGTAGCCAGTGTAGTTGCAATATTTTTGCAACTTTGCAAGGCGGGTTCCATTTTCTTTAGCAAGTATAGTTGCTAAAGCTTCGCGCCAAAACTTAAACAGAGGAGATTTAACTGGATAATTGTATACGAACGACCGAAAAAGAACGCCGATTGAAGATGGCTTGGCATGAGCTTGGAGCCATTTGATGTAAGAATTTGCGAATGCCTGATTATTGAAAAGCCACTTTTTAGGCTTATCGATGGGATAACAGATCACCCACGGGGCAAGCCGTAGCGTTCTTGGGGAAACATATTTAAAGCCAAACAGTGACCTCGTTGAGTCTTCCAATTCTTTACGGATCGCAGCAAAATCCAAATTTGGTGGAGGATTTTCTGATAGAACATCAAAACGCCTCTGAATCTGCATCACTTCTCGGATTGTAGCCCGAGGCTCGAAATTTGGAGGAAACGGATGCGGCCCGACAGCATCAGGGAGTATTGATTTCAGTCCATTTGGAAGCAGTCTGGTCATTGTTGTCAGTGGCTCATTTGTTCACGGGTTTTAGTCACAGGCTCGGGTTCAACGGAAGGCGGCTCCATGATAAAGCGCAGATCGATCCTCCGATTGCGCGCTCGTGATTCATTGTCAGTGTTCGGTACCACCGGACGCTGATCGGCATAGCCGCTTACACCGAAGATGATTTCATGATTACTATTCGCGAGTGTGAGCAGATCATTACCATCGTATAATAGTCCATTACCGGCTTCCCGCAATTCCTTTGATGTTTCGATCGAACGAGCAGTAGATAGTTCCCAGTTGTCATGGAATTTTTTGTGGCCAAGCGAGACTTTTATGTCGTCTGTGTGGCCCTCAATAAATACAGCATTTACCTTGGCCTTGTATCGGTTCAGCTTCCTTTCCTGGCAATAGGGTGCATCAAGATGGGTACTGACGTAACATGGCATTACAAGAGCCAGCGCAGATGCTAATTTGCGGATGTTTTCTCTGCCATTTCTATCCAACCTTGCACTTCCGGAACGGAAAAGAACTTCTTCCGGAAGACGGAGTACACCTTGTTCAAGGTCGATCACGACTTCGACACCTGCATCTTTCAGGCTTTTTTCCAGTTCCGTCAATAATTCATTACGGGCTTCTTTATTGGCGCGAAGTGCTTTTACTTCCTCATTTTTTTCCTGTTCCGCTTCTTTAAGGCTGAGAGCGAAAACCATGAGTGCAATGATGAAAAGAAAGAGTAATCCCGCCATCAGATCGCTGACCGAAACTAGATATCCCTGACCGTCTTCGGGACTTAGCGTCTGTGAACCATTTCCTTTCATCTAGCAGCCTTCCCAAGCGTATCAGAGAGGTCGTCTAGTGTACTCTGGAGTTCCTCAATTACACCACGTAGATGCTGCATACCCTTAGCGGTCTCTGCATCTAGGCGTGTGCTAAACTCAATAACTCTCGACTTGTAGCTCTCGAATCGACTGTCAAGCTCTTCAAATACGTTTTGCAGGGATTTATCCACACCTTCAAAGCGCTGGCGGTATTCCTCCCAAATCTGTTTAAAGCGATCCTGGGTTGCTTGGATAGACTGTACGGAATTATGGAGAGCTTCAGCGATAACTTTGTTCTGTTCCAGGTTTCGTTCGCTTGCTTCCGACAAAGCACTGAGTGAAGCTCCTGTTTGCTCGATGCTTTGCAATGTAGACTGGGTTGTCCTCAAAATGGATGCCAGTTGATCGTTAACTTCCTTGGTTTGTATAAGTTGATCACGGCTACCGGAAATGATTGCATCGATGCGGTCAGCTGTATGGTCGAGCTCCTCCACCCGGGTCTTGAATCCCGACAAGGCATTGGTCATTGATGTCGCTGCGCTTTGTGACGCCTCGCGAAGTTCTCCTGCGATCCCTCCCGCCATTTTCTTTGTGATCTCGGTTAATTGCTGGATTCCCTGAGAAACCTGTTGTTGAAATGCGGCAGCGCCGGAATTGAACGTTTGTTCCAGTCCGTTACGCATCGATTGAGTATTTGCAGAAATGCTCTGCACCAAGTGTTGCGTTGATTTTTCGGATTCTTCTTGGAAGGATTGCAGGGTATTTGCGCTTTGACTAATTGTCTGATCGAGACGGGAGAGGGTTTCAGCCATTGATTGGAATTGACTGCCGGTCGCGCCTGATAGGCTTTCTTGAAACTTTTCTACAACGTTTTCCAGAAGCTTTTCAGTTGAATCTCCACGATCTGCGCGCAAACCTTCAATAGCTGCAATCATTTTGTCTATGCTGGGCATCAAGCGGCCAGCCACCTTTTCATCCAATGCATCTGCAATGGAAACCGCCAGGTCAGTATTGAATTTCTTCAGGTGGTGTGTTTGGGCTTCCAGTTCCGCCTGGAGCTTACCGGCCATCTTCTCAACGGTGAGGAACTGAACGTGACGATCAACTTCTCTGTTCCACTTGTCGATTGTGATTTCAGCGTCACTTAGGAGGCGCTGTTTACCGAAAGAAAAGGCCATAGACGATGCAAGGCCGCAAATAGATGTCAGGAATGCCAGAGAAGCTCCTCCTAGAAGGTCGGAAAGACCGCTTTTCACTTGTTCGAGGTCTGCAGCCATCATCGCATCGGAAGCGAGAAAGATGCCAGCTGCCAAACCGATGAAGGTTCCCAGGATTCCTAGACCAGTAAGGATGTTTGGAAAGATATTAAAGAATGAAAGTCGTAAAGTAGTAGCCACAAGACTTTGGAAAGAGAAATACTCATCGGACTGGCGACTATTTCTTATAATCTTGTCGGAAATAGTTTGATCCGGAAACACCAGGTTTTCGGTGTATTCTTTCCAGGCGTGAGCAATTATTGGGTACTTTAATAAAATGGCTCTATTGAATTCTTCAAACCTGGAAGCAAATTCTGATTCATCGGTTATTGCGGAGAGTTCTTTTATTGCCCTGTTGATTTGTCGCTTCACTAGGGAAACTCGTGTATGAAAATACAGACTAATGACAATCAGTCCCAGAACGATTGCCAAGCAATAGATAAGTACAAATTTCCCACCGATCACGGAACGGGCTAGACTTTCTAACAACACACTATCAACAATTGACTCAATGCTCATGTGATACCTGCCTATTCATCTTCATCTCTCTCAACCGGCATCCGGGGTGGGGCCGTTTGCCACATCAGGTCGATTTCCTCGGGGGTGAGACTTTAAGCCTGGTTGACGAGGTCGGCCAAAGGCCCGCCATCGCCTTGGCGAGTGTCTTTTCATGAAACAAAGGTTTGACGTGACCTGTGGGCATCCGCTACCTGCTTGAAATTGCGAACAGAATGAATCATTTCATGAAAAATCTTCTTTGGTGATTTATCCGAATCGATAACCAATTTATACCATCGGTGTGGCATAAGGAGAAAAGAAAATTGGTTGGAACATTGGAATTCCATATGTTTGAAGGGAGTTGTCTACTTAGACAAGTGAATTACTTCCTTGCGGATTTCGTGCCTGCCTGTTTCTTCGTCTTTCCCGGATACGTCTCGAACACCCGCGCCATCAAATCAAGCGCCATCTTGCCTTCTTTGGTACCACGATCACGCATAAGCGCCCGAAATCGTTGGGTCAGGACATCCAAGTCGGACTCCTTTTTGTCGAGACTGATCTGAAAGAACTCGGAGAACGGCACGCCCAAAGCTTTGGCAAGGCGGTAGAACGTTTCGACACCAGGTAATTGCACGCCGCGTTCCAAACGGCTGATGCTCTCGACGGACAAATTTGCCTGTTCAGAGAGTCGGACCTGGCTTACTCCCGCCTGTTTGCGCAGTTTCTTTACCTGCTGGCCGATTTTCGCTTTCAGTTCCTTCATGGGCTTCTCCAAAGATTGAGAAATAATCCCAAATCCTTGCCCAAGCCGGAAGGAACTGAAAAGACCACAAACAATGCTATTGACTAGCATCTTTACGACTATTATGCTGATTCACACCAGAACGAATGGGATGATTCTGCGGACAACATCACCGAAAAATCGCCTCGATTCTTGCCATAAGAATAATGAAGGCGATTTATCCAATTTATGAAATAGGAGACCTGACATGAAACGACTGCTTGGACTTTGGATTGGACTTTTGGTGTGGAGTTGCTCGGATTCGACGCTAACGACCTTCGATCATGCCGATCACGACACCGACATGGAGGAAACAGAGAACTCGAATATGAACGGTGATGTAGATCTCTCAGATTTTGGCGATGACGATCCTGAAAAGGAAAACGGGGCATGTGAACCGGATTTCCACTGGTGTGAAGGAAATGTCCTCCACGTCTGCAATGAGGATGGAACCGACGAGTACATCCCGGTAGATTGTGGACCGATCGGTTGTGAAGCCGGGGCGTGCATCGAAGAGTACGCTGTTGCTTTTGATGGTGCTGACGGTTGGCTTGACCTTGGTAATCGATTCATTGCCCGTGACATGGAAACGGCGACGATCGAACTTTGGCTTCGTTGGGATGGAATCGTTGATGGCGGTGCAAGCCAGATTGTGTATGGCGAGGGCGATCCCATAGAACTGCAAATCACGGCCATGACCGACGGAACCATCGCTTTTGGACAACGTTCAGTACCGTCAAGCTGGTTCAATGTCTATTCGGTGACTTCGATGGACGATGGCAATTGGCACCACGTCTGTGGGATCAAGGAATACGGTGAACTTACATTGTACATCGATGGACGATTCGAAGCTCGTGACATAGATGAAAATTACACATCGGAGCCGCTCGGCGAGCCTCGCGCCTACTTCGGAAAACGCATCCCGATTCTTGGTGAGAACAGGCTGTTCCACGGCGTAATTGACGAAGTGCGTATCTCCAACATCGTTCGATACACCGAGGACTTCGAACCTGACTACCGCCACGAACCGGACGAACACACTATTGCCCTGTGGCACTTCGACAAAGGAACGGGACGGATTGCCGTTGATTCCAGTGGAAACAACCTCAACGGAATTCTATCCGATGATGGCACGACCTGGACCGACTTTGCCGTCTGGCGAAACTGGGTTTGTACACCACAATGGGGCCAGTGCCAGCCGGACTCCACCGAGCGCAAGGTTTGTCAGGAAGATGGGTTGGGTTGGGAGGAGTCAACCGACTGCGGGCCGATCGGTTGCGAGGATCGAAGTTGCGTGGAAGAGCACGCGTTGGAATTCGATGGTACTGGATATGTTCGACTTGCCGATGACTTCCTGACTCGTAAGCAAGATCAGTCCACGGTCGAAGCTTGGATCTATTGGCCTGGAGCCGACGAGGACGCCGGTCACGTCTATAGCGAAGGTCATAACTCGAAGTTGATGTTGAAGCTCGGTCCTGCTACCGATCAGCATGCGGAGTTTTCCGTATATTGCCCTGGCGATAGTTGGAGCATTGCCCGCTGGGGGCATGCTCTCCCGGAAGGTTGGCATCACCTGGCGGGAGTCAATACGCTACAGAAACGGACGCTGTTCGTGGACGGCGTGCCGGTTGCCGAATCCGTCAAGGAATGCCCATTCGATTTAACCGACCAAGAGGCAAGCTTCCTCGGTGCGACGTATTATTCAGGAGAGGTTCTTCCCGATTTCAATGGCATCATCGATGAGGTACGTGTCTCCGACACTGTACGATATACCGAGGCTTTCGAACCCGTGTATCGCCACGAACAGGACAAAGACACCATCGGATTGTGGCACTTTGACAAAGGAACGGGCGAAATCGTTACCGATTCCAGTGGGAACGATTTCGACGGGGATCTTTCCAACAACGGCGTCACCTGGACCGACCAAGCTGTCTGGCGCAACTGGAACTGCGTCTCCGGTTGGATGAGCTGCGGGGACGAAACCACCCTGAATCGCTGCAACGCCAACGGGCGCTGGGTCGAAGAAGAGGTCTGCTCCGGCGAGCAGTCCTGTGAGGTGATCAACTCCTCCGAGGCGGTTTGCCAGTAACTCTGAAAAATTGTAAAATCAGAAACGATCGGTTTCGGGAGAGATTTCCATCCCGTCCGGTCGTTTCTTTTACCTGCCGATAAATCGAGTATCGGATTTTCGCAGTATTCGAAAATCGACCTGATGGGTAGTAGAGGGAGACCCCTTTTCCAGGCCGAAACGAAAACTCCCATAGCTCTTGGTGTATATGAGGGAATTCGACACTTGTTTCTTCTTAAGGAATAATGGGAAGCACTGGCCTGTTCGTGGTCGTTTCCGATGCCTGGAATCGAGTAGCGGCCAGGGACTTCTGATGTAACAGTGAAGGTATCTTCGTCTGTGTCATTTTTTTGCGTTGCAGACATCAAAGTGCCGTCCTGAGCCATAAGAATGGAACCGCCGAAACTCTGGAACACAGCATTATCGCCACCGAAACTGACGATGGTCTGCTGCACGTCGCCCCATGGGCTTTGACGGCTTCTTCGGTCATGTTTCGAAGCATGGTACACTTGGCAGTACCAATGATGCCCTCTGCCTCCAGACGTTCGACCATACCTTTGCTTTGTGGTCTGCCGTCCAGGCTGCGGCGGCAGCGGGGTGGCGAATCCTAACTGCACGGCTAAACACCGAAGAGTAGTAGGTTTGTAGTCAGTGGTCATGGTAATCTACCATCAGTTGTCTTTGCAGCAAAGGACGCCGGAAATATAATCGGGCGCATTGCCGCAACCATCTTCTAATGAACCGGAAACATTTGCAATATGGGTGGCTCCAAGCCAAACCGTGTCTTGACAGCTTCCCTCGTCAGTAGCATTTCCACAGGCAATCGCTTCGGAACATCTACCACTGGACAAACATCCGTAGGAATCTGAATAAACACATGGATCACTGCTTGTGCAATGCGAAGACGCCGCCACGAAAATCCCCTCTCCCGCCGTATCAGAATTGCATTCTGCGGCTGAAATCCGGTCGCTTAGGTCCGCGCTCAGGCCGTTTCTCATGCAGATATGCCAGCCTTCGGCGCAGAGATCCTCCGCCGTGGGGCAGGTCGCATCCAGGCTGTTTCCGCATGTCGTGTTGCTTCGTGTGGCGCGCAGGTTGCGGTCGGTGAACTCTCCAGCACAGGAGGCAATATCCGGGAAACGTTCGCCATTCACAAATCCCTCGCGGGTGTTGTCGGAACAGCCTTCGTAGACCACTTGATCCGTCGTGCGGACGAGGCGGAAACCCATTCCGTATGTTTTTCTTTCGGGTAAATCGTAGGGACGAAACGCGGATCTGCATTCATTTGAAGGTCGAGTCCAACTGCCACCGCGCTTCATGCGGCTTGTACCATCGCATTCAGAACTTTCAGGGTCTACGAAATCGTAGGTTTCGTAATTTGCGCAATATTTATCCCATATCCACTCGAATTCGTTACCCACCATATCAAATAGTCCCCAGGCATTTTCCCTTAATTGTTTTACAGAATGGATAGAACCACTACTACTGTACCACCCGATCTGATCCAAGTTTGCGCTCGTTCCATCCATTCCAGCCGCCGTGTGGAAGGCGGTCTGACTTCCAGCCCTGGCGGAATATTCCCATTCGGCCTCCGTAGGCAGGCGATATCCTTCGCAGTCTTGGGGTTTATTCACGCCGTTTAAAGCAACCGTGCATTCGTACCCTCCAGTAGTACAGGCTCCATCGGAAGATGCACAACCCTCCCCCGGCGTTCCCGTACATTCCGTAAGGATATAGCAAGACGCAAGTCCCGCTTCGGTAGACAAATGGTTGGCGTAAGCCAATGCCTCGTACCAGTTGACACGCTCGACCGGGCAGTCGTCGTCGCAATCCGCACCGTCGCCATTGGGACCGAAGTAGCTGGGATTGTTGGCAAATGCCGCAAACCACTCCCCTTGCGTGACCTCGTGATCCATCATGGTGAAATCATAGGTCAAGGTGACTTCGTGCAGGGTTTCGTCGTCATTGCGCCCGGATTCAGCGGTACAATCCCCCGATTCCAAAGGACAAGGATCTTCGCCGTTGGGCGATCCCATCCAGAACGTTCCATGCGGCACGTTGACCCAACCGTCGCAGGAGTCGCCTATACCGTTTCCATCGTAGTCTACCTGGTCGGGGTTTTTCATGGTTGGGCAGTTGTCGGTGGTGTCGGAAATGCCGTCGCGGTCGCCGTCGTCTACGATGATATCTCGGACGCAGCGGAAACCGAAGTTAACTCCTGGCTCAATACCTCTATCGGATATTCTGTTATTTGATGCATACCTGATAAAACTTCCACCCCTTAGCACTCGACTTGACGAGCATTCATCTACTTCCCAGACAGAGCCATTGGTTGGTGCATCTAAATAATTATCTCGATGACAATCCTCCACCCATTCCCAAACATTTCCCAACACATCATACAAGTTCAAACCATTTGGACTTTTCAGTCCCACTGGATGCGTTGTATTATCACTGTTGTCCATGTACCAAGCGATGTTTTCGACACAAACATCTTCATCGCCGCAATAATACTTCGTCGTCGTTTCTGCTCTCGCGGCATACTCCCATTCTGCTTCAGAGGGCAGACGCCCCCCGACAGCTTCACAGAAACTCTTTGCTTCTTGCCAGGTTACACTTTCAACTGGGCAATCCTCCCCGCAATTCTCTCCATCCCCGTTTGGACCAAAATAACTCGGATTCGTTCCCGTGACCGCTTTGTATTGTGCCTGCGTAACTTCGTACTGCATCATTTCGAATGCAGCCACTTCAACCCTATGGCGTGGGAATTCGTCATCATCACATTCCGTATCCCCCGGCGAGCAGCCCATCCAGTAGGTTCCGGCGGGGATTTCAACCCAATTTATACGAAACACATCGCACGCATCCCCCACGCCGTTATTATCAAGGTCGTATTGTTCCGGGTTCGCCACCAGCGGGCAGTTGTCGTCGCAGTTTGTATCTTCGGGACCACTGCACGGATGGTCGCCCGAAGCCAGCGAACCGTCGCCATCGTCGGAGATGCCGTCGCCGTCCGAGTCCAGCGGGTCGCCGCTTGGGTCGGTCAAGGCTCCCAACTGGTGGGACGCTAACGGGTAGTGCAGGAATTCGTCGGGGGCGAGGGCGCGGTTCATGATGCGGACGGAATCGATGAGGCCATCTACAATCCTCCCAGTATATGCAACATTGTGACGGCCAATGAACAAAGGTTTATCATTGATACCGATAGACGACAAACCGCATTGAGCTTGAGCGAAGTGATTCCAATCAAAGCCATTGAAAATCGTTTCTCCATCCCAGACGCCAAGTAGCGCTTCCCAATCGTTGATTGAGACTTCCTCATCTTGGATTTCATTCAGTCCGCAGCTTTCGATTCCACCGTCTCCACGAATCGAGAAACGGGGCGAACCTTCCGTCGTTCCTGTATCTAAATATAGAGCAAACAGGTTCAGACCCGACGCTTCCGGCTTGGCGACAATCGTCGGATTTTCTTGGCCTCCTGGCCTGAGATCGTGCATGTAGACAGAAGCTTCCATACTGATTGAACTGGCGAATTGAAAATCTTCCGAGTCGGGAATTTCCACGTAATCATCCACCCCATCGAACTCCAGAGCCGTTCCTTCAAACCCAGCCACCCACTGGGGCGGGCCATCCGTGCCTTCGAGCGTCCCGTTATTCTTATTCACGCTCGAATCTACGGCGATGCTCCCCACCCCCTCATTGAACCGCCACCAACCCGCGTACCCGGTGCATTCGGAGAGCAGCCCGTAACAAGCTCGGAAATTTTCGCGGTAGGCGTGATGGGCGAGTTCCACGGGTCGCAGGCTAGCGTCCGAATCGGCCCAGTGCAGCGCGTAACTCAGCCACGAAAACGGCCCGTCGGAGCCGTCCTGGGTGTCCAGAGGCTCCGTATGCGCCAGGAACCGCACGGTAGGCAGGTTCGGGTGAGCGCGCCGGTAGATGTATTCCGGGGATTTGGCGACCGAGTGGATGAGGACGTCGTCTAATGCTCCATGGAATGGGACGGAAAAAGAACCGCTGGCATCGTCCGGTTCTGCACCAATGAGCAAAGGAATACTATCGTTATATAAAATTGGACCTGTAAAATCCGTTGACCCCGCTACAATTCCATTGATATAAACGCTGATCTTCGTTTGGGTAACAACTAAGGCCAAATGACAATATCTTCCGCAACACGAAGAATAATCAGCAAATGCCGTAATATAAGAATACTGGTTCCCTTCATTGTTTTTTACACTAAATTTCATTTCTTGCGTTTCGCTCAGATAATATGCACTAAAACCTCCTCCTTGAGTATTTGAAATTAGGCTTTGTGCGCTTATTGATTCAATGTGCGGCACTTTGGCCCACATTTCGATGGTTAGATAGTGAGTTGGCCGGAATGCATCATTTGATCCAAGATTTATCATACTTTCGCCATCAAACGCCATCGCCCCTTCGTTATCCCCGAAACTACCCTTGGCCGGTGTCGCTCCGTGGTTTTCGCCATCATGCTCATTTCCACTCGAATCCAGCGCATTCCCATCCAATTTCCAATACCCCACAACCCCGCAGAAATCCTCGCGGTCGGCGATGTGGGGGATTTCCGCCGGGTCTACTCCGTCGTATTCAGCAGGGCAAGGCGTGTCCGAATGCGGACGCGGGCCGAGGATTTCGTGGGGGATCAAATGCTCGTCGCTTGCCCCTGGTAGCTGGTCGCTGGTTTCTGTGATACGGAGGTCGTCGAAGTCGTCCTGCGCGCCGGGGACGTTCTTTGTGCCGTAGGGGGCGCGGGAGTCGTAGTAGGCGCGGATTTCGTCGGGGGAGAGGGCGCGGTTGAAGAGAATGAAATCATCGACTTTGAAGGAACTGGTCATACTTCCGACTTGTATGCTTCCAACTGTTGTAGCTGGTGGAGCAGTCGATAGACAACGCTTTCTAAGGATTCCGTTTACAAAAACGGAAATACCTTGACTGTCTCTCGTGCACGCAAGATGTGTCCATGCTTGATTCGGCACCAAGCCACCTTCCGTCTCGCATTCGATATGGTTTCCCTGATCGTCGTTGTAATCGCATCCCACCCCTTTGTTTTCAATCCGACTGAGATCGAAGTTACGATCATAATTCATCGCGAGACCCTTGTGACTGATGCCGCAGCTTCCGTCACCATCAATGATAACCCAGATTCCGATAGTAAAATATGGAAAATACATTGACGTTGAATCAGAAAAAGACAGATATTGATCGCTATCAATGAATAGTGCCGAATTGTTGTTGGATAAGCGGTCGCTGACGAATGGGGGCGCACCATACATCGTAATAGGTGCAGCATTTCCGCTTGCGTCTTCCCCATTCCCATCGAACTTCCAATATCCCACCACGGAATCGTCCAGAATGCCGTTGACGAGCGGCAGCTCCACCGGTTCGTTCGTGCGTCTCCAAGTGGAATTTTCGCCATTTTCCGAGAGCGTGACCGCCCTTTGAGCGCCGAATTCCGCACTGTGGAGGCTCCAGACGTCGCAGAGACTCGGATCGTTGTCCGGGTTCCAGACCGTCGGGCAGGTGTCGGCTTCTACCGGATCGCAGTCCGGCGAAAAACACAGGCCGTCGTGGTCGTAGTCGGGCACGGCTTCCAGGCAGTTGCCCTCGTGCATAAACGCCCCGGCCTCGGTGTCGCAGACCTCGCATAAATCGCCCGACCAGCGTTGATCACAATTCGTACAAGTACCATCGCCAACGCAGGTTCCGCCGTGCTGGCAGGTGTAGCTCGTTCCCTCGCACGCACCTCCGGCGCTGCAGGCGTCGTCGGTGCTGCACGAGTCGCCGTCGTCGCAGGGGCCGGTGGTCAGGATGGTCCAGGCGTCGTCGTGGTTCAATGGCGAGCAGATGCGGCAGGAATCGTCGCCCGACAAGCCTTGCAGCGCGTTTTCTTCAACACAGGTGGAATCGATATAGCAGCCGGAAAGGATTTCGTCCACCACGCAAGCCCCGGACTCGCAGACTTCGGCGACGCAATCCGTTCCATCGGCATCGCAGGTGTTTTGGTCGTCGTTGAGTTCCACGCAGTCGTTTTCGACGCACGCAAGACTCGTACAGGGATTTGCATCCTCGGTAACATCCTCGCAGCCCGTCTCATCGATGCAATCGACACACGCCCCGCTCAAACATTGGTCCTGTGCGCCGCAGGCGGTGCCGTCCTCGACGGGCGAGCAGCCGTCCGGGCAGCAGGTCGAAACGCCGGAACAGGCGCATTCCGGCTCGGTTTCTTCCGTTAGGTCATCGAGGTCGGCATCTTGTTCCGTCGTGTCGTCTTCCGTGGCGTCGTCGAGATCGGTATCCGGGATTTCGTTCACATCCAAATCCGTGTCGGCATCGCTTTCACCGGGATCATCGGTTTCATCATCCAGGTTTTCCAAATCCACGTCACCGTCACCCATGCAGGATTCCAAGCACACGCCGTCACAGCACTCCAACTCGCCCTTGCAGGTTCCGTTGCCGAAGCAAGGTTGCCCTAAACTTCCGAGATCATTTATGAACCAGTCGCAGCCGGAGAGAAAAAGAGCCACCATTGCCACAAAAACCACGCTTCGGTTCATCTCACCACCTCCCCGAAAGCGTTACGGCCATGCCACGACCATCCGGACCAGGAACTACCGATACAGTTTGCTTTTTTGTACTTTCGGAATCACCGGGATCCAATACCCATAGCGTCACACCCGTGATCATGGCTGCTGCACCCAGGCTGTAACCGGCAATTGCTGCGCCTGTCCAAGAGTGACTTTTGCGCTCATCGCTGGCTTTTCCTGTAAAATTGTAATTGTCTCCGGCCTCCTTGGCCTGCCAGGTGGCAATCCCGCCAAAAGCTACAAGACCCACGCCGGAAAAGAAGGTGGCATACGCTGCCGTTCGATAAGGATTGAACGGAACGGGCTTTAGGGCAGTTTGAATCTCCGTACGCTCGCCGGGTTTGAGTTCTATTAGACGCTTTTCAGAAAAATAACCGCTACGAGACACCTCGACGGTATAGTTTCCTTCCAGTAACGGATGCGTAAGTGGAGTTTCGCCGACGGTCTTGCCATCGATGACGACTTTTGAGCCATTCGGGGTGACGGAAACCACGAGAGATCCCGGCTGATCGGAAAGTTTGACGCCGAAAAGCTCCGCTACTGCAAAGGGAATCGCTACGACGAGGCTGTCGATGTCACCCGTAACCTGACGACTGGAACGAGAAACAACCTCCGCTGTGCGCACGTTGATGCGCCGAAGGTTGAGCATCCAGATCGCACCCAAGCGTCCGATATCGCCACTGACCGCTTCTGGAACTCCCAAGGCCGCACCGATTTCCACGAGGCAGGAGGTATCTTCCACGCCACATTCCTGGCGTTTTTCTTCTCCCATCAGAATCGTGTGAATGTCCGATTCGGAGATGACTTTCGAACCGGAGTATTTGTCCACCTGATTGGCGACGTAGTTCGAGATCAGGTTTACATCCTCGTTCATAACCCCTTGATTGGCGACGAGTTTCCATACGACGATACCGGAACGGTTTTTCGTTTCAGCCATCACTGGAGTGATCTGTCCTACCAAGA
Organism: Myxococcota bacterium; assembly: GCA_963676915.2. Classification (GTDB taxonomy): domain Bacteria; phylum Myxococcota_A; class SURF-8; order SURF-8. The sequence goes on from CAXXVK010000059.1 coordinate 73,819, forward strand.
ACGTAAATACGGCAACCGCTGTCAGTCCAACGAATAATTTCATCGCTATCAACCCTGTCCGTTTCCGGATGATCTTGAAAAACATAGTGATTTCGTGCAATATGGCAGGTCGAATATACCACAAAAAGGAAGGGCTTCAAGAAGATTCAAGGAGAGGTTGAACCCTACTTCATGGATCGGTACGACAAAATCCATCCGAAAGACTGAAAAGCCAGTGAAAGATCTGGAATCCCTATTAACGTTGTCCAATTGTCTCAAAAGTAAAATCGATGAACATTTAATAATACATTGATATTAGTGGCCTTTTTTGTTTACCTCTCGCAAGGTTACTTTTCCGCAATTGCTATAGGCAGACAATCCACCCAAATCCGTAACCACTAAAAGAAGAGCCTTGCGCTCTTCCCGCCGCAGGAGTGTGGCAGCTGGTGGGATCGTTGGTGGTAGATTTGGGGCAGTTTCAGGATTTCTTCAAACGTTTCGTGGCACGGTCGAACAGTTTTCCGGCGAGAATCACCGCCGCTTGCAAGACCGCTGCTTTCAGTACTTGGATGGCACCATTCACGTGGGATTCTCCTCGCTGGGTGTTATGGTGATGTCGGCACCGTTCGTTGCGTTGGTGTGCCGATCGAATGTATTGCCGACCAGTCCGCCGATGGCGCCACCCACCGCCGATCCGACGGATCCAGCGACCCGTGCGCCAATGGACGCCAGCACTCCTGCGCCGACAGCGGCGTATTTGTTGTCGTTGACGATGGCGAGAACACCTTCCCGCGCCTCGTCAAGATCCAACGGCTGTTTCTTCAAATCATGCATTCGCTCTCCTATCTATAAGGTATTGTAGCTACTCGGTCATGATGCCAAACGTGGAGCAATCCACGGCGATCTTGCGCGGAAGCGGCTGTCCCAAGGCGTGTTTCTTTACGAGGATCGCTACCAGCGCACCGGTGAGCATGGAGTTGTAGATCACCGCCCGCGCCGTGCAAGGCAGCTGCATCGACTCCCCCGCAGGATGCAAAGTTTCTTCGTAAGCCTGTACCCCTAGCAGATCGCCATGGGATTTCGCGGTGTAGATCACGATGTATTCGCCTCCTTGGCGTGGGTCGATGATCGTGATGGGTCGTGCCCGGCTTCCCTGGGATTTGGCTTGTTCCCAGATCGTCCGGCGGGCCTCCATGTTGTCCACGCTGGAGATGACCAGGCGCTTGGGATCGTCGTGGCCGAGGGGTTGATCGGTGTATCGCTGATTGAACTGGCCGGGAAGCGTTTGGGTCAGACGAGTGACTTCACAAGCCAGCGCAACGACTTTCGGACGCGTGAGGTGTTCGGCACCGAAGATCTGATTGCTGATGTTGTGCGGCTCGACCGTATCGTTGTCGTAGATGTCGACGTCCAAGCAACCCATCTTGGCCAGCGCCAGTGTGGTGTAGCTGCCGGATGCCCCTGCACCAATGATGGTGATAGGAAAATCCAGCTTGTCGGGGTGGATGATGTCGAGCTGGCGGTGAAACTGGGTATCGAGGGTGGTACGATCCATGTTGCTTTGATCCATGGCAGATCCTTTCAGTGGTTACGCTTTTTGATCTCCGGGATTTCGGAAAGCGGCTTGGGTGTGAAGTGGATGTCACGTTCGATGGCTTGTAGGCCAGGAATGCGCTTGCCGTTGATACGGGCTTCCAGGGATTCGAGTTCCTTCAGACTGAAATAGCCGAGTTCACCGCAGCCAGGATGGATTTCGGCCCAGCCGAAGCAGGTGTCGCCGCTATCGTGGTCGAACTCGGTCAAGTACCATACTCCGCTGGAACCATAGGCATAGAACCAACGAGCATATGCGATGGCATCCATGCCCTTGCCGTCTTGGGCATACAGCGCCGGAAGTCGTTTACGAATCTCTTTCGTCAACAGTTTCTGTTTCATCGGTATTTCTCCTACAATCCGGGATACTCCGTGAAATATCCCCATTCACCGAGTACCTGCAGCACCGACCACGGATCGACTTCGCGGCCATCGCCACCGAGAATTCCATCAAGGAGTCCCCAGAAATCCTCCAGGTCGCCCTGCCAGTTTTCGATGTCATCGAGCAGCTCTGCAGCTTGATCGGAGGTCAATCCGACCTGCTGCAACTCGGTCAAAATGTCGTCGTCGGGTGGAGTGTTGCCGGTATGTTCGGCAAAACGGCGGTTCGGACCGCAACCAAGGCCGAACTTTTCATCCGGCCAGAGCAATCCCCAGGGCGCGACGGACGTATTGACTTTTTCGTGCAACTCCTTCTCCAAGGCTTCATCGCGCTCCACACTGGAAAGGAAGCCGAGCTTGACCTGATCGACGGTGATACGCCAGGGATGGTACAAGTCCAATCGGGCGCGGAAATGACCGGCCTTGTTCGTCACGATGCTGATCAGCCAGTCGCCGTTGTCCATTTGTTCGATGGTATCCGTGTCTTCCGACGACCAGAAGCAGTCCATGTCGGCATGGCTATGCGCCCAACAACGGAGATCGGATACATCGTACCCAGCTTTTACAAGTTCGGTCATCAGCATCCCCATGGATTCACGATCGGGACTGGTGTGGGAATTCGTACAGATCTGTTCCGGCAGGAAGAATTTCTTCACGACAATGGCACCGGAATCTTTGTCTATCTCCGTGACTCCGAAGCAGGAGAATTCTCCCCGCGCCGCCTGTGTCCAGACACGAATCTGCTTTTCAGCTTCAGCCGACAGCAGCACTTTCGGGGTTCGGTCGGAAATCTTCCGTTTCGTCTCCATCGGTTTCTTCGTCGTCTTCGTCATCTTCGTCGGCCCAGGCTTGGCACTCGTCTCGGTGCGGACAGTCCGGGCATTCGGGTTCGTTTTGTTCACGGCAATCCTCCTCGTTTTCGGGGTGCAACAAGCACCATTCGCGTTGGCACATAAGGCAATCGTAGGGCGAGCCATCGTTGCGGCAGTCGTCGCGCACGTCGTCGATGAACGGACATTCCGGGTTGGCGCAGTCCAGGCAATCACTGGAACTGGAGTTCTCGTAACAACGCTCCCATCGACTGATCCAGTGCGGACAGTCACGGTCGTGGCAATCAGTACAGCTGGCTTCACCGGCGTCCAGGCAGTCGTCATACTCGTCGCGATCCGGATCGAACCACTGTGTGTACGGGTCCAGCGGGTTGTAGGACATCAGGAATTCGTCGAGTAGCAGCAGCAACGTTCCCCATTCGCGCTGGGCCATGAGCTTGTTGACGTCGTCGCCGATGTTGCCCAAACACGGGCTGCCATCGGTCGAGACATGCGGGTGGAAATAATTTCCACGCCACTCGTTGTTTCCCGTCGGTTCGAACTTGATGAGTTCACGTCCGGTCAACTCGATCCGGCAGCGGATGTCGCCCAGTTCCGACTCTTCACCCGAATCCGGGTCTTCAAGCCTCACATCGGTGTGGACCGCCACCAGTTCGGTGTCGCTGATGTTGATGGATTGAAAGCGCTCGCCGACGAGGGATTGCAGCTGCTTGCTGATGCGCTTGACCGCATTCACAGTGCGTCCGCATTTCTCGTTGACGGCTAAGCGAAGCAGGCGTTCCTGCTCTCGTTGGCGTGCCAGCGTGGCCACGAGTTGATGGTACTGGCGGTTCAGTTCAAGCAGATTGGCCTCGTTGTCGCAGATGTCCTGCTGAGTGCGCTCCAGGCTCTGGCGCGAGAGGGCGGTGTAGAAGCTCCCGAATCGACGCGCTGTCTCGACCGGATTCGGCACCCGCATGGCATGGCGGCAGGCCCAGTCGAAGCCGTCCTTGAAGATGCTGGTCAACAGGGCGCGCTTGGCTCCGAAGGTCACCTCCAGGCCGTTCTGAAAGCGGATGCTGTTCTCGTCGACACGCCCGATGTAACCGTCCAGCGCCCATGCGCCGTGTATGTATGGCACCTGAAGGTCGATGCCACTGGCTCTGGGAATCCACCGCTTGCGATCTTCGTTCAACAACTTCCGCTTCTCGTAGGATATCGCCGCGTTAGTCGGAGCAAGGTAGAAACGAAAATCGCCATCCAGCGCGGTGACCTCGTATTCCCGGCTGGTGACGATGGTCACGACCGGCCCGAGCATGTACGCCGCGTCGGATCGGTTATCTTCTTTCACTTGGACCATGGGTCGTTGATCGGCAGGAAACATCAACAACCACTCTAGCATCAAGGCCTTCAGGATCTCGGCAATACGAGTGGTTTCATGTAAGTTCTCCATGTTGCCTCCGTAAAGATATGAACGGCGGAGAGTTTCTCCTCCGCCGCTCAGGTTCGATCACCTCCTTCCGGTTACCGATGGAGCATCACGCCTCCATCGACTTTCGGCGTTAACGCAAGGATGTCGCCGTCGTCGGGACGTTCGTGCAACTGGGTGTGGACGCCGTTCAGCGTCAAGGCGTAGCCCTGGGCGTCGAAACCCGCCAAGGTGAGCGCGTCGGCGCAGGTCGAGCCCGCCGGGACGGTGACCTGGCGCTGGCGGCCAATGCTGACGACGGTTACGCGGATTCCGTGATTGCGGGACGGGTGATCGTTCTGGTCGTTCATGGGATTTCTCCTGGAATGGATGAATGGGCGATGTTGCCCGGGAATGAAAAGGCCGCCCAACTAGGCGGCCACACGGTAAGGGGTTGATTCTGAAGTTGAGTACTACTCTGCGGTGTCGCCGTTCAACGTGTTGACGAACACGTCCTTTGGAGCCCATGAGCCGTCTGGCAATCGACGTTTGGTGTTGTAGGCGAAGGAAGGGAGTGGCCGGTCTTCGGCGTCCAGATGGGACAAGGCCTGAAGACCGGCCAACTCGTTGGCGAGGGACGTGGGGAGGGGAAGTTGGTGGTGGGTATCGGTCGCCGTGCTGACCACGTTCGTTGACATGGGAAACCTCCGAGATTGATGGTTGCAGTTGGTGTACGTACACACGAAACGACGAGCTCAAACCGTGACTGCGGCTAAAGTGCCTGTCGTTGGTGAGTTGAAGGACTGGATGACCAGTGTAGATCTTCCAGCTTCCTAAATGACTTATGTCCATGAAATAGCTGGATTTACGCTTGACTGCCGTGTACGTACAGTGAAAATCCTATGGATAAAAAAATTGGCCTGTAATACTGGGACTCCAGTGAGTCGTTACCGGATTGAGATTCGATTTCATTTTAGCGCTAAAGGAAGACGAAGATGCGGTTTTGATCCAAGGCAACCCAATCCTTTGCATTTCATCAGATTGCGGACTGAGTGCAAGCGCCGGAAAGTGGCGGTATAGCGATTTACGGAAGAACTATCGAATCTCTATAGGATGTTGCCTCGTACGCGATTATTACTCCGGCATCTAAAGAAGCAACATTACCAGCGATTTTTTGCCAAAGAGAAGAAGTATTGTTAATCGTTGATATTGTTAAGTTATTCCGATTTTTAACCGGGGTGAAAGTTCACTTGTCGATGTCGGAAGTTTAAGTGCCCGCGTAATAATCAGATCGTTCTACTAGATCGAGGGCCTTTTTCGACGTATAATGGGTATGATTCAATTCTCGGGCCATCGCCCGCCAGCTCAATCCTTCTACTTTTTACCTTTTTCCGAATTCGTTCGTAATCTGCCACTATCAACATCTTTCCCGCTTTCCTGATTACTGATAATAGTCAATGAAATCAAACATCTACAACTTTGGAAAAACTTCAAACAGTGGCGATGTTTTGCAGGCTTCTTACGTCAATGACTAGCTTCATTTTGCATATACACTACCAGGGAAAGGTTTAAAATAAGAATAGTGGATAGATGGAAGGAAATACCAAAATCACTTTTGTAGAATTTTCGTTGCAAAAACTATCAAAAGCGCATTTTCATCGGTTCTGACGAAGGGAATCTCTATCTCTTCCAACGATTTGAAAAGATTGCTGAAAAGCCTTCGTAAATCTTGGACCTGTAGTGTGCATCGGATAAAGAATTTGTCCGATACACACTACAGGTCTTGCTTTGTCAACGGATTGCTTTACCCAAAACGCAAAGACCGAGAATATTTACGGAATCGTCCTACAGATTCGGAAACCGATAGTGCTGTAGCGCGAATAGGGCGCACCGTTGCTGCGGGACGCAGACCGGCAGTCCTGGGCGGTGTAATTCATTGAGCCGCCGCGCTTGACTTGGCTCGATCCCGTACTCGGTCCCACCGGATCGGTTCCCACGTCCGTCTCGTAAGCATACTGAAACCTGTCCCAAACCAACTCACTTACGTTCCCGCTCATATCGTACAGGCCCCAAGCGTTTGCCTCCTTACCGCCTACAGGCTTCGTTCCGTATGGATCAACGTTGTAGTAATTCCAGGCTATCTGGTCCAGGTTCGGATCGCTGCTCGTGCTCGTGATCGTCCCATTATTCCCATCACTCAGATAAAACGCCGTATACTGATTCCCTGCTCGAATCGCATACTCCCACTCGGCCTCCGTGGGTAGCCGATACCCCTCGCAATCCTGAGGTTTCCCCACCCCGTTCAAAGCCACCGTGCAAATATACAAATTCTCTCCATAAAAACATCTACTTTCCGACGATTCGCAACCGCTACCAAAAGTCCCCGAGCAGCTTGTGAGCGTGTAACAGGGCGTCAAACCATGCTCCGTCGAAAGCCAGTTCGCGTATACCAGAACCTCATACCAGTTTACACGTTCCACAGGGCAGTTATCCCCACAATCCGGTTTATCTCCATTCGGTCCGTAATAGCTTGGATTGTACCCGAAAGCAGCGAACCACTCTCCCTGGGTCACTTCATGCACCTGCAATTCGAAATCGTAGGTCAACGTCACTCTGTGAAGTTTTTCTCGAGCTGAAGCCCCTGTAGGTCGCCCCATCTCGCTGGTGCAGGAAGCCGGATACCCCGCCGGGCAGTCGCCATCCGGGCTACCCATCCAGAAAGTACCGGCCTGAATGGCTACAAATCCCTCCGTGTGGCAGTCCGGATGCCCACTGAATCCCTCTTGACAATCCCCGCAATCCGACGTCATGAACTCGTTGTCGCAGGTGCAATTTCCATTCGCCTGATTGCAGGTTCCGTGTCCGTGGCAAGGATCGGGCTCGCAAGGGTCGTCACGGCAGGTCGGGTACTCTAGGTAGCCTTCGGCGCAAACTCCACAGCCGCTGCCGTCGTAGCCCGTGTTGCACTCGCAACTTCCGTCTGCCGAATCGCAGGTTCCGTGTCCGTTGCAGGGATCGGGATCGCAGGGGTCGTCACGGCAGGTCGGGTACTCGATGGTACCCTCTTGACAATCCCCGCAGTCCGACGTCATGAAGGCGTTGTCGCATTCGCAACTTCCGTCCGCCTGATCGCAGGTGCCGTGATTGTTGCAAGGATCGGGTTCACAGGGGTCGTCACGGCAGTCCGGGAAGTCAAGGTAGCCCTCCCGACACGCCAGGCAATCTTCCGTCATGAACGCGTTGTTGCAGGTGCAGGAGCCATCGGCAGTGTCGCAGGTGCTGTACTGATTGCAGGGATCGGGATCGCAGGGATTGTCCCTACAGTTCGGATAATCGATATACTCTCCCTGACAAGCCCCACAGTCCACCGTCATGAACGCATTGTCGCAAGTACAGCTTCCGTCCGCCGAATCACACGTTCCATGGCCATTGCAAGGGTCGGGGACACAGGGGTCGTCCCGGCAGTCCGGGTACTCGATCGTCCCGCTTTGACAATCCCCGCAATCTGCTGTCATGAACGCATTGTCGCATTCGCAACTTCCATCTGCCTGATCACAGGTGCCGTGGTTATTACAGGGGTCAGGCTCGCAAGGGTCGTCCCGGCAGTCTGGGAAATCGATGGCACCCTCTTGACAGGCCGAGCAGTCCGCTGTCATGAATGCGTTGTCACAGGTACAACTTCCGTCCGCTTGGTCGCAGGTACCATGATCGTTGCAAGGATCGGGTTCGCAGGGGTTGTCCCTGCAGTCCGGGTAGTCGATGGTCCCTTCTTGACAATCCCCGCAATCCGCCGTCATGAATTCGTTGTCACATTCGCAACTTCCGTCCGCAGAATCGCAGGTGCCGTGACCGTTGCAGGGATCGGGTTCGCAGGGGTCGTCCCGACAGTCCGGGTAGTCGATGGTTCCCTCCTGGCAATCTCCGCAATTCGCCGTCATGAATTCGTTGTCGCAGGTGCAACTCCCGTCCGCTTGGTCGCAAGTTCCGTGACTGTTACACGGATCGGGTTCGCAGGGGTCGTCCCGGCAGTCCGGGAAGTCGATAGTCCCCTCCTGGCAAGCCGAGCAATCCGCCGTCATGAACGCATTGTGGCAGACGCACTCGCCCTCACCGTTGCAGGTTCCGTGGTCATTTCGGCAACTTGTGCCGTTTCCAAAAGGTTCGTAACCGCAGGTTTCCGTCTCCCAAAGGTAGATTCCCGACTTGCACACCTCCGGTGGACAGGTCGGCGCAACCGTTTGAAAATGCAGGACAAATTTTACTTCACGTTCATTGCCGGAGAGATCCGCCAGCCCAGCTCCCAACGTGAAGGTGTAGGTGAAGCCGTCTACGAACTCGGCATCCGGCGTGAATACCACCGTGGTCCCGTTTTCCAGGATTGCCGTGCCGGAAACGGCCTCGTCGGTCAATGTCCGTTTCAACGTCGCCCGGAGACTCGCCGGGGCCAGCGTCTCGTCGAAAACCACTCGGACTTCCGTCAATCCCACGAGGTTTTCCTGCCCTTCATCTGGCATCGTCCATAGGATACGTGGCGGCTCTGTGTCCGGCGCTTCGTTTAGAATGATTTCGCCAAGATTCCACTCGTCGTTCTCCGGGATCGAGCCCGAAATCTCTTTGTATAATCGCAACTCGTCGTGGGAAATCTCCACCCGTGCCGCTCCGGCTGGCACCGCCGAGACCACGAAACGCCCCTCGGCGTCGGTCTGACTGACCAAATCCCAGCCCAAGACGGGATGCACCGTCACA
>CAXXVK010000060.1:0-271027 GCA_963676915.2 Myxococcota bacterium
GCGCATGATCGGTCCCAATTGCCTGGGTGTGGTGACGCAGGGAAACGGATTTTGCACGCCGTTCGCCCGTTTGCGCCAATTACCGAAACGGGGCGACCTTTCCTGTTCAGCCAATCCGGCGGAGTCGGCTTGTCTCTACTCGTCAACCTGATGCAGCAGAACGTCGGATTGAGCAAGTTCTGCTCGTATGGCAACGCCCTGGGACATCAAGGAAACCGATATCTTCGACTACTATTCCGACGATAAAGAAACCGGGATGATCGGTGGATATCTCGAAGGAATCAGCCGGGGGCGGGAGTTCATCGAACGAGCCAGTTGCAGCAACAAACCTGTCGTGGCGATCAAAAGCAATGTTTGCGAAACCACAACGAAAAATCGCGGGCAGCCATTCGGCCTCGATGACCGATGACGACCGCATCGTGGAGGCGGCTTTCCGACAGGCCGGAATTCTGCGCGTACGCCAGGAAAAAGAAATGGTGCAGGCGCTGGCGCAACTGACGCTTCCCCCGATGCGCGGACGCAATCTGGCGATCATTTCCCGCAGCGGCGGTCATGCCGTGATGGCGGCGGACCAGGCGGCGCAGTTTCGGTTTCAAACTTCCGCCTTTCGGGGAAGGATTTTTCGAAAGACTGGGTCACTATTTCAAGAATTCGGTCATCAAACTGCAAAATCCGCTGGATTACGGACAGATTTACTATACGCCGTATATTGCCGGAATCCTTGAAGAAACCCTGCGGCTGGACCACATCGACGGGGTGGTATTGATCCACATCTACCGTTCGGAGGACGAATTCGAATCGGCCCACCAGCTTTTGGGACGCCTGCGCCCTTGATGGAGCAGTACCAAAAACCGATTTCCGTGGTTTTGCACACGATTCCCACCGAAAGTCTGAACGTCAAGAGCCTGTTCGATCTTCCGTTGTACGATTCCAATTTCGAGGGCATCCGTGCCTTGGCCAATGCCCGCGAGGCTCATGAACTGATGACCAACCGCAGTCCCCTGCCGCCCGCCGAGGCGGAATTGCCCGAAAGCGCAAGGCAAGCGGTGGAGGTTCTGTTCGAGCAAGGCGATGTTCCGACGGTGGACCGCTGCCTCGATCTCGTCGAAGCGTTGGGGCTTCAGGTTCCTCCCCATGACTCTGCACGAAACGGGCAGGATTTGACACGAGCCATGGAGCGGGTGGGCGAACCCGTGGCCTTGAAACTGGTTCATCGCGATTTCTCCCACAAATCGGAAAAAGGCGGTGTGCGTCTGGATGTGACCGCCGAAACGATTCTGGAAAACTGGGAAGATTTGCAGCAGGTTGCGCAGGATCAGGGATTGACAGACGACACGCCCCTTCCGGTGCTGGTACAGGCTATGGCCAAAAGAGGAATCGAGTTCATCGTGGGTGGCAAACGCGATCCGAATTTCGGCCCGGTGGTGTTGTGCGGTCTTGGCGGGATTCATACCGAATTGTTCGAAGATTTCGCCCTCCGGCTTGCTCCGGTAACCGAAGAACAGGCCCGCGAGATGCTCGACGAGTTCCATCTTGGAAAACGGCTCGACGGTCCGGGCCATTTACCAGCGGCGGATAAAAACGAGTTGAGTCGGGTCATCGCCACTGTCAGTCGCCTGCTTTGCGCGGTACCGGAAATCGCCGAAATCGATCTGAACCCGGTGATCGTCTATCCCGAAGGGGAAGGGGCAATGGTCGTCGATTCAAGGATTTTCAAGGGATGAACGCCACTTCATTACGGATCAAATGTAGGTCGGGTGATTTCACCCGACACAGGAAAATATTTTCGAAAACTGTCGGGTGAAAAATCACCCGACCTACGATTATTCATCAAAAGGTCATTCGGATTTCTGTCCATCTGAAATTCAAAGAGAGATGGAATTTTACGTTTTAAGGGAATGGATTGGTCCTACATGGTGTTAACAACGTCGAGGAAACCCCTTTGCCGGGACAATCCAGCTATGATAGACACAGCCTCGACCCGAGGAAATGGACCGAGCGCAAACGCTTGGATTCGTTGGGAGATCGCCCGCCGATTCCGGCACGTTGCGCATAACGAGCCAAAGGAGAAACGATGATGAGATGGAACAGGATGCCGATTTTTCTCGTTGCGCTGATCGCCATGGTCGCAGCAGGTTGCGGCGGCCCTGAAAAAACCGAAGACCAGACCACATCCAAGGCTGCTCCAGCGGCCAAAGCCACCGGAAACGTTGTGGCTACCGTCAACGGTTCTCCGATTTCGATGGACGAGTACAAGGACCGGATGGAGCGGCAATCGCCTTACGTGCGCGGACGCTACAACACCTTGGAACGCAAGGAAGAATTCCTTTCGAACATGATTCGTTTCGAGTTGCTGGCCCAGGAAGCCAAAAACCGTGGATTGGACAAAGATCCTGAGGTGTTGCGTGCGGCCAAGCAGGTGATGATTCAAAAACTCACCCGCGAACAATTCGACGAAAAAATGGACCGAAACGATATTCCCGAAGAGGATATCCGTAAGTATTACGGAGAACATCTGAACGAATACGTTCGTCCCGGAATGGTGCGCGCCAGCCAGATTCTCATCAAAATCGATCCGAAAGCCACCCAAAAGGACATCGACGCCGCCAAAAAGCGGGCGTTGAAAATTTACAAAGAGGTTCAGAAAAACGCGGCGGATATCAGCTCGTTCCGCAAACTTGCCAAACAATACAGCGAAGATGCCGCCACCAAGAACCGGGGTGGTGATATGGGCTATTTCGCCCGTACCGAAGAAGGCGGACCGCTGCCAAGCGAACTGTCCAACGCCGTGTGGAAACTCAAGGAAATCAATGACATCGCTCCGCTTGTGAAAACCGATAAAGGATTTCACATCGTACGCCTGACCGGAAAACGCCAGCCGGTGGAACGTACGCTGGAACAGGTTCGCAGCCAGATCCGCAGCCGCCTGTTCAAAGAAAAACGCACGGAGAAATTCGATGCTTTCGTAGCCAATCTGAAGAACGGCGCGTCCATCGATGTGAACCGGGAATTGCTCGAAAGCTACGATCCCGCCGAGCAACCGGGCCGTACCGAAGCACCGAAGAAAATGCCTGAAAATGCTAAGAAATTAGCTCCGGCGCAAAAATAACAAAGGACGCATCAAGCCTCGTGTCTCTCCTTTTTCCATCGGTTGTCCGAACCCGTTTCCCGAAAACGTCTCCCAGGCGAAGTCGGGGATTTGTGTCGGGAACGATGGTTGCGATGTTGGTGATTCTCGCGCTGGCTTGCGATGATCCCCCGCCCGAAACACCCTCTGCCTGGGCCTGGATCGGATCGCAACCGCTGACGTTCGGCCTGCTCGACGAAGAGAAGAAAATGCTATCCGACGATCTGGCCGGAACGGAAATCACCGCCGAGGAAAACAAGAGGCTTCAAAAGGAGTTGATGCAAAGGATCGTCGAGCGGACCTTGCTGGTCAAGGAAGCACAGAGACGGGGTGTGGCCCTTGCCGATCACGAATTCGATGCCGCGCTGGCCGAATTGACCGCCGGGTTGCCCAAAGAAGACCTGCTTCAGCGAATGAACGACCCGGACTGGGCCGAAGGTCGGGCCGGACGAAGACTGAAAGAAAACCTGCTGGTCGAAAAACTGTTTCGGGACGAAATCTATCCCCGGATTCTGGTGTCGGACAAAGAGATCGAAGACGTTTACGCCAAAGAACCGGAGCGCTTCGTTCGACCCGAAAGACTGCGGGTGCGGCAGATCGTCACGACCAAGGAAGAAGAGGCGGAAAAAGCCTATCGTGCGATTCGCAGAGGAGAAACGACCTTCGCCGAAGCCGCCAAGCAATATTCCGTCGCACCGGAAAAAGAGCGCGGCGGCGACCTGGGTTGGGTCGAACGCGGACAATTTCCCGAAGCGCTGGAGCAATTGCTGTTCGAGCAGCGAGTGGGACGCTTGAGCCGGGTCACGAAAAGCCCGTTCGGCTATCATCTGTTCATGGTTTCGGCCAAAAAACCCAAAGAAACCCTGTCCTTGGAGCAGGTTCGCGGGAAAATCAAAACCATGCTTTACGAACGAAAAAAGCAACAGGCCGAGCGAAAACTGCTCGAACAGGCCAAAGCCACGTTTCAGTTTCGCTGGAACGACGCCTGGAAGCCTTCTTCTTCCCCTTTACCCGATGAGGAAGAACTACCGCCGGAAGGATTGCAATGAAAGCCCTTGTTTGGTTCCCGCTGGTCGTCGGACTGCTGTTTCCGACCCTCGTTCATGCCGAAAGCGAGTTGATCGAGCGCGTTGCCGCCGTGGTCAACGACGATATCATCCTGCTGTCCGAGGTTCGTGAGGCTGCCGTAGTTTTCGAGGGTCGTTTGAGCAACGTCACCGATCCGGTGGAACGTGAAAAAAAATATCGGGAAATCCTCGATATCGCGTTGGAGCGGATGATCGAAGAACGCCTCTTGGAACAGCAGATCGAGGAATTGAAATACACGGTAGGTGAGGCGGAAGTGGATGCCAACATCCGCCAGATCATGGATAAAAACAACATTCCCGATATCGAAACCTTCAAGGAAGTCCTGCGTCGCCAGGGAATCAACTGGCGGGAGTACCGCAAGCAGGTCAAACAACAGATCAAGCGCTGGCAGTTCATCAGCGCCAAAGTCGGCGGAAAGGTCAAGGTTTCGGACGAGGACGTTTTGCGGGAATACCAAAAAAGCCAAAGCCAGTTCCACAAGGAATACGAATATCATCCCCGGCACATTCTGTTCAAAGTGCCTGCCGATCAGGACGCCGCGTTCGAGCGCAAGATCGTGGATCGCCTCAACCAGTTGCGGCGACAAATCCTCGCTGGAGAGGATTTCGGGGACGTGGCAAAAAAATACTCCCAGGGACCGACTGCCACCCACGGCGGAGACCTCGGTTGGGTGCGGGCGGGTGTCACCGTTCCGGAATTCGATAAAGTGATTCAGCAATTGAAGGTATCGGAAATTTCCGAGGTGATCCGAACCCGCTTCGGCTACCACCTGATTCAGCTTATCGAACGGCGCGAGTTGCCCGGGCAAGCGTTCGAGGATGTGAAAGAATCGATCCGCAACCGCCTACAGGAAGAAGAAAGCGACCGGCAGATGAAAGCCTGGATACGCTCGGTGCGCAACAAGTCCTACGTACGGATCATGCTCGACGACGAACCGGCCTACCCGGAAAAACTGATGAAGCAGCAGACTGAAGAAGCCGAAAAAGCGAAGGAAGAAGAGAAATGAAGCCAACCCGACCGATCGTAGCGATTACCATGGGCGATCCGGCGGGAATCGGCCCGGAGTTGATTGTCAACACCCTGCATCTTCATGCCGTCCAGCAAGCCTGTACGCCGCTCGTGCTGGGTGACCTTGGCGTGCTGAAAAAAGCCCGGCGAGAAACGGGCGTTTCGTTGCAATTTCACAGTGTCGGGGACTCCTTCGACCTCGATCCCTCAGCCTGCAACGTGATGAATCTCTCGACCATCGACCTCGACCTTCACCGTTGGGGGAAGCCCCGCACGGATCAGGGATTGCTTAGTGCGTTCTACTCGGTCAAAGCCGCCGAGTTGATGCGAAAAGAAGCTATCGGCGCACTGGTTACCTGCCCTATCGACAAAAAAAGCCTGCATCACGCCGGGTACGATTATCCCGGAAACACCGAATTGCTGCTCCAGCAGACCGACAGCCGCGAGGCGTTCGTGCTGCTCGCCGGGGAAACCTTGAAAATCATGCAGACCACGGCCCACCTTCCGCTTTCGGATGTGGGCGCATCCCTGAAGCCGGGGCGGATTTCGCGCTGTATCCGCATGGCGGCTCAAGCGCTGAAAAAAGATTTCGACACTCCCCACCCCAGGATCGGGGTTTGCGGCGTTAATCCCCACGCCGGGATGAACGGTTTTCTGGGACGCGAGGAACTCGACATCATCCGGCCCGCCATCGAGGCTGTAAAAACCGCAGACGGTTTGGATGTGGAAGGACCGCTTCCGGCGGACGAACTGTTTAGTAAAGCGATGGAAGGCCGCTTCGATCTCGTGGTGACCATGTATCACGACCAGGGCTTTTTGCCGTTCCACCTGATGGAAAAAGACCAGGGAATCAACGTGACTTACGGAATGCCGGTCGTCAAAGCCAGTACCGGTCACGAACCCCATTACGACATTGCGGGTCAGGGGAAGGCAGACGTCACGATGTTCCGCAAGGCGGTACTGAAAGCGGCGCGCATCGCTTCCCATCCGGCGTGGTGGCGTATCATCGAAGCCTAACCCGCATCGTCAGATTCCTGCTGCAATCAAATAACTTTAGTCCTTCCAGCGGTTCAGATAGGTTTCGACTTGGCGAACGGCGAGGTCGAATTCGTCGGGATGTATCGACAACGCCACCGGATACGGCTTCTTGTCGAAATCTTTTACCGAAGCTTTCCATCCTCCACCGGTAAGATGCACGACGATGCTATCGTTTTTATTCACCGTGCCGTTTTCCACCGCCTGAAGCAACCCCGCCATGGCGACACCCGCTTCCGGGAAGGGATCGCATCCGGGGATTTTCTTCAATAATTCACATCCGTTACGTGCTTCTTCATTGGTGGCGGCCAGCAACTCTCCACCGCTTTTCGTCACGACATCGAACACACCACCCGCAACACCGTATGGAGGTGCTGCGTTGGCCAGTACGTTCGAAAACGTCCGGCTCAAGCGATCGAGAACATCGCTTCGGTCCATGTGCCGAACCTCGCGCCGTCCCTCCTTCCAGGCATCCACCATCGGCGTGAACGGCGTATTCTGCACGAGGTGCAGATGCATCGGTCCACCGGACCATCCGCCTCGACAAAGACGCTCCGCTGCTTCGAAGGCTGCGATACCTCCGGTTCCGCTCCCCACGGCCTGAAAATAATGGTCGGGTATTCCACCCATCGCCTGAGCCGCCCTCAATACAGGAACACCCATGGCGTCACGCCGGGCGACGTTCCAGGCCCCGCCTTCCCGCACCAGCCGGTCCTTGAAGTGCTCCTGCAGGCGTCCCACCAAAGCGATGGCGTCGGGATAGGCCGAGTCTTTGAGCAGAATCAGCATCGGTCCGTGTTCCGTCGTACAGGGACAGGTCATCATCTGGTTTCTAGCGGATTCCGGCACCACCACGACGGCGGGTATTTGAGCCCTTGCACCCATTTCCAGGGCTGCGACACCGGCGTTTCCCGCCGAACTGAGAATCAATGTCTTACCGCTTCGTTCCAAGACGCGCATCATCACACCGGTGGCTTCGAGCATTTTGAACGTACAGCTCGTCAAACAGGCTTCCTGTCGGGGAAAATAGCCGCAAAGCAGCAGCCACAAGTCGTTCAAGCCCAGTTCTCGACCCAGTTCGTCCGCTCGGATACAACGAAGCGTCATCGGAATATCCAAAGATCCATCGAAGGGCAGCCAGTCTCGGTACGAAAAGAAATCCTCTGGATTTCCGGCAAGTTCCAGCGTTTGTTGATCGTATCGGGTTTGCAAAAACGCACTTGGTCCGCAATGCGGGCAATGTATTTCGTGGCGGTCTTCGCGGGTTTCCCAACCGCATTGCACACAAACCAGACGGTATCGGCCCGCTTGGGCAGGAGATAGTTTGGTCATCAGTCGTTGTTTTCCATGCTTGTTGCAGGTTTTCGCTTTATTATCCGACGAACGGAAAACCGGCAGTGTTTCTTTCGATTCTCCACCTCGCTCGGAAGAGACGATACCATACCTTTTCGATTCTCGCCGGGCAACCTTTTCGGATCATGGGAGGAAAGGGTATGTGTTTTTCTTAATTTTCCTGAATTCTGTAGGTATCAGTGGTGGTACGGTTCCCGTCTGATCACGGTGAAAGCCCGGTAGAGCTGTTCGATGAAAATCAGCCGTACCAACTGGTGAGGAAAGGTCAGGGGGGATAGCGCCCAGATCCAATCGGCACGGTCGCGTACGGCGTCCGATACTCCCCAGGCTCCACCGATGATAAAAGCCAGATCTTTGCCGCTCACCATGGCGTGTTCCACTTTGGCGGCAAATTTTCGCGTATCGGGAAGTTCGCCTTTTTCATCGAGCAACACCACGAATTCCCGCTCGTCCAGTCGGGACAACAGGCGTTTGCCTTCTTCTTCGCGCACCTGTTCCGGGCGTCCTTTCGATTCGTCGCGTACCACGCATTCTTCGATTCGGACGTAATGCCCCAGTCGTTTCCAATAAATATCGATTTCTTTTTTCAGGGCCGCGCTTTTGGTTTTTCCGACCAGAAACACCCGAATTTTCATGGGGTTTCGGTTTCCGCGTCGTCTTCTGTCTCGGGTTTCAGGAACATGGGTAGGGGTTTACCCAAGATTTGCGAACCTTCGCGAATCAGGGCTTCGCTGTCGATGGTTTCCGCATCCGACCACAGGCTGTCGAGGTCGTAGTAGTCACGAACGGGTTCGTAAAAAATGTTGAACACCACCGTAGCGAAGTCGATCAGAACCCAGTGCCGAAGCTGACCGCCCTCGACACCCATCGGTTTCTCATCCAACTCGCCCGCCACGGCCAGAATCGCTTCTTCGATCGCCCGGACCTGCCTGTCGGATCGCCCCTGGCAGACCACGATGTAATCGGAAAAAGCGCCTTGTCCCGCAAGGTTATAGATGATCAGCCGCTCGGCCTGTTTTTCGAACGCAGCGCGCACACCTGCTTCGAGCAGTCGAACGCTGTCCGGATGAATGCTGTCCCATATTTTCGTCATGCTGTCTCTTTCAGCGCGTTCCCGTCCGCTGGTCTTGCGGCAGGGGTTCGGCCTTCTTTGGGGTTCCTGGGGGTGGGAGATGCACTTTCGATCCCTTCGGCAGGTGATCCAAAGCCTTGGGATCGGGTTTGTTACGCTTCATCGGCGGATCGTAAGGCGGTGCCTTGATTTCGACCGTCTTGCCGACATCAGTCACCTGCATGGTGCCATGATAGGTGAACTGTACGCTTTTCTCGGATACTTCTTTTTCAGAGTTTTCGACAAATTTCTTGTTGACCGGCACGCGGTATTGTCCCTGAAAATCGTATTTGAGAATCACGGCGGTTTCCAGGTCGATCAACAATTCGCCCTCGGCGGAAACGAAGTCGGTGATTTTTTTCCGCTGGCGGTTGAGCAGCCGTTCGCTGGTGAAGGAACTCAAACGATACTGACTGGGATAGTTGAACGTGACTTCAATATCTTTCTCGGGCGTTTTTCCTGCCGGGTTCAACCCGAGGATCACCCGCCGCACTTTGCGGCCTTCGTAGGTGGACACGCCGCCGTCGGTAAAGGTCAGATGTCCCCGAAAATACTTGTAGAATCTCGACAGCGAGTTGGTCATTTTCTCGCGCCAGAACAAGTGTTTTCCAGTGGAGGTGGACATGCGGAATTTGGGCGAGGAACTGCGGTTGATCTGCTTGCCGTCCACCCAGTACAGCTCGTAGGTTTTCGCTTTGTCGTTGAGCATCGCCACGCGGAAATCACCGTTTTTCGCCTGGTCGTATTCCTGTTCCTCATCCAACTGGACGTCTTCGTCGTCTCGTGTGATGGTGAACGAAAGCTTGGCTTTCATGCGACCGCTGCCCATGCGTTGGGCCATTTCTTCGGCAGACATGAGGATGATTTTCTGTAACTCTCCGCTATCGCTCGGAACTTTCGCCATATCGATGGCCTGCAACTCGGTTTTGCGCTCGGCCACCGTTTCGGTAATGTCTTTTTTCTGCGTGACGCGCTCGCGGGCTTCGTCTCCACCGGAATCGCAAGCTGCGAAAAGCACCAGCGTCATCAAACCCAGAAGGGGGATCAAGCCTTTCATCAAATCTCCTTTGCATAGGCAACTCATTGCGTGCAAGGTTTCCACGGTAACCCCTCTTCTGTCAAGCAAATACCTCTTATATTGAGGCACGACGAAGCGCATCCTCGGAAATCATAAAGAAAGGCCGTTGCCAAGGTAGAAACTACAAGCAGGTTCCCATCAGGCACGTGCCGCTACAGCATTCGTCCACGCCTTCGATGCAGCGGCTGTTGGTCGGCAGGCAACTGGAACCATTCTCCTGTAAATCGTAATCCCCACCCTGGCGGATGGTGATGCATTGGTAGCCGGTAGCAGCTCCGCAGTATTCGTCGGGATTGCAGATCGGGCATTGCACGTCGATGCAGCGGCCTTCGCTACACACTTGGTTGTCGCCACAGACCGGATCGCAGCACGTTCCGCAGTACCAGAACGATCCGTTGTCGAGGAAGCCCAGGTTGCAGCAACGGTTTCGGCCACAGGTATCGGGACACATTTCGCAGCGTCCGTTGTTCGGATTGCAAACGCTTCCCGCCAGATGATCGCAGCCGGTTTCGTTGCACCATGCGATGCATTCTCCCGCCTCGCATACGAAATTCTCAGGACATTCCGAGCTGTTGCGGCACATCGTAGCCAGTTCGCTTTCGTCGTCGTCGTCGCCATCCACCGTAACGTCTTCTTCGGCTTCCACGGTTTCGATCTCTACATCTTCCGACTCGTCGGTTTCCGTTTCTTCGAAAGCTTCTTCGTCGAGGTCGCCATCCGGCTCGATATCGTCATCGCCATCCGAAAGCGGTTTCAAACCCGGCGGTGCCCAGCTTCCGCCAATGACTTCACCCGTCTGCGGATCACGCACCGGCAGGCAGATCAATGGAACTTCCAGGGGGTCGCCGTCGAAATTGCCCATTTCTTCAAGCGTTACCATCTGATGATCGGTAGCACAGGTTTCCACACAGATATCCTCGCTCACCATCGACATGAATTTCTCAACGCATTGATATCCCTCACGGGATTCACAGGCTAGTTGCTCCTCTTCGGTCGTGCAGGGATCGGGATTTTCCTCCAGGCAATAAGGCGAAGCAAATTCCGCCTCTTCATGATATGCTTCGGCAAAATCGTAATTCACGCACGGACGTTGGTTGCTTCCCGGATCGCAGACGTCTACCGCACAGGACCAAGCGCAGAACGGCACATCCCGCGTGACCCACTCGGCGTCGTAGCCCACGAAAGACAGCATCATGGCGTACTCGGTAAAGAGCAGGCGAAGATCATCCCACAGGTCGACTTCCTGTACGCAGCGGTCACCGGTTCCCGCGTCGATGCAATCCTGGTCGCTTCGGCACTCGCGGGAATCGCATTGCACCGAGAGATTGAACGAGCCGTCCAAGCCTCTTGGAGTGTCTACAACGATGAAATAGGTCTGATCCGATTGAGCAAGGAAATTCAATTGGTTGGACCCGGAGGCAAGACAGCCGAGCGGGTTGCAGCTATCGAGCAGGAACAGGCCGAAATCGCCCGAATCGGCCTCAAGAGTGATATTTACGGGGCAGTTTTCACACAGATGAGGCGCTGTGAAGGCAACCACCACTTCGTTCCCCCCGAAAGGTTGATCTACGCAGCGGTAGTAATCGAGCTTCGAGCGTCCGTCCGTGGCGGTGTTGGCCGATAAAATTTCTCCGCAGGTGATGGCGAAATCCGCCTGGCAATCTTCGAACCAGCAGGAGGTATCTAGAATCACGCCCCGTCTCGACAAGCGATGCAGGGAATAGCCTTGTTGTTTGCAATCGAAGGGATTCGACGACAGATTGAGCATGTCTCCCATGGCCAGACCATAGTTTTCCGCCAAGGGATAAAGGTCGTAAATCTGGTTGCCGCGCAGATTCAGCGATTCCAAGGCGGGCAATTGTTCCAAGACCGTGATATCGCCGAGCTTGTTTCCACCCAGGTTGAGAAATGCCAGCGCGTCGAGGTTTTGCAATGCGGTAACATCGGAAATCCCGTTGGTGGAGAGGTCCAGATGGGTCAGTCCTACGAGACTGCTCAACGGCGAGATGTCGGTGACATTGGAGTTCGACAGATACAGCATGGTCAGCGTGGTCAATCCCGACAGCGGCGCTAGATCCTCCACCTGCGTGGACCCCCAGGTTGAGGAAGTCGAGTTGGGTGGATCCCTGTAAAAACGCGAGGTTGGTTAGCGGATTGTTACCGAGATCCAAACGTACAAGCCCGGTAAGCGTCGAGAGATCCGAGGCATCGGCGATCTCATTGCCACGCAGGTACAACGAATGCAACCGGGTCATCTCGCTTAACACGGACACATCGGTCACAGGGTTGTAGCTCAGGTCGAGATACTCCAGCCCGGAGATGTCGGTCAACGGGGAAATGTTGGCTACTCGGTTTCCATAAAGCGTCAAACCTTTGAGGTCCGGCATGAAACTCAACACCTCGATGTCCTCGATATGATTGCTGTTTGCGGACAGCCATTCGAGGGAAACCATGGTCGCGAGGGCGTCGAGGTTCACGATTTCGTTGAACGAAAGATACAAATGCGTCAGGTTGACGAGTCCGGTGATGGGTTCGAGGTCGGTCAGGCGGTTCCTCGAAACATCCAGCAGACCGAGGTTCGTCAGCCCGGCAATGGGCGCCAGGTTTTCGATCTGGTTGAAATAGAGGTTCAGTTCCTGCAACCCGGTCAGGCATTCCATACCGACGAGATAGTGGATGCTTCGGTTTTCGGCGGTCAGCGTAGAAATCTCCGCGAGGTCGGTGGCCATCAACGGACCTTCGGGCTGCTCCAATCTCTCCCGAACCACGACCTCCAGGTTGGCATCGGCGAATCTTACCTCGTCCACGCAATCCTGTGCCACGTAGCTTTCCTGACAGACACCCCACCAGCACTGACCTTCGACAAACGTTGCTTCCGCTTCTTCTTCCTCGTCGCCATCGACACTCGCAAGCACCGTGCAAAATTCCCCGTTGGGTAACTCGGTGTATTGGCAATCGCCCTTTCCGCCGCAGAAATCTTCGGTACAGGAGTTGCCGTCGTCGCAATCCACGTCTTCATGCGAGCAGATGCCGTCCAGGCAGATGTCGTCGGTGCAGGGGTCGAGGTCCGTTTGGCATATCGTACCATCAGGAGCCGGATCGTGTTCGCAACCTCCGGAGTAGCAGGCATCCGTCGTACAGAGATTGCCATCGTCGTCGCAGGGCGTGCCTTCCGGAGCGTCGTAGGTATCGCAATATCCCTGAGTGCACAGACCGACCATGCAAGGATCATTGGGGTAGGCGCAAACGGTATCATCGGCCAGCGAATCATGCGTGCAAATGCCACTGAAACATTGGTCGAGCGTGCAGGGGTTGTCATCGTCAGTACATGATGTTTCGTCGGCGACTTCATTGTTGGAGCAATTGCCCGTACCGTCGCAGACATCCTCGGTACAGTCGTTTTCATCATCGCAGCTATAGGCTTCTCCCGCGCAAATCCCTTGCTGGCAGGTATCCACTGATGTACAGGGATCACCGTCATCGCAAGGATCTTCCTCCGCATAGCAGACGCCATCGACGAGGCATCCTCCACTTGCAGCAAGATCGTGATGACAATGATACGGCGAGGAGGTATCGTAGCGCAGCACCATGCCTTCTTCGATCATAACCTGTTCATCGCAGGCATATTGGACGAACTGGCTATAATCGTTCGTAGACACCATGCCGATCACCGCAGTATTCAGCCCTTGGTACGAATCGAGGTCTTTGTACCGGAATTCTATCCGACCGTCAGCATACAGGGCCGCTTGCATTGTGAGTGGGTGATAATATGAGTAGTAATATTTGAAGTTTGTCCACTGCACGATCAGTCGGCGCTCGTCACCTTCTCCCGTGATTGCATAGTATAACTTGCTTGCGGACTCGTTATACAACTCCGCCCAGTATGGTGCGATGAAATCCAAGTAACGATGATCTTCCAAGCAATGGTACGAGGAAGAGTAATAGTAATCTTCCGGTTCAAAATCCAAAGAGAAAAGCAGTACGCCGTCGGTGCCGATATAGACTTCGTGCTTGATTTCGCCATCGTAGAACGGAAAATCGAAGTCCAGTTGCACCGGGCCACCGACTTTCAATTCGTTGCCGGATTCATCCAGTCCGAAATGCAGTTCAATTCCCGTTTCGCGAATATCTTCGAATTCACCCTCCACCCGAACGAAGGCGTTGGAATCCAAACAGGTATCGTCCGTGCAGAACAGTCCGTCGTTGCAGTCCGTCGGCGCTTGTCCCACGCAGATTCCATTCACGCAGGCATCGTTCGTGGTGCAGGCTATGCCGTCGTTGCAGTCCAGGCTTTCGGTGACGGCTTCCTCTTCGCAAACACCGGAAAGGCATACCCCCGCCGTGCAAGGATTATCGTCGCTTTCGCAATCGATACCGTCTTCGGCGACACCCGTTGTTTGTTGTCCTTCGAGACAGACGTAGGTTATACAGGCGTCCATTTCCTGGTACGTCGTGCCATCTTCCACCGGGGTATTGTCGCAGACTCCCGTCTCCGGGTTGCAGGTATCTTCGGTGCAGGAGTTGTCGTCGTTGCAGTCGCGCAGTGTGCAAACATCTTCCAACGTGATTTCAAGAGCATACGCGCCCTGACTGGCCGAGAGATCGGCAAAAACGCTGCTGGTATAATCCCAACCGTAGTATGACAACTCAGCCATAGCCCCAAAGAAACCATACCCGGTTTCCGAAGTTTCTGCCCATCGTACGATAGCCGCCGAATCGGTGAAATCGATTTCTCCGCCCAGACCGTCCACAATGACGACATATGATCCTGCCTCCAGATCGAATTTAACCGGGACTGTGGTTACCCCTTCGGATAGTGTTAACCAATAAAGAAAATCAAAACCGGCATTGACCGAAGGCATGGCGTAGTACATGCAACCGTAATTTTCATCCAAAACGGTTGTGGCTTGAGCACAGGCTCTTTCTTCATCGTCACCCAGTTTGAGCAAGGCAACGCTGAAATGCCCTTCGTGTTCCGGTAATAACAGGCTCACAGCCTGCGGTTTGTCCAGATCGAAACGGTAATACACATCCGGCGCACCGGGAAGGAAAGAGCAGTTCGCATACTTGTCTTCGAAGTTGCGGGTATCGCCCTCGACTCGTAACGTTTCGCCTTCGACCGGTTCCAGCAGAATCGGGTTGGCGCAGGTATCGCCGAGCAGACCGGACTGTTCGCATTCCAATGTGACCGTGTACGGAGCGACGTAAGGTTCTTCCTCTTCCTGCTCTTCAAACTCGGCTTCCGCTTCTTGCTCCTCTTCCTGTTCGTCTTCCGCTTCCAGATCCCCATCGACTGCCGAAGATGTTACCACCACGGCCTGACCGCCGTATTCGTCGCCGCCGGTTATCAGACCTCCGGCGGGACTTTCGACCACGAGGCAATAGACATCGCCGTATTCCACAGACATTTCAAACGTAAATCCATTGGCTACGGGATGGCAACGATACGGGTTGCAATCTTCCAGTATCATCGCCGTGTACCCTTCCAACTCCGGCAGATGTTCAAACGTGAACGTAGCCGTTCCGTTGTCCTGAACCTTGTAGCGGTAGACCATCTCCGGCCCGTGGTATTCTTCGAGATCGCAGCCGTAGGTCGCCCACAGGTTTTGTCCGTCTATCCAGGGATCGTGAAAATCGATCACTTCGCCGCAGGACAGGTCGTAGTAATAACTGTCTTCGCGTTCGTACGTCTCGCAGGTCAAAGTCAGTTTCGCGCCACGGGCGTACAGTTCGTTGATCTCCAAACGTTGCCCATCACAATCGAAAGAGTTGGAAGAGAGGTCAAGCGCCACGCCGGGACCGAATTCCTCATTGTTGAGAAGGGGAGCAAGATCCTCGATACGATTAAAAGAAAGCCCGATGGTCTGCAGGTTCAGCATATTGGACAAGGCAGAGAGATCCGCTATCGAATTGTACGGCAGTTGCAGGGTTTCGAGTTTCGTCAATCCCACCAGCGGGCTGATATCGCACACAGTACCAAGCTGTAGATAGAAAGATTCCCCCATGTTACGAAGCCATTTGCTGACCAACAGCGTTTTCAAACTCTCCAGCCCGGCGAGAGGATAGAGATCGTTCACGCCGGTATTGTCCAGCATCAGAGATTCCAGGTTTTCCAACCCGGCCAGCGGCACGAGGTCGTTTACCCATATCTGATACGACAAGTTCAGGTGTTTCAGTTTCGTAAGTGTCTGTAACGGTGTTAGATCCTTGATGAACAGGCTCGGATCGAGCATATCCATTTCTTCGGATTCCAAATAATAAAGAGTGGAATACAGATTTTCCGAATAGAAATAGGGTAGATCGAGCGTCTCCAGATTGGTGAGACATTCGAGACCACCCAGATGGGTGATCGTAACACTGGGAAATCCCGGAGACGTCAGCGCGGTGATGTGTTCCACATCGCTGGATAACAGATCGCGGTTGTAGACATTCGCCTGTTCCCGCACGAGGTTTTCCAGTGCGGAATCCATGAACACGATCTGTGATGTGCAGTCCTGTAACTCGTACGGCTCGACCGCTTGGGTAGGATTGCAAACGCCATTCTCACACACGCCAAGCCGGTAGCCGGTATCTTCCGTAGCGCAATAGCCCCCCTCGTTGGAAGGCACAGACTCGCATTCGCCCTCTACACAGTGTGAATACAGGCAATTGATATTCCCTTGGGTTCCAAGTTGGGCGTCGCAGTCGATGTAGTCTCCTTCGCAATATCCATATTGGCATCGATCGTTGATCGTGCACGGATAACCATCGTCGCAGGCAACGCCGTCGGCCACGTCATCATAATAGCAGCTCCCATCCTCGCAATAATCAAACGTACATGGGTCATCATCGTCGCAATCCCACCTTTCGTATTCACAGGTTCCCGTTTCGGTGTTGCAGGTATCGGTGGTGCAGTCGTCGCCGTCATTGCAGTTCGAATCGTCACGGCATCCCGTAACGCAAGCGCATTCCTGGCAGGTACCGTCGATCTCGTTGCCGCAGGGTTCGTCATTGTCAACACAGTCGAACGAGCAACCATCCAGCCCACAGGTATCCACGGTACAGGGGTTGCCGTCATTGCAATTGTAATCTGCGGGATTGTGCGTGATTTCACCGAGATTGTCGGTAAGATCTTCACCCTCATTGCAATCGTCCCAGGTGCAGTCCACACCATCGGAGACATCCGGCTCCGCACCCTGATAACAAGATCCAGAACCATAAAACCCGTACACGCTGAAATTCTGTGACGTTTTGCAATATTCCACGCCATTGCAATACAAACCATCCTGGCAGGATTCGTCGTCGCCGACCAGGAACACTTTGTCCGTTTCTTCGTCGCATTCGAGTTTCGCGCAGCCTGATACGCTGTAAAACGGATGTGTCGGAGGTTGTCCCGGCTGGCAACCTATGGAAATATCACAGATTTCCACACCGTTGCAGAACTGACCGTCAGAGCAGGTGGCGTTGTTGGGCCGATGGTAGCAAACTCCTTGTTCGCAGGAATCCACGGTACATTCCCAATCGTCGGTACAATCGGAATCGAGGCAACACTCCCCGGTGGTGCAGACGCCGTTTTCCATCCACGCACACTCGTTGCAGGCGCACTCGCCGTACGGCTCGAGACAGCTACCCGCCCCGCAGTCCATCGACGTTCCCGCCGTGCACTGATGATCCACACACAATTCCCAGCCGTTGCAGGCGATTCCATCCTGACAGTTTTCGTCCGCGTAGCAGCCTTCGACCGTCTCGATACGCAGCAGGTACGAAGACCCGGCATCGACGGGTATACCCGTGATTCGGATGTAATAGGTTCCCGCATTGGCAGGATAATACAGGACCGAGAAGCCATCCTCGCCGCCGTCGTCGTTGCGGGCCAATAACAGGGTTTCGGCATCGGACGCATAGATTTCGATCTGCGTGTCCGTCAATCCGCCTTCCCAGGATATCGTCGTGATTTTCAACAGTTGTTCCAGGCTTCGTGCCCGTGAATTGTAGTCCAGTCTGAACCAGTCTTCATCGGCGGAGGTGTCGATCGAAGCTTTGATATTCGCCGGAAGGTTTTGCACCGTGGACGCCTGCTCTCTGGTGTCGTTCTGCGCAGCTTCGGGTTCTGCGCAAAGAAATTCCGCTTCGTTGTACACGTACGGTTCTTCGCAACCGCATTCGTAGGTTCCGAGACTGATCGGCGAACAGGTCATATGCTCGCCGGTGCAAGGCGTGGGATCGCAAGGACTGGCGCAAGCGGGCGGGTCGCTATCGGGAACCGGGAAATAGTCGTTTTCACACTGACAGCTTCCATCCGTCTCCGTGCAGGAAGCGTGGTCACCGCAAGCCACCGCCTGACCACCACAGTTGCCTTCTCCGTCGCAGACATCGCTGAAAGTACAGTTCAGTTCGTCGTCACAGGAGGTTTCCTCCCCTGGATAACTTTCGTCACAAGCGTCCGTGCCGTTGCAAGCCCGCTGAATTCCACAGGTTTCGGCGTCGTTCTCACAGACGATCTCCGTACCGCCGCAGTTGCCGGAACCGTCACAGACATCGCTATAGGTGCAGGCGTTTGCGTCGTCACAGGAGGTTTCCGTACCCGGATAGCTTTCCTCGCAAGCGTCGGTGCCGTTGCAAGACCGCTGAATTCCACAGGTTTCGGCGTCATTCTCGCAAATGATTTCCGTGCCGCCACAGCCGCCGGAACCGTCGCAGACATCGCTATAGGTACAGGCGTTTGCGTCGTCGCAGGAGGTTTCCTCCCCTGGATAACTTTCGTCACAAGCGTCCGTGCCGTTGCAAGCCCGCTGAATTCCACAGGTTTCGGCATCGTTCTCGCAAATGATTTCCGTGCCGCCACAGCCGCCGGAACCGTCGCAAACATCGCTATAGGTACAGGCGTTTGCGTCGTCGCAGGAGGTCTCCTCCCCCGGATAGCTTTCCTCGCAAGCGTCGGTACCGTTGCAAGCCCGCTGAATTCCACAGGTTTCGGCATCGTTCTCGCAAATGATTTCCGTGCCGCCACAGCCGCCGGAACCGTCGCAAACATCGCTATAGGTACAGGCGTTTGCGTCGTCGCAGGAGGTCTCCTCCCCCGGATAGCTTTCCTCGCAAGCGTCGGTACCGTTGCAAGACCGCTGAATTCCACAGGTTTCGGCGGCGTTCTCGCAAACGATCTCCGTACCGCCACAGTTGCCGGAACCGTTGCAGACATCACTATAGGTGCAGGCGTTTACGTCGTCGCAGGAGGTTTCCTCCCCCGGATAGCTTTCCTCACAAGCGTCGGTGCCGTTGCAAGCCCGCTGAATTCCACAAGTTTCGGCGTCGTTCTCGCAGACGATCTCCGTACCACCGCAATTGCCGGAACCGTCGCAAACATCGCTATAGGTACAAGCGTTTGCGTCGTCGCAGGAGGTTTCCTCCCCTGGATAGCTTTCCTCACAAGCGTCGGTGCCGTTGCAAGACCGCTGAATTCCACAAGTTTCGGCGTCGTTCTCGCAGACAATTTCTATGCCGCCGCAGCCACCGGAACCGTTGCAATCGTCGTTGTAGGTGCAAGGATTTCCATCGTCACAAGACGTTTCCGTTGTCGGATACCTCTCCGTGCAGGTGTCCGTACCGTTGCAACTACGCTGAATTCCACAGGTTTCCTCGTCGTTTTCACAGACGATCTCCGTACCTTTGCATTCATGCGCATCATTGCAGGCATCGCCGTAAGTGCAAGGGTCGTTGTCCGAGCAATACCCGCCTGTCGATACCCAGCTTCCGCCGTTGCAACAGACTTCCGATTGACATTCCTTGGTTTCCTCCACGATAGGTATCGTTACCTGCTCGTGACCGCCAACTCTGCCGTTTTCGGTCGTCAGGGCGAATTCGAACGTGTAGGATTTGTCCGGGATGCCATCCACCTTGGCCAATGAACCTGTCACCGCGACGTGGGGCGGTGTCGTTTCGTTGATCCGCGCCGGAATTTCGTAATGATTCTCTGCACCTTCCACGTGCATCAGCACGCTTTTGATCGTTGATTCCCCTGTGTACTTGTAGAAAAGCAGGATTTTGTAATCCGCTCCCAGATGGAGGGTATCCGGGGCGGAAACGGACAAAATCTGCGGGGCTGTGGCTTCATCCGTCGTTCCGGCGGGTGGCTCTCCGGTGACTTCCTCCGCCTCGTCGGGACTGACGGACTCATGCAGAACCTTGTTGACAAAACTATCCGAACCCTCGCATACACCGTTCTGACACTCTCCCGTTCCTATATCCAAACCGCTGCTGCATTCGGTTCCATCGGCCACAGCGGTCCACTCGCTCGTGGACTCGTCGGGGAGGCAGCTCAGGCAATCGTTGTCGGGCTGTTTCGTATCTTCCTCGTAACAGGTTTCTTCGATCAGGCAATAGCCGTCCGACAACGTAGCCTCGCAAGTGTGCTCTCCATTGCAGAGGTCTTGCGTACACGCGTAGTCATCTTCTTCCAGGCAGATATCCTCTGCGTCGACCCACAATCCGCCGTTGCAGCACGGTCCCGTCGGACAATCCGGCTCTTCCTCTTCGTCGGGAACGGTCAACTCCCGCTGTTTGTACAGACCCGTCACACCGTCTTTATTCTGCAAAGCATATTCGAGTTGAAAGGTGCCTCCCAAGAGTTGAATATCTTCATTCAGCACACCGTTCAACGTCATTTTCCACCCGCCTTCGAGCGGTGTCAGCGGAGCATCGACCACAAGGTGTTTCGTCGAGCCGATCACGTGCACGATGGCTTTATCCAACTCCTCCGGTTTGTCGTAGTTCGTTTTCAGACGAACGGTGAACGCGACACCGGGGTGGATTTTAGCGGGTGCGGTTACGCTGTCGATCTGTGGGGCCTGTGCCGAATCGCTCGCCTCCGGCTTGTCGGAATCGACCAGCGAACCGCCTGAAAAATCGAGTGATTCCGTAAGACGGTTGGCCAGAGCATTGGCGATTTTCTCGGCATTCGAACCACTTTTGGAGCAGGAAAAAGAAAACTGCGCGAAAACCAGGAACGTTAGTATCAAAAAAATTCGAACATACATATCTGCCCCTTCAATTTCTGAAATTAAATAGTGAATTTTATGTATGAACTATATCACCGCTTCTCTTCGGAACAAGCCTTTTCTGCGGCTTGAAAAGGGATACCAAAAAATATAGCGACCAAAGAAATTCTTGCTTCCGAAGCCGTCTTTAGCTTGCCTGCGCACCAATCCCCTTTTTTCAGCGGACGTACGCCTCGCCGCTACTACCTAAAATGAAAGCTTCAGCATTATCGGGTCAATTTGATACATTTTGTGATGTACTCCAAGATAAAAACTTCGTTCCTCCAAAGTTGAGAGATCCTTGAAAATGGTGTATGAGTAATGACTCACATACTGGAATGACAAACCGAAACGAATTGGAGGAACCCATGGCTGTCACCCACTACAATGTCGCGGTAGTCGGCGCTACCGGGGCGGTGGGCCGCACGATGCTCGATATTCTGGAAACCCGACGTTTTCCCATCGCCGAAATAAAGGCGTTGGCCTCGGCGCGTTCCGCCGGAAAAAAGGTGCTTTTTGCCGGGTCGATACTCGACGTGCAGGAAACCACGCCGGAAGCGTTCGAAGGTATCGATATTGCTCTGTTTTCGGCGGGAGCTTCCGTCTCGAAAAAATTCGCTCCCATCGCCGCCGAAGCCGGTGCGGTGGTGATCGACAACACCAGCCAATTCCGTCGCGATGACGACATCCCGCTCGTCGTGCCCGAAGTCAACCGCGCCGATATTTTCAAGCATAACGGTATCATTGCCAATCCCAACTGTTCGACGATTCAGATGCTGGTGGCTTTGGACCCGATTCGCAAAGCAGCGGGAATCGAACGGCTGGTGATTTCCACCTATCAGGCCGTATCGGGAGCCGGTGCGAGCGCTATGGAAGAAGCTCGCCTGCAATGTCAAGCGACGATCGAAGGCAAAACCGTCCAGCCCAGCATTTTCCCCCATCCGATCGCTTTCAACGTTCTGCCTCACATCGATGTGTTCCAGGACAACGGATACACCAAGGAAGAAATGAAAATGGTCTGGGAGACGCGCAAGATTTTCGGAGAACCGAACCTGCGCGTAAGTGCCACCTGCGTCCGCGTTCCCGTTTTGACCGGACATTCCGAGGCGGTCAACGTCGAGACGCGGGACAAAATCGAAGCGTCCAAGGTTCGAGAATTATTGGAGAAAACGCCCGGCGTTACGGTGGTTGACGACCCGGCGAATCTCCAATATCCGATGCCGATGAATGCTGCCGGTACCGATCCGGTGTACGTGGGCAGGATTCGCGAGGATCTGAGCCACGATAAAGCCCTGAATCTGTGGATCGTTTCCGACAACCTTCGTAAAGGCGCGGCGCTAAACGCCGTGCAAATCGCCGAGGAGTGGATCAAAGGTGAATGATTTCAACGACAACGCTATCCGTAAACGCTGTGAAGACCTGGCCAAACTGTTTCAGGCCGCACCGATCGCCACTCACCTGGGGATGACGATCCGCTTCGACGAAAAGTTTCGGGCCATTTTCGAATTGCCCTACACCGGAAGAATGAACAACGGAATCGGCACCATTCACGGTGGAGCCATCGCCACGTTGATTGACAACGCGGCCTGGTTTACCATCGCCGCCCGTCAGGAGGGCTGGATCGCCACCGTAGAGATGCAGATTCGCATGTTGGAACCGGTCCGGGGCGAAGCGATCTGGTCGCGAGGCAAGATAATCCGGTTGGGAAAACGTCTGAGCACCGCCGAGGCGGAGGTTCGCACTTCGGACAACCGACTGATTGCCAAAGGCAGCGGAACCTTTACCACCACCTCGGTCGAGTTCGACCCGGAAACTCTTGTCGGGTCCGTCGAGGAGTTGGGAGACACGCAAAAAATCTCCCTTCCTTCGAGAAAATGAGCCTATTTCGTCCATTCACGAACCGACGAACGGAAAGTCCATGGCGTCGGTAGCATTTCCGCAACCGTTGATCGAAGCGACGTTTCTTGCCCGCCGCAAACGGTTTTTGGCGGATATGCGTTTGCCCGATGGCCGGGAGGTTGTCGCCCATTGTCCCAACACGGGCACAATGAAAACCTGCCTCGAACCCGGAGCACCCTCCCTTATCCGTGAGACCGACGACCCGAAGCGTAAAACCCGCTATTCCTGGTTGGCAACACGTATCGGCGGGGTGTGGATCGGCATCGACACCTCTCTACCCAATCGGCTGGTCGAACGCGCAATTTTAGAAGAAGAACTTCCCGGCCTGGAAGATTACCCGATCGTTCGACGAGAGCGAAAGATCGGAAAACACAGTCGTATCGACCTGTTGCTGGAATCCGATGAACGCCGCTGCTGGGTGGAGGTGAAAAACGTCACCATGGTTCACGATGGCGTGGCGGCTTTCCCGGATGCCGTAACCACCCGTGGTCAAAAGCATTTGCTGGAACTTATGGAAAAAGTCCACGAAGGAGACGCCGCCGCTATGGTCTATGTGGTGCAGCGTGCGGATGCAGGCATATTCCGACCGGCGGATGATATCGACCCGGACTACGGTCATCTGATGCGCAAAGCACACAAGGTCGGAGTGAAGTTGTTGGCAGTATCCTGTACGGTGTCGCCCGAAGGTGTTCGGACCGAGGGGCTGCTCCCGGTGGATGTATCGCTCTGACGCCTACTTCTTCAATTTTCCTTGGAGATTATCCAAGCCTCGAATCGCATTGTGCAGCGGTTCCGGTTTGCGCTCGCGGCGGTCGCTGGGGTTGTTGTTGTTCCTGTCGTGACGATCCGAAGTCTGTCCCGGATTCACCGGTCTTACTTCTTTGGGCGGAGAAGCCTTTGGAGGCTCGGGTTCGTCCAGCGATTCCTCTCCATTCCAGCGGTACAGGTAGCGGTCGTACAAACGCTGGTAGGTGGACCACC
Source organism: Myxococcota bacterium (assembly GCA_963676915.2). GTDB lineage: Bacteria > Myxococcota_A > SURF-8 > SURF-8. The sequence continues at coordinate 23,694 of CAXXVK010000060.1, forward strand.
GACCCTTCCGGGTTTCGGAATCGAGAATGGACTGGAACGAGAAAATCCGTGCGTCCATGTCGTCGAGGGCGGCCAGCACCATGGCTTCGATCACCTTGGGACGTTTGGGAGAACCGAATTCCAACTGCCCGTGATGGGCGAGAATAATGTGTGTCAGCACCGTCTTTTTATGCTTCGGGAACGGCGCATCTTCAGGGAAACGGGCGAGGATATCGTTCATGCGTTCGAGACCCAGCACCATGTGACCGACCAAGCGGCCTTCGTCGGAATAACTGAGCGAGCGCGTATACTCCAACTCGTCGATTTTTCCAAGATCGTGAAACAAAATGCCCGCCTGCAGCATCGAGCGGTCCACCTGCGGGTAGTGATCGCAGACTTTTTGCGCCAATTCCGCCAGTGACAGCGTATGTTCGAGCAATCCGCCCAGGTAGGAATGGTGAATCGCCTTGGCGGCGGGTGCAAGCTTGAATTTCCGAGAGATTTCCTCGTCTTCCAGGGTCATTTGCAGCAAACGCACGAGGTCCGGGTCGTCGAGCGAGGCGTGAATCGCCTTCAGTCGTTCGAGCATTTCTCCGGTATCCTTGCCGCCATCGGCCAGAAAAAGCAGGGGATCGACTTCGTTTTCATCGACTTTGCTTATCGAACCGATACGTAGCTGCAACTGGTTGTTGTAGGTAATCGCTTGGGCCTGAACCCATAGAAAATCTCCCTCGGCGAACCGGTGGGTAAGCGAATCCACATTATCCCAGACCTTGCCATCGGCATCTCCACTGCGATCGGCCAGCGTCAACGAAAGGTAGGATTGCCCTGTTTTTCCTACGAACTCGTTCTTTTTCTTGCACAAAAACAAACCCTCGACACGGTTGCCGGGGACGATATCTTTAATGAATACGGACTTTTCCGGAACGGGCATGATGTCTCCTAGATAAAATCATCGCGTTAAAAGACGTTCATCCTAGCCGAAACGCCCCATGGAGTCTACGAGAAAACCCCGTTCGATTCAGGGAAGTTCGAATTCCTTATTGTATTCCGGCACGAAGACCGACGTTCCCGGTAGATCCCTTTTGATGCGAGCAACAAACGGTTCGGTGGGAACGGCCATCGAGATCGGCGGAAAGCTGTTGTCGAAGTGGAATGGAATCACGGTTTTGGGTTTCAGCCGGCGCGTTATGGCAAAAGCTTGCGCGTCGATGTCCGAGCGTCCTTGCAACGCCACGAAAAGAGCATCGGCGCCGATAGGATAACGGCCATGCTCACGCAATCCGCAAGAGCCTAGAATCAGGATCGTTTTCCCTGCCGCTTCCACCTGCCAGGACCAGGTTTCTCCGTTGGGATATCCCGCATGAACGCGCAGCATCGCAAGCGCGTCGAAAAAGTGATCCGGCGACAAACAACGGGACAGCGTATCGAGAACGATTCGAGCGTCGAACACGGTATGTTTCGAAAGCAGGGGCGTGACGCGAAACGGACCTATTTCGAACGTATGTCCCAACTCCGGAGCCTTGAAAGGCAATACCGCCGCAGCGTTTTTGGCAAGGTTTCGACCCACTTGCTCGGGTCCGTAGATCGGCGCTCCGGTGTTTTCATGCACTTCGGGAAGATCTCGGACATGGTCGAAATGGGCGTGACTGGCCAGAATGGCGTCCACATCTCCGAAGTCCGATAGCTTCCACGGCTCGATATCTTGGGACATCGGAAAAAACGGATCGTTCAGCAAGGTCCGTCCCTGAGTCGTCAACGCCAATCCCGCCGTACCCAACCAGCGAACGCTTAAATTTTCTTCTGACATCATTCAGCCCTTTTCCAAAAAAATCCGCCCGGAAATCTGAGTTCCGGGCGGATTTCGCTTTTCATCGTTCCGGATTCTTTCTTTACAGAAAGTAACCCGGTTTTTCAGAAAATCAAGAGCATCGAGGCATTAGACCAATTCGATCATCATGGCTTTGCCCATACCGCCGCCGACGCACATCGACGCCACGCCTTCTTTGAGGCCCAGGCGCTTCATCTGGTGCAGCAGGGTGACGATCAAACGGCAGCCGGTGGCTCCGACCGGGTGACCCAGCGCGATGCCGCTACCGACGAGGTTGGTCTTTTCGCGGTCCAGTTCGAGCAGCTTTTCGCAGGCGATGTACTGGGCGGCGAAGGCTTCGTTGACTTCGACGATTGGAATATCGTGGATGTTGCGGCCAAGGCGCTTCATCAGCTTGTTGATGGCGGGAACGGGACCGTAACCCATCAGGTCCGGCTCGACGGCGGCGACGGCATGACCGACGATGCGCGCCAAAGGTTTCAGACCCAATTCTTTCACTTTGCTTCCGCTCATCAGGATGGTCACGGCCGCACCGTCGTTGATTCCACTGGCGTTTCCGGCGGTGACGCGTCCGCCTTCCTTACGGAAGACTGCGCGGAGTTTGCCAAGAGTTTCCATCGTGGTGCCACGGCGGGGATGCTCGTCGGTGTCGAACATTTTCGGATCGCCGCGTCGTTGCGGTACAGGAACGGGCACGATTTCTTCTTTGAACCAGCCGTTGTCGATGGCGGCCAGAGCGCGATCCTGGCTCATCAGGGCCACTTCGTCCATATCTTCGCGGGTGATGTCGTATTTGTCCGCCAGACGTTCAGCGGTTTCACCCATCAGGATGTGATCGATGGGATCGGACAATCCTTCGGCCAGACCGTCGGTGGCCTGAACGTGGCGATAGCCCGCGCCCCAGCGCATGTCTTTGAGTATGAACGGGACGTTGGACATGCTTTCCACGCCACCCGCCATGACGACATCCGCTTCGCCGGTCTGGATTTTCTGCACGGCAAAAGCCATGGCCTGCATGCCGGAAGCGCACTGACGCTGAATCGTGCTGGCCGGAGTGGTGAAGGGAATATCGGCTTTCAGGGAAATCACGCGGGCCACGTTGATTTCATCCGAGCGCATGAAGCAGTTGCCGATCAGCACGTCTTCAATGATGCCGGGATCTTCGATTCCTGCGCGCTTGATGGCTTCTTTAGCCACGATGACACCGAGTTCGTTGGATAGCAGCGGTTTGAGCGATCCACCGAACGATCCGATGGCGGTACGTACAGCGCTGACAATATAGACATCTTCCATAAAAGCCTCCTTGAAAGGGTTACAGATGGACGAAATAGCGATAATATAAGTTGTGCCGGATCGGCACCGCACAACATGACCGATCCCGGCCTACTTGTCAATAATTTGGGGCTATGGAGATAGAATTGGGGTGCATCACAAAATGGTGCAACGTTCGCCAAAAGGCCGATTTTCGAAAAATGTCGGGTGAAAACCACCCGACCTTTTCCCTTAAAAAATCACGCCCGATAGAATTTGGGTGGAAAAATTTTCCTTCGTTTGCTCCTTGATTTCAGCCGGGGGTGAAAAGTTCCGAACCACCCAACACGAACGAGTTATTTGGAGGTGTTGATGATCGGCATGGTCGCACCTTCGCCCGTGATGATGACTTTGTCTCCTTGAGCGACACGAGTGTACAGCTCTTTGACATTTTCCAGCTCGCGCAACTGGAGATAGGATTTGTTCAGGGCTTTACCGACAATCTGATAATAGATAGCCTCGGCTTCGGCCTCCGTTCGTCGAACCTGCTTCATCCGTTCGGCCAGTTTCATTCGGTTTTCGGCTCGAAGCAGTTCCATGGCCTGTTTCGCTTTTTCTTCGCCGATTTCGATCTCCCGCTTGCGGCGTTTCTCCACGGCATCGGTGATGACTTTGGGGTAGTCGAAATTCGAGGCGGCCACTACCGGCACCTCCATTGGTGTTTCCGCCATGGCTACTTGCAGTTTCTCGAAAATATTGGTTTGAATCTGTTCACGGTTTTCACGGATTTCCGTGGTGGCGTACTTGGACACCACCCCCCGCGCAATCGAACGGGCCTGCGGCTGCACGTAGGTAACGTACAACGTTTCAAAGGCCAGTACGCGTGCCTGACCGCCGCCAACGGACATCGGTTTCATGTTTGCGCCTTTTCGATTGAACAGGTCCATGATGCCTTTCGTGTCGGTCGTTTTCAGTTTGGCGCGAATTTTCAGGTCGAACTTGAAATTGAGATCGTCCGAGCAGAGAATCGACAGCGGTTCGCTGACGACTTCTTCTTTCATTTCAATCAGATACATACGATCGCGGAAATAGCACATATGGCGACCCGGCTTCAGTGCTTCACCGGTCAGACCTTCCGGTGTCATGACCATACCGACATACCCAGCCGGGACTTCCGTTGTCAGAAAATAACAGCCGGGACTGGTGACGAGCAAAAGAAACAGGGCAATCGGCAACCAGAAGGTCAACGGTTTCATCGGGTGCACCTTTCCGAAAATATGGGTTGAGAGGTTGGTTTGGCATTACGAGGGACGAGTATACACGAAAACAACCTGGAACGAAAATCGAAGTCTCGTTCGGAAACAGCTTATTGAGAGATGAAAAAATTCCTATCCGTTGGTCTGGAATTTCTGACTTGAACCATCTGGGTTTCCACTTCAAAACTATTTTACTTTCCTTCCCATCACACCCGAATTCCCCTCGCCAAGGTTTGAAAAACACGCTATCGTGAAGGCGAAGAAAAGCGAACCTATGAACGAGGCCATGGTCATGAAACGAGAATTGCGCTACGATGAAGATCGTATGGTAGTCGGTGTACTGCGGGTCCGAATGCACCTGTGGGCCGTGGACTCTCTGCGGCGGAAAAAGTCGCTGGTGAAACGGATCGTCAACCGGATCGACCAGCGGTTCAATGCCGCGTTGGGTGAAGTAGGCGATCCCGAAGATGCTCGAACGTTGATTCTGGGAGTCACCGTGGTGACGACCTCCGAACCTGACGCCCACCGGCGCATGGAAAAAATTCTGTACGAGTTGGAAGGTTGTTCCGAGGCGGAGATTGCGCACGAAGAACGGGAAGTGATTCATATTTAACGAGGGTTGAGGTTCTTGAAAAATCAGAGCTTTTTTGATGGTCTTTTACAAACACTGTGTGCGATAGTCTTGCGTGAGACGATGATGGCACCCCTTGAATTTATAAAATACCAATAAAAACCAAGTCTTACCATTTAGCATATGGCATGTGACGACACTATCTAGATAAAATTCTCCCCCAATTTTCAATCACTCCGAAGCACCTCATCAAGCTCCCCACGGTTGCGTGAGCATCGGGAAACTGGTATGCCTAAATCCTATCTCTAGTCCGGCTCGTTTTCCGGTAGATTGGAATGGATGCATGAACCTCCTGTTTTTCGGAGACATTTTCTCCAAGTCCGGTCGTAAAGCTCTGCTTCAACGACTACCCACATTGAAAAAAACCTACGACGCCCAATTCGTGATCGCCAATGGTGAAAACATGGCCGGTGGCCTGGGGATCGACCTGAAACACGCCGGCGATGTGCTGCAAGGCGGTGTGGACGTCATGACCTCGGGAAACCATATCTGGTCGGTCAAAGGAACCCCGGAATTTCTGCAACGAGAACCTCGTATCCTGCGCCCGGCCAACTACCCGGAACCCTGTCCCGGTCGAGGTTGGGTGATTCGTACGGCAGCGAACGGCGTTCCGGTAGCGGTGATCAACCTGCTGGGGCGACTGTTCATGGACCCGGTACAATGCCCCTTCGAAACCGCCGAACGACTGATCGCCGAGATCTCCCCGATGACGCCCGTCATCCTGATCGATTTTCACGCCGAAGCCACCAGCGAGAAACTCGCCTTGGCCTATGCACTCCAAGGAAAAGTGACGGCATTGGTCGGCACGCATACGCACATACAAACTGCCGACGAACGGATATTCTCTGAACACACCGGATATATTACGGATTTGGGAATGTGTGGACCGATGGATTCCATCATCGGCATGGACCCCGTTCCGGTGCTCGAACGTTTCCGTACCTGGCGCCGAACGCCGTTTCGTCCCGGCAAAGGACCGGTGGAACTTCGCGGCGTGGTACTCGACATCGACACGAAAACCGGTAAAACACGCTCTATCAAGCGCATCAAGGAAACGGTGGAATAGTAGGAACGAAATCCACCGGGATTTCATGAAGTATTACACTTTTTCATTTTTTGGCAGGTTTAGCGTATGACGATTGCCATTGTGGCCGAAAAACCTTCCGTAGCACGGGACATCGCAAAAGTCCTCGGGGCGACCATCCCTGGAAACGGTTTCGTGCATGGAAACGGGTATATCGTCACCTGGGCCATAGGGCACCTCGTCGCGCTGGCGGAACCGGCAGAAATTCAGGCATCCTGGAAACGATGGCGACGCGATCAGCTCCCGATGCTGCCCACGAACTGGCCGCTGAAAACCCTCAAAGGAACCACCAAGCAGTTTCGTGCGGTGAAAAAGATTCTTGTGTCCTCCGCCGTGGATGAAGTGATTTGCGCCACCGACGCCGGACGCGAAGGAGAACTGATTTTTCGCTACATTTACGAACACTCCGGCTGCCGTGCTCCGATTCGCCGCCTGTGGATTTCGTCGCTGACCGCCGAAGCCATTCGAAACGGCTTCAAACATCTGCAAGACGGGACAAACTACGAACCTCTGTACGATGCTGCACGCGCCCGCAGTAGAGCCGACTGGCTGGTCGGCATGAACCTTTCAAGAGCCTACGGACTCACGCACGGCAAAGGGTTATCGGTAGGTAGGGTGCAGACTCCGACGCTGGCAATGATTGTGGAGCGAGAGCGGGAAATTCGGAACTTCGTACCTGAAACCTACCTGGAAATCGAAGCCGAATTCGCACCCTCGGAAACGGTGGCTCCGAATGAAGAACCTGGAACGTACAAAGGAACCTGGTTCGACGGCCCAACGGCCGAAAGCCTGAAAAAGCTGCTGAACTTTTCACAGGAGCTTCAAAAAGCCAAGCGCCTTCCCTCCGACGGGGAACGGGCGAAACGAATCGTTCGCAGGGTTCAAAAACAAGCTGCAAACATCGAGGTTGCACAGTCCAAACCCCGGACCTACCCTGCTCCCCTGCTCTACGATCTGAGCGAACTCCAGCGCCATGCCAACCGCCTGTACGGTTTCACGGCGAAAAAAACGCTTCAAGTCGCGCAAGAATTGTACGAGCGCAAGAAGCTTATCAGCTATCCCCGAACCGACAGCCGACACCTGAGCCGGGACATCGCCGACACGCTGCCTCGCGTCGTCGAGAAAATCTCCGCGCCTTACCGGGATTTTCTGCCGGAAAATGTAGGCCGCAAACCGTTGGGAAAACGCTTTGTAAACGATGCGAAAGTCAGCGACCACCACGCGATCATCCCCACAGCGGTCGATCCGTCGCGTAAAAAACTGACGACCGACCAGGAGAAAATCTACGATCTGATCTGCCGCCGCCTGCTGATGGCCTGGATGGACGACCACCGCACCCGGTTAACCACGGTGATTACGCGGGTAGATTCCGAAAACGGTACGAAAACCGACCGTTTCCACTCCAACGGCACAGCCATCGAGCAGGTAGGCTGGAAAGCGCTCGACATCCAGACGAAAAAAAGCGCCAATGCCCAGGATGCGGAACTCCCCGCCGGATTGAAACAGGGATTGAAGCGCCTGTGCCAGAACGCCAAGAGTTTGAAAAAACAGACGAAACCACCCAAGCGACTTACCGACGCCACCCTGCTATCCGCCATGGAAAGCGCCGGAAAAGTGCTGGACGATAAAGAAATTTCCGCTGCGATGAGCGAACGGGGCTTGGGTACTCCGGCCACACGAGCGGCGATCATCGAAACGCTGCTCAAACGGCAGTTCGTCCGGCGTAAAGGCAAGGCCTTCGAAGCTACATCCAAAGGAGAACGGCTGATCGACGTGGTGCATCCCCAGGTCAAAAGCCCTCAGATGACCGGCGAATGGGAGTGGAAACTCAAACGGATCGAGCGCAAAGAGGGCCAATTCGATGCCTTCATGCAGGATATCGAAAGCTACGTGCGTGAGGTGGTGGAAAACGTGTTTGGAGATTCTTCGACCCCTCCCGACGATTCCGAACCTTCCTTGCCGAACCTGCCGCCTCCGTCGCCGACACAAACGAAATCAACACCGAAAACCATGTCCCGAGCAAAACCGAAAGCAGCACAACCACCCGAAACAAGCGATCTTTTCGGGACATCGAGCCACCCGGAAGAACCGGCATGGTTGCACGACGCTCCGCCACCGGAGTGGGAAGAGATTCCACCGCCGGAATGGGAGAACGTTCCTTCAGCGGCTTCGGAAAAAGTCCCACGAGCAACGGAGAAAAACCAACCGCAGCGTTCCAATGAAACGGTCGTAGCGCCATCCTTGCCGGGATTCGAGCCACAAGTTTTAGAGGCGAAAAACATTTCCCATGATCGTGCGCTCCACAAGGAAGCATCAGGGCGGGAACCTTCGGAGATTCTACAACAGCTCTTCGGCCATAAAACTTTCCGACCACACCAGGAAACCGTCTGCCGGGAGGTCATCGCCGGCCGGGACGTGCTCTTGGTGATGCCTACCGGAGCGGGAAAATCCCTTTGCTATCAGCTTCCCGGTGTGGCGCGTGGCGGCGTGACCCTGGTTGTTAGTCCCTTGATTTCATTGATGGAAGACCAGGCCGCCAAACTCAACGAACAGGGATTTGTCGCCGAACGCATTCACTCGGGACGCAGCCGCCCGCAATCGCGCCAAGCTTGCAAGGATTACCTTTCCGGCACTCTGGATTTTCTGTTTATCGCCCCGGAACGTCTGCGCGTCCCCGGCTTTCCCGAAATGCTGGCCCGACGCAAACCGGCGCTTGTTGCCATTGACGAAGCCCACTGCATTTCTCACTGGGGACACGATTTTCGTCCCGATTACCGCCTGTTGGGCGAACGCCTGCCCGTTCTGCGACCGACACCCATCATTGCACTGACCGCCACGGCCACACGAATCGTGCAAGAGGATATCGTCCGACTGCTGGGCTTGGAACACCCTCTGGAAGCGATTCACGGTTTCCGGCGGACGAACATCGCCATCGAAGTGGTGGAACTTCCACCGGCAGAGCGCCCAGACGCCGTGCTGCGTCTTCTGGAGGACAAAGACAGGCTTCCGGCAATCGTCTACGCGCCAACGCGCAAAAAAACCGAAGAGTTGTGCGATATACTGCAAAGTCGTTTCAAAATCGCCGCGTACCACGCCGGTCTTCCCGCCCGAACGCGCAACGACGTTCAGACAAAGTTTCTGGACGGAACGCTCGATGTCGTGGTGGCTACCGTCGCTTTCGGCATGGGCATCGATAAAGCGAACGTCCGCACCGTGGTGCATGTGGCGCTTCCGGCTTCCGTCGAGGGATATTACCAGGAGATCGGCCGAGCCGGACGTGACGGCAAACCTTCCCGCGCCGTGCTGTATTATTCTTACGCCGACCTTCGTATCCACCAGTTTTTGCACGAAAAAAGCTATCCCCCGACCGAAGCGCTGAGCTCAGTTTTCTCGCGATTACCCAACCAACACGCGCTTCCCAAAGACGAGTTGAAAGAGCGTCTTTTCATGGACGACGACACGTTTCAGACGGCGCTCGAAAAACTGTGGATTCACGGTGGCGCATGGATCGACCCGGACGAGAACGTCCGCCGGGGCGAGAGTCGTTGGAAAACAACCTACACCGAACAGGCCGAGTATCGCAGACGACAGTTGGAAATGATGGCTCAGTTTGCCGAGTTACCCCGCTGCCGGATGCTTCAGTTGATCCGCCACTTCGGGGATCGCGGCGACGATCAGCGCCCCTGCGGTCTTTGCGATTTCTGCGCTCCCGAGAGCGCTTTGGCCGACACTCGGCGTCCTCCCACAGGCGAGGAAAGACGAATTGTCTCCTGCATCATCGAGACGCTGGAAGAGCGCGATAACCTCAGCACCGGCAATCTCTTCAAACGCGCCTGCGAAGGATTGCGCACCGAACGTCGCGAATTCGAACGACTTTTGACGGCGATGGCGAGAGCAGACCTTGTGGATATCCGAGAAGATTCGTTTTCGAAAAACGGTCGAGAGATCCGCTTCAGACGGGCTTGTCTGACCATGGAAGGACGATCCTGGAACGCCTCGAAAGTCTCGACGCTGCTGGTAACGGCTCCTTCCTCAAGCGGTTCGAAAACCCGAAAAAAAGCCAAAACAAGCCGTTCGCGAACGAAAACCCACCGCAAAATTTCGACGGTTCCGGTAGCCGATGCACCACAGGGCTTGGTGGATCTTCTCAAGCAATGGCGCCTGTCTCAAGCTCGAAAACGGCGCGTTCCCGCTTTCCATATTCTCAACGACCGCACGCTGGAAGCCATCGCGGCCAGCCGTGCCATTCACGAGGACGACCTGTTGGCCGTCAAAGGCGTGGGACCGACGATCATGAAGAAGTACGGCGACCAGATATTGGAAATCATTCGAGAATTTTCGGATTCGTCAAAGCGATAATCCCATGGGAAAGCTTCGCTTCGCCCATGCGTCCCACCTGCAAGGCAACAGAGGATTTTGACTCGTTTTTCTTGGAAATCCAAGAGGAGCTTTTCTCCACGGATTTGTAATGTTGCCCTTCCCGATTTTTACCAAATGTAAAAATTAGTATTGCAATATCTTTTAGTATAGTGTTTATAGTCGTTGGTCACGTTCATGACAAAATTTCTGTAAGGATTCATTACAACTCAAAAGGGGAGAGGAAGCGAAAATGAAACAGGTTTTGCACGTGTGGTTCGTTTTGTTGCTGTTCGGCTGTCTTGTGATGGGATGTGGAAGCGATGATAGCGATGACAACGGAAACCAGGACGGAGATTTGTCCGAAACCGAGGGCACCGATGACGATACGGGAGAGTCGGTAGACGGCGATATCGATGCTGTCGAAGAAGACCTTTTGGAAGACGACACAACCGAAACCACGGAAAATGAAGAGGAAACGGTTCCTGGATTGGGATTTGGAGAACTCTGCACATTAACCATGGACGGTGCGGGTTTGTTCAACGCTGAAGCCGGGGATTGTGCTGAAGGCCTGACCTGCCTGGGGTCCGCATACGATCTAAGTTGCACGAGCGATGAAGACTGCGCGGTGGCACGTAGCTACGCGACTTGTTCCGACGAAGGGGTTTGCGGCGGTGTCTATTGCTCCATGAATTGCGATCAGTATGCAGATTGTGAGGGACTTACGGAGGAATCCTGCTGCAAAGACTGGGGCGAAGGACGCTGGTGCGTGAAAACCGAAGCCTGCACACCGGTCGGCGAATCAGGCGTCGGCGAGGCTTGTCCCTACGTGTTAAGTGACACTCAGATCCTCAACGAGGACAAAAGCACCTGCAAAAAAGACCTGTTTTGTGTCGGTAGCTGGTCCGATCTGGCATGCACCACCGATCAGGAATGCATCGACCATTTCGGTGCGGATCATGCCCTTTGTCTCTCGGGTACCTGCGCTTTTTCGCGTTGCCTGAGCTGGTGCGACGACAACAATCCCGCGAATTGTACGGCGGATGGGTACGAGAACGGTGCCTGCTGTGTCGAGGTCGATAACGTTCCGTTTTGTTTCCTCTCCGAGGACAACAATTGCGCGATCGAATACGACATGATTATCCGGGTTCAGGATCTGTATACCGGGCAGAATATCGAGGGTGTAACGGTGACGATTCTCGATATGGATACGGGACAGGCGATTCAGGGAATCGAACCGGTGGTTACGGACGAAGACGGTGTAGCCGGGTTCCTTTTCGGAGACGTGGAATTGTCTTCGATGGTTGCCGTCAAACAGGAAAAAGCGGATTCGTACAAAACCACGTATACACAAGATCTGGTTCCCGGGTTGGATTTCACCGTGTATAGCGTCAGCAATACATTCTATTCGCAACTGGCCACGGGACTTCAGCACCAAAACGGCAAAGGCATTTTGCTGGCCGACATCCAGGATATGGATACCCAATCCGTCGGTTGTCTCCAGGCGAGCACGGAATCAAACAACGGTCAGATTTATTACTTCGATGCCTCGATGAACGTCGCCGTAGGTCGGCAACAGACGGATCCCGATGCGGGAAGTTTCGGCATCGTCAATCTGGACCCTGGAGAAGAAACCATCATCATTTCCGACGGTACCGACGACCTCACCGGTGGTCCGGTCTGGCTATACGCCGACAGTGTGAGCATCGTTCGATACTATGTCTACGATTCTACGGCTGCCGGCTGTCAGTAAATTCGTCGGACCTTTATTGTGGACCCAACGGGGAAGGGCGGTTTAATCGTTCTTCCCCGTTTTTTGTTTTTTTCGACTCGGATTCTTTTTTGGGTTATTATTTATGACAAGAAAAAACCCAGTAAATACAATCCACTGGGTGGCATGAGCAAACCGCAGGTTGCCCATGAACATCATCCGTGCAAACGTTTCACGTCGCTTGGCCCGTGACACCCTTCGTTTCGATCCTCTATCGCTACACAAAGGTTAAAAGCTCTAACGAATCCCGATGAAATGCAGCAGCCTACCGGTTTTTTCGCGGTCGCGCCGCCAGGAATAGTATCGAGGCGATTGCCGACAGATCGTGCAATGCCCGATCCGTTGGACGTTCTCCGCCTTCATACCCTGCCCTTCCACCTGGATTTCCACTGCCCGCACCAGATCGAGATGCATGCGTGAACCGACCTTGCGCACCGCTTCACTACCGAAACGCTTTTCGAAATCCCCGGCCAATTCGTCGGAGACTTCGTAACAACAGGCATCGGCACCCGGACCGATCACCAACTGCAACGTCCCGGAATCACAACCGAACGTGTCCTGCAACTCTCGGATAGCCTGGAGCGCGATTCCCTCGTATACGCCACGCCACCCGGCATGAACAGCCGCCACGGCGGGACGCTCGGGAGCATAGAACAAAAGCGGGAGACAATCGGCGGTTTTCACACCCACAAGCAAGTCCGAACGGTCGGTGACAATACCGTCGCAGGTTACTTCGTCGGGCTTAGGTAAAACGTCCATATCTTTTCGGAGAACCAATAGATCGGTGGAATGCGTCTGCTTGACCGTCATCAGGCGATGGAATCCATCACCGGCCCGTTTCAAGGCTTCTCGGGCTGCACAATGTACGGTTTCCCGCTTGGCCTGCTCGCGGTTATCCTCGTTTTCGGTATCCAAACCCTCGTATCCACAGAAATCCGTTCCGAAACCATGCACAATACAGGCTTCGTTTCTCCAACCGGGGAACGTGACAAAAGCATTCATCCGTCTGTCATCGTGGGTCAAAACGTTTCATCTCCTGAAAACATGCACGAATTAGAGCCTGATCTGCAAAAATCAAGTGTGCCATAACCTTACGCGTGAAGCGCGGAAGACTTTGTGCTTTCAATAGCTTGCACAGCCTCCCGAACCTGAAGGTTCGTGAGACTATGGCACACGGTGTTTCTTTTCCGTGAGTTTTGCAAGTTCTTCTCTTATCAAATACGAAAAAAGCGCACCCTTAAGGATGCGCTTGAGTTGTTGCCTTTAAATTTTCGTTAGGGCAAGAGGCTTAACGCGGCAGCCTGCGCCGATTGCAAGTAGGACATGGGCAGCACGCCGATAGCCAGAGTCAATCCGGCGGAAACCAGCACCGCCACCACGACCGGTACCGAAGCCAGTACCTTCGGTTCGTTCTCTTCGGCGGGCACCATGAACATGTAGACCGTCACCCGCAGGTAGTAGTAAACCGACAACAGCGAGTTGAACACCGCGATAATCACGATAGCAACAAAACCCTGGTCCAGCACGGCTCGGAACAGGTAGAATTTCCCAACGAAACCGGCTGTCGGCGGCACACCGGCCAATGAAAGCATGAACAGAGTCATGGCCGCGCCAAGCAGCGGATAACGAAGACCAAAGCCTTGCCATCCCTTGGATACGAGCAGGTTTTCGTTGTCTTTTCGTCCCACCAGCACGATCACGGCGAAAGCGCCGAGGTTCATCACCATATAGGCTAACAGGTAAAGCAGGATCGCAGAGGTTCCGGTAGCGCTGGCATCGTTACCCATCGCCAACAGACCAAGCAGCAGATATCCGGCATGAGCGATGGAGGAATACGCCAGCATCCGCTTGATGTTATCCTGGACGAGCGCCAGGATGTTGCCGGTCGTCATGGTCAACACGGCGAGAATCCAGATCAGATTCGCCCAACCGACCGAACCGTCTTTGAGCGGGAAAAAGGCCATGAAGAAAACCCGAACGAAGACCGCGAAAGCCGCCGCCTTAACCGCCGTCGCCATAAATCCGGTCACGACGGTAGGAGCGCCTTCGTAAGCGTCCGGCGTCCATTGATGGAAAGGAACCAACGAAACTTTGAAAGCGAAACCGGCCAGCAGCATCACCATACCCAGCATCAGGTACAGGTTGGAAGAACCGTTTCTTGTGGCGAACTCACCGATTTCGGCAAGATCCAGAGTTCCTGTCGCACCGTAAATGTAGGCCATGCCGAACAGCAAAAAGCCGGTCGAAAACGCACCCATCAGGAAGTATTTCAGCGCGGCTTCGACACTGGCGATTTTGTGGCGCTGGTAAGCGGCGAGCACGTAAATGGCCACCGACATCACTTCCAGACCCACGAAGAACACCAGCAGATCCACAGCCCCGGCCATCAGCATCATACCAAAAAGGGCCATCAGCATCATCGAGTAGAATTCCCCACGATGCAGGCCGTGTTCTTCGAAATAACCGATCGCGCTCAGCGTGGTGATCGCCGCACCGAGCAGCAGGATCATGTCGAAGAAAACGGTAAATTTATCAACACGATAGGTGCCGAAGAAGATCGCGGCGACTTTCCCGCCACTCTCCGTGATGGATTCGAGCGCACCCCACTGAATGAAGCAGGCGAAGAAGGTCACGGCGAGACCGACGAGGGTCATGTATCCCACCCATGCTTTTTTGGCATCGGGACGGGCGAATACATCGGCCAGCAACACCGCCAGCGAAAACAGCGCAACCAGCGCCAACGGAACCAGTTGACCCACTTCCTGGAAATCGATCGTTGCGGGGAACATCCGCATCAATTCAGACATCGTTTATTCTCCTCGCGGTGCGAAGTCGGCAGCCTTTGGCGCAGCCTTTCGGGAATCGAGTTGAATTCTTTTATCTCTTCGGGCACTTGGCGCGAAACGGCCCACCATCGGTTTTCTCAACACTTTTCTGGTCGAGGATTTCACGGCAGCGGTCGCCGTGTCCGGTATCTCGCCATCCACCTGGGCCTGTATCGCGTAATTGGCCGTCAGCTTATCGACGCTGGCTTCCATTTTGTCGAGAAACAGGTTGGGGAAAATTCCCATCACGAACATCAGAATGACCAACGGCATCAGCACGACCACTTCACGCAGCGTCAAGTCCTTGAGATTCTTGTTCTTTTCGTTGGACACCGGCCCGAACATCACCCGCTGGAACATCCAGAGCAGGTAACAGGCGGCGAATAACACACCCAGCGCCGAAATCGAGGTCAGCACCCAACCGATGCTCGAACCACCCACCACGATCCGTTCGGAAGTGAAGGCACCCAGCATGATCATGAACTCGCCGACGAAGCCGTTGAGGCCGGGAAGTCCCACCGACGAAAGCATGGAAATCATGAAAATCGCAGCGTAAAACGGCATGATCTTGGTCAAGCCGCCGAACTCGGAAATCAAGCGGGTGTGGCGACGTTCGTAAATCACACCGACCAAGAGGAAGAGTGCACCGGTCGAAACACCGTGGTTGAGCATCTGGTAAATCGCGCCTTTGACACCGGTGATATTCATCGCAGCGATACCGAGCATCACGAAGCCCAAGTGGCTCACCGAAGAGTAGGCCACGAGCCGTTTGACATCCTTCTGCACCATCGCCACCAACGCACCGTAGAGAATGCCCACCATCGCCAGGACGGCAATCACAGGCATCAGCGTAAAGGCGGCCTGTGGGAACAGCGGAATGGCGAAGCGCAAGAAACCGTACGTACCCATTTTCAAAAGCACACCCGCCAGAATTACCGAACCGCCGGTGGGGGCTTCGGTATGGGCATCGGGCAACCAGGTATGGAAGGGGAACATCGGAACTTTGATGGCGAAAGCCAGCGCGAAAGCGGCGAACATCCAAAGCTGCGTCGAGGACGCAATGCCGAGGTTGAAGAGGTCCGGCAGGTAGGACGTGCCACCTTGCAGGTAAACCCAGATCAAAGCCACCAACATCAGCAGGGAGCCGAACATGGTGAACAGGAAGAATTTGATCGTGGCGTAGATCCGTTTCTCACCGCCCCAGACACCGATCAGGAAGTACATCGGGATCAGCATCATTTCCCAGAACACGTAGAACAGGAAAAGGTCCATCGCGACCAGTGCGCCCAGCATGGCCGTTTCGAGAAACAGCATCGAGAACATGTAGCCCTTGACGTATTTCTCGACAGCACCGAAAGCACTCAGGATGACGAGCGGGGTCAGGAAAGTGGTCAGAATCACGAGCCAGAGGGAAATTCCGTCGATTCCCACGGCATACGAGATATTAAGCGCCGCAATCCATTGAAATTTCTCGGCAAATTGGAAGTCGGGGTTCGCATCGTTGAAACCGACGAGCAGAATCAGCGACAGGAAGAACACCAGCAGCGACCAGCCGAAGGCAAACCATTTGAGAATGCCTTTTTCCTCGCCAGGTATCAGCGAAACGAGAATCGCACCGACCAACGGCAGCCATGTAAGGACCGAGATCAGGTAAACATCTTGAAAAGCCATGCTTTTACCCTTTGCAAATTCAACCGGTCACAACCGGCAAGATCACGCAAACGATCAGCCGACGAAACGCCATAGGTAGAACACCAACAGTGAAACGCCGATCACGAACGACAACAAGTACGTTTGCACGTTGCCGGTCTGGAGCACCCGAATTCCCTGCCCGACGTTGTACGCCACGGCGGAGGTTACCCAGGTAAGAGCGCCATCGATGATCCAGGCGTCCACCATTCTCCACAGGAACACCGAGAAATTGACGATTGGACGAATGAACGCATAGAAATAGGCTTCATCGACCCAGTACTTGTTGTGAATCAACTGGTAGACGAAGTTGTCGTTGGGTTGCCACTTCCAGTCCGGTTTCTTCCCGTAAATCACCCAGGCCAGCGCGATACCGGCGCAAGCGATGCCAACCGACACGAACATCATGATCCATTCCCAGGTATGTTCGCTCTCCTCGGCGATACGGCTGACCATCTGAGCCTCACCCGTAAGCACGTGGTGCAGGTTGAGATGGAAGAGGTTGGGAACGTGGAAGATCGCAGGCATCCCCACCCAGCCGCCGACCACCGCCAGCCCGGCCAGAATGATCAAAGGCCAGGTCATCGAAGCCGGAGACTCGTGAATTTTCTTTTGGAAATCAGCCGGTTGGCGACATTCGCCCCGGAAGGTCAGGAAGTACAGCCGGAACATGTAAAACGCCGTAAATCCTGCGGCTATCGCACCGACCACCCACAACAGGACGGGCAACCAAGGTAGCACCGTGTTCTGGTTGGCGAAGGCGTGCCAGAGAATTTCGTCTTTACTGAAAAACGCGGCAAACGGCGGTAAACCTGCGATGGCAATGCAGGAAATGAAGAATGTCCAGTGCGTTTTCGGCATGAACTTGGCCAATCCGCCCATTTTGCGAATATCCTGCTCCTCATGCATACCGTGAATGACCGAACCGGAACCCAAAAAGAGGCAAGCCTTGAAAAAGGCGTGGGTCATCAGATGGAAAATACCGGCGGTGAAGGCTCCGACGCCGACCGCCAGGAACATGTAACCAAGCTGGCTAACCGTAGAATACGCCAGCACTTTTTTGATATCGTACTGGAACAGCCCGATGGTCGCGGCAAACAACGCCGTCAACGCACCGACGATCGCTACAACCGTCATGGCCTCGGGAGTCGCCACATACAGGAAGTTCATCCGGGCAATGAGGTAGACACCGGCGGTGACCATCGTAGCGGCGTGGATCAGGGCCGAAACCGGAGTGGGACCGGCCATGGCGTCCGGCAACCAGACAAACAACGGAATCTGTGCTGATTTACCGGTGCAGCCCAGGAACAGAAACAGCCCGATAGCGGTTGCAGTACCTGCACCGAAAATCGTGGCAGTCGCCGGGTTCAGGATTTTGTCCATATTGGCGGCGATCTCTTCATACACGAGAGTGCCGGTCGCCTGGAAAATCAGGAACATACCAAGCAGTACGCCGATATCACCAATACGGTTGACGATAAACGCTTTTTTTCCGGCGCTGGCGTTGGCGTGATCCTCGAACCAGAAGCCGATCAGCAGGTACGAACACAGCCCGACACCTTCCCAACCGATGAAGGTCAGCGGCATGGAATTCCCGAGAACCAGCACCAGCATGGCAAAGGTGAACAAATTCAAGTAGGTAAAGAAGCGATTGTGACCTGGATCGTGAGCGATATACCCGATGGAATAGATGTGGATCAACGAACCGACACCTGTAACGACCAGGATCATCACACCCGAAAGCGCGTCCAACCGGAAAGTCACGTCGAGACTGAAAGCACCCGCCGAAAGCCACTTGTACAGGGTTACGTCAATGTGCTCTATTCCCTGGCTTTTCAATGAAATGAAAAGAACCACGCTGAAAATGAACGACACGATCGGCGCGCCGACAGCGATGACGACCGTCAGTAGCTTGGGCATATGCCGCACGAAGATGCCGTTGATCAGCGCTCCGAAAGCGGGCATCAACGGAATCAACGCCAGCCAGAGCAACTTGACCTGACTCGCTTCGGCGCTCAATCCCGTAATCAAAACTACGGCGGCGACGAATAATGCGATCCAGAACGCCGACCAGTAACTCAACTCGTCGTGTCCGTGTTCGTGTTCGTTGTGCGTATCCGACATAAGTCGCTCCCTGGCAAATTGCTGGCTTTACCGATCTCTAAGAATTCCGGTAAAGCGGGTTTCTGACTAATGTTTCAGCGTCGTGGCTTCATCCACATAGACCGTCTTCTTCTGCCTGAACAAGGCGACGAAAATCGCCAGCCCCACCGCCGCTTCGGCAGCGGCTACCGCCATTACGAAAAAGACCATCACATGGGCGTTTTCCTGTCCCAATTGCCGTGCGAAGGCGATGAAGGTCAGGTTGGCGGCGTTGAGCATCAGTTCGATACACATGAAAACGATCAGCCCATTCTTGCGTAACAGCACGCCCACCGTTCCCAACATGAACAGCACGGCAGCCAGAACGAGATAATGATTGGTGGTGATATGAGTCAACCAGGACATGACGCTCTCCTTGTTAAATCCTGCGCTTCGCGATGACGACCGCTCCAACAACAGCGGCAAGCAGCAGAATGGCCACCGCCTGGAAAGCGAGCATGTATTTGGTGAACAGCAACCAGGCGACGTGCTCCATGTTGCCGAAATCAGCCGCGATTTCCGCAGCGGCGGGCAACGCCGTGGACACGATGGCAATCAGTTGCGACAACAAGCCAACGCAGAACAGAACACCGATGACTTTGACCACTTTATGGCGTCTCAGCCCCAGTTCTTCCCGGCGCAGATTGAGCAGCATGATGACGAAAACGAACAGCACCATGATAGCTCCGGCGTAGACCATCACCTGAGTCACGGCGATGAACGTCGCCTCCAGGATCACGTACAATCCCGCCGTGCAAAACAGAACGACGATCAGCGAAAGCGCCGAAGAGATCGGATTCTTGTGGAAAATCATCATGGTAGCCATTACCACAGCTACCAGCGCCAATATCCAGAACATCAGGGCTTCCATAATCGGTTTTCGCTCCTCTTGCCCCTGCTACCGGGGTTCGGCTTCCCGAAAAGGGAAGAAAATCGGGAACTTCGAGTCGTTCTGCCTTTACCGGGGCACGAACGATCCGGCCCGTTGTCTCGACAACCTCGCGAGGTCGTCGAAACGCATCAATCGTGTCCAGGCTGGTTTTCGGTGTCCCGAGACAGCTTGGTGCTTAGTGTATCGATCAGTTTCTTTTCTTTTTCGAACGCTTCTTCGTCTTTTGGCAACGGACCTTCGTCCCCGATGCCGACACCGAGCAAACCCAGCATGTCCCAGGTCAACCCCTTGAAAAGCGCCGTATCTTCCACCATTTTCCCGAAAACGTCCCGCGCCTTGAGCGGAAGTTTCCAGTCATTCAGCACTGCCTTGGCCAGCAGATTCAGCCATTGCCGCTCGCCCAACGCATCGCCGGGACAAGGCACGGCCTTGCGCAGCCGTTGGATGATCCGCCGGTCGCAGACAAACGTTCCGGCCTTTTCAACCCATACCGCACCGGGCAGCACGAGATCGGCGGCTTCGGCCAGCGGAGTTTCGTTGGTCGCTTCGAGGGCGAAAAAGTCGAGCGCTTTCAGTGCGTTCTTTACCTTCTCGTCCTCGAATTCCGCGCGATCAAAGGTTTCCTGGAAACTGACCAGCACCTTGACCTCGCCGCCCTGAATCGCCTGGAACAGCGCCTCGGCATCGTCGGTAAGTCCGAGCATCCGGCCACCGGTGGAGTTGGGATAGGGGTCCGTAGACACCATCGTTTCCTTCAACGGCCCGGAATGGACATCCACGATGGGTTTCGTATTCGTTCCCGGCGTGAAAAAGACCTTGGCGCCCAGCGCGTCGGCCAATTGCTTGGTCAGCCACAATTCTTCGGTGGTCAGTTTGGGCGACAGCACAAATGCGGTTTTGTTCCCGCCAGCCTTGCCGATAGCTTCGGACAGCTTTTGCACGGCGTCCTCGGTCGAAACCGTCTGCCCCTTGACCTGACAGGTTTCGACACGATTTTGCGTGAAATGATCGATGTTCAGCCGTTCGGCGTCGGGCATCCAGATGTAATTGACCTGATCGTTCTCACGCGGTCGCAGGCGCATGACTTTTTTGGTGCGGTAGTTCACATCGACGAAAACGTTGACGCCGATCGAACTGGAACCCGAAATCGAAGGCACCGGCACCAGATCCCAGACACGAGCCTTGGCGCGAAGTTGCTTGTCACCCAACGCACCCACCGGGCAGATATCCACGGCGTTGAGGACGAAATCGCTCTCGAACGCATCTTTGTAAGTGTGGATTTTCAGGTTGTGACCCCTGAACGTTCGCCCTAGTTCCATTTCTCCCGCACGTTCCGCCAGAAAACGGACGCAGCGCGTGCAATTGACGCAACGGTTCATTTCGACAAAGACTTTGGACCCGAGATCCAAACGCTTGTGAACCCGTTTTTCGTCGTGAAAACGCTCGGTTCGGCTTTTTCCCGAACCATAGCTATACGTGTAGCTTTGCAGCTTGCACTCGTAGGCTTTGTCGCATACGGGACAGTCCAGCGGGTGGTTGGCCAGCAAAAATTCCAGCACGCCGCGCCGGATGGTGTCCAGCTTTTCGTTTTTCGTGTCCACTTTCATGCCATCGGAGACGATCGTGGCGCAGGTGGCCATCGGCTTCGGAGGGCCGGGTTCGATCATCGCCAGGCACATACGGCAGTTTCCGGAAACGGAAAGATGCTTGTGCCAGCAGAAATACGGAATGGGCACGCCCACCCGTTTCGCCGCCTCCAGAACGCTGATTCCTGCGGGAACCTCGTGTTCGACGCCATCGAAAGTGATCGTTACGGTTTCTTTTTCCGTCATCGGAACTCCGCCTTGACTCCCAAACGGGGATTAGAGAGCGCCGCCCTTGGGGCAACGGCCTTCCCGGATGTGTGCTTCCCAATCGTCCCGGAACTTGTCGATGTATTGCCGGATCGGCCAACCGACCGAATCGGCCAGCACGCAGATCGTCGTTCCCATCATGTTCCCGCCGATCTCGTACAAAGTTTCCAGGTCGCCTTCCCGGCCTTCCCCGGCTTCGATCCGCTGAACGAACCTGTGAACCACCTCCGTACCTTCCCGGCACGGGGTGCATTGTCCGCAAGATTCGTGCGAATAAAAATGTGTAAGGTTTTCAAATACTTTGACCATACAAGAGCGATCCCCGATCACGATCGTGCCACCCGATCCCAACATGGAATTGGCCTTGGCCAGCGAGTCGTAATCCAGGGAAATGTCGCATTCGTCCGGCAACAGCGGAGGGCAGGACGAACCGCCCGGAATCACGGCCTGAAGTTCCATGCCATCGATCAGTCCGCCGCAGTAATCGAAAACCAGTTCGTTCAAGTTGGTGCCCATCGGCAGTTCGAACAATCCACGATTTTTCACGTGTCCCGACACGCTGAACAGTCGGGTGCCGCCGTTTTTCTCACAACCCAGACCGGCATAGGTTTCACCGCCCTCGTTGATGATGAACGGCACCGAAGAGATGGACTCAACGTTGTTGACCGTCGTAGGCATCCCAAACGCACCTGAAGCGGCGGGGAACGGCGGTTTCATGCGAGGCTCGCCCCGGCGACCTTCGATGCTGTTGAGCATCGCGGTCTCTTCACCGCAGATATACGCGCCCGCTCCGGTGGCTACACACATATGCAGGCTGTGCTTGCTACCCAGAATGTTGTCCCCGAGATAGCCTTTGGCCTTGGCTTCGGCAATGGCCTGCTTGAGAATTTCCTTTTCTTCCCACATCTCGGCACGGACGTAAACGATGCACCAGGTAGCGCGCAGGGCATACGTCGCGATGATCGCGCCTTCCACCAGTTGGTGGGGGTCCCAACGGACGAGGTAGCGGTCTTTGAAGGTACCCGGCTCGCCTTCGTCGCAGTTGATGCACAAAAACGAGGGACGATCGGGACTGGGTTCCTTGGGCATGAAGGTCCACTTGATTCCGGTGGGGAATCCCGCGCCGCCACGGCCTCGAAGACCCGATTTCTTGACTTCCTCGATCACGTCGTCACGTGACATTTTCAGCGCCTTTTTCAAGGCGCGGTAGCCACCGTTTTTCTCGTACACCCCTAAGGTGTGGGAATCTTCGATTCCGAAACGGGAACTGACGACCGGACCGGTTTTGTATACCTTGACTTCCATCGTGGCCTCTACTCCAGACTGTCGAGGATCTTGTCCAGCTTTTCGACGGTGACGTTTTCGTATGTATCTTTATTGATCAACATGGCTGGACCGGTCCCGCAAAGCGCCAGACATTCGGCGGTTTCCAGGCTGAACTTTCCGTCGGGAGTCACTTTGCCCGGTTTCAGGCCGTATTTCTCCTCCAGGTGTTCGAGCAGGGTCATCGATCCGTACATGGCGCAAGAAAGCGTCCGGCAGATCTGAATGTGGTGCCGTCCGACTTTCTCCCGTTTGTATAGATGGTAGAAGCTGGCGACGGATTCCACGTGCATACGTGGCAACTCCAGCCGTTCGGCCACCAAGTCGAGCGCCTCGGGGGGCAGATAGCCGAACTGGTCCTGTGCCACCCAAAGCGTTGGCAACAGGCAAGCCATCTTATTGTAATAAGTCTCTTCGAACTCTTTGACTTTCGCTTCAGACTCGGGGGTGAATTCAAGGGCCATGTCGTGCCTCTGATCAAACGTAACAATAACCCGCCGCGACGAAAGTTATCGCCAATAAAAACAGAATGTTATACACCGAACGACGGGCATGAAAACGGGGTCGTCTGCCATAATAATGGCATAGCATTGGTAACTTACATCACGCCAAGTGTCAAGATTTTTCCCTGTCCGGGCACCCCCCCGAACCCACCTGGTCAAACTTAATCTGCTGTTTTTACACAGGTTTTTGCATTTCCCCACGGTGAACAGACTTTATAGACCTCACGCAGGGATCAACGGAAGATCCATAACCTGACGGTTGATGACAATACCTTGCATTTCAACGTGCTTTGACGCGAAAAAAAGCAAATACTGACATTTGTGAAGGGAAGAGGAATCAATCCGTTTCGGATTCTTCCGGGAAACAGATATCGGGGATACGGGCGCAGCTTTCGTCGAGAATGCAGGCCGAAAGGTCGAGATTCAACGACAAACCCGGTCGCGAGCACTGGTAATCGCAGGTGGCCGAATCATCCACCCAATCGTTGTCGCAGGATTCGAGCTTTTTGCAGACCTTGACGCACCTAGCTTTCAGACTGGCGTCATCGCCGCATGCCATTGCGAAAATGGCCAGCAGAATCCCGGCAAGTGGCCGGGTCAGCCTACAGCGCAGGGGTTTGTGCTCGAAAAACATCGTCGCTCCCGCAAGGTCGTTGAATTTCCGTCAAATTGTTGACGCAGTTGCTACTGGCGGATTCGATCAGGCATTCCAACGTATGGGCGTCGAACGTCAACGCCTGCTCGCAGTCGCTTCGGCAAAGATCCGCCTGAAAACGATCCTCGTCCACGCAACGGGCAACGGTGTCGCACATCTCCAGGCAGAGATCCAGACCATTCGAGAGTTCGTCATCCGAACAACCCGCCAGCATCAAACAAAGCATGAATGGAATGATATACCGCTTCATCACCGGCCCGAGATAATATATTTAATATCTTTTAACACAACAAGCGGAAGCTGTCAAGACGGAACGTAGAAATCGACACGCAAACGGGTGCATCAAAAAATAGTGCAACTTTCGTAAAATCCTCTTTTTTCGTAGCGGCGAGGCGTAAGCCCGCCGTTTTTGCCTTTTGAAAGTTGCTTTTATGCCCCCAATCTCCCTTTTCGGCGGGCTTACGCCTCGCCGCTACAACCAAATGAATGAATGATTCAATATTATTGGGCCAATTCGCACCATTTTGTGATGCACCCCACACAAAACGAAAATCCCACCCGTCCGAACCAAGTTTCAGATTCGACAAACCGAAAGGGCCAGGCTTTCACCTGACCCTTTTCGGCTGCTTTCTTTGCAGGCTTTTCAGCCCGACCCTACCGGTATTTACAGCGTCGCTTGCAGACTCATACGAACCTGGTCCGTCGCGTCGCCCATATCGTTATCTCTGTAATAATGGTTGTAATCGGCCTTCAGTGCCAGACCGGTTCCGTGAATGTACCAGTTGACCCCGAAACCGATTTCGTCGAGATCGCCCAAGGTGCTGTCACCCATGCCGCGAACCTGTCCGTAACGTCCCGTAAATTCCACAGGTGCCCAGGGAATGACGTACCCTAGCTGGGTGTACCAGCCATAGCCGTCACGGGGGTCTTCGCGGTCAACCAGCGGAGTTACACCATCGGTTTCGAACAGCAGATTTCCGTTGTCATCCTCGGCCTGAACGCTGCCGTAATCGCGGGTTCCGTTGCGATAATAGAATTCGCCGTTGAGTGAAAATCCTTTGTATTTGAAATTCACGTCGGCGGTCAGAGCATGAAAATCGGTCGTGCCGCCATCATCCGGTGCACTTCCTTTGACGCCTTTGTCGTTTTTGGCATCGTCGATAAACGCATAGGCCAGGCCGAAAGAAAGCCCCGGCGTTTCCATACGCTTGATATCTCCTTCGACGTAATCTTTGTAAAATCCCAGCGGCAGGTATTCGACACGAGCGAGGTAGAGCAGACCGAAATCGGACTCTTCGTAGCTCTCAAGACCTTCACCCAGAAATACTCCGGCCCGGTAGCGAAGTTTTTCCCAGCCTCCGAGATCGTCCGAGCGAAACTCCAAGCCCATATCACGATCCAGCGTAAACTCAAAGTTGCCGATCGAGCGATCCACGAACTGCAAGTTGCCGTATCCCATGATTCGTTGTTTGTTGAACGGAATCCGGTATTGACCGACCTGCACCGTGAAATCTCGCAGATAGTCGAAGGTGAAGTAATAGTCCATCACCGGTCCTTTGGTGGGCGCACCGTCTTTGTAGCCCATATCTTTGGGAGAAAAGCCCAATTGGAGCTTGTACTTGTTGTGTTTACCGAATACGTTGCCGGACATATACAGCCAGATCCGACGCATGGTCATCGATTGCATCCAATCGTCGGTGCCGCGTGTCTTTCCTTTGGCCGTGGGACCGTCGCCCCCGGTGGCGGTATAGAGTAAATGACCGAACAGCTTCAGTTTCAAACGAAAATCCCCATCCGTGCTGCGAATATCCAGACCTTTTCCGGGTTTGAATTCAGCCGTAGCTGCCGTTTTCGGTGCCGCTTTGACGGCTTCGGGTGCTTTGGGAGTTTCCATCTGCAAGGCTGCGGCATCGCCCGCCTGGGTTTCTTCCGCATGAGTGACGTTGGAGAACGTCGTCACCAATGCCAGGATTACAACAACACTGTACATCATCGAACGCATGATAAAATCCCCTCTGGTTATGGTTGAACCGTTTGGCGCTACGGATTCGAATCGGGAACACAAAACGCTATGAAATCTTTGCTGTTTCGCACCCGATCCGCTTCCGAGAGGAGTTAAAACGGTTTGAAATCTTCGTCGAGTTCGTCGGCATCCATATCAAGAACCACTTTGGGTTCGATCAGACTTTTTGACGATCCGTTCTTTCGTGGTGTTTTCGCTTTCGGAGTTTGCGCAGATCTTGAAAACTTTGCCGCTTTCGCCGGTTTTCGTTCCCGAGTCTTCAGAGTCTCTTCTTTGAGCAGGAAGAAAGATGCCTGATCCTTGAGGCTTTCGGCCTGTCCGGAAAGCTCTTCGCTGGTCGCCGACATTTCCTCGGTGGACGACGCATTGCGCTGCACCACGACATCCAGTTGGTTCAACGATGCCGAAATCTGGTTCGCTCCCACCGACATCTCACCGGAGGCCGCTGAAATCTCTTTGACCAACTCTGCCGTTTTCTGAATGCCGGGTACGATGTCGTCGAGCAGGCTTCCGGCCAACTCGGCAACCTCGACGCTGGAAACGGACATCTCGCTGATCTGTTTGGCGGCGATCTGGCTGCGTTCAGCCAGCTTGCGCACTTCGGCGGCAACAACGGCAAAGCCTTTGCCATGCTCTCCGGCGCGGGCGGCTTCGATGGCGGCGTTCAACGCCAGCATGTTCGTCTGGCGTGCAATCTCTTCGATAATATTGATCTTTTCGGCGATCATTCTCATGGCTTCGACCGTCTCCCCGACGGATTTTCCACCCGAGATAGCGTCGCTCGCGGCTTTTTCGGCAATCGCCGCCGTTTGGTGGGCATTGTCGGCGTTTTGCTTGACGGAACTGCTCATTTCCTCCATCGAGCTGGAAATCTCCTCGATGCTCGATGCCTGTTCCGAAGCGCCCTCCGCAATGCTTTGCGCTCCGTCGTTCATCTGCTCGGAAACGATGGCGACCTGGTCCGAAGCGGTCTGAACCTGCTCTACCACTCCTCGAAGATTTTCGATCATCTCTTTCAAAGCAAGAGACAGACTGTCTTTCTCGGAACGCGGAACGATATCTTTTCGTAAATCGCCTTTCGCCACTTCGGAGGCCAGCGCCGCCATTTCTCGCTGCGATTCGACCATTTTCAACAAAGAGTGCGACAAACTGTCTTTGTCGGAACGGGCTTCCACATCGTTCGTGAGATCGCCCAATGCGATATTCTCCACGAGATCCGCCATATCCCGCTGCGCTTCCACCATCAGAGAAAGCGATTGAGCCAGCTCGTCCTTTTCGGAACGCGGCTCGACATCGCGGGTCAGGTCGCCTTTGGCAATATCCTTGACGATCTGCGCCATGTCCCGTTCGGCTTCGATCATGTTTTTCAGAGAATGGCTCAAAACATCCTCTTTCGAACGTGGCACAGCGTCTCGCGAAAGATCGCCCAGGGAGACACCTTCGACCAGCTCAGCCATTTCTTTTTGCGTACCGATCATGGTCTGGAATGCCGTACCGAGCTGCCCGATTTCGTCTTTCGAGGTGACCTCCAGGCTTTGGTCGATGTTACCGACGGCAAGTTCCTTCGCGACGGCAGCCATCTTGGAAATGGGGCGGGAAATGCCGCGAACCAGCAGGAAACCGAACAAAATGCTCAAGAAAATACTGGCCATGATCACGTAGTAGGAAGCGCTACGAATTCGCTCGGAGGATTCGACGCTTTTCGTATACTTGGCCTCGGCTCCCTGCAAGAAAACACCCGTCAGGTTGTCCATGGCTTTCCGAACGGTCGAGAACCGCTTGTTGTAGTCCCCCAGATAGAGAGCATAAGCGGCCTGATGCTCCCCTTTTTGCAGGAACTTTATGATTTTCTGTGTATTTTCGGCCCATAAATCATAATCTTCGTGAAAATTGGAAAAATCCTCGGTTTTATCGGTACCGGTTTTTTCCCAAAGTTTTTCAGCTTTGTTGAATCGTTCCTTGACCTGGTTCAGGTTGTCCAGAACATCTTCGAGATGGGACACCTGCTCTCCCTGTTCACCGTGCATTTCCTGGTTGATCCAATGACTTACGGCGATGCTGGACTGGTAGGCGTCGCGGTCGGCTTCGATCAGGTAATCCACGCTGAGCAGATTGATTTTGTACATCTGCCCCACATCCAGACCGATTTCGGTATTTCGTTCGAGAATATACAGAAGGCCACCGACGTAAGTAGCGATGATCGTTGAAAGAATCAAAATAATTTTCGTTCTGACTTTCAGATTTTTCAGTACATTCATCCTTGAAGCCTTTCCCTTGTTGCAACTCCGTCCATGTCGCATTCACTCCATAAATGTGCCCACGGAAAAACCGACGATCCCGACGATCCTCGGCTCAATAAGCGACCCAAAAATAAAAAACGGCAGCTCTGTCACGCGCAAAAGGTTCGAACTTGAATATTCGAACATTTGATTCGTCACGCTATGAATTGAAATCGACCTATTTGGAGAAACTTGACCCTTATGTGACAGAAAACATAACTTTTGGTGAAATCATTCAACATCGTTTGGAAGACCAATCACTCTGGAAATCTTTGCTCCCCGTTTTCAAGCAATGTTCCGTTTGCAATTCCCAACTTGCTTCGTTAGACTGCTTCCGTTTCCGAAACGCTTCCACCCAACTTCATAAGGATTTCGACGCCATGGAACGCATCGAACGCATTGAGCTGTTTCACCTGGATGTCCCGCTGGATACTCCGTTTTATCCGTCCTGGATTCCCGGATACCCGCAAACCCACGTGAAAACCACGCTGATTCGCCTGACGACGTCCGGCGGACTCGTCGGCATCGCCTCCGGGGCGGCGTTCGGCCACGAACGACAGGGATTGGGAGATCTGCTCGGCAACTTTCTGCTCGGCGTTCGGGCGGATGATCTGGAAACGGTGCGCAAACGGTTGCGGGAGGCGTCATATCTAGGCTGGCGCAACTGGTGGATCGAAAACGCTTTTTGGGATCTGATCGGCCAGATAAAAGGCAAACCTGTCTATAAACTTCTACAACAAACGGAAGAAACCGTCGAAACCGTGCCGGTGTATGCCTCTAGCGGAGAACTCCAACCGATCGACCAAAGGAAACGCTGGCTCGACGATATCCGCGCCAAAGGATTCAAAGCGGCGAAAATTCGCGTCAAAGACCCCGAGCGCAAAGACGACACCACCATTCTCGAACAGGTGCGAAAAGAAGTCGGCGACGATTTCGTGCTCGGTGTGGACGCCAACCAGGGCTGGCCGGTATCGATTTTCGACCCAACACCACCCTGGGATCTGGAATACGCCACAAACTTCGGCAAAGCCTGCGACGAGCTGGGTATGGCGTGGATCGAAGAACCGTTGTTCATGCACGACTGGGACGGTATGGCCGAGTTGCGGCGACGAATCAAGACGCCTCTATCCGGTGGCGAACTGCACGGCGACTGGCACGAGGTTCGTCCACTGTTCGAGCATGAATGCCTCGACAAATACCAACCGGACGCCACGTTTTGCGGTGGACTGACGGTTTCGAAACGCATCATGGAAGAATGCCGCAAACGAAACCTGCATTTTTCCCCACATACCTGGACCAACGGCATCGGGCTGGTGATCAACCTGCACGCCTTCGCCGCTTGGGAACATCGTGATTACCTGGAATTTCCCTACGAACCGCCCGGATGGATTCCGAAATACCGGGACGGGGGAATCGTTCCAATCGAGGTTCGAAACGGAGAGATCAGAGTTCCGCAAGAACCGGGACTCGGATTGCAACTGGACCCGCTGGCACTCAAAAAGGTCGCCAAACGCTTTTACATCGCCACACCGTTTCGTGTCGCTTTGCGAACGATACGTGAAAAGGGATTGAAGACCGCGTTGGAATTGAAAAAACAGAAGGAGACCATGGCACGGAAACAGTAAACGTTTCGCTGTGTTTTGAAGGGTTTACGAAAAAATCGTAGGCCCGGTGATTTTCCCCGACATTTTACAGAAATATCATCGTCTCCAGAATTCGGGAACGAGCAGAATCAGCAGTGTGTAAATTTCCAATCGTCCCAGCAACATACAGACGATCAACAGCCACTTGCCCAGTATGGGCATATGAGCGAAATGGTTGGTCGGTCCTACCTCTCCCAGTCCCGGACCCACGTTCCCCAAGGCGGTCGCCGCCGCCGTCAACGACGTGATGAAATCGTAGTTCATCATCGAAAGCGCCGCCGCCGTTACGAGGAAAAACAGCAGGTAGAGCATCAGAAATCCGACGACCGAGGAGAGCACGTCTTCCTGAACCGTTCGTTGAGACACTTTTATCGGCATCACGGCGCGGGGGTGAATCAGCAAAAACAGGTTGCGATAGGCCAACTTGGCGACCAGCCAGAGACGAATGATCTTCACACCACCGCTCGTGGAACCGGCCATACCGCCGGTGAACATCAACAAGAAGCAGAAATACGTCAGCGCCGGAACCGTTTGTCCCCAGGCTTCGAAATCCGCCGAATTGTAGCCGGTGGTGGTAGCGAGTGACAACACCTGGAAAGCCGCATACCGCAGGCTGTCCCATACGGAATCATACACTCCACCCCACGAAAGCAACCCCGTGAAGAGGAGGATCATTCCGAAAATCAGACCAAGATAGACCCTGAATTCGTGATCGTCCCATACCGCGCTCCATCTCCTGCGACGCAACCAGGCGTAATGCAAGGTGAAATTCATCCCGGCAAACCCCATGAACACGATAAAGATAATGTCCGTCCAGACGTTTCCGAGCGTCATCAAGGAATCATCCTGTGTTCCGAATCCACCGGTGGCCATGGTGGTGAAGGAATGGCAGATGGCATCGAACCCCGAAAAGCCTGCAATGAAAAGCAACAGGGCTTCGGCCAACGTCAGTCCAAGGTAAATCGCCCACAACGCAATCGCCGTATCTTTGATGCGCGGCAGCAGTTTGTCGGCTGTGGGACCGGGAACCTCGGCCTTGAAAAGCTGCATTCCTCCAACGCCCAATAACGGCAGAATCGCCAGCGCCAGCACGATGATTCCCATGCCTCCATACCATTGTATGATGCTACGCCACCACAACGTGGCGCGAGGCAGGATGTCGATGTCGGTGAGAATCGTGGAACCTGTTGTCGTGAATCCCGAAACGGACTCGAACATTGCGCTCGTCACACCGCCGAATTCCGGCTGCAAGGCGAAGGGAATGGAACCGAACAGACAGGCCGTTGCCCAACTGAGACTGACCACCAGAAATCCATCACGATGCGAGAGGTCGCCATGGGCACGGCGTAAGAAAAAAAACAGTACGGTGTTGAGAACCAACGTCACGAACAATCCGATAGCGAAAGCGGAAACGTCGCGGCTGCCATCGTATACGGCAATCCCCAACGGAATCACCATCGTGGCTCCGATAAAGGCGTTTTGAAGCGAAAGAATGCGAAGTATTTGGAAAATGCGTAAAGACGACGACACCGTGCTCCCCGTTCGAGTTTCATAAACGTAAAAACTCTTGTACTCGATTTTCCTCAAATCCACAATGTCACGATTGAAACGAACGGAAATGAACCCGATTTGAAAGTTTACAGGTAACCCGGAAAATTCATGAAAAACCTGCTGCGACTTGAAAATCCTCGATCTTTCACTTGTTTCACAATTTTTTATACTCAACATACTATCAAGTATGCCTCCGTTAAAAAATCGTTCCAACTTCGCGAAATATCGTCGGTTTTCGGCGTCTCGTGACGATTTCTCATGAATTATCCGGGCTAAGGAAAACCGATATTCCCCTAAACACGAATCATTCATGAGGATAGTTGCGAGACGAATAAAACCATTAAGATTTCAATAGGTTAAAACTAGTGAGCCTCGTCCCAGTTGTCGCCCACACCGATGTCCACGGTCAGCGGGATGTCCAGTTCGGCGGCTCCTTCCATCGTCTCGCGGACCATCTCTTTTGTAGCGTCGAGACGGTCTTCGGGTACTTCGAACACCAACTCGTCGTGTACCTGCATGATCATCCGAACGTCCGAAAAGTCGTCGGTCAGACGACTATCTATAGTGGCCATGGCCCGCTTGATGATATCGGCGCTGGTGCCCTGGATCGGGGCGTTGATCGCCACCCGTTCGGCATATCCGCGACGTTGGGCATTTTTAGCCTGAAGATCCGGTAAGGGTACTCGCCGCCCGAACAGCGTGAACACCGCGCCTTTTTCCTTACCCTCTTCCCGTTGCCGGTCCATCCAAGCCTTTACACCGTGATACCGTAGGAAGTAGTCGTCGATAAAGCGTTTCGCCTCGGCGCGGGTAATTCCCAACTCTTCGGAAAGACCATGCGGCGTTTTGCCGTACATCAGGCCGAAATTGATGGCTTTGGCCCGTCGTCGCAGTTCGGATGTGATGCCACCCAAGCCACCGAAAATCTCCGCCGCCGTGCGGGAATGCACATCCTCGCCGTTACGGAACGACTCCAGTAACAGCGGATCTTGTGCCAGATGCGCCATGATGCGTAACTCCACCTGGGAATAGTCGGCGCAAAGCAGTTTATGACCGGGATCGGGGATGAAAGCCGCTCGGATCATTCGTCCCTGCTCGGTACGAACGGGAATGTTTTGCAGGTTCGGTTCCGAGGAACTCAGTCGTCCGGTCATCGCCACAGTCTGGTTGTAGCTGGTGTGAATCCGGCCGGTGTCGGGACGAATCAGTCGTACGAGCGCTTCTGTATAGGTGGATTTCAGCTTGGCCACGGCGCGATAATCGAGAATCAGTTGAGGTAAGTCATGGTAAAGAGCCAGTTTTTCCAAAACAGACTGGTCGGTGGAATAGCCGGTCGAAGTCTTGCGCAACGGCTTCATGCCGAGCTTGTCGAAAAGAATATGCTGCAATTGCTGAGGCGAGTTGATGAGAAATTCCTCTCCGGCCTCGGCCCAGATTTTTTCTTGAAAGCGTTCCAGGTGTCCTTCGAAATCCCTCGATAATTCTTCGAGTTGTTCCCGGTCCACCCGGACTCCCCAACCTTCCATTCGCGCCAGCACGGAAACCAGGGGACGCTCGATCGTCTCGTACAAATCGTAAAGCTTTTCTTTTTCGGCTTTTTCCTTCAGTTTGTGAAACAGCCTCCAGGTGGCGTCGGAATCCTCGGCGGCATAACGCAGCGCCGTGTTTGTATCGACATGATCGAAGGTGATCTGTTTTTTGCCTTTTCCGCAGACTTCTTCGAACGTGATCATCGAGTGTCCCAGCACGCTCAACGCCAAGGCATCCAGCCCATGAGCGCGGCGGGAGGGATCGAGCGCGTAACTGAGCAGCATCGAGTCATCGATACGGCCTCGAATCTCGACGCCTTCCGTGCGCAAAACCTCCAGGTCGAACTTGGCGTTCTGGGCGATCCAGGTTCGTTCCGGGTCATCGAACAGCGGACGCAATGCGTCGAGAACCGCTTGTTTTTCCAACTGTTTCGCCTGTTGATGATCCACCGGTATGTAATAGGATTCGCCGTCCGCCGGAGAAAACGACAGCCCCACCAACAACCCGCTGTCGAACGGAATCTTCGAGCGGGTTTCGGTATCGAAGGCGCAGACGGTCACGTCGTTCAGGCGTTTCAAAAGGGCTTCGAAGCGGGCTTCGTCGTCCACCAGGATATAGGCATCACGGTCCAAAACTGCCGTCTCTTCGGTCGTTTCCAATTGGGAAGCCAGTCGGGTGAACTCCATTTCCCGATAGAAGTCCACAAGGGTCTCCACAGCCGGACCGTTCCAGGCGATGTCTTCGGGTTTGAGCGGAAACTCCACGTCGGTGTCGATGGTTACCAGCGTTTTGGACAACCGGGCCTGATCGGCGAAGTTTTCGAGGTTTTCCTTGCGTTTTTTGCCTTTCACCTCGTCGAGACACGACAACACACCCTCGATGGAACCGAACTGCTGAATCAATTGCATGGCGGTTTTTTCGCCGACACCGGGTACGCCGGGCACGTTGTCCGAGCTGTCCCCGGCCAGTCCCAGAACCTCGATGACTTTTTCCGGCTCGACGCCGAAACGCTCTTTCACCTCTTCGATGCCGATGGTCTTGTTTTTCCAGGTATCAAGCAGAGTTACACGCTCGTTGACGAGTTGCATCAGATCCTTGTCGCTGGTGACGATGCGCACGGGATGCCCCGCCTCGCTGAAACGCCGGGCGAGCGTACCCAAAAGGTCGTCGGCCTCGTAGTTTTCTTTTTCGAGAATTTTCAGCCCCATAGCTTTGGCCAACTGCTGAACGAGCGCGAACTGCGGCACGAGATCCTCGGGAGGATCGGGGCGGTGGCCTTTGTAATCGGGATAAAGCTCGGTGCGGAACGAGCGGCGAGACACGTCGAACACGAGGCCGAGGTAGCGGGGCGAGGTGTCCTGGATCAACTTGGTCAACATTTGCGCCACACCGAAAACCGCGTTGGTGGGTTGTCCTTTGGAATTCGTCAGGTTGGAACGAATTGCGTAATAGGCGCGAAAGATGAACCCGCTGACATCGACGAGAAAGATTTCCGGTTTGTCTTGCATCGTGGCCTCCGGCTTGAAAGGAGACGCAAGTGTATGCGCTGGCGGAAAGTCGGTCAAGCCGAGGCGGGATTGGGTCTGAAATTTTCTTTCCGAAGTCGAACTTGCGAAAAGGTTTCGTTTGGGTGCAAACCATGAGGAGCAGGTCGGGAGACTCAATGCAGTTTACTCAGAGCTTATTTACGGGTGCCACGGTCTTCGATTCGAAGAATCGATGGCCGTGCAACCTATTGGAATCTCACGGCCATTGCCTTCCAGGCAAAGACCGTGGCACTCTTGGTTGTGCACAAGCTTTGAAAAAATGGGGGAAGTCCCAACCCCTTTGCAGTTGACCTTTTAGAAAGAGCAGGATTCAGTCCTGCTCTTTGCGGTACGAGCCTTATTATTGTTCCATGGCATCCAGTTTCCGCACACGGATACGGTTTTTCTCGAAAGCTTCGGCGATGGAGATTTTATCCGGGGCTTTGGCGAACGCTTCCTCGGGAGTAACGATCTTTTTCTGCACGTAGCGCAGCAATTCTTCGTCCATGGTCCGCATTCCGTATTTTTTCCCCATCTGCATCTGAGAAAGAATCTGGTGGTTTTTGTTTTCACGGATCAGGTTCGAAATCGAATTGGTGACCATCAACACTTCCTGCGCGGCGACGCGCCCGCCTTCCTTGCGTTTCAGCAGGTTCTGGGCGATGACGGCTTTGAGCGAATCGGCCAGCGTGGTACGGACCTGGTCCTGCTGATCCGAAGGGAAGATGTCGATCAGGCGGTCGATGGTGGCGATGGCCGTGGTCGTATGCAGCGTTCCGAAAACGAGGTGGCCCGTTTCGGCGGTTTCCATGGCGATCGACACGGTTTCGAGGTCGCGCATTTCACCGACAAGCACGATGTCGGGGTCTTCACGCAAGGCCGCTCGAAGGGCCGATTTGAAACCGTCGGTGTGTGTACGAACTTCGCGTTGATTTACCAGACATTTGATGTTCTCGTGCACGAATTCGATCGGGTCTTCAATGGTGATGATGTGGTCCGAGCGCGTCCGGTTGGCCACGTCGATAATCGCCGCAAGCGTGGTGGATTTACCCGAGCCGGTCGGTCCGGTAACCAGAACCAGTCCTTTGGACAACTGGGCGAGATTCTTTAGGTTTTCGCTCATGCCGAGCTGTTCGGCGGTGAGAATTTTATAAGGAATCTGCCGGAACACGGCACCCTTGCCATGACGGTCGCGGAAGTAGTTCACACGGAAACGTCCGTAGCCTTTGATTTCGAAGGCGAAGTCCGTGTCGTTGGTGTCCTCGAATTCCGCACGGTTGAGTTCGGGATCGATGGTTTGCAGGATCGCGTCCATGTTTTCGGGCGTGATGACCGGATACTGCTCCTGTGTCTGCATTTCGCCATCGATACGGTAAATCGGTTTGGCATTGCTGGAAATGTGGAGGTCGGAAGCTTTGAGTTCGATCATCCGCGACAACAGGTATTCGAGCGAAATGTCTTTGTTGGTGTTGGGATCGATCAACGGCTTTCCAGGCCACCGTACCGGACGTGCCCGTTTCGGCGGTTCGGGGTCCAATCCCTTGTATTTGTCATCTCCGGCAGCGATGACCACGCTTTGCTGCGCTCCACCTGCAGGGGCAGGTTGCATCCCGGCGGGAGGCGGTGGTTGAGCCGGACCCGGCGCTACCGGTGCCGGAGCCACAGGGGCAGCCACTTGACCGGGAGCGGGAGCCGATGGAGCGGGAACATCCCCGAAGGTCGAATCGTCCTCGACCATTTCCAGGCTCATGGAAACCGGTTCCGGGGACGGGGGTGGAGGAACGGGAGAGGATGACCCCATATCCGTTTGATGATTGCGGTTGCCGACAGCTTTCAGGGCTTCCTGATCGTAGCGGTTGATTTCCTCGTCGGGAGTGGACCCCAACTCGTAGATCTGCCCTTTGATCATTTTCCCCTGCCAGAAAACCTTGATCTTGAACGTTTGGCTTTCATAGCTGTATTCGAAAAACGTACGGCCTTCTTTGCCGAGTTCGGTTTTGCTTTTCGCATCCATCAACTCGGCCATGATCCGCTGGGCCTGTTTTTCTTTAAGAATTTCACCGATTTCCCGAGGGCCGGAGGTCGAAATGAATTTCGGTTTCGCTTCACCGCTGATTTCCAGACAATACGCCCCGATTTGAGACATTACCCGCAAATAAGAATCGATATAAGCCATACTCGTCCTCATTTCCTTGTTTTGAAAAGAAGGCCGTACCAAACGAAACCGGCGTCATCCAAAATCTAACGTCCAGATTGTTACCCGCCCGTTCAGATCTATTGTGAAAACCATGGAAAACGTCGAGGGTATTTTCCCCAATCAACGGGTTGCGGTCAAGGGTTTGTTCGTATCGGATTCGCCTTTGCCGTCCTCCGACACAGCCTCTTCCTCGGTTTCGGGTGTCAAAGGCACGGTTTGCTGGTAGGTCCGATACAACGTGAGAATCCCGTTTACATAGTTGACCGTCTGCCGTCCATCGCAATAACCGCTTCGATATTGTCGGTAATAGTGCCAGCTCATCAAGTGCAATAAAGCTTGTTCGACGTTATTTTCCCAGATCATCGGGTTGAGTTTGTAATCCAGGCAGAGCACACGAGCGTCCCGAACGTGCCCCGCTCCGGCGTTGAAAGCCGCCAGGGCAAACTTGATGCGTTCTTCCTCCCCGAGATGGAGAAATTGCGAACGCAGCCGCGATAAAAACCGCACCCCACAGTGAATGTTCGCTTCATTGGATGCAAAACAGTTCATTTTCAGGTCTTTGGCGGCAATCGGCATGATTTGCATAATGCCTTTGGCTCCCGCCCAGCTTTTCGAGGACGGATCGAAGCGCGATTCGTGCCAGGCCAGCGCGGCAATCAGTCGCCAATCGAAATCGTAGCGTTCGGCGTATTTTCGAAACAGATCATCCCAGCGACTAAGCCGTCCCGAGGAAAGCGTGAACTGGTTGTGGGAACGTTGCCGGGTCAGACGTCCCCGGTCGGCATAGTAGCGTCGCTCGATAATCGCATACCATTTTCGTCTCAAGATGCGAGTCAGAAACGCATCCAGCGCTTTTTTCAATTCGGGGGCGTTTTGCCGAAGCGCAAACGCGGTTCCCTTCGTTTCGCCAATGGCCGGACCGACGCGCAGCCCTTGGGTTGAGGCGGTTTCCAACTCGGCTACGGAGCGATCCGCCACCGTAACGTTGATCTCCCCCGAAGCGACCTGCTGCAAAACTTCCGCTTCTTCCAGTGTTTCCGGCAACAACGTAAGATCCGCCTTTTTCCCGAAACGAATTTCGAGCTGGCGAATAGCATCGAGCGCCGGGCTATGGTCTCGAACGTGGATTTCGTGTGTAAAAAGCTCTTCCGGTCGTTCGATTTTCTCGACTTCCTCTGAAAAAACGGCAACTTGAGTGGTCTCCCGATAGGGAATGGAAAAGTCCGCCACGGCTTCACGAGCCAACGAGGGTGTGATCCCCGCCCCGATGACATCGACTTGTCCCGAATCGAGCAACTCGACCATAGCCTCCCACGAATTCGAGGGAACGACTTCGATCAGAAGGCCGTTTTTCTTGGCGAACTTCTGCAGGATATCGAACTCGAACCCCATCTGCGAACCCTTGAACAAAAAGTAGTTGGTTTCGTTGTTGCGGGTCGCCAGACGCAGCACGCCATCCTGTCGAATCTGTTCCAGGTCACGCAATACCACCTTGCGGACGTGCAGGGGCAACCCCTTCGCCTTGTCGGGTGTGGAACGGTCCGCTTCGCAGGACCAGAGCAGAATCGCGAGACTTCCGAAGAGAATCACGTTCCGGCAAATGTGCAACAACATCACTGTCATGGTATCCGGTGGGTTCGTTCGATTCCCTGGATTATCAGGGTAAAACCGGATTTCGTCAAGTCGGGCCGGGAAACGAGAAGCGTCATGCACGTAAATGCATAAGTGAAAATGGAAATTGTCGGTACCGGGCGTCAGTCCGAATTGTTCATGGGTATTCGTTGCGAGACGCAGAAAACCGAAGAACTTTCATGAAGTTGTCTGAACGTGGACAGGAGGAATTTTCAGGATGACTTCTACTGGAGGAAAATTCCAGTCAGACTGTCCAACCGGCATTCCCCTAGGTTTTTTCCAACAAGTCCGTGGCCTATTTTTTCAATGGGTCAGGGGGGCGGAATTCGGACAACCGGTCGATGGTCCAGAATTTCCGGCTTCGAAGGTGACTTTTGGTTTTGCCCGTAATTTCGACGGATAGCGCGGCAATGGATGGAAAAACGTTGCCGTTATAGACGATTTTTCCGCTGTCATTGACTCGCGCCCGGTACTGTTTGCCTTTGTATTTCGTGCAAATCGTACATCCCGGTTCGAGATCCCGCTTGCGTCGTTCGGGTAAAAAACCTTTTTCGGCGAAAACATCGCTCAAATCGTAGCCTTTTTTATTCAAAACATCGAAAGTTTCGTTGAGCACGTCGAACAGACGATCTTCGAGCTCGATGAGGTGTTTCAATTCCTCCCGAAGATGCTCATCCCGATCGAGTTTTTTCATGTTCCGCTTGCGCTCTTGGGCGATGATTTCCTGACGTTGCCGCAATTCGTAGAACAAATCTTTGATCGATGGTGCCATGGGTCGTATTTTTCGGGTAAACGGTTTCGTAACTCCTTGATCGATAAAGATGATCCCCGCTTTCCAGCACGCATATCCGCATGAAAAGCAAAGGAATCGACGTAATCATCACTTTAACCTGTTAATCAATATACGCTTAATAGGTTCAAAAGTCAACAGGATACAACAAAAAGAGTCGATTCAATGGAAATTCAGGTGGCCTTGTGCCCGGAATTTCTTGTTTTTTTCAAGAAAATCAATCGGGAGACTGAAGAAAAACTTAAGAAATTACGACGATAACGAAGATTATCGTAAAGCCTGTGCGGATATCATGTTTCTTGCAGGGCTTGCCGCTTAAGAAACCGTTATTCCAAAAACAGCACACGACTGAGGCTGATAGCGTCTTTGCGTTCGAGAGAGAGTATCCCGGCTGCCAGACCGCCATAGGTTTCGGCGCATAACTGCGCCCATTGGTCGGCCCGTTCTCGGGTGACTTCTCCTGCTTCGTCGAGGTGGCTTTGCATCCATTCACGAAGCGTTTCGGTGAAATCCGAGCTGGGACGAAATCCGCCGGAGGGGTGCTTTACCAGAGTAAGATCGAGAAAATCCCTGAAATTCTCATGAGATAGCAACACCGCTTCTTTGTCCGCTCCAAGCTTGTGCCGAGCAAAAGCCGTCAACGTGACCTTGATCAGCAACAGCGGCGAGTCGTCTTCGGAAACGAAACCGTAGGTTCGTCGGGCGAGGGCGGCTTTGTCCAGTTTCATTCGCTCGAACAACAGCCGGAACACGAAATCCAGTCGCTCGATAGACGCCATGGCTTTACGATATTCGTCGAGACTGCTCAACTCGTGCGGTTCGGGACGATCCTCGATGAAATCCGCCGGAAGCATCGGAGGCTGGCCGTTCAGCCCCAATAAAAGCTCGCGGGCCGGACGTGGCAGCAGCGCCAGTGAGTTGGGATCGCGGTTCGGGGCATGGCGTTCGATAAAATTTTTGGCGACCCGGTTGAGTCGGGCACTCAAAGCATAGCCGCAACGGAACACCGAAACCAGCGGAAGGCTTTGCAAATAATCCATCGCCAGAGAGGAATCCGAGTCCGAAAGAAACTGCAATCCCGTCGCCAGGTGATTCCGTACCAGCTCCATCACCTCGGCCAACTCTTCGAGATCCCCCAGCGCCTTGCGAGCCACCGCCGCTCGGTTGGCAAGGAACACAAGCTCGTTTCGAATGCGCTCGCGGGTGTCTTCATCGTCCAGGTCTTCCAAAAGATCCGTAAAGAAATGACCCGGTTCGTCGATGGTTTTCCAATAGGTCGGCAAGGGTTTGTCCAACCGGGGAAACCCCGACTTGTCCATCCGTTGCCGCTCCAATCCTGCCTTGAATGCATCGGCATCGAAAGGCGAGAACAGCGCCAGCGATTCGAGATAATCCGGGTAGCCCGCATCGGCCAGTCGTCGGCAGTGCTCGCGATAGGCGTGCTCTTCCAGAACGGTGGGTTGTTCCCAGATCAACCATTCCATCGCCTGCATATATAACTCGTAATTCTGAATGTAGAGTTGCAGCAGAAAAACGGTCATCCGGTCGAGGTCGGTGTTTTCCGGGTCGAGAAAGCGGAACTGAAAATGGCTGTCCAAAGTGAACAGGTCGGCGGGAATGGTGGCCGGGTCGTCGGACCACTCGTAGCGGCGGACCTCGATCATTCCCGAAAGAAACGCCACGACATACGACAAATCCATCTGACGGAGTTTTTCGGCGGCCTGCTCCATGTCGGTCTGGATCATCCAGCCGAACCAATCCAGTTGTTTTTTCACGAGAAATCGGTCTTTTTTCCAGCAGTCCATATCGAACAGGCGCACAGTCTGCTCGGGGGTGGATTGCAGCACAAGGTCCATGGCGTCGGTTCGTCCCACGGCTTCGATGGTGAAATACAGGTCTTCCGGCAGCATCTCGCGCAGCAGTTCTCCGGCATCCGGCGCTACTTGCAAAAGCTGGTATTTCTGACGGTAATCGAGGCGG
Organism: Myxococcota bacterium; assembly: GCA_963676915.2. Classification (GTDB taxonomy): domain Bacteria; phylum Myxococcota_A; class SURF-8; order SURF-8. Next base: position 64,886 of record CAXXVK010000060.1, read on the forward strand.
TCCAGCAGGTTACGGCGCTCGTCGTGGGTCATGGCGGCCAGTTGATTTTCGTCAACCGAGAGGTTGGCATAGGTCAACGCGCCGGAAGCCTTCCGCGAGCGGAGATCGTTGGAGTTTCGAGAGGAAGTCGAGGAGTTTTCAGGATGTTTCGTCATGGTTTTTCGTGAAAAATCTTATTTCATCAATGTGTTAGAAAATACAGTCAGGAAGCGTCGGTCTCAGCGTTTCAGACCCAACAGCAATCCGTCGGGGGTAGGCAAGCAGACCGATTCGCTTTCAGCCGCGAGCATTTCGTGAGCGCGCTGCATGGTGGCGATGGCGTCCCGATCCCAGGAGTCATCCGCCTGTTTTCCTTTCAAGTACCCGAAAAGATAGGCATTATCGGCGATGATCAACCCGCCGCTTCGTAGGTGATCCAATCCCCAGCGCACGTATTTGTCATAGTTTTCCTTGTCGCCGTCGATGAACATCAGGTCGAAGGGACCATGCTTTTCTAGGCTGGGTAACGTCTCCTGTGCCGAACCTTCCAAAAGCGTCACCTGCTTGTCCCTCCCGGCGTTTCGAAACACTTTTCGGGCGATTTCAGCGTGCTTGGGATCGTGTTCGAGGGTCCAGAGTCGTCCTTCGGGCGGCATGCCTTCCAACAACCATAAGGCGGAATATCCCGACAACGTGCCCAATTCGACAACGTTTTCGGCTCGCACCATACGAGCGAGCACCGACAGGATTTTGCCTTCCGTGCGGGAAATCTGGATCGGCGGCAACCCCTCGTTTTCGATATCGTCGAGCGCTGCCTGCATCGCCGGAGTGTGCGGACTATGCAGCGCTTCGAGATATTTTGCGATTTCGGGATTGGAGTAATCCAAACCGCTACGGGAATCGGTATCGGCCATGGAAATCAGTCCATCAGTTTCTTATGCTCGATCTTGATACATTTGGATTGCACCACCTGCAACCCGGCATCTCGGGCTTTCTGGGCGGCGGCGTTCGAAGCCAGTCCCAATTGCATCCAGACGGCTTTCGCTCCGATGCCGATGGCCTCGTCCACGAGTCCCGGAATGAATTCCACTTTTCGGAAAATATCCACGATATCGATAGGTTGCGGAATCGACTTCAGGTCGGGATAGCTTTTTTGTCCCAACACTTCATCGAGAACCGGATTGACCGGGATCACCGTATATCCGTGTTGCAACAGGTAGTCGGCTACTTTGTAGCTGTCACGTTCCGGCTTGTTGGAAAGTCCCACCACGGCGATGGTTTTCGCGCTTTCGAGCAATCCCCGCACCTCTTCGTCCAAAGGATTCGAATCGGGAAATTCACAGGTCATGTTGTCGCTCATCGCGTCCTCCCTTCGGGGTCATCCGGTTTCGTGCACGGTCTTTTTCACGAAAATAAACTAAGCATCGATTTCGTACATTCAAACCGAAAAATCGATTCGCTCGGAGGATTCACCGAAACCACTGCAACTTGAGAAATAATGTATTTATTTCAATCCGTTAACTTGGGTTGTTTCTTTGTTGGGTTAGAATCTCGATGGATAGGCGTCGTTTCTCCGGCGCAACCAACACCCCCCTATAATCAGGGCAAGAAACAGCCAGAGCGTCGCCGGCGGTACGTGGGTTTGCCGACAAACGGAGCTTTCTACATCTCCTGCTAAATTGTTGCCGCTTAGGCCATCGGACACACATCGCCCATTCACGCATTGGTCAGCACTACACGTTTCGTCTTCAACCCAAGATAGCCGATCGGGACCGCATTCTTCGACAACATCGCCTACGCATCGTCTTTCGCCAAACTTACATAGGTATTCGATACAGCCTTTTTCGATATCGCAGACTGAAACACTATCGAAACATCCATCCAAGACTCGCCAAAATCCATCCCGGCATTCTTTGTGTAACATCACTCCTGAACCAGCCACGCATGTGGTGGTGCCTTCCTCTCTCGATTTACAGGGATATTTGCAATAACCGTTTTCACAGGCTTCTAAACCGCATTCCTCGTAAACCGTCATTCGCTCGTAAGAGGAATTGCTACATCTTAGCGATAAATTGAAGTTTTCTCCTTCGAAACAACCCATCTCTCCCAGGTGTTTCTCTCCGCAGGCCGGGAACTCAGCGCATTCACCGTTATCACAAATGGAATCCCAAGGGCATTCGTCTTCAAGGCTATGCCTCCATGCACCATCCACGCAACGATCCCGATTTCTCATGATTTTAGTCTCATCTCCAGGTAAGCATCGTGTGGAATTTTCCGGTTCGCAGGCTTCGAAACACTCTGCATCCCGGCAGACATACCTATACCCGCAAACAGAGTGTTGCCATTCGTTGTTTTGGCAATAGGCTTTTGTACGGTTTCCTGAACAAAAGGGGGCATCGCTTGAAACACAATCCACGCATTTTTCGTTTTCACAACGGTGATCGCAGATTTCGTGCAAGGCCCACGATTTATTCTTGCAAAGCAAAATTGCCCTATGACTGGAGCAATGCTTTGCGTAACTGTTACAAGCACATTGCCAGTAACGACAATGTTCGTCGTAGTAGGCAGAACAACGTCCCGCGAAACTCGATGTTGATCCAGTGCACATCGTAACCACGCTATCATAACAGGAAATTGTACCGATTTCACAATTCCAGTCGTCGTCGATTCGTGATGAACAGGTTCCATAGGAAAGCATCAAACCATCGAAATACGGGAAAGATTCCCCCCAAAAATCAGGTGTTTCTAGCGTTTCCAACTCTACGTCATCCGTCATTTTCTCGGCTGAAATCGTGCTTAAAAAACGCCCTAGAAAATACCTTTCTTCGAATAGCTTCAACATTTCCGAAGAAGGGGATTCGAAATACATCGTGCATATACTTGAAAGAGAATCACTGGATGAGTAATAGCAACTGTCATGTACACGATCAAGCCATAAACCATTATTGGACTCTCGAGAATATCTAAAAACGCCATGTAACCCTGCTAGAAATTCCGCCACGAAAACTGCCGGAGCCTGCGTATCCCACAAGCGATTCAACCAGGAGACGTATTCCGCATTCGTGCATGGTGCCTGATAAGGAATGGTCCAGCGGTACGAGCCGCCTTTTCGTGGAATCAGTTTTCCGTAGTACGATGCGGTAAACAGCAGCACTTTGACCGGTTTTTTAGCGGACAAGGCCGTAAACGACATCGGAAAAACCGTTGGCGCGTCGGCGGGAAACTCGAATACGACGACGGGCAGACCTTCGGGTTCGCTCAACACCCGGCTGGCGGTCCGCATTTTGGAGGCGAAAAAGACAAAACCCTTTTCAAGATAGTCGTTCAGCACTTCCTCAGAGCTTTCCGGCAGATCGAAGCCGTTTTCGGTCAGCCATTCGGCCAGGGCTTGACTCGTTTCCGCCGTGATGACCTGATAGTCCAACAACCCGACCGATCCATCCAGAATTACTGAAACATTGCTGGGATCGCCATCGACCGACGAACCTCCAGCGGCAGCCTCGTCGGAGCTGTAATGTGTGGTGATTGTAGCGATCCATGGCGTGGTGAGGGTCACGAGCTCGTCCAGAAACCCCGGATCACCTTCGACGATGGCTACAGGTTCCACCGGAAGAGGCAGAACCCAGGCAAAATCCTGGGCCGGTCCGTTATAGCTCGACTGCACCCACATCTCCACGGCTTCGGGCTTTTGCCAAATCAACGCCCGTTGCGCCCCCATACCGCCGGAAACGGCCTGCGTTCCATCGACGGAATAGTAGAATCCGCCGTCGGCCAGAGCTTGAGACGAAATCCCCGACAAAAGGAGAAAAACGAGGAAGGTAAAGAACTTACCGATGCAGCACCAAGGCCGATTCGATTGCATGGCAATTTCTCCCAGGAAAAAGAGAACAATTCCGAGTATAAAAGTATGACGTATTGCATTCCTTTATATCATGTTACCATGAGAAATAAAATCATTGGGGTACACGTATGAAATTGTATGGAAGAAAAGTCGCCATATTATCAGGGAAACGTGGTTTGGGGTTTATTCCGGGTGATTTTTCCCAGACCGGATGATTCTTCATGAAGTATGCAGGCTAGTCATGGTGAAGACGAGGGAAGGGGTGCATCACAAAATGGTGCGAATTGGCCCAATAATATTGAAGGATTCATTCATTTGGTTGTAGCGGCGAGGCGTAAGCCCGCCGAAAAGGGAGATTAGGGGCGTAAAAGCAACTTTCAAAAAGCAAAAACGGCGGGCTTACGCCTCGCCGCTACGAAAAAAGAGGATTTTACGAAAGTCGCACTATTTTGTGATGCACCCCGAGGGAAGTCCTATGAATAATAGACGTTGTCTTGAAGCGGATCTGGTGCTAGAATGAAAAATCCGGTTGTGTTATCGACCTTGGCGACTACCCTTGTTACCGGTGAAAAAGCGAAGGGAAGATAGAGAATTGTCAAGGTTTTCGAGGGGATATACGTTTTCGCGACAAGATCGAACGGGAACGGGAAAGACCTATACGATCTGAAATACTGCGAAAGAGAGACGAAGCGACGATGAAAAAATCGAAATGGTTGTTGGGACTGGTTTCCGTTCTGGTGGTAATCGGCGTGTATTTCGGTGTGGTCCGTGAACCCGATCCCGGCGTATGGGGACGTTCGCCGCTGGAAGCCGCCCGAGTCGAAGCCAAACCCCAGACCGAGAAATACGATCTGGCGTCCATCGAGATCATGACGAAGGTCATCACCTACATCAAAAATTATTACTACGACCCCACTCGCATCCATCCGAAAAAGATGTTCACCAGTGCTTTGGACGAAGTGGCTCGCGATGTCGCTTCGGTTCTCGTTCATCACGATGAGGAAAGCGAAAAATCCACCATTCGGATCGATACCTGGGAGAGAGAATTCACCTACGACGACATCGATTCCCCCTGGGACATCCAATATCGGATGAGCGAGGTGTTTCGTTTTCTGCAACCCCATTTCGACCATTACGTGGACCCCAAGGAAGTGGAATACGCGGCGATCAACGGCATGTTGGATACGCTGGACCCACACTCCACCCAGATGTCTCCCAAGATTTACAACGACCTGAAAGTGTCGACTCAGGGCAATTTCGGCGGACTGGGCATTCAGATCGGCATTCGGGACGGCGAGTTGACCGTCATCATCCCGATCAAAGGAACGCCTGCCTATCGCGCCGGGCTGAAAGCACTCGACAAAATCGTACGTATCGATGGTCAATCCACGGTCAACCTGCCGCTGGAGGACGCCGTCAAGATGATGCGTGGCAAGGCGCAAACCCCCTGTAAACTTCATATCATGCGTAAAGGGTTCAAAGAACCCAAAGAATACGTCATCATCCGCGACCGCATCAAGATCCAGAGCACAGAGAGCAAATTGCTGGGCAATGGCATCGGATACGTTCGCATCAAGAATTTCCAGGGAAACACCGTTCGTGACATGAAGGAATTCCTAGCCGAAGCCGAAAAGAAAAAGCCTCTGAAAGGGCTGATCATCGACCTGCGGCACAATCCGGGTGGTTTGTTGGAAGCGGCGATCAACATGGGCGACATGTTCCTGTCCGAAGGCGTGATCGTCACCACCGTCGGGTCGCGCAACGAAATCAAGGAATCCAAAGAAGCCAGCGCGGCAGGGACCGAACCCCATTACCCGATTCTCGTTCTGGTCAACCACGGATCGGCTTCAGCCTCCGAAATCGTATCCGGTGCGTTGAAAAACAACAATCGGGCCGTGATTTTGGGAGACCGAACCTTTGGCAAAGGCAGTGTACAGCTTTTGTACGAAATGGAGGATCACAGCGCGTTGAAACTGACCATCGCCCAGTATCTGACGCCCGGCGATGTGTCGATTCAATCGGTTGGCATTGTACCTGACGTGAAGGTGCTGCCGGTATTCATCGATGAAAACGAAGTGGAGTTCTTCACCAGCGATGGTCTGAATCGGGAAGCCAAACTCGACGGCCACCTGGTGCACGACTCGACGATCGAAGATCGTGAAATCTATACCTTGCGGTATCTGCACGACGAGAAACGCGACGAGATGGATATCGACGATTCGTTGACCAAGATCCTGATCGATTTCCCCGTCCTTCTGGCCAAGGAACTGCTGGAAAGCCTCGATGGTGTTAGCCGCCGTGAAATGATGCTGCAACAACTGATGCCGGAGTTACGTAAGATTTCGAACCGGGAAGAAAAGAAAATCGTACGCGAGCTGAAAAAGCTGGAAGTGGACTGGTCGGTGGCCGAGGTCGAGCAACCCCCCGAAGCGGAAATCAAGATCTGGACCGAGCCGAAAGCGCCGATCAAGTCCGGTGACAAAGTGACGCTCTTTATGTCGGTGAAAAACGTGGGACAGGGCGCTTACCATCGTCTCGTGGCCGATTCGAAGGCCGACTGGTATCTGTTCGACCACTTGGAGCTGTTTTTCGGAAAAATCGAGCCGGGACAGACGATTACCCGCAAGATTCCCATCGAAATTCCTCCGGATACGCCTCGCCGAGAAGCGGTGATGAACTTCCATTTCACCGAGCACAACAAGTACCTGCCTCCCGATACCCCGTTCCGTTTCGAGGTCAGTGACCTGCCGCAACCGGATTTCTCCTATACTTATCAGGTACGTGACGAAGCGGGCAACGGTGATGGTCTGATTCAGCGTGGCGAAACCGTGGAAATTCTGGTGGATGTCCTCAACCAGGGCAAAGGTCCGAACATCGACGGCTTGGCAATGATCAAAAACTCGGACAATCTCAAAGACGTATTCATCAAGAAAGGCCGAATGGAATTCGACCCGATCCAGCCGGGCGAGCGAAAGCTTCTGCGTTTCGAAGTCGAGGTCAAACCGGGACTGGAAGATTCGAAATTCCCCATGGAAATCAGTATCGTAGATACGGACATGCGGGTCGCCACCTCCCAGGAAATCACCTTCGACCTGATGGCACCCTTCCCCATGACGCCGGTGCCCAAGGGACAGGTGATCGAACTGGCCGAAAATCAAAAAATCCTGTCTTCTCCCGATGCTCGTCATCCCATCCTGACCGTAGTCAAAGAAGCGAAAAAAGCGTCGGTTTCGGCATTAAGTGGTCGTTGGGCAAAAATAATCATTGACAAAGACCGCTTTGGGTGGGTAGAGAAAGACGCCGGGTGGCATCCGCAAGCGGGTAAGCCGACGTTGAAAGCGTCTATCGACCACTTTTTCCGCAAACCCGTGGTGGAAGTCAACCCGATTTCGTACTCGCTGTTCACCGACCAGCCCGAGATAACGCTTCGGGGACACATCGAGGACGATAACCAGGTCCGGGACATGTTTATCATGAATAACCGGCGCAAGGTCTTTTACAAGTCCAACAAGACCGGAGTGGATTTTCTCAAGATGCCGTTTGAAACAACCATTCCGCTCGAAGAAGGACAGAATTACATTCGCATCGTAGCCCGTGAATCGGATAAATTCGTTGGCTACAAAACTCTGGTGATCAACCGCAAACGCGGACCGGAAAACGAAATGGCGGCCAACAAGGCTGCCGGGGAGTGAGCCATGGCAAAGTTGAAGATCAAGACCATCGTGGAAAAATGCGAGGGTTGCAACCAGATCGTCGATAAGGAAGACGGCCTGTACTGCAAGAGCTACGCCGATCCCTCGATCATGTGGAAAGACGACACCTGCATCCGGGCGTCCCACGTCAAACGAGCGATCGCGTCCATCGAGACGAAGATCAACCCGTTGAAAGCTTCCAAGCGCGCGGCACGTGGTGGCTAGAAAACAGGTTTCGATCCATTTCAAAAAGGGGCGCATCATGCGTCCTTTTTTTTATCGCTTATTCCGAACGCTGAAACTCTCGCAGGTTGGGCAAATTTCTTACCCGACTCCCTGACTGAGGAGAGAAAAATTTTCTTTTATTTCAGCATGTTCCAAGTGTTGTAAGTAAGGTATACCACCTTTTAATGTCCAACACCTCGACATTGTCGGGCAAGAAATTTGCCCGACCTACTGCTACTCCCTGACTGTTTATCTTCAGGTATCTTGAAAGGTTACGGCGTTTTTGCCTCTTTGCGGAGCACCCTTTCCACCGTATTCTGCAAACAACTTGCCACCTGCTCGGCTCCCTTGGCGGACCAATGCGGGTCATCGTCTTGCGATTCGAAATTCCCCCAGCACGGCAGGTCATTGTTGTCTATCCAGGTCACACCTTGTGGAAGGTTGCGAACGAACTCGGGATTGTCGAAAGAAAAATTACAGAAAATCAAAAGCCTAGCCGATCCGACAGCCTGCCGCATGTCGTGAATCCAACCGGGTAAGACCTCCTGTGCTTGGTCGAGAACCTCGCCGAGAAGTTCGTCGTTGTATTGATATTGTTGAAGGAGATCAAGGCCGGTCAATACAAGTAAACGCTCGAAAACACTCTCGGAAAAACGTTCGAGACGCGAATTGATGCCGATAGGACTTAGATCGTCCACCTTCAAGTACACGAGAACCATTTCGGGAGCGTACCGTTGTCGAACGTACCGCGCCATTTCGGTAAAATCGCGAATCGATGCTCCCGGAATTCCAGCGTTGATTATCCGCACGGGAATTCCAAGGGATTCCGATACCTTGTGTTCCAAACGAGCGGGAACGGCCATCGGACAGGTGAGGTCTGCTGCCGAAAACGAAGGAATCGCCGATAAACGCAAATGTGTGCTTCGCTTCCGAAGCGCTTCGAGAACAATCCTTGAGTCCATGGATGTCGATCTTGTCGTCTTCGTCATCGGGATCCTGCCGCATGACCCACAGGCCGAAATCTTCCAAGTATTGGTAATCCGTAATGGAATCATCCACCCAAAGCGCTGCAAGCCCGAGAACGGAAGAAACCGTGCCGACCGCTGCCACAACTCGCCACAGTGTGGGGAGAGGATTCAAGCGCCGATGACGCACCCATCCATACAAAACGAAAGCCGCCGCGAAAAACGCGAGATCCGTGAGAAAAGGTGAAGACCCTATCGAGCCGTTTGCATACGCTGCCACGACACACCCAACCATATACAGGTTGGCGAAAAGAAACAGGCCATCCGCCAGAGCGAAAACCGTCGCTCCTAAAATCCGCAGCATTGTTGGGTGAAAAGACGACACGGCAAATCTCCGAAACGACAACAGAACTTACAACCGCAACAGATTACCCAACCCTTCATCAATCGCCAAAAGAAAACAAGCGGCATATTTGATCTTATTGTCCTTGAAAAAATCAAGATCCCCGCACCGTTTGAACAATCTGCCGTTCCCCCAATCACTGACGATTGTTTATTGTGAATTCGTTAGAAAAGTGTTAAGAAAAAGGATCTTTCTTTTTTAACGCGAGGGGCGATTCATGAAACAAACATTGATTTCCGTTTTGATTCTGTTTTTGCTGTCTTTGGGGTTTGTGGCTTGTGGCGGTGACGACGATGACGAAACCACCACGGCGCAGGCTCTCTCGTTCGCGACGTTCAATGCAGGACTGGCCGTAAACTTCGTCGATTACGCCGAGGAACGTTCCGCCTTGATCGGCAGTGGCGTCGCCGGACTGACCGACGATGTGGTCTGCATGCAGGAAGTCTGGCTGGAAGACCACATCGGCAAAGTCGTCGAAGGCGCGAAAAGTGTCTATCCTTACTCCTACTATGTATTGACGCCGGAAGAAATCGACCAAAACGAGGACGCCGCCTGTGGCGCCGATGAGAGCCAGGCTTTGAAGGATTGCGTCGATGCCAATTGCGCCGATGTCGATCCGGATGAGATGACCGGCTGCGTGCTGTTTCAGTGCGGCGAAGAATACAATGCCCTGTCCGACCCTTGTTCCACTTGCCTGGGGGCGAACATCAGCAAAACTATTGAAGAAATCTTCGCCATCTGTGCCCAATCGGGCAGCGGAACCCTGGCCTATGGAGGCAACAACGGTCTGCTGCTGCTGTCCAAAACTGCGCTGAGCAACACCGAAATGGAAATTCTGCCGTCCTACCTCAATCGCCGGGTTGTGTTGAAGGCCAGCATCGCCACGACGGATTATCCGCAAGTCGATGTGTACTGTACCCACCTGACGGCGAACCTCACCTCCGTAACCTATGGTGGTGACTACGAATCCTGGGCCGACGAACAAGGCGAGCAGATCGACTTGTTCACCCAGTATGTCGAGGAAAAATCCGGCACGGAAACCCCGGCGGTGTTGATGGGCGACATGAACTGCGGAACGAGCAGCTCGAACGCCGCCGCCGCACTGGAAGAGAATTTCAACAAGTTCGGCACGGCCGGATTCACCTCGCCCTATGCTGCACAAGCGGCGGCGCAGTGCACCTTCTGCACGGATAATCCCCTTGTCGGTACGGATGACAAAGAGGGAGACAGCGAGATCATCGATCACGTGATGTTCAAGAATTTCCCCGAAGGTCTGGAAACCACACCGAAACGCATTCTCGACGGAGAAGTTTCTTTCGATGCCGATGGCGAAACGGTGAATTCCCGGCTTTCCGATCACTACGGCGTGTCGGTCACCATCCAATAATCGACGCGATATACTTCGAGATAAAAACGCCTGCCGGGATCATTCGGCAGGCGTTTTTTTGTAGGAAAATCAGTGTGTTGGAGTGTGGATTGCCCGAATCCTGTCCTTAACCAATGGCTTCATCTTGATGGACGGGGATTGCATCCCCGTCCTCACGTTTGTCCCAAACCCCAAACCCAAAACGCAAAGAGCAGGATACAATCCTGCTCCTTCAAAGCCTCCTGATGGTATTTCGTCCATGTAGGAGAAAACAGCCCGATGTACCTCAATGGCTGTAATTCAATTTGAGGTCCAGGCCGAAATTACCCTCCGGTTTTACTGCGTCCGAATCCCATTTTCCTTGTACGGTCAACCACTTCCAGCGGTATTTCAATTCGAAGCTGCGTTCTTTGTCCACCGTTTCATCCGAAATGGCGGTCGAGAAGTTGATCTGTACGTTGTCCGAAAGTCGTTTGCCGACCATCAGCCGAGGAACGATGGCCGCCCCGGTGGAGGTCGAAGCTTCGTTGTATTCGGTGGTCAGGCGGAATTCGTCGATCTTGAAGCGCGAACGCACCTGTTCGTCTACGCCGGTGATGTCGGAAATCAAGCTCAAACCTGTGGCGGCGCTGGAATTTCCGCTGGTTTCCATCGTATCCGTTCCGGTGGAAGGATGGCCGACGAGCAGCAGCGAGACGAGATCCGTCTGAGATAGATCCGAGTTGGAAGTTAGAAGAATTTCGGGCTGTTCCAGCGTTCCCGCAATGCGCAGGTTCAAAGTGACGTCACGTTCCTCGCCGTCGTCGAGGTAGGTCAGGCGGTTGCTGCCCTCAATGTCGAGCAGCGGATTGATTTTCTCCCGGTCGTTGAATTCGATCACGAAACGTTTCACGTCGAAGGGGTTTTGCTGAAAATAGATTTTTCCCCCGGCGGAAGAAAGCGTGTTGAGCAGCGCGGGGCGGTTGTCGTTTCCAACGAGCCGCAAGTCCGCACTTAACGACAAGTCGGCAAGATTGTTTCGAATGCGGATTGAATCGCGGGCTTTGATTTCGATATCATATTGAAATGTATCGTCTTTTCGGATCGGACCTTCTCGTGCACGGCGAGGCTTGAGCGCATCCCGAACGCTGTCCACTAAAATGGCTTTCTGCCAGCGCACGGAACGTAAGTATTCCATCGAATTCACTTCCAGCACACCGGCGACATTGAAAGGAAAACCGTCTCCGTTGACGAACAGCCGCCCGGAAAGTATCGGTTCCATACCCGGCTGAATCTGGAACGAAATCTTGTGGAGATCCAGGTGGAGGTTCCAGCGATCGAGCGTATGTTCGGAACTTTCCCCGATACGCGCTTCGCCTCGGGCTTCAACGCGCCCCCCGGCATAGATGGAACGGAAGTTGTCGAACAGAATACGGTTTCCCGAAAACAGCACTTCGCCTTCGACATCTTCCAGCGGACCTTGCAGGTCGGCCAGCTCGAATTGTCCGCGACGCAATCCGAGCGTTCCCTGGATGTCGGTCCGGTCTCCGAGCATCGAAAGTTGCAGGTCGAACATCAACCCGCCTTCGGCGGCCAGTACGGATTCGGATAGCCGAGGAGCGAGTTTCAAATCGGCTTCGCCATCCATGATCAGGTCCAGCCGCCCGCTTTGCTCGTAGCGTCCCCGGATGTTGGCCAATGCGCCGTCCGTCGCCAGAACGAAAGAATCGATGGAAACGGCCTGCCGGGCGATACGCGCTTTGATGGGCGCTTGAGATTCGATCAGCAACCCCCGGTATTCTCCAGAAAGCCGGTGCATCACCAAGTCTCCCTCACCCGACAAGGGTTGGTCCAAGTTGCCGGAATAATTCATTTCCGCCGTCAATTTCCCGTTTTGAATTTTTTCACCCAACAGTGGATCGAGCAGAGGAGCATAGGGAAGATCCGTGGCGGTCAACGACAGATTGAGGGCTTCCTCACCGACGAACGATAAATTGAGTCGCGTCGAAAGCTTTCGATCGAACAACAGCGCATTCAGAGAAATCTGGTCGCCGGTCAATTCTACGTGAACTTCGCTCGGACCGTATCGTTCTTTGCCGAAATCCAAGGGATCGAACTGAACGACCCCCTGGATGTAGGGGTCCGCCAAGGCTCCGGTGACGCGAGCGGAAAGCGTCGCGGGAGTATCGGCTCCTCGAACGTAAGGTTGAAGAAAATCGAAGGATTGCAGGCGCAGGGCGTCGGATCGCACCGACAGGTCGTAGCGTTCCCAGTCCTGAAGACCACCCGACAGGACAAACCGCGCATCGTCCTTTTTGAATTCGCAGGTTTCGAACGTCACGTCGTTTTTCCGAATCGTCGCCCGTACCTTTCCTTCGTCGAGACGAAAGGATTCCAGGCCGAAATCCGAGAAATCGCCTTCGATCTTTCCCGAAAACCGATCAACCGGTCCGCGAAGTCTGCCTTTGGCGGAAAACGTACCTTCCAACATCGTTCCAAGTCCGCGATCCAGATTGACGATCTCGAAGAAGTCGCGAACGTCCATTTCTCGTGTGGAAATCCGTGTGGAAAGCACCAGCTTCGACGGGTTGAAATCGAGGCTTAACGATCCGCGAAAAGACGACGAGCCATGACGGAAACGCCCGTGAAGAAACTGAAGTTTTTTGTCTTTGAACAGAATATCGAAACGGCTTCGACCCAAATTCATCCCGGAAACGGTGAGGTTTGGAGAGCGGATGTCGGCGTCGATACGTTCGCATTCGATACCGTGAATCCGTACGTTCAACGCCGCTTTTCCCTTGATATCGATCCCGGCGATGGTAGGCACTTCACGGAAGTTGAAATTGTCCGACCAGTAGCGCAGGTCGAAATAGCCGTCAAAGCCGAAATGGTTGTGGACTTTGACCAGCGTATCGGTATTGGGACTGGTGGCGATGGCCTCGACGATTTCGAAACGGTCCGGATACAGCGCCAGCGTACCTTTGCCGTTTCCGCCTCCCGGCAGCAACTTCAGGATTTGCAGGGCTTTGGGCCAATCGTCGTCGTACCAACCTGCGGTACGGATATCCATGAAGGGGACATTTAAATCGAAATCCCCTTTCATTTCAAGAGGATCGATAGTCCCACCGAGTCCCAGATCTCCCTCGACTTCCATCACGTAAGGCACGTTTTTCAGCGTGTAGTTTTCAAGAATTTCGTTCAAGGTGGTATCGACGAGGCGAAGCTGCCAGTTGCAGCTAAGGTGTTCGTCGAAATTCAGCCAGCCTTCTTTCAGGAACACGTTTCCTTCGCCCATCTTGAACTGTGCGCCCGAAAACAGCGCTTTCTCGCGGTCGATGGTAAACGGCAAGCGTACGGTTTCGAGGTTCAACTCTTCGCCGTCTCCAACGCCGATGGTCGTCTCCTGCAGCTCCACTTCGCCGGTCAGAACCGGGTTCGTTACCGGTCCGGTGGCTGTGGCCTGCAAACGTATCGAGCCGCCGATGGGCGGGAAGTCGGGCAGAAATTCCCGAACGCGGGACAACGGCATGGAGGCCATCAGGTCGAGGCGCCCATCCAGCGGGTCCAGTTGCAGGTTCTGGCCCGATACCATCAAAGTGGTGGAGGGCATATAGACGGTCAGTTGATCGATGCTGAACGGTTTTTTGATCGACGTATCGAACGACAGCCGCGCCCGAATGCCGTGCACGTCGATGGAACGACCTTCGAAATCCAAATTTCCCCTGCCTGTTTCGAAGGTCGCCCGGTAGTCGTTGCCTTTTCTTTGCAAAATTAGATTGATGTCCGGGAAGTTTGCAAGCGTCGCGTCGCCCTGTTCGACGGAGATTTTTCCTCCGCGAATCCATAAACGATCGGCTTGTAGACGAAACGGAAGATCCGGCAGGTGAATGCCCGTAAAAGGTTCTTTTTTCTCCGCTTTTTCATTGTCCGGCTTCTCTTCTTCCGGGGGAGTCGTTTGTTGAGGCGGCAGTTTCAGGGCGACAACGGGTTCTTCCAGCAAAATGTCGTCGAACATCACCCGTCGCCCCAGTAGAGGCAAAAGGGCGAACGATATCGACAATCGTTGTGCCTCGATACGACCCGTTTCGTCAAAGCGAATCACGGGTTTTTCGACCACCACGCCCGGACCCCAGGGTCGGAAACGCACATCGCCATCGATACGAATTCCTTTGCTTTCATGGTTCAAGCCGTCATTGAGCAGGGACACGGCCAGTCGTCCCGCCAGTGGGCTGGACAGAAATATCAGTCCGCTGGCGATAACCAACAACGTGATGATCACCAATTGCACTATGGTCCGACGAGACGGCATCCCTTGACGATCCTTTTCGACCCTTTCCGGTTCGAGCAACGAAATTCGAGCGTATTTTACCTTTTCCTTTGCTTTCGGCACAAGGAAACGATGACAGTGAAACGGCACGAAAGACCAAATACCACACAATTTCTTCTAACCCGAATCATTCAGGCAAAATGTTCTCCGTTCGTACGCGAAATCGTCAGGGTGAAACAGGAATGTTCCTGTCCGATGGACGGGGATTGCATCCCCGTCCGCATGGTTTTCCTCAAAACAAAACGCGAGGAGCAGGATACAATCCTGCTCCATCTGTAGGAAATTCCATGTATTATCTATTAGTTTTGAAAATCTATCACCAAGCATACGTAGCAATATTTTGTGATGCACCCCAAGTTCTTTAGGACGATAAAATCCCCTTGTCGAAACGACGGCTTACGGCTATGCTACGCCTCCGGTCGACCGAGGAGCACCGGCGAATAAATGATTGCAATGGGAGAACGACATGCTCAACCCGATGGACATCATTCACGAACAGGTAGCCGATCCCGCCAGATTGATTCGGCGACAGCAAACCACCGCCGGATATTTCGGCGCGGAGTTTCCCTGGGAAATCCTGCAAGCTGCCGGATTCGCTCCCGTGCGTCTGTGCGGTTTTCCGGGAGAGGATCTTGCAGACGAAACGTCTTCGTCGCTGACCACCCGGCTTTTGGAGGCACACCGCCACGAACCGCTTGGCTTGGAGTTGCTCTGTCTTCCCGAAAACCATCCTGATTTCGAGCTGTTGAAAAATGAAAGCGGTCTGGCTCGGCACGTTGTGGAACTCCCCGATCCGGGAACATCGCTCGAAGATACGTTGGCGATGTTTCGGAAATTGCGTGAAGAACTGACCCGTCTCGGAACACCATGCGATGATGATGCGCTGACCACGGCTCTCGTTCGTTCCAACCTTGCACGCTACAGGTACTCGGAACTGGAAGAAAAAGTCTTTTCGGCCAAAAGCTTTTTGCAATACTCCGACCTGCTGGCCGTTTCCCTTTTGGGACAATGGACGAACCGCGAAGACTGGACGGATCTCGTCAACGAACTGGTGGCGAATCCCCTGGAAAACGTGCTGTTGGGTCTTCCCGTGCGACTGTTTCTGGGGGGAGGCGAGATGATCGCCCCCGAAATCCCGGATGCGCTCGAACGCCTGGACATCAATGTCTGCGGCGACGCTCACGGAGCAGCCGGCGGACACTGGACCGGTGGCATCGACCCGGACGGCAACCCGCTGGAGAATCTTGCAGCGTTCTATCACGCGAAAAAGCGACAAACTCTCTCTGACGAAAACGGAAGTGCTGTTTTGATTCAACGGGTTAAGGAATCGAAAGCCGATGGCGTTTTGTGGATCGTAGATCCGGGAAACGCACAAGAACTCCAGGACGCCGAAACGTTTGAAATGGCACTGAAAAAGGAAAATATTCCCGTTCTTCTTCTGAAACACAGTCCCTGGACGGAGCCTGACGAGGCGTTGTACGATCGTTTGGAAGATTTTTCGGAAACGCTGTAGGATCGGAGTCGTCATGCCATTTCAATTCGTTTTGCACAAAACCGATCCATCCGGCGCACGAAGGGGACGAATCACCACCAATCGGGGCGAAATCGACACTCCTTGTTTCATGCCTGTGGGCACGTTGGGCAGCGTCAAGTCTCTGTCCACCGACGAGTTGAAAGACCTTGGCGCTAAAATTATCCTGGGCAACACTTATCATTTGATGCTGCGCCCCGGCGAAGAGATCGTTTCCGAAGCGGGCGGCTTGCATCGCTTCATGAACTGGGACCGTCCGATTCTTACCGATTCCGGTGGTTTTCAGGTATTTTCGCTGGCCCGACTGGTTCGTTTGCAGGAAGAAGGCGCCGAGTTTCGTTCCCACATCGACGGTTCGGCCCACCTACTTAGCCCGGAACGCGCCGTGGAAATCCAAGAAGCGCTGGACAGCGACATCATGATGGCGCTGGATGAATGCCCCGCCGCCGACAAACCTCGGGAATACGTCGAGCAATCCATGGCGCTGACCACCCGTTGGGCGAAACGCTGCCTCGAAGCGCGACGAGACGCCGAGCGAAACGCGCTGTTCGGCATCGTTCAAGGCGGCGTGTTTTCCGATCTGCGAAAACGCCACGCTCAAGAACTGGCCGCGTTGCCTTTCGACGGCCTGGCCATCGGCGGGTTGTCGGTTGGGGAAGAAAACGCAGTAATGTACGACACCGTAGAAGCCACCACGCCACATCTTCCCACGGATCGTCCGCGCTACCTGATGGGCGTCGGAGAACCCCGCGACCTGCTCGAAAACATCGAGCGCGGCATTGACATGTTCGATTGCGTCATCCCGACCCGTTGCGCCAGAACCGGACGCCTGTATACGCGCCACGGAATCGTCAATATCAAAAACGCGGCTAATACCCGGGATTTTTCACCCCTCGACCCGGACTGCACCTGTCCGACCTGCCGAAATTATTCCAAGGCCTACCTTCGTCACCTGTTTTTATCGAAAGAGTTGCTGGCCTACCGGCTGTTGACGCTGCACAACCTGCACTTTTTCCTGGATCTGATGCGTCAGGTGCGCGAAGCCATCGAAAACGACCGCTTCGCCACGTTCAAACGGGAATTTTTGGGTGACTTCGAAGCATAGGTTCAACTCAGAACAAAAGCCGTGGGGAATACCCACGAATCCATCCCGTTTTTCCTGTATTTCGTTCGAGAAAAAACCGGGAATTTCATCCCAAACCAGCACTTGACAGCGAAGCGGCACAGGTCTATATTCCTGCCACGGTTTTCCTTGGAATTTCAGTAAACTAGCCATTAATACGAAGGACGAAGACGATGGAAAAGACACAAGGAACTCTTCGAGTCAAAACCGGTCATGCCGAAATGCTCAAAGGTGGCGTAATTATGGACGTGACCACCGTGGAACAGGCCAAAATCGCAGAAGACGCGGGTGCCTGCGCGGTAATGGCTCTGGAGCGCGTTCCGGCGGATATCCGGGTGCAAGGCGGCGTCGCACGGATGTCGGACCCGGAAATGATCGTGAAAATTATCGAGGCGGTTTCGATTCCCGTCATGGCCAAGGCTCGTATCGGTCATTTCGTCGAAGCCCAGATTCTCGAATCGCTCGGCGTGGACTACGTGGACGAATCTGAGGTTCTCACCCCGGCGGATGAGGCTCACCACATCGATAAATGGAACTACACCGTTCCGTTCGTCTGTGGCGCCCGCAACCTGGGTGAAGCCCTGCGTCGGATCGGCGAAGGTGCAGCCATGATCCGCACCAAAGGCGAAGCGGGAACCGGCGATGTCGTCGAAGCCGTACGCCATGCCCGCACGGTGCTGGGTGAAATCAAAAAAGTTCAGGCCATGCCCCGTGAAGAATTGATGAGCCATGCCCGCGACCTGGGTGCGCCTTACGATCTTCTGGTGTATGTCCACGAAAACGGCAAGCTGCCGGTCGTGAATTTCGCCGCCGGCGGACTGGCCACCCCGGCTGACGCCGCAATGATGATGCAATTGGGCCTGGACGGCGTGTTCGTCGGCTCCGGCATCTTCAAGTCCGGCAACCCGGCTCGTCGCGCCAAAGCCATCGTGCAGGCCGTGACCCACTACAACGATCCCAAGATTCTGGCCGAAATTTCCAAGGGTCTGGGAGAAGCGATGGTCGGCATCAACGTCAGCTCGCTCGAAGATAACGAGCAACTCGCCAAGCGGGGTTGGTGATCGTCGTAGCACGTTCTTTTTCTACAAAGGCACGGAAAGCCGTGCCTTTTTTCCGTCTCTGAGGTTGGTTTTCGATGAGCGCCACGGCGGATACTATGAGTTCTGAATTATCATCACGGGTTTTCGGCGTTCTGGCGCTGCAAGGTGCATTTCGGGAGCATCGCCGGATGATCGAGCGCCTCGGCGCAGGCAGCCGGGAAGTTCGCCTTCCGAAGCATTTGGAGGGTTTGTCGGGATTGATCCTCCCCGGCGGCGAGTCCACGACCATCGGCAAGCTGCTGGTCGAATGGAAACTTTTGGAACCGATCCGGGAAATGGGTCTGGGCGGTTTGCCTATTTGGGGGAGTTGCGCCGGTGCTATTTTGCTGGCGAAACGTATCCGGGAACGAGGCAAAGAGATGGACCAGCCCCGTTTGGGACTGATGGACATGACTGCCGTTCGCAATGCTTTCGGACGCCAGGTGGACAGTTTTGAGGCCGACCTGAACGTCGCGACCCTCGACGAGCCGTTTCGAGGCGTGTTCATTCGTGCGCCGCTGTTCGAGCTCGACGGACAGGGCGTGCAGTCCCTGTGTACCGTGGAAAACCAGGAGGTTTTCGTTCGGCAGGGACATTTGCTGGCAACCTCGTTTCACCCGGAATTGACCGACGATTCCCGACTTCATTCGTATTTCATTCAACTGGCCGCCAAGGAGGTTGCGCAACCTCCCAACGACATCGCGGCATCAAGGAGCCTTTCATGATTCGCAAACTGTTCGGCCTGGATCTCGCCACCGGCGCGGCGAAGCGCCATTTGAAACGGCGGTTGCTTACCGGCCATCTTAAAAATGCCTCGGATGTTGAGGATTTCCAGGACGACTCTTCGGCGAAAAAAGAAAAAAGCGAAGATAAACAAACGGTTGCTCAGCTTGCAAAACCCAAAAGCAAAGAACCGAGCTGGGAAGGGATCGGATCGGTCAGGCAGGATGAAACGCCGGTCGAAACCATCGAGGACGATGGCATCGAGCGTTCGTGGAGTGAGCTAGGTCTGGTAGGCGAGTTGCTGGAAGGCATCGAGGCGATGAAGTTCGCCAAGCCGATGCCGGTTCAACGTCGGGCGATTCCTTATGCCCTCGAAGGCGGCGATTACCTCGTGCAAGCCAAGACCGGATCGGGAAAAACACTGGCTTTCGGCCTGCCGATCCTCCAAAAACTCGATTTCGAGAAAAAAGTCATGCAGGCGGTGGTACTCACACCGACCCGTGAACTTTGCCTTCAGGTCTGCGAAGAAATTTCCGAGGTGGGACAATCGCTCGACCCCGGCATCGTGCCCGTCTACGGCGGAGCCTCGATGCGCGTACAGGTGGAAAAAATCCAGAGCGGTGCCCGACTGCTGGTAGGAACGCCGGGGCGGGTGCTCGACCACCTCAAGCGCGGAACGTTGAGCTTCGATACCGTTTCTACCCTCGTGCTCGATGAAGCCGACGAAATGCTGGACAAAGGTTTTTTACCCGACGTAACCCGCATTTTGGACTATATGCCCAAAAAACGCACCACAATGTGTTTTTCGGCCACGTTGCCTGCGGCCATCAACCGGTTGGCTCAAGGACATATGCAGCAACCCCGGTTAATCCGCATCGGCAGTGCGCAGGGATTCAGCGTCAACCTGGACGTAAAGCATTTTTATTACAAAACTCCCACGTTGCATCGTTTTGTTACGTTGGTAAACCTGCTGCATTCGATTCCGCGAACCAAAGTGCTCGTGTTCTGCAACACCAAGATGGACACCGAAAACATCGCCGAATACCTCAACGAAGAGGGCTTTTCGGTCGGTTTTCTCAGTGGAAACCTCAGTCAGGCCGTTCGCAATCGCACGCTCGAAGCATTTAAAGACGGCGTGATCGATATCCTGGTGGCGACGGATGTTGCAGCCCGAGGATTGGACATTTACGGCGTCAGTCATGTCATCAACTACGACCTGCCCGAAAGCAAGGAACTCTACCTGCATCGGACGGGACGCACCGGACGGGCCGGGAAATCGGGTATCGCGCTGAGTCTCGTGACACCTCGCGATTTGCTGCAAATCGGCGTCATTTCGCGAAAAATCGGTATTCCTTTCACCGAATTGCCCGTGCCGCAAAAAGACGACGTGCAGCAGGGATACAAAAAATTCCTCATCGACCGCATGAAAGCCATGGCCGAGGACGAGGAATTCTCCGACGAAGTGGCCCTTTTGGCCGACGATCTGCTGGAAGCCCTCGAACCGCATCCGCTGGTATCCTCTTTGCTGACCTTCCTGCGGCAACGGGGATTTTCCTTCGATCTGGGATATGATCCGGACAACCCCGAGTTCCGTGACATGGCGATGGCACGCCCGAAACTGATGGGCACCCGCGATCTTAGGGAACAGGCTCGCCAAAAACGCGATATGGACCGGGGGCCGCGAAAACGTCGCGAAAATACCGGCGAAAAACGCTCGCGTCCGAGCAAAAAAGGCAAGAACGACGACGACCGCAAGTACACAACGCTGGAGTTTTCCAAAGGCCGAAGCACCGGACTACGTGGTCCCAGCGATTTCATTCGTCTGGTCTGCCAGACTGCCGGAATCAAGAAGTACATGATCGGTAAAATCACCATCGAAGACGAGCGAACCTGCGCCGGAATCGATGACAAATGCGTAAACCGTGTGATAGACTCCTTCAAAAACGTACGTAAAAAAGATTTGCAACTGACGGTCAAACCCATCGGCTCCGCTTCAAATGATGCGGTGGCGAAAAAACCGGACAAAGGCGACGATGAGTAAGCTTCGACGTTCGATACCGTTTTTCGTTCTCGCGGCCGCGATGCTGGCGGGCTGCGACCATGGCTCCAATATCTGCGAACCCGAAAGCTATATGTGCGGCGGTTTCGACAACAACACGGTGATGCGTTGCGATTCGACCGGCGACCGCTACCAGTCGCTGACCGTTTGTTCCGAATCGGGACGGGTCTGTCAGGCAGGTCAGTGCGTGGAGGTGGCGGACGGCGATGTGGACGAGGACGCCGTGGATGAGACCGACGCCGGTGAAGCAGAGGAATCCTCTGCCGGTGATGGCGAAGAGGGTCAAACCTGCCGCTATGCCATCGATTGTTCCGAAGACGAATTATGCCTCGATGACGGGGACGGAACCTTTGTCTGTACCGAACAGTACGGACGGCGGTTGGATCTTGCGCTTGGCGGCGGACAGGTCGTGTTCGATCTCGAAGCGGGACGTTTCGACTATTTCGATGACGAAGGCACTCCCATCGTGCTCGCTGCAGCAGTAGCCTGGGGACCGCTTGATGTCGATGCTGCAAATTTTGCCCGGTCCGATAACTCCACCCTTAGAGCCGATAGCACGCAAGATGGCGATAATATTGGTCTTTACAGCGAGCTGGCGCTGTCGTTTCCTCCCGACGCCGAAGGCATCGAGGCGGTCTGGCGGCTGCGCTTGTACCAGGACGGAGGATTTCTCACCGTTCACATGACGTTTACGGATGCCGAGGGCGACGCCCTGCCATCGCTGGCCGTTTCTCTTGTGGAGACGGGAAACAATGGCGGATACGTAGGTGATTTCGAACACCTACTGGACTTCGATGACGGATTGGGAACCTCGACCGTTACCGTGCTCGATCCGGCGGCGGCGTTCGAAGCCCACGGACTCGCGGCACTCACCACCGAGACGGACAGTCATATCTCTGGTCTCGAAACCCGCGTCTTGGGTACATTCCATCGACGGGTGGAACGTCCTTTGTTCCATTTCGGAGTGGCTACGGAAAATGCTGCCGAAGACACGCTTCGGTCCCTTGTCATCGACACCCGCAGCGCTCCTGCACTGGCCGGAAATACGGGCAGAACGCCGGTCGTGATCCTGGCCGGACCCCGGTCAGGTGTCCATGAAGCCCTTGAAGACTATGCCACGTGGCTCGCTCAATACAACGATGTCACGGTCGAAAACACTTCCGATCTTTTCCAGCCCTGTTACTGGCGTTCGGAAGAATCGCTGGAATCCTCCGTGCTGACCAATATTCTTTCCCAAGCCGCCCATTTGCGGGATTTCGGACTCGACGGATTGTTGCTTTCGGATGGATGGCAACAAGAAATCGGGGATTGGTCTTTCGACACGACGCGCTATCCCTCCGGGGGAGAGGAAATCGTTCTTCAAGCCAAGAATCACGGGCTAGTTCCCGGTATTTGGGCCGCGCCGCTGCATGCTTCCGAAGATTCCGCCCTGCTGACGATCCACGATGCAGCCGAGTGGACGGTGGACATTTCCGAGGATTCCCTCGATGCGGGTGCAGATGGCGTCAAGCCGCTGAATCTCGATCAGACCGACGTAACGAACCACGTTCGGAACTCCGTAAGTTCCCTGTATTCCAAGGGTTTCGAGTGGATGTCCGTAGGGCGCACCGCAATCGAGTCCGCTGCTCCCGCAGCAGCGCTCGACACCAATGGGCTGGCGTTGATTCAAAGCGCTTTTTCTCCCGGTACGCTTTTACGTGAAGGCGGGGCGGATCATGCCGTGGGATCGGCACAGGCCGCCTCGGCGGATTTTTCCATCAATCCTGCGGGGCGTTTTCCTGCCTGGCCTGCCGATCTTCGTACGCTGGCTGCTGTTTCTCGACGTTGGTTCTTCCAGGGTACTGCCGCAAGCACCGTTGTTGCACCCGTGAGTTTCCCGCTCGATGCCACGCGAAAACGACTGTTCCTAACCGCCTTGGCGATGATGGGTGGAGCTTTCGAGTTGCGCACCCCTCCGTTGTCGCTGAACCGGGAACAAATGACTCTCGTTCGACAACTCGTGCCGCCGTTACCGTACGCGGCTCGTCCCATGGATCTGTTCGATCATGAAATTCCCGAGCAATACCATATGGTTATCGATGGCGGTGAGGGTATGACTCGCGCCGACCTGTTGGGCTTGCTCTGCCCCGAACAACAAGCTGTCGCCGGAGGCGACGAGTTGGCTGCCCGTGCGCAGGATTGCGACGTTTCGGTGGATCTTTCCGCTCTCGGACTGGGGTTGGATACCGAGTTCATTACCTACGATTTCTGGACGGGTGAGGTTGACGGGCCGGTGGCGTCGCGACTGCAAACGACGGTTCCTCTGAACGAAGGCCGCTTGATTGCTTTGCGTCCTCTTCTCGATCGCCCCCAATTCGCCGGATGGAATCGTCACGTTTCGGTGGGCGGGCGCTTTTTCGAAAAAGAACGCTGGACCGCTTCTTCGAATACGCTACGGCTGTCTTTCGATGTTACGGCGGCTTTTCCGGAGTATCCATTTCCTTATGAAATTGTGCTTGTCGTACCGAAAACGTACGACATGAACCGGGTGGAGGTGTTTATTGGTGCGTTCTCTTCCATCGAATGGGAATGGCTGGACAACCCACCGGCGGATCTGGATGCGAAACTGATGAAACTGACCCTCGTTCCCGACGCCACAAGCCTCGTGGAACTGGATCTGGTATTCGATTCAACCGAAAGCGAATGATTCGGCCCGGTTTGATCCGGGATTCAAAACGTCTTGAAGTTTATACAAGTACCATAAGCAGAAGTAGGTCGGGCTAATTTTTAGCCCGACACCTTGGTATTGTCGGGCAAGAAATTTGTCCGACCTACTATGATACCCAACGATTTGAATTTACAGTTGTCCAACCCGACGACGGAAAAATGAAGCCAGTATATGTCCAAGTGATTTGGGGAATTTTTGCGGTGTTGTGGTTTGTCTTGGCTCCGGTCAAGGTCTGGGCCGACGATCCCACCGCGACCGAAGCCGTCGTTTCCGCCACTCCGTTGACGATTCCCGACAACGAGGTCTATCTCATCACTCCGGGATTGTACCGGATTCTGGAGCGTTTTCGTGCGGGTGAGAATTTCGAGCCTTTGCCGTTGTTGGAGGAGGAAGCCCGGCGAACACCCTATATTCCCTCCACGCATTATTGGGTAGCGGCGCGGAAAATGATGCTGTTCATGATGGATCGCCGCCACTATCCCATCTCCGACGAGATTGCACAGCATTACGAAGATTGCATCATTCGTGCAAAAAGGGCGCGTAAAATCGCCCGGTTCGATCACGCAGGACGATTTTACGAGGCCGTCTGTTCGGGCGGGCTGGCCTCGGTCCACAGCATGAAAAAAAACTATGCCAAAGCCGGGTTGCTGGCGCGTCGCTCGATCCAGGGTTTCGTCGAATTTTTAAAACTTCGACCCGATCACGACGGAACGCTGCTGGCCGTCGGTTCTTACAACTATTATACCAGTCAACTCGGTACGCTGGGACAGGTTCTGTTGGGATTGCTGGGGTTGCCAAAGGGAGAGAAAACCAAGGATTGCAAATGCTTACCCGTGTAGCAAGGCCCGGCAGTCCGCTGGACATGGCCGCCCACATGATGCTTGCCTCGGCGCTGACCCAGTACGAAAAAAAGAAAGACGAAGCGTTAGCCGTCTCTCGTCGCCTGACGCAATTGGTACCCACCAGTTCCAACGCTCATCTTTCGCTTGCCAATCAGTATCTCTTGTGGGGTGAGTTGGACGCATCCAAAAAAGCGCTCGAAGACGCCCGGCGCTGCCTTCCCGAACATCCCATGGAATCTGAACTGACCGAAGTTCGCGCCAAAGGATACATTTTGGATGCGCTTGACGCGATGTTGGCAGTTTTGACCCGACAGGATGCAAAAGCGCTGCAACGAATGCTCGACTACAGCCGGGAACAAACCCACGGCTACCAGTGGATGGTGCTGCTCGCCGATATCTACCTCGGGCACATCTACAAACTCGCCGGGCTAGAAGAAAAAGCCCGATATCACTACGAAAAAGCGAGAGACACCGAAGGCACCCGGCAGGTTCGCGACATGGCCGGGACGTTTCTCGACGGCGAGGACATCCGCAAACAGATCAAACTTCCCGACGAACAAACCCGCAGGTTGCGTGAATGGCTGCTAAACGGACCGTTGGCCAGTCGCTAGAATTCATGAGTATGTAAAAATAATTCTCAGTGTACCGGTCCGAAAGCGTCCATCGCGAAATCTTCGCGGACCAGGAAATCCTGCATCGCTTCGGTGATGAAGTAATCCCCCGATCGTGTTACCCATACCACCGGAAGCCAGGGCATCGTATTTTGAGCCAGGGTACCTCCGGCTCTCGCTCCCAGGATGAACATGGCGTAGGCGTAGGCTTGCGCCCGCACGGGATCTTGGTTGAGCACCGTGGCGCTCCAGCTTAACTGGCTGGGAACGCCGGTAAGCACGTCGAACACTTCGTGGTATCGAAATCCTTTGTCCGAAAAATGCGGTCCGTTGTCGTCCCAGGAGGCGACCGTTCCCGACGTTAGCGCGAACCTGGAAAACGCCATGCCCTCTTTTCGGGGGTGCGGAACCTCGACCGTCCACGGTCCTTCCGGGCCTTTGCCTTCGACACTCACCACCCGCCCGATACGGAACGCCCACTCCTGCGTTCCGGCGTCTTTGAGCAACTCCATTGCCAGTTTCGCCGCCAGCGCGTCGAGAATCGGCCAGAGGTCGAGCGTCATTCCCGGTTCGGTGAAGGCGACGGTCCCTTTTTCCTCGTCGATCGCCAGATGGTTCCAGCCCGAGGATTTCAGCGCCGTTTGCAACGCTTCGGGAGGCAGAACCTCTTTCGTGCCGTCTGGAAAGATTCCAGGCCGTACGGACGGCGCCGAGCGTCAGGTCCACTTGGCCCCGAGTGCGCTCAGGAAACCTTTTTGACCGACAGGATTTCATCCAGCAGCCATTTTTCCACCTTGACCGGCCCTTTCGCAGCCTCCAGGTTGATGCGGCCCAGCGTTCCTTCCCCAACGGGATCGAGATCGTTGATGCGTTTGCGGATCATTTGAAACCAGGTGTTGGCAAACGTTTCGAACAATTTCGTCATGTCGCCCACGAGAATCAACGAGCAGGGCTTGCCGTCCATTTTCCAATGGCGCTTGAAATGGGGTCTGGGCGGCGGCTTGACGCTTTCGGCTTTCTCCTTGACCTTTTGGACAATCTCCGGCTCGGTTCCTTCGGGCCGCCAGGGCTGGAGAATCATCAGGTAAGCCAGAATCGCGCCGACTACCAGGGTAACCATCAAAAAGCGCTGCTCTTTGGGAACGGGACGACGTCCCGATTGGGGACTGCGAACGCGGGCCATTCATCGCACCTTTCTTAGAGTCGGTCCAGCCAATGGGCGTATTTTTCGTTTTGCCCATGGACGCAGCCGAAGTACTCTTTCTGAATCTTCTGCGTGACCGGTCCCGGTTTGCCGCTTCCGACGGGCCTGCGGTCGATTTCGCTGACCGGGGTGATTTCCGCTGCCGTGCCGGTAAGGAACATTTCGTCGCAGATGTAGAGGAAATCGCGGGTAAACAGCTCTTTTCGGACCTCGATACCGGCTTCTTTGAGCAGTTGCATGGTGCAATCCCGCGTGAACCCCGGAAGAATCGGCGAAGAGTCGGGCGGAGTAAAGACCACGCCGTCTTTGACTACGAAAATGTTTCTCGCCCGAACCTTCCGCCACGTAGCCGTGGGTATCGAGCATAATGGCTTCATGGTAGCCGTGAGCCTGGGCTTCACGCTTGGCGAGTACGCCGGTAACATACTGACCGCCGATCTTGGCCCGGATCATCGAAATGTTGGGATGATGGCGGTTGTAGGTGGAAACGTGTACTTTCACGCCGTTGTTGAGGGCGTCGTCTCCAAGGTATGCACCCCATGGCCAGGCGGCGATCATCACCGAGGTGGGGTTGTCGGCGAACAAGCCCATAGCTCCCACGCCGGTCCAGGCCAGCGGACGGATATAGCATTCATCCAACTCGTTCGCCCGAACGGTTTCCAGCACGATATCGCAGAGTTCGTCCACGCCGTATTTGGGTTGCAGTTGAAGAATCCGGCAGGAATCGATAAAGCGGGTCATGTGGTCTTTCAGGCGGAAAATCGCCCCGCCGCCACTGGAGAGTTTGTAAGCTCGAATCCCTTCGTACACCGACGTTCCATAATGCAGTCCATGGGTGAGTACGTGCACGTTCGCCTCGTCCCAATTCAGCATTTCACCGTCCAACCAGATCTTTTTTCCCTTGGGGACCATGGTTTTACCTCCAACGCGTTTTTTTAATGCCTGTTTCGAATGATTTTCTTCAATTTTTACAACACTTCAAACCGGGAAGCCAGAGCAAAAAAACGTGAGATTCCCGGTTGTGAGAACGCAGATTCACAATCTCCTTTCTTTTCCATTGGATGCCGACATCGCACGAAACGGACGCCGTTTTCGTTTTCGGCACCGAATTTCACGGTTTCCAGCCCTGCTTTTTCAACGTTCCGACCACATCCGCCGGTTCGTATGTTTCCGGTTTGATGAATTTCCCCGCCTCGTTGAACGCGCCGCCCACTTTCGTCATGTTCGAACGATGCACTTCGGACAACACGGCGTCGATGTCGATGCCCGCACGGAAACTCAGTTGGGTCACGACGACGATCAGGTCTGCCACGGCGTCGGCGATTTCCACGAGATCCCCCGCTGCCACGGCACGCGCCAACTCGCCGCGTTCCTCGTCGATCAGCGCCAGGCATTCGAGCATGCTTTGCCGGGAAGGCAGGGCAGGCGTCTCGGGTTTCTTCGCGCCCATCACCTCGGTACGGAATTCGTCGATCTTTTTCAGGTTGAACATTGTCTCTCCTTGTGTCACTATGGGGTACCTTTTACGGATCATCCTCGAAAAATCATCTTTGGGTCGTTGATTCCCTTTTACCATTTCCCTAAGGAGGGGCAAGGTGAAACAGGCTTTGATCGAACTTTTAGGCGAAGAACGCGTGCTAACCGATGAAAATTCCATGGCCGACTACCGTGAGGATCGCACGGAAATCGAGGGTGCCGACCCCGGTTTCGTGGTGTTTCCCACAACAGCGGAAGAGATTCAGGCCATCGTAAAGCTTTGTAATGAAAAGAAAATTCCAATCACACCCCGCGTGGCGGGAACCAATATCGGTGGGTTGTCGATTCCTTCTCCCGGCGGTCTGGTGATGGACCTGACCCGGATGAACCGTATCCTGGAGTGCGATGTGGACGAAATGGTGGCGGTGATCGAACCCGGCGTCACCCAACAGGATCTGAAAGACTACATTGTCAAGAACAACCTGCCGCTAGCCACCGGGTTTTCCCTCGCGCCGCCCTATACTTCCGTATTGGCCAATGCCCTGTTGGGTGGTTTGACCAACCGCTCGCTCAAGTACGGCAGCATGGACGACTGGATCTCCGGGCTGGAAATGGTGCTGCCGGACGGCAGGATGATGCGAACCGGCGCCTGGGCCGCCGGAGCCAAACCCTTCGCCCAAGTGCCCATGCCCGGTTTGACGGGATTGTTCACGGGATGGCAGGGAACGACGGGAATCTGCACGAAAATGGCCTATCAACTCTGGCCGAGCCACCCGTACAACAAGCGGCTGTTTATTCTTACGTATTCGGCCAAGGCGACGTTCGCCGCCATGCTGCGCCTGACCCGCCTGGAGTTGCTCGACGACATCGGCGGGCTGAGCTGGCCTTCGGGAAAAATGATGATGGGCGTGCAGCATCCCAACCCGAAAGTCGACGATACCGAGCCGAAATATTTCCTGTACATCGACCTTACCGCCGAGAGTGCCGAGGAAATGAAGATCAAGGAAAAAACCGTCGGTCGGGTGATCGATGCCCTGGGGACGACCCTCAACGAGCGTTACGAAAAACCGCTGGACGTGGCTACGCTGGTCAAGGTCAATCCGGCGATGCGTCCGTTTGCCGATTTCCCCACCGACCTGAAATTTCTCACCGAGCATCCCGGCGGCGGACTGACCTGGATCGGCACCTACGGTCCTCTCAGTCGCGCCACCGAGGCGGCGGAAGTCTGCGAAAACCTGATGATCGAGCGCGGCTTTCCACCCATCGTCGTGTCTCGCCCCATGCGAGGAGGTCATTTCATGGTGCTGCGCTTCATCGCCACATTCGACAAGAAGAGCGAGGAGGACGTGGCGAACGTCCGGGCGTTGAACGCCGAGTTGCTTGACGTACTCACCGAACGTGGGTACATCATGTACAAAACACCGATCTGGGCGTTGGAAAAGCTGAAAAGCCGAATCGATCCCGGCATGTTGGAAACCATGCGTAACATCAAAACGCTATTGGACCCCAACGGCATTATGAATCCCGGAAAATGGCTGCTAGACTGAGGCAATTTATTAGCTTGAATCGTCTTTTCTGTATGGTGGGTCCATGGAGAGATGGAGCAGGATTGTATCCTGCTCCTAAACGTTCCTGTTCAGGTTACAAACCTGAACCATCGAAAGAGATACAGTAAGTCGTTGATTATTCAAGGCGTAGATTTATCCAAGGCATACCCTGCATGATCGATTTGCAGCGACCTAGTACAAAATTTGTACAGTCCTACCTGGATTCTATTGCCGAGATGCACACCCTTGGGGAAACTATTTGGGAGGGATGGGTGCCACAAGCAGGGGAATCGCCTTTGGATTTCGTGCAGCGTCTTTTGCAGGGCGAACATAACCCTCATCACGGCCTGGTTTCGTCGTCGGTCTACTGGGCTGTGAGCAATGGAAATGTCGTCGGACGAATCGATTTGCGCCACCATTTGAACGAGAGTTTGGAAGAGTTTGGGGGACATATCGGTTACGAGGTCCGTCCCTCGTTCCGGCGAAAAGGGATCGGGAAGGAAATGCTTCATCAACTCCTCAAACTACCCCGAGCTAAAACTATCGGTCGTTTACTCCTGACTTGCTCGCCTGATAATATTGCGTCGAATAAAACCATCATTGCCAATGGTGGAGTGCTTGATCGAACGGCCTTCGTGGAAAAGTGGCAGCGT
This sequence comes from Myxococcota bacterium, assembly GCA_963676915.2. Classification (GTDB taxonomy): domain Bacteria; phylum Myxococcota_A; class SURF-8; order SURF-8. The sequence continues at coordinate 95,218 of CAXXVK010000060.1, forward strand.
TGGACGAATTACTACTGGATCGAATTATGTGAAACACAAGACTTTTAAAGAAATATTCGAAAATGTCTACGATCCTCTTCCAGAAAGATATTGAGGTTTTGCAATTGGCTTGCATCTTTTGATATATTTCTTGGGAGATTGTCCCTTTGAAGGAGCATAACCTATGGATTTGGATGGAAAAATCGCGATTGTTACCGGAGCTTCCAGCGGTTTCGGTCGCCTGATCGCTTTAAAACTCGGTGCCCGTGGCGTGCATGTGGTGCTGATTGCCCGGCGAGAAGAAAAACTGCACGAGGTTGAGCAGGAAATAAAAAACTCCGGTGGAGACGCCGAGGTTTATCCTTTGGATGTGGGCGATAGCGAGGCCGTGGAATCGGCCTGCAACGTGTTGCTGGAACGGCACGATTGCATCGATATTCTGGTCAACAACGCCGGATACGGATTGTATATGGCCACCGAAAAGTGCTCGGTCACCGAAGCGCGGCGTATGATGGATGTCAATTATTTCGGGCCGATCACCTTCATCAAGACGCTGTTGCCGCATTTGTACCGACGAGGATCGGGGCATATCGTCAACGTGGCGTCGTCGATCGCTCAGGGACCATTACCGTCGATGACCGACTACACAGCTTCCAAATGTGCCCTGGCCGGATTCACCGACGCCCTTTGGGGTGAAGCGCGACGATACGGGGTTCGGGTGAGTCTCGTCAACCCCGGGCCGTCGAAGACGGGATTTTTCGACAACGAGGGCTTCGACGAAATACCCGACTTCGGACCGCTCATGACACCACCGGAGGAGATCGCCGACAAGGTGCTGCGATTGCTCGAAACCGGGGGCTTTTCGGCCACCGTTCCATGGTTCATGGCAATTCTCTTGTGGTTCCGGGCGCTTGTACCGTCCCTTGGCCGACTCACGACCATGTGGATGGCTCCACCGAAAGATCCGAAGTACCTGGAAGCTCCAAGTTCCGAGAAAGACTCGGAATCTTTTGAAAAGAAAGCATGAAACTTGTAAATAAAAATTTATTGACGCTATCAAGACCCTATGCTAGATCATAGCTTCATGTGGTCTGGTTGAATAGGACCAAATGGATCGAAACGATTCACGAGCTTGGCGAAAAGCTTTGATGTACACCGTCCTCGGATTTGAAGTGTCCGGTGCGGTCGTGGGTTCCGCTGCAATTGGCTATCTACTTGATAACTGGTTGGATTCGGCTCCCATCGGAATTCTGATCATGCTTTTGCTCGGCAGTGTCGGGGCCATGATTCGACTTGTCAGTTTAGCCCGGACACTGCAGAAAAAATAGCATGATGAACTTTCCTCAAGCCCGTCTCAAGCGTATCCTCTCAGCCAGCCTGATTCTTGCCGGAGTTCTGACCATCGCGGCTTTTGCGTTGCCTTCGATGTTCGAAATTTCGGTGGCCGACGGTTTCGCTTTTGGCGTCGCCGCCGGTGGAGCGATTGGCAGTTTCAATTATTTCCTGCTGGTTCGTTTCGGTCGGCAAATCTTTCAGGTCCGACCCGAGCCTTGGAAAATCGCCGGACGTTTCGTGTTGCGTTACGGTCTTTTGGGCTTGCTGATTGTACTGTTCGTGTTCGTGGTGAAGGTTGACATTATCGGACTTGCATTGGGAATATCCAACATTCCGGCGGCGATTGCCTTAGAAGCGCTCTATCCGCCCGGACAGCCCGATGAATGTGACGAAAATGGTATGGAGTGACGGATGAGCCATTTCAGTTGGTATGAGCTGTTTCCGGGCTATAGCCACCTTGTAGACATGTTGAAAGAAGCGGGTATCCTGGGGGAACACCAGGGGCTTACCCACTGCATTTCGTTGACGTTGGTGGTTCTTTTCCTCTTCATTCTCGGCCTGATCGTCAAAGGACGCTACGGCAAGGGCGATCATACCGTTCCTACCGGCAAAGCGGGCTTGACGGACATCATGGAAGTGTCCGTGGAAAAACTGCGCAATCTGGTGCGCGGTTTGATCCCTCACGGCGGCGATCATTACTTCCCGCTGCTGGGCGGCATCTTCATTTTCGTATTTTTGAACAACGTGCTGGGACTGTTCCCCGGCGCTCCGCCCGCAACCACGACCATCGCCACCAACCTGGCCCTCGGTCTGACGGTTTTCGTTTATTACAACTATCGCGGATTCATCACCCATGGCTTCGGCGGATACATGAAACATTTCGCCGGTCCGGTTTGGTGGCTCGCCCCGTTGATGTTCGTCATCGAAATCATCGGCCACAGCGTGCGGCCTATCAGCCTCAGCCTTCGTCTTGGCGGTAACATGACGGGCGACCACATGGTGCTCGGCATCTTCACCGACCTGACCTACGTGATCATTCCTGTGATCTTTTACTTCCTCGGTCTGTTCGTCTGCTTTGTGCAGGCATTTGTGTTTACGTTACTTTCGGGTGTCTATATCGCAATGGCCACAAGTCACGATCATTAGGAACTAGTCCGGAATATTGCTCCTGGCTAATGCTGCGATCCTGATGAAAGGAGAAACAAAGGATGAAGAAAAGTCGCTTGTACTCACTGTTGACCGGTATGGTAGTCTTCCTGTTCGCCATTCCCGCTTTTGCCGCCGAAGGCGCGGTGGACACGGGATGGGTCGGTCTCGCCGCCGGTCTTGGAATCGGCCTCGCCGCTTTCGGTGGAGCCTTGGGTCAGGGCCGTGCTGCCGCGGCCGCGCTTGAAGGAATCGCCCGCAATCCCGGCGCCTCCGACAAGCTGTTCACCCCGATGATCATCGGTCTCGCCCTGATCGAGTCCTTGGTCATTTACGCCTTCGTTATCGCGATCATTCTTGCATTCAAATTCTAGGGCCAACGACTGCAAATGATCTCAAAGGTAGGGCGGTTCCTTCGGGAACCGCTCTTTTTTTGTGCGTTTTTTAGATGGTCGGTTGATTTCATACCATTTCGCTATCACATATCGAAAACATCTCGTGTAGACAATGCCAAAAGGTGTCGGGCAAGAAATTTGCCCGACCTACGGTATGTTCCGCTTTCACGAATATATCAGAAGCTTGATTATTGAAGGCGAAATGGTATCCCCCGGCAAATCACTGTAAAAACCTTTCCTTTTCCAGACGGTTGCGATTGTCGTTTTCAACCCCATGGTATACAACATCCGGGGGAGGTTGAACCGTTGGTTCGGCACCTTGAACCTGTTGTGTTGGCAGTTTGTTCGAAAAACGAAAATGATAAGGAAAACCGGTATGTTGATCGATAGTCACGCCCATCTTTACATGAGATTCGATCACGATCTTCCCGAAGTGGTTCAGCGTTGCCGCGAAGAAAACCTGCGGGCGATTGTCGTTATTGGAGCGGGTGAGAAAATCCAATCCAACCTCGATGCTCTGCGGCTTGCCGAAGAATACGATTTCATCCGGGCCACGGTGGCGGTACATCCCCATGACGCTGCCTTGTGCAACGAGGAGGTCTACGATCAATGCGCTTCCTGGGCGGAAAAACACCCTGAGGTTGTCGCAATCGGCGAAACCGGTTTGGATTTCCACTACAATCTCTCGCCTCCCGACGACCAGCGTAAAGCGTTTCGGCGCTTTATCGGCATGGCTCGGGATCTTCACCTGCCTCTCGTGATTCACGACCGCGAAGCCCACGAAGAATGCCTGACGATCCTGAAGGAAGAACACGCCGAGGAAGTAGGCGGTATCGTGCATTGTTTTTCGGGGGATGTCCGTTTTGCCCGGCAGGTGATCGACCTGGGGTTTTCAATTGGTATGGGTGGCGTTGTAACGTTTAAAAATGCCAAGGATTTACAAGAGGTTGCAAAAGAAATCGACCTCGAACAGATGGTTCTCGAAACCGACTGCCCGTTTCTTGCGCCAGTGCCGCACAGAGGAAAGCGCAACGAGCCGTGGATGATTCGCTATGTGGCGGCGAAAATCGCCCAGTTGAGGGATTGTCCGTTGGAAGAGGTTATTGAAGCGACGGGTGCCAACAGCAACCGCATTTATCGCTTAGGGTTGCAATAGCTTTTCATTTTTCTTCCAGCCGTTATCCACGGGAATGTCCAGATAGAACCTTGTACCGCCTTCCGGGAGGTTCTCGAACCAGAGTTTTCCATGGTGGTCTTTGGCAATACCGTGACTGATCGACAGTCCAAGCCCCGTACCTCTGTCTCTTGGTTTGGTGGTGAAAAATGGATTGAAAATGCGTTCTTTGACTTCGTCGGGAATACCGCGTCCGTTGTCACGAATCGAAATTCGTTGCCACCGACGATTGTCCTTTTTGAAACTCGCCAAGGAAATCTCGATGGTCTTGTTTTCGTGACCTTCGGGATAGGCTTCGTCCAGTTCATCTTTGGCGTTGTTCAGCACGTTCATTAAAATCTGCATCAGTTGCTGGGATCGGCATTTGATTTTAGGTAGATCGTCTTCGAGATTCATCACGACATCGATATCCGATTTTTTCAACATTTTTCCGATCAGCGACATGGTGCTGTTGAGGACGTCCTTAAGGTACGCGGGGCTGTGGGTTTCTTTTTCCTGACGCGAAAAAGCGAGTAAATCCTTTACGATACGTGCGACACGCTCTCCCTCCTCGACGATCATCGTGGCATCGCTTTGAATTTGGGATTCTTGCTCCGCATCATCCAAGATCAACCGGGCATAGTTGATGATGATACCGATCGGATTGTTGATTTCGTGGGCCACACCTCCGGCAAGCGTGCCGATGGCTTCCATTTTCTGCGATTGAAGCAGTTGCCGTTCGAGTTTTTGCCGCTCTTCCTGCATCTGTTTTTGTTTCGTTATGTCTCGCACGACCATAAGCAGCGTACTTTGTCCCGAGATTGTAATCCGCTTGATGGAAAACAATCCGGTTAGTGTCTCACCGTTTTTCCTACGAAAACGAGCTTCGTGCAGTAGCACTTCATTGTGTTTTGCTAGCTCATTCATCATTTCGTGGCGTGCTTCGGGATCGACCCAAAGATTGAGTTCCAAGCCTGTTTTTCCAATAGCCTCTTCTCTCGACCATCCGGAAAGTTCCTCGAAACCCATATTGACATCGATCAGTGCACCGTCTTTTACGGTGGAAATGATGATGACATCGGGCGACAGGGCGAAGGTCTTCGAAAATTTCTCCTCGGAGAAGCGCAGTTTCTCTTCGGCAATTTTACGGTCGGTGATGTCCCGTGCAACCCAAATGACTTGATCGTTGGAAATCGGTGAAATTACTGCCGAAAACCATGTTGGTTGCTGGTTGATATCCAGGTTGTAATCGAAAGAAACGGTTTTCTTGCCATCAAGAGATTCCAGAATCTTCCCGAGAAATTCCTCGGTGATTTCTTGGGTAAAAATGTCCTTTAAACGCTTGTTCAGCAAATCGTTCGGTGGGAGATACAACAGATCCGTGTTCGTCGGAGCAACCTCGTTGACAATTCCTTTTCTATCGAGAATCAGAATCACGTCTCTCATAGCCGAGAAGATGGAACGAAGTTTTTTCTCCGACGTTTTCAAGGCTTCTTCGGTACGTTTTCTTTCTGTGACATCCATCGCGAATTCGAGGCGGACGTTCCGACCGTCCGGCCAACGAATGATCTGGTCCACGACAGCGACATCCGTATCGGTTCGTGGATTATGGTAGTCCCATCTGTGAGGCTGGCCACCATTGGCTAAAATGATCGGATTCGTGCAAAAATCGCAGGGCTTGTCCTTCCCCTGAAGCACTTTGTAACAAAGTTTTCCTTTCGGATTGTAACCGATCATCTCCCGCAACCGGCGATTGGCGAAAATCATTTCGTAGGTTTCAGGGTCGGACACGTAGATGATTTCGTCGAAACTATCGAAAATGGATAACAATTGCCGACGTTCGAAATCGATGGTCCGCTCGATGGTTCTTCTCTCCGTAATGTCACGGGTAAACCAGACTCGACCTGCTTTATGTTCGTCCATCATCATTGGAGCTGAATATATTTCGTAAATCCGACCATCTTTGAACGTAAGCTCGAATTTGTTTTGGAGTTGACTTGAGTACAATGTTTCGAGTTGTGAAAGGAAAAACGTTGGATCTTCCAATTGGTCCAGAACGACTTGCCGTAACTTCGGTTCGTCCTTGCTATGTTGCATCTCGGCGGGAATACGCCACAATTTATAAAACAATGGATTCGCCTGAAGGATTTGCATTTCCTTGTCAACGGCAAGAATACCGTCATTTGTTGTATTGAACGTGGCCCGAAGCAGTTCCATGTTTTCTTTGAGAGCCGCTTCTTTTTCGTTGCGCTCGGTCACATCGAAACAACTAACCAGCAAGTCGTCACCCATCACGTTCGCTTCGAAGATGACGTATCGTTGTTTGCCATCTTTGCAGGTAACACAGTACTCTTGCGGTTTTACAGGCGTATTGTCGTTGGCCGCCCGCTCTATATCAGCCGACCAGCTTGAAATCACGGTGTCTCGATACTCGGGATCAGGGTAGGCAAGATCCCACCAGGTACCATGGTCCGGGATGTCTTCGATCGAATAGCCGAAAAGCTTCGTGAACGTTTTGTTGAATTCAAGATTCTGACCGTCTCTTCTCGAACTTGCCAACGGAATCGGGGAGTTATGGAACAAGGAGCGGAAGCGGGCTTCACTTTCCTGAAGGTTTTTCTCAGTCTTTTTCAATTCCGAAATATCGATGGCCATGGAAAGGGCCTGCTTTTTTCCTTCGAGTTCCAGCAAAACCGTGGAAAACAGCAAATGCTTCTCGCTCCCATCAAGGACTCGAACTTTGGTTTCGATCTCTTTGATATGGCCGACACGATTCAATTCCTCAATGATTTTCTCGATTTTGTGCCGTGGGGTGAGTGAGAAATCAACAGGTGAATAGGTACTTAGCTTTTCTCGTTCAATACCATATTTTTCCAAAAAAGCGTTGTTGGCATCGAGATACTGGCCGGTTTCCATATCGGTAATGGAGATCGCATGGGGAGCGTAATCGAATATCGCACGGAATTTCTTTTCGCTTTGAATCAAGTTGACCTGGGTTTCTTTGAACTCCTGTACGTTGATGTCCAGACCGATCACTCGTGTCGGCTGACCGTTTTCATCCCATTCCACGGTTTTTCCAGTGGACAGTACCCAGAAAGACGATCCATCCTGCCGAAGAATGCGGAATTCCACGGTGGCTTGGTTTGACCCCTGCGCTATGCGATAGTTTTGCAGGGTTTGTTCCACGGCTGCCAGGTCTTTGGGATGGATGTACTGCTTGTAATCGTCCAGGGAAATGTCCCTGCCTTTCATGGGATGATCCGCCATGGTGAACCACTGCCGGTTCAAATACATTTTCGATTCCTGCGGGTGGTAATCCCAGATACCGGCTTGTGTTGCTTCCGTTGCGAATTGTAACAATTCGGCCTGTTCGGTCACTTTCCGGCGGGCTTTTTCGAGCGTTACGATTTTTTCATTCAGTCGACGTTTCAGTAGATAACTGATCAACGCCAGCGATAAAATCATCAGCACGAAGAACACAGCGACGAGATCGAGAATCATCAGGGTTTTGGGCGACAATTTGTGTTCGAGACTGAGAGTAATCCACTGTTTTCGGATGTCTTCAAGAACTTTCGGTGAAGTTTTATTTAAAGTTTTCCTAAAAATATCAAATAGTTTTGGGTGCTTTTGGCTGATACCGATGCTAAAGGGAAAGGTATAATCCGTATTGCCTGCAACGTTTAAGTTGGGGATACCTTCCTTTTCGATGTAGTACGCCGCTACGGCGAGATTACCCAAGAAAGCATCCACCTGACCAAAGGAAACCGCACGTAGCCCTCGAATGACATCGGGCATGGGAATAATTTCGTACCCTATCCGGTCATGTTTCTTTAAATAGGTTTCGGAGGCGAAACCGGAAACGACGGCTACCCGTTTTCCTTTGAAATCCTCCAGGGTTTGATCGTGTCGATGATGCTCCGATGTAATCAGCACCACTGGAACGACGGCGTAGGGGTTCGTAAAAGATATGTAGGATTCTCTTTCTTCGGTACGAACGATGGTCGGCGAGATGGCACATTCCCCACTTTTCAAGGCGGCAAGTTGTTCGTTCCAGTCCGCGACCATTTTTCGGGGGAAACGCACCCCGACTTTTTGTTCCAGATATGCTACAAGATCCGCACCCATTCCGATGAATTCCCCCGTATTATCCGCAAATTCCAGCGGCGGGAAATCCGGATTGAAACAAAGTGTGAGATTCGAAGCCTGTTCCTGCAGCCAGCTTCGTTCCTCTTCGGTCAGAATCGAGGTTTCGGATTCTTCTGCCTGTAGATTGGAAACCGGAGCCAGAAAAAGCCAAAGGAAAAGCAACGTCAAGAACATGCGGGAAAGCTTTATGAGGCAAACAGAAGGTAATGATTTCTCATGAAAAATTCGTTTCGTGGCGTTGAACTGCATTGTTTGTGTCGTATCCATGATGTAGTGATCCATTCCAACGTTTTTGAACCCGATCGATGGCTTGTTTTTTCTCAACAGAAATACCATCCACGGTAAACAGGACGAATTCCCGTGTGTTTGCCCCTCGTATTCTCTTTTTCCCGTATACCTTTGAAACCATCATCGGTTTCGCAAAAAAGCGCTCCGCACCCACTCTTTTAATCGGTCGGATTTATCAAAAGGTTAGAATTCTCAAGAAATGCATAGAAGACATGACTCAACTATGGGAGATCTGTAACAGGAAATCTGTGAAAGATCTGTTGTTTCGAAAAATTCCCCCCTTCGTTGTGGTGTTACCCCGTTTACTTTCGAGGTTTTCGTGTCAACGTCCATACCTAAAATAAATCCTAACCTCTACATTTTAGTATATAGTATAGAAATGTATTACTTCCATAAAAAAACCGGAAAACGTTCGTTTCCCGGTTGTATCTCTAAGCATAAAAGATGTTATTCGCGAGTGACTTCGAAGGATTCGATTTCTTCACCATCGCCGAAATAGGCTGTTCCGGAAATGGTTTTTCCGGCAATATCCAACTTGACGTAATTGCCTTTGTCGCCGTGCTTGGAAATGGCGGTCCATTGATCGGTACCGTTACTGTAGCCGTCCGAGTAGAAACCGCCCGCAACGATGTAACGCACGCCGAAGCCATCGGTAACCGGGGTTCCGCTTTTGTTGACGGGGTAGCTGCGTTCGTAGTTGTGATCGTGCCCGGCAAATACGAGATCCACTTCATATTTGTGGTACAGCGGAACCAAATAGGTCTGAACACGGGGTTCGCTGCCATGATTGGAGGCGGAAAACGCCGGATGATGCTGCAGCACGATGATCCAATCGATATCGGGATCTTGTCGGGCGTTTTTCAGGTTATTTTCGAACCACTGCACTTGAGCTTCCACAACATCGTCGGTACAGGTATTGAGACCAACGAAATGCACGTTCCCGTAATCGAAGGAGTATCCGTGCTCCTCGTATTCGCCTAACTCGGCCACACGGGGCAAAGCGAACTGATGGTAATACAGTTCCGCGATGACCTCGTGATTGCCCTGAACCGGCATCAACACGGTGGATTCTACGACGGGTTTCATGGATTCGAACCAGATATGCCACTGTTCCTGGGAACCGGCATCGGTCATGTCACCGTTGAACAGCCAAAAGTCGGCGTTCATGTCTTTCAGACGGTCGATATTGTCGCGAATTCCGTCGTATCCGCCCCGGCTATCGCCTGCCAGCATGACACGAAACGGCTCGGCCTGACCCTTTGACAACCCGGTGGTGAAGCTCTTCATTTCCCCCAGCGCCGCACCGGAAAACGATTTGTTGTCGAAATCGAAGTCATCCCAGGTACCTACACGATAGTAGTACAGGGAAGCCGGCTCCAGATGCGTGACTTCAACGGTCCATTGTACCAACGTCGGCTGGGTGCCATCGGAATAGTACGTCGAGTAATTGAAGCCCTCGCCCTCGCGGGTGAATTGCAGGGCAAACGGCATCGTCGTCTCGTCCTCATCCATTTCATCGGCTTTGACGAGCCAGACTTTCGGTGTGTAGCCTTCGATATCGGTAAACTCGGTCTGCCACTGGAAGGTGACCGTCGTATCCGCCTGGTGTTGCCAGGTCAAATGAACGTATTTCGGCAACTTGGGTTCGCCTTCGTCCAACGCTGTGGGTTGCTCGGCATCGTCGATCACTTCGCTGGTTTCAAAGGGAAAGTCCGTTTCCACCATTTCGGTGTCTTCGTTTACCGTTTCCTCGTCGCCACCAATCGGAGCGAGATCGCCTACGGTGTCTTCGAATCGCGCACAGGACAGCGGCAAAAGTCCCACAACGAGACCAATGATTAAGATCCGTCCGAATGTCGAGTTGCTCATCATAGTTCTACTCCCAACAGTGTTTTCTATAGTTTTTCTTCAAATCTTCGTTTCGGCCATGTTGAAAATCATAAATCGAACTGAATCATGGTGACGATCATATCGTTATCGTAGTTGTAGCCTTCCAGTTCTTCTCGATGCAGATAGTTCAGGTCCATCCGAACATGGTCCGATATATATACTTTGAGCCCGGCAGTGAGCCAACGTTTCTTCTGGGGGGCCAAATCGTCGATATCCGGGTTTTTGGAGAAGCCGTGGGTTTCGTCGTCGCCCTGCATTTGATCGACCCGGAAGGCCAGATCGAGGATGCCCGGCCAGGCGTGCACGATGAAATCGACGTGATATCCCCACCCTCGGGTTGCCTTGTCGCCACCCGTCGCGGTGCCGTTGGCGAAATAATAGTCGTTGACGACGTATTCGCCCTCGACCGTGAAAATGTACAGGTGCATGCGGGCGTCGAAACCGAACCAGCGATATTCCACGCTGGTGAGGTATTTTTCCTTGGTCCAGGCGTAGCTACCACCGAGATTGAATTCGAAATCCCATAGCCACGTGCTTCTCGTTTTCGAAGTGGAAAAGCCGTTGCGAATGGCGGCGGTTTCATCGAGCAGTTGCGCCACATCGAAATCCACCCGTCCGGCGTACAGAAGCTGGTCCGTCTTTTTCATCTGCTCGGCGGCGAATTTCACCGAGTTGAAAACACCACCCGTCAACCGGACGATTTTCCAGGGGTCACCTGTTGCCAGACGAAAACCCAGTTGCCGTTTCGGAGTCAGGGCGTAGAGGTTGGGTTTGTAAATAAACTGGTTTTCGGAGGTGGATTTCATGTTGGCCTGGGAAAACGGGGCTTTCATCCGACCAATGCGAGCGTCGAATACCTTATAATAGTCCCAACCGACATAGGCGTCTTTCAGATATTCCTCGGAAGGCGAACCGTTTTTCTCTCGGGGGACGAGATCGAACTTGGCTTTGTAGTAAAACCCACTGTCGTTGAACCGGCCTTTCATACCCAGTTCCACGTTTTCGAGCACGAACCCGTTGCGGTGACCGAAGTAGGAAGGGTCCATTTTCTGCGAATCGATCTCCACCCGTTCGTTGGTGGAGGGGTCGGTCACCATGTGCTTGTCCCGGAAGGTGTAGACGAAGGCGGTACGAAGCAGCAGGATCGGTTCGAAACGCTCGTCCAGAAGCTTGGCTTTGGCCGGAGCGGTACGCCAGAAATCACCCTTCGGTGGCTCGACAGCGGATTCGCTTTCTTTAGCGATTTCATCCACTTTAGCGGAAATTTCCTCCGGCGATAGATCGCCTTCGGTCGCTGTTGACTCAGGTTCGGACGAATCGGCGGGTTCTTCGATGGCCGGTTTCGGCTCGGGCGGCGTTTGAGTCCAACGGACGCTTCCCTGGGTGATTCGTTCGTACAATCCTGCGTGTGCCATGCCTGGCAGCAGCAAAACGACCATCAGTACCGAAAAGATCATGCCTTGAGTCTTCACGAATGATTCTCCTTCTTTTGGCGACGATTCCAGCTTAAGAAAATTCGTCTGAAATCGCTTTAAGGATCTGTAAACATTACAAATCCGTTGAATTGTATGTTTGATCCTTGCATTGTAAAGTTAGGAACGTGTTAGAACGGCTTAAGGTTTCCATCGATTTCAAAGCGACGGTGTTTGTCTCTCAGGGTTGAAAACCTGCCCGAAGTGTACGAAATTTCTTGGCAAAGGCAAGGAAAACCGGGGGAGTATTGACGGAAGATTGTAACGTCTCGTGACGATCCTTATGAAGAATCCGGGGTGAAGCCATCGACAAAAGCACTCCAAATTCCATCGAATGGCTCCGTTTCGTGAAAAAGGCCAGTGAAAATCTTGTAATATTTCCGGGGTTCTTCATAATGAAGTGAGGATATCGATTCGATGGACGGCTGGGACGACTTCTCGTGACGCTTTTTCTTTTCCCCATTGCCTCGTCTTTTTCCGTTTCTCGACGCACGACAACACCTGACTTGGAGTTTTTGAATGAACGGTAGGAATTTCACTTTTTTGTCTTCCCGATCTTTTTCACAACTCGGAATCGCAACCTTTGTCTTCGTGACCGTACTTCTTTCATGCACGTTGGCTCAGGCGCAAAGCCTCCAAAAAGCGCCGGTGAATCCGGCTTTTGAGGATTACCGCGACTCACGGCAGGCCGACAGCCACCGCCGCGATATCAGCACCTCCCGCACGTTGGGTTGGATTCCCTCGCCCGTGTTGCTTCCGCAGGTCGATGTCGCTCCCCCGGCGGACTGGCCTATTCTGCGCTTCACAACCTCTTACGATCTACGAAGCGAGGGCAGACTGACACCCGTTCGCAACCAGCTCGATTGCGGCGCTTGCTGGACTTTCGCGACGTATTCCGCCTTCGAATCCTACCTAATGCCCTCGGAGAGTACTGATTTTAGCGAAAACCACATGAAAAACACCCATGGCTTCGACAACGCCCCCTGCGACGGTGGTCAGATTCAGATGTCGAGCGCTTACCTCGCCCGCTGGGGCGGTCCGATCAACGAAACGGACGATCCTTACAACGATTGGGATGACCGACCCAGCCCCGGTGGAACGGTGCAAAAACACGTTCATGAAATCCTCTGGCTTCCCGACCGCACAGGCAGTTTGGACAATGACGCCATTAAAAGCGCTCTTATCAATACCGGTGCGGTCATGACCACGATGCGGTGGGAAGACGACTCTTACAACAGCGCTACCCAGAGCTATTACTATTCCGGTTCCGATGTGGGAAACCATGGCGTGGCGATCGTCGGTTGGGACGACAATTACAGCAGTGCGAATTTTTCGCCCAGTGCGCCGGGAAACGGCGCGTTTTTGATCCGAAATAGCTGGGGTGCAGATTTCGGTCTGAGCGGGTATTTTTACATTTCGTATTACGACAGTGTGGTTGGATCGAACTGTGCCGTGTACAAACACGATCTCGATGGCGAGGTTCCCGAATACGACAATATTTATTCCTACGATCCGTTGGGCATGGTTTCTTCTATTGGATACGGAAACGAAACCGCGTACGGCGGCAACGTATTCACCGCTGAACGGGACGAAACCATCGGCGGTGTCGGCTTTTTCCTTTCCAGTGCCGGTTCCAGTTATACCGTGTCGATTTACACGTCGGTGACATCGAATCCCACCAGCGGAAATCTGGTCGCCACGAAAAGCGGTTCTCAAACCTACGCTGGATTTTACACCGTCGATTTCAGGGACGAGGCGATATCGGTAACGGCGGGTGAGAAATTCGCCGCCGTCGTGAAATACACCACACCGGAAAACAGTCATCCGGTTCCCATCGAAACCTACTTAGCCGATTATTCCAGCGCGGTTTCCGCCAATGCGAACGAAAGTTTCATCAGCTACAACGGCACGGCATGGATCGATCTCAACAGCTACGATTCCAACGCCAACATTACGATCAAGGTTTTCACCGATACACCGGCTGAAGAGCCGCAATGCGATGTCTGCGATGACTCTACCCCTTGCCCGGACGGATACGAATGCGTACAGTACACCAGCGGTGATGGTGGCCTTTTTTGTGTGAAAGACTGTACGCAGGGTGAAAGCTGCCCGTCGGGCTCTACCTGTTACGAAGCTTGGGAAGATAAAAACCTCTGCGCTCCAAACGTTACTGCCAGTGAATGCCAGGGCAATGACGCCATGTATACCGATAGCTGCGGTTTCGATTTCGGTATTGAAGACTGTGCCGACGACATCGATTGCACAACCGACAGTTGCATCATCGATGGAGGATTCGCCGCCTGCCTTCATGAGAGTGACCATTCTGCCTGTCAGGACGGCTTGTATTGCAACGGCGAGGAAATCTGCGATACCAGAAATGGCTGTGAGGGAGGCACATCCCCCGATACGGACGATGGAATCTCCTGCACCGCCGACAGTTGCGAGGAAGGTTCGGATACAGGAGATAACCTCGGCACCATCGTCCATACGCCGAATTCCTCGCTGTGTCAGAACGGCTTGTTCTGTGACGGTGAGGAAATTTGCGACGTGACCCAAGGCTGTATCGATGGCGAAGATCCTTCTACCGAAGACGACGACCTGTGCACCGAGGGAACCTGTCTCGAAGGAAGCAACCTCACCGATAACCTCGGCACCATCGAGCAGAGAAGCACCGCCGCCGATTGCCTGGACGGTTTGTACTGCAACGGCGCGGAAACCTGCGACCCCAGCCTCGGCTGTCAAGACGGCGTTCCTCCCAACATCAGCGACGGAATTTCCTGTACCGTCGATATCTGCCATGAAGGAAGCGACCTGACGGATAATACAGGCTTTTTGGAGCACGATCCCGACCCGACCGCCTGCCAGGACGGTCTATACTGCAACGGCGAAGAAGTTTGCAGCGCTACCCAAGGCTGTATCGCCGGTACGGCTCCGGTTCTGGGCGACGGTATCGATTGCACCGAGGATGATTGCTACGAAGGAAGCGATACCACCGACAATTACGGCATGGTGCTGCATCACGAAAATTCCGCCCTGTGTCAAGACGGTCTGTTCTGCAACGGCGAGGAAATCTGCAATGCCAACCAAGGCTGTATCGCGGGTACGGCCGTCGCCACGAACGACGGCATCGACTGCACCTTGGATGGTTGCACCGAAGGAAGCGATACCACCGACAACGTGGGTGTCATCACGCACACACCCAATATAGCTCGTTGTCAGGACGGTTTGTACTGTAACGGCCAGGAAATCTGTGACGCCGTGCAAGGCTGCTTGGCCGGAACGCCGCCGGATACGAACGATGGCATCCCCTGCACCGTCGATCGTTGTGATGAAGGCGCTACTCCCGTCGATGACGCCGGAGCTATCCTGCACGAGCCTGATTCCTCTTTCTGTCAGAACGGATTGTTCTGTGACGGTGAGGAAATCTGCGACGCCACCCAGGGTTGTATCGCCGGAACGGCTCCGACAGTAGACGACGGTATCATCTGTACCGACGACAGTTGCCGCGAAGGAAGCGACACCACCGACAACTATGGCATGGTGCTGCACTATGAAAATCCGACGCTGTGCCAGAACGGATTGTTCTGTGATGGCGAGGAAGTCTGCAACGCTACTCAAGGCTGTATTGCCGGAACATTGCCGAATTTGGACGATGGCATCGGTTGCACCGTCGATAGCTGTTCCGAAGGCGAAAATCCGAACGACAATGCGGGAAATATCCTGCATTCTCCACAGGATAACCTCTGCAACGATTCCAATTCCTGCACGACGGAAACCTGCAACGAGTCCCAAGGTTGCGTACCCGAAGCCGTGACGGATGGAACCCTGTGCACCACCACCGACAGCGTATCGGGAACCTGCATGGCCGGGCAATGCATCTCCGATTGCGCGCAGGACAACGATTGCGACGATGGCTTGGACTGCACTGAGGATCGTTGCGATACCAACGTAGGACAATGCAGGTACACGCCTGTTGATACGTATTGCAACGACTCCAATTCCTGTACGACGGAAACCTGCGATATTTTGCAAGGTTGCTTGTTCCAGAACGTGAGCGACGGAATGATATGCACCACCACCGACAATGCCGGGGGAACCTGTCAGACCGGGCAATGCGTCTCCGAATGCGCAAACGACAACGATTGCAACGACGATGTGGCTTGCACCGTGGATCAATGCGACATCACGAGAGGGGCGTGCTCTCACCAACGAAACGACGATGCCTGTAACGATGACAATCCCTGCACCGAGGAACTCTGCGACGTGATTCAGGGATGTTTGTATAATCCTGTCGAAGGCGACTGCGACGATGGTTTGTACTGCACTGTAGACGACCTCTGCGTCGGTGGCGAATGCCAGGGCGGCTCTCCTTTGGAGTGCGGTGGAAGTTGCCTGAGTGGTGAATGCAGTGAAGCCGCTCAAGGCTGCACGGGAGAAGTATTGCCCGATGGCACCGAGTGTGATGACGGCAACCTCTGTACGATCGATGATGCTTGTCAAGGCGGAACCTGCGAGGGGCAGGACGACGACTGCGACAACGACAATCCCTGCACTGAGGGTCATTGCGATCCCGATCAGGGCTGCATGCAAACGAATCTAGCCGATTGGACGGCCTGCACGCCTACCGATTCGGACTACGGCTTCTGCTTCGACGGTCTTTGCGAGCCACGAGCCGAAAACGATGTGTGCGATCAGGCCCTAACGCTGGAACTGGATGCGTCCGAGGTCGTCGAACTCGATCTTCTGCATTCCACACAAACGGTGGATACTCCCTGTTATTCCGGTCAGTTGCAAGGACCGGACGCCTATTTCCGCTTTGATAGCGAAGTCGATTGGACCTACTCCATCGAAGTCTCCACGGGGGATAACGTACGGCTGGCTGCCGCACTGTGGGGCGATTGTCCCGATGCGGATGGAAGTTGCCTTGGGGCACTGGAAAGCACAATGGAGGGAGAAACGGTTCTTCTTGAAGATATCGAAGGCGACAGTGAAAGCTACGTGGTGCAGATCCTCGTGACGGAAGGTTTTAGCGCGAATAGCGGACAGGAATTCACGGTGACGGTGACCGGCGAGGAAATTGTTCCCGTCGATGGCGATGAAGAAATGGACGATGATATCGAAGAAGCCGGCAACGACGACCCCGCAGAAACCGACCTTTGGGAAGAACCGGAAGCCGAAGAGGCGGATCTTTGGGAAGACGAGCAGGATATCGTGGAAATTGAATACGAGTTCGATGACGAATACCAGCCCGGTGACCAAGACCTGGATCTTCCTGTGGAAGAAGAAATCGAACTCGAGCCTGGGGATGAAGACGACGAATTTTCCACCGAAGACGAATTTTCCGACGAAGACGAACTTTCCACTGAAGACGAACTTTCGGAGAACGATATCGTGGAATCGACTGAGGTGCTCTCCGAACTCGAAGAAGCCGTGGTTGAGGAACAACGGTTTTCGACCGAATCTTCCGGTTGTACCGGTACCGGAAGTGGGTCATGGCCAGGAGCATTGCTGATGCTCGTGCTATTGGCTCTTGGGAGGCGTACCAGGCAAGGGAAAGTGAATCGATAGTTTCTAGCGGCAGGTCGGGCAATAAATTTGTCCGACCTGTGTAAACGTTCGGAGTTATTATAAAAATAGGCTTCTAGAAGTAGTAGGTCGGGCTAATTTTTAGCCCGACACTTTGGCATTGTCGGGCAAGAAATTTGCCCGACCGATTTTTTCCCAAAAATCACGACTGTTGCGAAATCATTGAAAAATTAAGGTTCTAATCATCGTCGAAAAGGGTCACATCCGAGTCGTCCAGGTGGTTGACGACCTGTTTTCGGAACTGATTCTCTTCGCGCCGGATTTCCGAGAGTTGCGAGCCAAGGCGGTGTACCCAGACGGTCCATTCCGAGGTGACGTAGTGGATTTTACGTCCCACGAGACCGCCAACGTTCTCGGCAACAATGGGAATGCCTTCGTTTTTCAGGTACCAGCGGGCGAACCTGACATTGGCCTGACCGATGCTTCCTTCCTCTTTCGCACCGGCCAGCACCACACTTCCACCGAAAATTTTGGCTTGTAAATGGGTTCGCGAGGCACCGTAGTGCATCATCCGGTTGATCAGTAATTCCGTGGCGTTGATCCCGTAGCGGCCGGATTGGGAAAGCTGATAATCATTGTCGTGGGGCTTTTTCGGCAGCAGAAAATGGTTCATTCCCGCCACGCCGTTTTTGACGTCTTTCAAACAAATGGCAATACAGGAACCGAGCACCGTTTCGAGAATCATGTCATTGTTCGTGACATAGAATTCTCCCGGATGCAGAAGCACGCGTGTCCGATCGCCACGAATCCGATTGAATTTGACCATCGTCTGTCCGCGTCCTTCCTTCGCAATGCATCAACTCTTTCTATACAATCGTTACAATTTCATAAAAGTAAACTCTAAAATCACAATATAGGAAGAATAGATTAATATGCACACTACGGAGTTTTTGTTTTTACTCGCGAAATACCTGATGGGAATATTCGTGAGTAGAATGCGTCTCACCCGTTTTTAGCGTTTTTTCGGTTTTTCCAGCGACAAGATCGGTTGCAATTCATCCAGGCCATGCACGTCGGCGTAGCCCTGCCAGACACCGAAACACTGTGCGTCGAAGACACAACGAGCGCATTGGGGAGCTTTGATTTTTTCCCTTGCCACCATCCTTGTTCCGGCGTCGAGCGATTCTCCCGCCAGTTTCAACGATTGCAGACGCTGATACTCCAGCGAAAGTTCCCAGTGACCGGCGAAACGACAGGGCGGAATGGTCAGTGCGTTGGTGATTTCCAGACCGGCGTCAATGGCTTTGTCAAGGGCACGCCCTAACGGTTCTTCGATCTGTGTGAACGTCGGCAGCAATTCGGGATGCTTTTTTCCTGCACCCATGTGCTGATTGAGCAGCACATCGATTTTCCGCACCCCTTGGAGTTCTCGTACGACGAAATCGACGAAATTTGGCAAATCCTCGCAATTTCGAGTGGTTATGACATGACTCAGCCCGACTCGGACACCGTGGCTCACTAAATTTCGAATGCCTTGAACTGTTTTTTTCCAGGTTCCGGGAACCTGGGTCAGTGCATCGGAAATCTCCGGCCTATGGGAATGCAGCGACACCATCGCCTCATCCAGGCCGCTTTCGGCCAACTCCCGAGCCAGACTTTCGTTTTCGAGTTTGACGGCGTTGGTTTGCAGCGCGACACGTAAGAAGCCTAAATCCTTCGCGAAACGAATCAGTCGGGGGAGGTCTTCGTGCAGTGTAGGTTCGCCGCCGGTGAGCGTCAGCCGGCGATTACCCAGTGAATACGCACGTTCGAGAACCTGCCGCGACCGTTTCGTATCATGGTGGATTTTCGAATGTTTATCCGTTGCTACGTTGCAGAACAAACAACGTTGGTTGCAAACGTTGTCCAGCCGAAACACTTTTTCTTCCATCGAGGCCTGGCCGGGTCGTGGGGTAAACAGCTCCGCCAGTTCGTCGAGATCTCCGTTCGCTTTGGGAACAAGCTGTACACTGTCCAAAATACCCTGGGCGCTCAACGGATTGTAACGGGTGGCCTGCATGGCGAAACGGGTGAGCAGCCGGACGTCTTCGTCGAGAAACGTTTCCTTTTCCCATCCCTCCAAAAGCCTTTTGCGGTTTCGATTGAAGCTTTCGGCAATGGATGCAAGCTGCCGGTTTTCCACGGCTTTTTCCACGGCTTGGCCGTATTCGTCGAAACGCATTCGGGGAAGTGCTTCCCAGAATGCGTGCGAGCGATCGTCCGTGTCCCGGTAGGAGTCGATCAGACGGTGTGCCGTTCGCATGGCTTCTCGTCCGGCACGAGCGTTTTCCCAGGGGTGTCCCCCGCTACGGACTAGCGCGACGAAATGTTGGATCATCGTATCGAAGGCGTTGCCGGATTCGAAAGGTACCGCCAGCGTTCGTCCCTTCGTTTTCAGGGTCAGTCGTTCGCGTGTTTCTTTCAGCATCCAGGTCAACTCTCCCCGTTCTCCCACCAATCGCAATGAACGCGACAACGGCTCGCCCGGGGTGTGACGAAGGATGAACTCTCCCGTTCCCCACTCGAAACGCAGCGTTGCCCGGCAACGTTCCCGACCTTCACGGGCGTCCAATTGGGAGGTTCTCAGACTTTCTACAGGCCCGCCGAAACGGTTGATCAAGTAGGACTGATGAACCAGACGCTGGTAGAGTTGCTCGAAATTCTGTTGGTTTCCTTCGCGTGAATCGCCTTTGGGACTGGACTCGCCCCCACGTTTTTCCACCGAAAGTTCGACCGGCGAACCGATCGCTCCTTTGGCGAACAACGCCGCCATTTTCAATAAAGCGGGCTGAAAAAGATCCGTATGACCGACCAGTAAAAATGCGTCGTTGGATTCGACCGCCTCCACGAGTTTTCCGGCCTCTTCGTCGGAATCGGCCAGCGGTTTTTCCACAAGTACCGGGATTCCCGCTTCAATACACTGCAAGGCTTGTTCGGCGTGCAAACGAGTCGGGGTGCAGAGACTGACGGCATCGGGCCGGAGATCGAGCAGGCGTTCCAGCGAGTCACAGACACGGACCTTCCACCGAGCGGCAAAGCGTTCGGTCTTTTCCGTTTTTCCACCGACCACACCGACGAGTTCCACCCCGTCGATTTTGTCATATCCTTCGGCGTGGCGTGTGGCCGTGTATCCTGCACCGACGATGCCGATTCTCAAGGTTTTCAAAGGGTACTCCCTTTCTTTCGTGCTTGCAGCCAATCCGAAAGCGCTCGCCCGGCCAGTTCCAGCGCTGCAATTTGTCCTTGGTGGTCCAAAGGATGGGACGCCGTTTGCCGAAAGACGTTCACACTGTTTTCGAGCATTCGCCGTAGACTTGCCTCGTCGGCGTGGAATTCCAGCGCTTGATTCGGAAAAGACATAAACATCGGCCGATCTCGGTTCTCGACGAATTCCACGCGCCAGCGTCCTCCGGTACGAAATGCGAGTTCCAGCACCGGCTTGCCGTCGCACAGGCCGACTCGTCCTCCTTCGATCTCCAATGCCGAAGAGACGAGCAGGTTCATCAGTGGCAGACAGGTGGCCAGAAAGGCGGGTTTGTCGGGTGGTTCCGGTCCGTTGTCGAACAATGCGGGCCATGCGCCCACCTGCACCACCAAAGGCGAGCCATCGGAAGCACCACGGAGCAGCGTTTCTATAAGCTCTTGATAATTCTCGTAAAAAAACTCCTGCTGACTGAAAACCAACGGCTTTTTCGATGTCTCGGCCAGGTCGATCAGCCCTTTGAGGGCTTTGGTTTTGATCACCGGAGGCGATTCGAGAAACACCCCGATACCGCGTTCCAGCGCGGCCTGGGTAATTTCATGGTGCTTGCGAATCGGTACGGCGATAAACACCGCATCGGGTCGTTGGCTGGCCATCATGTCGTGCCAGTCGGTGTACACGGGCATCTTCAAGTCGTCGCTGAGCCGAATTCCCTTGTGATGGTTCCGGGTAAACGCCGCCGATAAATTTACGTGGGACATTTGTCCCAGCGTTTTGCACAACAGGCGTCCTCTCGGACCCAATCCCAGTACGGTTACATTTATCCTTTTGAACTCATTCATATTTTTACATCCGAAAAACTTGTAAAAGTTCCGAAGCAAAAGCTTCGGGGTACCATCGTCTCACGAACTGAAAAGTCCGGGAGGCTGTGCAACCTGCTGAAAACACAGTCTTTAGCGCTTGACGTGTCGTAAAGACCGGTGACATAAGTAACAGGTTGATGATGTCTGCGAGACCTTTTTTTGCGTTTTTTTGAGGCATGGGCCAATGGGAAGGGGATGCGGATTGTTCCGAGGTCTTCCCGTATCGCGCCGGTTATCCCTGGCAAGTTGCGCGCCCGCAGAGCCGCTTCCGTTTCACCGGTCTTGTTCATGGTACGACTCCTTCCGTTCCCGGTCAAGGCGTCGCGGATGAAGCACAAGTGGGTTCGGCCCGCGTCCATCCAGAATCAAGACGCGAAAACGGGAGAAATACACGTTCCACACTCCGTCCGTTCGCTTTTCAAGATGGCGTGGACGGTGCTGGGCACGGACCAGGTGATCTCGGGATGCCGTCGTTCGAGCACTCTTTGTAACGTACGTGCTCCCCACTCACGCAAATCAAGCGAACCTCCTTTGACAGACGTTCAGCGTACCTGAAAAGTGTTACCTACGTCCCCGAACCAAACACCTCGCGGAGCAAGGAAGGCTGTGTTTTCCATGTGATGCACTCCTTGAATAACCCGTGACGACACGATCCAACTTCTTTTTCGATATTCAAATATTTTGTCGTCTTGGCAGAATGATTGTCCTGTGGCATTGTACGAGAAACATCGGATTTTCCATTGACCGTTCGTCGGATCGCCTAGATAAATGAGGCACGACCCGTTGACCGTTCACACAAATGTTTTCCTGGAAAGTGACGAATGATGGACGAGATTCAAGCGATGCTCGACCGGGCAGTATCCCGGCGCGTGTTTCCCGGTGCGGTGCTTTGGCTGCGTCATGGCTCCCGACAATGGACGTTTTCGGCGGGAAAAACCGGCTATCTTCCTGATAGCCAGGCCGTCACTCCGGATACCCGCTACGACCTCGCCTCCCTGACCAAATCGCTGGCCACCGC
The DNA here is from genome assembly GCA_963676915.2 of Myxococcota bacterium. GTDB lineage: Bacteria > Myxococcota_A > SURF-8 > SURF-8. Next base: position 117,670 of record CAXXVK010000060.1, read on the forward strand.
CTCTGTCGCGGCGGCGCTCGTTCAAAACGGCACTCTCGATCCTTTCGCCCCGGTGGCGTCGGTCGTCCCCGAATGGCGGGAATCCGACCGAAACGCCTTGAAAATCCACCACTTATTGCAGCACACCTCGGGGCTTCCCGCCTGGAAACCGCTGTACGAAACCTTGCAGCCGCAAAGAAACGTTCCCTCACCAGACTACGATGAGGAAGAATGGAAAAACGTCCGTGATTCCAAGCTGTTGCCTTTATTGAACGACCTGGAGCGCCACCATCCTCCAGGGGAGTGCGCTCTCTACAGCGACATGGGATTCCTGCTGTTGCAGATTGTTTTAGAGCGCCTGGGCAACGCCCGAATGGATGCCTTGTTCGAGACCCATGTGAAAACTCGTTTCAATGAATTGGCACTGACGTATGGTGGCCATTTCCCGAATGAAATCACGGCTCCCACCGAATTCTGTCCTTATCGCCTACGGATGATCCAAAGCGAAGTCCACGACACCAACGCCTGGTCGCTAGGCGGCATCGCTTCCCATGCAGGACTGTTCGGCACGGCCAAAGCCGTGGCCACCGTTCTCGACGAATGGGCCGCCGCCTATCAAGGAAAAAGCAGGATTTTCGAAAGGGAAACCGTCTGCCGTTTCCTGATTCCCGACGACTACCCGCAGGCGACCTCGATGGTGTGGGGCTGGGATCGTCCCACCTTCAAAACATCATCTGCCGGGTTGCATATCTCCCCGCATTCGTTCGGTTTTCTCGGATTCACCGGAACGAGCGCATGGCACGATCCCGACCGGGATATCTCCGTCGTGCTGCTCACCAACCGGGTGCATCCATCGTCCCAGGCGCTGGCGATTCGCCGCTTCCGACCTTTGTTGCATACGAAAATCTGGGAGATCCTCGGCGCTACCGAGTCCGGTCCCTGGGGTCCGCTGCCATCGAAAGACGAAACCCGCAGCATTCACTTTATCGGCATCGCCGGAACCGGCATGGGATCGCTGGCCGGACTGGCCAAGGAGGCCGGGTTCGAGGTCACGGGTTCGGATGAAAACGTCTACCCGCCGATGTCCGAAGTTTTAGCGGACCAGGGAATCGAGGTCAAAACGCCGTTTTCGGCAGAAAACCTCGACGGTAAAAGCGACCTCGTGGTGGTGGGTAACGTCTGCACGCGAAATCACGAAGAAGCGCTGACGGTTCGTCGTAAACAACTGGCTTACGACAGCTTCGCAGGGGCATTGTCCCGGCTGTTTCTGGTCGAGCGTCGTCCGCTGGTCGTGGCCGGAACCCACGGAAAAACCACCACCAGTTCGATTCTACATTGGTTGTTGCACGAAACCGGCGCCGATCCGGGCTACCTTATCGGTGGCCGGGTTCCGCCTTTCAACCGGGGATTCCGTTGGGGTTCTGGAGATTATTTCGTAGTCGAAGGCGACGAATACGACAGCGCTTATTTCGATAAAGCCCCGAAATTCCTGCACTATCGTCCGCAACACGCCATCATTACTTCCTGTGAATTCGACCACGCCGACATCTACGACGATGCGGACGAAATCGAGGCACGGTTTCGACAATTCGCGAATCTCGTCCCGGCCTCCGGCGTCATCGCCGCTTGCTGGGACTGGCCTCGCGTGCGTCGAGCCGTTTCCGAGGCACAGGCGCGAATCGTTTCCTACGGACTTCACGCCGACGCCGAGTGGCGTCCCGAAGTGCTGGCTTTCGAGGAAAACGGCACCCGTTTTCGTATCATCCAGGGAACAAAAGTACGACTTGAAGCCCACTGGCCGCAGGGAGGCATGCACAACCTGCTCAATCTTTGCGCAACGTTGATCCTGCTCGACGCCATAGGGGTGGATTTCGAGAAACTGCCGAAAGCGCTGGAACGATTCGAAGGAGTGGACCGGCGTCAGCAAGTTCTTGAAATCGTAAACGATATCAGAATTATAGACGATTTTGCCCACCATCCTACCGCCATTGAGGTAACGCTCGACGCCCTGAAGAACCGCTATCCCAAAGGACGGCTGGTGGCGGTGTTCGATCCTCGCACCAACACCACGAGCCGCAACGTGTTGCAGCATGAACTGGAAACCTGCTGGAGCTGTGCGGACGCCGTGTTCGTCGGGCCTCCTTCACGCCCGGATCGCATCGCCCCGGAGCATCGGCTCGACGTGCACCATCTCGTAACCTCCCTGCGGCAACGCTCGAAACCGGCCTGTGCGGAGGAATCTCCGGATGCCCTGCTCCCAAAGGTGTTGGAGTTCGTTCATCCCGGTGACACGGTGGCGGTGTTATCCAACGGAGGCTTCGGCGGCTTTCACCGCAAACTGATCGAGGCGCTTGGAAAAACCAAGGGTTGAGCTTACCGATAGTTCCGGCTATAGTGATCGTCTTACAGGGAAACGGCGCTTGTTCGTGGTCGAAGGGACCATGTACCCGTTTCGTTTGCAATTGATACCGGTGCCATGAATCGTTCGATTGTTGCAACTACTATGGCGATGCTTTTGGGGTGCTTCGTCCTGCTTTCCACCGCCTGCTGGGAAACCGATTCCGGCCTGGGTGTTGTGGACGTTTTCAACGTGACGGTACCCGCCGAGCAGGTTCGGGGAGATATTTCCGTACGCTACGTGCTGCGGGCCGATCCGGCGCAACTGGTTCAAATTGCAGTGGAATACTGCCTTTCCGACGATACCTGCCTTGAGGCGACACCCGCCGTTTCCGGTGGTGCCGGTTTCGGCATGGCCGCTGAACCATCGGGTTCGCGACACGAATTCGTATGGGATAGTTTTGCCGACCTTGGAAACCAAGAGCAGTCGTTGACCGTTCGGGTGCGAGCCGCCAACAACCATTTGGAAACACAGGGAATTTCGGTCTCTTTCGTCGTCGTCAACAACAACCTCACCCCAAGTATCGAAGGCAAAATCCCGGAAAATAAAAGCCTCCCGGCTTCCGTGGCGTTTTCCGTATCCGATCCCGAAGACGATCCCGTATCGGTTCGCGGGGAATACTCGCTGGACTCCGGTTCGACTTGGAAGGATGCATCGCTAGTTGGAACGCTCGATGCACTCGATTCCAGTGAAAACGCCGGTTCAACCGAGGTTTTCTGGAATGCCGCCGAAGACTTAGGTACGGCAGGATTCGACAACCTGCGCTTGAAACTGATACCCAGCGACACGTTGGGAGACGGAACACCGTGGATCAGCGATTCGTTTTCCCTTCCAAATGAGGCGACTCCGACGCTCGTTCTCGTTTCGCCTTCCAGCGCCGTCCGGTACGACGTGCCATTGCAGTTCACGCTGTTCGGTAACGCAGATGAGCGCTACTCGGTGTTTTTCCGTTATTCGATGGACGGTTCGGAGTATTTCGACGCCAGCCAACAGGCTTCGGCGGTGGATGGCGCGACCCGCTTGAGAGCCGATGCTCGGGGAGTGGAACATCTGTTTACCTGGGATTCCGTCGCCGACCTCGGGCAAAGCACAGCTCGTGGACTGGTTGTGGAAGCTTCGTTGGCCGATGCGTATGGCAAGTTGCTGGAAGACATCTCCGTGCGACGAACAGACGCCTTCGATGTGGTGAACAGCCCGGTGTCCGTTGGACCGCTGATCAGTGAAATCTGCCTGCACGACGCCGACGGTCCTGGTTTTGTGGAAATCTACGGGCAACCCGGCTACCTGCTCGACGGCATCCGTCTGTTGGAATTCGACCGCCGGGGTGTGGATTACATTCCGATGAACCGGGGGTATGTCGATCTCGACGGAATAGAAATTCCCGAAAGCGGGCTGGTGGTCGTCACCGCTCCGGGTGGATACGACGCCGCCGACCTCATCGAGGGCCGTTTCGCCAGCTTTTTCGAGATCCCGCCGCCGGAAAGTCTCGTTCTGACCCGACCTGCCGTGGACAATAGCTATGACCGCGTGGGAATGGGCAATTTCGCCGATGCGGGTTACGTCTTCGCGGGGGAAGGCTCACCCGCTCCGTATCCCGGAGACGGCCTCTGCCTGCACCGCGTGTTCAGCAATACCGATTCGGACGACAATTCGGTGGATTTCGTGCTGGCTCCGCCATCTCCCGGAGAAGGCTTCGTCTGGTAACAACCCGTGATCCCAAGGATCGATTACATGCGTAACATCCCGGTTTCAAACGTTTTTGCGATTTTCCTATTGTCGGCTTCGTTGCTGGTCGGCTGGGCCTGTTCGGATGACGGAGACTCCCAAGGACCGTCTGACGAAGATATCGACAACTCCGAAGTGGCAGATTCGGACATGGAGCCGGAAACAAGAGGAAGAAGCCTTGCCGACCTGCCAAACCGAAGGATGTACGGGCGGGTGGATCTGCGACGAAACCACAGAGATTTGCCGGGAATGCACTACCAACGACGAATGCGCCGCACAGTATACCACCGAAGGTTTTTTGCGTTGCGAACAGGGCGCTTGCGTGACGTATTCCTGCTCGGCTCCCGAACTACCCGACCCCTTTCCCGCCGCCTCTCCTTATAGCGGCTGGCCTAATCCCCGGCTGGATGCCGACCGTCAACTGATCGTGCAATACCTGGATTCTCCCATGCGTCTGTTCCCATTGGGCATCGAGGGAATTTCGATGGACAAAATGGACGAAGCGAAAGAGGCCGGGTTTACATTTATCAAAGCGAATACCGCTTGTTGCAGCGTGACATCGCTCGATGAACAACTCAATTACCTGCGAAAAGGCAATGCAGAAGGACTATATGTCGTGCTGAAACCTTTCGATCCTCCCTGGCAGGTCGAAGACCCTTACGACGCTTTCTGTTTTGCAGGCTCTAAGCGACCGTGTCTCAGTGGACAGCCAGTCGTTGCTCTTGTGGCTCGGGTTCGAGCACCCATCTGTGGTTTTTAAAGGACGAGACGATTTCTCCAGTTATTTCGATAAGATGAAGCAGGCCGTTGTACGAAATCGATGATTCGCAAAACCGGCCGATGGTCGTGTCGGATCTTCCAGGAACATCGCTGGCTCAACGTGCGTCCGATGCCGCGATTTTATGGCCCACTCTCCCATACGATCCCGCAGAGGCATATACGGAAATTCTCTCCATGCGCACCGCCCTTCCCAATACGACCATCTGGGCGCGGCTTCCCGTCGTTCCTTCGGAATGGATCGACTGCCTGCAAAACGATACCTGCCCTCCGGCACAAACCGGGGACGGACCGGACATGGATACCCTGAAACGGCTCGGTATGGCGGCTTTGGCCGCCGGTGCGGACGGCCTCGTGATGTGGGGTTACGAATACGCCGCCTACACGCTGGACGACCGCCCCGCTCGTTGGGAACAACTCAAAGGGCTGGCCTCGTGGTTCGACGAACGCAGCGGCGTGTTTATGGCCGGAATTCCCAGTCAGATCATGGCTGTGGATAACACTAGCATAGGTGTTTTTCAGCGTGAAACCGACAAGTTGCATTACGCCTATCTCGTCAATCCGACAACCGGGCCGATTTCTGCAAAAGTGACGCTTCCCGGTGACGAAGGCTTGCGCTGTCTTGCGGGAATCGAAGGCTCGGACATGGAATTGACCGCAGATCTCGTGCAGGACGTAACGCTGCAAGGTGGGGAAATCAGGCGAATTACCCTTGGAGAACCACGCAGGATAGAGCAGAAATAAGTGGTTTCCGCACGTGTGACGATAACAGACAACGGGTGGCACGGTCCAAGCGGCGTGAAACGTCAGGTTGCCCGTGATCGAACGATGACCATGAGCAACCTGCGGTTCGCCCATACCACCCACTTAAAGACAAAGTATAACGGCTATAAACAACCCGCGACGATACGATCTAAAAAAAAACCGCCGGATCGTTTTGATCCGGCGGTTTTCGTTTGTCGAAAATTCGTTCTGCTGTCGTCTTCTCGTTCTACCAGACTTCCGGGTAGCCGATATCCACGAACGCCTTTTCCATTTTGTGCTTGTGTTCGAGTTCCATGGCGGCCAGTTGGGAAAAGGTTTTGTGAATCTGAGCGTTTTCAGTCTTGGCCGCCATTTGCGTGTAAAACTCGTAGGCTGTCTGCTCTTTTTTCATGGCCAAAGCAATGGCGTCCGCCGGTTTGAGGTCGATACTCAGCTCGGGTTCTTCGGTGATTTCGGCCAGTTTGAAATCAACCTCCGGTCGCGTGAACCGGCTGATGACATCCTGGTCGTTCTTGATTCGCTCGAGCGTGTTTTTGTGCCCGAGTTCTTCGTTGGCCAGTTGCTCGAACAGTTCCTTGACGACCGGGTTTTTCATATACTTGGCCACTTCCAGGTAAAACGTACGAGCTTCCACTTCTCCCTCGATCGCCCAATCGAGGATTTGTTCAAATTCCTTGCGTTCCATTGCTATGGCTCCTTCCCTTGGTTCGTTCAGAAATTTTCATCCAGAATATGGAGTATACAGTAAGAACGCTTTGCGGACCAAGCAATGGTAAAAAATATGGAATCGTTTCTTTTTAGTGCAGAACGTCGTTATCTGACTCGTTTGGACAACATCAGCATCGTCTGGTTGCGGTCTTCCATTTCGAGACAGGCTTCCAGCCCCGCTGCATCGATGTTCATGTTGATCGCTTCTTTGGTGACCCGCAGACCGAAAGGATCGCGCTTGAGCATCGTCCAGGCCAATTCTTCAGCGGTTTCCAGCAGTTTTTCGCGGGGAACCCGTCGGCTGGCAAAGCCCAGGTTCATGGCGTCTTCGTCGCTCATCCAATTGCCGGTCATCAGGAATTCGTTGGCCCGACCCGAGCCGATCAACCTCGGCAAAAAGTAACTGGCCGCCATGTCCGCACCGCCAAGACCGATTTTGATGTACGCGGCGTTGAAGCGGCTACCTTCGGCGATCACCCGCACGTCCGAAGCCATCGCCATGGAAAATCCCAGCCCGGCTGCGGCCCCATGCACGGCACTGATGATCGGCTGCGGTGCCTGACGCATCGCCAGCAAAGGACGAGACAAACGCCGTTGGGCATCGTAGACTTCACGGGGCTGCATAGCGAAAATCTGCGGTCCGAAACTTTCCATATCCAATCCGGCGCAAAATCCTTTGGCGTTCCCACCATCGAGAAGGATTACACCTACGCTGTCATCGTAACGACGTTCGCGCCAGAACTCGTGGAGTTCGCGGATCATCGTTTCGTTGACGGCGTTGTATTTGTCGGGACGGTTGAGCGTCAGACGTCCCAGTCGGCCTTCTGTGGTGTATGTCAACGTTTCCATGGAAAATCCTCCCTATGGATAAAAAGTGTCGAGGTTGCCCTTTACTGGAAATCGTCCATCGTGTTTCAAGGTGAAACCAGATGGAAATCAAAGGGTTGGGTTGTATGCTTCGGCTGTTTTCGGATTATTTGCCTAAATGTTTTTCCACACCCCGATTGACTTTCACGAGGTTTGGCTTGACCAACGCCAGCACCAGTTTTTCGACCTGACCGGTAATGGATTTCGCCAAGAATTTCGGGATCATCGGATGACGTGCGAGGTCGAGGTTGAGTTCACCCGTCAGCTTTACTTTCGTGCCGTCACCTTCGGCCGTGAAATAGTTGCGCCCATGCACGTCGATGTACTCGCTCAGGAAAATCATTTCGTAGGCGGTAATCCACGAAATAACCGTCGTTGTCCCACTGCGCGTGATCGATGTAACCCAACTGTTCTGGCTTGATAAACTTCGACAGTGCCTTGGGAATCCGGTTTTCCAGCATCCAGCGGTTGACCAGTTTCAGCTTGTTGCCCGGCAATTCCTCGCGCTCGTCGCAGGAGATCGATTTGACGTCCGGGAGGTACTCGATCAGTTCGGGAAGCTTGTCCCGCATGGTGGAAAACACGTCGTCGAGTGCAAATGGAACCTGGTCGATGACTTCGAATTGCATGGAGCCTCCTTGCCAAAGAAAATCGATAAGATAGATTCAACGTTTGTTTTCGTCGCTGCCGTCCAGAATAGTCCAAACGCCAGAAAAAACGGAACGAAATTCTTGTAATTCTTGTTTCGTTGGCAGGATGTAAAACGGAAGAGAAACCGATGCCCTCTTCAAAACGTTGATTCCAGCCGGTCGGATCATTCTTTGCTTGAATTCTTCCTGACTGTAACATTCCGTATTTAAACGCTTTTTACGATATCTGGACCAAGAAAACATCTCTTTTTTCAACGGAGACGAAGAATACACTCCTTAATGTTTGGATGATAAAACACAGTTAAGGACTTGAAATAATGAAAACTATCCTTATCTTAGCGAAACCGAGATGCGCTGCATCATGAAAGGAAAAATGGGATTCGGTGAAGGATACGCATAACCAATAGGCAAACAGCTATCGAATCCCCAACAAATGACAACGAAAGGTACGGATCATGAAAAAATATTTCTCCCTCTTTTTTGCACTGGCGTTGTGGTTTACGGCGGCAGAAGCTTCGGCGATGAATACTACCTGGCAATTGGACAACGCCCACAGCGAGGTAGGGTTTTCGGTGCGTCACTTGGGAATTTCCAACGTCAAAGGCCGATTCACATCCTTTTCCGCTGAAATCGAAGCCGACAAGCAAACGGGGAAACTCGTGAAGGTCAAGGCTGTGGCCAAAGCCGATAGCGTCAATACCGGAATCGACGCCCGAGACAATCATCTGCGCGGTGCGGATTTCTTCGACGTGTCGAAATTCCCGGAAATCAAGATGGTTTCCCGCTCGATCAAGGTCAAAGGCGACGAAGCGACGATGATCGTAGATTTCACAATGAAAGGAATCACGAAAACCGTGACCTTCAAGGGAGAATATCTGGGGTCGCAAAAAGCGGACTTCGGCAACGGACCGACTTTGCGTGCGGGTTACAGTTTTTCTGGAAAGATCAGTCGTAAAGCGTTCGGACTGACCTGGAACAACCTGATCGAAGGAACGGCCGCCGTAGGCGATACCGTGAAAATTCACTTCGAGGTGGAGATTTTTCGACCTATGAAATAATCACGAATCCGTTCGAGAGATAATTCCATGGCTACGGCGCTGTCCTCCTTGCCTCCGGTGGAGGACTCGCCGTTGTCCATGAGATTGTGTGAGTCTCAGCACCATAGCAAGTCGGAAAACAAGCTTTTCTACATGCAACGAATTCCCAATAAAAGCGTATAATATCTTGTAGTTACATATGATATAACCTCGTTTGAAAGAGCGACATCACATCTTTCCACCCTCGCGAGAAAGATAACATTTCTTTCTCTCGCACTAACCCGCATAATTCATGAAGAATCACCTACGACTTGAAAACTCTTGATCTTTCATTCGTTTCCCGATTTTTTTAACCTCAACAACCTGTCAAGGTTGCTTCCGTTAAAAAATCACTCCAACGTCATGAAAGTTCTTCGGTTTTCGGCGTCTCGCTACGATCCTCATGAAGTATGCGGGATAAATTCTTCAAATCCACTTCCCAACGCTATTTTTCCTCCCCCATCCATCGACGGCAAACCATGACTTCCTTTCTTGGCGAGTCGGGCGAGTTGTGCTAGATTCGAAACAAGTGAAACATACCGCCGAGAAGGATGTTGCGTTTCGTTTTCGGCATGACATCGACCCCAAGACACGGAAACCGTTATGGAAATCGTCTCCCCCCAAGTCATTGTTGAAACGCCGCCCGAACACATCGAAGAATATGTTCGGATGATCGAGCGATACGGTCGGGTCTGCTACAAGTCCGAGGAGCGCATCACCGAGGGAACCGCCGAGCCGTTCATCCAGAAATACATGATCGAGCGAGGTCATGAATCCGTGCTGGAGCATTGTTCCGTCACGGTGCGATTTATCTGCGATCGTTCCGCTTCTCACCAACTGGTGCGGCATCGTCTGGGATCGTTTTCGCAGGAATCCCAACGGTATTGCAATTATGGAAAGAAAGGGCTTCAGGTTATCTGTCCGCCGTCGATCGCCCGCCGCGCCGCGTTGTATGACCACTGGTGCGCTCACGTCGAACAGGCGGAAAACGAATACAACTATCTGCTGGAGGCGGGAATTCCTCCCGAGGACGCCCGCAGCGTCCTGCCCAATTGCACGAAAACCGAAATCGTGGCGACCTTCAATCTTCGGCAATGGCGGCACGTTTTCCAGCAACGGGCGCTCAACCCGCGGGCGCAGTGGCAGATCCGCGAACTGATGACCGAGTTGCTCAAGCAGTTTTCCAAGCTGATTCCGGCCGTGTTCGAGGATATGCAACGAAAAATCCTTTACAAGCTGGTATTCGAGCAAAAAGGGGATGTGGACGACTAAAGCGTCGCTTTCCCTTTCATGTACGCAGGTTCGAGCGGTTCTTTCTTTTTCCGCTCGAAATTGGATCGGACCTGCGAGCCGGTCCACCATTCCGAAGTCGTTTCGGCGAATTTGGACGATGTCTTTATTGGTAGTGAAAGAGAAAGCTATAAAATGGTGAAAAATCACTGGTCGGCCTGTCGTAACGTCATCATGAGTTGTTGGCTTCTCGGGGTGCTGCTGCTCTCCGGAATGGCACGAGCCGAAACGAAGATCGTCAACCCGTGGGAAACCCGTTTCGACCAATACGCCCGTACGGCGCTGAAACAATCCTCCGGTCCCGAAGGTCTGGCGGCGATGCAAGACGCCGTTCGTATACATGACAAACTCTCGAACGGCGAAAAACTGTTCGACCTCAGTCGAAAACTGCTCGAAAAGAAAAAAGTCGGCGTCGAATTGCGTCGTTTGGCCCAATGGCAACTCTATCGGAAAGCCTGGACGACCGACAACGGCGCAGAGGTCGAAAAAATTCTGTCGAAACTGGGAGTTGTCCGTCATTGGCGCTTCGTCGGTCCTTTCGATAACGAGGGCGGAACGGGTCACGATCGAAGTTTTGCGCCGGAAGAGGAATTCAACCTTTCGGCCAGCTATTCCGGCAAGGAACGTCCGGTTTCTTGGCGCGATTTCCCGGATTTTCCCAGCAACGGTCGCCTGCGATTCAACCGCGTTATGACGCCAGCGGAACGAACGACCGTATACGCTCAGTCCTGGGTGCAGTCTAAGAAAAATGTCAATGTCCTGGCGTTTTTCGCTTCGTCCGGTGCGGCCAAGATCTGGATCAACGGAAAACAGGTTCACGAGCAGGAAAACGGACGAGACTGGGGAACGTCTCAGGATGCTTTTCACATTCGCTTGAAGAAGGGATTCAACGAAATCGTCGTCAAAATCTCTTCCAAGGACCGCAGCTCGTCGTTCAGGCTTTCTCTGGCCGACCGGCGACGTGGGATGGTGGTCAAAGGCCTGCATGTTCTGAATACCGACGAACGCACCCGACAGGCGCAAAAACTGAAAACGTCGCGTCCCCTGAAAACAGGGAAAATCCGTGCGTTTCCGCTGATGCATGACAAGGTTGTAAAAAAAGCCAACAAGGGAAAACATGCCGCGCAAGCCTTGCTCGCCGCGCGCCTGCTGTACGAAAACCGTGATTTTCTGACCGAAAGCAAGCTCGACGAGGAGTTTTTGCGACAGGCATTGGAGACCAAACGACCCAGTGCGGCCTTGTACGAAGCCTGTATACGGATCGAAGACAACGCCAATCGTCGGCGGCATTGCATCGAGGATTGGATGTCCCTTGAGCCTACAAATCCCCGTCCCCGATGGCAACTGGCGCGGGAACTTCGAAAAATGCGCCACGATACGTTGGCTCGTAAAGAGTTGAATCAACTGGTGAAACGTCCCGAAGCCATGGTTATCGCCGAGTTGGAACTGGCACGCCTGGATGCTGCCGACAGCCTGCCGGGTCGTGCGCTCGCTCGGGTACGAAGGGCACAACAAGCCCTTCCTAAAGTCGTGTACCTTAAGGAAGAACTTCTAAAACGCTACCGCGCCGAAGGCATGACCGCAAACACCCGTGCTCTGGAAGACGACTTGCTGGAGCGCGACCGTAGGGACCACAACCTGCTTTCTCGTCTGTATCATCGGCAGATTCAATTGGAGCAGCCCGAAAAAGCGCTCGAAACGCTCAACCGCATGATGGTATTGCGACCCTACAAAATCTATCCTCGTCAACGAAAAGCGGTGTTGTTGGAGTCCCTTGGTAAATCCGAAGAGGCTCGCTCCGTGCTGCTGGCAGGACTCGAACTGTTTCCCGAATCCCACGAATTGCTTGAAAGCCTGGGACATTTCGAACGGGCGCAGGGAAACATCCCCGAAGCGATTCGTTACTTCGAAAACGCTTTGGCTATCGTACCGCAAAATCCCGAATTGAGCCGCTACGTGGCGCAACTAAGTCCGCAGGTTCCCGCTTTCGAAGAGGAATTCCTCGTGGATGCCGAAGCCTGGATCGCTTCCCATCCGCCCATTGAAAACGACGATACCCTATCGCGCCAATTGCTGTCTTTGAACGTTTATAAAGTACATGCCAACGGATTGTTCAGCGTGTTTCACCAATCCCTGGTTCGGGTCAACACCTTCAGCGCCGTGGAAAACTACCGGGTGCAGTACGAAAGTTACTCTGCCGACAGTCAGTCCTTGACGGTGCAAAAGGCCCGGATTTTCAAACCCGACGGGAGGATCATCGAGCGCTCGGCGATTCGGGAACACGGGATGAACGAGCGCTATAAAATGTTTTTCGACTACCGCAGCACCTCGATTCATTTCGATGAGCTGGCTCCCGGCGACGTGATCGAAATCCGTTACCGTCTCGACGACACCGCCCGCAACAATCTTTTCGCCGATTATTTCGGATTTTTGGAACCTCTGCGGAAAACGGAGCCGATAACCCATGCCGAAGTGGTCGTATTGGCTCCGAAAGACAAAAAACTGTACTGGAACCACCCGGTCGAAGCTCCCGAACCGCTGGTCGAGGCACGAGGCGACGAAGTCTTGTACCGGTGGTTGGCTCAAGACGTACCGAAAATCAAAAATGAACCCAACATGCCGAGCCTGTTCGAGATTGCAGCTCCTTTGAAAGTGTCTACGTTCAAAGACTGGCAGCACATGGGTAGCTGGTACTGGGGATTGATCGAAGACCAGTTGGACGCCGGAGAAGAGTTGCGGAGCAAGGCCAGAGAGATCGCCGCCGGAGCCGAAAGCGTCGAGGAAAAAGTCAAAGCCGTATACGATTGGGTGGTGCGCAATACCCGGTACATCGGCCTGGAGTTCGGCATTCACAGCTATAAACCCTATCAGGTCAACGACATCTATCAACGAAAGTTCGGAGATTGCAAAGACAAGGCGTCGCTGATGGTCGCTATGCTGGACGAACTGGGCGTGAAAGCTCAAATGGTGGTGCTGCGCACCAGCAACCTGGGAGCCATCGAGCCGTATCCCCCGGCGCTCAACATGTTCAACCACGCCATCGCTTACGTTCCGGCCCTGGATCTTTACCTGGACGGTACCGCCCGAATTCGCGGGTACCGGCGAGTTGCACGCTTTCGACCGGCGCGGTCAGGCCATGGTGCTCGACTCTGAAAACGTACGATTCACGCAGATTCCCCCACTGGACCCGGAAAAGAATTTTACGGAACAGGTGCAGGATATCGTCTGGTCGGGCAACGAGGCTGTGACGATGACGGGCGAGTTTATCGTGCATGGCGTGCAGGCTCCTTCGTTACGAAGAGCCTTGCAGGATGTCGCCCAGCGGCGGGAAACTCTCGAACGCCTGTTCAACCGCAGTTTCCCGGGCTCCGAGCTTGTGTCCTACGAACTGAAAGATCTAGACGACTTCGAGAGACCGCCACGACTGGATTTCGAGTTGAACGTACCGGACATGGCCCGTAAGGAAGGCTCGAACTGGGTGATTCCCGGCAGTTCCGAAACCCGTTTCGAAAAGAGACTTGCCCCGCAATCCGAGCGGGAGCATCCGTTGGTGATCGCCCAGCCTGATAACGCTACGATTACCACTCTTTTCAAATTTCCCGAAGGAGCGCGAACGATTCGATTGCCCGAAAGTGTTTCGATCGACAAACCGTTCGGGCGCTTCAGCTTCGAGGTGAACGTCAAGCCCGAAGGGGTCGAAATCCAGCGCTCGGTGCAATTCCTGCACCCGAAGATTTCTCCCAAGGACTATCCCGAATTCAAGCGTTTTTGCCAGGAAATCGACAAAGCGACACGACAGTTGATCGTACTCGACACCGAGGGAGGGCAGCATGTCCGGGCGAACCCGTAACCCGATGACAGGATATCGCGCAATGTTTCGTATTTTAGGAGGAGTTTGCATCGCGTTTCTCGCGAGTGCATGGATTTTCGGCTGCGCGAAACCGTCCCACGGCGTGTTTTCCGCACCGCCGGATTCCCCGAAGCTGATGGCGGCGAAAAATCCGCAGAACCCTTCGTATGAAGAACAGGTCATCGCCGGTTGGATCGCCTGGATCTACGACGGGAACCCGCAAGAAGCCGAGCGGAGATTTCGTCTGGCCGCCGAAATGGAACCTTTCGGGGGAGACGCCTGCTTCGGGCTGTCCTTGCTAGCCTGGACCCAGGGACGCACCAACGATGCGCTGCAATGTTTTCTGCGGGTGATTCAAAACGATCCCGCCAGCCCGGAAGCGGAGATTTCGGGCCGGTTGGTTCAGCGTCTGTATTCCGAGGTCAAAGGCTATCGCAAGCAGGTTGCTCCCGTAATGGATTTCGCGTTGGATGATCCCCGGACCTCGCCCGTGCTGCGAACCATCGCAGCCAACCTCAAGTATCGTATCCACGAATCCAAAGGCGAGTTCGAGCGCGCCCGGAGAACGGAACGCCACCTCGGCACGCAAAACCGCTGGCTCTACGTCGGGCCGTTCGGACGATACGGCTGGCTGGATCTCGACGAACCGTTCCTTCCCGAACAGCCGGGGACGGTCAAAGCCGTCTATCCGACGATGCGCGGCGAAGCCGAAACCTACGAGATCGACCGAAAGCAAACCGGTAGCAATTTCAGGGATTTTGCGAAAAGCGGCGGTGTATTCTATGCGGCGGCGTATTTTCATCTGCAACGGGCGGAACGGCTTCAATTTTCCTTGGAAAGCAACGAACCGGTGGCGGTGTTGCTGGACGATCAACAGGCTTTCATTCGAGACGTACGCACTCAACAGCTCCCACCGGTAACCCGCCGTTCCCTATGGGTCGAAGCGGGGTGGCACAAGATTCTCGTGAAAGTCGGTTCGGTCTGGACACGGGCCGATTTCGATCTCTCCATTCTTCGACGCGACGGCCTGCCCGTGGTTTTCGACTGGAAAGCCACGTTGAAGGACCAACCCGCCTATCAACTCGGCAACTGGAAAGCGGACGACCCGATGCCGGATGCCGCCGAGACCTGCACCAAACTTCTCGAACGCTATCCGAACGACCGCCTGCTTCGCTTTCAAACTCTTCTGGCGTACTGGTTGAAAAAGGATTTCGAAGCGGTTCAGCGCGTTTTGCCCGACTTCGAAGCGAGTCTTTCCGAATTTGCAGCGTTTCAAACGATTCGTGGCGAAATGACGCGGGAAAATTCCATGTTTGCCGCAGGGAATGGCCAGGGATCTTTCCCTCGCGGCCTATCGCAAGGCGGTGGAACTCGATCCGGGTCAGGCGATCGCTCAACAACGACTGGCCGAAACGGAAATCGAGGAAGAACAGATCGATCCGGCGATAGAACGTCTGGAAAACCTGAAAAAACAGGCACCGAAAAACTACGCCTGGGGACATGATGCTGTACCGTCTGTACAACGCCAGAAACTGGAAAACCGAAGCCGACCTTGCATTGGCCTCGGCGCTGGCGATCAACGACGAAAATCCTTCCGTGCTGGAAACCGCCATCATGCAGGCCGAAGGGAAAAATCGCTTCGAAGAGGTAAAAACTCTCCAGGCCCGGCTATTGGAACTCGATCCCAACCACACCAGTCCGATTCGAAGATTGGAAGAAATGGGCGAAACGGAAAAGGCTCTTGCGCTATGGCGCGAACGCATCGAGCGAAACCCGGAAAACGCTTGGTATCGTCTGCAATTGGCCAAACTGCTGCTGTCGGTCAATCGCCTGGACGAAGCGCAAACCGAGTACACGATGCTGAATCTCTGGCCGGGACGAACCTATTGGTATGCGTTTCAACGTGCCGACCTGGAATTTCTCGATGGCAATCCCGAAGAAGCCTTGCGGATTCTCGAAGAGGCAATGGGCGACAAGCCCGAATCGTTCAGTATTCGCCGATTTCTGTTCGAAGGACGAAGGCCGGGAGCTACTGGAACGCTACCGACTGGACGGCATGGCGATCCTCGACGAATTGAAAGAAGAAACCTACGCCCCCGAAGCCGGGGAACTGCTGGTGTTGGATTCCGTGGTGGAGATTCTCTTCGAAGACGGCACGGAAGTCAGCCGCGTTCACCACATTACCCGAATGCAAAGCAAGGAATCGGTGGATCGCCACAGCGAGATTAGCCTACCCGGAAATGCCGCTTTGTATCAGGCACGATTGATCAAGCCGGACGGTCGAACGTTCCAACCTTTGAAATTCGACGGCAAGAAAAGCCTTTCGTTTCCTGAGGCGGCCATCGGCGATTGTATCGAAATGGATTACGTGATCTCCCGTCATTCGTCCTGGACGTTTGGTCGCCCCCATTTTGAAGGCGGTTTCTATTTCCGTATGCCCGAAACGCCTGTGTATCGCTCTCGCTTCGTCGCCATTCATCCGGAAAACATGTCCATCGAATTCGCTCCTCGTAATTATTCCGAGGAACCTCCGGTCGAAACGAAACAGGACGGCTGGCTCGTTCATACCTGGAAAAACCGAAAAATGGACGAACTCGTGCCCGAACCCATGGGACCGCCAAGCCGCTACTATCAACCGAAAATTACAGTCGTCACGCCGATGGAATGGGAAGCTTTGCGCGATTTCTACCGGCAGAAAATTCGTCGTCTGACACGCCCTTCGGCAGCATTGGAACACTACCTCGCCGAGCATGATCCCGGTGTCGCAACGGGGGAATTCCATCGTGCCGAAACCTTGTTTTACGATCTCGCCGAAACGATCAACGGCGATGGGAAAGCCGGAACTTTGCGTAGCGACGCCACACAGATTCTTCTTTCGAAAAACGGGAATCGGACGCTGGTACTGGCCGCATTGCTGAACATGGCAGGCATTCGCAACCGCTTCGTTCTGGCTCGGCCGCTGACCTTTCCCGAACCCGAGACGGATTGGGTGCTCAACAGTTTGTACGACGACCTGATGCTCGAAGTGTTTCCCGCCGACCACGAACCGGTGATCGTCGATTCCGAACGCAAACGTTCCTTTTTCGGACGAACCAGCCCGATTCTCAGTGGAGCCGAAATCCTACCGCTGGAAGACGGACCGGTGTTTTCGCGCCTGGCGGTGCGAAGTTCGATTCCCGATCTGCGTTGGCTGGAAATGGCGGTGCAGTTGACCCCGGAAGGGCATGCGAAGATCGCTATTGCCGAATCCGCCGATGGGTATTATTCCGCAGGCTACCGTAATGTTCTGGAACGCATTCCGCCTGATCGAATGAACATGGCTTTGGAATCGCTGCTGAATACGAATTTCTGGGGTGCGAAGCTCAACGAATTCGAAATCCTGAACCTCGAAGAACCCCGTAAACCCTTGCTGCTGAACTACGATTTTTCAGCACTGCAACTTGCGAGAAAAACCGGCATCGATGCGTTTGCGACTCGAAAAAGGGTTTTACCCGCTGAACCTGACCCGCAGTTACATCAAGCTCCCGATGCGGCGTTATCCGTTGTACGTCAATGCGCCCAACAGCTCGGTGATGCAGGTCGAACTTTCTCCACCGGAAGGCTACCGTTTCGAGAGCTATCCCGAAAGCCGAGAGATTCACAGTCGGTTCGGCGTGGTGCGGTTTTCGATCGAACTGAGAGAGGGCCGCTTGATCCTGCTACGGAGGCACGCCATTCCCGTACAGGTGATTTCTCCCAAAGATTACGCGGATTTCTTCACGTTCTGCCAAGAAGTGGACCGCTTCGAGAAACAACCGATCCTGCTGAAGAAGGAAGATCCCATCGCCTTAGCAGACTAGTTGTTTAGGGAGTAGGTCGGGCAAATTTCTTGCCCGACAAATCCTTTTCCTATCGATGGAGCAGGATTGTATCCTGCTCCTCACGTTTTGCTATGAGAAGACAAACGTGTGGACGGGGATACAATCCCCGTCCTTCGATAGGGAAATTATCGGGTGAAAATTAATTGATTTACGAAAAGGATTTCTTCTAGGCTTTTTGGGCGAACACGGCTCGGGGTTTGTCGGTCAGGTCGTTTTCGGCACGAACCGATTCCCAGATGTGTGACCGTTGCAACGCTTCGACTGCCAACGGCACCGTGTAGTGATCCAACTCCAGTGCAAGCCAGCCTTTCGGGGCCATTAGCGGAGCTACTTCGTCGATCAACGTCCCTACCCAGCGGAAACCGTCGGTTCCGCCATCGAGGGCCAGCGTCGGTTCGAACTCGCGGACTTCGCGGGGTAGAGATTCCATCACGGGACTCGGAATATACGGTAGATTCGCCGCCACCAGATCGAAGAATCCCGTTTTTTCCGCCACGGGTTGGAGTAGATCGCCTTCGAGAAAATGCACCCGCTCGGCCACACCCGCCGCTTCGGCATTGACTCGCGCCAGGTCGAGGGCGTCACGAGAAACATCCACGGCCCAGACCTCCGCACGAGGCCAGCCTGCCGCCAACGCACAGGCGATCACACCGGAACCGGTACCGACATCCAGCACATGGAGAGGTCTTAAAGAACCGGAAGATGCGATGGTTTCGAAGATCCGTTCCACCAACCACTCGGTTTCGGGTCGCGGGATCAACACCCGACGATCCACCTGGACTCTCAGGTCATGAAACGGTTGTTCTCCGGTGATATATTGGACCGGCTCTCCGGTGGCGCGCCTGCGCACCGCCTCGCGGAAACGGTCGCGTTCTTCCTGCAGAACGGGTTGATCCCAGCGGGTGTAGAGTTCCATCCGGCGGCAGTCCAGCACCCAGGCCAGCAGAATTTCCGCATCTACACGGGGAGAAGCGATGTTTTTGGATTCGAAATAATCGGTGGTCCACTTGATAAGTTCGATTGTCGTCCAGTGTTTTTCAGTCATTGACCAACAAACCGATAGAAACGAATAACTTGCCAGTTGCAGCAAGCTACGTTAATAATTGAACAAAGTCCAGCTTTCCCAAAATCGTATCAACTTCTGGACCAACAAGGGGCATCGGCATGACGGAACGGATCGGAATCATTGGAGGATCGGGTCTGTATCAGATGGACGGACTCGACATCAAAGAGCGCGTCGAGCTTACCACACCTTTCGGTTCTCCTTCCGACGCCTATATGATCGGCACATTCGCCGGAAAAGAGGTCGTGTTTCTGCCTCGACATGGCAAAAGACACCGTTTTCCGGCCCATCAGGTGAATTACCGGGCCAATGTATATGGAATGAAGGCGCTGGGCGTCGGTCGGATTCTGAGCGTCTCGGCCACCGGATCGCTTCGGGAACGGTATGCGCCGGGTGACATTGTGCTGATCGATCAGTTTTTCGACCGCACACGCAACCGACCTTCCACGTTCTTCGAAGACGGCATTGCCGCCCACATCCTGTTCGCCGATCCGATCTGCCCTCAGTTGAACGATCTGGTTTTCGACGTTGCCACGGAGGTCGTAGGGAGGCGTGCGCACAAGGGCGGAGCGTATCTTTGCATGAACGGGCCGCAGCTTTCGACCCCGTTGTGCCGAATCTCTCGCCTACCGTAGCTGGGGGATGGACATCATCGGCATGACCAACCTCACCGAAGCCAAACTCGCACGGGAAGCGGAAATCTGCTACTGCACGATCGCAATGGTCACGGATTACGATTGCTGGAAAGAGAGCGACGAGCCGTTCAGCGCCGAGAAAATCGTCGAAACCTTCAACGCCAACATCGGAAACGCCAAGAAAATCGTTCAACGCACCATCGAAGCGCTTCCCGCCGAACCGGAGGACTGCTCCTGCCGCCATGCGTTGAAAGGCGCATTGATGGCCAATCCGGCGTCCATTCCGGAGGATATCAAGCAACGTCTGGATGTCATTGCCGGACGCTATTGGAAGTAATCTGTTTCGAAGCGAAAAGAAGGTCTTTTTCCTTTTTTCGCTCTTTTTTGGAGAAGAAAATATGTCCGTATTGATCGTAGGTTCCGTAGCTCTGGACACCGTGGAAACCGTCAAAGGAAAGCGGGAAGAAACCCTGGGAGGTTCGGCCACGTTCTGTTCTTTGGCGGCGGCTTCGTTTGGCGATGTACAACTTGTGGGTGTTGTGGGCAGTGATTTTCCCGAGCGACACGTCGAGTTGTACCGAAGCCACGGTATCGATCTGGAAGGATTGGAAACCGCTGAAGGGCGAACGTTTCGCTGGGGTGGAAAATATGCCGATGACTTTTCTTCCCGAGAGACGCTAAATACGGAATTGGGTGTTTTCGAGCATTTCGACCCGAAATTGCCGGAACGGTATCGCCGATCTCCTTACGTGTTATTGGGCAACATTCAGCCGGACTTGCAAGCCCGCGTACTCGACCAGACCGAGGGGAAACCTTTTGTGGTCGGCGATACGATGAACCTCTGGATCGACCTGTTCCCGGAAAAAGTCATCGAGTTGCTGCCTCGCCTGGACGTGTTGACGATCAACGACGAGGAAGCCCGCCAGTTGAGCGGAAAACACAACTTGTCCCAGGCCGCACGCTGGATTCTGGAGCACGGCGTTCGTACCTGGTGATCAAGCGGGGTGAGCACGGCGCCAGCGCGTTTGCAAGCGAAGGGCGGCAATTCCATCTGCCTGCCTATTGCGTGGACGACGTAGCCGACCCCACCGGTGCGGGCGATACCTTTGCCGGAGCGCTTACCGGCTACATGGCGGCACGAAAAGCCACGGATTTCGAGTCTTTCAAAAAGCTCTGGTCGCCGGAACGCTGTGGGCCAGTTTCCTTGTCGAGGGCTTTTCGACCGACGGACTGTTACAGTTGAGCCACGAAGACGTTTTCAAGCGGCTGGCTGCTTTCAAGGACAGCACGACGCTGCCCGACATGCAACTGGCTCTACCGAAAACGACGCCCTAGGGGGAAGGGAAAATCATGTCGGACGATACACGCTACTTGTATACCGGATTGTGGATCTCGGTACTGCTGCTCTATCTTTTGGCCGTGTTCAACTCCTTCCACGTATTTTTCGCTGGCCAACCCGATTTCGCTGGGCGCATTCGTATTGATCAATGCCCTTTTCGTCGGGGTTTTGCTGACGCTGCGAAAAAACACGAACAAAGCCGTTGAAACCGCCATGGCGACGGACCCGCAATCTTTGATGTACAACTCGGCTCATTTTTACAGCAGCGTAGAAGCCGAAATCGACCGCTCCAAACGTCGGGACTATACGTTTTCCATCGTTTTACAGCGATATCGACTATTTCCACCGCTACAATGAAGACTACGGAATGAAGGCCGGTGACGAAGTGCTGGCCCACATGGGCGAGATTCTCACGGGGATGACGCGTAAATACGATATCGGCTTTCGTTTCGGCAACGACGAGTTCGTCGTACTGCTTCCCGAAACGGACAAAGTGCAGGCCCGTTTCATCGCCGAACGAATCGGCGAAGCCTTCGGTCGCACGTATGAGGGTTCCTTGTCGTTAAGCATGGGAATCGCCCAATGGATCGAGGAGGATTCGGTCGATACCCTTCTGAGAAAAGCCGAAGAGGCCATGAACGAAGCCCGTCGGGGCGGAGGCAACCTGATCCGTACTCACATCGACCGGGGGCAGGTTTGAGCCGAGTAAATTGTCATATCGCAGAGCATTATTGAAGCTGTAAATCGCTGTCAAGTATCGAAAACATCTCGCGTAGGTCGGGCAAATTTCTTGCCCGACAATGCCAAGGTGTAGGACTACAGGCCGTTGACAAACCCCACATTGAACAAGTTTTTCACCTGTAACTTATTGAAATTATTGAAGCTCAAAAACGACAAAACCACTTGTCAGCAGACTGTGTCGGGCTAAAAATTAGCCCGGCCTACTACTCCGACAACCCATTTCCTGCCTAGAGTGCTGAAATCATGAACGTCTGGACCAGGATACAATCCTGCTCCATCATTGGGGACTCATTGAAATGAATGAGGTTTTCAATCTCAAGCTAACACGTTTTACTCGCTCCAGGGCCAGCGAATCAGGTAATCGCCACTGACGATGGTTTTATCCCCAGCCTGGCGTGAATGCGCACGTAGCTTCGGGTGTCATTCGTTCCCTGTAATACGTATTGACCTTCGGTGGCGGCGGGTGCGTCAACAGTCGCTTCTTGTCCGTAATCGGGAATATCGTCGCCCCATTCCACACGATAGGTCGCCGCTTCGCTGCATGTCCAGGTGATCGTCGCGGTCAGACCGTCACGCTGGATTTCGATATCCGTAATCAACAACTGGCTTCGCTCGACGGGCTGGGTGTTGTCCGCTACCAGTTTCTCGGCTTCGTCGGCGAAACGGCGCATGTCCGAAGGTCGAGCCGGATAGGCTTCCCCCACTTCCGCTTCGGCCTCATCGGCGGTTTCGCGCAGGCGGTCGATGCGTATCGGATCATGCCGTCGTTGTCGTCCAGGTAGCGCACCCAAAGGATTTCCGCCACCCATGTCCAGGCACGCAAGGCATAGTGATGCACGCGCAGTCGTTTGTGCAAGTCCTCGTAATCGCTGGCATTCAACGAATCTTTGATGGATTCCAGATCGGCGAGACTCAAGGCCACGAGACTCAACGCCTCCTGTTTTTCCTGGTGGATTTCCTCGATGGTGGCCATGTCGGGACTTTTCAGCCTGTCGAACCAGCTCTCGTAGTCGGGATCGTACAGCGCCATGTTGCGGCTATCAATTCGTTGGCTACGATTTTTTCCGGCATGGAAGATCCTTTTTCCAAGGCCCAGAAACCGAGAATGTAATACATCTTTCGATTGAAATCGTACGATCTTTCCAAGGCTCGCTGTAATACTTTTCCTTCTGTACTATTTTTCGTAATACTATACTTGCTTTCGAGCCAACTCTGCCAAAGGTCGTCGTGTACGTTTTTATAGCCGTGTTCGTGCAGGTAGGAAATGGCAAAGACGTTGATTTCGTTGGGTTGTCCGATAGCATGGTGGCTTCCTCTCTCGATACGCGAGACCGTGCCCACCCCCTTGTGATTCCATAAATAGTCCCATCGCTCGATGTAGTATTTCGGAGCCATCCACAACAGATAAGAAAGTCCCCAGTATTCTCCGGCCAGATCCAGCTCGACCACCGACGGGCGCGGTCCCTACGTCGCCGATCAGCTTGTTGTCCGGGTAGTAGGGTTCCCAGTCCTGGGGCTGGTCTTTGCTCATACCGTAGAAATTCACATCTTCGCCAATGGCCCGCAGTCCGGTGCCGATGTATTCCAACTCTTGCGGAGAATGGATGAAGGACCGGACGTACATTCCCTTCCCCAGTTCGTTAACCACGACCCTCACCGACGACACGAGTCACCTGTGCCACCCGGTCTCCACCGTAGGGCCACAGCACCGACAATTGATCGTCGGGTACGTCCTCCTCGTCGGGTTTGTTCTCTTCGCACCAGTCGCACGTACAGATGGAGTACCAGATGTCGGGGCTTGCGGAACCGTACATCAGGACGATGCCGTCGATGTCGGGTTGTTGCTCGAAAAACAGCCGGTAGGCATCACGTCGCTCGTCCCAGAACGGATCTTCGGGATCGAAACAAACGGTGAGCCGATTGCCGGTAAACTCATGCGCCCAGGCGAAAACCTCCAAACCTTCCGCTTTGGCCAGGCTCGCCGCGTCGGCCAGACGTTCGCGCTTTTGCAGGCTCTCCTCGTCGTCGAAAATCACCTCGTCGATATCCATAATCAGGTCGTGGCTCAACTGAACGTGGTTGACGCCGAAATCCTTTGCCATTTTCACGACTTCGGCAACGTGTTCCAGGTCGGAGTCCAATAGAATCCATCCGTTGACCGCTTCGTAGCGGCTGCGGTCGAAGGTCCACTGCTCGGTGGTTTCTCCGTTTTCGGTGGAGTCCGACTCTTCCGAAATCTCCGACAGGTCGGTATCGCTATCTCCTGCTACGGTGGAATCATCCGAGGAGGAACAGGCGATCAGGAAAAATCCCAAAAGAACTGCAAGCCACGGTTGAACGTAGAATTTTCGAGAAATATTCATAGGTTGAAGCTCCATTCGAAACATGTTTTCTATTTTCGAAAAAACGGTTGATTGCGAAATAAATGCCGTTTCTTTGTCTCCGCAGAGTATACCGTGCCGTTCCGAACTTAGACAGGTCAATGGAAAAGTTGAAAAAGTCGAAATTTTCTGGCACAATACTATAACATTGGGATCGTCTAACGAGGGACTGGACTGCCACACGTGCATTCATAGCGGCGAATCGTGTTTCGTGCAAGGCTCGAATGAAAAACACATGAAACTCCAGCGGGAGTTGTCGTCCGTTTGAAAGCGAAGAAACCAAGATAAAAATGGGTAAAACGCTCTAAATGAGCGATATTTCCAGCTTTTGCTTGACAGTACAAGACCCCTTCCCTAGACTTCGGGGTTGCTTGAGAGCAATGTTGTATTCAGGTTTGGTTTGGTGGCGTATCGAAGCGCTGCACCCTGTTCGATTTAACAAGGAGATCATCTGATGAAGAAGCTTCACTTTCTGTTCTTAGCGGCGCTGTTCGCTTTTTCTGTCGGCATCGGCGGCTGTCTCGATCTTGGAGATGACGAGGGAGACAACAACAACGACAACGGCGGCGACGAAGACGTCGATAGCACGGACACCAACCCTTACATAAATCCCAATACTTGCAGCGGTTCCTGTATCGCCAACGAAACCACCTGCCTGCCCAATGGTGCCGGTGGATATACCTGGTGCATCTGCCCTCCGACCACCCTCGTCTGGAGCCCGCAGGATTGCTCTACCCGTTGCGGCGACCAAGCCGTGCTCGGTTGCGCGGACGACCCGGATGATTCTCTTGGAGCCAAAGCCGTATGCATCTGCGGCGAAGAAGCCAGCCATAATTGCGGAAACGGCACCATCGACGAAGGCGAGGAATGCGAACCCACCGACATCTCCAACTGCGACACCGGTGAAACCTGCAGTTCCACCACGTGCATGTGCATGAATGAAAGCCAGGGTGACTGCGGCAACGGCACCATCGACGACGATGAGGAATGCGAGCCGACCGATCTCTCCAACTGCGCCACCGGCGAAACCTGCAACTCCGTAACCTGCCTGTGCGAAGACGGAACCGATCCCTACTGCGGCGACGGCACGGTCAACGGCACCGAAGAGTGCGAACCCACCGACCTGTCCAACTGCAACACGGGTGAAACCTGCAACTCGGTGAGCTGCCTGTGCGAAGGCGGAACGGAACCCTACTGCGGCGACGGCACGGTCAACGGCACCGAAGAGTGCGAACCCACCGATTTGTCCAACTGCAACGCGGGGCGAGTCCTGCAACTCGGCGACCTGCGTGTGCCAGGGTGGCAACACCGGCGACGGCACTTGCATCAGCTTCGGAAGCACCCTGGAATGTCGTCAGGGATGCACCCCGCAAGCCAACACCTGTGGTGACGGTTTCCAATGCTACGGCTATGCCGGTTCAACTGGTTCCGAGCTTGTTCTTGGTGGTGGTCGCTGTGTCCTGCTGGCGGAAACTCAGGCGGAATGGGATAACTGGGTTGCCTCATTGGATTCCTGCACCGACACCTGCCCCACCGGCTACGTTTGCCTCGGGTAGCAGTGAATCAGGCACTTGCTTCCCGGAATGCAACATCACGAGCGACACCTGCCCGTCGGATTACTTCCCAGGCTACGAAAACTACAACAAAGTTCCGTGGGCCTGCGTTGGCTACGAAGCCACCGATGGCAGCACCGTGGGTCTGTGCGAGCCGTGGGGCGATGCTCCCACCTGCTCTACTGCGGGAGAAGCCTGCGATCCTGTAGACTGATTCTCTGATTTCTCGAAATAAAAACGCCTCTTCGGTATTTTGCCGGAGAGGCGTTTTTTATTACGTTCTTACCCCGAATATTTCATGAAAAATGGAAAATCTCTCGTTAAACCCGCATAATTCATGAGGATCGTAGCGAGACGCCGAAAACCGAAGAGCTTTCATGAAGTTGGAGCGATTTTCACCCGCAGGCATACTGGACAGTCTGTCGAGGATGAAAATCGGGAAACGAGTGAAAGATCGAGAGTTTTCAAGTCGTAGTAGATTCTTCATGAAGTATGCGGGTTAAGGTTCACAGTCTCCTGGCTTTCAGTCGTGAAACTGTGGCGCCCAATGATTTGAATGTACAGGTTTTTTTGCTTTTACCTTACAGCCGGTCTCAATCGGAGGCTCGCCGGGCACGTTCCTCGTTGAGCATCCGTTGGATGGAGTCGCGCACCTGTTTCGACAACCGACCGATAGCCACTCGATCGTCGGCAGCCTCCGGCCCGAAGCGGTTGACGTAGATCGGTTCGCCGAAACGGATCGTCCATTTCACCGGGAAAGGTACGAGTCCCGCCGGTCCCAGCCAAGGGAAAGTCGGCGTAACCGGGAAGTACGGCAGCTTGAACAGTCGGGCGATTCCCCGAACGTTGCCCACGATAGGATGGGTTTCCTCCGAACCGATGACGGCTACGGGAATGACGGGGGCGTCGGTGGTCAGACTGAGCTTGATATACCCACCCCGACCGAAACGCTGAAGCTGATAGCGCATACTGTATGGCTTGTTGATACCTTTGATCCCTTCCGGGAATACCAGAACCGCTTCGTCCTGCAACAGCAGACGCTGGGCGTTTTCCTGGCAGGCCCGGATGAATCCCAGCTTGTTCAGCGACACCCCGAGAATCGGCGGGTAATAGAAAAAGTCTTCGACCATGGGCCAGACGTTACGGGACGCGGCATGCTCCCGATGAACCGCCGACATTACCATCAGACCGTCGTAAGGCAGGATTCCCGAATGATTTCCGACCAGTAAAACACGACCGTTTTCCGGAATATTGGAGACGCCACGGACCTGAACCCGCCACCAGTACTTGTAAAGAAACGAAACGATGGGGTCTAGTTTCTCGCGGAACTTCGGATCGAAGCCCAGTTCTTCGCCGGGAGTGGTTTCTTCGAGCCGTAGTTTGTCGTAATAGGCGGGATTGCCAACGAATGCGTGTGGATTTTCGGCATATTTCACGGGAAGCTGCACACTTCCCACTTTCGAATTCGCCGTATGAGTTGTACCGCCTTCTGCGGCCAGTACTTCGACGTCCGGTTTTAGGGGTGTGGTTTTCTTTTTCGCAACGGGACGTTTTTTCGCCACCGTTTTTTTGGATGACGCTGCGGCCTTTGCCGTCTTTTTCGTTGCGGTTTTTTTCGACGTATCGCTTTTTTTCGCGGTCTTGGACATTTTGGCCGCTGTGGTTTTGGTTTTGGAAGACGCCGTTTTCTTTTTCGCGGTCGTACTCTTTTTGGCCGTTTTTTTCGGTGCCTTGGAGCTTTTGGTTTGTTTCGTCGCGGTCTTTTTCGACGCCTTCGGAGAAGAGGCGGCTTTTCTTTTTTGAACGGTCTTTGCGGGTTTTTCCTCGGCCTTTTTCTTCGGCTTGTCGGGATGGTTTTCGTTCAAACGGTTCGACAGGGGATCGTTACCCAGTACGCTGTTCTTTTTACTGGCCACGGTTTGCCTCAATTCTTCGGTTTCCGGTGAACGTGATGGGCCGCCATCAGGGCGTCTCGTGAACTGTATTCGGGAACGAACCCGATTTCTTCCGCTGCCTTGGTGCCGTCAGCTACCCAGGGATATTGCAGGTAGCGGGTCAGTTTGTCGGGGATATCCGACAACTTCAGGCTCCACAACACGCTGGAGAGCGGTTCCCATGCACGTAAAGGAAGGCGAACCGGACGGGTTGCCATCGTTTTCAGGGTTTCGGAATAGCGCAAGGTGCCTTTTCCAACGATGTTGTAAATTCCCGGATGGTCTTCATCAATCACCTTTTTATAGGCTCTAAACAGGTCGTCTTCGTGAATGAATTGCATCAGCGGATCGTAGCCGATCAGTTTGACCGCTCGGGGTTGAATCAGCATGTTGGAAAGGAAATTGATGGCGGTCGGTCCCATGGTGGTACAGGCGCGGAGGATCGTCACCACCTTGTCGGGGTGACGCTGTGCAAACACCTGGAGTTGACGCTCGGTTTCCAGCTTTTCCGTAACCATGCTGTTGCGGCTGTCGCCGTCCACTTTATGATTTTCGGTGTAAAATGCCGGACCTTTGGGTTTTGCACCGTAAATCGCGGTAGTCGAACGAGCCACGACCTTGCGTACGCCCGCCGCTTCGCAGGCATCGAGCATATGCATCGTGCCGATGGCTTCGATTTCGTGGGCAATGGATCGGCTGCGCGAAAGACCGTAGCTGAAAATCAGGTGGCAGAAGGTGTCCACGTTTTCGTTCGTCAAAATCTTCGAGATGATCTGCGAGGCCGATGGCAGGGTCATATCGACCTTGTAGTAAACTAGGCGACCATCCTGAGATGGCGGTTGCCGGGTGTCGAAAAGCACGACTTTGCGCGTATTCGGATCAGCCAGCAGACTGCGTGTCAATCCTGCCCCCAGAAAATTGGCTCCCCCACTGATGGCGACTACGCGGCCATCCGTTGTAGGATTCGTTTCCTTCGTCATGCAATCCCCTCCCGCGTCGTTGATCTTGGATCGCAGCCGTTCAACGGCTTTGTGCGACATCGACCCTTCCGGCGAGTTCGAACCTTTTCCCGGTCCGATCCGCAGCAGGTATCGTATGCATTTCACAAAGAGGTTGACGGTTGCTATCCGAAAACGAAGTATAGCATACCAAACTGAAAATGGAAGACCTGCAACAGGGATTGCACGACAAGGGCGTGGATTTTATGGAGAAAACGGAATGACAAAGCTGATAAAAACGAATTTCACACATGGTCGATAGTTTCTCTGGATTTCCACACAAACGCTCGCCATTCTCCTTGTGAAAAGAGAAGGTTCCATGGTAAGGTCTGCCGTCGAAAGTGTGTGAATGCAACAAACGGAAAGCGTTCCGGCGCGGCTCGAAAAACTTCGGGCAGACGGAGCGTTGTCCCGTTTCCAGGTCAAAGGAGTCGTATCGATGAAACGGATTGTACCCGTGTTATTTCTGATACTTGCTCTCACGGTCCATGTGGCCTGCGAGAGCGGTGGCGAAGAATCGTCCACCGCAAAAACGGCAGAATCCGGCAAGGCCGTCCTGCCGAAAGCCAAGGTTTCCAACAAGTTGGCGAAACTGAAAAACGCCAAAACCTCCAAGACGAAATCCGCCGCTCCGACCAAGGCGATGTCGACCAAAGAGATTGCCGCAAAATTCCCGGACGGAAAATACCCGGTGTTGTCCGTAAAGGACCAGGAGTTCGATTTCGGAACGGTGCAACAGGGTGAAGACGCCAAACACGTCTTCGTCTTGCGCAACAACGGCAAGGCGATGTTGAACATCGAAAAAGCCAAAGGATCTTGAGGCTGCACGGCCGCCATCGTTTCCGAGGCGGACGTTCCCCCGGGTGGGGAAGCCAAAGTGGAAGTCAAAGTCAGCACTCGTGGCCGCAAAGGCATGTTGAAAAAAAGCATTCGGGTGTATTCCAACGATCCGGCCAGCCCTGTGACCACCCTGACTATGAAAGGCACGGTGGAAATCGAGTTGGGATTGGATAAAACCTATCTGCGTTTACACGATCTCGAAATAGGCAAAACTCAGGAAAACCGCATTCAAATCGTTGCAAAAAGCCTCAAAGGGCTTTCGTTTGGTGCGGTCGATAGCGGAAATCCCGATGTCGTGGCTTCGATCGTCTGGGACAAAGATGCGAAAGGTCAGCGAACGCCGTTTTTGGAAGTCAAGGTCACGCCTACGAAACTCGGAAGGCTCTCACGTACGGTGAAAGTCGCCACGAACCGTGAGAATCCCAAAGAACTCGTGCTGCGGATTTCGGGAGAGGTCAGCGGCGACCTGACGATACAGCCGAAAAGCATCACGTTTTACGGAAGAAACGACAACAAACCGCAAGAACGGTTCATCACGGTTTCTTCGAAGAAAAAATCCTTCAAAGTGGTTTCCGCAAAAGACACCAAAGGCGAATTGAAAACCAAGGTTCAGGCGATCGAGAAAGACAAGCAATACAAAATCACCGTATCGCCCCCGGAGAACATCTCGAAGAATTTCAGCACCAAACTGACGGTCACCACAAATCATCCCGACCAGCCGACGCTTGAAATTCCCATTCACGTGCGAATTCCGAAACCTCGTCCGCTTCCGAAAAAACCCGGAGTGGGACTCAAAAAGAAGTAACGGTTTTTTAATCGATAGAAAAGGGCGGACCCACCACGGTCCGCCTTTTTTTTGTATCGAACCCTACAGGATGGAGCAGGATTGTATCCTGCTCCTCACGTTTTGCTTTAAGAAAACCATGAGGACGGGGATGCAATCCCCGTCCATCGATGTTCGAAAATCCGCTGATTTTCAGCTACACTGTTTCTTTGTATTGCTGTTACAAGTGACAGATTTCACTTGATAAAACAGAAAACTGCCTCGTTTTGTTTCAAGATTGGCGCCATGATTCGAGCTACCTGTTATCCCACGATTTTCCGCAACGTGCGGCAAACGTGTTCTACCTGCTCTTCGGTCATTCCGGGATGATTCGGCAGGTAAAACACCTCGCCCAATGGTTGCCATTCGTCTTGGAAGTCGAAGAGGGTCATATAGTCTGAACGGCTGTCGATACCGTGTTTCATCAATTGCTGCTGCACGTTTCGTGCACATTGCACCCGAATCGGAAAGGAATTCCAGGTTCCTTCCGAACCTTCGATCTCTTGCGGTAGGATCACGTTTTTGAGGTCTGCCAGATCGCTCAGGTAACGGGAAGCAATGTCCCGCCGTCGCTGGTTGCGCCGGTCGAGGCGTTCCAGTTGTTTGCTCCCCAACGCGGCCTGGAGACGACTCAAAGGCTTGAGATCACTTGGTTTATAGGCTTCAACGGATTCTTCGAACAGGTTGTCCAGACGTCTGCGGTCAAAGGCATTGAGCAGATAAAACGGTGCGAATGGCCCGAGCCGGTAGCCCCAATGTGTGGTCATGAACCAGTTCCGCAATCCCTGCCTGGCGCGCCGTCGAATATCCTTGTCCGAGGCCGGTTGGGCCGCAAGGGCGAGACGCATGGCATGGCGATAGATGTCCTCCCGGTCGGTCAGCACCATGCCTCCGCCAAAGGTCATCAGGTTCTTGCCGTGTACGAGGCTGAAGCAAGCGGCATCGCCCAGCGATCCC
Organism: Myxococcota bacterium; assembly: GCA_963676915.2. GTDB lineage: Bacteria > Myxococcota_A > SURF-8 > SURF-8. The sequence continues at coordinate 148,879 of CAXXVK010000060.1, forward strand.
ACAGGGTTGCCCTGATAGCTCGCTCCGATGGACTGAGAAGGGTCTTCGATCAACACCACACCATGCTTGTGAGCTATGGCTTTGATGGCGTTCATGTCGACGGCTTGTCCGAACGGATGTTCCACCAGAATCGCCGCCGTATCTGTCGTGATAAACGCTTCCAAGCGGGTAGGATCTAGAGCGAAGGTTCGAGGATCACAAGGTGCGTAAGCTGTTGTAAAATCACAGGTTTTCACGACTTCCGGAATGGAATGAAAACTGTAGGCGGGAACGATGATCTCCCGGCCTTTCAGCCATCCCGGACAGGAAAGAATCGCATACAGCGCATGGCGTCCCGCGTTGAAAGCCACCGCATGGTTCCTATGATGATAGGCGGCGAAAGCGTCCTCGAAGGTGGCGGTCGCATCTTCGCCCATCGGTTCGCCCGCCAGACAATGACCAAGGATTTCCGCAACTTCCGCCATATCGAGGTTGATATTGTGCCGGGGCACGATCCGAAACATGCTTTTTCCTTATCGTTTGGTCCGTGGGGAGAATCCCGCCAGATCCATCCAGGTTTTCGCCATCATCGCGGGAGCCAGACCGGGTTCCACCGCGATTTCACCCAACAATTTGAACACCTGTCCGGGAGTCAGGTAAAATCGCCGATAGGCTCGTTGGGCCATCAGGGAGCGCAGATCGGAACGCTCCGCCGTGCCACGTTGCGAACAGGCAGCGCCCGGCCATGGTTCGTACACCGAATAATGCGCCAGATCCAAGCCCAGCTTTCGAGACATTCGTACGGTGTAGGTGTCGTCCGCTAGTGTAGCATCCGGCAGACCGAGCAGAAAATATCCGGTGACCGTCATTCTCGAACGATGGGCCGCCTCCACGAGACGCCGGATGAGGTCCGGTTCGTGTCGCCAAGCCGCGTCCACTGTATCGTGGGGAACTCCCAGGGTTTCGATTCCCAACGCGATCCGTCGGCAACCGGACGCCGCCATGGAGGGAAACAAGCCGGGGTCCAATTCTCTGGGGCGTACGCCGTTGACGAGTTCCCAAACGAGAGGCGGTGTTTCCTTCAGAAGTTCCTCGCACAACTCGGCCACTTTTTCGGGGCGAGCCGCAAAGGCGTCGTCTTCGAAATGAACGGCCTGTATACCGTAACGACTTGAAAGAACACGCATTTCATCGGCGACAGCCGCCGAGGAACGATAGGCGATGGTCTGGTTTCGGATGGCCGGAACGGGACAATGACAACAGGTGGAGAGACAACCCCGGCTGAAAAACGAGGCGGTGAAAGGAAGCGCTACGCTTCGATACGCCCAGCCATAACGCATGAGCGGAAGAAACTCACGATCCGGCGGGTCCAGGTGTTCCAGATCCGTTTCCAGGTGAATACCTCCCTCTTCGCGGATCAGGCCATCTTCCATCCAAACCACACCATTGGGAGCATCCCTGCCTTGCAGAAAGTCGAGCGCTCGGACGACGACCCGTTCGGGATCGCCACGAATCACGAGATTCGCGCCCGTGGCGACGAGGGAATTTTCGGGTTCGAGCGTGGGAGTATCCCCGACGAGCACCACCGGCAGATCGGGACGCAATACCTTCAGTCTGCGGACCAAAGATGCGGTTTGATCGAGTTGAAAGTGGGTGACCGAAAGAATGGCCACCCGGATCGTTTCCTTTTGGGCGATGTGCAACACACGGGCGAAGAAATCGAAATCAAGGTCTGACCCGATCACATGCCACCCGGCTTGCTTCAGCACGGATGAAAGGCAAGCCAATCCTAATGGAAACGCCGCCTCGTTGCGCCATCCCGGTTTGATCAGCAGTGCGGTTTGCCGTTCGTTCACGTCCCCACCCAAAGAAGATTCGAAAATATCGTTACAGCGTCAGTTTGCGGTCGGGCAAATTTTTTGCCCGACATTGCCGAAGTGTCGGGCTAGAAATTAGCCCGACCTACTATTTACTGTGCAACAGATTGAAAACACAACGTTTTTACCCTTTGTGCGTAACGTTGTGACAGCCTAGAATTCCCAAACCAGTTTCAGAGCCAGATCCAAAAAAATCGGGGTATCGGGAAAGTCGGTGACAAGGTAATGGTACCTCGCCGAGCCGCCCAAAGCCCAGGTTTCGCCGAAAAAATAATGCAGATCGAAGCTGGTTCGAATGCCGAAATCCGTCCGCCACTGGTCCGTCAATCCCGAATGACTCAGGTACGGACCCAAAGCCAGCCCGAACGAAGGCACGATGGGCAGACGATCGAACTCGTACTGTACGCCCAACGTCGAATCGATGAAGTGCACCTGCTTGTCATTTCGCACGCCGAACCCGGCATATTGCAGATCGAGCCGAAGCTGCGCCTGGTTCCAGAAGCGCCAGGCTCCTCCACCGGTCAACGACAGCCCGCCGTAATCTCGTTCCTGCTGGCGCAGCCACGAAAAACCGGGACGAACGTCCAGTTGCCATTCGCTGTCCGGGTTCATGGCGTGGGCCGATGTCGGCACCCATAACAAGCCAAGGATGACCCAAACCAGCAGGAAAAGAATGGTTTTTTCGGTTTTCCACATCGGATGCTTGCCCTTTCCCTTTCAACCTATGCTCTGCATGGAGAAGTTGCAAGCAACTTGTGGGTTTCGTGGCGAAAAGGATGGAATGAAAGTCCGCTTCGTTTTACGAATCCTTGTTTTCACCTGCCGCTTTGTTTTGCTGTTGTTTGCGGGCTTGTTCGCACATCAGGTAGGCGCAACGGTGGGGATCGGAACGGGTGTTTTCGTACAAATGCAGCGCTCCGCCGTGGCAGCGATCGAAGACTTTGCACGAGCTGCAGACGCCTTTTTTCATCCAGGAACGATCCCGCATGACCTGGTAGCGGTTTTCCCAGACGACCCTGAAACTTTCCTTTCGGATGTCGCCCTGGTCGAAACAATCGCTGATTTCCGGGCAGGCTCCGATTTTGCCGTTGTGCTTGATGCCACCCACCGTGATACCAGCCCGACACTGGCAGTGGTAGGGACGCACGAGAGTTTCAAACTCGCCGACGTAACCTTCCTCGCAGTATTCGGGGATGGGTTTACGGCGATCTTGCCGGGCGGTTTTGATGTACTCCAGGAGGTAGCGCAGGTCTTCTTCGTCGAGCAACAGATCTTCGCGCCTGGCGGCCCGACCGATGGGAATTACCGTAGCCAGCCGCCACAACGGAACTTTTAGCGAAGCCACGTAGCGACGCATATCGTCCAGAGAGGTCAGAGCCGGTTTGGTGACGGTCGAAAGAATCTCCAGTTTGCCTTTGTACCCGGCATTTTGCAGGTTTTTGACCGCCTGTTCCACCTTGGCCGACACCCCTTTGCCGCGCAGCCTATCGTTGATTTCGGGCAAAGCGTCCATCGAGAGCGAAATCGACCCCAGTTTGCTCGCCACGATCCGCCGGGCGGCCTCTTCGTCGAGCAACTGCCCGTTCGACACCATGCCGAACCGAAATCCCAACTCCCCCAGCAGGTCGAGCAGGTCGAATATCCCCTCTTTCAGCAGCGGTTCGCCGCCGGTGATGGCGATCATCACCTGTTTCGCAGGAAATTCCCGAGCGATTCGGCGAACGACATCCATCCACTCGTCGATGGTGAGTTCGTTTTTCCAGGCTTCGGGCGTGCAACTGCTGCCGCAATAGGCACAAGCCAGATTACAGCGGCGGGAGATTTCGAGAAACAGGTATTGTAGGGGATGGCGGTGGCATAAATCTTCCAGCCGCTTGGCCTGCTTTTTCCATTCGAGGTATTCCGAAAAACGCTCTGAAAGGGACATGGTTTCACTCGTTCGTTTGAAGAATCGATGCACGCTACCACATTTTTAGACGAAGGCCAACCGTCGGATTCTTCATGGAATGATCCGACTACATTGTAGAAGGTGAATGAAATAGGGGGAAAGCTGAGGTTTTTTACAAAACGACGATTCAAACCGTAGCCGGGCTAGAAATTTGATCGACTTTGTGACGGTTCACTGCTTGGATCAATCTCTTTTTAGTTTAAAGAAATCATAGTTGTCTAGACAGTGTCGACACGAGAAAACGATTTATCTGGACAAAATCCTCGGCTTCTCGATATATTTCTATTTACTAGAATATATCGAGAGGAATTACCATGGAAGCTGCCTACCATCGTCACGATATTTCCGATCACGTATGGAATCTCCTGGAACCCCATCTACCTGGACGCTCCGGCGAGTGGGGAGGCGTGGCGGAAGACAATCGACGATTCATCAATGCTGTTTTCTGGATTCTGCGTACCGGTGCGCCGTGGCGTGACCTACCCCCGGATTACGGTGGCTGGAACAACACGAACCGTCGTTTTTGCCGATGGCGCGACAAGGGAATCTGGGAGAAATTGCTTGAGATCCTCATTGACGATCCCGACTACGAATGGTTGATGATCGACGCCAGCCACGTCAAAGTGCATCCTGACGCCGCAGGAGCGAAGGGTGGCAATCAAGCGATGGGCCGTACAAAAGGGGGCTCAACAGTAAGATACATTTGGCCGTGGATGCGCATGGTAATCCAGTCCGAGCGATTGTTACAGAGGGTACCCGAGCAGATTGCAAGGAAGCTTGCGCATTGATCGAAGGAATCGACGCCGAGTATTTATTGGCTGATCGCGGCTACGATACGAACGTGATCCTTGAAAAAGCCGAAAACGCGGAGATGGTGGCAGTCATTCCTCCGAAAAAGAATCGGAAAGTTCAACGACCATACGATAAAGAGCTTTATCGTGTTCGACATCTGGTCGAAAACGCTTTTCTGAAACTGAAACGATGGCGAGGAATCGCTACACGATACGCAAAAAACGCGGCATCTTTCCTCGCAGCCGTTCATATCAGATGTCTCGCTCTCTGGCTTGATATCTCGTGACGACACTGCCTAATTTACGTACAATTGCTGGATCAAAACGTTCTCCAGAAACTTCTTCCATCAGTTGCACATAAGAACCGTAGTTAAGCACTCTGTATTTCGCAACATCGGTAGGTGGGTTTTGGATGTTCACACTGTTGAAAGCTGGGCAATGAGCATGAATCAGCAATCCTTCAGCAACTGAAATAAGCGTTGCCCATTCTTCATTGGTCAGATCTTTACTTCCATCAACCAGTAACCGGCCAATGTAAATTTCCAAATTGCATGGATCTGAAGTCCAATCATGAAGATCATGTTGTATCAATCTCTGTCGAAACGTTTGATCACAGGCTTTCCCGATGTATAAAAGAACATTTCGACCATAAATAGGATGCGAGCCATATATTTGGTAAACGCCTCTTGCTGTTTCGCTATTGGTAAGTTGTTCAATTTCTGGGATATCTTCTCCGAATAACTTGAATGGACCTCTCCAACCGAGACGAATTGAAATAAGTTTTTCACACATTTTGGTCCCCTTTAAACCAACCCCCGCCCCCGACCTAAAACAGCGTGTAGATAAACGGGGCCGAGGCTTGGCTTGTGGCGACGAGCAGAGCGATCAGACCGAGCAGCAAGCCTAGCGGAACCATCCAGTAGACCTTGTTTTCCTTGGCGAAATCCCAGAATTCTTTCAGCAATTTTCCGCTATACCCCAGTTTGCCCATCGTCCTTGTCCTTACTTTCGACCCGGTGTTGCCGGGTTCGGATGTCTCGCCGTGGCGGTCAGTCCAATTCGAATTCGCTGCGCCAGTCTTTCTTTTCCTGCCATTGGGGCTGGCGCGATTTTTCCAGCAGGAACGAGCCGAGCACCAGATCGTCCATTTCGGTGCGCATGAAACAGCGGTAGGCGTCCTCCGGAGTGCAGACGATCGGTTCACCCCGTACGTTGAAGCTCGTGTTGATCACGATACCATATCCCGTGCGTTTTTCGAAAGCCCGAATCAAGGCATGGTACCGGGGATGGGTTTCGGCGCTGACGGTCTGCACCCGCGCCGAGTGGTCTACATGCGTGATGGCGGGGATATCCGAGCGCGGACGGTTCACCCATTGCAGCAGGTCGTCGGTACGCGGCGGTTCTTCCTCACCGGCCCAGCGGTCCCGGCGCACGTCGGCCACAAGCAGCATGTAGGGCGAGGGACGATCCAACTCGAAGAAATCGCTTACGCGCTCGACGAGGCAACTTGGCGCAAAGGGCCGGAACGACTCGCGATACTTGATTTTCAGGTTCATGATCGACTGCATTTTTTCAGACCGCGCATCGCCGATGATCGAGCGTGCCCCCAGCGCTCGGGGACCGAACTCCATACGCCCGGTGAACAAACCCAATACATGTTGCTTGTCGATCACCTCGGCCAGCCGGTCCGCCCAGTGCTCTTCCGACAACCGTTCGTAAGGATATCCCTTTGATTTCAAATAGCTTTCGATGGCGTCATCCGAAAATTCCGGGCCAAGATAACTGCCTCGCATGGCGTCGTGAACGCCGTCCGTCTCGCGGGGAATGTCGTGCAGGTTGTGGGCCACGGCCAGCGCAGCACCCAGCGCGCCTCCGGCATCGCCTGCCGCCGGTTGAATCCATATGTCCTCGAAAATCCCCGAACGCAGCAGTTTTCCGTTCGCCACGCAGTTAAGCGCCACACCTCCCGCCATACAAAGATGCTTCATTCCGGTCGTTTCTCGCGCATGTCGCGCCATTCTGAGCACGATCTCTTCGGTCACTTCTTGAATCGAGCGGGCGAGATCCATTTCTCGGCGGGTGATCGGCGTCTCCGGTTTGCGGGGCGGTCCGTCGAAAAGTTTTGCGAAACGACGGTTGGTCATCCGTAGGCCGTCGAGGTAGCCGAAGTAATCGAGATTCATTCGGAACGAGCCGTCCTCTTTGAGATCGATCAGCTTGTCCAGAATCACATCTTTGTAGGTCGGTTCACCGTAAGGAGCAAGACCCATCAGCTTGTATTCGCCTGAATTGACACGAAAACCGGTAAAGTAGGTAAAAGCCGAATACAGCAGTCCGAGCGAGTGGGGAAAACGCAATTCTTTTAGAATTTCCAAGCGGTTGCCACGTCCGACCGCCAAGGTGGAGGTGGCCCACTCACCTACGCCGTCCACTGTCAAGACCGCCGCTTCGCGAAACGGCGACGGGAAAAAAGCGCTGGCGGCGTGGGATTCGTGATGTTCGGGAAAATACAGTTTTTCGGGCATGGAAACGCCCGCCCGCTTCAGCGCGTTTTCGATCTCCACCGGAATCCAGAGCTTTTGTTTGATCCACAACGGCAAAGCCTTGAGATAGGGGCGAAGGCTCCAGGGCGCGGTTCCGAAATGGGTTTCGATGATACGGTGGAATTTGATCAGCGGCTTGTCGTAAAAGGCCACGGCGTCCAGTTGATCGGGACCGACGCCGCCTTCAGCCAGGCAATAGCGAATGGCGTGGATCGGGAACGAATGGTCGTGCTTGACGCGAGTGAAACGCTCTTCCTGCGCGGCGGCGACGATCCGCGCCCCGTCGAGCAGACAGGCGGCGGAATCGTGATAAAACGCGCTGATCCCGAGAATTTTCATAGGTCGCGCCAAGCCTCCATCAAGTGAAACCCTTTGAAATTACTTAGAATTGACGTTCGTACGAAGATTTTTTGCTGTCTCGTTCACACCAGTAACTTTCCTGGTTTCCGGGAAAGCGTCGGGCCAGTCGGTCGCGGTTTCCCCGTCGGAACAACAAGCCGAAGGGGAGAAAAAACAGCAGATACAGGGGAATCAGCGTCAGCCATCCGGCCAGCGTTCCCAACAGCCACGCCAAAGCGCCCACCGCTTTTTCGAACACGGCAAAACCGCTCAGAGGCGACAACAGTCCCAACACCAGCGTCAATCCGGTAAACGCGAAAACGAGGATACCCAAGGTTTCGTGAACGAACAGAAACAGCAGCGGGGCGGCGATCACTCCGATGAATCCCTGCACCAGCGCCCGGTTGATCCGTCGGGACTTCAGCTCGCGAACCCGTCGCTTCGCCGTTCTACCGCTTGGATCCCAGACACTGTAAGAGGCTTCATGGCGATCCGAAGGCTGCTCCGAGGAGGAGGACACCGGTTAACTCGCCGGAACTTCTTGGTACGTGGATTCGGGAAGTTTTTCGAAAGCTTCCTTGCCGTGCTCGAAAATGTAGGTTTTGACCTTTTCCGGCATGGTTTCGGCCTGACGAATCAACTCGACGAAGCGGTCATAGCGGCTGACCGCCCGCGAATACCAGGCGCGGGTTTCTTTTTCCACGTAGCGATCGACGATCGGCGAGCTGGCGGCATCGAGCATGTTCACGGCCTGATTGGCGGCCTGCCATTCCTCCTCGCTGAGATTCTCGCCCAAATCGCGCACGCCCAACATCAAGGTGTCGATCCACTTGGCGAACAGTGCAGCCACCTGCTTGCGGCCTTCGTTGTCGGCCTTGCTGCGGGCCAACTGAAGGGCGTGAATATTCTCGACTTTTCCGATGCCCTGCACCACGGGAACGGCCTGGCCGTCTTTGTCTTCCAGGGTGGTGCGGCCACTGGTCATGACGACCCAGGCCGGGCGATTGCCCAGATTATCCGGGATGGTGTTTTTGGTCGTGCAGGACGAGGCCAGAAACAGAATCGAAACGAACCAGACGGTCCAGGCGAGTCTCGCGACGCTCATGCGGTTTTCTCCTTCGCTGACATCTACGAACATTCATGTACGTTGCATTGTAGCCAGACGCCGGGGAAGGTCAAGTCGGGTGACACCGGGACTTGTCACGGAGCGGAATATTCTGTAGTTTCAATGGGCTGGTGATTTCGATCGTTTGATGAAAACTTCAACCGGGGCAGAGCCATCATGAATCGAATCTTCTTGTTTTTTGGCTTTTTGATCTGTGGAATTCTCCTTGGATGCGGGGGGAGCGATACCAGCGGTACGCCATTTTCGAACGAGGAGGGGGATTCGGAATCTTCCGGGTACGAAACGGATGAAGATTTTCCTATGGTACATGGTGACATGGACTCGGAGGAACACGAGGCCGTGCTTCCAGGAGATGAAGAGACCGTGGAAAACCTGGATGTTTCGGACGACGACCCGGATCATTTCGAAAACGATTCAACCGAAGAGTACGACGAAGCCTTTGAAGCGGAAGAAGCCGAGGAGGCTCTCGAAGTCGAAGCCGACGATTCCGGAGATTTCGCCTGCGACCGCCTCGAATTCTGCCCGAGTAACCATGTGTGCAACCTGGCGTTGGGACGTTGTGAAAAGCGCAGTACTTATGTTGAAACCGGCAATGAGTTCTTTGACTTCCATCCGAAAAAGGCGCGGAACGGGGATCTCCTGGTGATCGACGGCCAGGCGTTTTACACCACGTTGATGGGCAATTTCTCGGTCAAAGTCTGGATCGGTCCTACGGAATTGACGTTTTTGCAATACCTCGCCTGGGACGAAAACCGTCTGCTGGTCCGTATTCCCAACGGCGCTTCGGGAAAAATCGGCGTGCAATGCGAAAACGGGTTCTTTTTGCAAAGTGCCGAAGATTTCGAGTCGGCTCCCGAAGGCGTGCTTACCTGTGACGATTCCTCACCCCAGGCTCGCGGCGTGGCGGCGGAGTTTCCCACGCAAAGCGGTCCGTACGCTCCGGCCTACCTGGATTACACCAACGAAGGCATTCGCGTCTTTTATCCGGCGTCTTGCGGATCGTTGCGAAGACCAGGGGTTGCGGGAAGTTATCCGCTGGTGACGATTCTGCATGGAAACGGAGCGGGACACGTCAATTACGAATACCTGGGGCAGTTGCTCGCCAGTCGGGGGTTCGTGGTGATCAATCCGCCCAGTACTCACACCAACCAATACGACGAGGAAGTCATCCGGTTGATCAAAACCACGATCGAGACATTCCACGACCGGGATCTTGGAACCATCCATCAGGCACTTTCGGGACTTTCCACCAATGGCGATCTGGGCTTCATCTGTCATTCAAGGGGCTGTGGCCGCGAGCAGGAATTGCTCGGCGATTATCCAAGCCTTGCCGCCGATACTCTGGCCTCGGTTTATTTGGGACCGGTGGGCAACAATGATGTGGTTCCGGGCGCGATCATGGTGTTCGGTGGAACCGTGGACGGTCAGAGTTTTGCAAGCTACTACAACGGCGATTACCAACGACAGTCCGCGCCGAAATGGAAGATCGAAATCCAGGGAGGCAATCACAGCTTGTTCGCCGATGCGAAAACCTATTCGACCATGGACGGCGTCCCCTCGGTTTCACGCCAGAGACAGCTTGCAATCACGGCATCGTTCGCCATTCCATTCATGGAGCGAGCTTTCGGAAAAATCGAAAATCACGCCGAATGGCTTGATAACCCGCCCGCCAGCTCGCATTACACCGTTGAATCGGACCCGTAAGAGGCCGTTTTCGCCACACTATTTTGCAAGAAGCGTCTCGGAAGGGTAAATTTCTTTAACCTGTTGATATGTAAGCTTTTTACGGATTCGTCATTGGTTTCTGGCAAAAGACTTTGACCAAGAACGTTATAGTGTTGGCGGTTTTCCCTTGACTTCGATCCGCTAGATACATAATTATTCCGTAATCGACCATGGGGAGTTTCTGGATTTCCAGGAGAAAGGTTCAGTTTATGGCCTCCGAGGAACAGTACGAAATATTTAACGATTACTTCTCCGAAGACGCGATTGAAAGCCTCTTCGATAATCTTCCCCAAGAAACGTTGGATGAGCTTTTACAGGTTGTCCAGCTTGTGGACAAGAAAATGGGGATGTATAAAAAGAAAATCAAGGAGTTAGAGACGAAATAGATCGGTTGAGGATTTTCGCCTACGAACCTCGTAAACGTCGTTTTGCGAGGTTCGTTTCGTTTGGTGACCAGACGTTACGGATAGTTGAATTTCCCATGATTTTGATGATGGTCCGATATTGTACCTTATCGGGCTTGGTGATATGCTGAATCGTTTTCTAGGAGCCGCAATCGGCGCCTTTTTTCACTCGATACGACGTGGAGGATAACCATGCCTGAACGGCAGTACACATGGAATGACCGACAATGGCAGGCGGAAGAGGGACTCAGCGCGGCGGATATTCTGGCCGCTGGAGGAATCGAACTGACCGCCGACACCGTCGCTGCAAAATACAACGATGACCTGATCGAACTTTCCCGCACGCTCACCGAAGGCGGTAGCTTGGAACCGGTGGAACTCGACAGCGAAGACGGACTCGAAGTGATGCGCCACACGGCGGCCCACGTCATGGCGCAGGCGATTCTTCGGGTATTCCCCGAGGCGAAACTGGCTATCGGTCCTACCGTGGAAAACGGTTTCTACTACGACATCGATTTCGGCGACAAGGAGTTTTCTTCCAGCGATTTCAAGCGTATCCAGTCGGAGATGCAAAAGATCGTCAAGAAGAAATTCCCCATCGAACGCAAAGAAGTCAGTCGGGATGAAGCCCTCGCGATGTGGGAGCCGGAAGGGGAAATCTACAAAGTCGAACTGATCCAGGATCTTCCCGAAGGCGAGACGATCAGCACCTATACCCAGGGTGAATTCACCGACCTCTGTCGCGGTCCCCACACTCCCCATACGGGTTTCGTGCGGGCGTTCAAACTGATGAGCGTGGCCGGAGCCTATTGGCGAGGCGATGAAAAGCGCCAGCAGCTCACTCGTATTTACGGAACCGCGTGGCCGACGAAAGATGCGCTGAAAGACTATCTCCACCGCCTGGAAGAAGCCGAGAAACGCGACCATCGTAAGCTTGCCAAGCAACTGGAATTGTTCATGATTTCCGAGGAAGCGGGCAAGGGACTTCCCCTGTGGATGCCCAACGGAACGATTATTCGGGAAGAACTCGAAAAACTGGCCAAGGAAAAAGAATTCGACTACGGATACGAGCGCGTGGCGACGCCGCACATTACCCGGCAGGAACTGTATTTCCGTTCCGGGCATTTGCCATACTACAAGGATTCGATGTTTCCTCCGTTGTCCATGAAAGACAAGGACAAAGATGAGGATGAAGTGTTCTATCTCAAGCCGATGAACTGCCCTCACCATCACATGATTTACGCCGCTCGTCCGCGTTCCTACCGTGAACTGCCGTTGCGGCTTTCGGAATACGGTCAGGTGTACCGCTACGAGAAATCCGGTGAGCTGGCGGGAATTTTGCGCGTACGGGGAATGTGCATGAACGACGCTCACCTGTACGTCCGCGAAGACCAGTTGAAAGAGGAATTCCAGCTCGTGATGCAGATGCACAAAGAGTACTACGAGCTGTTCGGCCTGAAAGACTACTACATGCGGCTTTCGCTGGGCGACCCGGAAGACGACAAAAAATACTTCAAAGACGATGCTCTGTGGCGCAAGGCCGAAAAAATTTGTGCCGAGGCGATGGACGCGGCCGGAATGAATTACAAAACCGTGCGCGGCGAGGCGGCGTTCTACGGTCCCAAGGTTGACGTACAATTCAAGAACGTGATGGGACGCGAGGAAACCAACGGCACGAACCAGGTCGATTTCCTGGCCGCCGAGCGTTTCAATCTGCGCTACATCGGTTCCGACGGACAAGAGCACAAACCGGTGGTACTGCATCGCGCCCCGTTGGGAACCCACGAACGCTTCATCGCTTTTCTGATCGAGCACTTCGCGGGTGCGTTCCCGCTGTGGATGAGCCCCAAACAGGTGGTGGTGATTCCCGTTGCAGCGGCGTTTGCCGACTATGCCCACAAACTCAGCGCCGATCTGCGGGCGGCACGGATTCGCTCGGAAGTGGACGACTCGACCGAAACCCTCAACAAACGCATTCGCACGGCGATCACTCATTGGAAGACCCCTTGCGTGCTGGTGGTCGGAGAGCGGGAAATGACTCAGGAAGCCGTCACGCTGCGCCAGTACGGTATCAAAGAGCAGAAACAGATGCCGTACACCGAGTTCAAAGCCTGGGCCTTGGAACAAATCCGTACCCGTGCTTTACCGGATCGGGAGTTGTAACCTCTGTAAAACACGGCTAGATTTTTGAAGGGACAGGTTCCGGTCGGAGCTTGTCCCTTTTTTTGTCCCATGGATTGGAGAGACATGTTACCATGCGAATAATGAACGAATTCAATCGTGGAAAGGGGATGCCGATGGATAGAAAAATCAACCTTGCGGATGTATTGGATATTGCCGTTCGGATCGAGGAAGAAGGATCGCGTTTTTACAAGAAAGCAGCCGAACTGGAAACGAATGAAGACCTTTCAAAAATGTTCGAAAGGTTATCCAAAGAAGAGCTGGCGCACGCCCAGAGCTATCGACAAAAAAAAGAGCAATTGGGCGAAACCGAGGATCTTTTTCACACCGAGCTTTCCAAAGAGATCGAGGAATTCATTCATTTTACGCTCAAAGGAGATTTTTTCGATCTGGAAGTCGGCAAACAGTATTTTACCAAACCGCATTCCAGTGTGGAGATCATCCAAACGGCCATCGACATGGAAAACCGCAGCATTTCTTTTTACGCAGCCTTGCGACAGTCGGCAGCCAACCCGGAAACTAGGAAAATGATCAACGGCATCATGAATGAAGAACTTTTCCACGTTGTGCGTTTGGGAAAACGTTTGGAAATGCATTTATAAGGCGAATCCGTCGGTCCGTTGGGTAAAATTGCCCAACCTCCGAATTTTTCCCAGCATTTGCATTCTTACCCTGAAAACATCTTCCGAAGGAAACCTTCTTGCTCCGTTCGGCGGGAATGTGCTAGGTTGAGCAAGACTATACCCTGAGATGCCATTTTCACGGCCTCGCCCACCACGATCCGAGGAGGTTCGTCGATGCTTTGCCGCTTGCTTCCAATTCTACTTGCCATTGTGTGTTTATCCTCGACGGCGTGGGCCGATACCGCCAAAAAGCCCCAACCGAAAGTTCTTTCGGATGAACTCTCGCTGCTCTGGATCGTCGAAGAACGTATCGATGACGAAAAGACCGATCTGGAACTGCTTCAGCACGCCATGCAAGCAGATTTGTACAAGATCGGTCTGCGGGCGATCAAGGGAACCAAGGCCAAGGCGCTGGCCAAACCCTGCGACATCGAAGCGATGATGAAAGACGAATTCTGCGCGTCGATCGGAGCGACCGACGCGGATATCGTTTTCGTCGCCACCGTGGATTCCAAAGCCAAGGTCAAAGACAAACGAAAACGCAAAAAAGCCAAAAAGATGGGCTATCAGGTGAAAGTTCAGTTGAAAATGTTCCGCGTGGACGAACAGCGGTACTATGGATCTCTCACCCAGTCTTCCTATGCCACGGCAGGAACCGCCAACCTGGCCACCCAGGAAGCTCTGAAAAAAATCGTCAATCCCATGACCATGCTGATTTCCATCAAAACCCACGCCACGATGTCCAAGGAAAATGTGGCGCAGATTTACGTTTCGGGATTGCCGTCGGCCGATCAATACAACAACATGTTGTTGCATTTCCCGCTGATCGACGTCGTTTCCGAAGCGCGGGTGCGTAATCTCGATCCAGAAAAAGGACAGGTCAGCGTCGTGTTCTCGGGAACCACCGTGGCAGGGCTTTCGCGTTCGATCAACAAATCCTACGGTGTCGGCCTGAAAACCACCGTGACCGGGCCGATGAAACTGGACGCGACGTATTCGCCCTCGCACGCTTTCGCTATGCTATCGCATGTCTATGAAATCAAAGACAATAGCGGCGGACAGCGCACCGGAGACGCCGCCAAATTGAAGGTGGCGACCGCCAAACAGATCGATGCGCTCTGGCGCTACTCCAAAGTAGCCGATACGGGAACCGATACCTATTCTCCTCGCTATGCAACCCGTTTTTACAACGACTATGGCGGAGAGTTGATCATCACCGGTAGCATCACCCGCACGGCGGACGTCTATTTTCTCGAACTGGTGGCCAAGCATCACAAGGCCGGAGAAATCGCCCGCGTGAAAAAGTCCGATCCGGGAAATATCGACGACTGGGCGAGGCTTGCGGTGATCGATCTCGGAAACGAAATCCTGCGTGGCCTCGACAGGAAAACCAACCGGTTGCCCTCCGACGAGAGGGAACAGTACCGAGCCTACCGCAATCAATGATGATACGGCTCATTCCCGATAAGGAATGAGCCGTTTTTCGTTTGTTTTCAACAAAGTGGTGAACGATGAGGGACCAAGGCAGCGGTGTCCTTTTGTTGCACTTTAATAACAAAAGACTATTTCCAGATATGTAAAATGTTGACAAGCTCTTTTTTTTCGTTCTATTTTAAATCATTAAATATTATTATAAAGAAGATGTTTTAAACTGGTCATTGGATGAAGCGACTGGATATTAATAGGAAAATCATCGGGTGACGTTTATGACGGGGGGATAAAAATAGTTTGTTTTCAATTTTCTTCGTTGGGTGTGGCGTAGGACGGACCTAAGGGTGTATAATTGTGTGAGGAACCGGGAATAAGGTTCAGGTAGGAAAGAGGTCATCGTGACCAACCTTTTGCTGATCGACAACCAGAAAGACTTCGTTCGTGCCTGGCTGGAAACCGTGAATTCCTTGTGGCCGGATGGAATGCACCGTTGGGTTACCGATACCTCGACCCTCGGAAACGATTCTGTGGATTTCGTTTTCGTTTCGTTGCAAACCATCCCGAGTGAATCCGCTGTGGAATTCGCCAACTGGAGGGTTACGATTCCCGCCGATGCCCGCCTGCTTTTCATCGATGACGACGACAACCCTTGCTATGCAAAACGAACGTTTTTACATCCGTGGCCGGCATTACCGCGAAAGCAGGTATTGGGTTCTATAGAGCACATTCTCGCTTTTAACCTTTTCGGATGTACGCAAAAAACGGTGGAAAAGGCACCGAGCGAAAAGATTTCCTCCGTTGCGGAAATCGGGGCCGACCTCTTCGATCGCATCCCCTTGGGACTCCGCGTACGCAACCGCTATGGCGAAGCGGTCTACAAAAACGCCATGTTTTCCCAGCTCATCAAGGATAAAATCGCATCGGACAATCTCCGGTACATGATTTTCATCAATGGAAAAACCACGCAAGAGGTTTCCGAGCGGGAACTTGTGGAAATGGTGTTGCAAAACAGCCAGAGTAGCAAGCCGTTTCTTGCTCGAACATCCATGGATTCGACGATCTACCAGATAGCATTCACGTCGGTCCAGGAAGGTATAAAAGGCAAGCTATGGATCGTCGAGATCTGGCGGGATATTACGGAAGAGGTGAATATCCAGAAGAGCCTGATCAATGCGCAGAAAATGGAAGCCGTCGGGAGCCTTGCCGGAGGCATCGCACATGATTTCAATAACTTGCTGGCCGGGATCATGGGCTATGCCGACCTGATCAAGATGCTGGCCAAGGGAACGCCTGCTGCCCGGTATGCCGAGACCATCAGCAAAACGAGTGCGAAGGCTTCGGATCTGACGCAACAGTTGGTCGCTTTGACCGAACGGCGCGAACAAAGCCCGAAACCCATGAACATGGGAACGGTGGTCAAAAACGCTACAAAATTGATCAAAGCCGGTCTGCCTCCAACCGGAGGGTTCGAAGTATCGGATTATACCTCGCACGAGAGCGGACGAATTATCGGTATTCCCCAGCAGATTCAACAACTTCTGGTGTCGTTTTCAAAAGCGGTGAAAGACAGTCTGGAACAGGCCAAGTTGTCGTTGGATTGCCGAGATTATCGCCTCGATTCTTCCAGCGAATGGGTGAGGAAAAAGAATATCGATCCGGGTTTGTACATCGGAGTGTTTATCAAGGTCGAAGGAGATTTGACGGATTTTACACTTTTCGAGCAGTTCAGACGTCTGGTGGAGGGCAAAAAGAAGGATTTCGAAGTTTCCGGGGTCAGTCTGCAAGTTGCCGCCAACATCGTACAAGCCCATCAATGCCGCGTGTTGATCGAAAAAAAGGGAACCTCTGCTCAGCGTTTGGTTTTACTGTTTCCGAAACAGGACAAAACCATCGAAATCGATTCTACGGATGCCATCCAGATGGACCATCCCTGGTGCATTCTCGCGGTCGATGACGAGGAAATCATTCGTCGTATGCTTGGCGTCGGTTTGGGACGCTTCGGCTACGAAGTCGAAACCGCCGAATCGGGAATGGAAGCTCTGGAAATCCTCAAGGATCGACCGGAGGATTTCGACCTGATCCTGCTCGATATGCTCATGCCGGGATGGACCGGAGCGAAAACGTTTTACAAAATAAAAGAGGTTCTGCGAGATCCCCAAATCATCATCTTTTCCGGTATGGCCGATCCGGGGGATGTCAAAGATCTTTTACGCGACGGTGCTTTGGATTACATCCAGAAACCGATTCGGTTGCCGGTTCTGGCGCAACGTCTCAATGAATTCTTTGCTCAATCCCGAAAAGGTTCGGCCGCACCGATGCCTCGTGTCGGAAGCTGATTTTTCATGGATTGAAAAATTACTCGTCCGCCAGCGGATATCCGGCTTCTACCCAGGCTTCCAGACCGCCATCGAGACAGGCTACATGCGTGTATCCGGCGGCAACCAGCGTATCGCAGGCACCAACCGACATCAGCCCCCGATAACAGTACAGCACTGTTTTACGGTCTTTGTCGTCACCGATGTAGGCCATGACCGCATCCATATCGGTATGGGCGATGTGGGTGTCGGTATCGGGGAGTTGACCTTCGTCTCCGTGATACACGTTGATCAGCAGGAAGTCTTTGGTTTCCAACATTTCGTGGAGTTTTTCCGGCGAAACGGTCCAGACCTGCCCGACGTTTTCCCACACGGTTTGATCCGAACCCCCGGTACCTTCCTCGGTCGCTTCGGTTTCCTCATCCGAATCCGACGCAAGCTCGGTGTCGTCCGTATCGGCGGACATACCGATTTCCTCGTCACCGGCGGGTGGGTTGTCGCTTTCCTTACAGCCTGATGGAAGCAGCGCCACGAAGAAAATCAAAACGAAAAGTGCTAAATTTTTCCAGCAGATACGAAGGTTGTTCACAGCGCTATCACCTATAGTTTTCCCCGAAACAGTTCACGGATGCAGATTTTGCCGTAATCCCATAGCAATCGGAACATACTACGAAAATCGAGATTACTGAAAATATTGTCGAAGGTTCCCATCGGCAGCATTAAAGGAATGATGCCACGGCTGTATTCCAGCATCCAGGCTTGATCCGGCACCCGGTAGCCTTTGGCGCGCCCTCTAGCAAGATGAGCGCGATCTCCCGGAAGCGAAACGGTCCGCGTCGTTTCACCTTCGTAGTAGGTCCACATTTCGCCGTCCAACATCCAGTCGTAGACATCCGCCGGGTAGCGACCCGAATGTCCCTCGGTGCCGATGGGCGTACCGAAGAGAATCACGTACTCGGTCAAGGAACCGTACAGCAGTTTGAGTGTTCCCATGGCTCCGCAGGCGTTGTTGAACACCCAGTCGAATTCACGGGTGATGCGACCGGGATACCGTTTCTCCAGTTCGCTGATGACGGTTTCGAACATCTCGTCCTGCGGTTTTCCTTTGGCGAGATCGACAATTTCCTGCAACTCGGCGAGATCGAAAAGAGTGGTCATGAAAATCCTCTATGGAAAATAAGAATAAATCGGTCGAACGTGTGACAAAACGTGAAAAAAGATCAAAGTTGGTGGTACCAGTTGGAAAGCAGTTCGCTGCGTTCCTGTACGAAAATGCGTTTGAAACTGGCCTCTTCGTCTTCCCCTCGGCCAATGCTTCGTACCAGATCGAGCACGGCCGCAAACTCGTAATTATCTGCTAGATAAGATACAAACGAAGCCGCCTGTGCGTGTGCGCGGGCGTCGCCACGATTCAAAGTGCGGTCCCATTCACCGAATTCCCGGTATCCTTCACCTTCCATCAACAGTTTTCTCGGATGGTATTGGTTCGGAACGACTTTCTCCATCAACGTCAGGCTCAGGCCGCATTCGAGCCAGCGCGGCGTAGCGTCTCCCCCGATCTGCCGGACGATTCGGCGCGCCACGAGGGCGGCCAGTGTCGCCTGGGCTTCTTTTTTGTCGGTATGCATCCACTGGCCGTACACCGGGATCGTTCCCGAGGATTCGGGGATATCCAGCCCGAAGGTCGTAACCATGGTGGAAAAATCTTTCGTCCCATCGACGAAGAAAGACAGCCGTTCGACATCGGACAGATTGAGCGCCGTGAGCATTTTGTACAGGTTCTGTTCACAGAGCTTCCCCAGATCGATCAACAGTCCGTCGTTTTCGAGACCGGTGGCTTCGAAGTGACAGCGTCCTGCCGAGGTTGTGTACTGAAGACGGTTCCCCGTATCGGTGGAAGGAGGGGACGGAACTTGTTTCGCTACTTTCTTGGTCGCAGGCGGCGGCGTTTTCACGATGGTGGTCTGTTTTTGAGGCGCATTCTTTTCCGATACCGGTGAGCCGCCCATCAGAGAAAAACCAGCAATGGCCAGGCCAACCAGCACGACGGCCAGGCCTCCATACAGCACAATGGGGCGCTTTTTCTTTAAAGATATCGGGTTGTTACCGGTTGTCGGAGAACTCATGATGCCGTAGCGACCGCTGGTTTCGAGCTCCAGTTTCGGGCGTCCCTCCCCCAGTTTGACTTTGCGGGAAGACACCTTTTGCAACTCGATTTCCGCTCCCATGTCGTAAAATCGCCGTTGCAGTTCCTTGGCTTTTTCGAATTCGAGTTTCGGCGACAAGGTAAGCGGTAAATTGCGCAGGATCATCCGAATGGCTTCGGCGGACCGACCCGTGGTCTGCTTCATGTATTCGATGACTTTGGCTTTGGCTTCGAGCTGCGAAAACCCAAGCAATTTCACCTGCATGAACACTTCTTCCCGACTCGGAGGCTCGATGCTCGCCCCGCAGCGGCTGCAATGTTCCTCGTCTTTCAGGCGGGTGGCGACGCCGCAGTCGTCGCAGAACGTCCATTCCGAATCGACGAAATCCTTCTCATTGATCACGATGGCGTCCAACTCGGAGATGATATCGCTATAGGACGGGTAGCGCTCCTTGGGAGATTTGGCCATCATCCGTTCGACGATGCGACCCAACGAACGAGGGAACTGAGGGTTCAAAGCGACGAGATCCGGGATGGGATCTTTGATATGCTTCATGATCAGGCCGATGGCCGTTTCCGAGGTATACGGCGCTACTCCGGTGATCAATTCGTAAAACGTCACGCCCAGGGAATACATATCCGCGTGAAAATCAATGGCTTTTCCGCTGGCCTGTTCGGGACTGATGTATTTCGGCGTTCCCAACGCCATACCGGTGGCGGTGAGGTTTTCGTCCGCCTGGGTCAGCTTGGCGATGCCGAAATCCACGAGCTTGGCGCCGCCCTCGGCTTCGATCATCACGTTGCCCGGCTTCACGTCGCGATGCATCACGCCCTTGTCCGAAGAAAATTTCAAGGCGGCGAGGGTCTGCTGCATCAAGGTGATTTTTTGCAAACCGGTCATTCGCATTTTTTTGACGATCAGATCCGACATCGGGATGCCGTCGATGAACTCCATCGCGTAAAACGGCACGCCTTCGGCGGTTCGACCGACGAAAAAAACATGAGCGATATTGGGATGTTTCAGGTTTGCGGCGGCACGGGCTTCCCGCTCGAAACGGGTGAGGTTCTCTTTGTCGGACATGATCGCGGGAGAAAGCACCTTCAGGGCCACCCGCATGTTGAGTTCCTCGTCCAGCCCCTCGAAGACCTTTCCCATCGCGCCTTCGCCAATTTTTTTCAGAACTTTGTAATGGCCGTATCGTTCGGACATAGTGCACGTACTTTCGCTATAGAGCCTATTTCTGTTTCAGACCGGCAACGAATTTCATGCGGTTCGAACCGATTTCGATGGTGTCGTCATCTTCGAGAAGATATTCGGTTCCTTTGGGCAGTTTTTCTCCATTGACTTTGACCCCACCCATTCCACCGACCTGCACCAGCACGAAATCGCTACCCCGACGAGTTACGGTAGCGTGTTCTTTTCCCAGCATGAACCCGCCTTTTAGGCGAATATCCACGTTGGCGGCCCGACCCAGGCGAGTGGTCTGTTTGTCGATGGAATAAGTCCGGCGGTCCATTTCGGTCAGTGCCTGGAAATGAGGTTTCAGGCGTTTTCCCATTTCCGCTCGGAGCGCGTTGAGCTGGGTTTTGCCCATGGTCATCGTTTCATCGACCACCACCGGCTGAGAGGCACCGGGCTTGGCTTTCCGGGATGCCTCCACGGCATCGGACAAGGCGTCTTCGAACGACGTTTTGAACTGGCCGCCCGGCTTGTTCTGGTCGATCGCACGATCCCGCTCCAACTCGTCCCGCGACTGCTTGAAGGTCAGCATGTATTTCGCCACGCCGATCACGTACCCGTTGTGAAGCGGTGATTTTTCAATGGGTTCGCCGTTGATGAACAAGCCGTTTTTACCGGAAAGATCCTTGATGAACCAGATCGCGTTGCGCTGGTAGATCATCGCGTGTTTGCGGGAGACGAGAGGGTTGTCCAGGTGAATGTCGGACTCGGGATTTCGGCCGATGAAGATCATATGATCTTTCACAAGTCGAATCGTTTTCAGCTTCTTCGAGCCTAAAACCACGGTAATTTCAGCCATCGGACCCGCCCTCCCTCGATGAGCTTTTCTAAAATACTGGTTGCGGAAATATCCATAGGGAATAACAGGTATTTTACTGCAAAACCTCAAGGAAGCAACTGAAATCGATGATGGGTACAACGGATGGCTGCAATAACGTGTGATTGAAAATGGTGAAGAATTCGTTGTTTTTCAGGAAAACGTGACTTTTCGGTACAAAACAAGACGGCTGTGGTATAGTAACGCATTATCGTTTATCCGGAGGTACCGAACAGACTCCCATGTCGGAAAATGATGTACTGGCCTATCTCGGCTTGTTGTTTTTGTTGCTGTTTTCGGCTTTTTTTTCCGGTTCCGAAACAGCTTTGATCGGCAGCCGCCGCCTGATTCTCACAACTCAAGCCCAAAAAGGAAACCGTTCGGCCCAACGGGCACTGGATCTGATTCGCGAGCCGGGGTCGTTGCTTGGCACGATTCTGGTCGGAAACAATCTCGTCAACGTCGCTGCCGCCGCGCTCGGTGCCTATCTCTGGGGGCCGGTGACGGCAACCGTCGTCATCACGCTTCTGTTGCTTTTAATCGGTGAAATTCCACCCAAAACCCTGGCCACGTATTGGCCGGAAAAGATTGCAAAAACGGTAAGTTGGCCGATCTCGCAGTTCAAGCGTCTGTTCTGGCCGTTGGCCTGGATAGCACAATCTCTTACCGATCTGATTCTAAGACCGCTGTTCAAAAAGGTCGGTCCTCGGCGTGGATATTTCAGCCAGGATGAAATATCCACAGCCCTTGGGTTGAGTCAGGCCGAAGGCGAACTGGAACCGGGGGAAGCCCGTATGGCCCAGGAAACCCTGGAGTTGGACAAAACCCTGCTCGAAGAGATTATGATTCCCCTCAAAGATACCGCCACGTTGCAAAAGGATTGGAACCTGGATCGGGTAGAGAAGGAAATTCGCAGCAGCCGGTTTTCCCGTTATCCGGTGTACGACCACCGCGGGCGTCCCATGAAACGGATGCTCCATATCAAGGATCTAGTGCTCGCCACCCATCGGAAGTACTGGTATGGTCTGACCCGCACGCTGGAAGTTCGCCCCGGCACGATGCCCGCCGACGATCTGTTGCGGGAAATGCAGATCGGTCGTTTCCATATGTGTGCTGTGGCGCAGGAAGACGGAAGCATCGTCGGATACGTTACGATGGAAAGCGTATTGGAGGAAATCGTTGGGGAAATCACCGACGAACACGACAAGGAAGACGATCCCGTCAAAACTCAGGGAGAGAACAAATACCTTGTACGAGGCGATCTTGAATTGGCCGACGTTCAACTCATTTTGAATATCGATCTGGAAGCCGACGATCCGGAACAAACGCTGGAAGATTATTACCGCGAACGGGCTGGAGGACGGCCATTTTCCTATATCGTGGTGGGACGCTCACGCATTCGTGCATCCAAAAAGAAATTCATCGTTGAGATTTTCGAAGACGAAGAAGCCTTGGAAGAGGAAATCGAGGAAGAGAAAAACGGGAATCACGCCAGTACTTGAGTTTTATCCGAATATCGAACTCGGCTCACTTCATTCATCGAGCTTTTCGGCCATCTCCCGAGCATCGTCGATCAGGCGGTCCAGTTTCGTCGAATCCAGGTGCAATGCCTTGGCGGAGGCTTCGACCATTTTCGGCATCGTGTAGTCGATGATGGTCACGCTTTTCTGCTCTTTGTCGTCCAGAATCCCGGCTTCGATTTCGTTGGCGATCCATTCGGCCAGACAGGCGGTCGCCATAGCGGGAGTTACGGTCTGATCCGGCTTGAATTTGTGATGGTATTCAATCGCTTCCCGAATGTTTTCAGGGAGTTTCCACAATCGGGCCAGAATTCCCCCGGTTTCTTCATGCAAATCGTTGATCGCGGGCCAGAGCAGATCGAGGCTGAATCTGGCCTCGGGGGTTTTGCCTTCTCCAAGTGCGATCAACAACCCGGCCATACCGATATCGTGCATCAAGCCGATCAAAAACGCCTGGCCTTCCATCAACCCGGTACGAGAACCGATCAACTTGGCGACGCGGGCCGTCGCTACACTGTGACGACGCAGAAAATCCATCTGCTCGGAAAACCGTTCGACACGAAACACCCGCATGTCCATCGCCACCTGCCAGACGATATCCCGGATGGTAGCCAGTCCCAGACGAACGATGGCGTGCTCCAGGGAAATCATTTTGCTTTGTCCACCGTAGAACGGGGAATTGACGATTTGCAGCACGCGACCCGTCAAAACGGGGTCCATTTCGAGAACTTCGCCGATTTTGGCGAAGGTGATGTTCGTTTGCCCTGTGAGTTCGTGGACTTCCATGGCGATACGAGGAAGCACGGGAGGCTTGTAATCGGGGGATTTGAACAGGGAAAGCAGCGTTTTCCTTAACGTTTTTCCCGCTTCCGATGCGTCGAGATCTTCGGACGATACCTGCCAGCGAGTCCGATCGATCGTGCTCTTTTTTTCGATACGACCCAAAGCATCTTTGGCTTGCCGTTTCGGTGATGTTTTGCCGGAATTTCGAGAAGGGGCTGCGTCTTTTTTCTTTGTTTTTCGCCGACCGAGAAACATGGAAGCTCCGTTTCCTGAATGTCCATTCCTAGTATTTGATCGGCAGGTTTTGACGCAACAAAAGGGATTTTTTACGAAAAACGGAGAATGTTTCGTCAGTTTTTCGCTTTTCCGACAAGCTGTTGCAAACGTTCGAGCCGGGCTGGCTCCGACCGGGAAAACCACTCCATCGCCGATAGCAACTCGTATGCCTCGGCGGCGGATCGGGAGGCGAGTTCCGTTTGTCCTTTGGCGGCATACAGTTCGGCCAACTCTTCGTAAACAAAGCCGTCTTTTTCTCCGGCGGCATTCATTTCCCGTTCCAAAGCCTGCTGCATGTCCAAAGCCTCTTCGGCCTGTCCCATGGCTCGTAACGTACGAGCTACGCACCATGTCGCGATCCGAATTTCTTTGGGTACTCCTGCGTTTTGCCGAAATTCCAGCGCGTCACGGAACATCGCCAACGCTTCGGAATACTCTCCCCGATCGAAGTACGTCCAGCCGAGGTTGTTGGTCAGGCTGCCTTTCCATTTTCGGGCTTTGGCGGAAGAACTACGCTCGACCATATCCAACGCCAGCCGGTTCCATTCCAGCGCGGTGTTCGGCTCGGCGACGATAGCAAGCATGTGGGCGGCATCGATGGCGTAAAACTCCTCTTTAAGTCCAAGCGCCAACCGAAAAGCCGCCAGAAACAGGGGACGCGCACGGGTTTTGTCGCCTGCGGAGTTGAAACAGCGTCCTCGTTCCAACTGCAAACGGATCAGCGCAACACTTGGAGCATCGCCGATCAGCGCCTTTGCTTCGTCGAGACGGGTGTGGGCTTTATCGAATTGCGATCTCAGACTATGAGTCCGGGCGATCTGCGTGAGAAGTTCGGCGCGACGCAGTGGTTTCGTTTCGGCGGGGAAGCGGGACAGAAACTCGGTAAAGACACGTTCGGTATCTTCCGGGTGGTCGTAATCCCACAACCGGTCGAAATCTTCGGTCGACTCAACCGGTTTTTCAGGTTGTGGCTGAGGAGCCACTCCAGCGCAACCTACGAAAAAGACAACGAAAATGACAAGTAGTAAAGTACGCATCGCTTCCCTTTTTCCTTGCTCCACATCGTGTGGATCACTCCCGATCATGACGAATCAGAGAATATCGATTTACACCGTGATCTTGACTTATAACATACTGTAATTCTGTGTAAATGAGACGTAAAACAACGGGAAGGTGCATCAAAAAAGAGAGCACTAGACCCAATGATGATGAAGTTCTCATTCTTTCCTTTGGGTTGTCGCGGCGAGGCGGTAACCCACTAAAAAAAAGGGATTGGCACGTAGGAAAGCGTCTTTCCATAGGCGGTGAATTTTTGTCTCGTCGCTACGGAATAAAGCAAGAATTTCTACAGCCACTATATTTTACGATGTGTCTGCTAGTATTTTTACTATAATATATTATTTGTAAACTTGTGCCGAAAATGGTACACTTTGACTGTTTTTGTATCGAAAAATGACGGCTGTGCCTGCTTTCCAGTACAGTGATTTTTGTTTTTGTTTGGCAATCAGGCCGGGTTACAGTATTCTCGGTTCTTGTTTCGGTTCGGACCAAACGAAGAAAACTTGCCCGATGTATGGGTCATAAAGGAAACGAATGATGGACGATCTGCCGCAGACCGGCGAAGCGGAACGCTCCGAAGCTCCACAGCCTTCGGCTCCACCTCCCCCGCCTCCGTCACCGCCACGGCAATATTACGTGCCGTACCAGCCGCCGCCCAAGAAAAAGGGGGGATCGTTCTGGACGGTGCTGCTCGGCGTCATCGTGGGTGGCGTTATCATTATGCTGATCGGTGAATATTTCGACGATTTCGACGACTCCATCGGAGACGGCGACGTGCGTATCGGTGTGGTGAACCTTCTGGGTGCGATCGAAGACACTACGGTCGTGGTCGAAGACTTGCAGAATTTCGCCGAAAACAAAAACATCGACGGTATCGTGCTGCGGATCGATTCCCCCGGCGGCAGCGTCGGCGCATCCCAGGAAGTCTACCGGCAGGTCGAACTTGTCAAAAAGAGCAAACCGGTCGTGGTGTCGATGGGTAGCCTCGCGGCATCGGGTGGCTATTACTCGGCGGCGTCGGCAAGCATGATCGTGGCCAACCCCGGAACCCTGACCGGCTCCATCGGCGTGATCGTATCTTCGACGTACATGCGGGAGTTGATGGAGTTTCTCAAAATGGACCCGGTGGTTTACAAGTCCGGGAAACACAAGGATATTCTGTCTCCCTTCCGTCGCGCCACCGAAGAAGATGAAGCGTTGATCCAGAAGGTGATCGAAGACATCTACACCCAGTTCGTGGACGACATCGCCAAGGGGCGGAATATTCCTGCTGAAGAGATCAAAAAAATCGCGGATGGGCGGTTTTTCACCGCCAAAGAAGCCATTACGTACAAACTGGTGGATAAAACCGGCAACTTGATCGACGCCGCCAAAGAGACTGCAGTTCTTGCCGGATTCATGCCGGATGCCGACATCGAGCTGGTGTATCCCAAGGAAGACAAGTTCAAAACCTTTGAAAAGTTTTTGGAAGGAGCTACGCGAGCGGTCATCCGAGCCGCTTCCGACTCCTCGACCAAGATCGAATATCGTATGAATCACTAAACTCGGGGCATGGAATGAATATTGCCAAATCGCTTCTCCTGGTTGCCGTCGCCGTAAGTTTCACCGCGGCCGCCATTTTGTTTGTAGCGCTCAATCGCGATCCGGTACAACTTGAGTTTCTCATCCTCGAAAGCGTTCCGCTGCCCATGGGAGCGGTGGTGCTGATTGCCCTCGCCTTGGGTATTGTCATTGGTTTGGGAACCTCGGCCTGGTTCTGGTTCTCCCATCGCATTCGTCTTTCGGCTGAACGACGCCGAAACAAGGTTCTGCAAAAGGAATTGGACGACCTGCGCGCTCTGCCGTTTTCCGGCAAAGACGACGGACCGGAACAAAACCGAACCGTCGAAGACGACCAGAACGCGGGGAACTGAGATATGGAAACGGCTTTCCAAGGGATGGTTCCCCTGTTTATTGCGTTCGCCGCCGGTATCGTTGTGACGTGGTTTGCGGCGACGATTCTGCGCAAATACCGATTGCACCACCCGACATCCGAGCAAAAGCTTCTTCGTCGCAGACATCTAACCGCCGCCGAACACCTGATTCGCGAGGAATGGGAAGAGGCTCGAAGAATTTTGACCGAACTGGCGGTCAAAGACAGCGATGCGGTACAGACCTATCGCATATTGGGGTTCGTGCTTCGAAAACTCGGGTTGCATACACGATCCAACCGGGTGTATCGCAGCCTGATCCTTCGTCCCGATCAAAGCGACGTGGACGTCCCGCGTGTGTTCTACGAACTGGCGGTCAACCAATGGGAAACAAAGCGCAGCCGGGACGCGCTGGAGTCCATTCGGAAAGCCGTGCGATTTCGACCCCGCTGGGCTATGGCGAGAAAAACACTGACATCCTGGCTGATGCGCCTGGATCGATGGGAAGACGCCGCCCTGGAACGCGAACAATACGAAAAATCCGAGCCGAAAGCCCACAAAACCGAACCGGAAATTTTGGGCCGGATCTACGCTCAACATGCCTTACAGGCCGCTCGTTCCGGCGATACCGACAAAGCCCGTTTCGCGCTTAGGCGCGCCAAAGCCGAGCTGGGCGACCATCCCCAGGTTTTCCACGCCAAGGCCGTTTTGGCTGTGGCGACAGGCAATCTCGATACCGCCATCGAAGCATTTCGCGAAGCGCTGGAGTTGTCGATCGATTGCGCCCCGATCGTGGGTTGGGAGTGGTTCGACGAAGGTGTAAAACACGAAAAGAAACTGCCGTTCCACAAATGGCTGTTGCGTCGCCGAGACGCCGGAGACGAGCGATGGACCCACCTGCTGGAGGTCCGTTGGCTGCTCGAAGACGGTCAGGAAGAAGCCGCGCAAGACCTGTTGAAGAATCATCTGGTTCGTTACCGACACGATCCCCACGCCTGGAATCTCGCCCAAGAGCTGTCATTGAACCCGGAGCGTCCGCGACCCCAATGGAAATGCCGCCACTGCGGGGCGAAGTCGTCGAACCCGTCGTGGTTCTGTCCTGAATGCCAGCGTTGGGATTGCCACTTCTAAGTTCAAAAAACCTGAATTTTCAACGATATACAAGGTCGGGTGCTCTGCACCCGACATCAGACAATTGACAAACCCCATCTTTTCCGGCGGTTTTTATTTTTTCCGAGGTCAATTAGCCCGCATACTTCATGAGGATCGTTGCGAGACGCCGAAAACCGAAGAACTTTCATGAAGTTGGAGTGATTTTTTAACGGAAGCATACTTGACAGTATGTTGAGTATAAAAAATCGGGAAACGAATGAAAGATCAAGAGTTTTCAAGTCGTAGTAGATTCTTCATGAATTATGCGGGTTAGGCTCCGATGCCGACGGGAGCGAATTTTCCAATCGAAAGGCGAAAACCGATCCGATGTCGGTCCCTTGCGCAACAAAGGATCGCCACCATCTCCCAGCCATTTCACCTCCAAAAATTCGTACCTGAACAGTCCCTTTTTACCGAAAGTCGTTGCGTTCGAGGGTGGGAGTGATTACCTTACTTTTGGTTTTCGGAATCGGTCCCGTGTGAAAAAGGGAGGATTCCTAATCCAGTAACAATTTGAATTCTATTAAGAATTTTGAGAATGGGGCGGAAAATACCGATGACGGACGTGACGACGAGTATTCAACGGCAGCTACAGGATGAATTCGACCGGTGCGAGCTACACCGCGACATCAAGCCCGAGCCTTATAAGGATGGCGAACGGCTTCGCCTCGACCTGACCGGTATTCATCCGCAGGTTCCTGGCCATGCGGATGTGGAAATAGAAAAATTTATCGGTGGAGGATTCGCCGGACAGGTCTACAAAGTCCGTCTGAACGCTATCGACGGCGAAGACGGTGCAATGATCGACGGCTTGGAGTTGGGACGATCGTATGCCATGAAGATCCTGATTCCCCCGACGGGATTTTCGGTACTGTTCCGAGACGCCATTTACAAAACCGCCTACCAAAGCGATTTTGCCGCCCAGGTCAATCCCGATGCTATGCGGGCGGGTAGTTTGTGGCAGCTTTTCATTCGCCGCGCTGCTTCTTTGGAATTCGGTTCCGAAAAATGCGTCGTTCAGCCGTTCGCCCATTTTTACGACGCTCGTCTGCACGCCTATGGAGAGATCAGCGAGTGGGTAGAAGGTCGAACCTGGCATTACGAAATCGACGAAAACCTGTTCGAGCGCTGGACGGGTGATGTCGAATCCCTGGATGCGGACTCCAGTCCGGAATATTCCGAGAAAAAGCGTTTCATGAAACGTTTTGTGGCGATGCTGCATCGCATGGGCGCGCCCGAATTCGCCCGCCAATACGAATGGTGGAGCATGAAAAGCCAGCCCAACGTGCTCAAGCGCCTCAATGACGAGGACTACGACGGCCTGACCGCCATCGATTTCCGCGCCGGGTTGGCGCTGCTGTTTTTCCTGCCGATGAGTCCGGTAGACGTGAAACTGATCCGCGACGGGTTTCGGCGGGGACATTGGGTGCAGTTCGACCGGGGGAACCTGTCCCAACTGCGGTATTACGTCGAAAGCCACCGGGAGTTCTTCGAGGATCTGCTGCCCGTGCTCGACGAATTGGAAACCACCGACCGGGCATATCGGGAATCTCAGATCGATCTTACCCATCACGGACTGAAAGCCCTGACAAATTCCCGGCTTCGCGGCTCGATCCGGCAGGGAAAAATTCAGGCGTGGCGAGCCAAAGGACAACTGGACGAGGACCGCGCCGAGACGCTCGAACGTTCGCCTTGGCTGTTTTCGTTGCTGTTTTTGCTTTCTCTGATTCCTTTGGTCGGCAAAGTCATCCGTAAAAGCTGGGGTAATGCACGGTATCGTAAACACTTGAAACAACTAACTGTTTCTCCTGGGTATCTCTGGCGAGCGATGCGGGCGAGTCGTATCGAAACCTTGATGAAATGGCAGAAAAGCGGCCGACGCAACGACGAAGCCCTGCTGCGGCTGGTTCATCGGCCCGTAGCGTTCTGGGCACAACGGATACCTTTCGGACTGCTGCCTGCCTCGTGGCATCGTTCGATCATGGAGCCTTCGTATCTGTTGGGAAAAATCCGCGATTCCATCTCGTATTCCTGGCAGTTTTACAAAAACAGCGAGTTTCGCGAGCGCTGGCTGTTGGGAGAGTTGGAGGAGGGCCGCCGCCAGGGAATGTTGAACGAGGAGGATTTCCAGGAAATCGCCGGGCGGATCAAGGACCAGTTCATTCAAAAATACCTGAAAAGCGTGGCGATTCACTTGATGACCCTGCCCGTGACGCAGGTTGTGGCGCTGGTGATTGCCATCTACGCCTACTTCGCTTTCGCCGATACCTGGGAGGAAGGCATCGCGTATGCCACCGGTGTGATGGTGATTTTCCAGGTGCTTCCCTTCAGTCCGGGATCGCTAACCCGTGGATTTTACGTGGTTTATCTGATAATCTCGGAGCGGGATTTCAAAAACTACAAAGTCGCCTGCTTCGTAAGTTTCTGGCACTACATCGGTTATTTGGGCTTTCCGCTGCAAATGGTGGCGCATTATCCGAAGCTGGCCCGTTTCATGGGCGGGCGCTGGGCCACGAAAATGGTGCACGTCGTGCCGGTGTTCGGCGAACGCGGCGGCCTGCTGGAGCACTTTATCTTCGACCTGTTTTTCAACATGCCGATATCGTTACGGAAAAGCTACCGCAAGCAACCGCTGAAAACCGTGCTGGGTGTTTTGGCGGTACTCGTGCTTCTCGTGCTTTTCCTTGTCGCGCTGTATTATCTGGCGGCCTTTGTCTTCGGCTGGTTGTTCGGTAACTAACCCGGTTAGTTCAGGCCAAAATCAATGACCGAAATTTAAAATTCTCCGCGAAGCATGGCTTGGAATTCCGGGATGGGTTGCAGACTGCGCAGGTCGGGATCTTTGCGCATCATGTCGGTTTCCACGAAACCGTTCATCAGGGCGATTTTCAGATAGCGCATGGCCAGATCGCTTTTGTCCTGAAGGGCATAGATGCACCCGATATTGTAGTAGGCATCCTGATAGTTCGGGTCGCAGACCAGCGCTTTTTTGTAGGCTTCCAACGCTTCGTCGTACATGTTGCGGGCGTAATAGGTGATTCCGACACCGTTGGTGGCGAAGGGGTCGCAAGGGCTTTCTTTCAATGCCGCCTGGAATTTCGCCCGAGCCTGCTCGAATTTTCCCGCACCCAATAGACCTTTGCCCTCATTTTTGTATTGGAGGGCTTTGTCGGTCAGTTTCAGCGCCGCCATCGGGTCGTAGGTGCCCGGTTCGGGGCGTGGTCCGTGCAGGACTTTCTTTTTGTGCTCGTACTTCCCTTTCAAATCCCCGAGAGCCTCCAGGTTTTCCGGCTCTTCGACACTGGGTTCGGCGAGTTCGTCGGTTTCCGGCAGCGGTTCCTGCGGTGTATTGGAAGGGATGGATTTGGAGGAAGAAACAGCGGATTTTGCGGGTTTAGCAGACTTTTTTGCAGCGGCGCGTTTCCAGTACAGCCCGTTTTTTCCGGTCAATCCCTGGATCGTGCAGCCTTTGGCATTGACGTTGACCGACCCGGACAGCACCTTGCCGGAACCATCCAGCAGCAACACACCGAATCCCCAGATTTCGCTAGAGCATCCGGGAGCATCCAGGCGGATTTTACCGGAAAGGCTGTCTTCCATCATCACGCCTTCCAGAATCAGGTCGCCGGATTTCAGGGTGACGCCTTCCGCCGGAAGAGCGAGTTTCCCCACGATTTTACCCGAAACGGCCGAAACCCGAATATCGCCCAGCAAACCGGACCAGTTGCCAGTGACATCGGATTGTGCAAACAGGGTGGCGGGTAGCAGTAGCATCGGAAACAGAACCACCGAAATCGCAAGAAACCGTAGAAAAGAACGTTTGGAGGCTGAAATGTCATAACCTATCGGATTTTTCATCATTTTTTGCCTTTTCCCCGTAAGTTTTCTTGACTTAATTTTATAAAATTATGTAAAGTTAATACATGTTGAAATGGAAAACGGTTCGTATACTGTAACGCAGAGGATGTGCTTTGTCGAATCCGCGACCGAAAAAAATCCTGTTGGATGTAGCAGGACAAAAGCTCAAGGTCATGACGGATCTGGAGGAATCCTACGTGCAGCGAATCGCCGCTTACCTGGACCGCCGGATCGGCGCGGTACAGAAGTCGGGGAATGTGGGGATTTCTCAAAAGACGATCCTATTGGCGGCGTTGGATCTCGCCGAAGAGGTGATCAGTCTGAACCACCAGTTGAACGAATTGCGTTTTCGAAACGATTCCAATAAAAAGAGTGATTCCGATCCATTGACAGTTTCGGATAAGTTAGGGTATGAATAAGAGTTGCGATTTTTTCGCACGTTTGGCACCGCCGGATCATGCGGCGTTCATATATAACAGGTTTCGGATCGAACCTCAGTAGCATTAGCCTTTTCCCCGGCCACAAGCCGGATCAGATAGCGCCCGGAATTTCCGGGTTCACCAGCCTACTAAGAGCCTTTTTCGGCCGATTCCTTGAACACCGCCTTGGTCATGATGGGTCCGACTGCGTAAATCCGGTGAAATTCCGGGGTAATTTACCCTCTGACAAGGAGAAAAACTATGCCTACGTGGCTTGCGATATTGTTGGTGTTGATGGCCGTTGGCGTCGGGATCGGCGCAGGCATCTATTTTCAGCAACTCAGGGAAAAGCTGGTCGCCAAGGAAGCCCGGCGAACCGCCGAAGGCATTGAAAGCGAAGCCAAAGCCAAAGCCGATCGCCTGTTGAAAGAAGCCGAGCTGAAAATCAAGGAACAGGAAATCCGCAATCAGGAGCGTTTCGAGAAAGAGGCCAAGCAGCAACGTGAAAAGCTTTCCCGAATCGAGCAACGGCTGGAGGAGAAAGAAGATAAAGTCACCCGCAAAATGGAGAATCTCGAAAAGCGGGACGAAGAACTTTCACGACACAAAAACCGCCTCACCCAGAAAGAAAGCCTGCTGGATGACAAGGCGTTGAAAGCTGAAAAATTGCTGGAAGAGCGCAAAACGCAGCTCGAAGTCGTCGCCCAGATGACCAGTGAAGAAGCCCGACGCACCTTGATGGACCAGATGGTCGAGGAATCCAAACAACAGGCTGCGCAACACCTCAAGGTGATGGAAGAAGACGCCCGCGACATGGCCGAAATGAAGGCCAAAAACATCATCGCTCAAACCATTCAGCGCTACGCCGGGGATTACGTCGCCGAAAAAACCGTCAGCGTGATCAGCCTGCCCAACGACGAAATGAAGGGCCGGATCATCGGCCGTGAGGGTCGGAACATCCGGGCGATCGAGGCGGCGACCGGTATTGATTTAATCATCGACGATACGCCCGAGGCGATCATCCTGTCCGGGTTCAACCCGATCCGCCGGGAAGTGGCTCGCATGGCCCTGGAACGGCTGATTTCGGATGGCCGGATTCATCCGACCCGGATCGAGGAAATGGTGCAGAAATGCGAGCAGGAACTTGAAGGAAAGATCAAGGATTTCGGGCAACAAGCCGCCATGGACTTGGGCATTCACGGCTTGCATCCCGAGTTGTTGAAACTGATCGGTCGTTTACGCTGGCGCACCAGTTACACCCAGAACGTCTGGGAACATTCGCTGGAAGTGGCTTATATGTCCGGCATGATGGCGTCCGAGCTGGGGATTTCGGTCAAGCAGGCGCGACGGGCCGGATTGCTGCACGATATCGGCAAGGCACTGACCCATGAAGTGGACGGCTCCCACGCCCTGATCGGTGCGCAACTGGCGAAAAAGTATGGCGAAACGCCGAAAATCGTCCACGCCATCAAGGCTCACCACGAAGAGGAAAAACCCGAAACCGTGCTGGCGGTGATCGTACAGGCCGCCGACAGTCTGTCCGGCGCACGCCCAGGCGCTCGAAAAGAAATCCTCGAATCCTACATCAAGCGCTTGTCCGATCTGGAGAACATCGCTCGTGGCTTCGACGGTGTGGACAAATCGTATGCGATTCAAGCAGGCCGGGAATTGCGGGTCATCGTGGAATCCCGCAAGGTCAACGACGCCGACGCGGTGATCCTCTCCAACGAAATCGCCAAGAAAGTCGAAGAGGATCTGACCTATCCGGGACAAATCAAGGTTGTGGTCATCCGCGAAACCCGCGCCACGGGAGTTGCTCACTAACTCTCCGAAAATATGAAAACTTTTGAGACGCCTGCTGATTTTTCGGCAGGCGTTTTTCGTTGGGATAAGTAGGATAAGTAGGTCGGGCAAATTTCTTGCCCGACATTGCCAAGGAATCGGTAGGGTAGCACGAACCAAGCATAGGGTAGCGACTGTGATTGAAGGGAAGTAGGAAGTAGGTCGGGTGAGGAATTATCCGACCTGCGGAGTTTATTTTCACTTTTTCAATGGATCAGTCCCGATAAAAGGTAAAAATGGTTCCGAACCTTCTTTTAATATTCCATTGTCTGTAAAAGAGTAAATGTCCCGATAATTCATACTTGAGGTATAATAACCTCCACTAAATGAGTACGGATCTTTTCCTTTCACTGTATGAACCAATATCTTAATCTGGCTTTCTGCACAGGCTAAAGGAATAACAATTTCAATGCTGTTGCTCTCATCTAGATTCTTGAAAATTCTTTTCTTCTGGCAATTGAATATAGTAATTCGTTCAATTTTATTGATGCTGTTGTTTTTAACAAGTATGTAGAGATTATTATCCCATGCGATGATCGAAAGGATAATTGCAATACATAGAAAAAACGTGATAATGATTTTTTTAGCCATTTGTTAATACTTATGGTGCGTAACATCACCATTTTACCACAGCAAACACCTGAAAACTGACACAATAAGGATCATGCAATGTCGGGTAAATTCTTAACCCGACATTGGCAAAGTGTCGGGCAAGAAATTTGCCCGACCTCCTCGTAACTTGCCCCAACGAACTAAAGCCAATCGACTAACTAGTAAAAAAACGATATCTTACGGCCATTCGATGCCGATGGTCGAATCCAGCGCCCAGTGATGGCCGAACTTGAATGAATCGATGGGTTGGGGCAGGTTGGGAGCTTTGATACCGGTTGCGCCGTAAAGAATGGAAATCTCGTAAACTACCGCCCAGTTTTTCGAGAGCGACGGATACCAGGTTCCCGACAACGGCAGGCGAAAAAACAATTCCCCGCCATAAAGAATTTTATCGCTTAAAATCACGCCGAGTTTCGGTCCCAAACCGGCTGAAATCACCCAATGTCCGAACACCCAACGATACGCCGTGCCGAAATACGCGCCCAATCCTGCAATCACGCTGAGTTCATCGCAATGGGAAAGAGAAAAATACGGTGTGAAATCGAAGATATACCCCGATCCCCCGCGTTTGATCCCGAAGTTGAGCAACCAGCCATGGCGGTCATCGACGATCAGGCCGGGGGCTGTGTTCACCGGGTCGGTCCCCGGACCTTTGGGGGTGTATTGCAACCGGTATTTTCCCTGATACAAGTATCCTATACGCGGGGACAGTTCGATTTTCGACAGTTTTTTCTTTCTCGGATGGTTCTCTTTGGTTTCGGCGGCATATCCACTGGAGAAGCACAACATACAAACGATCATCGAGACCAGCGTGATCCACGCCAAGCCCGGCACCATTTTCGTTTGCTTCGATCCCCGATCCATATCGTACCCTATCCTTGACCGTTCGAGAAAGGCCAGTATAGAGCAAGCGCTTTCCGGCGGCAAGGAACGGTTGCCGATCATCTTTCAGACGACTTCGTCGCCGGTCTCGACTTGAAAGACTCCCGGTATTCCACGTCTCGCCAACAACGAATCCGTCTCGAAATTGCCTCGAAATCCTCGGTCGCTAATTTTAGGATAGCTTCTACTCGAAAGTTGCGGGCGGCTTTTCCTGGCTGCCGAACGGGTCTTCGACGTTCAGGCGTTTTTCCCGCTGTAATCGGAGTTTTTTCATGCGTCGTTTTTTGATCTGGATAACCATAAAGATCAAGAGCAGCACGGCTAGCAACGATACGATCAATTGCATCCGAAATACTTTGTAATAGGGCAAATACCCCCAAAGCGTGTCACCTCGCACCATAACGTTGCGAATATCGAGCAGACGCTCCCGGTCTTTGGGGGAACGAATGTCCCGAGATAGCGACAAAGCGTAGTTGATCTCGTTGATGGCCAGCGCCTGATTGGTATCGTAATATACGATAGCTTTGGCGAAATGCAGGAAAGGATCGGTCAACGATTGGTCATCGGCATGGTCGAGCCGTTTGACGGCTTGCTCGTATTCGCCCATATGCCAATGGGACAACGCCGCATATCCGGCGATACGACTCATCGAATTGTCGAGAATTTCCAGTTTGGCAAGACCCAATTGTGCGTCTCGATAGCGGTTGGAATGAAAATCCGCCACGGTTCTGGCCCAGAGCGCAAAGATATCGTCCGGGTTTTTCGCTTCCCGAGCTTTCAGGCGTTTGTCGAAGTGGCGGTTGCCATCGAGTTCGAAAAACAGGTCATCGAAGGACGGAACCAGTTGTTTGTTTTTCGTCGGTTCCAGATCGTAGGCCGCTTCCAGCATTTCGGCGGCTTCCAGGTAGTTTCCGCTTTCATAGCGACAAGATCCCAGAGGAACGAAAAGCTTGCGCCGCAAATCGTCGGCCTGCCCCATGGTATCGAGCATCAGAGCTTCCAGTTCATCGCACAAACCGCCACCGGAATAGAGATCGATCAATCGTTTTTGCAGCACCGTACAGAGGGGATAACGGCGCATTCCGGCTTTGGATATGCTTGATGCCTGATTGAAAAGTTGTCTTTTTTCAAGCAGTTGAGATGTCCAGACCAGGGTTTTGCATACCGCATGACGCGAGATCGGGCTTTCGGCCTGGTACACGCGATCGAGCAAGGCATAAGCATCTTCGCTCTTGCCCTGCAACAGATGCGTGCGCGCCATCTCGCGCATGGCGATTTCCCACAACGTTTCGTCCTCGGCTTCTTCCGTATACGGAGTCAACAGACGGACCGCCGTTTCGAATTGACCACGCTGGGTGGCCAGTGCCGCTTCGAAAATCTCCAATTGACCGAGCTTGTTTTGAGAAGACAAGTCCGAGCGCATCGACTCCCACAGGTGTGGCATGGCATCGAGGATAGCGGTTTTGTAGTAATTTTGAAACGTTAGACCGAAAGCGTCGTCGGGCCGTTGTTCGACTTTCTTTTCTGAAACATTCCATTTCCATTTCGGCAAGCCGGGAACAGCCGCCGTAAACGCCTGCCATGCCGGAAGAATCGTTTCGGGAATCGGGTCGGTCTCGACACCAACCGCCACCGAACCGATAATTTTTGCTCCGGAAGAGCGTTGTTGCGGATGAAGCAAGCGGAAACAAACCTGAACGTCGCTGTTTTCTTTCAGCTTCAGACAGGTTCGAACGCTGTCCTGACTGATGACGATATCGGTGAATTCACTGGTGGAAGGCAAGGCGGATTTCGCCTTATCGAAAAACCGCTGGACACCGGCCTGGCCTTCTTCATCGATGACCCAATGCGTTGTTTCTCCCATTAGTAAGGAAGGGAAAATCCACAACCCAAGTATCCCCATCCACATACCGATGAATTTCCCCATTGGCTTCGCTCCCGATTTTGTGCTAACATTTTACCGACGGATTTTCATGGTAGTGGATTCGCTACGATCTTCCAAGGGAAAATCCGCAGCCTGACAAGGATGGGGCGGATTTTTTCATGCGTTTCATGCCTGATGGACTCTTTTCGTCAGGGCGGCGGGTGATACGACGGGAAATGTAGTGCGGGTTCACATATGGCGAGAATTCGAAAACTTTGGCTGCAAGCGGGGTTTTTTCGTGGATTTTCGCAGGACTTTCTACGTGCGAAATGAAGGAATTCCGGCCAAAGGTTTGCGGTATCGTGTGCCTTCTGATAGAATTATGTGCTGAGAATTACAAAAAATTCAGGTTTGCCCCGGATTTTTACCGTGCTCTTCCAGGAGTGGAAACCTCATGAAAATTACATGCGGAACCTGCTCCGCCAAATTTAAAGTGGCGGACAGCAAAATTCCGGACAAAGGGGTCGTGATCAAGTGTCCGAAATGCGGATCACCCATTCAAGTGGAAAAAGAAATTCCCGCCGAGGAGGCCGCACCTCAGGATCAGACACTGGACCCGTTGGATCTTCCTCCCGCGCCGGATTTCAATTCGGATTTGCCTCCGGCCGAGGATGTCGATGTGTTCGGCGCTGCAATTCAGGCTCCTCCCGAGGATGACGACGATGCTGGCGGGGTCACGTCCGGGACATTGTCGGATACGCAATTCAGTTTCGACGATCTCGGTCTGGACGAGGATCTCTCCCGTTCTGTGGACGATGACGATCTGTTCGATACCATTTCACCCGATTCGATTC
Organism: Myxococcota bacterium; assembly: GCA_963676915.2. Lineage (GTDB taxonomy): Bacteria > Myxococcota_A > SURF-8 > SURF-8. Next base: position 187,395 of record CAXXVK010000060.1, read on the forward strand.
CGACGGCCCCGGATATTTCCCTGGGCGATACGGAAGCACCCGCTTCCGCGTCGGCAGATGGCGTTGGGAAACTCGGTGCGACGAAATACGAGTTGGAAACCGGTTCGCAACAGGAAGACACCAGTTCTCTGACCCGTTTCGATCCCCTTCCCGCCGACACGCAATTCGGTGAAGATGCTACGGATTTCGGAGAAATCGATTACACCGGCAGCGATCAGGCTACCCAGGCGGTGTCCGACCCGCAAACCCAGATCGAGTCGGCCGAAGGTTCTCAGACGTTCAGCGAAATGGATATCGACCTTCCGGCTCCACCGGAAGAAGGCGGTCTGACCCAGTTCGCATCCCCCGACCAGTTAACCGGATTCGGCGAAGAAGATACGGATTTCGGTGCCGGGACGGACGTTACGGATTTCGGTGGACGAGGCAACGAATTCACGGATTTCGGAGATCGCACGAATTTCGGCGATGTCGAGCAGTTGGGAGATGAACTTCTCGATCACCTGACCGATTTCGACACCAAAAAGACGTTTTCGGTCAAACGTCCCAGTGGGGATGTTGTCGGTCCTTTCACCGAAGATGCTATCCTGGACATGCTGGCTCGGGGCAAGCTTTCCGGCGAGGAACTGGTTGGTAAAGAGGACGACTGGACCCCGATCGTGGAAGTCGAAGCTTTTTCGGATGCCGCGCTTCAGGCACGTTCCCAGTTGGACTCGACCGAGGCCGTGATTCCGCAGGAATCGGAATCTCTGCTGAAAGAACGGGAACGCATTCAGGACGAAGCCAAACGCCGACGTCGGGCCGGTTCGCTCGATGTCGTTACCGGCGCTCGCGAAGGCAAACGACTTTTCAGCGGGAAAATTCTGGTCGCGCTACCGGTGATTGCCGTTCTGGCATTGGCCTTTGTATACTTCACGTTCATCGAAGAACGAGGCATCATCGACATTCTCACCGGCCACGATCCGTTGGAAGATGCGTACAAAGTCCGACTTTCCAACAATTCTCCGGCCTTGGTGTCCAAGTACAGCGAATACCTTTCGTTGATGTACAAAGACGACTTCCCCAGTTTGAGCAAAGCCCGCGAAAAGACACTGGAGACGCTCCAAGCCGAAAGCCCGTTCTGGGGAGAGGAACTGTTCCATGCCCTGCTTCATCTGGCGAATACGGAAATCATTCGCCGCTATGGTGGAGGCGTGCAGCTTCAACAGGAAGTCCAAAAGTCCGATGAAATCCTCCGGGCGGCGCAGGTGGTCAAAGACGACCCGGAATTCCACTTAGCCTTCGGTTCCTGGAATCTATGGAAACGGCATTACGATACTGCGAAAAAAGAGTTCACCGAAGCGCTTTCGCTGTTCGGAAATCCCAACCACGAACGAACCTTGCATTTGCTGGCGGAAACCTACATTTTCCTTCCCGAAAAAGAACAGGGCTACCAGCACCTGAACAAACTCATCGAAAGCGACAAGGCCAACGCTCGAACGTATATCTTGTACGGATTGCTCTACGTTTCGGAAAAACGATTCGAAGAAGCTCGCGATCAATTCAACAAAGCACTTGAAATCGACCCGGAAAACCTGGACGCCCAGATCGAACTGGCGGCCACGACCATGTACCTGCCGCAGGGAGAATCCAAGTCGATCAAAGAGCTGACCGAGATCAAAAACAAGAATCCCGATCGTCTTGCCCGTCGGCAACTGGGTAATATTCATTACTACCTTTCTCTTGTCTACAAACGCCTCGATCAGTTGTACAAACAACAAAAAGAGTTGTTGGCCGCAATCGAGCAGGAGCCGGACAACTACATTTACCGTTTGAAGCTCGGGTATTTCCATCTCAACAAGCACGAGTACGAAAAAGCGGAAGAGCAGTTCGAGCACTGCAAGCTCAAAGCGCCGAAGGTAGCGGCCTGTCACGTCGGACTGGGAGAAGTGTTCCTGGCGACCAACCGCCCCGACCAGGCGTTATTCGTCATGGACAAAGTGGTCAAATGGGCCGCCAACGATTCCGAGGTTCATTTCCTTTTGGGTCGATCCTACGAAGGAATTTTCAAGCCGAAACTGGCGCTTGCGGAATTCAAAAAAGCCATGCAGCTCGATGGCAACCAGGTCCGGTATTTCACCCACACGGCCATGATGCACCTCAAGGATGGCAACCAGGTGGAAGCGGGTAACATGATTCAGCAGGCGTTGATGAAAGACCCGAATTCTTCATGGGTTTTCAATGCCTTGGGTGAAATGCAACTCTACCAGAAAGACAACGCCACGGCGATCGAATCGTTCAAGGGAGCGATCAAAGCCAATCCGAAATTCATTCCGGCATTGTACAATCTAGCCAACCTGTATCGCGACCAGGGACTGTACAGGCAAGCGATCGAAGAATACGACAAGGTGTTGGCACTCGACGAAAAGAGCGACCGTGCCCACTACGGTCTGGCAACGACGTATCTTGCACAGAAGCAACTCGATAAAGCCGTGGCCGAATTCGAACGGGCTTTGAGTCTCAATCGCCGCAATGCCGATTATTATTTCAATGCCGGTCTGGCCTACTACCAGAACGGCGAACGCGACGAAGCCCAAAAGCATTTCAACAAGGCCATCGAGCTTGCACCCAACCACAGTGGAGCGATGTTCTGGCGAGGCCGTGTCTATGCCGACCTGCTTCAATTCGACAAAGCCGTGGAAGCCTACGAGGCCGCTATTCAGCTCGACAAGGAAAACCCGAAAATTTACTACCACTTGGGAATGGTTTTCGAGCAACAGGACAAACCCGGCGACGCCATCGATCAATTCGATGCGGCATTGAAGTTGAAACCGGACTTCCCGGATGTTTACGTGCGCCTGGGACTGGTGTACATGAGCCAGAACCGGATCATCCAAGCCATCAAGATGTTCAAAAACGCGCGTGACCTGAAAACCGGCGACATTGTGGCTACATTGGGTTTGGGGGATTGTTACGTCAGTCTCCAGCGCTACCAAAAAGCTATCAAGCTGTTCAAAGAAGCCATCGGTCGCAATCCCAATAATGCTCAGGCGCATTTCAAGCTTGGTGACGCCTACGCCCAGCAGTTGAAGTTCAAGGCGGCTCTACCCCATTTGAAGCGGGCTTTCAACCTCGATCCTCTCGATCCACAAACCAACCGGCAGTTGGGTTTCGTGTACAAAGGACTGGATCAGAAAGCGTTGGCGATCCGTCATTTCCAGAATTATCTGGGACTGGAAGAGGAAAACAACGAGCAGGAAGATATCGAGGAAATCATTCTTCGAATGCGCAAAAACCTGTAATTGTTAGATTTTTCACGCTTTTTTTACCCCGCCTATACGGCGGGGTTTTTCGTGTCTGACGACAAAGAGGCGAAATCGCTATTTACCCTCCGCAGACGTCGACCAGCGCCTTGCGGGCAGCATCGACCATGAGGTCTATTTCCTCGATGGTCATCGTCAGCGGCGGCATGAACACCAGTACCGATCCCAGCGGACGCAGCATCACGCCGTAATCTCTGGCTTTGAGACAGACTTTCGCCCCGATTTTCTCCTGCCAGGGATATTCCTCCAACGTAGCTTTGTCTTTCACCAGTTCGACACCGCACATCAAACCGCGTCGCCGGATCTCGCCGCAACAGTTCAATGGGGCGATCCATTCGTCCAGTCGTTGTGCGAAGTGCTTGATTTTCGGCTGGATTTCGTCCAGCACCTTCCCGGTTTCAAAAAGCTTCAAGTTGGCCAGTGCCGCCGCACAGGCCAGCGGATTTCCGGTGAAAGTATGGCCGTGGAAGAAGGTCCGAGCCTCTTCGTGGGTTCCTAAAAACCCTTCGAAAACCTGTGTGCTCGTCATCGTTGCAGCCAACGGCAGATACCCGCCGCTGAGTCCTTTGGCCAGCGCCATCAGGTCGGGACGTACGCCTTCCTGCTCGCAGGCGAACATCGTGCCGGTACGACCGAATCCGGTGGCTACTTCGTCGCAGATCAGCAAAACATCGTAGGCGTCGCATAGCTCTCGTACACGCTTGAGGTAACCCTCGGGTTGGGCCAACATCCCTGCCGCACCCTGCATCAACGGTTCGATGGTAAACGCCGCCGTTTCCTTGCCGTGTTTTTCGAAAGCCTGTTCCAAAGCGTCCCAGAAACGTTGCAACCCCTTGGGATCGTTCTCGGTTTTCGGCTCTCTCAGGTTGTACGGCGTCGGAACCCGGACCATTTCGAACAGCAACGGATGATAAATACTATGGAATAGCTCGATACCGCCCAGCGATACCGAACCGATGGTATCGCCGTGGTACGCTTCACTCAATCCGATGAATTTTCGCCGATGCGATTGTCCGTTTTGCCTGTGGTATTGAAACGCCATTTTAAGGGCGATTTCCATCGCCGTGGAGCCGCTATCCGAATAAAAAACGTGATTCAGTCCTTCCGGGGTGATGTCCACGAGTTTTTCGGCCAGTCGGATCGATGGAACGTTGGCAAGACCCAACAACGTGGAATGCGCCACCTGGTCGAGCTGCTCCCGAATGGCATTATCGATTTCCGGCACTTGATGCCCGTGTACGTTGGTCCACAGGCTGGCGATGGCGTCGAGGTAGCGCCGACCGTGGATGTCCTCCAGCCAGCAGCCCTCGGCTCGGGTGACGATCAACGGCTCGGACTCGGCGTATTCGGCCATCTGGGTGAACGGATGCCAGAGGGTGCGTCGGTCGATGTCCATTAACTCATTGATTTCCTTAGAAGTATAGCCGTTTTCCATCGAATCCTCGTTTTTGTATCGGGAAATAAAACGCCCCGACTCTAACGAAGATGCCGTAGCGGGTCAAGCCGGATGCCAGGGAAGAACGTGAAGTTTTTCCAAGACAGCCCGTTTCGGCAAGAAGATCATTTCCTTCTCGAAAGGGAATTTCGATTTTTTCGGTTGCACCGGGCTGGGGCGTTCTTACTTTATAGGCGTTCGGAATTTCAACGATTCGTGTCAACAAAGGAAACCGCCGGTTCGGTCGTGGTGAACGGTGAGCAAGGAGAAGAGGAACATGCAAGAATTCAAAACGGTAGACGACATTCTCGATTTCGCCATTTCGGAAGAAGAAGCCGCCAGCGATTTTTACACCCGGCTGGCCTCCAGTGTGAAAAAAGACTGGATGAAAAACGTGTTTTTGGGATTCGCCAAAGAGGAACAGGGACACAAGGCCAAGCTTCTCAAAATCAAGGAAGGCAAGCTGATTCCCGCCACCGGTCAGAAAGTTCTGGACCTGAAAATCGCCGACTACCTCGTGGACGTCACGCCTTCAGACGACATGGACTACCAGGAAGCATTGATCGTCGCTATGAAAAAGGAAAAAGCGGCGTTCAAACTGTACAACGATCTTGCGGAAAAAGTGGATGATCCGCAACTCAAAGACAGCTTGCTGGCTCTGGCTCAGGAAGAAGCGAAACACAAGGTTCGTTTCGAGTTGGAGTACGACGAAACCGTCTACTCCGAAAACTGAAAACCCTAAGGGAGGTTTTTTCCTCCTTGGATACGAAAGGATAACGACATGTTGAGTGAAAAAATGCTTAAAGCTCTCAACGAGCAGATTCGTGAAGAAACGTTTTCCGCCTACCTCTACTTTTCGATGGAGGCGTATTTCAAATCGTTGAATCTCAACGGCTTTGCCAACTGGATGCGCGTTCAGGCCATGGAAGAACTAAGCCACGTGACCCGCTTTTTCGATTTCATCAACGATCGCGGCGGCAAGGTGACGCTGCTAGCCATCGACGCACCGGAGCATCATTGGGAAAGCCCCGTCGCGGCTTTTGAAGCGACCTTGAAACACGAAAAGCACATTTCTTCCAAAATCAACGACCTTGTGGACATCGCCATCGACGAGCGCGACCATGCCGCCAACGCCTTTTTGCAGTGGTTCGTCAACGAACAGGTCGAAGAAGAAGCAAGTGCCGACGACATTCTGCAAAAGACCAAGATGGTCAGCGACGGTCCCGGCCTGTATCATCTCGATATGGAGATGGGCAACCGGGTGTTCACGCCTCCGGCTGCTTAGGCAATGTCGCCACATGCTATAGAGCTGATTGGTAAGCCTTAGTTTTTATTGCTATTTTTGGCTATTGGTTCCAACGAACCGGATAACGAAGGGTGGCACGGGACAAGCGACGTGAAACGTCTGCTTGCCCGTGTACAAACAATGTTCATGGGCAACCTGCGGTTGGCCCATGGCACACCCTTTGAACACCAAAACCAAATAATAACTGCTATAAGACAAACGTGAGGAGCAGGACGAGAGCCATGCTCCTGCAAAAAGTGTAACCCCTCGAAAATTCACTGCAATTTAAAACGCGCCGGGTGGATCAATCCTCCGGCGCGTTTTTTTCGTCCTGTTGTGGTTTGAAGCCACGGAAGAATTCGCCCATCGTGGGATATTCTTCTCGGTCCTGCTCTTCCTTTTTCATGGCTTTGCGCGTGGCGCTCTCGGTGTCGTCGTTGTAGCGGATGCTTCCGGCGTACAGCAATCCAAGGTACCATTCTTTCACACCCAACCTGCGTTCCTGCACCACTTCGTGTCCGCCACCCATGGCCGCATTCAACCCCAGCATCGAGGTCGTAAAGGCGTTTTCCCAGCCGAACGCCGCCGTAATTCCGTAAAAATCGATTGCGGTAGGCATCCCTTCGCGGCTACGCGAGGGTTTGGGGGCCGAACTGAAATCGGTATACATCCCGGCACGCAGAAAATACCAGCGTCGAAAACGTTGCTCGAATCCCAGGTTGACGTTGCCGATGGCATCGAGCTTCACCGGTCCGTCCGCCAACTCCCGGTTGGTCTGGTCGTGAATGGTCACGTCCGCAACGAAGGTCGTATTCAAAAACGGCTGAAACGCGACGCCCGCCCGAAAGGAAAACGGCATTTCGATGGATTCCGAAATCGTCCGGTTGGAAATGTAGATCGGCTCGTCTTGAGGATCGTTGGTGGTGTGGATCGACCGAAATCTTGTTTTCGACCGGGCCGGGAAGGCCGAACGAATCCTCAGTCCGGCCTGTATCATCGGATGAGGACGTATCCAGACACCCAGAATCGGCGTAAAACCGATGAAGGCACGCTCGGCCACGTTGACGGTATGATCGAAACGTCCGTTGAGTTCCGTCAGCTCCGAGCGATTTTCGTACTCGGTCCGATAGTAGGCATAGAGTGTCGCGCCAACGGCGAACGCCGGATGCAGCCGGTAGGCCACCGACGGTCCGGCGAACATTTCCTGACTTTTGTTGGAAATGTCGATGTAGAGATAAGGTTGTTCCTTCTCGGTCACGAATTGCGCCGACTGCTCGTTGCTTTCCGGGACCGCGACGGTAAACGCCGCCGTCCAGTCCCCGAAGCGCATCAGGGTTCCCGTGGTCGCACCGATGACGTTGAACGCGCTCTGGGTCAGGTCTTTGCCGTCCCGATAGTTTTCCACGGTCCGATAGCGTAACTGGTAGATCGACAGGCTCAATGATAGCGAATCGTAACGGGCATTGGCCATTCCGGCGGGATTGTAGTACGCACCGGAAGGATCGTCCGAAATGGCAGTGAAAGCTCCACCCATCCCGGCGGCGCGTTCGCCGATCAGGCTATCACTATAATGATAGGGGTCTGCGAAAGCCGCCTGCAATCCGAGGAATAAACCACAGACAGCCAGCACTAGCCCGATGCAACGACGAGTGACCCGGCCCCTTCGCGGCTCAGGCATCGCCGCCTTCCTTCGATCCGTTGATGGGACTCGCCTTGCGATATTCCCGCAATTTATACTGGATTTTCCGTTGGCTGATCCCCAGTTTTTTCGCGGCTTTGGCGGTCGAACCTTCGACGGATTCCAAGGTTTGCAGAATCGCTTCCCGTTCCACATCCGCGAGATTACGCCCGACGAACGTCGGCTGCGCCAGTTCGGGAACCTGGGAGACGTTGAGTTCCGGCAGTTCATGGGGAGTCACGTACGGCGAGCGGGCCATAATCACGGCACGTTCGACCACGTTTTCCAGCTCGCGCACATTGCCCGGCCAGTTGTGGGATAGCGCCAGCGCCAAGGCGTCGTCTTCGAACCCCAGCACTTCCTTGTCGTTTCGTTCCGAATATTTTCGTACGAAATGCTCGATCAACAGTGGAATGTCGGTGCGTCGTTCCCGCAAGGGCGGCAAAGAGATAGGAATCACGTTGAGCCGGTAGTAAAGGTCTTCACGAAAACGCTTGGCACGAACTTCGTCTTGCAACGGGGTATTGGTGGCGGCGATGACCCGCACGTCCACCTTGAGCGTCTTGTTGCCGCCGACGCGCTCGAACTCGCGCTCCTGAAGAAAACGCAAAATTTTCACCTGGGTGACTTCCGGCATCACGTTGATATCGTCGAGGAACAGACTGCCGTGGTCGGCCAACTCAAAACGCCCTACTTTGCGTGAAAACGCGCCGGTAAACGCCCCGCGTTCGTGACCGAACAGTTCGCTTTCGAGCAGAGTTTCGGTAAACACGGCACAGTTGACTTTCACGAACGGTCCTCCCGAACGCGACGACATGTTGTGGATGGCTTCGCCGACAAGTTCTTTTCCTGTGCCGGATTCGCCGTATATCAATACGTTGGCGCTCGATGGGCTGACCTGCTCGATGATCTTGAAAATCTCCTGCATCGAAGGATGGTTGCCCACCAACCGATCGAATCGCTTTGTTTCTTGCAATTGCTTGCGTAGCAATTGGGTTTCCCGGATCAGGGCGCATTTTTCGAAGGCTCGTTTGACCATGAGTTCGAGTTCTTCGAGGTTGACGGGTTTGGTCAGGTAGTTTTCCGCACCAATGCGCATGGCGGAAACGGCATCTTCGATCGTACCGTAGGCTGTGTAGAGAATGACCTGGGTTTCATGGGCAAAGGCTTTGATTTTCTGCAACAATTCCAGTCCGCTCATGCCCGCCAGCCGGATATCCGAAATCACGACGTCCGTCTCGTGCTCCATCAGCATCGAGAGTCCGCTCTCGGCCTGATCCGCCTCGTACACCTCGTATCCGAGGTCGCGCAAAAAATGCGCAATCGGGGCACGAGAAGCAATTTCGTCGTCAATCAGCAGTATTCGTTGAGATTCCATACAGTCCTCAACCTAGAATCCAAAAAAAAACATTTGTCATGTTCGATTGCTCTCTTAGGAAAGCAAGAAAACGCGAAAGATGCAAGGAGTTTTCGCGAAAAAATTTCGCTCTCTTGACGTTTATTTTTCGCAAAGCGAAATATTTTCCTTCTTTAGGGTTTATTTGTATCTAACAGTTATTTAACATTTGGTTTTAGAATCAAAAAAACTGTTTAATTACATATTGTTACGCTATTTATATTTGTTATTTTTTACTGTCCTTTGTGTATATCAGATTGGTATTTTTTTTGCACATCTTAAGTGCTGTTGAATCCCTCAAAAATCTCCCCGGATTTTTGAGTCTTTGAGATCGGAGTGTGCCCCTACTTCGGTCTGGTTCGGAAAACTCCGAACACCCCCTGTGGCGAGAGTTCCCCCCTCTCGCCATTTTTTTGATCTTTTCATTCGAGAGACGACTCTAATTCGTTAGAGAATCGCGTTCTTTTTGGTTACAATTATATCCTCATGGGGTTATGTTCTCGTGTCAATGCAAGTCATTCATTTATTTTTATCGGAATATTTTTTTGGAAAATAAATGGATTCCAAAGAAATTTTCTTTATAATGTATCCAGGTAGGTAAGATTGTTTCATGATTCGTTGTATATGGAACATGAACTCCCAATGAAAACCGTTGTTTCACAAACACTTAGCCTCCAGCATTCGCTGAATGCCACAAGAAAACGATAGAGACGGACTGATTATTTCTGGAGTAACGATGCAGCACACCCCCGTTGAAATCGACGCTTTTCCCGAAGCATGGCGTTCCTTGGCCGACGCCAACGCATCTCCTCTGATTTTCACCGACGAAAAAGGTCATCTGCTTTACGGGAATCCCTCGTGGCAGGCGTGGAGCCATGACCTTCGAACCACTTTGCTTGATGTTTCTGCAAAACTTCTCCAGCATGAGTTTTCTCAAACCCGTTCCATTTTGGAAAACCTGACGATTCCGAATCTCGGTGCTATCGCCTGTACCTGCGAATGGCTTGAAGATCGAGGCAAACGTTTCGGGATGCTGCGTTTCGAGCCGGAGAACCAACCGGTCCTCGAACCCGGAAAAGTAGCCATCGACCGGGAAATGGCCGCCCGCTGGGCGTTGTTGTCCGCTCGCATGAACAGCGTGGCCGATGTGGCCGCCGGGTTGGCGCACGAAATCAACAACCCTCTGGGCGGTCTGTTGCAAACGGTACAGCTTTTATCGCGTAACCTGACCATCGATCACGAACGCACCCACGCCCAACTGGAAAAAATCGGATTTGCCGAGGACGAAATCACCAAGTTGGCAAAATACATCGAAGAACGCCAACTGCTTTATTTTCTTCAGATTATCGGCGAAAGCGGTGAGCGTGCCCGAGCGATGGTATCGTACATGGTCGAATTTTCCCGCCAGCGCCCGGCCGAGCATCACGAGGTAGATCTCGTCACGTTGGTAAAGCGCTGCATCGAGCTGGCCAAACTCGATACGGACATGCGTAAAATCTACCAATTCGCCCGGCTTCCCCTCGATATGACGGCCGATCCTACCTACATCGGTGGCGTTTGCATCGAACAACAAGCGAAATATGTATTCTTGCGCTCACTCAAGCGACACGCTGCCGGACTGCATGCCGCCACGCAGGAAAAGGATGCGTTTTTTCCCGAGTTGCGTCTCGATTTGAGCTATCGTGACGACCGGGCGGTGATCGTTTTCAGCGACAACGGCCTGCCGCCCACACCCGAAGACATCCGCCTCGTCGAAGACGGTTCTCTGGATGCCGTATGGAGCACCGACGAGTCACGGTTCGATCTCGCCGTCAGTTCGTTTTTATGGCAATCCTTCAATCATGGTGGCTATACGTTGTCCGAAAACGAGCGAGGCGGCTGCACCACCGAACTGACCCTTCCGCGAAAAAACGGTCAATCGGCACATGTGGGGTAAGAACAGACGTTTCAACGGATATTCACGTCTTCTCGTCGAGCAGGTATTTTCTCTTCAATCGTTTTTCGGTGATTATTTGAATGAAAAGTCACAGTAGGTCGGGCAAATTTCTTGCCCGACATTCCCAAAACAACGGGTTAACCCGCATTATTCATGAGGATCGTTGCGAGACGCCGAAAACCGAAGAACTTTCATGAAGTTGGAGTGATTTTTTAACGGAAGCATACTTGACAGGTTGTTGAGTATAAAAATTTCGGGAAACGAGTGAAAGATCAAGAGTTTTCAAGTCGTAGTAGATTTTTCATGAATTATGCGGGTTAAGAATGAACCCGACTTTCGGTTTTATTCGTTTGTATCGCACCGAAACGGTTTGAGTTCCCCAACCCCGCGACGTTCGACGTACTCCCGCCAGACCCCGGGGCATTCTTTGGCCAGACGACAGGAAGCGCAAGGAGATTCGGGGTGAACCTTCCGACCCGCTTTTTGCGTCCAGCCTTCGCGCCATCCTGACTCTCCGGTTGAACTCAACAGCATTTTCCGTGTTCTTCCACGGACTTCCTCACCCCGCGCCACGCACAACGGAACATCCAGCAGCGACACCAGCGGGCTTTCCTCACGTGGGGTGAGCAGGCGTGAAACCACCGCTTCAACGGCTGTCAGTGACGGCATCACCTCGTCGAAATGCTCCAACGCCCATCCACCCGGTTCGGGAAAGGAAAATGTGGCCGAAGACACCTCGGACCGGGTGAGATAGTCCAAGATTTCCGGCAGAAACTCCTGATTCTGCTTGGTAATCACCGTACTGGAAAACAGCGCCCGTTCGCCGAACCATTGTTCCCGCCGCGAACCCGTAGCCTCGACGACGTTGGCCAACGCACGGGCTTTGATCTCGAAGGCGTTCGAGCGGGTGGTCAAAGCCTGTTCGATCTCCGGCTGATGCCCCAGAATCGATAACGTTACCTGATGCAGCCCCGCCGCGAAAATATTGCGACAGAAATCGGGTTTGGCGAACCCGTATCCATTGGAAATCATTCGGATCGAGCGATACCCCAGGCGTTTCGCCTCGGCCACCAGATCGAGGATATCCGGCCTCAAGGTGGGTTCCATAGCGGTAAACTCGACGCCCCGTGCCCCCCGTTCCCGTCGCTGGCGTAGCAAGACAAGCAAATCCTCGGTCGAGGTGTCGGGAATTCCCGCCGGGCGATTGATGCAGAAACGACAGCGGTTCTGGCAATGGGGCGAGGCTTCGATATCGAACGAAAGGGCGTTCTCGTCGTCGAAGATGTCGTACTTTCGACGAAGGTTGTCCCAAAAAGGAGGTTTTGGGCCGGAATCGCTGTTGCGCCGAACCAGTTCCACCATCAGCCGGGCGAAACGAGCAACGGACTCGGGTAGCGGTTCTTCGGCATCCAGCACGGCGAAATCGAACCAGCGGCTTCTCTCGAACGCCGGACGACCCTCCTTGTGGGGAAGAAGACCCAGCTTCAAGGCGGTAGAATCACGGTAGGCGAACACCGCACGAATCGTTTTTCCCGGAACGATGTCCACCAGCTTCCAGCCGTCTCGAAACCCTTGACCTGGGCGAAGCGGACGAAAAAGTTCCAGTAGGTTTTGAGGGATAACGGGGGCGTTCGAGGACACGATAAGCCCCTTTTCACGTTAGACAATACGTTGTAAAAGCATGTTCGAAACTCGGAACTTGCCAAAAAGACACGCTAAAACCCGAAAATGGCACCGAAAATTCCCAAGGGATTGTAGCTGCGCAACAAAAGCTGATCCCCGTGGCCGATCATGGCGAATCCTGTGATCAAGCCAAGCACCGCCATTCCAATGAACAATCCTTTCAGCGCCGTAACGATGGTTTTGGATTTTTTCTCGGTCTCGCTTCCCGAAATCCGGGTACCGACGAAAGGATTGACCTTGAATCGCTTTCGCACGCCTTGTTTGCGTTCCTGCTGCTTTCGGTACTCGTCGAGCGTAAGTTCCATCGAGCCTTTTTGTTCTTCTTCCGGCTCGACTTCCACAAGCATCCGATAGGCATGGGGAATTGCAACGTGGGTCGCCTGGGGATCGTAGCCCTTTTCCTCGTCGTCCTGCGCTTTCGGTTTTTCCGGTTCTGTTTTTTTCGCGCCGACTTTGGACAGGGCTTCGTCGTCCATCGCCCGAAGATCCTTGGTGGCCGCCGTCAATTCACCCCGTTCCTCGAAAGCAAAATCTCCGCCGAAAATGCTTCCGGCAGGTTCGGGTGCGTCTTCGGGGGGAGGTGGTTGGGAATGTGAAGCGACACGCATCGAGGGGTCGGACCCGCTGGCGATTTCCTCGGCGAATTCGGAATACGCCGGTTGACTGGGTGATGAAGCCTCTCCCGGATTTTGAAAATCCTCCATAGGCATCTGAAGATCGAACGCGCTGGAACCGGTATCCGGCACCGGTAATTTCTGATCATCAATCGCATTCATATCGAGGCCGGTTCTGTTTTCGATGTCCAGCAACTGGCTGCCGGGCGTGAACTGGCTCATCATTTCTTCCTGGCTGATGGGTCCGGAAGATTCCTGCGGGGAGGCAAGATCGTAGTTTTCCGACGGATTACCGGAGAACATCTGACCGCCACTGAATGAGTCTTGATTCGAGGTTTCAGGAGGAGGGAACGACGGAGACGAGTTTTGTTGCGAAAAATCGCCCAAGTCCTCGTCCGTAGCGAATTGCGAAGCCATGAAATCCGGTTCGGGCTCGGGTTCCGGCGGGTGAATCGTGAAAATGTTGCTGCAACTCAAGCAGCGGACACGGCTTCCTTCCGGTTTTATTTTACTATCGTCGAAACGAAACCGACTTCCACAATTAGGACATTGGACTTTCATGGAATCCCTTCGACCTTTCACGCACATCAAATACAACTATGCGAAAAACATCTCTTTTTACAATGATTTTACCCCGGAGTCAAGGTGGTCGGGTGTTTCGGAACCTCGTCACGAGGCGAAATTTCGAAAGATTACCGCTTGTTGGAGTGATGAATCAGGTGAAGAACCACCCAAAAAACGTAAGAATCCTCACTCGTCGCAGCAAAACGAGCGAGTTTGTTACTGCTCCTCTTACAGTTCCTTTCCTCCATGAAAGTCATGAAATTTGGTGTAAGAGAAGACTTGCGCTATACTTTGTCCGACGGGTTAATAAATTTTCAAATCATAACGTCCACTTGGTTGTGAATAGTAATCGTTTACGGGGGACGCAGATTTCATGAAAAGCAAGACCAAACTCTTCTTGTTGCTGGCAGTTGTTGGGTTGTCTTGGTACAATTGGGATGATATTGACCAATGGATGGAGCAACGGGAAATCTCCGACTGGCAGTCGGAAGGCGATTTGAGAACCTCCTCCCGTATCAAACGCCACGCCTGGAAAACCTGGCTGAAACTGAAAAAAGCCATCGAAAACAAACATGCGGAAACGGCCATGATAGACCGTGACCGATTGCTGATGGATGCCAGCATCGCGGAAGCGGCGCTGATGTACGACAACGAAGTCGCAAAAGACGAGTATGAGAAGATAAAAGATCAGGAATTTTCCGTCCGGCAGTCTGCCAAAATTCTTCGGGTGAAAGTTTCGGTGATCAATGAAGCGATCGACGATGGGAAACTGAAAGCTTCGTACAAAAAACGGACTTATCGAGTCAACCGAATCGACCTTGCCCGCTTTTGGAACAATATCGTCATCGAAGGGGAAGCGGACAAATATCCGGATGATCTTTCCACCGCGATTTTACAGCAATAACATTTCAGGGTCTGCACTTGCCTTGACCGCAGTCGGTCGAATAGTGGAAAACTTGAGTCTTCTCCAGTATTTTTTCGAGATAGACCATTGGATGATCGTCTTCCTGCATTATCCGATTTCCCATTTAAAGATAAAATATATGAATGAATGTATCTTTTGTGAAATGATTGTGGAAAAGAAAAATACCCAGTTAAAAAAGTAAACAAAGTAGCACTAACTTTCTTATTTTATTAGGTTTTTTGCCTTTATTTCACTGTTGAAAACCCACTTTCAACGCATTTTGGAAAAATCTTTCCACATTTTTTCCACAGGGTTACATTCCCACAACTGATTGATCTCTTTTCGAAAATGGCAATAGCTGTCTAAATTTTTTTGCAAATACACACGAAAAATAAATAAGGCTTCTTTGGGGAATTTCCCTATGGTGAATTTTGGGGAAAACACGTTTTCTGGATAGATATAGCCGGTATGATTTGGTTCCAGCGATAGAGAATCCTGGAAACGAAGGGTGACACGGTCCAAGCGACGTGAAACGTCAGCTTGCCCGTGGTCGAACGATGATCGTGGGCAACCTGCGGTTCACCCATGCCACCCACAACGAAAAGGGTAAGGAGCGCTAAAGGCAAAGTATAACGGCTATGGCACTGTCGAAACTCATCCGAACACCGGATATTTCATAAAAATCGTCGCTAGCCCGGATAATTCATGAGAAATCGTCACGAGACGCCGAAAACCGACGATCTTTCACGGAGTCAGGGCGGTTTTCACCTGCAGTCAAACGGAACAATCTGTCGAGGATGAAAACCGGGAAACCGTTGAAATATCAATAGTTTTTAAGTCATAGCAGGTGTTTTATGGTTTTTTCTGGGTTGCAGCACTTTTGGGGCTGACGTTCAGGCGACTCCGGCTTCCTGGGTCGAAGGAGTTTCTTTGCAGAGAATCAGCACTTTGGGCCAGATTTTCTCCAGTGGCAGGACGTGATCGACACCGCCGTGCTTGATGGCTTCATTCGGCATTCCGAAGACCACGCAGCTTTTTTCATCCTGAGCGACGTTTTTGGCACCGGCATCGTGCATTTCCTTCATGCCCTGTGCGCCGTCGTCGCCCATGCCCGTCATAATGACGCCTACGGCATTCGATCCGGCATAACGGGAGGCCGAACGAAACAGCACATCGACCGAGGGCCGGTGACGGCTGACCAACGGACCCTCGCGCACTTCCACGTAATATCGCGCACCACTGCGCTTGAGCAGCGTATGTTTGTTGCCCGGAGCGATCAACACGCGGCCCGGAACGACCGAATCGTTGTTGGCCGCTTCTTTGACGTTGACCCGGCAGATGCTGTTGAGCCGTTCCGCGAACGACGTCGTGAATTTTTCAGGCATGTGCTGGACGATCACCGTGCCGGGAGCATCCACCGGCAGGGCTTCGAGGTAGACTCGCAAGGCTTCGGTGCCTCCGGTGGAGGCTCCGATCACCACCACTTTTTCCGTGGTTTGGATCAAAGCGCGACTGTTGGCCTTGGATAGTACGGCGTCTGCCGAAAGCTTTTTCTCGGCACGCAACTGCACCGTAGGAAGAGGTTTGGGGCTGGTCATCGCGGCGGCTTTTACGGCATCGCAGATCAGCATCCGGGACTCCTCGATAAACTTTCCTACACCAAGTTTCGGTTTGGTGATGATATCGACCGCTCCCAGTTCCAGGGCTTTGATGGCGGTCGCCGCCCCTTTTTCAGTCAGGCTGGAGCACATCACGACCGGGATGGGATGCTGGTGCATCAGTTTCTTGAGAAAGGTCAAGCCGTCCATGCGAGGCATTTCGACGTCCAGCGTGATGACGTCGGGAACTTCCCTTCGCAATCTCTGCGCTGCAATGTAGGGATCTTGTGCGGTTGCCATGACTTCGATCCGGGGGTCGCTTTCCAAAACGGCGGTCATCGCTTGTCGTACCACCGCCGAATCGTCGATTACCAGCACTTTGATTTTATCGGGCATGGGACTTTCTCACGTTCCAAGGAGTTGATTATAAAGGCTTTCTGTAGACCGTCGGCGCAACCGTTTTGAAATCGCTGCTGACATTCGAAAGGGACTCCGAGTGCCCGAGGAAAAGGTATCCGCCCGGCTGAAGCTGATTGTAAAACTTGCGAATCAGCTGCCGTTTCGTTTCGAGATTGAAGTAAATGATCACGTTTCGGCAGAAAATGACGTGCATTTTCTTTTTGATCCCGAACGAATGATCCATCAGGTTCAGTTGCCCGAAAGTAACCTTGGAGCGAATCTCGGGAAGTACTCTGTAGTATCCTTTGTAGTCCCCTTTACCGGCCATCAGATATTTGTAGCGATAGTTCGCGGGAATTTGCTGCACGAGATTTTTTGAATAAATGGCCCGTGTGGCCGCTTGCAAGACTTCCATCGATATATCCGTGGCGAGAATCGAGTATTCCGATTTCAGCCGAAGCAGGTGATCGTTCAGAACCATCGAGAGGGTATAAGGCTCTTCTCCCGTCGAGCACCCCGCGCTCCAGAAACGCAAACTGTCGTACGGTCGCCAAACGCCTTCTTTTTCCAGTGCGGGAAGCACCTGTTCAACAAGAATCCGAAAGTGGTCGTGTTCCCGGAAAAATTCCGTTTTGTTGGTCGTGATGGCGTCGATCAGCGATCCCAATTCTTGCTCGAATCCCTCTTTGTCCTGCAACAATAGGTAATATTCGTTGAAAGACTTCAGCCGTAACCGGCGCAAACGTTTGATGATTCGCGAGGCCACCATGGTCTTTTTGCCATCGGCCAGATGAATGCCTGTATGTTCGAAGATTACTTCGCGAAACTGCCTGAAAAGGCGATCCGACATCGGCGGGATTCGAAACGATCCCGAATCTTCCGTAGTTCCAACCATGGCTCGATCCTTTTTTTGCGGTCATTCAAGAACCGCCGAATCCTTCAAACGACTCGGAGCTTTTCCGTCGTCCGGTTTTTCGGCGTGGACTCTCTTCCGGTCATGCCGGCGGCTGCTGCTCCGTGGAGGTCGTTTCGACCTCTTCCGTTACGAGATCCGCCGACTGTTCGAGGACTTCCAGCTCTTCCAGCGACAGAACCTTGTCGATGTCGAGGATGATCACGAAGCCGCTTTCACGCTTGCCCATTCCTTTGATGAACTCGGTTTTCAGCTTGGAACCCAGCTTCGGGGGAGGACCGATCAGGCTTTGATCGATATCCACCACTTCGCTGACCGAATCCGCCAGAGCACCCACTTGCAGGCTGTCGCCGTTGATGTTGAGTTCGACGATCACGATGCAGGTGTCCGAGGTGCGTTGAATCGCGTCCATCCCGAGATTCTGCCGCAGATCGATCACCGGGACGACATTGCCGCGCAGGTTGATCACACCGCGTAAAAAGTCGGGCGTACGGGGAACCTTGGTAATGTGCGTGAAATCGAGCACTTCACGAACTTTTGAGATTTCCAGGGCGAAGTCTTCCTCGCCCAGACGAAAAGTCAGGAATTGATTGACCAGGTTCGTGGAATCGTTTTGGATTTCCATTTTTTCCTCCATTGACGTTGAAAAGGGTCAATATCGTTCGAAATTATCGTCCGAAACATCCGGATCGGTTTCGAGATGAAGTTGTATGCCTTTGCCTTTGTTTTGGCCGTTTGCCTTGTTTGATGCGTAGGTTTTGTGCTCAATATGAGCGACTTTCTTTGGTTGTCGCTGCTTCGGGTTCTCATCGTCGTAATAAAGATGGTGATGGTCCAACTTGAAGAAAGCCACCTGCTCGTTCATGCTGATCGCCTGGCTCGATAATTCTTCACTGGTGGCGGCCATTTCTTCGGTGGCGGAAGCGTTTTGTTGGATCACCTGGTCGAGTTGATGAATCGCTTTCGTCACCTGCTCGATACCATTGGCCTGTTCGTTACTACTTGCGTTGATTTCCTTCACGAGGTCTGAGGTTTTCTGGATCACCGGCACGATTTCGCCGAGCAGGGCACCGGCTTTTTCGGAGATCTCTACACTGGACACCGACAACTCGCCGATTTCCTTGGCGGCGCTTTGGCTGCGTTCAGCCAGCTTGCGGACCTCGGCGGCTACCACGGCAAATCCCTTGCCATGCTCTCCGGCGCGGGCGGCTTCGATGGCGGCGTTCAACGCCAGCATGTTGGTCTGTCGGGCGATCTCTTCGATAATGTTGATCTTCTCGGCGATACTTTTCATGGCATTGACGGTTTGAGACACCGCCGCACCACCTTCTTCGGCATCCTCAGCCGCCTTCTGGGCAATAGAAGCCGTTTGCTGGGCGTTATCGGCATTTTGCTTGACTGTGGAACTCATTTGTTCCATCGAACTGGAGACTTCCTCGACGTTCGATGCCTGTTCGGAAGCACCTTGGGCCATCTGTTGTGAAGAAGAATTGACCTGTTCGGAGCCGACTGAAACCTGTCCTGCTGCGTTTTGAACCTCGGTGACCACTCTTGTCAGGTTGCCTACCATGACCTTTAAGGAGTTGGCGAGATCTCCGATTTCGTCGCGCTTGTCGATATCGATTTTGACCTTCAGGTCACCGTTGGCGATTCTATCGGCAATTTGCGATAAGCTGTTGATAGGACGGGAAAATCCACGAGCCGCGAACAGTGCAAAACCGGTAATCAACAACGATATCACGACCAGCAATAAAATGACGTCGTTGCGCATGGCATACAGCGGAGCCAGCGCTTCGGCCTCGTCGATCTCCGAAAGAATCACCCAGTCCACGCCTTTGATATCGACTTTGGTAAAAGCTCCATACACCGGAATCCCCCTGTAATCGGGATACAACTCGGTGTCACTGAAACCTTTCATCGCTTTTTCGACGCCGGCGGTCTGGATTTTCTTCTTCAAGATGGTGCTGTCCTGTTCGAAACGACTATCCGAGCGCATCTTGTAGTCCGCGCCCACAAGATAGGTTTCTCCCGACTCTCCCATTCCTGTTTTTTCCTGCATGATTTCGTTGATTGCACCGATCGGCATTTGTAAGGCAACCGCGCCAAGAACTCTGTCATTTTTCAGAATGGGAGCAGCGATAAACGATGCAGCCACACCGTTGCTTGGAGCGTAGGATTCGAAATCCGTCAGTAGGATTTCACCGGACATGGCATTTTTAAATGTCTTGGCCAATCCACTGCCACGATACTGACCTTTTAACAGGTTGCTCGCAAAATCGGCCTCGTGCTCGACCGTAAACACCACATCGCCTTCGGCAGTGATCAGAAACAGGTCATAGTACCCGTATTCTTTCTCGTAATGAGAGAGCAGGTCTTTAAAGGTGGTATCGGCTTTTTGATACAGTTCCCCTTCAACTCCACCGTTTTTGAAAGCATGTTCATACGTTTGTAGGGCTTCGGAAATATCGTGAAATGCAGCAAGTACGGTAACGTCGCCGTAGCGTTCTTCAAACCAGCTTTCGATTTGATGCCTTTTGATTGTCATAATCGCTTCGAGCTTGCTTTTAACATCGTCATCGATGGTCTTGCTTGTTTGCAGGTAGTTCGAGGTAGACGCCAACAGCATCGGGATCAATCCGACCAGTAGGAACATCAGGATCAGTTTCGGGCCGATCTTCAAATTGCGAATGAGATTCATGGTTTTTTCTCCTTTTGTGTTTTCAGGCTGTTGAAGAACGCCATAACCTCTGATGTCAAAAAATCGCTACTGACGCTAACGTTCCACCTTCCCCTATTTTGTTCGCGGACCGCCCCTTGACGGTCCGCTCCCTTCCATCACATCCTTTCGAAATCATGATCCGAAATGTCCGGATCGTTCGAGAAGTCCAGGTTCAAGCCCTGGGTTTTTCTATTGCCATTGCTTTTTCGAGCAACCGATTCGATCTTTTTCGTGGGTTTGATCACGGAGTCGCTCATTTGCATGGAGTGAGATCCCAGACCCAGCTTGAAGAACGAAACCTGATCGTTCATGTTGACCGCCTGCCCGGAGAGTTCCTCGCTGGTGGCGGCCATTTCTTCGGTGGCGGAAGCATTTTGCTGGATCACCTGATCGAGTTGATGAATGGCCTGCGTTACCTGCTCGATGCCGTTGGCCTGTTCGTTGCTGCTGGCATTGATTTCGCGCACCAGATCGGAGGTTTTCTGGATCACGGGCACGATTTCACTGAGTAAAGCCCCTGCCTTTTCGGAAATTTCCACGCTGGAGACCGATAACTCGCCGATTTCCTTGGCGGCGCTCTGGCTGCGTTCAGCCAGCTTGCGGACCTCGGCGGCTACCACGGCAAACCCTTTTCCGTGTTCTCCGGCGCGGGCGGCTTCGATGGCGGCATTTAGCGCCAGCATATTGGTTTGTCGAGCGATCTCTTCGATGATGTTGATTTTCTCGGCGATGCTCTTCATGGCATCGACGGTCTGTGTCACCGCCGCTCCACCTTCTTCGGCATCCTCGGCGGCTTTCGAAGCGATGGAAGCGGTTTGCTGAGCGTTATCGGCATTTTGCTTGACCGTCGCACTCATTTCCTCCATCGAGCTGGTGACTTCCTCCACGTTGGCGGCCTGCTCGGAGGCACCTTGCGCCATTTGCTGCGAGGACGAATTGACCTGCTCGGAACCGACGGCAACCTGGTTGGCGGCGTTTTGTACACCCGTGACGACTTTGGTCAGGTTTTCCACCATATCTTTGAGAGAAATCGACAGCCGGTCCGCCTCGGAACGAGGATTGATGGCGACCGTCAGATTGCCCTGGGCGACATCTTCGACGAGATCGGCCATGGCACGCTGGGCTTCCACCATGTCTCGGAATGAATCGGCCAACTCGCCGATTTCGTCTTTGCTGTTGACTGCGATGGTCAGATTCATATCGCCGACGGCCAGTTCCTTGGAGGCATGGACCATGGTGCTCAGCGGGTTGACGATCGCCCGGCTGATGCGGAACGATAGGAAAACCCCGACAATCAACGCCACCAACGCGGCGACGAGGCTGATTGTGATGGACCGCTCGTTTTCACTCAGCATCTGAGGGCCAAGAATATCTTGCTGGTTTTTGTTGGCAAGTTTGACTTCTTCGGCCAGCGAAGCCATTTTCGGACCCAAGGTGTCCATGGTATAGGCCACGATCTTATTGCGGTCGAAAATGGTTTTTGCCAATGCAGTAAAGGCCGCTTCGTATTTTTCTTTATCTTTCATCACACTAGCCAGGTGCTCCCGGCGGTCGCGGTTTTGCAACTCGTCGTCCAATACTTTCAGGTACTTATGGAATTCACTCAGCTCTTTTTCCACCCGTGTAACGTGGCTTTGCTCGTTGTTTTCGAGGAACTTGATGACGTACAGCCGAGCCAACAACAGGTTTCGCAGTCCGAGACTGGCGTTGTATGCTGCCAGCATATCGTTGTCCCGTTTTGCCGTGGTGATGATGTCGGTCAGGTTCCGTTCCATTTTCGGACCGGCGACGTTCAGCACCTCTTCCTCCAGCTGGCGACGCTTTTCTTGTTTCTCCACGACCTGATGAAAAGCATTGTCGTACGTTTTGGAATCTCCCTGCATGGTCAACAGTTTGTTCTTTCGTTCCCCTTCTTTTTGTTCTTCGAGAGCGGTGGCCACGAAATTCTCTACTTGGCTCCAACGTTCCTCGTATTTTTGCTTTGCTTCGTCGGTTCCGGTGATGAGGAAGTTTTTCACCTCCATCCGTGCTTCGAGAAGGTTGGCTTGAATCCTCCCCATCAGGTTCGTACTGCGGGCGACACCTCGATAGGTTGTGAATCCGGTACACGCATTGGACAACGAGAAACTACCCACGGCGGCGATGATGATCAGCAGCCCGATCACGATGCCGAAACCGGTACGGATTTTCGATGCAACAGACATGTTGTTGAAATTGAACATGATTTTTACCTTTCTGCTAAAATTGCGGTGAAGTAGCGGAAGGGACTTTCTGTTGCATGAAAATCTTGGGAGTTTATTCTTAGAACATCCCTGTCCTTTAAAGAATGCGTTGACTTTTCAACCGTTTTGTTCCCCCCAAATGTCTCGGACTCTCAGTGCTTCTATCCTTGAAGCGTCGTGCGTCTCCTTTCCTGGTTTTGACCTTCGAAATTTTCCAAATTCCGTTCACTGTTGTTGAATGCATTGGTGTTGATTTCCGCATGTTGTTTCTGTGATGTCGTTTCGTGAACCGCCCTTAAAGGGCGGTTCGTATGTCTTAAATCCTTTCGAAATCGTCGTCCGAAATATCCGGATCGTTCCCAAGATCGAGTCTCAATCCATGTTTTGGGTCTTTGAGGGATTTTGACCCGTTGGTTTTTGCTGGAGTAACCGTTGTATTCGATGCCCTGAAGGCTTGATGCGATCTGCCGTTCGACAGTTTGAAGAACGCCACCTGCTCGTTCATACTGATGGCCTGACTGGACAATTCCTCGCTGGTAGCGGCCATTTCTTCGGTCGAAGCGGCGCTTTGCTGGATCACCTGGTCCAGCTCGTGGATGGCCTGGGTTACCTGTTCGATACCGTTGGCCTGTTCGTTGCTGCTGGCGTTGATTTCACGTACGAGATCGGAGGTTTTCTGGATCACCGGCACGATCTCTCGTAGCAATCCGCCCGCCTTTTCGGCGATTCCCACGCTGCTTTCGGAAAGTTCGCCGATCTCTTTCGCGGCAGTCTGGCTACGCTCGGCCAGCTTGCGGACTTCGGCGGCCACCACGGCGAACCCTTTGCCGTGCTCCCCGGCGCGGGCGGCTTCGATAGCGGCGTTCAACGCCAGCATATTGGTCTGGCGGGCGATCTCTTCGATAATATTGATCTTTTCGGCGATGCTTTTCATCGCTTCGACGGTCTGCGTTACCGCCGTGCCGCCTTCCTCGGCATCCTCGGCCGCTTTCGAGGCGATGGACGCGGTTTGCTGGGCGTTGTCGGCATTTTGCTTGACGGTGGCGCTCATTTCCTCCATCGAACTGGAAACCTCTTCCACGTTCGATGCCTGTTCCGAAGCGCCTTGCGCCATGGACTGCGAGGACGAATTGACCTGCTCGGAACCCACCGCCACCTGATTGGCCGCCCCCTGGACTTCGGTCACGACCTTGATCAGGTTGAGCACCATGTCATTGAGGGAAATGGCCAGCATATCGGATTGGGAACGGGGCTTGATGTCTACCGTAAGGTTACCCTGGGCCACCTGTTCCACAAGATCGGCCATCGCCCGCTGAGCTTCCACCATTTCCTGCAAAGAGAACGCAAGTTCGTCTTTGTTCGAACGAGCTTGGACGTCATGTGACAAATCCCCTTTGGCTACATCGCTGACGAGATTCGTCATTTTCCGCTGGGCTTCCACCATGTCCCTGAACGATTCGGCCAACTCGCCGATTTCATCCTTGCTTTTGAAGTCGATCTTTAAATTCACGTCGCCGACGGCCAGTTCCTTGGAGGCTCCGACCATGGCAATCAGGGGATCGACAATCGCCCGGCTGATACGAATGGAAAGGAAGATACCAACGATGAGAGCCACGATGGCTGCAATAACACTGACAATGATGGAACGTTCGTTTTCCGCCACCAGCTTCGGACCTAAAACATCCTGCTCGTTTTGGTTGGCGAGCTTGATTTCCTCAGCCAGTGAGGCCATGCCCGGTCCCAGAACGTCCAACGTGCTGGTAACGATTTCATTGCGTTTGATAATAGTTTCTGCGACCGAATCGAAAGCGTTTCGGTATTTTTCCTGGTTCTGGCTTACAGATGCCAAGTGTTCCCGGCGGTCGCGATTTTGCAGTTCGCTGTCCAGCACCTTTAAATAAGATTCGAATTGGCCCAGTTCTTTACCGACACGGTCGACGTGGCTTTGTGCGTTATCTTCCAGGAATTTAACAACATACAGTCGTGCCAGTAGAAGGTTCCGCATGGCGAGACTTGCGTTATAGGCCGCCGTCATATCGTGATCGCGATTGGCCGTAGTGATGATGTCCGTCAAGTCGCGTTCCATCTCGGGACCGACAACGTTCAATACTTCATCTACCAGGTGATGGCGCTTGTCTTGTTTGACAACGATTTGCTCGAAGGCATTGTCATAGTTTTTCGCGTTTTTATCCATCTCCAGAAGCTTGTTTTTGCGCTCCCCTTCATGTTGATTTTCAGTAGCCGTTGTAATGAACTCTTCTACCTTGGCCCAACGCTCTTCAAACTTCTGCTTCGCTTCGTCGGTTCCGGTTATGAGGTAGTTTTTCACCTCCATCCGGGCTTCGAGGAGATTGGCTTGAATCCTCCCCATCAAATTCGTGCTGCGCGCAATGTTCCGGTAGGTTCCGAAACCCTCCGAGGCGTTGGATAACGCCAGGCTGGCGACAGCGGCGACGATGATCAGCAAGCCGATCACAATGCCGAAACCGAACCGAATTTTGGACGCAACTTTCATGTTCTTGAAATCCACCATTTTTTCTCACCTTTCCTACGGATTATGGTACTTATCGCGAGAAAGACTTGAATCACTTCAAAGTGCACTTTCAATGGCTATCGCTTCCGCTTTTGCCCTTCTCTCCTCCTAAAAATCATTCATCAAGAAGGACGTTCCCCTCGGAAAAAGTAAAAACAGGTGAGGGGAACATCCGAATAGGTTGGCCTAGAAGGCTTCGAAATCTTTGTCGATGGCGTCATCGCTTCCGTCGAGAAGCAGTTTTACGCCTTTGGTGTCTCCGTTGCCGTGGTTGGAAGGCGGCGACTTTTTGCTGCTTGTGCGTGAAACGGGGCTTTTCATGCTTTGCCTGAAAGCCGACGAACCGGATCGCTTGATCTTGAAGAACGAGGCCGATTGCAGCAGTTGCTCGCCTTGACCAGAGAGTTCTTCGCTGGTGGCGGCCAGTTCCTCGGTGGAAGCGGCGCTTTGCTGGATCACCTGGTCGAGCTGGTGAATGGCCTGGGTTACCTGCTCGATGCCGTTGGCCTGTTCCGAACTGCTGGCGTTGATTTCACGCACGAGGTCGGAGGTTTTCTGAATCACCGGCACGATCTCGTTGAGCAATCCACCCGCTTTTTCGGCGATTTCCACGCTGCTTTCGGAGAGTTCGCCGATTTCTTTGGCGGCAGTCTGACTGCGTTCGGCCAGCTTGCGGACTTCGGCGGCCACCACGGCGAATCCCTTGCCGTGTTCCCCGGCGCGGGCGGCCTCGATGGCGGCGTTCAGCGCCAGCATGTTGGTCTGGCGGGCGATTTCCTCGATGATGTTGATTTTTTCGGCGATGCTCTTCATCGCTCCGACGGTTTGTGTTACCGCCGCGCCGCCTTCTTCGGCATCTTCTGCGGCTTTCGAGGCGATGGACGCGGTTTGCTGCGCGTTGTCGGCGTTCTGCTTGACGGTCGCGCTCATTTCTTCCATCGAGCTGGAAACTTCTTCCACGCTCGAAGCTTGCTCGGAAGCGCCCTGCGCCATGGATTGCGAAGACTGGTTGACCTGCTCCGCTCCGGTAGCTACTTGACCGGCTGCCGATTGCACGTCTTCGGCAAAGCGGGTGAGATTGCCAATCATGTTGTTGATGTTGTCGGCGATTTTCTCGAAGTTTGCGGCGATTTCAGCCGTGTCGTTATCCGAATCGGCCACTTGCACGTCCACGTTCAGATCGCCTTCGGAGACTTTACCCAGTGCAGTAACCAGCTTGCCGACTTCGCCTTCCTGGTAATTGGCCTGCTTTTTCGCCACTCGCGCCGCTTCGCGAACGGCGGTTTGATCGATGATGAATTCAAACGCCGCCACGGCATTGCCGCTTTCGTTTTTGATCGGCGTGGAGATGTAATCGATTTCCATCCGATGATCGCCCGGTGTGGCGACGGTGGAGCTTTCCGTCATTTTACGGGTGTTCATCGCTCGTTCGCTGGCGCAGTTGGCCGTCTGGCATTCTCCACCTTTCAAAGAATGGTAGCATTTGGTTCCCAGCATTTTCTCCGGTGTGCTTCCCGAAATATTCGCCAATTGCTTGTTGGCAAACAGAATATTGAATTCCTCGTCTACGCCGAGCACGG
The DNA here is from genome assembly GCA_963676915.2 of Myxococcota bacterium. Lineage (GTDB taxonomy): Bacteria > Myxococcota_A > SURF-8 > SURF-8. The sequence continues at coordinate 214,153 of CAXXVK010000060.1, forward strand.
GAATCGGCACGTTGTCCAGATGTCCAACCAGTTCGTCGGTAAGACCGTTGATGCCGTCCACCATTTTCATCCAGGCGCCTTTGTATGCCGAAGAATCGCTGCGTTCGGTCAGACGCCCGGCCTTGACGTTGGCGCTCATACCGTTGACGTCATCCAGCAGTTTTCGCAATACCCCAATGACTTCGGCAAGTGCCGCCATCATCTGGCCGATTTCGTCCAGGCTTTTATCGGTGATTTCCTGGTCGATTTCTCCGGCGGCCATCGCGGTCATCATGGACGAGGCATTGTTGAGCCGTTTGGCGATGGTGCGACTGATCCACCAGGCGAGTGCTGCGCAAAACAGCGTCAAAATGAGAGAAAACACCAAAATGCGGTTGCGCCAACCCGCGATTTCCTCGTTGACGTCTTCGATATACATGCCGGTCCCCACAACCCATTGCCAGGGTTCGAAATACTGAACGTAGGAAATCTTCGGCACGATGCGGTTTTTCTGGTCTTTGTACTGCCACATGTAATCGACGAACCCAGCTTTGTCGCTCAAAGCCACGTCCACCATTTCCTCGAACATCTTTTTGCCGTGCGGGTCTTTGTTGTCCCTGACGCTTTTGCCTTCGAGCGCTAGGTTGAATGGGTGCATGACCATGATGTGGTCGGTATCGTTGATCCAGAAATAGTCATTCATTTCGGGACCATAGCGCACAGAACGCACGGCTTCGGCGGCTTGTTTGCGGCCTTCTTCATCGGTGAGCGTTCCGGCCACAACCATGTCATGATAATGCTTGACGACAGATACAACGACTTCGGTCTGCTCCTTTATTTTTTCACGTTTCTTGTCTACCAGTCCGTCGCCGAACTGGGGAACGATCCAACCCATGATGGAGCCAATGAACAGGGTAATGATAACGAAGCTCAATGAGAGGATTTTCCAGCCGATCTTCAGGTTCGAGAAGAATTTCATGATGCGGTCCTTTCACACAGGAGTATTGAATGCCGACTAGGATTGCGCCGAGAGATCCTCGGTCTTCTCTTTGATTTTTCGGTTTTTACCGATGGAAACTTTTTCATCCATGTTGGCCATGCGTACGAGGCCCAACACGTCTACGATCAACGCCACATTGCCGTCGCCCATGATGGTCGCGCCGGACAGCCCGACGACATCCTGGTAAATACGTCCGAGGGATTTGATAACCGTCTGGTAGTCGCCGATCACCCGGTCCACCACCAGTCCGACGCGCTGGTCGCCGTGGTTGACGATCACCGCCTCCTCGATTTCCGGCCGGATACCTTCGATCCAGAACGTTTCGCGCAGGCGCACGAACGGCAGCAACTCGCCCCGGACCTGAATCAGATTTCGTCCACGATCCAGTGCGATGGTTTCCGGTGTCATTTCAATGCATTCCACGATGGCATTGATGGGAATGACGTATTTTCCAGCCCCGATTTCGACCAGCAGACCGTCGATGATCGCCAGCGTAAGAGGCAGGTAGAGATCGATTCGCGTGCCTTTTCCCGGTTGGCTGTCGATTTCGATCGATCCCCGCAGGCTTTCGATTTCCCGTTTCACCACGTCCATTCCCACGCCGCGTCCGGAAATCGATGTAACCGATTCCGCCGTGGAAAAGCCGGGGCGCATGATGAGGTTGAAAATTTCTTTTTCGGTCAAATCTTCGTCGGCGGCGATCAAGCCTTTTTCGATGGCTTTGGCGCGAATGGCTTCGGGGTTCAGTCCTTTTCCGTCGTCTTCGATGGAAATCACCACGTTCGCTCCCCGATGCATGGCGGACAGGCGGATCGTGCCACGCTCCGGCTTTCCGGCTTCCAATCGTGCTTCCTGGCCTTCGATACCATGGTCCAGGCTGTTGCGAATCAGGTGCACCAGGGGGTCTCCGAGGCGGTCGATGACGGTTTTGTCCATTTCCGTCTCACCACCCTGGGTGACGAGATCGATTTGCTTGTTCAGTTCCGACGAGAGGTCGCGTACCAGGCGACGGAAGCGGCTGAACGTCCCGCCGATGGGCATCATGCGGATATTCAGCACGATATCGCGCAATTCTCCGGTCAGGCGATCCACTTCCTCCACCGGAGAATCGAGTTCGAGACTGTCGATTTTCGAGGCCACGCGGGACAATTGCGCCTGGGTGATGACCAGCTCGCCGACGAGATTGATAAGGTTATCGAGTTTGTCGGCGGGAACGCGAACCGTTTCTCTGGCAGTGGCTTTGTTGAAAGCCTGCAACGCTTTCTGTTCTTGAAGCGCCGATTGGATTTTCGTCTTGGAGACGCCTTTTGTCTCGGAGAGAAGATCGCCAATACGTTTTTGCGTTCCTAAAACCTGTTCGATATCTTCCGCTTTGGCATCGCCACGATCGACGAGAATTTCTCCCAACCGTGGGATGTCTTCGGCTTCTTCTTCGGAAATACGCCGAATATCGATTTCGCATTCATCCTCGACGAAAATGAACACGTCGCGGATGTCGTCCTCGTTGTTGGAGGTGGTTAGGACGATATCCCAGGACAAATAGCACCTTTCCGGGTCGATTTCGTCCAGCGGGGGAATGGCTTCGAGGTTCGTGATGACTTCGCATTCCCCAAGCCCTTTTAGCTCGTCGATCAGAAGTGCCGGGTCCATTCCCCTGGAAAATATTTCGGGATCGCCTTGGAAACGGACCCGGTACACCTGTTTGCTGGGAGGAGCGGCTTCTTCTTCTGGTTTTTGCTCTTTCGTCTCTTTCATCGCCTTTTTGGCGGAACGCGGCATCAGTTCGTGCAAACGCTCGATAATCTTCAGGTTTTGCGTATGGCTGACGCTCGGACCACCCTGGCTTTGGTCGAGCATGGCGCTGATTTGATCGCGGGAGATCAAAATCAGGTCGATGAAATCTTTTGAGATTTTCATCTTTCCTTCGCGCACGAGATCCAACGCGGTTTCGACGTGGTGGGTAAAGTCCGCGATGTCGTCGAACCCGAACATCGACCCCGAACCCTTGATCGTATGCATGGCTCGGAACAGCCGGTTGACCGCATCGATGTCCTCGGGATCGGACTCGATATTCAAAATGCACTCCTCGATATCCGTAAGGAGTTCTTCGGCTTCCTGCAAAAAAAACGTCGGCAAAGTTGGCGGATTCACTCATGGTATTAAATCCTTATAAACGAGGGTTATTTCAGGACTTTCTTTACGACGGAAACGAGTTGGGGCGGCTTGAACGGCTTGACGATCCACCCTGTGGCCCCCGCCTTTTTTCCTTCGAGTTTTTTTCCGCTTTCCGATTCGGTCGTCAGCATGACGATGGGAATGAACTTGTACTCTTTCCGGCTGCGGACCTCCCGGATGAGTTCGAGTCCGTTCATGTTGGGCATGTTCAGGTCGGTGATGAGCATATCGATGGTGTCGTTCGTCAATTTGGAGAGCGCATCCACGCCGTCTTCCGCCTCGACCACATCGTATCCGGCCTGCTTGAGCGTAAAGCTCACCATTTGCCGCATACTGGTCGAATCGTCGGCTGTCATGATTACCTTGCTCATGTCAGATCTCCTTCGCTTGCGTCTCGAAGACGGCACCGAATTCCATTCCCCGGCGTTGGAAAACGCCTCGTGCACGACTTCGTTGTCACCTTGGACCGTTATCTTTTTGTCATGTATTTCCGAATACTTGAGAGTAGATAGCAGCACTTGCAATCCCGCCGTATCGCAGCTCTCGACGGCGGAAAGATCAAGAACCAGCGAAGGAGACTGTTCGAACGCATCCAGCAGCGTTTGTCGGGTCTGTTCGACTTCGCTCACCTTGAGCGCTCCTTCGGTTCAAATCGACGGTTTTCGTCTTCTTCGGTTTTTTCGACATCGGATTCCCTTTCGATCAGAAAAGCTCGAAATCTCCCAAATCTTCATCATCTTGATCATCGAATAATTCGATATCCGTTTCTTCCGACGAATCCTGCGATTCGTCCTTGGTTTTTTTGAATTGTTCGTGCACGTCCCGTTCGCTTTGCATGGTGTAGCGATCAAGATGGTTCTGGAGGTGCTGCGAATGCTCCGTCGGGTCGTCCGACATCAACGGTTCGATACGTTCGGCGAGTTGATTCAACTCGCTGAGAATCGAGGCGAAAGCGTTCTCCAATTCACTCAGGAAAACCAACTCGTCTTCCGCTTCGTCGAAGCGAGCACCCAAAAGATCGGTTTTTTGAAAGCCCGTTGTGAGGATTCGCGATAGATCTGATAGGACTGGATGATTTCATCCACCACCTGATCCACATCGGAAGCGTTTTCGTTATCGCCTTCTTTGCTGCCGGAACGGGATTTGATGGTGGATACCATATCGGCCAGACCTTCGAGAGCCTGAACGACCTGGAACACCTGTCCCTCGGAATCCTTCGACAATTCCTGCACTTCTTTGGCCAGAATCCCCAGCGACAACCCGGCATCGCCCAACTGGCGGGACATGATGATGGCGTTGAGCGCTTGCAGACTGAGCATGTCCGAAATCGACCGGACTTTCTTGATGTGCCCGGCGACCTGGTTGGAAGATTCCACGGCATCGTCGAGAGCGTTGGAAAGACGCAAACCCAGGCGTTCGCCGTCTTTGAGCATGCGACTGACCGCCTGCAAAAGTGCTCGTAACCGACTGAAAGGATTGGAAGTTCTCTGTCCACCCTGGGATTTCTCGCTGCCGTGAGCCAGGCTGTCGATATCCTTTTTCAGCCCGTCAAACGAGTGGCTCAGTTTCATTCGGGCATCGTGAATGTCTTCGAGCACACCTGAAATCTGCGTGATCTGCAACCGCACCAGCACGTTGATTTCCGAGAAACTTTCAATATTATCAATATCTTGCAGTGCTTCTATAACGTGCTCGATGCGCTGGCGGGTGATATCGTTGAACTGGATCGCCACCACCGCTTCGGCGACTTTTTGGGAAATCTCTTTCGAACGCTGTTCGATATCCGAAAGGCGCTCCTGCGAAATATGGAACAGTCGCTCGATTTCCGTCGTCGCTTCTTCGGCGTCGAACACCGCTTTGCTGAGCATCGTTTCCAGTTTTTGCGCGCCGCTGTCGAGTTCCGAACCGATGCCGCGCAAAATGGCGCGAACGTCGTCGATGTTTTCGGTGAGCAGTTCGGCTCGATCGCTGATGTCTCTGGAAAATCCTTTGATTTCGAGGGAATAGTCTCCGAACATTTTATCGGCGTTGTCGGAGCGGGTGGATTGGATGGAAATGTTGATGCCGAAAATACCCAGACGCCAGGCGATTTCCTTGATGTTGCTGATACCCAGATCGAGCGTTTTCATCAATGAAATCAAGGTGCCTACGTTGTCCCGGCTTTGGAAAACGCCCGAGCTGGCATTGCGCAGACGTTCGATGGCTTTCATCACCAGGCTACGGATGTCCACCACGGCGCAGTCGCTCGATTCCAGATCCAGGGATTTTCCGGCTTTCTTCGAGATTTCCGCAACTTCCTCCGCGCCGTTGTAAAACACCTGCAACGCCGAACCGAGACGAACGAAATTCGGTTCCGAGTTTGCATTGGCTTCTTTCAGGCGGTCGATCACCTCTTGCATGTGCTGTCGAATATCAACAAGAGGTTCAATCAATGATGTTGAATTGTCGGAAGTGGAGAGCAACATACATCCTGTTTTCGTCACCCGGACCCTATCCCGGTCCGGTTTGTTTTCGATCATGAAAACATTGTTCTCTCCGGTCGTTCACCGTTTCAGATGAATGCTTCGGAGAAAACTCGAATTTTCCACGTGGTTCGAGGAACCATCGCTACTAGACGAATACGGTCTGTCGAAGGATTTCTTGAGTTTTCTAGATGCAAAGGTAAGTTTTTTACTTGGAAAAAGTATCCGACGATCGGAATTGGAACGCGATCGACTCCCTTGAAATTTTCTTGAAGATTGTTGGAAAACAGGACATGAAAAAGTGAGGTAAAAACCGATAACATATTGTTATTATATGTTTATTGTAGAAAATTTAAATATTCATCATCTTTAGGTTTACGCAGGCATTATATGTGTTAATTCAAATACATACAGGAAGAAATTAATACATTCAGTGCAGTTGTGTTTTCCTGTGGATTTTTCGATTGATTTCAGTCTGTCGAGGATGAAAATTGAGAAACAAGGGAAAAAGTAAAAGGTTTTCAAATGGAAGGTGATTCTTCATGAATTATGCGGGCTAGCCCGCATTATTCATGAGGATCGTCGCGAGACGCCGAAAACCGAAGATCTTTCACGAAGTTGGAGCGATTTTTTAACGGAAGCAACCTTGGCAGGTTGTTGAGTATAAAAAATCGGGGAAACGAGTGAAAGATCAAGAGTTTTCAAGTCGTAGTAGATTCTTCATGAATTATGCGGGCTAGCGGAAGGCTCCAACAAACGTTTTGCCTGGAGGTCGGCTTGTTCGATGTCATTTCGTAAACGTTCGAGATAGGAAGCGAGATCCTCTTGACGGGTATCGGATGGAACCTGAAACGGAGCGCCCTCGACGAGAGCCACCCGTGCGAAAGGCGGAACCACCCGGTAGCGATCCCAGCTTTTTTCCAAAAGTATCCCCGGCGACGACCAGCCGCCCAAAGGGACGATCCATGCTCCGGTACGTCGGGACAACTCGACCGCGCCCCGCTTGGGTTCTCCTTTCGGACCTCGCGGGCCATCCACGGCCAGGGCGGCATGATATCCCTCTCGAAGGCATTGGGTCATGGCGTCCAGGGCTTGTGCCCCTCCTCGGCTGGAGGAACCGCGCACCACATGAAATCCCAATCCTTCGAGAATACTGGCCTGCAACGCCCCGTCACGAGACAACGAGGCCATCTGCACCATGGGTGTCGGGTGAGGATAGGCAAACAAACCGAGTTGACGACCGTGAAAAAAAGCCACGATGATCCGTTCGCCACCGATGAGCACGTCCGTCACGTTTCGATGAGGTACGAAAACACGCCGCCAGCTCGACCGCAGCGCACGAATCAGTTTTTGCCCTCCCCAGGCTAGTGAAACGTGGTGGGGTTCGAGAAAAAACTCATCGTTTGTGGAGCATTTTTCATGCATGTATAGATTCACGGGAGAACTTGTATCGTTCTAAACGTTTGATGGCTTTTCCAAAAACCGTGCGCTACAGTCTACCGTACGAAACGCGAAAGACTGTGTTTTCAATCTGTTGCACCGTCTCCTTACTTTTTCGCCTTTCCTCCCCAGCCCTGCTTCAACACACGGATGCCGTTGCGGTAGAGAATCCGGTCGATTTCGTCGTCCGAGAAGAATTTTTTCATTTCCTCGACGATGCCGTCGATCTGATCCGGGGTGAAGCAGTCTTTGAAGGGGTCGGTCAGACCGTCGAAATCCGTTCCAATGCCGATGCAGGATACATCGCCGACCAGATTGCGGATGTAGACCATGTTTTCGACGATATCCTTGATGCCTTTTCCGTCCGAGCCGTAGCGTTTCACCGGGTCCACCAGCCAGCGACGCGACAGAATCAACCCTACGATGCCGCCGAGTTTGTGGATACGGCGGATTTCGTCGTCGGAAAGGTTGTATTCGTGGTCGAAGAAATGTTTTAGGCCGACGTGCGAGGCCACCACCGGTCGGTTGTATTCTTCGCAAAGATCGTAAATGGCGTGACGGGCATGTTCCTGGCAGTGGGCGAGATCGATGAGGATGCCCATGTCCAGCAGTTTACGGGCGAAAGGTTCCGCAAGCTTCGACGGATCACCCCAGGTCCAACTGGCTCGTTTCATCTGGAAGACGGTGTCATCCCGACGAGGAACGATGCGGCCACCCTTTTTATGGGGAATGTACTCGGTGCCGTCGGTCTGGGGACAGAACATGTTGTCCCAGAAATGCCCAGGGGTGATCATGGACACACCACGTTCCTTGAGGTAGTCGAGGCGGCTTTTCGTGCGCTCCCAAAAATATTCGACCGATTCGTCCTTGCCCGGTCCGTACCCCAGCGCGTGCGATCCCTCGATCGCGTGGACCATGGCGATTTCATCCTCGGCCAGCGTGTCGAGATCCTCGACGCGGGTCACCATTTTCAAGCGTTTTTCTCCAGACCGCGCCCGCTTGTTGGTGTTGATCGCCGATTGCTCCAGCGTGTCCATCATTTTCAGCAGCGTTTCCCAGGGATCGGCGGTTAGCAGCGGTCCGTAAAACCACGGGGCGAACGTCCAGGAAATCGCTCGAAAAGGCGCTTTGATCCCTTTGCCGACGAAACCCGGCTCGATCACGTAATGGGCGCAAAGCATGACTTTTTCAGGACTTTTCTTGAGATTTCCCCAGCGCGTGCGGAAACTCAGGGGGTTCCAGAAACTTCCCGAATAGACCAGCGCCCGAAAGGATTTGCGCAGGTAGGGAAGATAATACATTTTCAGACTGGGATGGACGTGCAGGTCCAGCAATCGACTCATAGGTCACCTCTGCAATCGCGTTACGAATCAACCCGCGAAAAGCGCCGTTCGTTCTCCGTAGGTCGCCGTCAAGGGGATACCAGATTGTTCCGATCCGGCAAGCCGATCAACCACCGGCTCACCATTCGCCACCCGGCCGGATCGACCAGATAGCTGTAATGTGTAAAAGGCGTTGCGTCTATGGCTTCGCTGCCCGGCAGAATCGCCGAACGGGCAGGAAGAATCATTAAATCGCCGTCACTCCAGAAACTAATGCTTTTTATGGCCGTAGGCCATGTTTTTTCGTTCAATTTTCGCATCAAATCGCTATTGGGACGCAATTGGCGCGTGATCTCGGTGTTGGCGAAACGGGCCGCGTGGGTTCCCTGATGGGGACTGCCCAGGGTGGTCAACGTGGCGGTGCGTTGATCCAGGCCCAATTCCTGAATCGCAAAACGGCAGACGATACCCCCGAGGCTGTGCCCGACGAGATCCACTTTTTGTTCTCCCGTCACGTCGCACACTCTTTCCACAAACCGCACGAGCGACCGCGCCATCTGAACCACATCCCGATCCTCTTCGAAATGCACGCTGTAGCTGCGAGTGCGTCCCAATAACGTTAAGTAGGCGGCATGACCGAGAAAATTCCCCCGGTTCCCTCCCAACCCGTGGACGAAAACCAGGGGCCGGTAGCCATCGTATTTTTTGAAGCGCACGGGATCGGTTTTCGGAGCCAGCAGGCTCAGTCCCAACAACGGGGTCTGGAGCAGGTGCCGACCCACATCGGGATCGACCTTGCGTAAAAGATCCACCACGGCTTGAGCCAGAAAAGCCCCCGCTTTTCCGGTTTGACGAGAGAGCTTTTTCAACGGAAAACTGCGGCTGGCAGGAATCATCGAGCTACTCCTTTTCCGGAGTGTTTTCAGGGGGTTCCTGGTCCGGTTTCGGGGTTTCTTCCACCGGTTCGGGCGATTTCTGAAGCTGCTTTCGCGCTACGTTCAAGGCGGCCTGAAAGCTTTTCATGCGTTTTTTCCAGCGCTCGATTCCGTAGGACAGCCGCTGGATGCGCTCGGAAAGATCCGTCAGCATTTCCGCCGCCTGTTCCACCGTCTGTCGGTCGGGTTTCTTTTCACCGGTTAGGCCGTCTTTTTCGGCGTCGGACAACCCGAAGATTCGGATCAGGTCGCGGATCTCATCCAGCGAATAGGAGAAAAGCTGCAAGTCCTGGATTTGACGGCAGAATTTCACCCAGCGTTCCTCGTACAGCCGAAAGCCTCCCTCACTGCGCCGGGTCGGCTCGATCAACCCGCGTTCTTCCCAGTATTTGAGGGTCCGGGCGTTGAGACCGCTGGATTTGGCCAGCTCACCGACGGTCAGCAAGTTACGGATATCTCCGCGCTTTTTTCGCCCACCACGAGCGCCGGGCAGGCCGATTTTCTTCGAGATTTTCTTGATATCCGCCGTCGAATAGCCCATCTCGAACAGTTGCTTGACCTGCTCCAGCAGCGGGAAATCCCGAGGCGTGAACAACGGTTGCGTCCCATCGGCCAGCGTGGACGGTTCGAGGATTTTTTCTCTCAAACAACTTTCCAGCACCTCGGGGGACAGGTCGAGTTTTTCGGCCATTTCTTCGAGCGTATAAATTTCGGAAGATTCCATCGGTTCCTCTTAAGTGACAGTGCACGTATAGTTTAACAATGCTAAACTATACGTCAAGGTATATTTATGAAAAATCGAAAATCGATGGGGATTTTGTGCGTACATTGTGGTTCAAAGGTCGCAAAAACGGTCACAATGTTCCCGTTTTTCGGCACAATGTGACGGAAATTTGGCACAAAATCCCTTAACCCGGATTATTCATGAGGATCGTAGCGAGACGTAGAAAAACGATGATATTTCATGAAGTTGGAACGATTTTCACCCGCAGGCATACTGAACAGTCTGTCGAGGATGAAAATCGGGAAACGAGTGAAAGATCGAGAATTTTCAAGTCGTAGGTGATTCTTCATGAATCATCCGGGTTAAAATCAACCTGTGTGCCGTAGACCTAACGATGTGAGGTAGATTCGTCTAATTGGTCTGCAATTTCGAAAAGGATGGCTTCGAGTTGGTTAGCAGGTTACGACACCACCTAGAACTGTGGTTCGATATCTCGAAAGATTTTTCGTTTAGCCTTTGAAGCGAATCAGCACGATCAGGCGTCCCAGGTCGGAGAGCACTTTCGGAACTCGACGATACAGGTGAATCGACGGGGGCCGCACCTCCTGCAACACCAGAGGGATTTCACAGACGCGATACCCGCCGCGCATGGCGCGAATCACCAGCTCGGAAGCGAAAAGATCCTTGCGAAGCTCGCATTGCTCGACCACATCCAGCAGCCGTTCGCGACGGAAAGATTTCAGCCCATGGGTGTCGGTGCCTTCGAAACCGACGGCCACCCACAACATTTTATTGAGCACCCGCGTCGCCACCCGCCGGAAAAGCGGCCGGTTGTCCTGCGATTCTCCAAGCGCTTTGGAACCGACCACCATGTCGGCTTCGTCCTCGCGCAAAATCGCCAGCGCACGTCGGTGAAAATCGGTGTCGCAGAGATCGATTTCCTCGCAGACGATCAACTCGCCCCGAGCTTCGAGAATTCCCAGGTGCAGGGCTTCGCCGTAATCGGGAAGCGGACAACGCAGCAGACGAACCTGCTCGTGGCGTCGGCTCAGTTCCTCGCCGATTTCTACCGTGCGGTCGCTGGAGCCGTTTTCGGAAATCAGGATTTCGTAGTCGAAATCGAATTCGGCTGCTTCGTCGTAGGCTTTGACCAGACTTTCGATAGCCTGTTCCAGAATCTGTTCTTCGTTGTAGACCGGAATCACGATGGACACCAGTGGAGAAGCTGCTCCGCTCACGTCGTACCCTTTCCGTTTATTTCAACGGACCTTGCGGCCCGTTTACGATTTCTCGGCCAGACAGGCGCGAATCTCCTTCGCCGCTTCCCGCCCTTCGATCAATGCGCTTTCCATCGAATTGTAGGTCCAACGACCATAGCGCCCGATGGAATGAATGTCCATTTTCTTCAGCCATGTGAAAATGGTTTTCAAACTCCGCTCATACGATGAATCGAAAACCACGTACGCGCAAGGAATTTCCTTGGGTTCGGCGAACAGCACATCCTTTTCCGAACCGATCACGCCGCCTTTGACCAGCGCTTTGGAGGTTTGACGCCACAGGTTGCGTTGATTCATGCGACCTCGGTAAGAAAATTCCACGTACAGGTTCCCCATACCTTCGGGAGCCATCGATGGCACCGCGTTGGAAAAACTTCCCACCCGATAGAACGGAAAATCTTTTTCGGGGAAATAGATCCAATGGGCGTCATTCAGCGGCGGACGTTTTAGCGCAACGTTGTAATAAAACACGCCGTTGTGCACCAGGTTTTCGGCGGCAAGTTTCACACTGGAAGGTGCATCCGCGATGATTCGAATCAACTCCGGCAACGGCGCGCTGTTGACGAGGTGCCGGTACTCTTCCACACTTCCGTCATTGAGCGTGACTTTGTGCGATTTGGCGTGAATTTCCACAGGCCAGGTGGAATATTGGATGCGTTTGGCGTCGAGTTGCCCGACGATCGCTTTCGACAATTCGCCGATGCCGTTTTCCAACGGATAACTGAAGGTCGCGTTGTACCCGATTTTCCGATCGGGGGCCGCCAACGCGCCCTCGACGATCTGATCCAGCGTCGGTTTAGGAATGTAGTGTTGACACCAATAGGGATTCATGTCCCGAGGATGCGTCCGCCAGAGTTTTTCGTTGTACGGAATCATGAAATGGCGCGCAATACCCCGTCCCATGTGCCGAATCACCCATTCCTCGAAGGTTTTGGGTTCCTTCTTCGGTGGATTCACGAGGGTGTCTTCGACGAATTCCCGGATGATTTCCTGCACTACCGGCAGCGGAAGCCCGTAGGTGTTGGTCTGGAACGGATAATGCGTCATCACGCCTTTGGAATAAATCCGCGCCTTGCGCTCGACGACGGTCATTCGTTTGCCCATCAGGCTGCCGATCCAGCGCTTTATTCCCGGATCTCGCATGTGCAGCCAGTGACCGGTCAGATCGAAACGGAAACCGTCTTTTTCATGGGTAATGACCAAACCGCCCGCATGGTCGTTTTTTTCGACGATTTTGTAGTGTGTTTTCAGCGAACGGGCGCAGCTCATTCCGGCCAGTCCCGCACCGACAATCAACGTTGTGGGCATCGTATTTCGTCTTTCATTCCAAAGAGATCCGCCCAATCTGCGGTCTCGGGATTCACGAATGCCGAAACCCTACCACAATCCTCCCGGACCTGCCAAGGGGTGGGAATCATTCCAGCACTTTCCGGGCAGACATTCAAAAAGTGCGAAATCTTGAGATACACTTTGCTTAGCCGTTATGATTTGGTTTTATCGATGGAACCCCTGAAAACAAAGGGTGGCACGGGCTAAGCGACGTGAAACGTTCGCTTGCCCGTGGTCGAAGGAAATCCATGGGCAACCTTACGGTTAGCCCATGCCACCCATCGATCTGGAATTACGGAATTTTTATGGGTGGTTATGTTTTCTGCTACCGCTCTCAATACGAAAACGTGCTGCCTCCGATGAATTCCCTTAGAACCGAGGTCGGCGGGACTTCTTCGGGGAAGATCGGCAGGAACAGGTGAAGAAAATCATAGAGTTTCGCCGCCTGACTGTAGGCGGGACTCTGGCGTGGAACGGCGTGCAGAAAGCGCCGGGCGTAGGTTTTCAATACGGCGAACTCGTAGACCAGTGCGCTGTTGAAGATCATGTCGGCCTCTTCCTGGAAGGGGAAAATGTACCTGTTTTCCCCGCCGCGCACTTTCGGCCATTGGGTGATGGTCTGTTCCGCCGAATACCCCCGATACAGTTTGTCCCGCACGAGCCGCCGGATCAGGCGTGTCTCAGAGGTGAAAATCCGGTTGTGGCGGTCGATGGTCAGCGGTGTAAGTGCTGAAATATACAGCTTGAATTTAGCCTCTGGCGGGACCGTCGGCGTCAGGGCGTCATTGAGGCAATGAATGCCCTCCGTCATCAGAATCTGTCCCTCTTGCAGTTGCAGAGGTATTGTCTTTTGCGTTTCGCGCTCGCCGGTGACGAAGTTGTAAATCGGCGTTTCCACTCTCTCCCCGTTGAGCAGGCGCTCCAGATGTTCGGAAAACAGCTCTACATCCAGCGCTTCGATGCACTCGAAATCGTACGAGCCATCGGGGAATTTCGGAGTATCCACCCGGTTGACGTAATAGTTATCCACCGATATCGACACCGGCACGATGCCGTTGACGCGCAGTTGCGTTTCGAGTCGTTTGGTGGAGGTGGTTTTTCCCGACGACGACGGCCCGGCGATCAATACCAGCTTGACATCCGGGAGCCGCGAACAGATTTCGTCGGCGATGTTGGCGATTTTCTTTTCGTGCAACCCTTCGGAAACACGGATGATTTCACCGATTTTTCCCTTGATGCAAGCGTCGTTGATCTGGCTGATGTTCCAAACGTCCACCACCTCGCTCCACTGGCGGCTTTCCTTGTGAACCGCGAACATCTTCGGCTGCTGAACCACCGGGGAGAGTTTTTTCCCGCTACGCTGGGGGAAACAGAGCAGCATCCCGTTTTCGTAAGGCACGAGATCGAACAGCCCCACCAGCCCGGTGCGGTCGGCTACAGGCGTGTGCAGGATGTCGGTGAATTCGCCAATGGTCATCGTTTTGAGAATCGGCGTGTAAAACTGCTCGACCAACGCCGCTTTTTCCGGGTATCCGCTGACGTTGAACAGGTTTTCGGCCTCTTCCGCACCCATGTAATCGATGCTGATCGGCAGGTCTTCCTGGACGATGCGCGTCATCTCCTCTTTGAGTTCCTCGACGAAGGCCGGAAAGATTTTGTCGTAGCTGTCCACTTCGTAGAAATAGCCGTTCGAAATCGAGTGGCCGATGCGCAGGCGGGCTTCGGGATACAAGCGGGCCAGCGATTCTCCGAGGATCAACTGAAGCGTCGAGCGATAGATGCTGTTGCCGTCCTTGGTGGAATAATCCACCGTGTCCACGACGCAATTGGCGATCAGCGACTCATACAGACCGTACAGCCGACCGTTGACCCGCGCCCCCAGAGGCGGCAGGCTTCCGGGATGGGGATAGTAGCCCAGCAGGTTGCGGATCGTCTCCGAATGGGGAACGGTGACGCTTTTGCCATTGAATTCGATTCGAATCGTTCGATTCACGGTTCGTGCTCCTTGCAACGTGAGTCAAAGACGGGATGGTTTCCACCCGATCATTTCGAAGGAGATGGAGCAGGATTGCATCCTGCTCCTGGCGTTTTCTTCCGAAAAAAACATGCGGACGGGGATGCAATCCCCGTCCATCGAGAATGTGTCGGGCGAAGAATCATCCGACCGTCTGGTATCTGATAATTTCCTTCAATCACCCTTGTCATAGAGCATTCCTTGCCAGGTTTCCGGGACACGCCCGGTTCTTCTTTCCACGAAAAGCAGACCTCGACGAAGCGTCGAGAAGCAGCCGTTCGCGAACGGCGAGATCCGGGCGAGAATCCCAAAAACCAAGGTTTCACCTCTATTTTATTCGGCTTTTTTTGGGATTTCCAAAGGAATGAAAAAGAAAAACCGCGAACCTTCGCCGATTTGGCTTTTCACCTGAATGGTTCCACCATGCAATTCGATGAAACGTTTGACAATGGCCAACCCGAGTCCAACCCCTTCAAAGCGCCTTGTCAACGAGCTGTCCACCTGCTTGAACTCGGTAAAAATCGAGTCGAGATGTTCTTCTTCGATTCCGATGCCGTTGTCTTTCACACTGAACGTCGTGCCCCGCTCGTCCTGCTGCACCCGAATGATGATCTTTCCGCCGTCGGGTGTGAACTTGATGGCGTTGCTGACGAGGTTGAACAGCACCTGCTTGATTTTCCGCTCGTCGCCGGTCATCATCTGCACGCTGTCGTCCATTTCGATCTCCAGCGTCAATGCGTGCCGGGAAGCGGTTTCGGACATCAACGTCACCGTGGACTGAACGAGTTCCGGCAGGTAGATCTCGGTAGGATACAGTTCCATTTTTCCCGCCTCGATCTTGGTCAGGTCGAGGATGTCGTTGATAAGACTCAGCAAATGCCGTCCCGATTCGAGAATATCCGTGACGTATTCGGCCTGTTTGTCGTTCAACGGACCGAAAAGCTCGTCCTGCAAAATCTCCGAAAAACCGATGACCGAATTGAGCGGTGTACGCAGTTCGTGACTCATACTGGTGAGAAATTCGGTTTTGTGCTGGTTGGCTTCGATGGCGCGACGGGTCTGGACTTCCAACTCGCCCTTGGTCTTGATCAACTCCATGTTTTTCTGGACCATCTGTTGGGCGATATGCTTGATTTCCGTCACGTCCTGCATGAAGACGATGGCTTCTTCGGTCTTTTTGTTGTTGCTGATCGCTCCCAGCAGCACGCGCCCGCCGATGTTCAACTCTCGGCTGACGAGTCGGCGTCGTCGTCGATCATTCCGAGAATCTCCTCGATCATCGATCGTCCGGTTCGAACAGATCCCTCAAATTCCGGCTGATTCCCATCCGTTGCGCTTTGAGGAAATCCACCATCGCATCGTTGCGAAACGTAATTGCACCATCCCGGTCACAGCAGAAAATCGGGTTGGGACTCTGATGCGGAACACGGGAAAGACGCTTGACCTCCTGAGAAAGAGAACGGAGTTTTTCGTGGTCGAGAAAGTTTTTCAACCCCAACCCCAAACGGATGGCGAGGTAATCGAGCAGTTCAGCGGAACTCTCGAAGATCGAAGGATCGCCTTCGACGAAAACCATTCCACCCAGGATTTCGCCTTTGTGCAGCAGGGGAACGCCGAGCAGGGTGTACTTGTTTCCCCGACGGTCTTCCATCTCACCCACCACGCTTTTCTTTTTCTCGGTGATGGTGTGGCAGAACTGCTGAGGATCGTTCAGCATTCGGATCAACAACCGGTAGAGGTTCGGATCACCCTGGAAAACGATGGGCTTGAGCCAGTCGCTTTGCGGACTTTTGGTAAACACCATGCCGTGGGAAAACCCGAAGAATTCCAGGCTGTGCCGCAGAATGTGCTTGGTCACTTCGTTCAGTTCGAAATGCACGGCGGTGTGATCGGAAACCTTGCACAGATACAGCAGGGTTTTTTCGTCGCGAAAAGCAACCGGAATGTTCGGCAGACGCTGGCTCATTCGTTCCCCTCCTGGGGCAAGGTACGGAGAATATCACGGACGAACGTCCGGGTGTCGATCGGCTTGGCGAGGTAACCCACAAAGCCCTGTTGCAACAGTTCTTCCTGATCGCCTTTCATCGCCCGACCGGTGACAGCGACAATCGGGATAGCATTGGGAGCGGTTTTTTCCCGAATGATTCTCGCTGCTTCCAAACCATCGAGGTAGGGAAGCTGGATATCCATCAAGATCAGATCGGGACGCTGATTGACGGCGATTTCGACAGCGGCCAGGCCGTTTCCCGCTTCGACCGTGTCGTGTCCCGCCAAACGTAGAAGATCCCGAAACAGTTTCAGATTTTTCTCGTTGTCCTCGACGATAAGAATGTTCACGTTGGAAACGCTCGACTGAAAAGCTTGAATAACGACTTCGATCCGACCATGAATATTCTGTATTGTACCACATCGGGCGTGACTTTCAATCAAAGGTTATAAAATATTTTTAATATATTTTTCTAAAGATTTCGTTGGCAGGGACACCCTTGCGGTGTCCTTTTTTTTGTGCGAATTTACCGAATGCAGGATATAGCCGTTCTATTTTGGTTTTCGTGATAGAGGATCCTGGAAACGAAGGGTGGCGCAGTCCAAGCAACGTAAAACGTCAGCTTGCCCGTGGTCGAACGATGACCATGGGCACACCCATGCCACCCACTACCCACAACGAAAAGGGTAGAGATCGCTAAAGGCAAAGTATAACGGCTATATTCGGAATTTTTCGAAATCGGATCGTGGGGAACGAGATATGGTGGCAGGATCGTTGAAAAAAGTGCAAAGCAGCTTGATCGAACACCCTCCGTATACGCTCACGGGACTGAGCGAGCGCTTGTTCGTACAGGCGTTCCGGGGGTTTGTCTACAATCAGATGTGGGAAGACCCGCGCATCGACATCCAGGCGCTGCAGCTGGATGGCAACTCCCGTATTCTGACGATCTGCTCGGCGGGTTGCAACGTGATGAACTATCTCGTTCGGCGTCCGGCATGGATCACCGCCGTGGATCTCAACCCGCACCATATTCACCTCGCGAAACTCAAGCTGGCCTGTGCCAAATATCTTCCGAGTTACGAGGATTTCTGGTCGTTTTTCGGTCTGGGAAAAGGGGCGAAAAACCTGGAATTGTACCGCAAACATGTTCGTAGTCACCTGGACGATGCCACGCGAAGTTACTGGGACGGCAGCCTTGTGCGACGATTGACGGGCAATGGCCGCATTCGCTATTTCCAGAAAGGCTTTTATCGGAAAACACTACTGGGACGATTGATCGGGTTGCTGAATTTTATGGGAGAAATCACCGTCGGTCCTCTCGAAAGCCTGCGCGAAGCCCGAACGCTGGAAGATCAGGAAGCCTGGTGGCGCGAAAAAGTCGCTCCGTTTTTCGACAAGAAAATCGTCAAATTCGTTGCCAGTACACCGCTGTGGACCGTTGGGATGGGCATCCCGCCGCGACAGCAGAAAATCATCGAAAATGAAATCGGCGGATCGGTCACCGAGGTGTTTCTCGAACGTTCCCGACGACTGGTGGCCGGATTTCCGCTGACAGACAACTACTTCACCTGGCAAGCCCTTTTGGGAGGCTACGACGCCGATAACCGGCAGGCGGTCCCGGCGTATCTGCGACCGGAAAACTACGATACCCTTAAAACGTATTCGGACCACGCCGACACCTGCCGATCCCTGTACGTGGACCATCTTCAAACGCAAGATCCCGGTACCTACAACCGTTTCGTCCTGTCGGATTCGATGGACTGGATGAACCCGCCGCAAATCGCCGCGCAATGGGAGGAAATCGCACGGGTAGGTGAACCGGGCAGCCGGATTGTTTTCCGTACGGGAGCCTCGCAATCCCCGATAGAAACGGCGTTGCCCGGCGAGTTGAAACGTCGTTTCCGCTACGAAAAAGAACTATCCCACAAGCTTCACCTCCAGGATCGGGCAGCCGTCTACGGGGGATTTCACTGTTACGTGCTGGACCCGTGATCCGAAGCGGAGGCTTCTAAAAAGCACAATAGAATTTTCGAGATATAGCCGCTATTATTTGATTTTAGCGTCGTGTATCCCCGTCTGCATGGTTCTTCTCAAAACAAAACGCGAGGGGCAGGAACCAATCCTGCTCCATCTGTAATGACCGTTTCCGTGACTCTCTATCGTTAAAATCAAATAATTACAGCTACATACAGGTTAAATAAAAAATCCCCGCCGGGGCGGGCGGGGACGAGGTTCGGGCGACCGCTTAAAAGCGGGTCGCCCGCTGAGGGGGCATAGTTACTCGGTCACGACGAACTGCTGCGGCGCGTGGGCGGTTTCCTCCTCGGGGTCGTAGTAAGGATGGACTTCCGCCGGACCACTGGAGCCTTCCATCGGGTAGGTGGCCCGAAGCTGGTAGGTTCCGACCCAGGATTGCTGCGGCATCACTTTTTCGATGTAAAGCACGAGTTGCCGTCCCGGATGTTCCCACTTCTGAAGCTGTCCCGCCGCCACCATGTCGTCCAGCGGTGTCGATACGAGATCGAAGCCCGGCGGCAGTCCGATATCGACGAGCAACATCTTCTGAATGGTGTTGGGCAGGGTGTTGGAAATCGTCACCGTAGCGGTCACGATATCATCCACCGTGAGTTGGGTTTTGTCGTAGGAAATGTCGATATTCAACGGCCCCTGGATGTCGCTGTAGGGATCGTCGGCCGTCGGCAGCCAGTAAATCGATACCACCGAGTACATCAGGTTGCCTTCGCCGGTGACCTGAAGCTTGACGCTGTTCTGTCCCGCTTGCAGGTAGTTGGTGATGTCGATGTCCTGTAGGACTTCCTTGTTGGAATCGTTGACCGTGATGTCACCGGCGTACTGTTCGTTGGCGTAGATGCCGATGGTCGCGTCCGCGCTCTCGACTTCCGCCCCCAGCGAGGCCAGGAAGAAGCGCAGTGCCTGAATGGTTCCCTGGGTGGAAGACCATTCGCCGAACGCACCCTTCTTGGACAGCAGCCAGTCGGTGATCGGTCCCATCAGTTCCGTATGGAATCCGGCCTTGATGAACGCCTGCCCGATCAGCGCGGTCAACTCCATCGCCGCACCATCGCCACGGCTGTACATTTCGGAGGCGCCTTCGGCTTTCCAATGGACGCCGCTTTCGTCCTCGATACGGCTGAGGAACAGATCGTTGAGCACGTCGTAAGCGACCGTATCGTTGGGATCGGCACTCAAAATGGCGTGGGCGATCAACGCACGGGTGTAATCGTCCTGGGCTTCGGAACGGTGGCTCTTGATCCAGTTGATCGAGCGCGTCACGTCGCTCCCGGTGCGGCCCGTTTCCGTAAGCGCCCAGACAATATAGGCCGTGGTGCGCAGGTGGGAATCGGTGAAGTTGTTCGTTGCACCTTCGTGGATGCCGCCCGCGTCGAACTCGTAATGGCCATCGGATTCGACCAGCGTCAGCAACCAGTCCTGGGTCCGGGTAATGACCGCCGGGTCCACATCATGCACCATGGACATATCGTGGAATTCCATCAGGCCGTAGGCGGTGAGAACGCGGTGGGCCGGGTCGCTGCCGAACCACTCGAAACCGCCGCCATCTACTTCGTAGCTCAACAGACGCTGGTACCCCTGGTTGATGTACTCGCGGGCCTTCAGTTCGATTTCCGGGGTGTTCTGCTCGGTCTGCACGAGGTAGTCGAGCACCAGCACGTTGGGATAGGTCGAGGAAGAAGTTTGTTCGAAGCAACCCGAAGGCATTTGCAGCATCGAGTCCAGTCCTTCGACCACCTGGGAGAACAGACCGGGATAGATTTTGACCAGCAGGTGGTTTCCGCCCTCGATGGCATTTTCGGGCATCGCCACGTTGACGGTAACATCCCCGGTCAGACGGGCGGATTTCGCTTCGCGGAATTCTTTGCCGTCGGGCATCACCTGGATGCTGCGCTCGATGGCGTCGGCGGCTAGAGGATCTTCACCGAAAGCGGTGGCTTTGAAGGTAAACGTTCCGACTTTGAGCACTTCGACGGGGAAGTAAAAGCCTTTGACCGAATTCGGAGCCACGGTCACGGTAACCGAACGTTCGCCGAGGAAACGCACCCATTCGCCCGCTTCGGCTTCCAGGGTGACTTCCTGCTCTTCGGTCAGGTAGTTGTAGACCACCACCGGCACATGCACGATGTCGTTCTGGGTCAGCGTAGCGGGGAAGTCGATATCCACGAAAAAGTCTTTGAAAACGATGATGTTACCAACATTCGAGCCGATTTGGCCACGCAACGAGGAAGCCAGCGCGGTCATGCGCCAGGACGTGATCGAGTCGGCCATCAGCACGTTGAGTTCGGCTTTGCCGTCGTCGTCGGTGATGACTTCGGGATCGACGAACAGGGTTTCGGGGAACCAGGTACGGACGTGAACCTCGGGGTCTTCTCCCTCATCCTCGGTGCCTTTGCCCTCGTTGGGTTCTTCAGCACTGGGTTCGGCCCAGTTTCCACCACCGGCCTGATCGCCGTCCAGCGCCAATCCGTCGTCCCAACGCCCTTCATCGCCTTCATGTCCGAAGTAGCCGTCGTAGAAGTAAAAATAGCTTTGCATCGTCACGTCGTCTTCGCTGTTCCATTTTTCGTCCAGACCTGCGCTGGTCATTTTGAAGACATAATTGTTGGTATCCAGTTCGAAGCGGTAGGCATGACCCCAGGGGTCGTAGACGAACTGCGACGAATTACGGGTCTGCACCCAGTCTTCGAGGTCCGAAATTTCCGTAATCACACCACTGTTGGCCATGGCCTGCATGAAGCCGAGCAACTCTTCCATGTCGCTTTGTACGGCTGTTTCGGCAATGGTTTTGGCGCTGGCGGCTACAGCGGCGAAGGTATCGATGTTCACGCCGTAGGCTTCGTCGCTGCCGGTGGCGGCAAGGTAGACTTCGGCCAGCGCTTCGCGCTCCTGAGCTTCGGTGGCGTCTTCGGGTTCAGGTTCCAGAAGATCCGAGCTGGAAAATCCGTGAATCTCGTAACGCGGCGTCATCAATTCCTCTTCCAGAGAGAAATACACTTTTTCCAGGCCCGGTTTCATATCGGACAGGGCATAAACGGCTTCGTCGACCACCTGAACGCCGACCACGGCAGGCACGCCGTTGCCTTCGTCATCGCGAACCTGCAATTCGATTCCGGCGACTTCGCGGGGCAGGAAGGTTTCTTTGTCGGGATCGGTCGGCTTGATTTCGACGGTCAGCGAGTTGGCCAACTCGACGAAGGCCAGCTTGCGGTCGCGAATGATCTGGCTGTCGCCACCGAGATAGTAACCCATCAACTCGATGGTACCGGAAATGGTGGGATCGAGAGTCAGGGTGTAAGTTCCTTTGCCGTTTTCCAACTCAACGATGGTCATGAGATAGGTCTGGCCGTTTTTGATCAGGTCCAGATAGACCCGATCCGGCATGTGGGCGGCTTCCCAGCCGTCATTGGTGGCAACGACCTCGATCTGCATCGAATCCCCTACCTTATAAATGGGGCGATCGGTACGAACAATGACGTATTCGTGGGTAGATTCCGGTGTGAAATCAAAGGTTTTCTTGACCGAATCGCCGTTGGAAGTTTTGGCTTCCACTTCCAGGCGAACGTCGCTGTCATCGGTGGTGACTTCCGGTGTAAAACGGAACTCGGCCAGTCCCTGGGCATCGGTTTCGACCTCGGCCACAGTGGTGTCACCGGATTTCACGGTAGCGCTCAGCGCCAGCGGGCGTCCCAAAGGATTCGTGCCCAGCAGGAAGAAGCGGTTTTCGACTCCCGGCACGACAGAACCGGTTTCGGGAACCACGGTGACGGCCAAAGCGTCGTCCACGACAAGCAGGGTTTCGTTTTTCACAAGCTTATGACCGGCGGAATCCACGACGGTGATTTCCAAAAAGGCATAGGCTCCGCCCTGGTCCAGCGCCGAACCGACGAAGTAGGAAGGAAGCGAAAGGTCGAAGTCGAAGGAACCTTCGTCGTTGAATTGACCGTTCACCGTCTGAAATGGCACCATTTCCACATCGAAGGTGCTGGCGATGATCTGCACGTCACCCGCTACGGGCTTTCCGAAAAAGTAATCGGCTTGGATACCGGCATGCACCACTTCGCCCGGCTGATACCAGGAACTGTCGGCGGAAAACTCCACGGCGTACTTGGGAAGAGCGTATTTCTCGACGGTAACCGTCTTTTCGGCTGCGAAATCGCCGACTTCGGCGGTAATCGTGTATTCGCCTTCATTAACCAGCGAGGCCAGCCGCCAGCTTGTGGCCGCCACACCCCATTCACTGGTTTCACCCTGTTCCTTGAACACTTTGTTGCCCTTGGGATCGGTCACCCAGAAGGTCACGGGCGTACCTTCCACGGGAACCAGCAAAGGACGCCGCAGGGCTAGCGCACGCATGTGAATCAATTGACCGGGCTGGTACATCGGCTTGTCGGTGGTGAGCAGGATCTTGCTCTCGCGCTCGATCACCACGCCCGCGACCGTCTGCTTATTGCTGCCGTCGGGGGCTTGAACGTCCACCGAAAGATCGCGAGAACCGAACTCGCCATCGGGAAGCGAGACTTTGATATCGGCCATGCCCATTTCGTCGGTGGTGGCCTGGATCAGATCCTGGCTGTTGCCATCGGCATCCACGAGGGCGATGTTGGCGGTGGCGCCTTCGACCGGTTTTCCGTTGTTGGGGTTGCGCGCCAGCACTTTATAGTAGCTTTCACCGGCCTCGAACAGCTTCGAGCTGCCCATGACTTTGACCTGCACGAAACGGTAGGTGGAGAACAGCGAGCGCGTACCCCAGATGCGACCGTCGTTGCTACGGGCATCGAAACGCAGGATGTAAGACGCCGATGCTTCGTCATCGAAGTCTGCGGGCAGGCCGTCTAAGGTGATTTCCTGAACCGCTTCACCTTCATCCTGAGTGATTTCCAGAGAGTTTTTAAGGACTTCCTGGTTCTGGATGTCATCAAGGTACACGTCCAGGACAAATTTCGACGATCCGTCTTTAACTTCGATCGGCACGAAAACGGAAAGCTGAGAACCTTCGGCTACGGCTTCGATTCGTTCCTCATCGATGGCGAGGTTGCCGCTTTGCCAGTTGTCGCCAGGACCGAGTTCGACATTGCCGTCGTCGTTGTTATTGCCGCTGTCATTCGAGCAGCCGGGAAAACCGCCCCAGGCAACAAACGCCCACAGCAGCAATAGCAGGCTCAGTTTCTTCATGATGTACCCCTTTCTATCCAGTCAAAAGCTTTAAAAACTTTACACATCGCTAAATGGTTTTTGTAACCTTGATAATAGCAAGCAAATAGCAAGCCAAGACGGGACATTTTTCAGAACCTCTCAAAGATCAATCAATTCAATAAGTTATACTGTTATTGGGATTTTCTTTGGCGGACTTCTCGTTTTTTGTCAATCTCTCTTGACAACCGAAGTGTACAGTTTTCGAGAAGCCTTCGTTCGCTTTCGATTGGATATCATGGTATGGCACCCTGAAAACATGCAAAGGTTTGGGTCGAAGGAAAATCGTATGAGAAATTGTATTTATTTAACGATTACAATCTGTTGGATGTCTATGTGCATGATTCTCGGCTGTAGCACCGACGCTGGAACGACTCCATCGGGTGGCGACACGGAATCCGACAGCCTAGAAGAATCCGAAACCCTGGAACAAGCGCTGTCCTTCGAGTTTGTCCGAACGGACGACTCGGAACCTCTGGAAGAGGAACAAACCCGGCAATTCAGCGAAACGATGCGCGATTTCTACCGATCCACCGGGTATTTCGACTGGCTGCTTCGAATGAGTCACGGGGTCGATGCCTCTACCGGCAAACGGGATTATCGCTTGTGGTGGGGAGATACCCATGCCCTCAAGGAAAACGGAGTCGTGACCATCGTTCACGATTATTCGGAAGAACACGGTGGCCACAATATTCTCAAGTCCAATTCGATGATTCTGGCCTCCGTCATCGGCGGGTATCTGATCACCGGAGATGCGACCTTGGCGAAGCTGTCCGAGTTGTACTGCAAGGGGATTTCCTCGACCATGCTGGGTATGGTTCACGACGAGTCGGACGACATTCACCATCTGATGGCCCGGAATGTCGTGACGTTCAACCACGAATATACGACGCACGACGGGTACTCGAAAGCCGTGGATTATTCCAACTGGTTCTTTTCCTACGACCGCTGGAATTGCTCGCGATTTCAGTATGTTGACAATCCTTATTGGGGTGAGGTCTGGGTAACGAACACCCGCTCGAAAGACGGAATGGGCTACCTTTTTCTAGCCACTTCGGCGGTTCGGGAGGCGATGCTTAGAGCCGGTGATGAAGCGGTTCGCGATGCCTGTGGGGAAACGTTCGAGTTGCTACAGGAGTTTGCCGGGGATATCGTCGAGCACGACGACCGCATCCGCACCAAGGACGCCGACGGTGTGGCCTACATCCCCGGAGCGGATACCGGCCCCCCGGAGGCGGATACGGGGGATCTGGCGTCGTTCACGGCCTGGGATCTTCTCTTTCCCGACGCCGAATGCAACAACAAGCAAGTGGTTCGTCTGATTGCCCATGACGAACCGCGAGAAACACCCTGCACGCCCTTCGGTGGCGATCCGATCTACGAAATTCAGTCGATTCAACATAATGCCCCCAATGGACACATCATGCGGGCGTATCATATCGCTTTGATTCGCTGGGCTTTGAATCATGGATACGACGATATGGCACGGACTTCTCTGGAAGGTTTGGAAGAACGTTTCGAACGGGATCGCACGATGGATTTGTCCAAGGTGAATTCGGCCCCGGACCGCTGGTTAAGGGATATCGCCATCAACTGGATTCAAGCGGCAGGGGCGGGTTATCCGTTGACCGCCGAGGAAGTACGACAGGTTCATGAGTATTTTACTCGGGCCGTCGAGACGTTTTCGGCGTTTCCCGAATGGAATCTCTGGGACGCTTCCCTATCGGACGGGGAATACGATTGGAAACCACCCAGTTCGAAAACATTGGACAGCGGAGAACAAATCCAATGGATGGGCGCAGAGTCGATGGGGCTGTTGTTGGAATACTGCCTCTCTCCTTACAAAAATCCTGCTGGGGTGGACTTGGTGGATTGCGATATCCTGGCGGAATTTGTAAAATAGCTTTTCAAGCTACGAACATCGATGGCATATCCTTTCGATAAACCATAAAAAGGATAGATGAATTCACAAACGAATGGCGAAGTGTATTCGTCGAAGAAATCCTAATTTTCCGCTTTTGGCAGCATGAGGATGCTATGGAAAACGTCGTACAGCAGGTCGTATCGTTTTTTGTCCGCAACTTTCCATCCACAACATTGCTGTTGACCTTGGGACCGTTGGGAATTGGCTGGTCTCTGTGTTGCCTGTGGTTTGCCGGAAAACTGAAAAGAGATCATGGATGGAAAACAGGTTATTCTCGCAAAACCTTTCATTTCCTTACATTTTTCAGCGTCGCGATTCTCCAGGTTACATTGGGAACTCCGGCAGTATGCTTGTTTGGAGGCATGACGAGTCTCGTCATTCTGTACAGCCTGATCCAAGGGGATGGAAATGTTCTTTACGAAGCGATGGCGCGTGAAAAGGACGCACCGCACCGAACGTATTTCATTGTAGCGCCTTATTTTGCAACGTTGACAGGTGGACTCCTGGGGAACATCTTGTTTACGCAAGCCGCTTTGATAGGATACCTTGCCGCAGGAGTTGGCGACGCGGCGGGAGAGGTTGTAGGCACCCGTTTCGGGCGGCATATCTATAAAGTAAAGGGATTACGCGGAGTCGAGGCTATTCGTTCTTGGGAAGGCTCTGCCGGAGTTTTCATTTTCTGCCTGCTTGCGCTGTGTTTGGGAGTTTCGATTTCCCCGATTTTTTCATTTTCGTTGAGTTCTTTCTATTTACTTCCTGCAATTGCCCTTGTCTGTGCTGTTGTAGAGGCGGTTTCTCCCCATGGTTGGGATAATTTCACCATGCAGGTCATTCCTTCCGGGTTGGCGCTTCTCTTCTTGTAGAAACCGTAATTTCAAAGATTTCCCCGAAAATCAGCCAAAAAAACGGCCTGAGGGTTTGCCCCTCAGGCCGTCATGATTTCAGGTAAGTATCGAAGACTTACGCCGTTCCGGAGTGGGAATCGGCATCCAGTCCAAAGGCTTTGCCGGGAGAGGTTTTGGCTCCCCGCCAGGGTCGCGCCAAGGCGATATCCAACACTTCGTCCATGTGGGAAACCAGGTGCAGATTCATGGCTTTGCGAATGTTGGCCGGAACTTCTTTGAGGTCTTTTTCGTTTTCGGCAGGCAAAATCACGTCTTTGATGTTGTAACGATGGGCGGCCATGATTTTCTCTTTGACCCCACCGATGGGCAACACGCGGCCACGCAGAGTGATTTCACCAGTCATCGCGACGTCATGACGCACGGGAATGCCGGAAACCGCCGACATCAGTGTCGTGATGATCGTCACACCGGCAGAGGGTCCATCCTTGGGTACGGCACCCTCGGGGGCGTGAATGTGGATATCGATGTTCTGGAAGAAATCGCGGTCCAGACCCAGCGCATCGGCCTGAGCTTTAACCCACGACAGCGCCGCCTGTCCCGATTCCTTCATCACATCGCCGAGTTTACCGGTGAGCATCAACCCGCCCTTGCCATGGGAAATCAGCGTCTCGATCTGCAACAGCACGCCACCCACTTCGGTCCAGGCCAGACCGTTGGACAGCCCGATGCGATCTTCTTTTTCCACCGGATCCTTGAGGAATTTCTGCACGCCGAGCAGTTTCCCCAAATGCTGTGCCGTGATTTTATGCTGTTGCTTTTTGTCGGCTTTTTTTCCTTCTTTAAGCACCTGAACCGCCGTTTTGCGCATCAGCTTAGCGATTTCACGCTCCAGGTTACGCACACCGGCTTCACGAGTGTAGCCGTTGACGATATCCAGCAGCGCACCATCGGTAATCGACACGTTGAAATCGGCCAGACCGTTGGCTTTCTGCTGTTTCGGAATCAGGTAACGCTTGGCGATTTCAAGCTTTTCGTGCTCGGTGTAACCGGGCAGCTCGATGATTTCCATCCGGTCTTTCAACGCGGGTGGAATGTTTTGCAGGTAATTCGCCGTGGTGAGGAACATCACCTTGGACAAGTCGTAATCGACATCCAGATAGTGATCGTTGAAGTTGTGATTCTGCTCGGGGTCGAGGGCTTCGAGCAAAGCACTCGACGGATCGCCCCGGTAATCGGAGCTGAGTTTGTCCACTTCGTCGAGCAAAAACACGGGGTTGCAGGCACCCGCTTTTTTCATGCTCTGGATCAGTTTGCCCGGCAGCGCTCCGATGTAGGTCCGGCGGTGGCCGCGAATCTCGGCTTCGTCCCGCACGCCACCGAGTGACAGACGGACGAACTTGCGCCCCGTGGCGCGAGCGATAGACATGGCGATGGATGTTTTACCGACGCCGGGAGGACCGACGAAGCAAAGGATCGGTCCTTTCAACTCACCCACCAGACTGTGCACGGCAAGGTATTCGAGAATGCGTTCTTTGGGCTTTTCGAGGCCGTAGTGATCCTCTTCAAGCACCTCGTTGGCATGGTCGATGTCGTTGATTTCGTCGGTGTAGCTATCCCAGGGCACCGACAGCATCCAATCGAGATAATTGCGCACCACAGTCGCTTCGGCGCTCATCGGCGACATCATTTTGAGTTTTTTCAACTCTTTGGTCGCCTTCGTGCGAGCTTCCTCGCTGAGTGCGGTTGTCTCGATGAGTTCTTCCAACTCATTCAATTCATTACGGAATTCGTCCTGCTCGGAGCCGTCGCGAGGTGGTCCTTCCGGGGGCATGCCCGGCGGTCCCTGGCGATCCATCTGCTTTTTGATCCGAGACTTGATGCGTCGTTCCACCTGAAGAATTTCGATCTCGCGCTGGAGGATTTCGTACAGTTTCTCCAACCGCTCGATGGGATCGACCGTTTCCAGAAGATCCTGACGTTCTTTGATTTTCAGGTTGAGCGACAGCACGATGGTGTCGGCAAAATGCGAAGGATTGGCAATGGCGTTGAGCGACTTGAGCACGTCCTTCGGAATCTTTTTGGCGTGGTCCAGATAGGTTTCGAACGACGAGGTCACCGAACGGCGCAGCGCTTTGAGTTCCACGTTGTCGGAAACCGTCTCGTCCAGACGCTCCACCTCAACTTCGAAGTAATCGGAGGTACGGGTATACACATCGATATTGACCCGCTGAATTCCCTCGACCAGCACCCGGATGGTTCCATCGGGAAGTTTCAGGATCTGGTTGATTTTACTAAGGGTTCCGACGGAAAAGACATCTTTGGGGTCCGGCTCGTTCTGTTTCGGCAGTTTCTGGGTGGCGAGCACGATTTCCTTGTTGCGCGCCATTGCCTTGTTTAATGCGTTGATTGATCGCTCCCGACCGACGAACAGCGGGACCATCATTTGCGGAAAAATCACGACATCGCGCAACGGTAAAAGCGGATACACGTTTTCTCGCGGGGGTGTCGAGTCTTTGTTGTTTGCTGAACTCATCGAATCTACATCCTTTCGGAAAACCGCCGACGAAAACGCCTGCGGTGTCGTATCTCTTGACTCGGGTTCGGGCTGCGCTTCGTTTCGTGAATTCAACAGCCTCCCAGTTTAATAGTAGGCTTTTTTTGCGCCGAAGCAAGCGTAAAAACGCTGCCCACGTCCCCCGTTTTCAAATCTTTTGTAATGAATTCAACGAGTTACTTCCTAAAGAAAAAGCGCTGAATCCATGAGTTCGATCGGATGATCGGCTTGGAGGGTATCTTACGCCGTTTCGTCCAGTTCCGAATCTTCCTGATAGACGATCACGGGCTTGGCTCCCTCGGTAATGACCTCTTTGTTGATCAGCACTTCCCGAATGTCGTTTCGGGAAGGGATTTCGTACATGATTTCCAGCATCACTTTTTCAAGGATCGTCCGCAAACCGCGTGCCCCGGATTTCTGCTTGATGGCTTGTTCCGCCACGGCGATCAGACTGGCTTCGTCGAAACGCAGTCCCACTTCATCGATCTCGAACAGCTTGGTGTACTGCTTGGTCAGGGCGTCTTTGGGTTCGCTCAAAATACTGACCAGGGCTTCTTCGTCCAGTTCGTGCAAAGCAGCGACGACCGGCACGCGGCCGACGAACTCGGGAATCAGGCCGTACTTGATCAAATCTTCATTGGCCACCTGGGAAAACAGCTCGCCGAGCGGTTTTTCTTCCACGCTTTTCACGTCGGCCCCGAAGCCCATGGCTTTGACACCGATGCGGTCCTCGATGATTTTTTCCAACCCGGAAAACGCCCCGCCCGTGATGAACAGCACGTGGGTGGTGTCCATCGGCAGAAATTCCTGTTGCGGATGCTTGCGTCCGCCCTTGGGCGGCAAATTGGCGATGGTGCCTTCCAGAATTTTCAAAAGCGCCTGTTGGACGCCTTCGCCGGACACGTCTCGGGTGATCGAAGGGTTTTCGCTTTTGCGGGCGATTTTATCCACTTCGTCGATGTAAATGATGCCTCGACAGGCGCGCTCCATGTTGTTGTCGGCCACTTGCACGAGGTTCACCAGGATGTTTTCCACGTCTTCGCCCACGTACCCGGCTTCGGTCAGGTTGGTGGCGTCGGCGATGGCGAACGGCACGTCCAGAATCTTCGCAAGGGTTCGGGCCAACAGGGTTTTTCCCGTTCCCGTGGGACCGATGAGCATAATGTTGCTCTTGGCCAGTTCCACATCATGCATGTGGCCCTTGTAGTTGATCCGTTTGTAATGATTGTACACCGCGACCGACAAAATCCGTTTGGCGGCTTCCTGACCGATCACGTATTCATCGAGTCGTTTTTTGATCTGCTTCGGCTTGGGAACTTTGAACGTCTGGCTTAGTTCGTCGCTCTTGCCGATTTCTTCTTCAATGATTTCATTGCACAGTGCGATGCATTCATCGCAAATATACGCCGAAGGTCCGGCGATCAGTTTTTTAACCTCGCGTTGGCTTTTGTGGCAAAACGAGCAGCGAAGTTCTTTCATAGTCTCTCCAATTCATGCCCCTTGAGCTTTCGGGCAACCGGGGCCGGTCAACAAAGGGAGCGAACTCCCGAAACATATCAGCCCAATCTATATATCGTTCCATATTCGACGAACTGAATGATCTCCATCACGCGAAAGGCTCTTTTTCCTTTTCTTTATCGATACTTTCACCTCACCACACTCTATCCAGACAACGATGCGCAAGATCTAGAAAGCCGGGCTATTTTTCCTCGACCTCTTCTTTGTGGGACAACAGCTTGTCTACCAATCCGTATTCGATGGCTTCTTTCGCCGTCATGTAGTAGTCCCGATCGGTGTCTTTTTCGACCTTCTCCAGCGGCTGCCCGGTGTGCTCGGCCAGCAAGCCGTTCAAGGTCTTTTTCCAGCGCAGGATTTCCTTGGCGTGGATGTCGATGTCCGTGGCTTGTCCCTGGAATCCACCGAGCGGCTGGTGGATCATCACGCGGGAATGCGGCAAGGCGTAGCGTTTGCCCTTGGTTCCTCCGGTGAGCAGCACCGATCCCATGCTGGCGGCCATACCCATGCAGAATGTCGCCACGTCGGGGCGGATGTACTGCATCGTGTCGTAGATCGCCATGCCTGCGGTAATCACGCCGCCGGGACTGTTGATGTAAAGATGGATGTCCCGCTCGGGGTCTTCGGATTCGAGAAACAGAAGCTGGGCCACCACCACGCTTGCCAAGGTTTCGTCAATGGCCTGGCCGATGAACACGATACGCTCTTTCAAGAGCCGGGAATAAATGTCGTAGCTTCTTTCGCCCCGGTGGGACTGTTCGACCACTATGGGAACCAGCGTCATGGTTTCTCCTCCATCCGAATCGGTAAAAGTCGTGAATTCCGATCAAAGAATTGTATCCAGAACAATTGTAGCGCAGGAATACACAAAAGCAAGACGGTAGGGAAGGGACAAGACGATTATTTCACGTCAAGTCGTGACAAAACGCATCAAAACGTTCATTCGGGGGGAAGAACGTTCGAAATCCTTATCCTAGAAACAAGAGAAAACTAACGAATAGCCAAAGCACCTTCGTGCTCCAGACAATCTTTGTAGGCAACGGTTTCGGACAAGGCGAGGTAGATGTTCATCATATCGAGTTTTCCGAATTGCAATTGTGCGATGTCGTAGATCGTTGCATTTTTTTGCGTTTCGAAATGTTTTTTGAACGTTTCTTTGCGCTTCTGGATAAACACCCGATTTTCTTCGATTCGCCCTCCCACATCGTCGATGATCGGCCCGTGACCGGGAAACGCTTTTGCGGGAAGGTTTTGTTCCAACGTATCCAAGGACGATATATATTGAATCAGGCTCGATGACCGCCGGTAGCCGTTGTCCGGGTCGAAATAGAGAAGAGGGTTCGGGGTAATGTGAGGGAGAAGATGATCGCCGGTGAATCCGACACCCGCGTCCCGGTCCACCAGACAGATATGATCCGGGCTGTGACCCGGCGTATGGAGAACGGTCAACGTCAGATCGTCCAGCTCGATACGGTCGCCATGCGATACGGTGATGGTGTTTTCCGGAAAATCGCCCTGTGGTTCGAAGATTTTTCCGGCGTTGAATGCCTCGTACATTCCGTCGATCGTTTTTTGCGATACACCGCATTCGTGCAGAAATCTCCGGGCGTGGATTTCCTCTTCCTTGTCGCGGTGTAGTCGCCTGGGTGTCAAGGTGTGAACATACAACGTGGCTCCGCTTCGACGGCAGATATCGAAGGAGTTCCCGGAATGATCGAGGTGGGCGTGGGTCACGATCACCTGCCGGAGATCCTCGACACGAAACCCCAACCCGTTCAAGCCGTTTTCAAGCGCTTCCATACCCGGTGGATAACGCACCCCGGTATCTACGAGGGTAAGCGGCGAACTTTCGATCAAATAGGCGTTGATATCTCCCACGGCAAACGGTGTAGGAAGGGGAAGGGAATGGATTCGTTCGGAAGTAGATGTCATGACGAGGATGTGGCTCCGTTTCGCTTCAGGTACAGATCATTTCTCATTGGAGATATAGCAGTTTTTCCTTGGTTTTTAAACTGCCTAAAGACGTTGCGCACCAATATTTCGGGTCGAAGAGGATGCCGTTTAAATTTCGCCGATCATCCACCGGGCGGGCAATAGACCGCGAAGGGTCGCCAGCAGTGTCCGTTCGAGGACGGGTTTGCTCAAAAAGGCATCGGCTCCGCAGCGTTCGGCTTTTTTCAGGTGTTTCGGACCGCCTCGACTGCTGATCACCACCAGCGGCAGCTTGGAAAGATGGGGTTCGTGGCGGATTTTCTGCATCAGTTCGTAGCCGTCGATGTTGGGCATTTCCAGATCGACGAGCACAAGGTCGGGCACCTGGACATTGATCTGTTGCCAACCGTCGAGTCCGTCTTTGGCGGTTTTTACGTCGAAATCGTACCGTTCGAGCATCTGACGCAGGCTTCGACGCACCGTAAGGCTGTCATCGACAACCATGATCTGTAGTTTTT
This sequence comes from Myxococcota bacterium, assembly GCA_963676915.2. GTDB lineage: Bacteria > Myxococcota_A > SURF-8 > SURF-8. The sequence goes on from CAXXVK010000060.1 coordinate 247,309, forward strand.
CCTCGCGAATCGCCTTTTCCGGTACGGTCAGATCCACATGCTGATGCAACAAAAACAGGTAGGGAACATTCAGCGCCAGCAAGGCCGAACCTTGCGGGTTGATCGTCGAGCCGAGAAAAATCTGCATCTGATCCATGATAGGACTCAGTTTACGTAAAATGACCTGCTCGCGCTCCAAAACCGCGTCCACCATCATCGCCATGACTTCGTCGCCCGATCGCAGCACGACGAACGGAGATTTGCTGGAAGACGGCGGAGCCTCGAAACGCATGAAATCGTGCAATCGACAGGCGGGAATTTTCCGGCCTTCGTAGTCGATCATCGCGTTCCCGTTTCCAGAAGGAAAAGCGCAGGGTTCCAGAAAATGTTCGACGAACGACATCGGTATCAGGAAATCCTGCGTACGGCAACGGACCGTCGCCATATCCTGAATGGCCAGACTCAGCGGTAGCCGAATCACGAACCGTGTCCCCACGCCCTTTTCGGAATCCACCGAAATCGAACCGAAAAGCTGGTCGATCTGATGCCGGACGACATCCAGGCCAACGCCCCTCCCGGCTCCCTGATCCACGAATTTCCGCGTGGTGACCTGGGGCAGGAAAATGAGCTGCCGCCGCCGGTTATCGCTCATCGTCTCCCATTGGTTTTCAGTGACGATTTCTTTTTCCAGCACCGTGGATTTCAGCCGGTCGATGTCGATCCCCCGGCCATCGTCTTCGACCACCACAACCAGGTGGGAGCCGATCTGCTGGGCTTCGATAGCGATCGTGGCGACTTCCGATTTTTGGGAAATATTTCGATCCACCATCGACTCGAAACCGTGGGTGAAACAATTGCGGATCATGTGGCCGATGGACTCGGACAGCAGGTCGGCCATCACTTTATCCACTTCGGTTTCGTCGCCGGAGGTCACCAATTTGGCCTTGACCTGGTACCGATGACTCAAGCGCCTGACCTGGAATTCGAAGTATTTGAAGAGTGTCGAAAACGGAATCATCCGAACTTTGATCACCTCTTCCTGCAAATCGTTGACGACCTTGTCCAGTTGCAAGGTGTCTTCACTGAAATGCATGACAAGACGCTCAAGGTTTCTCAAAGATTCCGTAAGGTTATAATCCGTATCCTCGATTTCCCGACTCAGAATCGACAGGTCCGAATAACTATCGAATTCAAGCTGCCCGAACTCCGAAGAGGACAAAGCAGACGACGGAGACCACCCGCCGCTGGACGATAAAGGGAGCGCCCAGTAGTATTTTTTTTGAATCTCGGAGTATAGCTTGGAAAGATCTTTTCGCCGCTCACGAATTCTGGTGATGGCCGAAAACACCTGAGGAAACGAATTCACGGATGCGAACCTTGGCCGTGCGCAATTCGGATACCATATCCATGATGTGTTCCAGCGAAGCCAGCTCCACGCTCACGCTTTTTTCCAACGCAGGAGTCTTGATTTCGATGTCCGGCATCGGAGGTTCCGGCTTGGAAGAGACGGGTTTTCCCTCCGGGAGCTGTTCGCAGAGTTCTTTCACCACAGCGGCAAAATCGGCCAAGCTGTCGCGTTCCTGTTCTTTCGTGAAATCCTGGTGAACGAAAGGAGACAGCAAATCCAGGCTGTTGTACAGACCGTCGAGCAACAGGTCCGACATCTCGCGATTCCCTTCGCGAACCTCGTCGAGAATATCCTCCAAGTCGTGAATAATTTTCGATAATTCGTTTTTTCCTACCATCGCCGCCGAACCCTTCAGGGTATGGACGATGCGGAAAATGGCGTTGATTTCCTCGTCGGAGGCGGAAGCGGGTTGCATGTTGTCGAGCAGATTGCGCAACTGTTTGAGTTGCTCCCGGCCTTCTTCCCGGAAAATTTCTCCCAGACCTTCCAGCAGGTTTTCGTCCTCGTCTCCTCCTGGAGAAAGTTCGCCGTCCGAAGATTTTTCCTCAGAACCTGTTTCGGAGGAGGAAAAAGACTCTTCCAGCCCGATCAGGAAGTTGGTTTCGTTCTCGGGAGAATCTTCTATCGTCGAGAAATTTTGTCGGTATTCGGAAACCGTTTCCCGCAAATCGGCGGGAGCGACGATTGCAGCCATACTGAGGAAATTTTCCAAAGGAACGCGGCCATTGTTCCCGGAATGAACTTCTTCGCAAATCTCCTGAATCGATACGGCAAGCAGATTGAGGAACTCTACGGCTTCCTGACTGAAATGCTGGGCATCGGCAATCATCCAGCAGACGGTTTTTTCGTGCAACGAAAAGACCGTCACACAGGTTTCCGGCAGGTTTTCGCATTGCAGTAAACGTCGAACCGAATCACGAGCCTGAATCAGTCTTTCCGAATCCCATCCGGATCGAAGTTGGTCGGCCAACCCTTCGATATCATCCAGTTCGTCTCGCCATTCTTCGCAGCTTGGCAGATCGTTGGGGGTCGTTATTCCACAGGTCTCGGGCGAAATGGAAAAGTCGATATCCGTATCGTTTTGCATTTCTTGAAACGTCTCGAAGTGCATAGCGAAACGGGCGAGGTGGTCGCGAATCCGGCTTTCGAAATCTGCAAGCGCCGCCGGTTCTTCTTCCAACGTTTTCAATTCACCATGCAGCACCGCCGCCACTTCGTGCATGTCCTTCCGGCCGATCATTCCGGTGACACCCTTGAGACTGTGGGCGGTTTCGACGATCTTCCGCAGGTCATCGGCACTGTCCCGGCGAGGCTCGGAGAAAAGCCAGTCTTCGAGCGTGCTCAGATAGCCTCCGACTTCCTCCAGGAAAGTGTCGATCAACTCGGGTGTGAGTTTCAATTCCGTCATAACTGCGTATTTACCGTAGAACCCGAGGGGCTAACGGCTTCCCTCTTTCGAATCGAAATTGGTTGGGATTTCGGTTGTATCCTCCGACTTGGGAAGAACTTTCATTTTTCCCGTATCGCCGGTTAAAGAAGGCGTTTCCGATTCAATTTTGTTGAACCCCAACAGCATGTCCGGTTCTTTTTCGATACTGGAATCATCCTCCGGCGCTTGCATCGGGGGATCTTCGATTTGCAACGTGGCGGCAAAATCATCGACACTGGAATACTTATGCGGTCCCGTCGCGATTTTGGTGGTTTTATCCGTATCGTTTTCGTCCAGCAGGAAATTACTACTGTCGAAAACGGCCGACTCTCCCGGATTGTGATTCAATTGCGGAGTATTCTTTGGCGTACCGGGGAAAACCGGCGTTCCCGCCACGGATGTATCGCTGGGATTGGATTTGTCGATCGTTTCGATCTGTGTGGACGTGGAACCCGAAGTGGAGGTGAAAAACTGGAAATCGGTGTCTTCGAGGAATTTTTCCTGAAGCTTGAACACCCGCAGTCCCTGATTGAGTTTCTTGGCCGGAGCCTCCAGTCCGTTGATGATTCGCCGCGAGCGCTTGATGTTTTCCATGTTTTCGCGTGAAACCTGGTAAATGGACTGAATTTCCCCGACGACGCGATCCATCTGTCCCACATGCTTGCGGGCGGATTCGGAAATCTCCTTGATCTTGTCGGCGGCGTCGAAAATCACCCGGTCGATTTCCTGAAGCGTGGTTCCGGCTTCTTCGGTCTGCCGCCAGCCTTTTTCGACCTCCTGCACCACTTCTTCCATAGACAACACCGCGTCCTTGGTTTCCACCTGAATATCCTCGATGAAAAGGGAAATTTCCTTGGTGGCGTTGGTGGTGCGTTCGGCCAGCTTGCGGATTTCGTCGGCCACGACGGCAAACCCCTTGCCCTGCTCGCCCGCCTTGCCCGCCTCGATGGCGGCATTGAGCGACAGGATGTTGGTGCGGTCCGAAATGTCGCTGATCATTTCCACGATGGTATTGACTTCCAACGAGCGATCTCCCAGGGATTTGATCGCCTTGGCCGTGGTTTGTACGTTGGTGCGGATGCGGTTCATGTTGGACAGGGTTTCGGAAATCACGCGGGAACCCTGACGCGCCGTCAGTGTGGCTTTTTCCGCTTCGTTGCTGGCGAAATCGGCTGAAAGATTGACCCGTTGCATGTCGCGTGCGACTTCGAGCGTTTTCGAACTGACCGAGTGAATCTCCATCTGCTGACGCTTGGAACCCTTGGTGATGGTGTGGAAGTTGTCCAGCACCTGTTCGCTCGCCGCGCTCATGCGCAGACCGGATCGTCGAACCTCGATAATCAGCTTGGACATTTCGTCCAGCATCATGTTGAAGGCGTCGGCCACCGAACCCAGAATATCGGTGGTGACATTGGCTCGCTGGGTAAAATCGCCTTTCGAGGCCACAGAGACAATATCGAGCAATTGAATGATGTTGCGTTGAAGCTGGATTTTGCTCTCTTCGCTCTGAATCAGGTTGGTCATCGAGTCGAGCATTCGGTTGATCGAAGATCCCAGTTCATACAGGCTGGTGGAGGAAGGAGGGACGTTGGTTCGTCTATGGTACTCGCCCCGTCGGATGTATTCCGCCGTGATGCGCAGGTGGTCGATGGGATCGGAAATCTCCCGCTTGCCCTGCAATGTCAGCAAAAACACCATAATCACGGCAATGACCGCGAAAATATACAACAGTTTTTCGGCCAGACCACTGGCGTTCTGGGATTCGTTCTGGAGCTGATAGTTGATTTGGGCGACATCATCGAGCGAATCCGAAACGGTGGATAAAATCTGCATCGTCGGTCCCGCCACATCTACAGAAAGGGCGAGGGAATAATCGGTGTTTCCTGCCGGTACCAGCAAAACAAGTTTTTTGGGTTGAAACTCTTCCTTCTCCTGGTTTTCGAGCAATTGCACGACCGATTTGGACTGTCCCGCCAAGGCCGGGTCGTTCCGTGATTTTTTTACATGCTCGGAATAGTTCTTTTTGATCGCCAAAAGCGCCGCATCCGGTAGCGCTTCATCGAGCGTGGTTCCCGGCCCGGTCAGGCCGTCGATCATCACGCGCCCCTGCCCCTGTTTATCCACATGCTTGAACAGCAGAATTCTCGACGACGGTCCGGCGTAGAAATCGTTGAACAGTTCGGCGAGTAACGGACTTGTCTGCACCTCTTTGTCGTCCAGATCCTTGATTTCGATGACGAGACGGACTTGCTCGGCGAAAGAATCGACATTGGAAATGATGTGCTGAACGAGGATTTTCTCTGCCGAAAGTCGAGCCATTTCAAGCCCTTTGTTGACTTTGACAAAGGATTGGGCGGCATTGTTCTGGATGGACTCGAACGCTCCTTCATAAACGAATTTGTACAAAAATACGGGAAACGTGAAGGCGGGAACGAAGGTCAGCAGAATGTAAAAAAGCAGACGCCATCGCAGTTTCAAGAACCAGCGTTCTTTTTTGGCTTGCTTTTTCAGCGGGCTGTTTTCCTGTTTCATCAATCGACCTCTTTGGCGCTTGCCATGCCGAGCGTTTCCGCCCAGACGGAAGAAACCTGGTTACGAAGCTGCAAAGGAATGTTTTTCACGTTGATAAACTGCTTCGCATTGGCCTGGTCCTGCCAGACACCGGCAATCAGGTCTTCGTCCATTTTCGTAAACGAACTTTTGGGAATCTTGAAGATTCCTCGTATTTTCCAAACAACGATCACGTAAGGGATCTTTCCCGAAGACACACGAAGACCATAGAGCTTCGTCTGGTTCCAGGGGTTCGATACCCGTTGAATCAGGCTGAAAATATCCACGCAAGGATACGTCATCCCCCGCAGGCAGGTCAAACCGCACAATCCCGGCGGCGCCAGGGGAATCGGCGTCAGGTTGTCCAGGGCGATCACTTCGTCCACGAACGCCAACTCGATGCAATACGAGCGCTTGGCAAGACTGAATTCGATCACTTCCAAAGACATCGGTTCCGGCTACGCCTCCAAAATATGTTTCCCCAGCGTCCGTTTTATGGAAACTCGCATCCATCCTGCGGATTTCGGGTGGAATTCGATTCTGACGGATGGTTACAAACCGCCATTACCCGGCCTTGGCCCCCAACAACTCGTTGATTTTATCCACGAGTTCGGACACGTCGAAGGGTTTTCCGAAATAGGCGTCCGCGCCCTGCTTCATTCCCCAATACCGGTCACTTTCCTGGTTTCGCGTGGATACGAAAATGATTTTGGCCTGTTTCAACGTCGGATTTTCCTTGATCGTCCGGCAGACCTGATAACCGTCTTTTTTCGGCATCACGACATCGAGCAACACGAGATCGGGGACGAGATCGGCCAGGATACGTTCGGCATCCTCGCCGTCTCGTGCAACCACGGTATCATGCCCCAGGGTCTGCATGATCTGTTGAAACAGCAGTACTTCGGTCGGGGAATCGTCCACGATAAGGATATTCGCCACCGTAAGCTCCTTAGGAAAACGGGAAAACGAAAGTACATTTCGGACATGGCATTGCTTCTTCGACGGAATTTCTCCCGTCATCCGGTACACGTCCACCCTTGTCCCAAAGGCTCCGGCAAAAGTCCGAAAAACGGTACCTATCGGAAATTCTCGCCCGTTGGAAACAATGCCACGTCATATAATACTTTAGTATACCACGTTTTTCAGGGCGCGCCATTGAAAATACGTCTCATCCTGGCAATGCAACGGCAAATCCGAACCACGAACGTCTTTTTTCGTTATTCGATCACCACGCCGAAGGCTTCGAGCAGACCACGAATTCCCGTGGCGTCGAAACGCGCTTTTTCGATCCGGTTGTCTCTGGGATCGAAGGCGTAGCCCGTGGCGCTGCGAAAATCCGCGCCGCGAAGATCGCAGCCCACTATCCGTGCTCCCGAAAAATCCGACCCGTCGAAATTCGCTTCGGGGAAGGTGCAACGAAGAAATTCGGCGTCTCGCAGCCTTGAGCCGGTCAGGGAAAATCCGTGCTGATCCAGCTCGGAAAACAGGGCGTACGACAAGTCGCACTCGTGAAACGACAACTCCAGCAACAGTTTGTCGCAGGTTCCGAAATCGACGCCCAGTAGTTTGCAGGTATCGAAATGGACGGTTTTGAACGCGGCGTTTGCAACATTGGCATTGGAGAGATTGCAGCGCCGGAAGGTGCAGTCGATCCAGCGGGACCGTCGAAGATCCGCCTCGGAGAAATCGCAGCTTTCGAAACGACAATCCCGAAACACCCGACCCTGAAGCGGAGATTTGCCCCACGTCAACGAGTCGAACGTTTCATCCGAGTATTCCATGGCTTTGCGGTCATTCATTTTCGCTATTCAGCGGTATTTTTACCCGATCAGCTTTTCTTTTTGCCATTTTTACCGTTCTTACCGTTTCCGTTCCCGTTTTTGCGGCTTTTTTTGCGGGTTGCGGTTTTGGCAAGGTGTCGCCCGGCTTTGAAGGCTTCGAGGTTTTTCTCAACCGTCGGTCCCGGCACGTTCTTGGCAACGGCTTTTTCCATCGCCTGTTTGGCGAACGGACGAAGAATAGTATGCAGGCATCCCAGCGCAACCACGTTGGCCGACATCGGCGATTTGATCTTTTTCGCCGTGGAAATAATCGGCATCCGGTACAGCCGCGCTTGATGGTGCTCGGTACCGTCCACGGAAGCGTCCACCAGCAAAATCCCGCCGTCCTTGACCATTTTTCCGTACTTGTCGCAAGCTTCCTGGGTCAGCGCCACCAGCACGTCCAGTTTGGTCGCCTTGGGGAACTCGATTTTCTTGTGGGACAACACGAGGTCGCATTTGCTCGATCCACCCCGAGCTTCAGGACCGTACGACTGACTCTGAGCGACGTTCCACCCCTGCTCGACGGCGGCATCCGCCAGGATAATGCCCGAAAGAATCAGTCCCTGACCACCCGAACCGGCGAAACGCAGTTCGATGTGTTTGAGGTTTCCTTTGCTGGCAATCCGACCCAGCGCATCGCCTTTTTGGGCTTTGCGGGTCACTTCATCGTACAGTGTAAGGTAATTGCCCTTGTTTTCTTTTTCGTACAGAACGCCGTGAAGATATTTGGGACCGTTCGGACCATCGCTATCCACCGGCAGGTCTTTGATGGAATGGGCAGTTTCGTCGTCCTTCAGCTCGATTGCCATGTTTTTCTGTTCCATCAGCATATCGAGATTGGACTTGTAGCGGTTACGATTGCGCCGCCCGTGAGTGGTGAAGCAACCTTCCATCACTTCCGTCACACTGAAACCGGGATACATCAGCGCCCGGTAGAGCATTTTATCCAACTGGGAGAGATGATACGTATCCCCCCGCGCCACGAAACCCGCACCCGACGAGGTGGCCAGTCCGGCGATGTCGAAATGGGGTTCCACATTGCCGTAAGGGCTGGTTGCCGACCGGTCGTGTCTCGGTGTGGAAGGCGAGTACTGCCCGCCCGTCATGCCGTAAATGCCGTTGTTGAACAGCACCAACGTCATGTCGATGTTGCGGCGGCAGGCATGAATGAAATGATTGCCGCCGATGGCCAGCGAGTCGCCGTCGCCGGTGGCGATGATGACGTGCAGATCCGGGTTGGCCAGCCGAACCCCCGTTGCGAAAGGCAAAGCCCGCCCGTGGGTGGTGTGGACGGTGTCGAAATCGAGGTACGTCGGAATCCGTGCAGCGCAACCGATGCCGGAAATGATCACGATCTTGTCGCGCTCCCAACCGGTTTGGTGAATCGCCCGAATCAGCGATTTCATCACCATCCCGTGACCACAGCCCGGACACCACAGGTGGGGCATGTGCTCGACCCGAAGGTATTGGTCATAATCGAATCCCAGGCGCGGAACCTTTTGTTTCGACTCGTTTTTTTTGCTATTTGTCTGTGTCATGATCCAGTGCTCGCTTGACGGCGTTGACGATCTCTTCCGGGGCGATCACGTCGCCATCCACTTTGCAAAGAGAAAAGAGCTGCCTGCGGTCCTCCGAAGCGGATTCCACAAGGCGCATCAACTGGCCCAGACTCATTTCGGCGACAACGGCTTTGACGCCGGTTTTCAGCACGCGGCGCAGACGTTTACGGGGGAAGGGGAACAGCGTGACAGGCCGAAACAGCCCGACTCGAATGCCTTCTTCCTGCAATTGGTGAATGGCGGCCTCGGCGGAACGGGTGACGCTGCCCAGGCAGATCACGATGGCTTCCGCGTCGTTGATGTCGCTTTCGTCCACTTCCTCGATACCGTCCCGATATTCTTCGATTTTTCGATGCAATCGACGAATCAGATCGTCGGCCACTTTGGGATTTTGCGTGGGGAAACCCCGGTTGTCGTGGGTCAACCCTGTGGTATGAAAGCGGTGGCCGTCCCCCAGACGTTTCATCGGGGGGACGTTCTGGTCGAACATATCGTCCCGCAGGGTTTCTTCGTCATTGATGGGCGCCAGAACCCGGTCGGTGGTCGGAATCTGGCCCTCGTCGGGAATGGCGATTCTTTCCCGCATATGGCCGATGACTTCGTCGGCCAGGATAATCACCGGGTTCCGAACCATTTCGGCGATGTTGAACGCACGAATCGTTTCGGTGAACATCTCCTCCACATTGGCGGGAGACAACACCACGATGGGGTGGTCTCCATGGGTTCCCCAACGGGACTGGAGAATATCCCCCTGTCCGGGGCTCGTCGGCAGGCCGGTAGACGGTCCGCCGCGCATGATGTTGACGATCACGATCGGTATTTCCGCCATGCAGGCGTACCCGATCTGCTCTTGCATCAACGAGAATCCCGGCCCGGAAGTGGCGGTCATGGCTTTGACGCCCGCCAGGCTGGCCCCGATGATGGCGGCAAGCGAGGCGATTTCGTCCTCCATCTGGATAAACCGCCCCCCGACCCGCGGCAGGCGGGCGGAACATTCTTCGGTAATTTCGGTGGAAGGCGTGATCGGATATCCGGCATAAAACCGGCATCCGCCATACAAAGCTCCCTCGACGAGGGCGACATTGCCCTGCATCAAACTGAATTCCCGCGTCATTTCGCCCCTCCTCCCGGTTTTTCTTTCTTATGTTCAGGGGTTTCGCCGGGCGCTTTCGGTTTGCGCTCTACGATAATGGCGAAATCGGGACAACGTTGTTCGCATTTGCCGCATAAGATACAGGCATCGGCACGAACGCTCAGTTTTCCTCCGTCCATAAACAGGGCATCGGTCGGGCAGAACTCGACACAAACTTCGCAGTTTTTGCACCAGCCCCGGCGAACGCGGATGTGAGCCTTGTCGCTTTCAAAGACCTGCTCGCGTGGGTCACCCATTCGAAATCCTCGCTTGGCGATTCGGTGTTGGGTTTAATACAGAGCCTCGAAAGGGCTTTACCTCAAAAAAAACTCGCCGTCGACAAAACATTGAAAAAAAACTGTTATTTTTTCGTGCAAGATAATATATATTTAGAATCATATAAAGAAAATACAGAGTCAAGCTTTTCATCGTCTCAGAGGTCAAAAATGTGTTCTTCGCCGTTTTTTTACGGAAAATGACGTTTCTTATTGGGAATTCGAGCCGATTTATTGTAGGTAGAGAACTGTCGGAAACCGGCGATTCTCCGGCGAAGCGAAACCGCTCGTGATGTTTCGAGAGCAAGGTGATTGATACGATGGCATACTTAAGAACGCAATTCGTACCCCGAAGACCGATGGCCCAAACCACCGGCGTCCACTGCCCGACGTGTCCCGAAGGCGAACTGGTGACCCGATTCACCTGTCTGTCGGTGGGTTTCAACTGCCCTTCCTGTGGGGAAAATTTCACGCTCGAAAAGCTCGTTTGTAAATTGGATGACGAAGACTTCGAGCGGCTGGCCGAAACGGTGCAGTACCGCTTCAGCAACCGAGTGTAAAAAACGGTTCGCTGAATTCGCACAGGTTGCAATCCGCAACGGTGCGAAATCCTTCCAAAACGTTTTTTTACAGGTTCAAGATTTGGAAATCCCGGATGGGGATACATTTCTGGGCAAACGTGCAAAAACGAGATGTTTCGTGCGTGTGGTCGTTCACAAGCCCCCACGGTCTCCTGTACGATCGAACCGCGTTTCAGGATGAAATCCTTTGAATTCTTGCGGACTTCAAGGGGTGTAAGTTTTAACTTTTGCCCCACGGGGACCAAAATCCTCGCTCAGGACTGCTCGACCAATCCGTCCACGTTGACATCCATGACGAACAGTTTCATTTGCAAAGCTTCGATCGAGCGCTGCGTCATGATCAAATCACGCTTGTACTGTTTTCGAAGATGGATGTTGAGAAACGGATTTTCCAGCTCTTTGAGCATACGTTTCTTCTCGCCCTTCAACGTCTCGATTTTCTCGGCGATTTCTTCTTTCTTGGTCATGTTTCTCTCCATCCGGTCAAAAAGCGTGGTGCCTTCTCGTGGTTCACGAGTCCATATATTTTCTATCGGTCGCCTGGGAAAAGAATGAAATCCCATCCATCCGAAAACAGCGGATTCCTTCTCTCCCATATTATATTGGTTTGTCTATCGACGACCTGGGATGAAAATTCCCGGTAAAGCTTCCGGTAAAACGAGAATTCTATGAAGAAAAAGCGTCTAATAGAATAGTTTTCGCGACGATGGGAAGCCCTGTGAAATCAGAAAAGAAGATAACACGGATTTCGCTTTACATTCCGGGGGTCGTTCGTGATAAAAAGAAGTTTCGGAGCCTTTACTATCCTTTAGAGAGAAACCGTGCTTTCGGCGGAGGTATCCATGAAGTCGGCACAATCGTTCGTTTTTCGCTGTTTTCCACTTGCCGCGCTGCTTTTGGTCGGCGTGATTTTCGCCCCGGCCTGCAACTCGGACTCGGGAAGCACCGGTACAGATTCCTGCATCGCCGGGCAAAGCAAGTGCAACCTGGATGGTGTCAGCTATTTCACGTGCAACAACGGAACGTGGTCGGATGCCATCGCCTGCGGAGAAAACGAGACCTGTCAGGCGGGACAATGCGTTACCGTTCCGGTAACCTGCACCCCCGGAGAAACGGCCTGCTCGCTGGACATGATTTCCACCTGCAAAGCCGATGAAACCTGGGGCGATCCTGAAATGTGCCCCACCGACACCACCTGCATCGTCGATCCGGTCAACGGCGACCACTGCGACGTGGAAGATCCGACCGACAAAATCTGTCGCTCGGGCGAAGAAAAGCGTTGCGATCCCGCCGATGGTGTGGAAGCCGTTCAGATCTGTAACGAATTGGGTACGGACTGGGAAGCTTTCGAAACCTGCGGAGCGAATTATTTCTGTAATGTCAACACCTGCATCCCCGAAAACACGCCGATCTGCGAGCCGCTCGAAGACTGGCGCTGCGATCAGGACGGCATTCCCGTGCGCTGCAACGCCGAAGGTACGAACTTCGAATACCCCTCCGGCAGCCCGCAACCTTGCGACACCGAAGAACACTGCATCGACGGTCGTTGTGTGACCGGTCAGGTCTGCGAGCCGGGAACCGAAACTCGTTGCGTCAGCCAACAAGTCTGCAACGACGGCGAATGCGAAGAACGAAGCCTGATCCAGATCTGCACCGCCGACGGCTTAGGCTGGTCCAATCCCATCGAATGTCCCGGTGTCCAGGAATGCGAAGAAGGCCGCTGCCGTGAGGTAAGTTGCGATCCTGAAAGCGATTTTCGCTGTGTCGGAACGACGATGATCCAGTATTGCCTCGCCAGCGGCGATGGGTACGGCGATGCCGAAGCCTGTCCCAACGACGAGGTGTGTACTACCGCTAACGGCTGCGGATCCTCGAGCTACGTCTGCCTGCCCGGCGAAAAACGTTGCGTCGTGGACGATCCCCACCTGATCGAGGAGTGCAAAGCCGATGGTACCGGCTGGATGGAAGAACGCATTACCTGCGCGGACGACCCCAACGACCCGGACAACGCCGTGGGGCTTTCCTGTATCGACGGCCAATGCCTGACGCTGTGCGAACAAAAGGAACGCCGCCGCAGCTACATCGGCTGCGAATACTACCCGGTGGTATTGCCCAATATGGTGGACGACGATTTCAAACAAGGGAACGAGTCCGAATATGCGGTGGTTGTATCGAACACCGAAGCAAACTACACGGCCCACATCACCATTGAAGGTCCGGACAATTTCCGGCGGATCGTGGATGTAGACCCGTTATCGGACGAGACCATTCGCCTACCCTATCTCGAGGTTTCAAAAGGATACACCGTCGATTACAACGTGGGAGAAACCACCCGCAATAACAATGCTTTCCACCTTGTATCCTCCACCCCGGTGACGGTTTACCAGTTCAACCCGTTGACCGCAAAAATTGGCAGCAATACCTTCGCTTATACCAACGACGCTTCCCTGCTGCTTCCACGCCATGTGCTGGGAAAGCATTACCTGGCGATGACTTATGGGTCCAGGTTTGATGGAGTGGAAACAACAGTAACCCCGTCCGGCTATGTGGGGCGTCCCGATTACGTAACCATCGTCGCCACTGAAACGGGTACCACGGAAGTGAAAATTTGGCCTTCTGCTCCTACAGCACCCTCCATTGACGTGACACCGACCATTCCTGTGATGTCCCCGCGTACCGACCCCTATACGTTTAATTTAAGCCAGGGCGAAGTCTTGCAAATTTCTTCTAGTTTGGACTCTGCGCATATAGACTCGGCAACATGCGCACAAGGAACGTATAGTTCTCCGCGAACCGGAATTTTCTGCAAAGGTCCGGATCTTACCGGAACGGAGATCCAGTCCAGCCAGCGTATTGCGGTATACAGCGGCAATCTCTGCGCCTTCGTGCCTCACTATCGTTGGGCTTGCGACCACTTGGAACAACAGATGTTCCCAACGAACTCCTGGGCCATGCAATACATTGCCGCCAACATCAATCCGCCGGATTTCAGCCAGCCCGCCATTTTCAAAGTATTGGCACTGGAAGACGGCACGACCTTCCGCACCAACCCTGAACGAGCGCTCGAACAGGAAAGTCCCTATTCCAACTCCTCTTGCTGGGACAGTGAAAACCAACGGCCCAGGACTCTCAACAAGGGGGAAAGTTGTATGATAGAGGCCACGGCAATCCAAGATTTCGCACTGATCGCAAACGCCGGAAAACCGGTGCTGTTGGGACAATTCATGGTCGGACAGAATTACGATATCAACAACATGACCGCGCTTTACGGTGACCCGGCGTTTTTCCTGATTCCGCCTATCGAACAATACCGCTCGGATTACATCTTTTTGGTTCCACGTACGTACGAAAAAGACAAAGTTAACATCTATTCGATTTCCGATGAAGTGACGATCAAACTCGATGGACAGCCACTGGATGTACAATGGCAACAAATCGGTGATTTAAGTGCTTATGTGTTTAGAGCCGATATTTTGGACGGCTCGCACCAGCTAAAAGCTGAAGGGAAAGTCGGCTTGATCGTTTATGGCTACGACCAATACGTTTCCTATGGCTATCCGGCGGGATTGGATCTCAGCTACCTGCCGTACTAACGGGGAAACGCTATCGTGGAGACATTTTCCCGCTGGATGGGACCGCTGCTAAGCACTCGGTTCATCAAGTTCTGTGGCGTGGGTCTGAGCGGCGTTTTCGTCAACCTGGGAATACTGTACCTTGCCGCCGATGTCCTGCTGATTCAGGACAACCTCGCTTCGGCCATCGGTATCGAGGTGTCGATTCTCTGCAATTTTCTGATCAACGACACCTGGACGTTCCGCGACCGTCGCGCGGAAGCGAAAGTGGGATTTATGGCCCGTATGGGTCGCTACCACCTGACGGCTTTCGTCGGGGGTGTGATTCAGTGGTTCCTGTTCGTCACGTTGAACCTTTTGTGGCTGAATCTGTTGTGGGATTCTCACGCTTATTTCCATGAAATCAGCTCATTACAGGGAACAGATTTCTGGCTGGCACCCGTTTTGAATCCACCGGACGTCGGCCAGTGGAAATATCTTTCCCAACTTGTCGGGATCGGAGTAGCCACGTTCTGGAATTTCCTGGTGAACTTTTTTTGGACCTGGAGGCAGAAATCATGAAAACCGTTATCGCCCTGCCGACGTACAACGAAAAAGAAAACCTGGAACTGATGGTCGCCGCCATCGGCGAGGTTCAACCGGACGTGGATATTCTCGTGGTGGATGACAACTCCCCCGACGGAACCGGCGACATCGCCGAGCGTCTGTCTGTGGAAAATCCCCACCTATTCGTGCTGCATCGTGAAAACAAGGAAGGTCTGGGACCGGCGCTCATCGCGGCGTTTCGCTGGATGCTGGAGCGCGATTACGACCTCTTGATCACGATGGATTGCGATTTCTCCCACGATCCCAAGTATTTGGCCGACATGCTCCGACTTGCCGAAACCCACGATCTCGTCACCGGTTCCCGAAGAGTCCCCGGCGGCGGTAGCGAAAACTGGGGATTCGTGCGGCAGATGGTCAGCGCGGGAGGCAGCCTGTACGCCCGGCTGTTGCTCGGATTGCCGGTCAAAGACGTGACCGCCGGATTCAATGCCTACCGTCGGCACGTACTCGAAACCCTCGATTTCGACGCCCTTTTCACCAGCGGTTACGCCCGCCAGATCGAGTTGAAATACCGCATCTGGAAAGGCGGTGCGAAACTGGCCGAAACGCCGATCGTTTTTCCCGATCGCGTGCGAGGAACCTCCAAGATGTCGTCGGGGATTTTTTTTGAAGCGCTTCTCAGCGTAGCCAAGCTTAAGTTAAAAGGCTAACCCCCCTCCGTAACCTCCTATCAATTGGCGCGATGAATCCCTTCCGGGCGAGGTTTGAAAACTTTTGGCTCGGGTTCTTTCTTTTTCGGAGCCGGTTTCGCCGGTGCTTTGGGTTGAGGGTTGGCCGGTGTTGGTGGTGGAGCGGGTTTTTTATGAAGTCCCGGTGAGGGAAATCCCCAGGGATCGGGCGGTACTTCGCTGCCTTTGCCGCTGTCTAAAGCGTTTTCGATGGCTTCGATCTGTGCATGAACCACCTGTGGATTGGGGTGAGTGGCCAGCAACTTCCGATAGATTTCCAAAGCTTCTTCACGTTTATCCATGGATTTCAAGCAGTTGGCCATTTCGAATCGCGCCATTTTTCCGTAATAAGACTCCGGATAGGTTTGATAGGTCGCTTCGAATAAATTCGCGGCTTCCTCGATTCGTCCACGCGCAACCATGGAACGTCCGATAAGATATTTCACACGGGGAACTTCGGGATTATTCGGAAAATCCTGCAAAAACTGTTCGCCTTCGACTTCCGTCTGGTCGAATTCTTCCAACTCGAAATACAGTTTGACAATTTCCCGTCGAACTTCGGGAACTCTTTCATGTCGCGGAAAACGCTGTAAAAACAAGGAATACCGCCGAATCGCCTCTCGCAGATCGCCCAAAGTGACGAAAAGCCGAGCCAGACCGAGCATGGCTTCCACCGATTTCGGATGCTGCGGGTAGTTTTGAACGAGGTTTTCGTAATGGCTCAGGGCACCGCGATAATCACGCAGGTAGACTTCACTGGTCCGGGCGGCATCGAACGTCGCCGTGGCGGCGATTTCATGAGCCTCGGGGCTTTCCTCTTTTACGGCCTCGTCTGCCGCTTTGAGGTATTCGAGCACCGCCCGCGCATGGTTGCCATTCAACGAGAGTTCGAGGGCGTGACGATAATAGGTATGGTAGGCTTTGGGACCGAAGAAATAGAACAGCACGGCGAGGATCACCGCTCCGCTGAGCGCCGAAAAAAACCATCGGATACTGCGTGCCACGTCATCCTCTCGTTCTTGAAGAAAAACCAGGTTGTTTCGTACCGTCGCATTCCCGCGACTCGAAACGCGGAAACGATTCCATGTTTCGCATTATTCCCCCGAACGAAGCAGGGAACCACCTTTTTTTACGAAAGGACGCGAAAAGTTTCTATTTTTACGGAAATTTCAGCCGGTTTTACAGGCTGGCCGTAGTTTCGAAAGCCGGGACGGGACGTGCCAGGTCGAGTTGCTCGACAAGAGGCCGTATGGCGTCGAGAAACGCGGCTCGGTGTTTCTCGTCAAGCGGCGGATACGCTACTCCATGAACTTTCAACGGGTTGACGACTCTCCCGGCGGACGAACGAAGCTCGTAATGCAGGTGCGGTGCATAGCTTCGACCCGTATTGCCGACATAGCCTATGACTTCCCCGGAAGACAAGTGACGACCGACCGCCGCTTTTTCGGCGTAGCCGTCCAGGTGAAGGAAGTAGGCATGATAGGGTTTAGAATCGTAGCGAACCACAAGATAGGTTCCGCTGCGTCGGTCGGCCCTGCGCGCTTCGACAACCCCGGAAAACGGAAGATGCACCGGGGTTCCGACCGGAGCTTTGATATCGATCCCGTTATGTCGCGGGCGGCGATCTTTGAGTAGCGCCGTGATTTCTTCGTAGTCTTTCATCGGTCCTTGGACGATTTCCGCCTGGGTGGTAACCCCGTTACGATCGTAGTAGCGACCGAAAGTCTCGCCCGGACCTTGGAAATAAAAACTTTCGAAGGTTTTGCGATGTCGGGTTCCCTCAACACGTGCGGCAAGGATTCTCAATCCGTCGGTCCGTGAATCGTCGAAATCGAAAACGATGGAGAACTGATCTCCGGGACGCAGATCTTTGCGGAAATCGATCTTGAACATGAAAATCCGCTTGAGATGCGCCGCCAGTTTTTCGGCCAGCAACGTTTCATCCGGGCTGTGGGCATCGAGCGACGAAGTAACCGCGCTGTACAGGTTGCTGTCGATGGTCCCTGCTACGGAAAAATATCCCCCGGTGTCGGGCGCATCGGGCGGCCAGGTTGGGGCAGGCAAAGCGGGTGGAGACTGCGGTTGAGCCGCAACGGGTTGCGGTAGTGATGTTTCTTCGTTGGCAAGCGACAACGCCGCATGAGACTGTGAAGGCGCATCATCCACGCAATACGCAAGAATCAACCCTCCAAAAACCGCTAGCAATGCAAGGTATTTCATCATTGGTGGTTCTCGGGGGTGGATTATTCTGTGATTTCAGGGGTGTTCAGTTTTTCCTCGAGATAGGTATGAAAGCGGCTGATGAAACTTCTCGATCCGCCGTTCAAGGCGAACTCCATCAGCAATTCCAACCGAACCGTTGTTTCGTGGTCCAGGAAATGCTCCATTTTGCAGGCGATATCGATGGCTTTTTCCTCGGGAAGTTTCAGCATCGTACGCAGCAGAGCGTTCATGACGTCTTCGCGGCGAACGATGTCCTGCGCAATTTCGCCGCCGGATTCGGTGAGCTTGACGTACCCGTAACGCTCATGCTCGACGAGATCCATTTTTTCCATTTTTTTCAGGATTCCCGAGGTGCTGGGATAGGTTACGCCCAAAGCCTGGGAGATTTCCTTCACCCTGACGACGCCGCGCTTGAGTTCGATTCGATAAATAGCTTCAAGATAATCTTCGATATTCGACGTAATTTTGCTTTTCTGCATCCCAATCGCTTCCTTCCAGCATTCGATCCATGGCATCGTTCGCGGGAACAAACAGAGAGGCGGCACTTTTTGTTGATAGCCCCTAACATACGGAGGCATGTTAAAAAGCCCATTTCGCCACGTCAAGAAAAATCTTTATTCCTAACTTTATTCGTTTTTTTCGCTCTCTACGAACTGATGCCCGTTTCGGTCGTTGGATCCACCGCAGCCGGATCATTCACGAACCTGTGTTGCGAGCTGTCGTGACGCGTGAAATACGGGGCCGAATAGATGGATGAAAGAAGAAAGGCTTGAGATCGATGAAAACAAAAATGGGGGAATCTGCTTGACAGACAGGTCTCTCTTATTGATGGCACCCGTTGGAGGATCGTAGCAAAACGAGGGAAAGATCAAGAATTTTCAAGTCGTAGTAGATTCTTCATGAATCATCCAGGTTAGGGTTGCATCTCACAAAAAAAACGGGGCCGAAGCCCCGTTTTGTAGAAAACACTGTTTGCGATTTTATTCGCTTTTTTCCTCGTCTGCCGGGGCATCCTCGGCCGGAGCTTCTTCCACCGGAGTTTCTTCCGCCGGGGTTTCTTCGGCAGGAGCAGCTTCGACAGCTTCTTCCGTTGCAGGAGCTTCGGGAGTTTCTTCGACGGCTTCGGGAGTGGCTTCTTCCTTCTTCTCCTCTTCGGCTTTTTCCGACTCGGGAGAAACCTTGAAGCCCGCCAACTGGCTGGCCAACTGGGAGGAAACGGTCTTCTGCGCCTTCTCGGAAGCGATCAGGTACTCGGCCATTTCCATCTTTTCCTGGTTGGTCAACAGCGCCTTGATGGACAGGGCGATCTTGCGGTCCACGGGGTCGATGTGCTTGACTTCGGCCTTGACCACCTGGTTCTCTTTGACGACCTTGTTCGGATCGTCCACCTGACCCTCGGCCAGCTCGGAGATGTGAATCAGACCCTCGACGCCATCTTCCAGCTCCAGGAACGCGCCAAAGTCGGTGACCTTGGAAATGCGACCTTCGACGACCAGACCGGTGTAGTATTTATCCGGAATGCGTTTCCAGGGATCGGGCATCAGTTGCTTGACACCCAGGGAGAAGCGTTCTTTGTCGGCGTCGATGTTGAGTACCACCGCTTCGACTTCCTGACCCTTCTTGAACAGTTCGGAAGGATGTTTGATTTTCTGGGTCCAGGAGAGATCGGAGATGTGCACGAGGCCGTCGATGCCTTCTTCCACACCGATGAACACGCCGAATTCGGTGATGTTGCGGATTTTTCCGCGAATGACCGTACCGACCGGGTACTTGTCTTTCAACAGCGACCACGGGTTCGGCTCGACCTGCTTCATGCCAAGGCTGATGCGGCGGTTGTTCACGTCGATATCGAGAATGATCACGTCCACCAGATCACCTACGCTGACGACCTTGGACGGATGCTTGACGCGCTTGACCCAGCTCATCTCGGAGATGTGGATCAGACCCTCGATGCCTTCTTCCAGCTCGAGGAATGCACCGTAATCGGCCAAGGATACGACCTTGCCGCGAACCTTCGAATCGATCGGGTATTTCTCCAGCGCATCGGCCCAGGGATCGGGAGTGAGTTGCTTGAGACCCAGGGAAACCCGTTCGCTCTTCGCGTCGAACTTGAGAACTTTGACCTTGGTTTCGTCGCCCACCTGGAACATTTCCGAAGGATGGTTGACCCGGCCCCAGCTCATGTCGGTGATATGCAGCAAGCCGTCGATGCCGCCCAGATCCACGAACGCACCGTAATTGGTGATGTTCTTGACGATACCGGTGACTTCGATGCCTTCTTCCAGGCTTTCGAGAGTCTGGAGTTTGAGGGCTTCGCGTTCTTTTTCCAGCAGGGCACGGCGGGAAAGCACGATGTTGCCGCGTTTGCGGTTGAACTTGATGACCTTGAACTTCATCTTCTGGCCGATCAGTTTGTCCAGGTTGCGCACGGGTCGCAAATCCACCTGGCTGCCGGGCAGGAATGCCTTGACGCCGATATCGACGGCCAGACCGCCCTTGATGCGCTGGGCGATGGTGCCTTCGATCAGCTCGTCGCGCTCGCAAACGGCGCAGATTTCGTCCCAGACCTTCTGGCGGTCGGCTTTTTCCTTCGACAACTCGACCTGTCCGTCCGAATTCTCGATCTCTTCGAGAATCACGTCGATCTCGTCGCCTTCCTCAATGCTGACTTCGCCTTGATAGTCCTGGAATTCCTCCAGCGGAATCCAA
Source organism: Myxococcota bacterium (assembly GCA_963676915.2). Classification (GTDB taxonomy): domain Bacteria; phylum Myxococcota_A; class SURF-8; order SURF-8. The sequence continues at coordinate 267,823 of CAXXVK010000060.1, forward strand.
CCTTCGGATTTGTATCCGATGTCCACCAGCACCCGATCCTTGCTGATCAGATGAATGGTGCCCTTCACCATGTCGCCTTCTTTGAGGTCGCGAGCTTCGAAGCTCGTTTCCAGCATGTCGGCAAAGCTGACTTCACCGTCTTTGGACGTGGTGGCTTTTTCGTCTGCATCATCGGCGAGCAGGTCGGCGATGCTGGCGAATTCTCCCAGGTCTTCCTGGTTTGCGAGTTTTCCCTTCGGTTCGTTATCCATTAAAATGACTCAATACACCCCAGAGTTGTAACCTTCGACATGCGTTGGGGCATTTCCGCACGCGAAGCCAAAAATTCGTGACCACGCACCATACTCATTCACCCATCGCATGTCAAAGAAATTCTTAAGAAATTTCGATTTTCAAGCCGTGGCGAGCGGCCTTTTATTTTGAAAATATGCGGCAGAATTCGAAGATATATAGAAAAAGTATAGAATACTTCCACTCCTAAAATTTTGCATTTTTTGTGCCACCTCTCGCCAACGGTTGGCTCTTACCAAACACGAAAGAAAAACATCGTCGTTTTTGAATCAAATATCTTTGTACTGGAGGAAAACATGAAACGGATCGTCAGCCTGTTCTTGCTGTTGTTTTTAGGATCGGTCGCGGTACCGGCCCATGCCGAGCGTTTCACGCTGGAATCCAGTCTGGAACGCGCTCTCGAACACAACCGGATGCTCAAGGCCGCCGGTCATGAATCCGAGGCTCGGCAGTACGAAAAGAAGAGTATTTTCGGTAGGTTCTTCCCCGTTTTGCGGGTGGAAGTCAACGCGATGCTCTGGGATTCGGACAATACCTATACTTTTGATCTGACGGAATATGAGCAGCTTTTTGCGAACATGGCCGGTGGAGGACCGTTCTCTTTGCCGCCGATGTCGGTGGATGTCCGCGACGACATCACGGTCAAAACCCAGATCATGGTGATCCAACCTCTGGCGCAGCTTTACCAGGTCTACCATGGTCATTCGGCGAGAAGTGCTATGGCGGAAGCCGGACGCATGGATGTCTCCAACGAGCGACGCAAGCTCGAACTGGAAGTGACACAGACCTTTTTCGCCTATCTCGGTGCTTTGCAGATGACCGAGTCGGTCGAACAGGCAATGGTGCAGGTCGGCGTCTTCGAAAAACAGACGCAGGACTATCTCGACGCCGGATTGGTCGAGCGCGAAGCCCTGTTGAAAGTGCAAGTGCAGCGAGAGGAATTGCTCAAAGCCCGCGCTCAGGCGCATAAGGGCGTCAAACTTTCTCGGGCGATGCTCAACATGTACATGGGACGGTCGTTGCAGGAGCCGATCGAGGCGGTTTATCTGAAAAAAGGCAATCCAGAAGCCTCCATCGCCGACACGCTCGATGCACAGCAGGATGTTGCTTTGACGCAGCGCCCGGACCTGCTTTCCGCTCGTCTCCAGAAAACCGCCGCCAAAGGCGCACACAAGGCCGCTATCGGCAAAATGCTTCCCGAATTGAATCTGGTGGGGGCGTACATCAACAACCAGGGTATGGGCGACATGATGCTGGAAAACGAGTTTTTCGGCGGGCTGATGCTCAACTGGAACATCTGGGAGTGGGGCGCAACCTATTACGAGATGAAAAGCGCCGAAGCCCGTTTCAACAAGGCGGCCGAGATGATCCGCGCCGCCGAGGACGGCATTCGCCTGGAAGTCGAGCAGAAACGTCTTGAGTTGGAAGAGGCGATTCAGTCCTACAAAGCCGCCGAGGCCAAGTTGGAACTCGCACGGGAATCGCTGCGTCTCGAACAGAACCGATACGAGGCACAGCAGGCCAGCGCGGCGGATCTCGTCGCGGCTCAAACCGGCGAGCTTCGCGCCTCGAACGACCGGATCGTCGCCCAGATGCAAGTGGAAGTCGCACGACGGGCGTTGAGTCTCGTACAAGGCGATGATTTGCTTTCGGAAAAAGAAACAAACGAAGACACCCAATCTTTTCAACGATAACCAAGGAGAAGACCCATGCGACCCAGTAACAAATTTTCGAAAATGACAGGATGGTTTGCAGCCGGAGTTCTGGCTGTGGCAATGTTCGGCTGCACGGATCATGCGCCGAAAAAAGCTTTGTCGAAACCGTTGCCGACCGCCGAAGTGCAGACGGAAACCGTCGAATCTCGACGGGATGCCGGAAGTTTTCAGGCGGTGGGACGCATCAAGAGCGTCAAGGAATCGATGCTTGCCGGGAAAGTGATGGGCAAAGTCCAACGCATTCACGTCACGGCGGGCGAAAAAGTGAAAAACGGGCAATTGTTGATCACGATCGACAACAGCGACGCCACAAGCCGCGTAACCCAGGCCAAAGGCGCTTTGGCCCAGGCCGAGGCGGCGAAAACCATCGCACGGCAGATGCTCGACCGCTTCGAAACCTTGAAAGAAAAAGATTCCGCCAGCCAGGCCAAATACGACAAAGCGATGTTCGACTATAGCAGTGCTTTGGGCGCGGTGGAACAGGCGCGGGGCGCACTCAGCACGGCTCGGGCCTACCTCAAGGAAACCCGCGTTGTGGCTCCTTTTGCCGGTCAAGTCATTGATACATTGATCGAAGAAGGCGAAATGGCTGCGCCGGGCGTTCCGTTGTTGCGTATCGAAGGCGATGGCGAACTGGAATTCGAAGCCACGGTTACAGCTCAGGATATCTCCGCCCTTCGGGTGGGTCAGTCGGTGACGGTCGAGTTGGAAGTCGGACGCGGAGAAAAGCGGGAAATCCCCGGAACTATTTACGAAATCGTTCCAGCCATGGATCGCGTAACCCATTCGAACACGGTGCGCGTACGTGTCAAGGAAACCGATGGTCTGCGTTCGGGTATGTTCGGTCGTGCGACGTTCGCCCGCGTGGCGGGAAGTTGTCCGGGTGTGGTGATCGACGAAGATCGCCTCGTCCGCATGGGTCAGCTTTCGGCGGTGTTCGTGGTGGATACCGACGACCGCATCCGTCTGCGTCTCGTGCGGGAAGGGCGGATTTCGAACGGCAAGGTAGAGATCGTCTCCGGTCTTTCCGACGGTGATCGGCTGGTGGTTTCGGCTATCGATACCCTCAAGGACGGACAGCCCGCAAAGGTGGTGCAACAATGAACACCTCAAACGAATCCGCGCAAAAACGGCGCTTTGAAAGAAAAAAGCTGGGGATTTCGGGACGCATCGCCGATGCGTTTCAGGACAGCAAGCTT